>CAKUTA010000034.1 GCA_934691625.1 uncultured Bacteroidales bacterium | reverse complement strand
TCAATGTATGCCTCGGTGATGTCCGCGTCTCCCCAGTCGGGAGAGAACGCCGGAGTGATGATGACGATGCTGTTCCATCCGGAAGACACTCCGGTACTTGTGGTCTGCGACATCTTCACCACAAGCCTGTGATGCTCCGATGGTTGGTTCAGTCCAATGAATATGATCCTGTCGGGCGTAACCCAGAAATCATCGTAGTCCACCTCCGGGACATCCGATGTATAGACCGGAGCCGTCTCCAGTGCCGGCATCCCGGCAAGCGCCCTATTGGTATTGATCCGCACGAACGCATTGTGCGCCGTCAGCTCCGCCGCCTTGCCGAACGTCGAGATGCCTTTCATCCTCTCGGCGAGAACCGTCCATTCCCTCATCTGGCCGTCGCTCAACTTGCGGAACGACCTCGATATGGATGAAAGCCTATTCCTGCTGACCGCCTGTGATTCCGTCTTTACGTGCGAATGCTGGCAGCGCGACGAAAGGACCTGGCGGCCTTTCGACACCCTCGCGGTCACATCTCCTGCGGAGCCCTTGAACTCGTTGAACGCTATTGACGGCAGAACTTTCATCTTCTTGACTCGTTAAAAACCGAAGCCAAGATAGATATAATATAAACCATTGGAACAGATATGGTTCCGCTTACCTCACAATACCTCATATTGCTGTAATTCAGACACAAGCAACGCCCATAAGGCGGATTCATCTTACAGAATTGTGGCCAATGCTGACAGCGAGTGATATTGCGACCTGTACCCTGTCTTTGTGTCCAGCAGCAAGTATCTGACGTGCAGTTGGAGCATATCGATGTCGAACCTTTTGCGAGGAACATTGAACATGATTCCAGACACTGTTCCGGTTGGAATGGACTTCGAAAGATAGTTTCTCATCATTCCTGGATTGCGCCCGACACCAGAAGTCTCGATTTGGATCTTTCCGAGCACCCGGTATCTTGACGGCTCATCCGTTTCGCACATTGTCAATCTGAATCTCAGTTCCATATCGAATAAAGAACCCATCGAACAGCTCACAAAATCCAGACTGAATATAGGGAACGGTTCAAATCGCCTCGGGACAGGAATGTGTTCATTGCCCAACTGCGCGAATCCGTGATAGGCCGACACGAACAGATTGTAGCCGCTGATATGGTTGCCGTCCCCGAACGGTGGACGATGTGATGGGACACCTATGGCAAGCCGTCTCCACTTCAATTGTTGTTTGCAAGGTAACTTCTGCCACGCAAGAATCGCTCGATGATGGACTTGTTTCTGTTCTAATTGCCCGGCAGTTCCTTTGAACTCCGAATAAGCCTTGCTCCTGAAATAGCAGACGCCGTTCCTGTGATAATAGGTGATGTTTCCGGCCGATGACCAGCAATCCGTAAAATTTGTATTGGGGTAAAATCGTGGCATATCCTTTCTATAGTTTGCGAGAGCAGTAATGAATCATTTTGTTCCTATGCAATGAAGCTGACCAGCAACCGTGACCGCCACAAGTCTTAAACACATAGGTAACTCATAGCTTACTACCATAGGACTGTAATATAAATAGACTGTATACATAGGCTAAAGAAGTGGAGCCTATAGCCTTAAGATACCTTACTTTGCATATAGACCGAGAACGAGGGACAACTCTTTATGTGTATATATTCATTCTCGTCCTGAAGTTTGACACCTAATTTTCCCGATATTTTCACTGGAGAGGCCCGAGGCCTCTTTTTTTTGTCAAGTAAATTCCTT
>CAKUTA010000033.1 GCA_934691625.1 uncultured Bacteroidales bacterium | reverse complement strand
ACGCCTCGTTTGGCATATTTTGACTATCTTTATGCTGTTATAATTATCATGGCCACAATCGGAAACATATCCGCACTCCTGTCATCGGTGCATCTTCCGGAAGACGCGCTGACAGCATTGTCGTTTCCGTCCAAGAGCATAATCCTCGAAGAAGGGAAAGTAGCCGACAAAATCTATTACGTCCGCAGCGGATGTCTGCGCCTCGCATTCAACAATGACGGCAAGGACATTACATTCCAGTTCTTCTTCCCTGGAGATATTGTCGCATCGTTCGACAGCCTGCACAACGGAACGCCAAGCCTCTTCTCGCTTGAAAGCATAGAGCCTAGCGAACTCCTCGCAATAGACGGCAAAGAGCTGAAAAACATCATCCGAACCAATGACATCATCCTCCGCGATGAATATGAAAATCTGCTTGCAGACCGCTTTCACGCCTACCAGCAGCTGTTTCTCTCCCGCATCCGTAACACCCCGCAGCTGCGCTACGAGGAACTCCTCCGACAGAATCCGGAAATAGTCAGGCGCATACCGCAGCACTACATCGCCTCATATCTCGGAATCACTCCCGTCTCGCTCAGCCGAATCAGAGCGAGGCTTTAGCTGCACTTTTCTTTTTAGCCCACGGTCTCATAACCGAAAGAATCAAAATCGCGGCGAACCCGACCAACTGAACGATTCCGGCAATAGCTACGTTACGGACATTCGTCAGAAACGGCTCCGCCGGTAGCGGCTCGGCCAGCATCATCGCCGCATAGTCCATATTCTTCTCTATAATCACGCCCATATAGACCTTTCCGATGATGACAAGCACTACGGTCAACACCCACTTCACACCTACCCACTTGGCTTTAAAGAATCCCCATTTCGTAAATATGGAATATACAAGAGCCGTCAGGACAATGCCTACACCGCCAGGAATAAGGAAAAACTTGTCTATCACCAAATGATCCTTCGCCACCGCATACATCTGCTCCACTCCCTGCGGCTGCACGCCCAGCATAATACTGACCAATGCCATAACTCCGCCAATCCACATAATCCCGAAGAGGATATGGAAAACCTTCAGGGCTTTCATCACATTTACATTGCTGATCGTTTTCATCGCTTTAATTTTTTTGCAAATGCAAGGCGGCAGGATGTCTTGCAATGATAACAATTGTTAAGAAACCAAACGCCTGACATTCTCAAGCACGCATATTATTCAAATAAAATCATTTTCCCCTTTTTACTTTCGCCATCCTGCCGGGTATATATAGCGAGACGTCTCAGAAAACAACATCTAAAGACATTGAAATTATGAGAACAGGATTACTTACGGCAGCAATGGCTGCAATGCTTATGCTTTCGGTTCCCGCATCGGCAGAAGCCCGTGGGCCACATCGCCACGGCGGATGTTACGGCAGACATCACAGATACTATACGGCAGCGGTCGTTCCAGCGGCCCGGACGGTACAGATTGAACGCAACATCACGGTGAACAGAACCACTCGTCCGGAGCGCAAGCTGATGGCCGTGGCATATATTCAGAAGAATGGCTATCTTTCGGTCAGCAAATACTGCGGGTTCACTGGACTGGACAGCAAGTTCGCGGAGGCGGAGCTGGACTCCTTCACGTTGGACAGACAGTATCCGCTTGTCAGAATGACGCAGGGAAAGAAGATAGTTTACACATTGGCTGATGAATGAGAAAAACATAGTGAGACTGCTTGGATGGAACCTTCAGGTGGGCTTCCGCATGCTCCTTAAAGAGTACAAGGAGCCCATCTACTGGCACATCAGGAGAATCACCGTGAACAGCGAGGATGCGCAGGATGCCACTCAGGAGACATTCATCAGGGTATTCCGCTCTTTCAGCCAGTATGACCGCAGCCGTTCATTCAAGGCTTGGCTCTACCGGATAGCCACGAATGAGGCTCTGCGGATCATTAAGAAGCGCCATCCAACGGTCAATATAGAGGACAATGCAGAGGCTATGTCAATGCTTACAGACGAGTACATTGACCTGAAGGACATCGAGGCAGTAAATCTCCAGAAAGCCATAAACTCGCTTCCAAGGAAGCAGCGGCTGACATTCACTCTACGATACTACGACGAACTGAGT
>CAKUTA010000032.1 GCA_934691625.1 uncultured Bacteroidales bacterium | reverse complement strand
AAATAGCATTATGGATTCATCCGAAAGATATTCCAGACAGACGATGCTTCCGGAACTTGGGGAGGAGGGCCAGAGAAAGCTCTCCTCTGCCAAAGTTCTTCTTGTAGGGGCAGGAGGCCTGGGCTCCCCGATAGCGACCTACCTCACCGCAGCCGGCATAGGCACCCTGGGAATCATCGATGCAGACAAAGTAAGCATATCCAACCTCCAGCGCCAGACTCTGTACAATGAGGACGAAGTAGGGCAGAGCAAGGTCCAGTGCGCGTATCAGCGTCTCCACCGCCTCAACAAGGAGGTCGATATCCAGATCAATGACTGTTTTCTGTCAGAGGACAATGCTGATAATATCATCTCCGCCTACGATCTTGTCGTGGACGGGTGCGACAATTTCGCCACTCGCTTTCTGATCAATGACTGCTGTCTCCGCCTGGGCAAGCCTTATGTCTATGGCAGCATCCAGGGTCTCAACGGCCAGGTTTCCGTTTTCGGGCTGCCTGACGCCCACGGCAAGGTGCACTCCTACAGAGACCTGTATGATGAAAAAGAATTGACATCAATGACTCCTCCAAGCAAGGCCGTACTTGGTATCACTCCAGCGATTACGGGAAGTGTGGAAGCCAACCAGGTCCTTCAGATTGCTGCAGGATTCGGTGAGCCGCTCATCGGAAAGGTCTGGAGCATAGACCTGAGGACTATGGAGTCTTATATCATTGACCTGCCATAAGATGAGAATTATCGTGATAACTCGCCCATCTTTCTTCGACGGCGAGACCGCACTTGTGAATGAGCTTTTCCGGGAAGGCCTGGAAAAGCTTCATTTGCGTAAACCGGGAGCGTCAGAACAGCAGCTGGCGGAATGGCTGCAAGGCATTGACCCGGAATATATCGGCCGCATTGTCCTGCACGACTGCTACGGCCTTGCGCGGAGATTTCCTGTCGGCGGCGTGCACCTGAATTCGCGAAACCCCGATGTGCCGGATTTCATCGGCACGGACATTCCGGCAGACACAGGCCCGCGGTCCGGCCCCAGGAGACTGACCGTATCACGTTCCTGCCACAGCATAGCCGAGGTGCAGAAATACAAAGCCAACTGTGACTATCTGTTCCTCAGCCCGATATACGACAGCATCTCTAAAGAGGGATACGGCTCTGCGTTCTCACGCATTGACCTGAGAAAGGCCGCTGACGACGGAATCATCGACAGCAAGGTCTGCGCCTTGGGCGGAGTGAGCGCTGAACACATTCCGGAACTTAAGGAACTTGGTTTCGGCGGCGCGGCAGTCCTCGGAGCCCTGTGGCAATCCAACAAGCCCGCAGAATACCTTCGCATCCTTCAGGAAAATGAGCACAAGTACATAGCATATTTTGTTTCTTTTTCTTAAAAGAATATCTCTGTGAAATTAAAATCACATCTTTATGAAAACTAAAGCTATTATCTGCAACACATTTTCCCTACCCATCATTCTATACGGCCTGCTGTTTCTTACAGCGTGTAACCATGAAAACACAGGGAAATATGTGAATTCCTGGAAAGAGGCCTGGATTGTCGGATCCAGTATTCTTCAAAATGAACATGGTCAGACATTCTATTGGATTAAACGTAATAGTAATCCAATATGGGAGCGTATAGAGGCATCTGTTGAAGGATTTTCATACCAGGAGGGATATGAGTATAATATTGAAGTAGAAGCTCATGAAATACAAGATCCACCTCTAGATGCAGCATCCATAACATACTCTTTATCGAAAATCCTTTCAAAGGAAAAGAAACAATCAGACCTTCCACGACTGACCAGCAATATTGAAGAATGCTCTTTTCAACAACTAGAGCTATACCTTGATAACGTTCAGGACTCGGTTTAGCTATTACAAGGAGATATCTTGTTAACGGAAGAACAACACTATTGGAACAAAAGCAGGATGCATATCTGACAAAACAAAATACTGGTCAGACAATAAAGTCTATTATACATTTGCCGATGACTTTACTGGCAAAGATAAAGTTTTGAAAGCCATAAAAGAATGGGAACAAAAAACAAGTTTAACATTTATCCATGGCACAGCCATACACGAAATTGGACATGCCATAGGACTCATTCATGAACAATGCAGGAATGATAGAGATTCATATATTATTATATATAAAGACAATATACTTCCCGAGAAGCTCCACAATTTCAATAAATATCCAGCAGGTAGCGTTCAAGGGAAGCAGGATGCAGAAGTTCGCTGACGACAAGAGATTCAGCGACGTGCGCCACCCAAGGACAATTATCGGAAAGGACGGACGAGGCGACTTCTATCTTGTAACCATAGACGGACGCGGTCAATCTCGACGGTGGCGGCTCCACAACTATATGAACCGCAGACTCAGGCGTGCTTAACCAACCGACAGACAATCACAAGTTTGACCATGTAGGAACACGCCGAGTCCCTAACATCGTCATCGTAAAGTAGAAAAGACAGGGAAAAATCCCTGTCTTTTTTTATGCTTTCTTCTT
>CAKUTA010000031.1 GCA_934691625.1 uncultured Bacteroidales bacterium | reverse complement strand
ACTTTAATTTCTGACACAAATTTATTACTTTTGTACTGCAACCTTGGTGCAGTGAACCACTCTGCAAATCTAAGGTTATTGTAAATATTCTTGTTATAACGTTTTTTATCTACATTTGCGAAGAACCTTTTAAACACTACAAGTTATGAAACAGCTGTTTATTATTCTAGTGCTCGGCGCATTGGTACTCTCTTTCAGCATGTGCCGCTCCACTAAAGGAAATGAAGACTTGTCGGCAGCGGTAAAGCTAGCGGAATCAGAGAAATACATTGATGTAGATTTCCATAGGCTTTCGGATGAGCTGTCAGCTGCGGACACGAAAGCTTCAGCATCGCTGAAGGCGGACCGAGACAAGGCTTATGCCGCCCTGTACAGGTTCTACAGCCATGTCCAGCTCATTGACAGCAATTATGTGTGCAGCCTGAAGGCTCCGGAGGAAATCAATGTCTCTGCGTCTGTTTATGAGACACTTAAAGGAAATCTGGACGATATGAACCGGCAGATTGGCGAGCTGCGCCACTCCGGAGAGAAGGTGTCGCTGCCTGTGGTTGATGAAGATTATTTGAAATCACTGCTGCGGTAGCCAGGATTCTTGTCGTGGAATGTAAACTACTTATACATAATATGTTACGTGGATTTCTACTCCACTGAATGCGGAGTGGAAATTCATCTATTATACTGAATGATAGCGCTTTACACTCCACGAGGAAAATTCATGGTAACTTCTTATCTTCGTGGTGCATGAATACTTTGCACAATGAAACAGGACATGAAATGCAGAATAATAACAGGCGGAAGGGTCGCAGATGTGGTGCCCTGCCTGAATGATTACCCATCTATCTACATCGTGGCGGACAGGAATGTCGCACACCTCGCAGAGAAAGTCGCGGAAGCATTGTCTTATAAAACAGCAGAAGGTGTGCGGGATAATTCGTTTGCCTCCAGGCTGAGCGGCGGTGTCTTCTATATCGACGCCACAGAGGAAAACAAGTCGATGTCCACCGTCCTGGATATCTGCAGGTGGCTGATGGGCAGCGGCGCGGACCGCAACGCCCTGGTGCTTGCAATAGGAGGAGGCATAACTACAGATATGGCCGGCTTTGCCGCTGCCATATATAAGAGAGGCGTGCATGTTGTCTATATTCCGACAACGTTCCTGTCCCAGGTGGATGCTGCAATCGGCGGAAAGACCGGAGTGAACTTCGAGAACTACAAGAACATCCTTGGCGTGATACGTCAGCCTGAATTCACATACGTGTGCCCGGAAGCGCTTGGCTCATTGCCATACCGTGACTTCCTGTCAGGCGCGGCTGAGCTTCTGAAGACCTTTATTATCGACAACTTTGACGGAAACTACGGGAAAGCCGTGTCTGTGCTCTCGCGGATACATGAAAGCCCTGACAGCAGCCGGGCGATCGCTGAACACTCGGTTGAGCTTGAAGCGCTTATAGGCGCTGCCGCGAAAATCAAGGCCGGCGTGGTGGAACGTGACGAGTTCGAGCAGGGGGAGCGCAGGAAGCTGAATCTCGGCCATACCTTCGCCCATGCGATAGAATGGGAATGCTGGTCAATGCAGAAGCTTCAGACTGATGCACAAGGTCACACATCATCGTTCCACGGAGGCATATCTCACGGTGAAGCTGTCGCCATGGGCATCATCATGGCAGCCAAGGTGTCGGAGCGTTATTATGAGGGAGGGGAATCATTGGCAGACAAGCTTGCAGCAGACTTCCGCAGCTGCGGGCTTCCTACCGCCTGCCCATTTCCTCCGGCATCCCTTTCAGGGGCAATGCAGAAGGACAAGAAGGCGGAGAATGGCATTGTGCATTTCGTCCTTATCCATGATATCGGTGATGTCCGTGTCGAGGATCTGGCGGTCAGAGATGCTATACGGATGCTGTCGGAGTGATAACCCTGCTTGGAGGGTATGGTGGCGCGGAAACGGGGATTAGTGCACTTAAGGCTTGCACCAGATAAATGGTATAAGTCGAGGAAGTGTGATTTCTGTTAATCGGCTAGTTGTCAATATGTTAACGTTTTTCAAAATAACACTTGTGGCGATTTTGAAAAACATTAAATAGTTGTAACATAATAAGTTAACAAATTATTGCTGTCCGAAAGTGTATGGTTCCGCATGAAAATCTGCCCCTTGCGATGCAGCATTCTCTGCCCCCCGGCATCTATATATTTGTCTGGCTAAATCACGGACGGATGTTTTATGAAAAAGATTATCTTGACGGTTATGGCAATGCTGGCCGCTGTGCTGGTTGCTGATGCCCAGATTCCGGATTTCAGGGCGAAAGGCTACAAAGGGAATGTCAGCTATACTAACCAGTATTTCGTATGGCAGGGAATAGAGACTTCGCATGGATACATGTTTGATTCCCATAATTATCTTGGAGGAGGAGCCGGTGCATTCCTGGCGCCGATAGACGATGTGCCTCCGGCATTTGCATACGTGTTCGCGGAATATAGCTTCTATATCATGAACAGGAAGAACACCCCGTTTGTATCTGTAAAGATCGGGGCATGTCAGGCACTGGATGAGAAAGATGCTGACGGGGACTTCAAGTTCTCCGTCGCAGCCATAGCCGAGCCGGCAGTAGGCTGGAGCTGGGGGCTTAAATCAGGAAAAGGACTGCTGCTTGGCATAGCATCGCCGATATTTGTCTCCAATGACGGCTTCTCCACGTCTGTCCAGGTGATGCCTAAACTTTCTTTCGGATTCGAGTTCTGATTTCGCGGATGTTCTCCGTCTGCCTAGGTTTCCGGCATCAGAAGCGAAGATTCAAGATAGAAGTGCAACACCGTAGGGCTAGCCCTACGGTGTTGTCAGGGTCAAAAAGCAATACAAAAA
>CAKUTA010000030.1 GCA_934691625.1 uncultured Bacteroidales bacterium | reverse complement strand
GTGATAAAGATAGACTGGCTGCCGCACGACATTGACGCAGAAAAGGATAACACAGTCACTATCAGCCTGGTGTCCGCCGATGGCGTGGCTCTTGGATATCCAGGGCCGGACAAGCTGATGAAGAACCTAACGATAAAGAAATATACGACAAAATAATAAATAATGCTAGACAGACTGGCAGACTTAACAATTAGAGTTATGAACACAAAAGTTTTATTGGCGGCTCTCGCGAGTGCAGCACTCCTCACCGCCTGCGACAAGAACAAAGAGGACGAGGTGATTCCTGTGTCCTTCTCATCCTTCGGATTTTACGCAAAAGACAATGCCGAAGTCCTAAAAACCGACTACATTGAGGAAAACATAACTTCCGACAATCTGACATTCACCTTGCCTTATGGCACTGACCCAGAGGCGCTGAAATCCCTCGTGGCTGAATTCACAGCGACTGAAGGCGCATCCGTGAACAAGGCAGATGAAAGCGATGCTCCTGACGGACAGGAAGTAGTGAGCGGCGAGACGGCCATAGATTTCTCGTCCGATGTCCGCCTGGTAGTTTTCCTGAAGAATAATTACAAGGTCTACACTGTTTCCGTGAAGATTGCAGAGCCTGCAAAATGGGCAAAGGTGGCGGAGACTTCCGTTTCAGTTAAAGGAGACCCTGCATTCACAATCAATGAAAAAGATGGAGTGCCTTATATCGTAGGTTCCGTTGAAAGGACGATTACAGAAGGCGACAACCAGACAACGAGGAAAGAACCGCATCTCTTCAAACTGGACGGGACAGAACTGAAAGATGTCGCAGGAGCACTGGCAGAAGTCGATTCAAAATATTTCGCATTGGATTTCGCACCGGAAGGGACTCCTTTCGTCTCATTTTATGATGGTTCGCTCAAAAAACAATCAGTGATGAAAGTGGGCAGCAGCGCATCCTATGTAGGAGAGGCAGGCTCATTGTTCCAGACAGGTGGTTCTTCCAATTCTTCGGTAGCAATCTTCCCAATGACGGAAAATGACATCTGGTGCGCTCAATATAACAATGTAAAGAATACCCTCGTAGGCAAACGAGCTCTTAATCTTGCCCACTTCGACGGGACATCCTGGACAAACGGCATAGCAGTCGAGGGGCGCAATGCCAGTGATTATGCTTACTGCGTACTTGGGAAGACGATTCAGGACGCACGTTATCTTATGGTTTTCAATCAGAATACCTCAACAATATCTATCTACAAGTATTCTGAGGAGAACTGGACATCAGTACTGGAAAGCCAGGAAATCATGAAAGCTGATGGCGCGACAAAAGCGACATTGAACCTCAGAGCTCTGGACTTCGACTTGTCCTCTGATGGTCAGATATATGTGATGACCGGTGCGGACTATTCTGCAGAAAAGGTGTACAATATCGGAGTCGTCCGCATCAATCCGGAGACAAAATCTCAGGTTCTTATCGGAGGTGAGACTGACATAAATATTGATGACTGCAGATCAGCTTCATTCAGTCTTGACAGCAATGATGTTCCATACATCGCATATACAAAATCTGAAGGTGATGCCAGATTCGCATGCATAAGACATATTGATGGTAAAACCAAGACATGGTCTGAAGATACTAAACTTTCTTCCTCAAGTTGCAGCTTCACCATAATCCGCTTCTCCGGGGATGGCAAGGGCTATGTAGCTAACATAGAAGCCGTTGGTGATTCTTCCAAGTACGTTCTCTACTCAACTGCAGAGTAATGACAAGACGGATGCTTGTAGCGATATTTTTCGCATTTACCTGCATTCCTATGCTGGCGGGCGGCCCCTTACGGGTCGCCTTTGTCGGTGATCCGCAGGTGGACAATACTATCGAAATGGGATATGCGCGGAAGTCTATTTATAGTGAACTCGCAAAGAGGAAGGACATTGATCTGTGCATCTTTTTAGGAGACTTGGTGAACGACAATATGACTCTACTGCCGGAATCTGTGCGAGTCATTGATTCTCTGTCGTTTCCATGCCTTATGATTCCTGGAAATCACGATAGGGATGTGTACCGCGGACCGAAAGCCTCGATACAGGTAGAATCGGCTTCTGGTTCTCAGACTGACGCAAGACGACATCGCGACCTTGCCACGTGGCGCAAGATTGTCGGCTATGTCGATACAACTTTCGTGAGTGGCAAAGTGCGGTTCGTTCTGATGAACAATGTCCGCGCGACTGACGGAGGAATGACTGACTACGAGGGCGGGTTCACCGAGCCCCAAAAGCATTGGCTGGACTCAGTAATGCACGTCTCCATTGACGGCAGCCTGGATATCGCCTCATGTGCCGCCAAAAAGGGAGCTCCTGCATTGACCATCCTGGCGACACATATACCATTCAGCCAGATGAAAGGCAGGGATTCGGTACTGGCTCTGATCCCAAACATGTCCCAGATGTTGTTCGTTTCCGGACATACGCATTATGTATCAAGGGATTATATCTCGAATTCTGACGAAGGGATGACGGCTTCTGAACTGATAGTGGGAGCGGCTTGCGGAAGCTGGTGGCGCGGTGTCAAGGATGCCGATGGAGTGCCTTACGCATTGCAAAGCTGCGGTGCTCCGAGAGGCTATTTCATTGCAGACATCAAACGTGACGGCAATTACCGACTCACGTACAAGAGCATTGGAAAGTCGGAATCAGAGCAGATGTCCGTCTGGGCCATCTCGGAGGATGCCGAGACAAACTCCAAGCCGTATCATGACAGTGCCCTCGAATATCGGATATATGTCAATGTGTTCGGCGGCGCATCTGACGGTGTCGTGAAAATCTCCATTCCGCGTAAGGTCTGGCAAGACTCCGGAAGAAGGCAGATGATTTGTGAGAGGAGCTTCGCTACGGCTCCGGAAGTGGAGGAAGTGGTCAGGTTCAATGCTTCAATGTCGCGTGAGTACCGCAAGGCGCACCGTGACGAGTTTATCCCTTTACGACGCAAACCATCACAACATCTCTGGAAAATCGCCGAACCTTTTGAAGGATATTTCCCAACCTATGTCAATGTCCATTATCAGGATTCACACATGATAATCCATTCAGTACGAGTACCTGTGCAAACATTTCCAGAAGCTATTTGAATTTTATTCGAGGTGCTATCTAACTGAAAAATGTTGATAAAACTATACAGGAAAGGCCCATAAAAAACTTTTCGACATATCGGCATGCAAAAAATTTGGTAATTCGCCAAAAAGTCCTAACTTTGTCATTCCGATTCCACGGAATGCCCGAATGGCGGAATTGGTAGACGCGTTGGACTCAAAATCCAATGTCCTTTAAAAGACGTG
>CAKUTA010000029.1 GCA_934691625.1 uncultured Bacteroidales bacterium | reverse complement strand
ATGGACAAGAAAACCATCCGCCATATACAGGTGAAGAACCACACCCGAAATGCAAAGATACTGAACCTGTCCATCCCAGATGAAGGGATGAAGATCCTTGAAAAATGGAAAGGCAGGAATGACAATTTTGTGTTCGGCCTGCTCGGTGATGAGTTTGATCTTAGTAATTGTGAGAACTTGAAAGAGACACTGAATTTAAAGAACAGAACAGTAAACATATCCTTGAATACACTGGGAGACAAGATCCATCTGCCATTTCCGCTGCACTTTCATATTGCCAGGCATACATTTGCCACACTGGCTCTGAACAACACAGTAGATGTGAAGACAATATCGACATTGATGGGACATTCATCAGTATTGACCACCGAGAAGGTTTATGCCACGCTGATGCCATCGACCATTGAAAAGACAGTCGAGCAGAAGCTCAACTTCCATTTTTAGACAACACTCACACAAGACATCCGGAGAGAAATCTGCCCCATGCGACAGGCTTCTCTCCGGTCTTGTTTATGCTCCATTTACTACTCTTATTTCAAGGAAGATTTGCCATTTCATTGGATAGTAATTGGGTAGTTTGAGCCTGTTTTTACCCCGAAAAAGGGGCATTTTCGGCACGAAAAAAGCACCGGGACTTTCCAGTGCTTCAAGCATAAATTATTGAAAATCAATCAATAATATTTCAATAATAGGTTAATACTCTTCCTCGTTAAAGAAAAAGTCATCCTTGGTCGGGTAGTCCGGCCAGATATCCTCTATACTTTCATAGACTTCACCGTCGTCTTCAAGTTCCTGAAGATTCTCTATCACCTCTTCGGGAGCACCTGAGCGGTTAGCGTAATCGATAAGTTCATCCTTAGATGCCGGCCATGGAGCATCGTCCAGGCTGCTTGCTAGTTCAAGTGTCCAATACATATTCCAATCTCCTTTAATCCGGAACCGCATGCACGAGCTAATAAGCTGACGCACAGCATTGTCCGGGCTTTTAATCTACATTATATATTTTCAGGGGCAGATGTCATCCCGTCCCAGGCGGCAAATATATGCAAAAATTCTATACAATGCACTTTTTTTCCTTATTTTTGCACAGCCGTTCAGCGGAAGCAGCCAGATCGGAGGCCGCATCCACGAAGCGGCAGCTGTTCATAAATCGTACCACAATCAGAGCGATGTGTACTTATGAACCAATGTTGCACCATAATGGCAGGCATGCCACGAAGATTAGTAGTATATGGGATATATTTCTGAAGATATCTATGATAAGGACACTACTGAACAAATTGCTGTTCATGTCAAGTCAATATTGAAGCTTCTGGGTGAAGACCCTGAGAGAGAAGGACTGGTCAAGACCCCGGAAAGAGTCGCGAAATCACTTCAGTTCCTGACGAAAGGATATGTCCAGAGCGGAGAGGAAATCATCCGTTCCGCAATTTTCGATGAAGAATACAGGCAGATGGTCCTGGTGAAAGATATTGAGCTGTACTCCATGTGCGAGCACCACATGCTGCCGTTCATCGGTAAGGCGCATGTCGCCTACATCCCGAACGGAAAAATCACAGGGCTCAGCAAGATTGCCAGGGTTGTGGAGACCTACGCACGCCGGCTCCAGGTGCAAGAACGGCTTACAGTTCAGATACGTGACTGCATCCAGAGCTCTCTGAACCCTCTCGGAGTCGCCGTTGTCATCGAGGCCTCGCACACATGCATGCAGATAAGGGGAATCCAGAAGGCCAATGCCGTAACCACGACATCAGCTTTCTCCGGCGCGTTCCTGACCTCCGCCAGAACCCGCAATGAATTCCTGAACCTCATCAGATAAAAAAAGTCTGCCCGAGAAATCAGGCAGACTTTTATTTTCCATGCTGTTCCAGGAAAAGGCAATGCTGCTGCGCTCCCCTATTTCACCGAAAGCGAATCCCCACACTCCTTCACAGTATCAGTCACAGCCTTCACCGCCTCCGCATCAGGCTTATGCAGCGGAGAATACAGCCCGATAAAGTTCAGGCAATCTGCAAAATACAAAATCCCGAAAGCTATCACCAGGACAACGACCACTGTAGGAAGCCATATTTTCCAGGCTGGAGTCTTACAGTCATAAGGGTCGGCAAGCTTCAGCTTAGGATACTTTGCCACTGTCGTCAGCTTGCCGCCGAACAGGATATTGACAAGCACCCTGGAGTTGATCGCCCACCCGTTGGCGTTGAGAATCGGTCCCAGATTACGCTTGCGGAGCTTCATCCATGCGATAAAGCATGACGGACCGGAAATGATAAGCATCAGGGCCAGGATCACAAGTATAAGCTGAAGCGGAGGAGTGTTCTTTATGCCGGTGGCAAGCGAAGTGAAGAACGAGCCGATATAGCCGACAGCCATACCTAAAGCAGCAAAGATACCTGCGAACTTGGCAATATCAAATGCCTGGGGCTTTGCTGCAGTATCCGCACCGGCCGGAGCCGATGTCGCAGCGCTCTGGACTTTTGCCTGCAGATCCGCAGTTATCTTGGCATCCTTATCAGCAGCCGACTTGTTTATAATTCCCACACAAAACTCCCACGCCTTTCTATAAGGAGACCAGAACGCCTGACCGATACTTACAGGGTTGTCCACAATCTTAGTAATCACGGCATCCCAGTCACGTCCCTGAAGATCATAGAAGATGCCGTTCTTTCCAGGACGCAGGTCATCAATGTCGCCGTCAGTCATCACAGCCACAGCATCCATCGACTGCCCGAGCACCTTGGACGTACACTTGAAATATATCAGGAATATTCCGCTCAGCCCGGCCATATCGGCATGCTTGGACATATCTGAAACCCTGATACACAAGTCACAGCATCTCTGGTCAATATAAAGCTGTCCAAGCTCGAACATCGCACGTACACCAGGAGCCCTGGAATAGAAATCCGAGAAGAGCACAAAATTCTTCAGCATCCTATAGAAGTCACGGTAATAGAGCATCAGCTTTTTCACCTCGTCAATGGAATCAGCCTCCGCCTTCACAGCAATATCCATGTTCACAAGTTCCAGCAGTTCATCATGACCGTCCTCTGCCAGAATAGCGCGAAGCCTGTCAATGCCGAGGCTCTCCACCTCGCATCCCTTCTTGCCCGCCAGCCATGCCGCATAGGCATTGAACTTGCCGACGACAGAATTCCATTCAGATTCAGTGATTCCGTCCTTGCCGGCGAACTCTTCCTTCAGGACGAGGGCATACACATTGTCAAACGCAGCCTGCCATGCAGGATTGATCCCCTTGAACGGCAGGATTCCCGATTCAGAAGGTTTTGCCAGAGGACATGAGGCGACTGCGTCAATGCTGCCCACAGCGACATTGACAGAATCAGCCACCGTCTGGTCAAACGCCAGAAGCCTGCAGCGCATGAAATAGTCTGACACCTTGTCTTTCAACGCATTGACAGCCGAATATGCGGCAGCAGTGGCATCGCCGTAAGGCAGAACCTCATTATTCGCGCTGTCCACCCATGCGACATAGTTCGCACATGCCGCATAGAACTTATCCAGAAGCTCGCCCGTGACGCCAGGTTCACCGCTTCTGTCCTCAGCGGAGCCGAATGTGGCAATGCAATCCACAATGACCTGCCTCTGCGAATCAGTTTCAGCCGCCGTGGCAGGTATCACCCCATCGCCGTTGAACCGAGTCCCGGAAAAAATCTTCCTCGAGTCTGAAGCATCCGCCACGCTGATCTCGTTCTTGTCAATGCCAAGGTTCGCAAGGATCTGCCTCGCCGAGCCATACAGCCTCCTGCCTGCATCCGACGACGTGTCAATGTTGTCCAGGCTGAGCACGCTGTCACCCCTCAGGATCGTATCCTTGTCCTTTATTATAGAGGTAAGCCACTGTGCAGCCTGCACGACCTCCCTGATCATTATCTTCCCGTCCTTTTCCGTATCCAGGAATTCCAGTGTCTGCCTGTCAAACTCCAGTCCATCCACAGGACAGCTGAGCACAGTCCATAGTTTCGGGTCAAGTTCCCCCAGATGTGCAATATCCTCTCCAGATCCGATTTTCACGCGTATCGCCCCACCGAGGGAGCAGTATTGCCATTCGTATTTAGAAGCCATTTTTTAGAATTTTCCGCAAAGTTATAAAATTTGAAATGATTTAGAAAAGAAGATGCCGCGGACAGGGCTATTTTTGAGGAAGATGCACGCCGGCGACAGATGGCTGAGGAGACAGACTATTAGTCTGTAACATCTAAACATGGATTTTAATTATGGGATACAGGTGCCTGAGCCTTGTTCTGGCATCTCCCACGGAGAACTGCCAGTCCACTCCTTTTTGCCTCTTGTTC
>CAKUTA010000028.1 GCA_934691625.1 uncultured Bacteroidales bacterium | reverse complement strand
CCATACTTGTACCTATATTTGCCTAAAGGTACATCTTTTTCAGTTATTCTAAACACAGGGTTTTCCCCCTGACCCCAGCTGTCCCGATTCTGTCTTGTGATATTTTCAAAGTTATGTCCATAGAGACTTATACAAAAAAAGGGAGCTGGTCATCGACCAGCTCCCTTTTTCGTACTGGGTACGGGAATCGAACCCATATTGCAAGATTGAGAATCTTGAGTACTAACCGTTATACGAACCCAGCAGTTAGTTTTGTTACCCTTGAATAACTTGTTCAGTCGTTTGGGATTGCAAAGGTAGGCATTTTTCCTTACAATCCAAATTTTTTCCGCAATTTCTGTGTAACTTTTTTTGCGGTGGGATAGACTTGATATGCAAGGCTCTGATGTACAGGCTTTTATTTCAGAAAGACGAAAAACACTGCCAGAATCAGGCAGAAGAAAGCCGCGATGTGGTTCCACTGGAGTGGCTGCCCCTTGAACAGGAAGGTGACTATTATGGTGAAGATGGCCAGTGATATCGCCTCCTGGATGACTTTCAGCTGCATGATGTTGAACGGACCGCCGTTGCCTGAAAAACCTATACGGTTTGCCGGAACCTGTGCGCAATATTCGAAAAATGCTAGCCCCCATGAGAACAATATGACCAGGAACACAGGCCATCCTGTGGAAATCTTCATCTCCTGAAACTTCAGGTGCCCGTACCATGCGAATGTCATGAAAATGTTGGAGGTGACGAGCAGCAATATTGTAAGAACCGCTTTCATTATATTAAGTAATCAAAAATATCATGCAAATGTAAATAAAATTTGTCAATGGGGCGAGAAACAGCTAAATTAGCTGACTTAAACAACATCTAGATATGACACTAATAAAATCAATCTCCGGTATCAGGGGAACGATCGGAGGAAAACCTGGGCAGGCTCTTACACCTGTTGACATTGTCAAGTTCGTTTATGCATATTGTACAAAGCTCCGCGAGCGCAGGCCTAAGCCTGCCGGGGCGAGATATACTGTCGTTGTCGGCAAGGATGCCAGACTGTCAGGTGAGATGGTCGAGAATGTTGTATGCGGTACACTTGTGGCTTGCGGCGTGGATGTTATCCGGGCAGGTTTCGCATCTACACCTACTACAGAGATGGCTGTGATCCTCTCTGGCGCTGACGGCGGACTTATTCTTACAGCATCACATAATCCAAGGCAGTGGAATGCATTGAAACTTCTCAACGAGATGGGCGAGTTCCTTACAGCTGCAGAAGGACAGGCCGTTCTGGAATGTGCTGAATCTGACGACTTCGATTTCAGCGGAGTAGATGAGCTTGGAACCATCACTGACGAGGATTTCACAGACAAGCACCTGGATGCCGTGATGGCTCTTTCTGCGGTAGATGCCGAGGCTGTCAGAAACGCCCGTTTTACAGTGGTGCTGGATGCTATCAACTCTGTCGGCGGCATCATCATGCCTAGACTGCTTGAACGCCTCGGTGTGAAGTGCATCGTACTTAATTGCGAGCCTACTGGCGACTTTGCACATAATCCTGAACCTCTTCCGCAGAATCTCGTTGACCTGAGCGAAACGGTCGTCAGGGAGCATGCTGACCTTGGAATCTCTGTTGATCCGGATGTTGACAGGCTTGCTTTCATCTGTGAAAACGGTGAGCCTTTCGTGGAGGAGTACACGTTGGTCAGTGTCGCTGACTACGTCCTTTCCAGGGCAGAGGCTGATGGGGTCAAGAACCTTGTCACGGTTTCCAACCTTTCATCATCCAGGGCTCTCCGCGATGTTACAGAAAGCCACGGCGGCAAATATTTCGCTTCTGCGGTCGGCGAGGTCAATGTGACTACGCTTATGCGTGAGAAGGACGCGATTATAGGAGGTGAAGGCAATGGAGGCGTGATCTATCCTGCAATCCACTATGGACGTGATGCCATGGTCGGAGTTGCCCTGTTCCTCTCGAACCTTGCCCACAAGAAGATGAAGGTGTCCGAGCTGAAGAAGACTTATCCGGAATACCATATCGCGAAGAACAAGATCGAGCTTTCAGACAAGTCCATGATAGACAAGATCCTGTCTGAACTGAAGAAGATCTATGCCAATGAGAATGTCAATGACATAGACGGAGTGAAGATCAGCTTCGAGGCCAGGCGCCAGTGGGTTCATCTGCGCAAGTCCAATACCGAGCCTATCATCCGTATCTATTCCGAGGCTCCTACCGAGGAGGATGCAGTGAAGCTTGGCGAGGAAGTCATCGGCGTTGCGAAGAAGATAATTAACGGATAGCCGCTGATGTTTTCTTTCAGGACGACTCCGCTGGAGGAGCAGCTGGACAAGGCTCTTGTAGATGGGAAGGTCGGCTGCTTCTGCACCCAGAACTGCTGGGACACGAGCAGCGACCGTTATATGTACCAGATTTTCGAGAAAAGAGGAAATCTGGTACGGCTTTTTCAGCCGGAGGATGCCGAGCTTACGCCTGGCACGAACCATATACATTTCGACTCGGAGTCTCTTAAGGGGCTTAATGCCATAGTGGTGGAAATCCAGGACGCAGGCTCGAGGTACTTCAACTACACCAAGGACGTGTTCCGGCTCATGATGCTGCTCATGGTGATTGATGAGCCGCCGGCATTATATATAGTGGATCATATAAATCCTGCGGGGCGTGTCGTGGAAGGGACGGTGCCGGTAGGGGAGTGCGAGGCGTTCATTCCCCGTGTGGCCCACAGGCATGGTCTCACACTTGGCGAGCTGTGCAACCTGTTCTATGCTGAAATCGGCGCGAAATATCCCCTCCATGTGATTTCTGCATTGGCCTCGGACTATAATAAGGACCTGCTGCCGTGGACGATAGCACCGGCATCCGACATCCCTGGCATGTTTACATGCTACATGTACAGCGGGGGAGGCCTGTGGAACAACACTAACATCACTCCTGCCATCGGTACTGCCAGGCCTTATGAGTATTTCGGGGCACCGTTCATTACGCATGGGCCTTATGACAGGCTTCCGGTTCCTGACGGGGTGTTGCTGCGCCCGTGCTCGTTCAAGCCGTCTGCGGGACGCTATGCGGGGGAGAAGTGCTTCGGATACCAGATTATGCTCAAGCCTGGGGCCCAGTACCATTCGCTGCTTCACACATTGCAGCTGATACGCTACTTCAAGGATGTTTATCCCGAGTTCTCTCTTTCAGACGAGTTCTACAGAAAGCTGGCGGATGAGCGTCTGGCGGCATATCTTGCCGGAGAGATTTCATTCCAGGATGCCAAGGAGTATGTCAAGCAGGAGGAGCAGAAGTGGATACGCAAGGCGAAGCGCTTCACGCTGTATGACGATCAGCCGTACCGGATGAAGTAGCACGTTTTGGGCTAAGAATCTGTTTGGAAATGATTGAGAAGTTGTTTGGGCAAGTAACCTTCAAAAAATAACCGGCCTCATCTTAAGGAAGCTTTTCGGCCTGACTCTTTTTTTCATCAGTCATGTGCCACCGGCACACTCCTTCTTCGAAAATAGAGTTATCCTCGAAAATCTTCTCTTGCTCTGAAGCAAGTTGTTTTTTTCAGGCTACAAATTCCTTCATCTTCTTCCCCGGGTTTTCAGGTCAGATAGGCACCGCTATCTTCCCCGAATCCCCGGTCGAACCTGAAGTCTTTTCACCTCAAACCTTCAGATAATAATTTCAAAACAGCTTCTAAAAGGCCGAAAAATTCATAGGATAGCTTGTATTTACGGAATTTTGTGCCTAAATTTGCGTTCCAATTTCAGAAACTTTTAAAAGAAGCTTGAAAACAGCTTCTGAGGACAAACTAAATTTTAAGGAAAATGAAGAAAGGAATTCATCCCGAAAACTACCGTCTTGTAGCTTTCAAGGATATGTCAAATGACACAGTATTCATCACTCGTTCTTGCGCCACCACTAAGGAGACTCTGATGGTCGATGGAGTTGAGTACCCAGTAGTGAAAGTCGAGATTTCCAACACCTCTCACCCATTCTACACAGGCAAGGTGAAGCTCGTGGATACAGCCGGACGTGTCGACAAGTTCTATCAGAGATACAAGAGCAGACAGAAATAAATTCTTCTGCATCAGGAATAATAGAAGCCGTTCCATCATGGAGCGGCTTCTTGCATTTAGCCCATGCCGGGGCAGGTGGAAGACCTGGTCAGGGGTAAACTCCTGTGTATTACGCATAGATTTTCTGCAGCCTGAAAGGAAGTATCTTACGTCAGAATGCCTCTCAGCTGCGTTCTGAAGTCTTTTATCTTGGCATTGAAAGATTCAGGGGCTTACTTCGGCCCCCCCTGCCCTGTCTTGTTCTGTACGATACCACGATGCCAGATATCATTCTGCTTTCGGCCTCGTCCAGGATACGGAAATGCTCTACGGCGGGGTCTAGGGAAAATGCTCGACGGTGCCACGCTGGAAAATAGCACTGTTCTGATATTCAGTGAGTTATAAAAATGTGGTGTGGGAATGGCACTATTTTTTTAGCTTGAAATCCACACCATGCGAAAAATCACTATTGATTATCAAGTGGTTAACGTCTGCCTTGTGGTGCCGTCCAGACGGATGCAAGACTGCCAGGAGAACCCCTCCCATTTTCGGCATTGTCGCGCCACAATCAAGCTAGCTATCCAAACGAACGTTGATTATCAGATAATTACAAATTCCAAAGTCACGGATGCTGACATTTGGGATTTGTAACTTATTAATACTCAATACTGGCTATGCCTTTTATGCTTCTTCGGCGGAAGCATCCGAGCCTTCAGTGCCGTAGAGCGCAGGAAGCTTCTCCTTGCCGGCGCGTGGCTTGACACCATACGAGATGACCTTGTTAGCGGAGACTATCACACTCTGCCCGCTGTCCTTGAGCTTCCTGTCGCAGAACTCGTATGCGGTCCTGACCTCATCCAGCTTCTTTCCTATCTTCGCATAGCCTGTGGCCAGGTCATACACCCTCGCGATCATCTCTTCTGCGGCATTGATGATGTTCTGCTGGTTCCGCACCTGTTCCACATTGCACCATGCTGTGCGTATCATCCTGAGGAACGGCACCAGTGTCTCTTCTGTGGTTATCAGGACATTCTTGCGAAAAGCATCGCGCCAGATATTGGCATCCAGGCTCTTGGCAAGCTGGAGGGCACCATATATCGGCACAAACATCAGCACATAGCCAAGGCTTTTCCGGTCTCCTGATATATAGCTGCTGTAGTCCTTTTTCGAGAGGTTGTCCACCTGGTCCCTGATTGCCTTGAGATTCCTCTGTGCCGCCTCGTTCCTTGCCGCCTCATCTGTGGCATCATGCCATTCTGAAAGCGCTTTCAGGTCCACCTTGGAGTCTACGATCACGTCTGTCCTGTCCGGGAAATGTATGATTACATCAGGGCGCATCCGCTTTCCGCTGTCCTCATTCGGTATCACCAGTCCTGTATCATCCCTAAGGGTGGACTCCCTTTCATAGTCAATGCCTTCCCTGAATCCTTCCGCAACAAGCAGATTCTCCAGGATGGTTTCCCCGAAGCATCCCTGCATCTTGTTCTTTCCTTTCAATGCGTCAGCAAGATGGTCGGCTTTCATTCCGATGTTGGCTGTCTGCTCCTTCAGGTTCTTGACAGCGTTCTCCAGATGTTCCTTCAGAGACGCCGAAGACTCTGTCTGCGCTTTCTTGTTCTCATTGAAGGATTTCTTCATTTCCTCCAGGTCTTTCCCGAGCGAGCCTGTGATGTTCTTGAACGTTTCCTCGGCTTTCTTGTCGAGTTCTGCTTCACGCGCCTTGAGTACAGCCTCCGTCTGTGCAGTCATCTCAGTCTTGATGGCCTCGACCTGCTGCGCCAGAGCCTTCTCATTGTTTTGCTTTATCTCTGAAAGCATTGACTCATAATTTTTTCTCGCCTCCAGAAGATTATTTCCGGCTGCTGTCAGGCGGGCTTCGTAGCTGTCTGATGATGACTTCAGCATTGTCTCATAGCGCTCCTTGTCTGCGGCCTGCATTTCCTTGGCGGCGGTCAGGAGCGACTCCAGACGCGCTTTCTCTCCCTCCGCAAGTATTCCTGCGTTGTCAAGCTTTTCCTGCCAGCGGCTCTCTTCGGTACGCCTGATCTTTATGCCTATCAGCCAGGTGATTGCGGCTGCCACTGCGGCAGATATTATTCCAATGATGATTTCCATGATTATTGATTCCGCTAGGGTTCAAATATAGTCAAATTCTTTCTGCAATATGCCATGATGTATGCGGAAATCCTTCCCGTAATGCCGGAAGCCACTAGATGAGCTTGATGGAGCTGATTATCCTGCCGCAAGAGGAGCCTTCGCGGCGGGCGGAGTAGAAGTCTGTGGACTCGTATGTGCAGATGCCTGCCGTCTGGATATTTGAATCCATGAGCCCGCACTCTGTAAGTGTTATCCTGCATACTTCCCACAGGTCAATGTGATGCCCGCCTACCATGCTTCCTTCTGTGCGCGGTCCGCGGAATGACCATATCTTCTCGACAGGGAAACCTGATTCCTTGAAAAGCTTGGCAACATCTTCACCTACCTGGAAGCTGTCAGGACCTATTCCGGGGCCTATAATAGCCTTGATGTCAGAAGGTTTGCTACCGTAATTCTTTATCATTGCCAGAACAGCCTGCGCCGAAATCTTGTTTACGGTGCCTCGCCATCCGCTGTGCGCCGCTCCGACTGCACGCTTTACAGGATCGTACAGCAGTACAGGAATGCAGTCCGCAGTCCTCACTCCGATTGCCACTCCAGGCAGATTCGTGACAAGGGCATCGATGCCTTCCAGTTCTTCCCGTGTATAGTCCGGCCTGTCAATCACTGCCACATTTGTGGAGTGGGTCTGATGCGGCTGGATTACTGGGTATGGAAGAACAGAGTCCTTTCTGGTCGAAAAGGCTTCCACTCCTGCTCCAAGGTCATATACAAGAAGTGACATTTCTGAACTAATCTGGTCTTTCTCCGGTTTAAAGTTATTTTGAAATAATTGAAAAGTTGTTTGAGGTAAGTAACCTTCAAAAATAACTAGCCGCATCTTAAGGAATCTTTTCGGCAGGAATCATTTCGACCTGTCTCTCTTTTCTCATCAGTCATGTGCCACCGGCACACTCCTTCTTGGGAAATAGAGTTATCCTCGAAAATTTTCTCTTAATCTGAAGCAACTTGTTTTTTCAGTTTACAAATTCCTTCATCTTCATCCCGAGTTCTCAGGTCAGATAGGCTCTGCTATCTTCCCCGAATCTCCGGTCGAACCTGAAGTTTTTTCCTATCAAACTTTCAGACGATCATTTCAAAACAGCTTCTTAATCTCCGGAAACATTTTCTAAGTAACCTTCAAAAAATAACTAGCCGCATCTTAAGGAATCTTTTCGACCTATCTCTCTTTTCTCATCAGTCATGTGCCACCGGTACACTTCTTCTTTGAAAATAAAGCTATTACCGAAAATGTTCTCTTAATAGGATGCAGATTATTTTTTCAGGTTTACTAAATTACAAAATTTTCTTGAAAGTCGAATGAAAAATCTTCAGAGAAGCGGTTTGTGTTTCGGACTTATATGCTTCAGACTTACTCTTGGTGAAGGATGCGAAAATTCTGTTAATTGGCTTACTATTAGCTAGTTGATGATTTTCAAAATCGCGGTATGCACTATTTAGAGCAATGATAAATTGCAGTAGATTAATGAGTTACGTCTTAACAATTATGCGGTGTTTCTCCGGCCCTACTATAATGAAATCTCTGAAGCGTTCTGAATGCTGATGTGGCAGATTCTGTGGAGGTGTGCCTTGACTGACCATCCTGGATTTGAGTAAATTATTTATGCGATTGAATATTAATAAGTTACTTAAAAATACAGATGCCAAGACCTATGAAAAAACAGTGGTCTTGGCATCTCTTAAAAATAGGTGTGCTGCTGTAATATGCTGATTGATAATGTATTGGGTTAAAATTACCGATCCCAGCCCTATCCCGGAGGATCGATTCTCATAAGGGATTGCGGATTAGATCCTCACATGGTACGCTACTGGCCGCCGAGCCTGTCGAAATACGTCAGGACTTCTTCCCATGTCTTGAACGGCTCTTCGCCGAAATGGAGGACGGTGCCCATGAAATCACTTGTGGAGAGCCGTTCCGGATAGCGGTCTATAAGATAGTCGCCAAGCAGCATGTCCTTCTTGTTCGACACTAGTATCCTGTTCCATGCAGGGACTCCAAGCTTTTTCTCCACCCATCTGAACAATGCGGGGAGGCGTTCAGGCTCATTGAAGGAATTTGATATCAGAACATAAGGGGTATAATGCCTTGACAGTCCGGCAAATGCCTTGACAGCGCTGCCGTATGGCTCCATATCCTCAGTTCTCAGTCCGTGGGCTTCTCCGTTTCTGACGTCCATCAATGTGTCTGTCAATGAAATGAGCATCACGGGCTTGCTCCGCTTCTCCTGTATGTCGTCAATGCGCTCTATCACAGGGAGTACCGAGTGCAGGAATACGCTGTCATCCAGGTAATGGCTTCCGTCGAAATGGATTGCGTTAGGGTAATGCCTGGAGAACAGCTCGAATGTTCCGGTGACAAGTTCGTCATGGGTGCCGAACAGTCCATAGACATGTTTCTGCTCATCGCTGTATGCTCCGAAGCCGTCCTGGTCGTCGGCATTGTTAGGTAATCCTTCGAAGTTGTGCGATGAAACTTCACGGAATGATTCCAGAAGCCCCTTGTTCACGAGGAATGAGGTCTGGCCGTCGCGCCTTGGATTATGGAATTCCTGGCGTCCAAGTCCATTATTCTTCAGGATTGTGTCGGCCAGCATGAATGCAGGATTTACGAGGATGCGCCAGAATCCGCGCAGCAGCTCGGCATACATTGCTCCCATGGAGGCGCCTATGATGAGGTCCGGCTGCTCATTTGCGCATAGCTCCTCGAGCATCGTCATCGCTTCCTTTGGCTCGACAGGTATGTCCGGGGCAATGATTTCCGTTTCAGGGAGCAGCACTCCCATGGTCTTGACTGTTCCGTTCTGCCCGCTGGAGGCGAATCCGTGGAGATATAGTATTTTCTTGCCGGTCAGCAGATCCGGTCTTGCATATTCGTATAGTTCCATCCTACTCCTATTTATTTGACTTCTTAATTCGCGGGAGGCTTACCAATGTTCAAAGCAGTCTTCTTGCCACTATGTCCTGGGCCCTCGCACCTTGTCCACGTTACCCTCACCCTAAATCCCTCCCCTCGGGGAAGGGACATTTCATCGCCTCCGGCTCCAA
>CAKUTA010000027.1 GCA_934691625.1 uncultured Bacteroidales bacterium | reverse complement strand
AAAAATTATGGCAAATGATTGACAGCATTGTACTTAACATTCCCCATTCTTCATCGGAGTTTCCCGGCACGGCAAAAGACGGATGGGAAAACGGAATCGATGTGCATATCCAGCGCTGGACCGATTGGGGGACGGACCGCTTGTTCGGGATGGCCTCATCCATGGATCCCCGCATTCATCCGGTCACCTTCCCCTGGTCAAGATTCTTCTGCGATGTGGAGCGTCTGGAAAACGATCCGCTGGAAAAAATCGGTCATGGCATCGTCTATTCATCTTTCGAAGGAATCGGGCGGAACATTACCGGAACAGAAATCATCTACAGGTCATATTACCTTGGGCACAAGACTGCCGTCATCAAGGAGCTGACGCCGTCTTCAATACTGATAGACTGCCATTCGTTTCCTTCCGACCTGTCAGACGTGGAAGTTTGCATCGGCTTCAACGATGACTGGAGCATGCCGGATAAAGACCTGTTGTCACAAATAGAATCAATGTTCAGGTCGCGAGGATATAAAACGGCATTCAACAAGCCTTACTCCAACTCGTATGCCCCAAAGACACGTTTCGGCTACCCGTCATTGATGATAGAACTGAACAAATCCACCTACATGGATGCCGACGGAAGCATGGACCATGAGAAGTCAGAGAAGATTATGGCCGCGATCCGGGAAATGTACGAAATGATTCTCCGGCCTTGCACATCCGGTCTTTTCTTCAGGAACGCAGGCTTCCTGTATGAGAAGCGCAATGAAATCTGGGCAAACCCAAGGATGGCTTCCGCATTGACAGGAACCGCGTATTTCAACGGCAAACGGGCAACTGTCGGAGGATTCCTGAAGGCTGTCGAAAGCCATCCGGACCTGTTCCGCTGCAAGGATTCGATAATCGTCAGCTTTGGCGGCAGCATTTTTAGCGGCGCGACCTTCAACACGGCCATAAACCTGAAAGACGGACATACACGTTCCTTCAAGGGCGGCAGCTTCGGCAGCAAACTGAGGGCCTACATTGAAGGACATGCCCAATATCCTGTAAGGGAAGACGCCTTCCCTTTGCCAAAGGTGATAGAGATGCTGAACAATTCATCATTGCTGTAACGTCAACATCTGGTCAATTATTTTTCTTCCCACCAGCAGCTCCAGTTCCGACAAAGTCAAGAAACAATCCTGATCATCTCCATAATTCCAGCGTGAAGTTATAGATGAGATTCCGCCTTCGAGTGTTACGCAGACTGCCATCAGGGAAAGACCGTATTCGTCTTTGGGAAACGCCTTTCCCGGCAATCTCGGAACGTTCTGCATATCGGAGCGCAAAAGAAAATAGAATACATTTTCACCATTGTCAGTATGCTCCTTGTAGGCTTCTTCAGAAATGATTATACACCAGTCAGGAGCATAGTCCGCATATTCACGGACGTCCTCATAACTATTCATGCGGACCGCCTCGTAGAAAACATTACCAGGCCTGTGATAATCGTTGTCACCCGGTTCAAGATTGAGGGACGATTCCAGGAATTCGCGGCTCTGTCCATTGAAATCTTCATCGAAAAAGTAAAATGCCGGATGATATTCCAGGATATGAAGAAAAATGTTCAAAATCTCACAGGCGCGTTCAGAATCCAATACAAGCTCACCATTCTTTATCCATCGGCAGATACCGGGCAGGAATTTTCCGGCCGGGCCCTGCAAACGGGGGACGGACGCTCTGAAAAAGCAACTTGCATTTTCATAGAACGTCTGTCCACGTCGCAAGGACTGCCCCTCTGTCACACGTACATGACCAAAGAGATGATACAATGGCTTGGACTTTAGGACGAACCTGAGAATATCAGGACTGCCAAGACCATCATCCAGAATTCCGTAGGGAGGACAATGGGTTACAAGCATATCCAGGTCAGTCGGAATATCATCATCAGCAATCTTTAAATTACCTGATATGGCACCGATGATGATCCCATCGCAATCTTCTACGGCATCCTGCAGGCAAGTGATGCCCTTAGCTGACATCTTCCGGACTATTTCATCACATTGGCCCATGCTAAAGGACATTTCACAAGTGCCAGGAATGAACAGTTTCCATTTAGCCGGCAAACCGGCGAACCATTCAATGAAGTCGTCATATTCTCCGCCTTTCAGTTCATCTTCCACAGCATTTCCGGCACAAATGACGACATCTGCATTCTCCGGCACCTTGAGGTTTCGATGATGACCGCACGTGTCGGAGAAGGCGAAGACAGTGTACCCTTTATGACAAAACTGCATTGCTAGAGAAAATACTGATTCCTAAGCTTTTCGTATTCCGGGAACTCTGACACCAGCCCAATAATGTCATTGTATTTTTTGACATCAAAGCGAAGGTTGCTTACCCCAAGATTATTTGATATAAAATCATTAAGGAGTTTATGGCACCTGGCAGATTCCTCTGAGATACGTTTGGTACGTTCGGCCAATCCTGCTTTTTCCTTATCCGTAAAATAATCATTTAGAAACGCATCTGTCATTTCCCAGGTCACGCTGAGAAGTGTGACTGTTTTCTGGACATAATCCTCTGGCGTTATCATCATATCCTTGTAGATGGCCAGAAGATGCCTGCATAGCTGAACCACATTGTAGATCTTGAAATTTTTGGCTTCAGAAAAAAGTTCCACCCATGGTTCTGCGGGGCCGGTCTCTTCAGAATACTTGTCAGGCTCCACATACGACTTCGCCAATGGAGCATTCCTGGAATAATAAGGCTCCAGGAACTTCGACTCTATGAACGTCATTCTGTCTTTTTCTCTCACCACGACATCGATATTTGCCGGAATGCCACGTTTTAGAGGTTTTTGCTTTTTCCATTCAAACTCCACCGAGGAATCCGGATGGCACAATTCGTATGCCCTCCAATAATTGACGGCCAAACCTGCAGAAGAGTTCACCTGTTCCATTTCAGAATCAGGATTGCCGCTTCCTTTACTGAGAGCCTTCCTCTGTTCTTCAGTCGGTTGGCAGATAAGGCCGATCACCTCATTGCCTTTATTGAATTCAATCAATCGCTTCTTTAGTCTGTTCATATCCATATTTCTTTGAAAGATTGTTTGCTATTTCTGCCATCTGCCTCCTGAGCACTTCCGGAGACAGGACTTCCACGTCACTCCCAAAAGACAGCACGTCCTGCCGGAAGTCAAAGTCGATGGTGACATCATAGGAGAAAATGCTGTAGTCATCGTGGGTCTCCAGCTCCTTCTGACTGGCGTGAAGCGGCAGGGAACGGAAGTAGTGCGACTGCATCGGCGACACTTTCAGCAGCACCTTCTCCTTCTTCATATTCGGGTACACACGCGTACCGTAGATCCCGAGGAAGTAATCTGCAGCCGAGAACTTCTTTGGCAACTTGAAACTGTCGGGGAGCAGCTGTACCTCAAGCATCCTGTCAAGAGCCAACATATGAGGTCCATCTGAGTCTCCTTTATAAGCATATAGATACCATCTGCGCTTGAACTCCTTCAAGAAGTAGGGCTCGAGCACCAGTGTCTCTTCTGAATCTTTACGGTAACTCTTATACCTGGCTTTCACTTTCTTGCAGTCGCGTATGGCCTGAATAATGACTGCAAGATATTTGCGTCCGGACGGAACATCCTCGAAGAAGACCCTGTCACGAAGACCGGCACTTTCGCTGAGCAGGCTGTTCATGCTCAACACATCCAGCATCCACGTACGGATGGGATCGCCTCCAATGTCTCCCTCATTATCGATACTGTACTTGTTCGTCCTGCGGTCACAGACTATATCAATGCCGAAGACATCCGCAATGGACGCAATGTGATTGGCAAAGGTCCTTGGAGCAAGATTCTTCTTCTCTTCATTGATTGAACTTTGCCGCCAAAGCTCTTGCAATTGCCTTAGCGTCATCGGGCCGCGGCTTTGAAGCATTTCCAGCAGCCAAATATAAGATTTGAAATAAGTCTTTCCCATAACTGATTGCAAAGATAACGACATCTTCGGCAATAAAGTGGCAGAAGCAAAAATAATGAACAAAAAAAATGCTTCTGCTGTTTTTTGGCTGACTGTATGGATAAGTTTGCAGCTGAGAAAAATATTGGATCATGTCATATACACATCTTCATGTACACACGGATTATTCTTTGTTTGACGGAATCGCAAAGATCCCGGAATTGTTTGAGAGGGCAAACCAACTGAAAATGTCAGGCCTGGCCATCACCGACCACGGAACGATGGCCGGAGTGCCCGAATTTCTGAAAACGGCCAGGAATTACCAAGACGTCAAGCCCATCATCGGCTGCGAATGCTACATCACTGACCATTTTGACTGTACGATAAAAAAGAAAGGAACTTTTCACATCATCCTCCTCGCCAAGAACAAGACCGGATATTACAATCTTGTGAGACTGTGTTCAATAGCGAACACAGACGGACTGTACAGCCGCCCAAGAATCAGCCATAAATTGCTGGAGCAGTATCACGAGGGTCTGATCTGCACATCAGCCTGTATCGGAGGAGAGATACCTCAGGCGCTGCTGGACAATGATTTTGATAAAGCCCGTGAAGCCGCATCGTGGTATCGGCGAGTATTCGGAGAGGATTTCTATCTGGAGGTCTGGAATCACGAGGCTGATTCTGACGTGTCTCTAAGCGGATTCGACAATCAGGAGGTGTTCAAATCAGCCAACAGAGAATTGGCCACAGCACAAAAGAAGGCAAGGCAAGGATTATTCGCGCTCAGTAAGGAATTCGGAATCAAGGTTATAGCATCGAACGATGTCCACTTTGTCAATAGAGAAGACGCCATCGCCCAGGATACGCGCCTGTGCATTTCCACAGGCAAAAAGGTGAATGATGCCGACAGGCTCAGGTACTCGCACATGGAGTTTCTCCGCAGCGAATCAGAGATGAGGCGAATGTTCGGCTCACATCCTGAGGCAATCGACAACACGCAGGAAATTCTGGACAAAGTTGAACGCTATTCAATCTATGCCGATCCTGTGATTCCATCTTTATCGGATGACCCCAAGAGCGAACTCCGCAAGAAGGTATATGATGGAGCCATTTCAAGATATGGAAAACTTGACGACGAAGTGAATTCGAGGATTGTCCGGGAACTTGATGCCATAGGAAAGAACAACTGTGAGAATTACTTCCTCCTATGGAAGGAATTGGTTGATTGGACCCGTAGTGAAGGCCGCGCTGTAGGTTCAGGACGAGGACCGGCTGCAGGCAGTATTGTCAATTACTGCCTGGGGATTACAGGAGTAGATCCCCTCAGGCACAAGCTTCTTTTTGAACGGTTCCTGAATCCGGACAGCATTTCATTTCCGGATACCGGTATGAGATTCGAGTGCGCGTCCAGAGACAAGGACAGGATTGTGGAACACCTGAAAACAAAATATGGCGCCGAGGCCGTTTCGTACGTTTCAGCTCAAGGTCTGTATCCATACACTACCGCGTTCAAGGAATGTGCTGAAGTGTACGGGGCCGATGTCCGGATCGTTAATCATATCCTCAGTCTGATAAGGCACAAGAACGGATACTATAGCTATGGTTCGCATACGCTACTGCATTATCGCTGCAATGACGATTACATAACCCGGAAATGCTCGGACAATGCCAGAATTCGCGAAGCTTATGATACGGCAGCCATGTTGGAAGGGACAAATCGCGATACTGGCGTGCATGTCTGCGGGATTCTAATAGGTATTGGTCCGCTGGCCGAACAAATCCCTATGACAATAGACAGGGACAGATTCAGAAATTCCACAAAGGCAGTGCTTGCTTCCCAGTATTCAAAAGATGACGTCGGAAACTTCGGTATCCTGAAACTGGATATTTATGGCAGAGAAATCCTTGATGTAATCAAAGAGACAGCACTGCAAGTTCGTGAAAAGAGGGGAATTTTCATTGACAGTGATGATATTCCACTCGATGACGAACAGACCTACGCTCTTTTTGCTGCGGGCAAGACATCCGATATTCACCATTTCCATTCCGAGGGAATGAGGGAGAAGCTCCGCGCATTGAAGCCGGACAGGATATCTGACCTGGTTGCGATGGAAGCAATGTACCGACCAGTAATCAAGGATTTAATTCCGGATCTCATCAGCAGGAAACACGGTCAAACACCCGTTGACTTCATGACCCCTGAACTGAAAGATATTCTCGGCGAAACTTATGGCATCATAGTCTATCATGAGCAGATAATGGAAATAGTTGAGAGGATTGGCGGTTTCACGCATGGAGAGGCTGACAGGCTGCGGAAGGCTGTCGGCAAGCATCAAGTTGCAGTCCTGAATGAATTGGGAGCCAGATTCATGTCCGGTGGAATGCAGGCAGGTTTTCCCGATAACACTCTTGAAAATATCTGGGCAGCCATAACTTCGACAGGCCATCTTGCCTTCAACAAGTCCTTCGCCATCTGCGATACCTGGCTTGCATACCGGAGTGCCTGGTCTTATCGCGAAATATTCCCTGAAGAGTGACGGCTCTTCCTGTGCCTATTCACTAATGAGTCTTTCAATGTATCCAGCTTTCGGCAGAATTCATCAGCCGTCATAAAAGTTCCGTTGCGGAGTCCTTCTGCAAGCCGCTTGCGGAATTCAACATCTCCTTCATTATCTTGCAACTGGTCGCAATTTGTGACCAGTTCGCGCTTATCTTGATATTCTGTTTTATTTACCATTGTTACGTTCCTTTATCTACACCACTAACATAAAGTCTTATCGTAAAGAGCTCGGACCGGACAATGCTGCCCCATCATCACTGCATCGCGGAAAGAATAGAGTTATTACCGAGATGGATTTGGGTAAATAATGTTCCCTTATCAAGGAACAGGATTCCTCCAACATCCGCACAAGAGTGATACTGGTATCCACGATAACAACATTCTTATCATTGACAGCGTCTATAAATGAGCCGTAAAATGAATCCTCTGCCCTAACTGTGCTTCCAATCACACATCTCATTTCAACATCGCCGACTTTGCGGAATTGGAAGCCATTGTCCATTTCCGAGCAGTACTGTCTGAACTTTCTATAATTTGCAAGAAATTCATTTCCATAATATTGCCTGAAATACGAGTCCTCTTCGTAGACATAATTATCCACCTCCTCCGACGACATGTTCACCATAACGTCAGGAACAAACAATGGATTTGTACATCTTACAGCCATCACATTCGCCAAACACGCGTCCAAATTGTTGTCAAATGGTATCATGATGGTCACATCCGAGCCTCCGTTCGTCTCAAAAAGCCTGTCGGCTATTGCATCAGCCCTTTTCCGTAAGAACTCAGGGTCACTCAATTGACGGCTATCTTCATTTTTCAATGCCTGCAACACCGGATTGCCACCTCCTTCCTGAAGAACGCCATCTTTCAGTTGAAAAAGAGAGAGCACCCTAATGCCATTTATCACTTCATCTTGGCATAATGATTTTTCAATGGATTCCATATTTCTTCCGCATTTTATTCAAAAAATCTTCTGCCAATACACATCCTCTTGCTAATTCTTCTTCTAAAGAACAATCAACTCGTACAGCCCTTGGATATGTACTTGATTCAGTCAGCGGTATTTTAGAGAGATATTCCTTGAACTGTTCAGGAGTAATTGTTTCCACTTGTTTCATATGTTCCTCCAACTGGCCAATGACAACTATTCAGAATCATTCGGGACCTCTTCACGGAATCTTTTCACGAACAAGGACCGGCCTTCGAGTTCTATGCCCGGCTCTCTGTGCATTCTGAAGCCCTTCGGTGCGAGGATGCTGCATTTCAATCCTGCATCCTGTGCAGCCTGGATCCCCGCTTCATCGACGCCTGTCTGGCCGCCCGAGCGGATCATGGAGAACTTGACACCCGAGTCCGCCAGGTCGAGCAATACAAGTTTCAGAAGCTCCCTGATTTCGGAGGTCCGGATGCAGTACTTGTCAAGAGTAATCTGACTGTTTCCGGCAATATTGAGTTTCAGCTCATCCGTCTTGAAGTTCGGATGCTTTCTTATCCGCTTCGTTATCGCTTCCGCAAGGCTGGACAGACACCTTTCCGACAGGTCCGTCGGAATCGTAAAACCGACATATCTGTCTCCCGCAGCCTTCCTGGTGGTAATCTCACCAGGAGAGTCCATGTCCACGGCCAATGCCAAAGTAATGTCAGACCATTCCGCATTGGCCCAGGTACGGTGGCCATAATTGCGCTTGGAGTCTTCCATGAAGACAGGCTCAATGTCATTGATCCAACGATACTGTTTCTTCACACCGGTATTGTTAACCGCGTTTTTGTTGTTCCTATTCATATTCAGTTTAATTTCGATTATTCTTTTTGCCTGGCGGAAAAGGTATTTACCCGTTCCGCCAAAAAGTGGCATCAGTACAAGGACGGCCTGTCAGTGAAACCTATGTAGTACAGCAGTTCCTCATCACCATAGCACTCCCAGGTGAAGATGCCATACTTATCCGGTTCAGCAGTTACCTTATGATACCCGAGTTTTCCTCCTTTTATGACAACGTTATCTCGAGAAGAGACAGATTCCTTACTGATGTCACATTTGAATTCCTTCTCAATGAAACTTTTCCAGGTACTGTCATCATTGCCGTCATCTCTCCTTTGACCTATCCATTGTTCAATCGGCATTGACTCCGGCTTATTCTCGACAATGAACTTTTCTACATCCTCAAAGCGGCCTTCGTCCAGATCATTGAAGCGCAGCAGTCGCAACTTGAGTTTCGACAGAGGCACGTTGAACAGATTCGGATCCGGAATCCGCCCTGTGATATTGCATTCTTCAATAAGGGATTTCAAGATGTCAATGGTCGAAATCTCAAGGCTGTTTACCAGCTTTATCAGTCCGTCGGCCAATGACTTGTCCTCCAGGGTATCCTCTATTACCTCATTGATGACATCGAGCTCAAGATTCCCGAACTGCTTTACATACCGGATACGGCCCGGACGGCCGATAAGGTTGTCATCCAGCGTGAGTTCGTTCGTTGTCAGGATGTACAGTTTCCTGCGGTGGTTGTACACTCCGTCAATCATTTTCAGCAGGATCTCCGACTCTTCGTCAAAAGTCTTTTCTGCCTCATCTATGAGGACGGCGGCTTCGAAATTGAGCGCCTGGATGAATTCCAGCAGTCCGTCAACAGGCTTCGAAACGACTATGGTGGGCAGCCCCAGCCTGTTGCAAAGCTGTTTGGCGGCGATAGTCTTGCCTGTACCCTTCAATCCGTTGAAAATGACGCCAAGGTTCTTGCCCGACTTTTGGAACATGTCAGAGTTCCATGTATGGATTATATGGTCGTTGATGACTTTCCCTTCAGTCCCATATACCTTGAAATTGACAATGAACGATTCCGCAATCTTTTCGAGACCGATGCGGCCCGTCCTGGCGTCGACGTAAATCCGGAACACGCCGTTCCCCGGAGTGGAAAGCAATGTCGCGGAACCCGGAATCGGGAAAAGTACGCCACCTTCGTTTATCCACTTCTGCCTATTGAGGTAATTGTCCGTACATGGTCCGACGTCCCCTGGAGAATCCTGCCTGTCAAGGACATAGAACTCCAGATCCGTCATCGTTCCGTCATATCTGCATCCCGACTCCTTCTCAACGTGGCTAAACTTGAATCCTCCCGACAAGGCCACCTTTCTTGACGGTCCGTTGTCTGGCTCAAGATAGATTGTGAGCCTGTCCGCCTTCCTGACATTGAAAAGATATTCCTTTATACAGGCCAATGCCTCCGTCATGTAGCCATTCCCCTGGAAAGAAGTTTCAATGAAATAGCAGATCTCATAATCCACCAATGTTCCCTGCGGCAAGTTGATTTCCTTCGGGGTGAGGATGATGATACCTATCACGTCATCCTCATCTTTCCTTGAGATGATGAGCATGTTGTCTGTCCGCATAGCCCAGCGGATCTTGCCTTCAGCCTCACTGACGTCATCCATTCTCTTGAACCCGGTCCGCTCTGCAAGACAGCGAGTGCTCATTATCCTGAAAACTTCGTCGATATGTCTTTCGCCAGGCGTCGCAATCACCAGCCTGTCTGTAACTAACTCAACCATATTCTCTGTTTCATTTATCTTGTTGCAGTTCCTTTCCTGCCCGTTCTCTGTTTTCGTACTTATTATACCGGAAACTTAGCAGTTTCTTTCACCGGAACATTGATTTTTTTACTTCCCGGCACTCACCGTCACTGTATTCCCAGAGGCTGTCGCAGACATCATTCGCACTTAGCAAACCGAAATCGTCCAAATCGCTCCACCCTCCGAAAGCTCCGCCGATGTTCAATCCATAGAATTTCATTCCGGAAGCCTTCTGCTCATCTATCAATCTCTTTACGGAATCATCAATCGCGACCCATCCGAAATCCGAGACACAGAGGATATCCGCCGTGTCA
>CAKUTA010000026.1 GCA_934691625.1 uncultured Bacteroidales bacterium | reverse complement strand
TATTCTTATGAAAAAGTTTATAACCCTTCTGATTTTGAGCGTTGCCGTCCTCGGATGTTCTAAACAAAATGATGCTACACAGCACATCAGCAGGACTGCTGAAGTCGTACTGTTCAACAAAGAAGCTGGGGGTGAGACTTTCTTTTTAGAAAATGCGACAGCCGTAATTGACGTGTTTGAAGGCAATAGGATGACTGTGCATATTAAAAATCAAAATGGCAAGGAAGAGTATCGGTTCACTCTTAATGATGTGACTTTCGATGTCGGAAAAGTAGATTTGGACGGGACGTATAACCCTAAAGACATGTATGACATTGATTTTATCGGTTCAATGAATACAAGTGAGGAGTACTTTAGATATTTTCCTAACTATAAGGGACATACTCTTATATTATGCAGTAAATATGGCATACGATCAGTTAACTTGGATTGAGTTGCAGCATATAATGGATAGCGTAGCATTGACTTAGCCTATCATCGGAAACAGAATCACTATGACAATGACTTCCAACAGAAGCTTGCGTAGTGATTCTTTTCTGTTTCCGTTTGATGCTCCTTTAAGTTTGTCAAGTAACTCTCGGTATGGCTTGATTAGCTGAGACATGTGGGAACCTGGGCGAGCATAGGTTCTTAATTCAGCCTCTACCTTGACCATATCCATATCACAATCCCTAAGAAACGCCAAGTTTTTACGCTCTTTCAGCTTGCTGCATACAGAAGAAATTTCATCTTCACTTATGGCAGCATTGACAAAATCCCATATCGGATTGGCTTCCGAACTTAACACGTTGGCAAGGTTTGTACTCTTTATGTTGAGGCTCTTTCTGATGGCTTCCATGCTGTTCAGATTCAGCTCAAATCGTGCCTTTCCCTTGAAGTGTTCAATAACGTTGTCCGCATTGTTGAGGTGAGAAAGAAATTCTCTGTTCTCTGACCTCTGAAGTTCCTTCCACTTGTCATAAATGGTCAATCTTCGTTTAAGTCCCTTCGTTGTGACGTTCTTTTCAGTGATTAGATTGCTCGAAATGGTACGTGACTGATACTTCCTGTTGTTCGACAGGTGAGTTCGCAGATACTCTGAGAGTTCCTGACAATCCTCAACAGCAACATCTTTGCTCACGTCAATTTTGCATACTTGTCCGTCTTTCCATATCTTATCAAAATCAATGATGCAGAACCCCATCTGATTAATGCAGTTGAAACATTGATTTATGGCATCTCGGCATATCAGGCGAGGATATTCTTCCATCAGAATCTTTCCTGTGAACTCTATTACCGTCTCCTGTTCAGCAATGTCTTGTTCAACATACAGCAGAAAAGGCGTTTGCTGTGTATAGGAATATGATTTTATTTCATCGTTCTTGATTTCAGTCTTGAAATATGAGTAGTCCGTGATGCTAATGCTGTCAATCGGAGCAATGATTTTTATTTTGTCTAAAGTAATCAAATTTTCATAGCTATTTGTGCTTTTGTTATTTTTCCATGTCCTCAAAAAACCAAAACCTTAACCTTGATAAGTGGTTAAGGAATTGATGATGGACATTGGCTCTAATCCTTGTTGTCAGTCTTGCCGACACCGAGAAGATCGTCCATAGTGAATTCCGTGGGGCGGTCTATTGCGTGCTGCCAACTGCGTTTCTGTCCATCTGAAATTTTCGCGCTCAATGCGGTTCGTTCAGTGTCGCTCATTTGGGCGTATCTCTGTTTCATAGCCCGACTGATGCGGTCTTTAGTCGCTTGTGTTTGCGTCTTGTATCTCATTTCGTTAATCTACCTCGTTTATATAGTGAGGCTCCTATATTATAAATACTTAGTTTGATGAAAAAGTCAAGAGAGTTGGTCGCAACTATCGCAAAGGGCAATGAGGCAGCTATAATAGCCGACATCCCCGTATGAAAATTTCGAGGAATTACATTAGCTCAACCTCAACGGGAAGCCCTCCTGACGCAGATTTAGTAAGATTACAAATGGATAATTATCTGAATTGACTTCCCGTATTCATCAGGGGACAACATCTAAAATATACCATTCTAAAAATGTGTCAAATTAATCTTATTTAGCCCTATATGACGGCAGGCAGAATGTGCCGAAATAATATAAAAGATTAAGAAGTTGTTTTGAGATGATTGAAAAGTTGTTTGAGGTAAAATTCCTTCATCTTCTTCCCGCGTTTTCGGGTCAGATAGGCACCGCTATCCTCCCCAAATCCCCGGTCGAACCTGAAGTTTTTTCCTCTCAAACCTTCAGATAATAATTTCAAAACAGCTTCTAAGGTGGTATGAGATATTTTGTGTCAGAGGAAAATTAATACAATAAAAAACCGAGGGGGTAAAGCAGATAGCCTTATGGCTTTAGGCGTCGGCTAATTACAGACATCACCCTAATAACGCCTGTAATAGCTGCGCACTCTCTCAACCTTGCCGAAACGTACTCGCCTATAGGCCCGTACTTTGACAATTCTGACAATCTCCACTTCAATGGTGACCATCACAAGATATTGGCTTGTTCTCATTTGTGTGAATTTGATTTAGAAAGGCGAGAGAACAGCCGTCCTTGTTGTGGTACCCCCTCGGTAGGACTTGACAATAAAAAACAGACACCCCTTTTAGGGAAAGGATGCCTGCTTTTATTTGTTGCCTTTCTTATTCACACAACGATGCAAAGATAAATAAATATTTCTGATTGACAAGGAGATTTTGTTGAAGAGGTTCAAACTCTATGTCCTGACTTTTGTTCGAATTCTACCACCTTGACAAAATCTTCGATAAATTGGTTCGATAAGTTGATTTGCCGTTCTATCAAGACGGACACTGAACAATTGGTGTCCGCTTTTTTTATGTCCTCACCTCCCCCCCCCCATCACAAAAACGGGATTATGCCGTATAATGTCCGGTATAATTCCATTTCACCGGACGAAACGGTAAAAGCGCCTACTTCCTCCGGCGAAACGGCTTTTTTACGGAGAAGAGACCTTCCACTAACCACTTTTGTCACAATCACCGACCAAAAATGTCATTATACCATTGTTCTCGGCCTACACGAAGCCCGAATAGAAATATTCTAAAAAATTATCTAACCGCTCAGCATCCAGCTCGCAGGGCTTTGTTAAGCGGAATTTTTTTCATAGCTTTGAGGCATAATCACATAGTGGTTCGCCTGGCGTAAGAGCAGCCGGGAAAATTTAAAACCAATAGTATGTATAATCGAGTAATTCTAGTCCTAGGCCTGGCCTGTATGGTGGGCGTTCAGGATGCCGGGGCGCAGTCTTTCAAGGACGGCCTGAAACAATTCGTAAAACAAGTCGGAAAGCAGATTGAAAAGAAGGAACCGGAGCAGCCAGGGGCTGGCACCACGAAAGCAGCCACTGCAAAGACAGCTGTACAGGAGAACGGTGAGGAACCGGCTGTTAATCTCCCTGACCAGCATACTGCGCTATTTGTGCCTCTCGGCTATCCGGTAAATGCTGAGTATGGAGTCCTGTCAGTAAAGCCGGTGATGCCACCTAGGGATGCCCCTAAGCAAGTCGATTGGGTGGAAAAGATGCCTTACCTGTATAAGCTTGACAACCGGAGTCTTGTCGATGAGTTCCTGCTTCTTGATGATTGCAAGGCGGACGGGTATATTGAAGCATTGACACCGGCTGATCATCGCTATCACAATACCTTGGATGAACTTTGGGCACGGGCGAATGCGTTGAACAAACTGGTGGAGGCGTACAATGAGGCGAAAAGTGAATATGGCTCGGACTCGCCGCAATGGGTCATAGACGGATGGCATGACAAGATTGCAGCCATTCTGGACAGCAGGGAGTACAAGACCGTCATACGCTCATCGCTGGCACCTCTCTTTACATTGAAAGACAAGTTCATAGAGGATGAGACGAAGGCTTATTTCCAGGCTCATGGTGGATATGAGAATGCCGCTAAGGCCGAGTGGACAAAATGGGACCCGCATCCGGTGAAGAAAGGCGTGACTACTTCCGTCCCTGGGCAGACGGGTAAAGTCCTGAGTGAAGTCCAGGCCGGCGCTACGGTGGATGTTGATGGCGTTGAGTATGTTCTGCATAATTCCAATAACGGAAGCGGCGGCTGGGCATTTGCCTCTGAATCTGTCGAGACGGCTGTCTCCGGAAAGGATATGGTCATCCCCGGATACATATATTATAAAGGGAAAAGCTATCCTGTAAGGTCAATGCGGGGAGACATATTCTCGGGCAGGCAGATCAAGTCTGTGACACTCCCGAACACGCTCACGGAGATCTCTAATTCAGCATTCCGTGATACTCCGATCAAGGAGATCGTTATTCCTGCATCTGTGAAGAAACTGCAGGGCTCGGCTTTCTTCGGCTGCAAGAACCTGACGAAAGTCGTTTTCGAGGGGGACAGCATTGATGAGATAGGCGGCTGCTTCCAGAATTGCACCGCACTGACCAGCATAGTGCTGCCACGCAGAATCAAGGAAACAATAAGTTATGATATGTTCAACGGATGCTCCAGCCTTACTGACGTCAAGCTGCCGGAAAATCTGAAGGAGATTCCCAAGTCAATGTTTGAAGGATGCATAAATCTCAAGAGCATAGATATTCCTGCAAGCGTCGTCAAGGTAGGCTCCTGTGCATTCTCTGACTGCGGAGTTACATCGCTGGACTTGTCCAATGTTACCGAGTTCGACGATTTCTGCTTCTCCGATTGCAAAAGCCTGATGACCGTGAAACTGAACGCAAGACTTAAGGACGACTTCATCACTGAAACCTATGAGCATTTTATGGAATGCCCTCTTCTCCTGGTGAAATATGTCGATAACAAATATGTGATACCTGAAGGTTTCATATTCGTTGAAGGAAAATAGCATCGTGCTATGAACAGAGGAATTATCTTCATGCTTTCGGTGGTGGCGGTGTTGCTGATGCCGATTGCCTTGCAGGCTCAGACGAAACCTAAAATCAAGTCGGTTGAACTTACAGTTCCGGTACCGTCGCCAGGAATGTCCCTGTTCGATGCCCTGGAATGGCAGCTTACATCTGCAAAAACTGAATTCGGCGACCTCGCGGCTACCGGAGATATCTCTATTATGGAGATAGACTGGATCGGTGACTTCACGGAAAAGGATGACGGGGACATGCTTTTCCGTGACGGATTCAAATATAGGACGCATATCCAGTTTCTGATCAACCCTGAAAGCGGATATGATACGGACTATGTATTCACCGGGAACGACTATTATATTGACGGGTCCAGAATAAAGGTCAATGTCAATGGGATGGCAGCTAAAGTGCTTGACAGCACGCCTTATTGCATAAATGTGGAGGTGATGATGGCAGTAGGTGGAGGAGGTGCAGGCTCGGAAAGGGAAGTGGCGCAGAGGAAGACTGCGGATTATGAACTGAACAAGAGCGTGTATCGGGGCTCGCAGAAGGCGTATTCTGTTACAGACGCAGACCTGATGTGTCCTGACACCAATCCGTATGATGTCATAACCATCAATGATTCATATCATCCAGCATTTTATGCAGATCTGCCCATGCGCAGTGAGTTTGCCGGGCAGAAATGCATGCTTGTGACCAGGCTGATTGTAGATACGTCAAATAAGGATATATACCTGCAGACAGCATCTGACGTGAACAACACTATCCAGGGGACATACAATATCCGGGAAGTGTGGATTAGCGACAAGGTGGATGCTGTCGCTTTCATTCAGACAATCCGCGGCGCTACCCAGGGGCACCTGGAATATGACAGCCATATATATTATCCCTATTACAGCATGCTTTTCCATTCAGGGAGGGCAACATTGTTCATTCCTGAATCTGCGGTGGCAGGCGTGAATGTGCTCTTCAGCAGGCCTACATGGGATCATCACGTATTGTTTACGATAAAGACATACTCTGGAGATGTCTATGCGGCACAGAAAGCCGGTGCTGAATCAGCCCGGCCATTCTGTGTGGACCATGTCTTTACTGACAAGATTGCCGCTGCTGACAGGGTCTGCAGATACGAGACATGCTCGGGCCGTGGCCAGTATTATTATTCCTGCAGGTTCTGCGGAAAATGCGAGCATGATGACCGGCACACATTCAGCCAGCCTATACCGTATTGGGCTCCTGTGCACGAATATGACCTGCCACTGGCGGATGATCAGGCCTATATCGGAGTCAATGCCGCAGGACAGCATGTGTGGTGGTACAGCTGTATCTGGTGTGGCAGCTCTTACGGCTATGACCAGAGGCACATCACGCAGGCTGAATGGAAAGTGAGCGGGAATGAGGCCACGTATGACCAGTATAGGAAAGTCATGGCGTCAATTGCGGCCCAGGCAGAGTCGGATGCCCTGCTTAGGACTACAGCTTCTCCTGGTATGTTTGCATTGCCATACAAGTCGGAGGCGAAGATGAGCAAGGAGTTCCAGAGCAGCGTGAACCTTGCTCTGAATGATGACCTGCTGGAGGATGCTGTCCTGGGGAATGACTATATGAAGCCTGTCAGCCACCTGATGCTTAGGTCCTTGGCTGTGCGCCTTGCAGAAGAATTATCCGGCGCGGAGATCAAGCTTGACAAGAAGCAGGCTGCCTATTCTGATGGATATTCTGCCAAGGCCGCCGTCATGGGGCTTCTGGAAGGTCGCTTCGCTCTTTCTGAAACAGAGGCGAAAACGGCGCAGGCGACACGCCAGGATGTAGCTGCAATGCTCTATAAGACGTTGATGTATATAGAAAGTGCAGGCATATATTCTTATTCGGAATATAATTCCGGGCTGGGCGTCTATTCTGATAGGGGCAGGATCGCCCCATGGGCTGAGGATGCTATGGCATTCATGGATGCGCTTGGACTCATGAAGGGAACTTCCGCGACCATGATGGAGCCTGATGCAGTCTGCTCTATAGAGAAAGCAATCGACGTGGCGGAGAGATGTACGCATGCGCATCAGCTTGGCTGGTATCAGGCCAGGTCATGGGGCGAAGGCAGCGGCAGGTCTTATTCCGGATACATATACCTGGCACCGAAAGATGGAATGTCCACATTCCAGTTCATCTCTCCAGGTGAACGAGTCTGGGTGACAGGGCCGCGTGTCGGCGGAATGTGGGGATTTCTCCCTGTTGTTGAGCCATATACGAAGCAGATCCTGTATGTCAAGGCGGAGTGGTTCCGCCCTGTAAGGAAACATGTGTTCTCTTCTCCGAGGACGACCTTTGAGCCGCTCAGGACGAAGGACTATGAAGATGGAGTCTTTATGTGGAGCGTGCAGTAGCATAAAAAAAGAGAGGGCGATTTTTCCGGTCGCCCTCTCTCTTGTTTTGTGATATTCTAATAATTCTTCAGTTTCTCGGTGATGTCGATATCGTAGTAGCTGCCAACATAGTCGTGGAACTCTTTCTTCATCTGTTCCAGGATCTCCGACTTCTCGGCTGCAATATTGTGCTCCTGACCGCGGTCGTCCTTCACATAGAACAGTTCATAGTCAGGCACATTGCCCAGATCAACCTTCTTTGTCTTGCGGTAAGCAGGGCCATAGTAAGGCGGAAGCATGATGTAGTCTCCACGTCTGATTGCAAGGCGGCTTTTTGCCTCCACTATCAGTGACTCACGGCCTTGGCCCTTTCCGAGGAAGGCATCCATATAGTTCCTTGAGTCAAGGCTGTCCGGTACTTCAGCTCCGATCAGGGACGCCAGAGAAGTATAGTAGTCCAGCTGGGAGACAAGCTCGTCGGAGACGGTTCCAGGCGTGGTGTGTCCTTTCCAATAGACAAACATCGGGACGTGAGCACCTCCGTCATACAGGCTGTATTTGCCTCCGCGGAGCTTTCCGTAGGCATCATGGTCTGCCTTGTGCTCGTATGCGCCGTCCACGTATCCGTCCTGAAGGACAGGCCCGTTGTCTGATGTGAAGATTACGATGGTGTTGTCCAGGACACCCGCTGAATCGAGATATGACAGCACTTCGCCTACGCACCAGTCTGCCTCCACGACAGCATCCCCGCGTGGCCCGAGATTGGTGCTTCCTACAAACCTCTGGTTCGGAGTGCGCGGCACATGCGGCTGATGAAGTCCGTAGTACAGGAAGAACGGCTTGCTCCTGTCGAGATTGTCAATATACTTCTTGACCTTTCCGACGAAGTAATCAGCCATGTCCTCATCCACCCAGCGTGCCTTCTCGCCGCCCTTCATGTAGCCGATACGCGGTATTCCGTTGATGATAGCCTCATTGTGGTGATGATCCCACATCATCCTTATCTTGTCAAAATCCTTCTTTCCATCCGGCTCCCCAGGGAAATTATGCTCATAGCTGACTTCGATAGGGTCGTCTGGATCGAGCCCTTCGACAAGCCCGTTCTCCACATATACAGTAGGAACTCTGTCGTTGGTCGCAGCGATCAGGCATGAATAGTCGAAGCCGATATCATTTGCGCATGGGCTGATCTGCTTGTTCCAGTCCACATTGCCGTCTCCCATGCCGAGATGCCATTTGCCGATAGCTCCGGTCTGGTATCCGTTTGCCTGCATCATCTTCGGCAATGTCGCCATTTCAGGGCGGATAAGCAGAGGAGCATCTCCAGGAAGTATTTTCGCATCCTTGTTCCTCCATGGGTATTCTCCGGTAAGAATGCCGTACCGGCTTGGCGTGGATGTCGCAGATGTGGCGTAGGCATTGTTGAACCTTACGCCTTCTGCCGCGAGGGAGTCGAGATGAGGAGTGGGTATGGAACCGTATCCATAGGCGCCGACATCACCTATTCCCAGGTCATCTGCGATGATCAGCAATACATTAGGTTTCTGGACTTCCTGCCTGGCATTTGCACATGCTCCGGCAGCCACCGGTATGGCGGCGAGTCCGATAAGAGCTTTATTCTTCATCATTTTCTGATTTTGGTTTCGAAATTATCCAATATGACTTTCAAAGTTATATATATTTACTTGCAAAACAAAACCGGCTGCCTCGTATTGCAGCATTGGAATTCGGTAAAAAAGGCTAAATTTGTCCGGAATAAAAAAGACAATATGAAGAACGTGACCAAAATGCTACTTACATTAGCTTCTGCCGCCGCGGTGGCATCCTGCAATGAAAGCGGTAAGCAATCCGCAGATTTCAAGTATCTTATCGATGAGTTTGCCGATATCAAGATTATGCGCTATCAGATACCTGGCTGGGAAAGGCTGAGCCTGAAGCAGAAGGAATATATATATCACCTCAGCGAGGCTGCCAAATATGGCTGGGATATCTACTGGGATCAGAACTGCAAGGATAACCTGGCTGTCCGCAAGGTCCTTCAGAATATATTGGAGAACTATAATGGCGACCGCACCACGAAGGAGTTCGGCGAGCTTACGGTATATGCGAAGCGGGTGTTCTTCAGCAGCGGCATCCATCATCATTATGCAGAGGACAAGTTTTTCCCTGAGTGCGGCCAGGAGTATTTCCGCGCTGTCATGGAGGCCTGCGGAGATGGAGACAAGTGCGAAAAGCTGCTTCCTGTAATATATTCTCCAGATATATATGCGCAGCGCCGCTCGTCTTCCAAGGACGGGGATATTGTGTCACTTTCTTCAGTGAACTTTTATGACGGTGTCACGCGTGACGAGGTCGAGAAATATTATGCCGGTATCGTGGATGTAAACGACCCTGAGCCGATCTCTTACGGCCTGAACACGAAGGTCGTGAAAGGTCCTGACGGGGAGATCCGCGAAGATGCTTGGAAAGTAGGCGGAATCTATGGCCCGGCGCTGGAGAAAATCTGCGATGAGCTGGAAAAAGCCAAGGCCGTAGCAGAGAACGACACCCAGGTGAAGGAAATCTCCGAGCTTCAGGAATATTATCGCACGGGAGACCTCAAGCTATGGGACAAGTACAATATAACATGGGTGACTGACACACTAGGAATTGTGGACTTCACTAACGGATTCGTTGAGGACTACAATGACCCTCTTGGGCGGAAGGCATACTGGGAGTCTGTGGTCAATGTGAAGGACTCTGCCGCTTCAGCTCGTACTGAACTTCTGAGTGCCAATGCCCAGTGGTTCGAAGACCATGCACCTGTTGACGCAAGATTCAAGAAGAAGAGCGTCAAGGGAATATCTGCTAAAGTTATCGACGCTACATGTCTCGGCGGTGGCTGCTACCCTGCTACTCCGATAGGCATCAATCTTCCTAATGCGGACTGGATACGTAAGGAGTATGGCTCCAAGTCTGTGACAATCGCCAATATTACACATGCGTATGACGCTGCTGCCAACGAGTCGCCTAAATCTGTGCTGGAGGAGTTCGCTTATTCTGACGAGGAAAAGGCCATGGCGAAGAAGTATGGCGCGTACGATGACGAGATACACACAGATCTTCATGAATGTCTCGGACATGGTTCCGGGCAGCTGCTCCCTGGAGTTTCCGCTACCGCCATGGGCGAGTTTGCTTCTGCACTGGAGGAGGCACGTGCTGACCTCTTCGGGCTTTACTACATTGCCGACCCTAAACTTGTGGAGCTTGGCATCCTTCCGGACAATGAGGCATATAAGGCGCAGTATTCAGGCTATATCCGTAACGGACTGATGGTACAGACGAACCGTATCGAGCTAGGACGCCAGATTACGGAGGCTCACATGCAGAACCGGCAGCTTATTGCCGCCTGGTGCTATGAGCATGGCATGAAGGACAATGTCATTGAGAAGAAAGTGAAAGAAGGCAAGACCTATTTCGTTGTCAATGACTTTGAAGCCTTGAGGGGACTCTTCGGGGATCTGCTTGCTGAAATCCAGAGAATCAAGTCCGAAGGGGACTATGAGGCAGGAAAGGCTCTGATAATGAAATATGCAGTGGACATAGACCCTGTGCTTCACAAGGAAGTGCGTGAACGTTATGCAGCATTGGGACTGAAGCCTTATGGCGGATTTGTGAATCCGGAGATCATCCCTGTCGAGAAAGACGGGGAGATTGTGGACTACAAGGTGGAATATCCTGACGACTTCCTCGGGCAGATGCTTCAGTACTGCCATAAGTACAGCACATTGTAGCTATCTGAATGTATAATTCTACAGATGAATATCTTAAAGGTTACAGGACATATCTCCGCGCTGAGCGGAATATGTCCTTGAATACCTATAAGTCGTACTGTTCCGATATCCGTGAAATGCTCGAATACGCAGGGAAGCATGCTGACGGGGGCGCTGTGGATCCGACGTCCGTGACACGCGACGACATCCTTTCATATCTGGAAGCCAGGTCGATGAGAGATGATTCTATTTCCAGGCGGACTCAGGCCAGGATGCTGAGCTCTCTCCGCTCATTTTTCGGATGGCTTCAGCTTGAAGGAGAGATTACTGACAATCCATGTGACGGGATAGAGACTCCGAAACTCGGACTTTATCTTCCTGCGGTACTTTCGATAGAAGAGGTCGGGGCGATAATGGACTCTGTGGATCTGTCCAGATGGACAGGGCGCAGGGACAGGGCTATCCTGGAGATGCTGTACGGCTGCGGACTTCGCGTTTCGGAGGCATCGTCTGTTAAGATTTCCGATATATACCTGAATGAAGGCTTCGTGAGGATAGTCGGTAAAGGAGATAAGGATAGGGTTGTGCCTATGGGCGAGCCTGCACGGGATGCTGTGACTGCATATCTGGATGTTCGGCCGGAACCAGCCTCTCCTAAATATGACGATATATTGTTCCTGAACAAGTCTGGGGCCAGGCTCAGCAGAATCTCCATATTCAATATGGTCAAGAAGCAGGCCGCTATGGCAGGCATTGACAAGGAAATATCGCCGCATACTTTCAGGCACTCTTTCGCGACTCATCTGATAGAAGGTGGCGCCGATCTCAGGGCGGTGCAGGAAATGCTTGGCCATGAGAGCGTTCTTACGACTGAAATATACACTCATATCGACAGTTCCACCTGGCAGAGGAATATCCTCGAGCATCATCCGACGAAGATTCAAGATAGAAGTGCAACACCGTAGGGCTAGCCCTACGGTGTTGTCAGGGTCAAAAAGCAATACAAAAA
>CAKUTA010000025.1 GCA_934691625.1 uncultured Bacteroidales bacterium | reverse complement strand
CACTGGAGGGTCTTGTGCTGAGTTTCCCGGTTTCAGCCTCCGTTTTTATGAATGACAATGCAGTAGAGGCATATATCAGCTACATCTCCCAGGATATCAGCTTACCTTCTGAATCATCCAGAGGAAACCACCATGAAACCAATATACGAATATTTCGGCGGACAGATTTCATACGGCATCATCCGTATGGCAATGGCACCAATAAAAAAAATGACTAACGACAATAAAGATGACTAACAACAGAATCGTATTCCTGGATTACGTGAGGGTTCTCGCGTGCTTCCTGGTAATGCTGGTACATGCTAGCGAGAACTATTACCCCGGACCGGGCGCCACCGACATGGCTGGTCCATCGTCAATGCTGGCAAACCAGACTGACAGGCTCTGGGTATCCATATATGACGGCGCATCAAGGATGTGCGTTCCTTTATTCATAATAGTATCAGCGTTCCTGATTGCTCCAATGAAGAAAGGAACGAGTGCAAATGAGTTCTACAAGAAGAGATTCACTAGGATACTGCCACCATTCCTTATCTTCGCTGCCCTTTACTGCATTCTCCCGCTGTTATGGGGGCAACTCAACATCAGAACTGGAATCAATGACCTCATACACATACCTTTGAATTTTCCATCGCTCGCCGGCCACCTTTGGTTCATGTTCCCGTTGTTCAGCCTCTACCTCTTCATCCCTGTCATCTCGCCATGGCTTGAAAAAGTCGGAAAACGGGAGGAGCGCTTCTTCATTATCCTGTTCCTCATATCCACATGCATGCCATATCTGAACAGGTGGTTCGGCGAGGTCTGGGGAGAATGCTTCTGGAATCAATATCACATGCTATGGTATTTCTCCGGATACATCGGCTATCTCGTGATGGCCCACTACATCCGCGTGCATATGGACTGGAGCAAGAGGCGCAAGCTCCAGGTCGGGGCTGCATTGACACTGGCAGGAGCCACTGTCACAATATTGTCGTTTTACACTCAGGCGATTCCTGGTGTAATCCTAAGCACGCCAGAGCTGGAAATCGGCTGGTCGTTCTGTACCATAAACGTTTTCAGCCTCACAGCCGGCGCATTCCTGATGCTATCCTGCATCGAACAACCACAGGCTCCAAAACTAGTCACCAGACTTTCGGAGCTCAGCTACGGCATGTACCTGATGCACATATTCTGGCTGCACGCTTGGTCGATAGTATCAATGCAGATGCTTCAGTTGCCGACGGTGGCTTCAATACCGTTCATCGCCCTCTGCACATTCGTTTCATCGGCATTGACCACAGAACTATTGTCGAAAATCCCAGGGAGCAAGTGGATTGTCGGCGTATAGTTTCCGCTTCAAGCACGGCTTCGACTTCATACTACAACTATTCCGTCACAAGCCGTCCGGTGGCACGGAGATAGTCAGTTCTGGATATATGGAACTGCGTGACCGCTTCAATCAGGTTGCTTCTGGCCTGATGCCACTGAAACCGTGCGGTAAGGTAGTCAGAAAGAGGGCACATCGAAGCGGAATAACGGTTTGATACCACACGGAGATTCTCTTCAGACTGTGCCAGTGCATCCTTTGCAGCGACAATCAACGCACGGCTGTCACGGAGATTGGTCTCCGACTGGAAAGCCTCCAAAGTCATCAGTTTCTCGTTCTTCTGATAGTCCAGAACAGCATTGGAAACATCAGCCTTTGCCTTGCGGACTTTGCTGAAACCTTCGCCCCAATGAAAGATCGGAATGGAAAGGGACAACATAGCTGCGCACATTCCTTTCTGCAGTTTCTGCTCATAAGGAACGTATGTACCATCACCAGCGTTCACCATTGAGCTCAATTTGATATTGCCATAGTTCATATATGCCCCCACGACAGCAAGCGAAGGGAGATGCTCCCCCATCGTCATCTTGACCTGACTCTGAGCTATATCAATCTGAGCCTTAAGAAGTTTAAGTTCAGGCCTTGACTCCACGGACATATCCGGGACAGCACACGAAAGGCAGGAATCAGCATCAGTCATGAAGGCATCTCTGGTGACTATCCTCGTGCTTAACGGAACACCCACCACACGGCACAGAGCCATCCTGCATAGTTCCACACCTCCGGACACTTTCTGCAGCTGGTACTCCACCTCCGAACGTTTAGCTTTCACAGTCAGCAGATCGGCATCTGTAGCCATTCCGACTCCGGCAGAGGCTGATACTTGAGACAGAAGAGTATCCATCTGCGCCTTGAGTTCCTCGACCATACGTCTTTTCTCCTGCACGGAGACATATGTCCAATAGGCATTGTCAGCATCAGAGATGACTTCCGTGCGTGTCATACGCATCTTCTGTCCAGCGGCCTCCTCTCCTATCAGGGACATTTTCCGACCCGTAATGATGCGGCCTCCAGCATAGAGCGGCTGCGTGAGGGTTATACCCGCCATATACGTGCCCTTCATAATCATTTCCATCCCGCTCATTCCTTGATTAGGGGTAACATATACTCCTGTACCATTAGCATCCAAGGCAGGAAGAAAAGCTGATGTGGCCACCTTCACGTCAAGCCTAGACTTGAGGATTTCGTTATCTGCTTTGCGGATGTCCTCGCTACTCTCGACAGCCATCTTACGGCAAGTCCTCTGGTCAAGGCTCAAAAAGCCTTGCGCAAAAGCAGGAAGACAAAGGATCAAGGATACAGCAAGAATAATTATCTTCATTAATAGACTTCTCATATTCATTGAATTATTTGGAAACATGGTAGAATGCAGAATAAAGTACAGGCAACAGCACCAAAGTTATTATCGTGCCCACGGCCAGACCAGCCATTATACAAACAGCCATAGCACCATACATCGGGTCGCCGAGCAGCGGGACCATTCCGACTATGGTTGTAAGAGATGCCATAAGGACAGGACGCACTCTGGATACAGTAGCTTCTATGATGGCATTGTATGGTGTAAGGCCTTCCTCGTTCTGAAGCCTTGCAACCTCATCCACAAGCACTATCGCATTCTTTACCATCATTCCGATAAGACCTATCATTCCAATCATCGCCATAAAGGTGAACGGCTGTCCTGTCAGGAGCAGGGCCGGAGTGATGCCACAGAACACAAATGGGAAACAGATAAGAATAAGAATGACTTTCTTCCAGGTCCCAAACAGGAGCAAGAGAATTCCGAGCATAAGCATCAGACTGATTGGCAAATATTTGAGGATATTGCCCATAGCCTCTCCCTGTACGCCGGAGTCTCCATTCCAATGCAATGAATATCCGTCAGGAAGCTCTATGGATTCCACCTGCCCACGAATCAACGACATCACTTTGGCTGGTGTCGCGTCAAGATTCTCAGGATCCGGATCGCATTCCGCCTCGATGGCACGGCTGCCATTGACTCTAAGCACTACCGCTTCCTCCGGTCTGATTTTTATGCTGTCCGCTACAGAAGCCAGCGGCACAGCACGAAAGATCTTTTTCTGGACATCCTTGCCCATCTTGCCGGAAACCAGTGCGTTTTTCAGCTGGTCATCAGGAATGTGCAGGTTCAGCATACTCCATACAGGAACGTCTTTCATTGAACGGATAGCAGTTCCATCAGCATTACGGACCTTAAGGCTGACAGGCACCATCCTGTCCTGATCATTGATGACACCTATAGGCATTCCGTCTCCTGAGGCCTGGAGCGCATTGCCGATATCGCCTCTCGAAATTCCGCTCCGTAACGCATTCAGCTGATTGAAGGCCAAAACATAAGACTTGCCCATAGGCTTCCAGTTATTCTCCACCGAATACTTGTCAACATACGGACAAGAACGCATAATAGACTCTGCCTGAGCACTCAGACTACGAAGTACGGCAGGATCCGGCCCGGTGAATTCCGCCTCCACCGTATGCGATGTACTGATGGAGAAGTTGTACTTTCTTATGCGTATGTATGCCTCCGGAAACGCATCACGTAACCGCCTGCGGACATTCGGAATGGCTTTCTTCACATCCTTATAGTTCCGGCAGTCCAGGATGAGTTCTCCGTAGCAGTCTCCTCCTGAGGTCATTGGTCTTACAAGACAATAATGTGCCGGTGCACTTCCCTGACTTGCGGATACTCGCGTTATTTCCGGAGTATCCTTGAGCATTACCCTCATCTCTTCCAGATGATCCCGCACTGCATCAGGCGAAGTCTGGACTGGGAAGAAACATTCCACGACGAACTGGTTGTAGTCAAAGTCAGGGAAGAACAGATTCTTAACCTTGAATATACCAAGGATACTTGCGGACAGCATGACAACTGCGATAACAATCGTAATGGCCTTGTGGGCGACAAGCACAGACAACGTCTTTCTTATTGTCCGATGAACAGGAGAGTTCATTACACCAGCATCCTTGCCATCAACATCGTCCTTGTAATGTTTCGGAAGCCACGCCTTGGCGCAGAAAGGAACTTGCACAAGCGCGAGGACCCAGCTGGCAAGCAGGCTGACGCACAAAACCAGAAACAGGTCGCTGGCGTACTCGCCGGCCGTATCCGGAGACAGATAGACGCTGATGAACGTGACAGCCGCGATTATCGTGGCCCCAAGGAGAGGCATCGCCGTGTTCTGTCCGATTCTATAAAGGTAGGTTTCCGCTCCGAGGCCACGTTTCCGGTCCACAAGAATTCCGTCCATTATCACCACGGCGTTGTCCACCAGCATTCCCATTGCGATGATGAACGCCCCGAGGGATATTCTCTGCAAGGTAGTGCCCATCATCAGCAGAATCGGGAACGAAACTGCGACAGTAAGCACGAGTCCGAATCCGATGATGACACCACTGCGGAATCCCATGGAGAACACAAGAACCAGAACCACTATCAGCACTGATTCAAGCAAGTTCAGCATAAAAGAGCTGATTGCTGAGCTGACCTTGTCTGGCTGAAAGAATATTTTTTCCAGAGACATTCCTGCAGGTAGGTCCTTCTCTATCGCCGCTAGGTTGGCCTCAACATCACGACCGACATCTGGGACTATGGCATCGGACTCCATAGCTGCACATATCGCCACGGCAGGATGCCCATTAACAAAGAACCCGTTTCTCTGTGGCTCCGCATATTCACGCTTCACAACGGCGACATCCCCCAAGCGTATGATTTTCCCATCAACGGTAGAGACAATCAAATCCCGGATGTCATCCTCATCCTTCACTTCGGCATCAACCCTCACGGCTATGCGTTCTTCACCTAAAGCGGTTACTCCGGCATCGACACTTTTGCAAGCGCCTTGGAGAGCCATCATAACCTGCGTAGGAATCAATCCATTGCTGGCGATTCTCTCCTTGGACAATGAGACGCTGATCACCTCATCACGTACACCGATGACATTTACACGCTTGATTCCTTTCACATCCATCATTGTCCGTCTGATATATTTGGCATACTTGTCTAGATCTGAATATTCATATCCATCGCCATAGAGGGCATAGAATATGCCGTAAGTATCGGTCATATCATCGATGACAATCGGCGTGCGGCATCCCTGTGGAAGATAGACAGCGACATCGTTCATCTTGCGTCGGAGCAGGTCGAAATGCTCCTGCAGTTTCTCATTCAAGACAGTCATTCTGAACTCCACGGTAATCATAGCCGAACCGTTCTGACATTCTGTCTTTACCTTGTTCACGTCAGGCAGGGCACGCAATGCCTCTTCCACTTTCAATGCGGCATCGAGCTCCACCTTGTGGGCGCTCGCCCCTGGATAAAGGAGTACGACCATCGCCTGCTTCCCAGAGATGGCTGGATCCTCAAGCTTCGGCATATTCAGGAAAGAAAGAACCCCAGCAATGATGATAGCGACGACCATCGACCAGAAGATTACCGGACGACGTATAAAGAATTCGGTCAATCTTCTCATAGCAGACCTCCGACGTTGGATTCTGGTTGATGCCCCATAATCCTGACTTTCTCTCCCTGGCTTAGGGTTGCCGCTCCGGCACATACGACCTCAGTCCCCTGTCCAATGCCTCCGACATTCAATTTGCCAGCATCTCCGGATGCGCTCACACAGATATCCCTTCTGAGTAGCGTCGAGTCCCCCGAAACAGTCCACACATAGGCCTGGGTGCCATCGTATCGTACTGCGGCTGTTGGAAGGACAAGCATTGGCTCCATGCTTAATGTGGAATCTTCGCGATTAATCACCACCTCCACATTAGTCCCCGGCAGGAAAGATGTCGACATCACGTTCTTTGTTCCGGAATACCTCAACGTCATCCTGTAGAGCTGATTGCCATCCGCCTTCGGAGCGATGCTAACCAGTGCCAGAGGAGCGATATCTCCTTGAGACGACCTACAGAAGAACGACCTGAAAGCCCCCCTCTCATGATAGTCTGACGCCGGAATATCCACCTCAACCTCCATCACGGACACATCCATCATTACAAATAACGGCGTGCCAGCATCCACCATCTCAGATGGAGCGAAATTGACGTCGATTATATAACCTGACACAGGGGCGTAAAGCTTGGTATAGGCAAGTTTGTTCTTGTTGATCTGTAGCTGGACGCCAAGCTGAGCCAGTCCTGCCCGTGCCTTCTCATAGTCATTGACCGAGATACTTTTCTTTGCGTAGAGTTCCTTCAGTCTTGAGACCTCAGCGGAGAGTTGGTCATACTGAATCTGGAGCGCTTCTACCCCAAGTCTGTAGTCATTGTCATCCAGACTGGCCAGCAACTGTCCAGAATGGACATAGTCTCCTTCCTTTACATTGATGGTTTCTATCTGGCCGGGGGTCTTGAATCCCACATTGATTGAATTGGCTTCCCTGACTGTACCGGGATATGCCGATGATGAGGATGTACCGGCGCTCTCGACACAGATAGTTTTCACAGTCCTGACACATGATGTGTCCTGGCTCCTGTTTCCGGAGCATCCTGAAAATAACGCCAATAGGATCAGCGGCAGAATTAATGATTTCTTTGTCATATTTTTCCTCTAATTTTCCAGTCCGCAAATTTCATTGTTTTAATTATGAATATGCTATTCTAATATTCCTGAGAATTGTTCATATTTTCCTAATTTTCTTCGTATCCACACGTTTATTGCCCGAATTAATGAGTATCTTTGTTCATTATGAACAATGAGAATGTAATCAAGAACCTTGGATTGAAGATGCTTCCGATTCACAACCAGAGTGTTACCCTCGATGAGGATCTGGTCATTGCTGATACTGATGACTATGAAGGAGGCCATTTTTATAGCGACGGTGAGGTCGAGTCATTTACCCGTTCCCCATATCCATTCAAACTGGTGTTCCCATTCTGCCTTATCTGCAAATGCGGCAGAATGAGGGTGAAGATCAATCTGATTGAATATTCCATCTCCGAAAACGACCTTGTCGTCCTGATGCCTGGGGAGATTGTGCAATGTCTCAACATCTCATCTGATTGCCGATTGACATTCATCGGATTCTCGGAAAAGTACTATTTTCCGATATCGAGCGGAGAACAGGTCAATACGTTCGACTCATTCTTTAAGGAAAGGCCTGTGAATAAGCTGGATGCCGAGAGAATCAGCGATCTGCTTTACATAATTAACATAATGAAAAGGAGAATATCCGACAGAGGTATCCATAATAAGAGCAAGATAGTCAAAGGCTATATCCATGCCCTCATCAATGAGGCTCAAGAACTTGTTGATAATATATCAATGAATATTCCAGACAAGACAAAGACACGCTGCGATTCTATCCTCGCGGATTTTATGGCTCTTCTCGGACAAAACTACCTCACGCAGCGCTCACTCGGCTTCTATGCGGACAAATTGTGCATCACTCCAAAATATCTGTCACAGGTAGTATTGGAACGAAGCGGCAAGCACGCGACAGAATGGATCCATGAATATGTCTTGCTGGAAGCGAAGGCTCTTCTTGGCACCCATCTATACTCTATCCAAGAGATTAGTGACCAACTGAACTTTGCCAATCAGTCATTCTTCGGCACTTGGTTCAAAAAGGCAACGGGAATGTCCCCAAGACAGTATCAGCAAATCCTATAAACAAATATATGATGAATGTCAATTTTACCGGCAAACAAGCTAAAAAAGGTTCCAACGAAGGTACGACTTATTCAATATTAATCACATGCGGCATCGGACATTTTCTAAATGACATGATCCAGTCAGTAATTCCGTCTATATATCCGGTAATCAAGAACACCTATGGATTCACATTTGCACAAATAGGTATAATAACCTTAGTATTTCAGATGACTTCTTCCATACTTCAGCCATTCACTGGTTATTATGCAGATAAAAGACCTAACCCCTATGCACTTTCCATAGGGATGTGCTTCACATTGGCAGGACTACTCATGCTCGCCGGCGCCGGTACTTTCTGGACAATACTCATTTCAGTAGGAATAATCGGTATGGGTTCCTCAATATTTCACCCGGAAGCTTCTAAAGTCGCACAGATGGCCTCGGGAGGAAGGAAAAGCCTGGCACAGTCCATATTTCAGGTAGGAGGAAACGGAGGAAACGCACTTGGGCCACTATTGGCAGCATTGATCGTACTGCCTTTCGGGCAGAGCTCCATTAGATGGTTCGCCTTAATAGCAATCCTAGCCGCAGTCATTCTACTATACGTCGCATCTTGGTACAAGGAGAGAATAGCCACCCATACCGACCATCCCAAGATCAATGCTGGTGTCCGCAATGACATTCCACGCCGAATGGTACATACTGCCATGCTTATCCTCGTAGCATTGATCTTCTCCAAATATTTCTACTTATCTTGCATGACGAGCTACTTCACGTTTTTCCTGATGGACAAGTTCTCGATGACAGTGCAGAATTCCCAGCTATGCCTTTTCGCCTTTCTCGCAGCATCGGCACTCGGCACTATAGGCGGAGGACTACTTGGCGACAAGTACGGGAGGAAATATATAATATGGGGCTCCATCCTGGGAGCAGCGCCATTCGCCCTGATGCTTCCGCACGTAAACTGCTTCTGGACAATAACATTGTCCGTTATCATTGGTCTGGTGATTTCATCTGCATTCTCCTCTATCGTTGTGTATGCGACAGACCTGATGCCTGACAGGATAGGAATGATCTCTGGAGTGTTCTTTGGACTCATGTTCGGTCTCGGAGGCATCGGTTCCGCGTTCTTCGGATGGTTGGCAGACAAAACCAGCATAGAGTTTATTTTCAACGCAAGTGCATTCCTACCACTTCTCGGTGTCGTAGCTGGATTTTTACCAAATACAAAAAAAAGACCATAAAGTCTTGTTTTTTAGGGGGGGGGTAGTAGTATATTTGTGTTAGATAATCTTTTCAAAACAGCTTATAAACCATTTATAAAATGAAAAAAATATTATTATTCATCTGTGCCACAATGATATTTCTCAGTTGTGGCAAGGAAGAGTCAGGAAAGAAAACTGTAATCGACCCTACAGAGAAGGCAACTTGGGCTACTATTGTCAAGGCGTATCCTTTCCTTGACGGCTTTCCAATTTTTGACGGGGAAGTTGAAAATTACCAGTACAAAGAGCTCGGTAGCATGAAAACATTGACCTTCTTCGACTACAAGTGCGACAAGTCTGTGTCGACCACCTATTACGCCAAGTTTACACCCGCTGGCTTTACCAAGAGCGAAGGTTCTGAAATCTACCGGAAGACAATAAACAAGACAGAATATATCTTCAGCGGCAGCTATGGCGGAGGCAGTTTCGGTTTAAGTTTTTCTGTGGATTCTGAATAGAACATGAAAACAAGAATCTTCACCTGCGTTCTAATAGCATTGACACTGTTTGCAGGTATAACATCGCACGCCAAGACTATCATCGACAAGAAAGTCAAAAGTCAGAAGGAAGATAATGTCACTATCAGAGTATGGCTCAATAAGGGCGAAAACAAAGTCATTGATGGTTATCTTCGTTCAGCACTCGTCAATCGTCCCAACGACATTGAAATCAGCCTTACTGCCGATGGCAAGAGGATTAGATATGTCAATGAAGATGTCGATTCCCTACTTCTTGAAGGCTCCGACAAATATGTGAAAAGACTAGTAAAAATGTACGGTGCATTAGGTGGTGCAGCAAAGGTAGAATGGGTGCGTGAAGAATACCACGGCAAAGGCATTGACCTGTACTCTCTTTTCACCGTTGAAACAGAAAGGACCGGGCGGAATATTACGGTCGTGCGCCCAGTCCGCTCGTGGTATCTGAGCATTGCTGGAGATATGGCTGTAATGGTCGGTTCAGACACTCGAGAAAACATCTTCGATAGGGCTGAGCCGTCAATGTCCAAGGCAATGCTGAATATGTATTTCGGAAAAATATATAATTACCCGGAATTTGCGACAAAGATAAAAGATGGTGAATTTAGCACGTTCATGGATGTTATCCACGCATGGGAAGCATCTTACGGAAACACGGCTCAACGCGTGGATGGGAAACTCAAGGCCGAGCAGGTCGGTGTACAAGGAGGAATTGCCTCTTCCGATGCAAAGAAGAACGTGGACTGGAAACGTACCAAATCGGAAATAGTGTTTCCGAAATACACGAGAACGATTCAGGCCGGTGCATCCCCAGTAATCGCGGAATGGACAAGAGTAATGAAACATGCCAACAATGATTCCAAATCCTCATTCAAGATGGCAGTTCCTCCGATAATAATATATTCGGACATCTGTTTCCTTGATTTCGGCCGTTTCGGAAGTTTAGGATGGTCAATAGGAGGAGAATATTCCAGGTACAGTTACAACTGGATGTTAGACAACGGTTATGGAGACAAGCAGCAGGACACGTTCTGCAATAGAGTTGACCTTGCAGCAGGTCTCAGTTATCATATCACATTATGTAGCAACATAGAACTCTACGCGAGGGCGATGGTGGATGCAGGACTGATTGGAGAACACACTACAGACCACGAAAGCGGAGAGAAAGCCAGCACAACATTCAACAAGATGGACACGAAGATGGGCATTCTCGCCACTGCCGGACTCCGCTGGTACTTCTGCAACAAGGCTGGATTCTGGGTAGAAGGCGGCCATGACGCAGGCTATGTGTCAGCAGGATTGTCCTTCAAGTTCTGATAGTTTGAGAGGAAGTTGTAGAAGAATGAAATGATTGAAAGACCTCGGGCGCAGAAATTTATCTTGTAGGCTACTTAAGCTGGGGCGGATTATGGAACTGACAAGTGGTCGTGGCCACTCTTCCAACATAAGCGAATGGCTGAAGAGAATCGGAATTGTCAAATAATTATTATCTTTGAATAATTGCACAGTTTCGATAAACGAGAGCAGAGCTAAGCTTGCTTGAGCTATGCCGAGCGTAGAAAATGGCGCATGAAACACAAATATCTTTCATGAGACTAAAATATTTATTATCGCTGATATCAGCACTTACAATGGTAACTATGAATAGTTATGCGCAAAAACTCACGGAGCGCCAGACACATCTGGCAACCTGTGCTGCCCTTGAGGCCAGTGGTGATCTTGTACGTCTTGATGGGGCTGTCCGCAAGGCCTTGGACGGCGGCGTCACAATCAATGAACTAAAGGAAGCCTTATCCCAGTTGTATGCCTACACCGGGTTCCCACGCTCGCTCAACGCCCTGGGAGTTCTTTCAAAGGTCGTAGAAGAGGGCAATCCTGCATGGAAGGAAGGAAAGCCATGGAGCAGGCCGGAAGTTTGGGATGACGCCGAAGCAGCATTGACACTGGGCACGGAAATCCAGACAAGGCTCAGTGGCCGGCCGTTCGATTACACTTTCTGCCCGCAGGACGATTTCTATCTCAAATCACATCTGTTCGGCGATATTTTCGCCGGAGACCAGCTCTCACCGGCAGACAGGGAGATAGTCACCGTTGCGGCATTGTCTGCTATTGAGGGTGTCGCGCCGCAACTGGCCTCGCACAAGGCTGGAGCCGTGCGTATGGGAAACACTCCGGAGCAGATTGACGAGCTTTGCAGATACCTCAGTGAAAACGGATTGAGCAGATGCGACGGTGCTGCCCAGGCGTGCGCCGGAGATTGGCCAGAAGGGAATCCGAACACCGCCTATGCAAAGTACTTCACGGGAAACAGCCACCTTGCTCAGATAAGGCCGAAGAACCTATCAGACGGAGAGCAAACCATACTCCCGATGAGCAACGTAACATTCGAGCCTGGCTGCCGCAACAATTGGCATATTCATCATGGAGCGCGTCAGATTCTCATCTGCGTCTCCGGCAAGGGCTGGTACCAGGAATGGGGCAAGCCTGCGGTCGCACTCAAGGCAGGAGACATTATCGAAATACCTGAAGGGGTAAAGCATTGGCACGGAGCCCAGAAAGACTCCTGGTTTCAGCACATAGCCACGCACGTCGATATTCCGGGCGCAAAACAGAGTAACGAATGGCTTGAGGAAGTCTCAGACGAAGAATATGACAAACTTTAGAATCTGTTTGGAATTCATGTCGAAAAAACTGAAATGAAGCATTTCAACACAGTAGCAACAAATATTCATCCCCAAGCATTCTGACAAAAGACAATGTCTTTCTCGCCTCCAAGCCTCGGTATGAAATATTGGATGGACTGCGCGGTGTCGCCGAACATGGGGAGAAGGCTCCGCTCTGGATGCATATATGCGTGTCGGCCGGCATCCTGTTCATGTCAATCGC
>CAKUTA010000024.1 GCA_934691625.1 uncultured Bacteroidales bacterium | reverse complement strand
TGCCATACTTGTACCTATATTTGCCTAAAGGTACATCTTTTTCAGTTATTCTAAACACAGGGTTTTCCCCCTGACCCAAAAACAGGAGCCGCTTAACGACGGCCCCTGTCTGATTTTCAAGGAGTAGATATGATTACAATGTCTTCAGATATTCAGATACATTCTTCTCTATTCCGGCAGCATTATACTCGCGGCGCTCAAACTTCTGCCCTGTGATATTCTCATAAAGCTCGATATACCGTTCCTCGATATGCGAAACCACCTCAGGCGTCATTTCAGGAACAGTCTGGCCCTCCAGGCCCTGGAAGCCATTGGCCATAAGCCATTCGCGCACAAACTCTTTCGACAGCTGCTTCTGCTTCTCACCTTTGCGGAGCCTCTCCTCATAGCCATCAGCATAATAATAGCGTGACGAGTCAGGCGTATGCACCTCATCCATAAGGTATATTTTTCCGTCACGCTTGCCGAACTCATACTTGGTGTCCACGAGAATAAGCCCCATCTTGGCAGCTATCTCCTGACCTCTCCTGAATATTGCACGGGTATAATTCTCGATCTGGATATAATCCGCCTCTGGGACAATGCATTCCGCGATTATTTCATCTCTCGTTATATCCTCGTCATGCCCTTCGGAAGCTTTTGCTGACGGAGTTATTATCGGTTCAGGGAAAGCCTGCCCCTCCACCATTCCGTCAGGCAGCGCAACTCCGCACAATGTCCTCTTTCCCGACTGATATTCACGCCAGGCATGTCCTGCAAGGCATCCACGGATAACCATCTCCACACGATATGGCTCGCATTTGTAGCCGACCGTCACCATCGGATCCGGTGTCGCGATCTTCCAGTTGGGAAGAATATCTGCGGTAGCATCCAGAAACTTGGCAGCTATCTGATTAAGAATCTGGCCCTTGAACGGAATTCCCTTCGGAAGCACCACATCAAATGCTGAAATCCTGTCCGAAACCACCATCACCAGATACTTGCCGTCGATATCATAGACATCACGGACTTTCCCGACATACTTGCCGACCTGTCCGGGAAAACTGAAATCGGTCTTTACAATTGCATCCATCGTTTTATATATTATAGATTTGAATCCGTCCGGCAAAGTTAACTAATGGCAGCCTAAGAATGAAATAAATCATAAGGATTAGCAGTATCTTTGCTGTCAGAAAACAGGTAAAATGGAATTCATCGAGGAAATAGCCGGATGCATATCCGGCAAAGGAGCCATACTGGCGCAGCATGAAGGGCATCCGCTGTTCAAGTGCTGCAATGATGTGACCATCATCCCCATACCGGCAGGTGCCGCATCTCCGGAAGAAGCGGCCGAAAGGCATGAGGAGCTCCAGCATGCCATAGACTCATATATCAGCAGGAATCCGGGGCAGAAGCTAGTGCTGCTTCCTGAAGACCTCTGGCGGTCGCGGCTGGAGACGATGAAAGCCAGGCTTCTGGCTCAGCTGGGAGAATTCAGGTCTGTCTTTGCCAGGAACACGACAATACGCAGGATAACCAGGCCTGAAGCCGCAGAATTCCTGAACCGATGGCACACATACGGAGATGCTACCTCCAGATACAGGTACGGCATCTTCGCAAAGGATGGCTGCCTCGTCGCAGTGGCGACATTCTCCTCAGGAAGAAGATGGCTGAAGGGAGACAACGTCATCCGTTCTTACGAATGGGTCCGCTACGCCTCGCTTCCATGGCTCCGCATCACCGGAGGCATGGGCAAGGCGCTCATGACATTCATACGCGAAGTGAATCCTGATGACATCATGAGCTATGCGGACATGGAATGGACTGACGGACAGGCATATATCAGGCTAGGTCTTCATGAGGACGGCTTTCGAAGCCCGGTAATGTTCTGCATTGACAGAAGAACCTGGCGCAGGACAGCCATGAGCAAGGGCATTGTCCCCGAAGGCGATGTCCTGTACCACCTCAACTTCGGCAGCAGGAAATTCAGGCTGGAGCTTCCGAGGAAGACAGAAGGAGACTGACAAGCCGATTTGCAGGATAATGAATGTCACTATATTTTTGCATACGTAACATGAGCAAGAAGAAACGCACTTTTGTCGGAAAACTATGGCGCCTGCTGCTGATAAAGCTGCCGGTGTGCTTTATTGTGCTCTCCCTGCTCTGGGTCATCGTCCTGAAATGGATCCCTGTCTATGGCACACCGCTTATGCTCGAACGCACCTTCCAGTACTGGAACGACAAGTCATTCAAGACTCACAAGACATGGGTAAGACTGGACAGGATTTCCCCAGAACTGGCAAGGGCTGCTATCACTGCTGAAGACAACAATTTCGCAACCCACAGCGGTTTCGACTGGAAATCAATACAGTACGCAATAGACGACCATAAGAATAAGGGCAAGCGGCTACGTGGCGCCAGCACCATCTCACAGCAGACCGCGAAAAACGTGTTTCTCTTCCCTTCCAGGAGCTTCATAAGAAAGGGCTTCGAGGCATACTTCACAGTCCTCATTGAAACCATCTGGGGAAAGAAAAGGATAATGGAGGTCTATCTCAATGTCGCCGAGATGGGAAAAGGCATATATGGGGCAGAAGCGGCTGCACAGCAGATGTTCCACAAGAAAGCATCGCAGCTCACAAGGCATGAGGCTTGCCTGATCGTGGCTTGCCTGCCGAACCCGATAAGGCGCAACGCAGCAAGACCGTCCGGCTATGTAAGCAGCAGGGCCTCAATGATAGAAGGGATGGAGCACAACCTGGAATTCCCTGCCTGGATACGGCATTAGAAGCTGTCTTCCGCCTTCATGACCTTGTCCACGGCAGACTTCACCTCGTCATACCCATATCCACGCCCGAGGGCGAACTTCAACAGCTTCAGACGGCACTGGGGATCTTCGGAAAGCAGCCTGTACCTGGCAGCCACGACAGACTCCAGCTTTCTTCCGGCGGCATCTGCATCCACCTCAGTCAATGCTTCAGCTATCACCTGACGGTCAATGCCTTTATGCATCAGCATGAACGAGATCTTCTGCGGCCCCCACCCTGACAGGGAGGACTTTTCCCGGGCAAACGCCGAAGCATATCGCAGGTCATCCACGAACTTGTCGGCAACGAGCGAATCCACAATAAGCCCTGCCGCCTCCTCATCACCATCCATCGCCTTGCTCGCCTTGCTGCGGATATCAGAGACACAGCACTCCCTCCTGGAGCATTGAGCCTGAAGACGGTTCAGAACTCTGGAATACTTCTCCTGATCCATAATGCTAGAAATAAAGTCCGATATTCAGGTACATACCGCTCTTGTAGCGGCGTGATGCCCAGTGCAGATCCAGCTCCACAGGGCCTATTATCGAATCGTATGAGTACTTGAGTCCTGCTCCGACCACTCCAAGAGTCCTGTCCACATCGCCAAGGTTCCGTATATCAGACACGGTGACAGCATAGTTGAACATCGCAGTCAGATAATTGTTCTTGAAGAGCTTGAATCTGAAATCCGTCCTCGCGACAGCCAGGAAATTAGCCATCGCTGTAGCATAGTTAATCCCGGCAAAAGGAATCTGCTGGTCAAGATAACGCCCGGCAATCGAGCCGCCCATAAGGTTCAAATATGGCAATGACGGATCACCTCCAAACATGTATCTCGCAGAAACTGAAGGTATCCATGCGAAGACGCCCTTCTGCGCAACTGTCTTGAAATCAATGTTAACCGCATGGAACGGATCTATTTTATGCCGCACTCCCTTGAACACCCATTCATATCCGAGCCCGAATGTGAAGCCCTTCGTAGGGAAATATCCGTCATCGAACGTGTCCGCACGCACATTGCCGAAGATGGATATGAAGTCATTGGTAAGATATCCGAAGTCATAGTCTCCGCTGACCTTGTCCGTCATGGCAGAGTTCAGCTTGAAGAAGTTGTTCCGGATCCCTGCACGCATATCGAACTTACGCCACCTGATATTGGACAGGTAAATCTCCTCCATCACATTGAAATAAGCCACTTTATAGTCGCTGGTGCCCAGCTTGAACTGATTACGGTCCGTCCATTTCAATGACGCCGAGACATTGAACGTAGGCCCGGAAGGCCCCATAAGATAGAAATGCGCCTTGGCATACGGATTTGTTCCAACCTTGCCTGTAAAGTCAAGTGCAGGCCCTTGCAGCTTGTGCACATTGAGACCGAAATTAAGAAGTACCGACACAATCTCCTCCGTGTCGAAGCGTCCGCCTATGCCGAACTGATGAATCGGCCCGCGCTTGCAATGTATCATGAGGGCAAACGGCTCCTCATCGCCAAGCAGCTCGTATGTGACATAATCGAACGCATTGGTTCCGAACATCATAGCCACAGCATCCTCGATCTCCCCCTTCTTTACAGGCTTGTCGGGACGGATACCTATCCTGCTCATCAGATAGCGGGACTCCCTGTCCGACACCCCGGTGATCTCCACCCGAGAGATTCTTACAGGCCGGGTATTTATATCTATAGCCTTGCGGTTATGCAGTTCTGTCCTGTATGGCCCGACAAGCCCCTTAATGCTGTCAAGAGCAGGCAGCTGAGCCAGTGCCGCCTCACGTCCGCGCCGGATTATTATATCAATGCTCTTATCATCGAAGCTCATCATTGTAAACTCATCAAGCTTCGGTTTTATGGTCACATCAGGTATCTTGACATTTTTTTCATAGGACTCGCGCCCCAGCATGTCAACACCCTGAGAGATAATGTCTCCGAGATTGTTCAGCCCGTTATAGTCCCTGAATCCTGAAGACAGGTCCACACCTATTATGATATCTGCGCCCATCTCCTTCGCAAGGTCTGTAGGATAGTTATCCCGCATTCCGCCGTCCACGAGCACCATCCCGTCCACCTTCACCGGAGCAAATACGCCAGGAATGGACATGGTGGAACGCAATGCCGTATTGAGCTTGCCCGAATACCATATCTTCGGCTTGGCAGTGACCATTTCCGTAGCCACGCAGACAAACGGGACAGGCAGGTCGAGGAAATCCATATCATCCTGATACCCTACTGTCAATGAGCTGAATATATTGTTCACATTCTGTCCCGCGGCGAAACCCGACGGAAGGCTTCCGAGAAGGTTTTCCCTCACGAGTTTGGCAGGGTCCTCGCCCGTCCCTGCGCCAAGACGCAGCTGATCATATTTCCTTTCCGTACCGGCATACTGGATATTCTCCTCACGTCTCCGCTCGTAGTCCTTCTTCGCATAGAAGAACGGGAATGAAAGCAGGATCTTCTCCTTATATTTGGATGTGGAGTAGGATATGAAATCACGCGGGACCTTGTCGGTCAATGCCGTATCCCAGTCCAGAGAGCGTATAAGCGAATCCATCTCATGCGATGAATAGCCAAGGGAGTACAGGGAACCGATAAGCCCACCCATACTTGTACCAAGCACTACATCCACAGGAATACCGAGAGAGTCGAGACATTCTATCACACCTATATGCGACGCACCTTTAGCCCCTCCTCCGCTCAGCACAAGCGCCACTGCCGGTCTTTTCTCCTTGATCATTTCAAGGTACTCCCGCAGCTCACACATCGAGAGGGAGTCTTTCTGCGGGTCAATGCCAGTCTTCATGCCGTCGTCCGCCGATGCCGTGGAAACTGCGGCATAAAGCATTGACAGCAGTACGGATACAATAATTTTCAACGACTTGCTCATGATTACGATATGGTGTTACACGCCTGCACGGCGTCTGTTATTTTCCAGATGCACGCTCCTTATGCTTTCCTGCAAGCATGCCGCATGCGGCGAAGATGTCCTCTCCCCTTGATGCTCGGATTGTCGAAGTGATGCCCGCCTTGTTCAGCCTGTCACGGAACACTTCCATAACTCCCTCCGGCGAAGACACATACGGAAAATCAGGAATCTTGTGGAACCGTATAAGGTTCACCCTGCACTCCAGGCCGGAGAGGAGCCTGATGATGGCATCAGCATGACGCTTGTCATCATTATGTCCTGAGAACATTGTATATTCGAAGCTTACCCTGCGCTGCCCTGTGAAGTCATACTGACGGATAAGATTAACAACGTCCTTCAGCGGATACATCTTCTGGACAGGCATAAGCTCAGCACGCTCATCAGGGAACACGTCATGCATACTGATGGCCAGATGGCACCGCGTCTCGTCCAGATAGCGTTTAAGATTCGGGAGGACGCCTATGGACGAGAGGGTTATACGCTTCGGGCTCCATCCGAAGCCCCAGTCGGCAGTAAGGACATCCATGGCCCTCTTCATATTGTCATAATTATCCAGAGGCTCGCCCATTCCCATGAACACTGTGCCTGTCAGCTGCTCCGCCTCATCCACAGAGACGAACTGGGACAGAATATCCGCCGCAGAAAGGTTCCCGTGGAAGCCCTGACGCCCTGTCATGCAGAAGCGGCATCCCATCTTGCATCCTGCCTGGGACGACACACACAATGTCTTCCTGTCAAGTTCAGGAATCATGACCGCCTCGATGCTGCTGCTCTCGACTGTCCCGGGAGAATCCGACTCAATACGGTTCAGTCCTCCCTGAAAGGCGCACGTCACAGGGAAGAGGTATTTTTTAGTCCCGTCAGAAGACTCCTGGCAGTCAGAATATGCCACTGCCCCGGTCTCATAACGTTCAGCCAATCTCTCGCGTCCGGATTTCGAGAGATTTGTCATTTCATCTATTGTCCTGACTTTCTTCTTATACAGCCACTGGGCAATCTGTCCGCCAGCATAACCTGGCAGACCGCATTCGGCCGCTATCACCTTCAGCTCTTCAGGAGTCTTTCCAAGAAGCTTATGTTTAATGACTTCGTTCATACAGGTACAAATTTAGTGATTTTTTCCGTTCCTATTTGCAGTGATTTTGTATCTTTGTAAAGAATGCGGACAAATCCGCAGATAAGAACAAAAATTAACACATTATGGCTAAAGAAGCAGTAAAAGATGCTGGCGCCCAGGTTGATTCCGGGAAACTGAAAGCGCTGCAGGCAACGATCGACAAGATTGAAAAAGACTATGGGAAAGGCACGATCATGAAGCTGGGAGATCAGCCACAATGGGATGAACATCAAGTAATACCGAGCGGCTCGATAGCTCTCGACCATGCCCTCGGGATCGGAGGCTATCCGAAAGGAAGAATCATAGAGATCTATGGCCCCGAGTCCAGCGGTAAGACGACATTGGCGATCCATGCAATCGCACAGGCCCAGAAGCAGGGAGGCATCGCCGCAATGATCGACGCAGAGCATGCATTCGACCGTTCATACGCGAAAGCCCTGGGCGTAAATCTCGACACGCTCCTGATTTCACAGCCGGACAATGGCGAGCAGGCACTTGAAATCGCGGACAACCTTATCCGTTCCGGAGCTATCGACATCATCGTCATAGACTCCGTAGCGGCTCTTACACCTAAGGCCGAAATCGAAGGCGAGATGGGCGACAACAAGGTCGGACTCCAGGCAAGGCTCATGAGTCAGGCTCTCCGTAAGCTGACCGCCAATATCAGCAAGACAAACACCTGCTGCATATTCATCAACCAGCTCCGAGAGAAAATCGGCGTGATGTTCGGCAATCCTGAGACCACGACAGGAGGCAATGCGCTGAAGTTCTACGCATCCGTCAGGATCGACGTGCGCAGGACTACACAGATAAAGGACGGGGAAGAGGCTCTCGGAAACCGCACGAAGGTAAAAGTCGTGAAGAACAAGATGGCCCCTCCTTTCAAGAAGGCAGAATTCGATATCGTCTATGGAGAAGGCATCTCGCATACAGGAGAGATCGTGGACCTCGGTGTCGAGTACGGCATCATCTCCAAGAGCGGTTCATGGTTCAGCTATGGCGATCAGAAGCTCGCACAGGGACGTGAGGCCACAAAGCAGCTCATCGCCGACAATGTAGAGCTCAGCGATGAAATCGAGGCCAAGATCCGCGAGGCGCTGAAGCACGTCGAGGACTAGGAAACCGATAAAAGTCGCGCGTTCAGCTATGGCGAGGCTATCCTGCAACGTGACAGCCTGAATGCCATATCGTCATTCAATATTCCCGCATTCCTGAGACCTTCCACGGTCCACAGCGTGCGGGAATTATTGCGTCTATACAGGTCTATTGCCCTGGCAGTCGGCCAGTCATGTATATACGGATGCATCATGAGCGAGTCCGGAGGCATTGACCATAGCCTGAACGGCTCAGCAGGCTTTTCTATCGTTATCAGATCTGCAAAGGCTGAATATTTCCCGCTATCCAGATGGTAGATGTCCATAAGCTGCTCCTTATACGAATATCCCCCAAGCTTACGCCTGTACGTCACTATCCTGGATGCGAAATATCCACCGATTCCAGGCAGGTCATCGAATGCCGCAGAATCAGCGGAGTTTATATCCAGAAGGGGGATGTCAATGTAGCTTTTCAGCCTTGAATACACTGAATCCGCCACCACATAGGACTTCGCGAAGTCTTCCTTACGCCTGAAGCGGCCTCCTTTACGTCTGTAGCTGTCTATCGACTCCGCCTGCTTACGAGAGAAGCCTAGACGGCACAACTCCCCTACAGTCACAGTATTAGGATCGAAGCGGAACGACTCGTAGGTCCTTGGAGTCATCGCCACAGCGACAGCTTCAGCCCGTTCCGGACGTCTTCCGCCATGACGTACGGATGCGGCAGCTTTCCGCCGGTCCGCTGTGCTGGCAGACTCTCCCTGTCCGTCATCGCCGGACTGCGGCAAGACACCCTGCGGATATACGAAAACCGTATCCGGCACAGAAGCGTCCGACAATATTTTCAGGGCTGCGGCCCTATGCATAAAAAGTGCTGTCTGATAGCCGATTGCGAGAAATACCAATGCAATGGCTCCAGTCACGAATGATGGTGAGAGCTTTCCGCTCCCCTTCTTGTCTTCAGGCATTTTTCCATAACTCCACCTGCCACGATGTGTTATTTGCTACTCGCCGGCGCTGTCCTCTTTACGCCTGCGTGATGGAGCACCTGCCACGATTATCACGATTTCGCCTTTAGGTTCGTGCTCCCTGAACCATTCCAGAACTTCGGACAATGTTCCCCTGCGGTGTTCCTCATGCACCTTGGAGATTTCCCTTGCCACAGAGCAGTCTCTGTCCGGACCGAAATACTCCGTAAACTGCTCCAGTGTCCTCACAAGACGATACGGAGATTCATAGAAGATCATTGTCCGAGGCTCCTGCGCGAGCGACTTGAGCAATGTCTGGCGCCCTTTCTTAACCGGAAGGAAGCCTTCGAAGCAGAACCTGTCGCATGGCAGCCCGGACGAGACGATAGCTGGTATGCAAGCTGTTGCCCCTGGAAGCGTCTGCACTTCTATTCCTTCGCTTGCGCATGTCCGCGCCAGCAGAAAACCAGGGTCAGAGATACCTGGAGTGCCGGCATCGCTTATCAATGCGACATTCAGCCCTGCCATTATACGGTCCTTTATGACTGACGCAGTCTGATGCTCGTTGAATTTATGATGCGACTGAAGCTTTCCGTGGATATCATAATGCTTCAGCAGCACAGAGCTTGTCCTGGTGTCCTCAGCCAGAATGAGATCCGCCTCCTGAAGGACCTTGACTGCACGGAATGTCATATCCTCAAGATTTCCGACCGGAGTCGGCACGATGTATAGCTTACCCGGTTCCATCATCTGATTTTTCTACGGACCGCCATCATGAACCTATATACCAGGTCTGAATTCATATCCCATTCAGGAAAAGTCTCTTCCAGATAAGAAACCACCTTGTCTAGAGAAACCTGGGCATTGATTCTGGACACCACATCCTGAAAAAGCATTGAATCCTCACGGAACAGGGTGGATATGAACATAACCCTGTCATTCAAGGAGATTGCACTCCTTATATCCTTCACCTCAGGTCCCGGGATATCGGTGCGCCACGCCTGGGAGCCTCTGGACTCCCCTACCGTCTTATGCGCACGTGACGAATTGGCATCGTTAAGTGTGCGGACAGGCTTCTGTCTGTCATTTACGGGTTCATCCTCAAGCATGCCGAACAGGGAGCTGTCATCGCCTTCCGGGAGGTCCTCTTCATCTGCGGCCTGCGCAAGTTCTTCACTTGCGGCCGGCATTTCGGAGCCAGACGGCATATCAGCCAAAGTATCCTCGGCAGCCTGCTCTGCGGCATCAGGGATCTCCTCCACAACTTCTTCAGGCTCAAGCTCATCCCGCACCCGGATATCTTCAGGAATGTCATCAGGCTCAGGTTCTACATCTGCAGTGATATCTTCATGAACATCATCCTGCGCAGGCTCCGTCTCCAAGTCCTCGGCAACAGGTTCCGGCACTTCCGTAACAGGCTCATTGACAACATCTTCTTCTGGAACAGACACTTCCGTTATATCCGACAGGAAATCATCATGTCCAAGGTCGATATACTCGGCCGGGGCTCCGTACTCAAGCTTAAGCCGTGCCAGCATCTTCTCCAGACCGGAGACCCTCTCCTTCACCTCGGAGAGTTCCCTTTCCAGCTCTTCTATTGTTTCAGTCCTGTTCTTGTCCATAAATCAAACGATTATGCACAAAAGTACAGCTTAATTATGACAAACGGAAACATTGGCATCCAATTTCGCAAAAAAAATGCCGTCTTGCCGATATTGCACAAGCCCATGAAAAATATTAAATTCGCAATCCATTACAACCAATAAGAAATGTATTCAGAGAATCCCAAAAAGACAGGCTGCATCGAAGTAATCTGCGGCTCAATGTTTTCCGGCAAGACAGAAGAACTTATAAGAAGACTGAAAAGGGCGCAGTTTGCGAACCAGAAGATAGAGATATTCAAGCCTGCCGTGGACAAGCGCTATTCAGATATGGATGTAGTGTCACATGATCTCCACAGCATCCCATGCACGCCAGTAAAGAATGCGGAGAAGATGCTGGAGGCGGCCGATGATACACAGGTAGTGGGAATCGATGAAGCACAGTTCTTCGGGGAGAGCCTTATCGCTGTCGCACAGGAGCTTGCCGACAAGGGGAAAAGGGTCATTGTCGCAGGGCTTGACACTGACTACATGGGCAAGCCATTCGGCCCGATCCCTGGTCTCATGGCTATTGCGGAGGATGTCCAGAAAGTCCATGCCATCTGCGTCAAATGCGGGAATCTTGCGAACCATTCGCATCGTCTGACCAAGAGCCATAAGCTTGTTGTCCTTGGAGAGAAGGATATCTACGAGCCGTTATGCCGCCAGTGCTATAATGAGGCTATGGAAGCCGAGAAGAAAAGCTCTACTTCAGATACTCAGTAGCCTTGTTCCACGACAGGGTCCTGTAGAACTCATCCAGTTCATACGTGCCGTTAGCGGACAAGTACATGCTGAGCCCGCAATGCTTTCTTATGGTGAGTGTCAGAAACTTAGGTGTCGCAGCCTTATACAGAACACAGTCACCGAGAGCTTTCCTGAATTCAGCCATATCAGACGAAGGCACACCGCTCTGCTCCAGGATATCATCCATGTCATAGAAATAGTGACGCCTTGCGCTTGTCGTGAAATAAGTATGATAATACTCCTGCACAGCCGATGGTTCCACTGAGGCTATAGCAGTCCGGTAGTCTGAAAATATCCGTCTGCACACATTTGCCAGAGGCTCCAGACGGGTGCAGTCAATCATCGAGATCGTGAAGGACCTGTTCAGTCCTGTCTGTGCCATGTACTGGGAATACGAGTCCTCGCACAGCTTCATCAGACCCGGCTCATCATGTCCGAACAGATTTTGCGCCAGGGTTTTATAATCACATAAGCCATCAGCCATGGTTTCCGTCTGCGAGAACAGGAGCCTGTCACATTTATCACGCATTGCGTATGCCACTTCGACCCCGCCCATCAGGCAGGCATCGAAAATCAGATAATCCAGCTTCATCGGAATCGCGGCGGCGAAGTCCTCTATATCCATCTGATACGAGAAGTTAGAATCCGTCATGTCCACTCCCACACTTGACGGCGAGACTATTGTTCCTGGCGTCCGCACAAGCTGGTCATTGGCTGGAAGCCACCCTGTAGCATGAGAAGAGAAGACCATACCGTAGTTCCCTGCAGGAAATTTATTTTTCACATAGTTCAGCACCGAGTTCAGGGTCCCTACCGATGCCGCCGCAGAGTCTGCTGGCCAGGTAGCCAGAGTATCACGTGCTACATTGCCGTCAACATCCATGCTTATACGGTACAGATATGACGGTGCATTCTTCCGGTATGAATGGTCAGCAGGTCTGCGTGAGAACACAAGAATGACATCCGCCGCCGTCATCTTGCGAGGGACATAGCCGCTCTCCATATCATTGATATCATCCTCCAGGCTGCTGCTCAAATCATTGAAGCCCGCGGAATACAGCAGAAGCACTTTCCTGCACCGGGGAGTGTCGGCCCTGCCTGCATATTTCCTTGGAACGACATCTGTATCAAGCCCCCCTCTGGAGCATGAAACGGCAAGAGACACGGCCATGACGGCAGATACAATTATCAACAACACTCTGCATGACATGGCACGGATATACATACTATATTTATCACAAAACACCATAAACATCTAACAAATATAGCCGAAAAGCCGTAAATGCCCAAATTTATTTCATCGGATGATGCTCGGCAGAGTCAAAAAGCAAGTGCAACATTACAACAAATATTTGAAGAACTCATCTTTTGGCGTGGAAAAGTTCAATT
>CAKUTA010000023.1 GCA_934691625.1 uncultured Bacteroidales bacterium | reverse complement strand
GAAAACTCTGGCTTATTCCACACTCTGATGACATTGCTTGCTCAAATATATACTTATTAAAATTAATATACAATGAATGAGAGCCGTGGAAAAGCGCTAAAATAACGGCTCTCTGCTACCCGAGAATGGCGCATATTTTGTTAACTGATTAAATATTAGCACGTTAACTTTTTTCAAAATAGTGTATATGACGATTTTGAAAAACGTCAAATAATTATAAATCAATAAATTGCGCAAAAAATATATGAAACACTATAATACAGTTCTTACGATCGCTGGCAGCGACTCTGGCGGAGGAGCCGGAGTCCAGGCGGACATCAAGACCATCTCCGCATGCGGCTGCTATGCCGCGTCAGCAATCACAGCTGTGACAGTCCAGAACACTCTTGGTGTCAATGCAGTCAGCGCTGTTCCAATAGATATTCTGGAGGGGCAGATCGATGCAGTCCTCTCGGACATCGGGGCGGACGCGGTCAAGATAGGCATGCTGCATTCTTCGGAAGTGGTGCAATGCGTCCGCAGGATGCTTGACAAGTATGATGCGAAGAATGTGGTTCTCGACCCGGTGATGGTTTCCACATCGGGACACAAGCTGATAGAGGAAGATGCCATCGCGTCCCTGATTTCAGTTCTGCTGCCAAGAGCCAGGGTGATCACACCGAACATTCCTGAGGCGGAGATTCTGCTGGGAGGAGAAAAGCTGGAGCGCCAGAAGGAGCTGCCTGATTCTGCACGGAGGCTCGCGGACAAATGTGGGGCAAGCGTGCTTCTGAAGGCCGGGCATCTGACGGAAGAAAAGCTTGTGGACATATTCTACAACGTGGAGGACGGGAAAATGTATGAGCTTCCGTCCGCACGCATCCATACGAAGAACACACATGGGACAGGCTGCACGCTTTCCTCCGCATTCGCGTCAATGCTGGCGAAAGGGATGGCGCTTCCCGATGCTGCTGCAGCCGCAAAAGATTATATAAATGAGGCGATTATAGCAGGAGCGGAATATGAGATAGGGCATGGATTCGGCCCTGTAAAGCATTTCTGGAATCTCTGGGATAAAAATTAATAATATGAAGAAATTTTACCTCAGGCAACTTTTTAATCATTAAAAAATAGATTTTGAAATATTATGAGAATCACAGTAAACAACAAGCAGATGGAGACAGAAGCCTCCACATTGAAGGAACTCGCTGAGCAGCTCGGACTGCCGGAGAAAGGAGTCGCCGTAGCGGTCTCCAACAAGATGATACCTCGCAGCGAATGGGACAGCTGCATACTGCAGGAGGGAGCAGGCGTCGTAGTGATAAGGGCGTCGTGCGGAGGTTAATAGATTATGTTTCAATACATTTCACACTTCACGCCGACAATAGGCTATGTCGAAGGAATACGCATAGCACTGAAAGGCGGATGCCGCTGGATTCAGCTGCGCATGAAAGATGCACCCGAAGAGGATATCCTGAGATGCGCGGAAGAGGTACTGCCGCTCTGCCGGAAGTATGACGCCAAGCTTATCCTGGATGACCACGTGGAGCTTGTCGAAAGGACAGGGACTGACGGAGTGCATCTCGGAAGGAACGACATGCCTGTAGATGAAGCCCGCAGAATACTTGGCACAGACAAGATTATCGGCGGCACTGCCAACACGCTGGACGACATCATACGTCTGCACAGGCAGGGCGCAGACTACATAGGATGCGGCCCGTTCCGGTTCACCACCACCAAGAAGAAGCTGTCACCGGTGCTCGGGCTGGAAGGGTACAGGAACATTGTCGCAGGCATGAAGGAAAACGGCATTGCCCTTCCCATTGTCGCCATCGGCGGGATCACTGTCGGTGACATTCACGACATCATGGAGACAGGCGTGAGCGGAATCGCATTGAGCGGAGCCATCCTGAACGCCCCTGATCCTGTGGCAATGACTGAAGATATAATAAGAACGCTGAAGCAGTCCGGAGAGGATTGCCAGAATCATAAACATTGAAATAATGAAGAAATTGGTTATTGCGGGAAGAGAGTTCAATTCCCGGCTGTTCCTCGGAACAGGCAAGTTCAACAACAACACCCTCATGGCCGAGGCCATCAAGGCTTCCGAATCAGAAATGGTCACAGTCGCCATGAAACGTATCGAGCTGGAAGACAAGGAGGACGACCTCCTCTCCCATATAGTACAGAACAAGGGCATCCAGCTGCTTCCTAACACCAGCGGAGTGCGCAATGCAGAGGAGGCGGTATTCGCTGCGCAGATGTCCCGCGAGGCGTTCGGGACCAACTGGCTCAAGCTGGAGATCCATCCGGATCCGCGCTATCTGCTTCCGGACTCCATAGAGACATTGAAGGCTACAGAGCAGCTCGTGAAGCTGGGGTTCATCGTGCTGCCTTACTGCCAGGCAGACCCGACATTGTGCAAACATCTCGAGGAGGCAGGTGCCGCTACAGTGATGCCGCTCGGAGCACCTATTGGGACAAATAAAGGTCTGCAGACCAAGGACTTCCTGCGTATCATCATAGAGCAGGCCACAGTCCCTGTTGTCGTCGATGCCGGTATCGGGGCACCAAGCCACGCGGCAGAAGCCATGGAGATGGGCGCTGACGCCTGTCTGGTAAATACAGCAATCGCTGTCGCAGGAGACCCTGTGGAAATGGCAAAGGCATTCAAGGAGGCTGTCATCAGCGGCCGCCGCGCCTATGAGGCCGGGCTCGGAGCCGTAAGCGACTGCGCAGAAGCAAGTTCCCCATTGACAGCATTCCTCAACGAATAAGCCGCGGATTATGCCACAGGACAATAAAGCCTACGCCAAGAGAGAAAAGGCGTATATGCAGGGCAGGCTCTTCCCTCAGATCAATGTCGGGATGACAAAGGTGAACCTCACCCCTACAGTCGTGAAAGATGAGCAGGGCATACCGCACACCGAGCCTAATGACCCGGTGTACATCTATGACACAAGCGGCCCGTATAGCGACCCCACATATCAGGTGGACCTGAAGAAAGGGCTGCCGCGTATGCGTGAGCAGTGGATTCTGGACCGCAACGACACGGAGCAGCTGGGCGAGATCAGCAGCGAATATGGCAGAAAACGCCTGGCGGACCACAGCCTCGATCATCTGCGTTTCGAGCATATCAGGCTTCCGCGCAGAGCCATGGAAGGCAAGAATATCACCCAGATGGCCTACGCCAAGGCAGGAATCATCACTCCGGAGATGGAATATGTAGCCATCCGCGAAAACATGAACTGCGAGGAGCTTGGCATCAAGAGCCATATCACGCCTGAATTCGTCAGGAGCGAGATTGCCCGTGGCCGAGCCGTACTTCCTGCCAATATAAATCATCCAGAGAGCGAGCCGATGATTATCGGACGGAACTTTGCCGTAAAGATAAACACCAATATAGGCAACTCCGCCACGACATCAAGCATTGAGGAAGAGGTGGACAAGGCCGTATGGTCCTGCAAGTGGGGCGGCGACACTCTGATGGACCTCTCGACAGGCGACAACATACACGAGACCCGTGAATGGATTATACGCAACTGCCCTGTACCAGTCGGCACAGTCCCTATATATCAAGCACTTGAGAAAGTGAACGGCAAGGTGGAGGACCTCAGCTGGGATGTCTATCGCGACACACTGATAGAGCAGTGCGAACAAGGAGTGGATTACTTCACCATCCATGCGGGAATCCGCCTTCACAATGTCCATCTGGCAGACAGCCGTCTTTGCGGCATCGTGAGCCGCGGCGGCAGCATCATGAGCAAGTGGTGCCTCCTGTACAACAAGGAGAGCTTTCTCTATGAGCACTTCGACGACATCTGCGACATCGTGTCAAGATATGACGTGGCGCTTTCCCTTGGCGACGGTCTCAGACCTGGGTGCATAGCTGATGCAAATGACGCCGCACAGTTCGCCGAGCTGGACACCATGGGCGAGCTTGTCACACGTGCATGGGCAAAGAATGTGCAGGCATTTATCGAAGGCCCGGGGCATGTGCCGATGCATAAGATCAGGGAGAACATGGAGCGGCAGCTGGATCATTGCCATGAGGCGCCGTTCTATACCCTGGGGCCTCTGGTGACCGATATTGCACCTGGATATGACCATATCACATCTGCCATCGGAGCGGCACAGATCGGATGGCTCGGCACAGCCATGCTCTGCTACGTGACACCTAAGGAGCATCTCGCCCTGCCGGACAAGAATGATGTGAAGACAGGCGTGGTGACGTATAAGATCGCCGCACATGCAGCCGACCTGGCGAAGGGGCATCCTGGAGCAATGATCCGTGACAATGCCCTGTCAAAAGCCCGTTTCGACTTCCGCTGGCGCGACCAGTTCCACCTTTCTCTCGACCCGGAGCTTGCCCTCCAGTATTTCGAGGCAGCAGGACATACAGATGGCGAGTACTGCACAATGTGCGGTCCGGACTTCTGCGCAGCCAAGCTGACTCACGACCTGAGAAGATATAAAAAGTAGTAGTTTTGAAATGTTTACAGACGAATTAGATAAGATAAGCTGGGACGAGACGACAGCACGTATCGCGGCAATGACCGGGAACGACGTGCGCCGCGCTCTCGCCAAAGAGCATTGCGATGTCAATGACTTCATGGCGATGATTTCCCCGGCAGCAGAGCCATACCTTGAGCAGATGGCCAGGCTTTCACGAAAGTACACCGAAGAAAGGTTCGGAAAGACCATCTCGATGTTCATCCCGCTCTACATAACCAACTCATGCATAAACTCATGCGTGTATTGCGGCTTCCATGCAAGCAACCCGATGAAGAGGGTCATCCTTACACCTGAGCAGTGCGAGGATGAATACAAGGCGATAAAGAAGCTTGCCCCGTTCGAGAACCTGCTGATAGTCACCGGAGAGAATCCTGTAAAGGCAGGCGTCCCGTACCTTGCCAAGGCTCTCGATATCGCGAAGAAGTATTTCTCCAACCTGAAGATAGAGGTGATGCCTCTGAGCGCAGAGGACTACGAGGAACTTACCCATCACGGCATGAACGGAGTAATCTGTTTCCAGGAGACCTATAACAGAGCGCATTACAATATCTATCACCCGCGCGGGATGAAGGCGAACTTCGACTGGCGCTGCAACGGCTTCGACCGTATGGGCCAGGCAGGAGTACATTCCATCGGAATGGGCGTGCTGATAGGCCTGGAGAAAGAGTGGAGGACCGACATCACCATGATGGCATACCATCTCCGCTATCTCCAGAAGCATTACTGGCGCACCAGGTACAGCGTCAACTTCCCGCGTATGCGTCCTGCGGAGAACGGCGGTTTCCAGCCGAATTGCGTGATGAGCGACAGGCAGCTTGCCCAGGTGACATTCGCCATGCGTATCTTCGACCACGATGTCGATATTTCATACTCGACCCGCGAGCCTGCCAGGATAAGGGACAATATGGCGACACTCGGAGTCACCACAATGAGTGCAGAGAGCAAGACCGATCCGGGAGGATACTACACTTACCCGCAGTCTCTTGAGCAGTTCCATGTCAGCGACGACAGGACTGCCGCCGAAATAGACCGCAGGCTGAGGGAACTCGGCCGTGAGCCTGTATGGAAAGACTGGGATTCCAGCTTCGACACGGTAAACATCAATAAGTAACAACATGGACACATCTGAAAGATATTCTCGGCAGATAATGCTTCCGGAACTTGGAGCGGAGGGACAGGACAGGCTCTCCGCAGCCAAGGTCCTGCTTGTAGGGGCAGGCGGACTAGGTTCACCCATAGCGACTTACCTTACTGCAGCCGGCATCGGGACATTAGGGATAATAGATGCCGACAAGGTAAGCGAGTCCAATCTTCAGCGCCAGACGCTCTATTCCGAGGCCGAAGTAGGCCAAAGCAAGGTGGAATGCGCAGGCAGAAGGCTCAATGCCCTCAACAGGAATGTGCATATAAACACCTATGACTGTTTCCTGACAAGTGACAATGCAGAAGAAATAATATCCGGCTATGATATTGTCGTGGACGGATGTGACAATTTCGCCACCAGGTTCATTGTCAATGATTTCTGTCTCAAGCTCGGCAAGCCGTATGTCTATGGCAGCATCCAGGGGCTGACCGGGCAGGTCTCGGTTTTCGGACTTGCAGATGCATCTGGCAAGGTTCATTCCTACAGGGATCTGTATGATGAGGACGAGCTGCGTTCCATGGTGCCGCCAAGCAAGGCGGTGCTCGGCGTGACGCCGGCCATAACAGGAAGCGTGGAGGCGAACCAGGTGCTGCAGCTGGCCGCAGATTTCGGGGAGCCGCTCATCGGCAGGCTCTGGAGCATAGACCTGCGTACGATGGAGTCATATATCATTGATCTTCCGTAATTTCCGACATGAGAGCCATTGTCATTACACGTCCTGACTTTTTCATGGAGGAGGCATCCCTGGTCAACAGGCTTTTTGCCGCAGGCATGGAGCGGCTGCATCTGCGGAAACCTGGAGCATCTGAGGAGCAGCTTGCTGAATGGCTCCGGAGCATTGACAGCAGATTCCACAGGAGCATTGTCCTGCACGACTGCTTCAGCCTGGTGAAGAGTTTCCATCTGGGCGGGGTTCATCTCAATTCCCGTAATCCGCAGGTGCCCGGGTTCCTCTCCATGGAGCTTTCTTCCGGACAAATCACCGTCTCGCGTTCATGCCACAGCATAGTGGAGGTACAGAAGCATAAGGCCGGATGCAGCTACCTGTTTCTCAGCCCCATATATGACAGCATATCGAAGGAGGGATACGGTGCGGCTTTCTCACGTGCAGAGCTGGAGCAGGCTGCCGCTGACGGCATTATAGACAGCAAGGTTTATGCTCTCGGCGGTGTCAATGCAGAGCATATCCCTGAGCTTCAGAGGTTTGGCTTCGGAGGTGCAGCCGTGCTTGGCGCCCTATGGCAATCCGGCAATCCTGTGGAATATCTGCATTCCCTGAAGAACGGGCTACGTGCGGAATCCTGAAAATGCGTATATTTATAAGAAACAAATATCATGAGACTCCTTAACTTGAGATATGCCGCAGCTATCGTCCTGCTGGCAATGTCAGCAGCAGCCTACGGACAGGACCGCAAGGCCGATTCCACAGCATTTGTAAACGCAGACTGGAACTGGAAAGACCTGGGCAAGGGTGCACAGGCAGGGACAGCGAAAATCAGGATGTTCGGTGGAGACCAGACCGTCTCGATGGTCAGATATCCTGCAAGGAAATTCAGGACAGGCATAGCCGAGGCCGCAGGCGTCATGTGCACGACCACGGATTCGCTCGCCGCCAGAGAGCATGCCCTGGCTGCAATAAACGGCAGTTATTTCAATGTCGAGACTCTGCAGCCGATCACTTTCCTCTCCATAAGGCACCGAGAGATATGCCGCACCGCCAGGTCAGAGTTCTTCAGGACCAATGCGATAGTGGCATTCAGGGGCAACAAGGGACGCCACATGGACATAATGCTGTGCGACACGAGCAGATACGATTATTACACAAGACATTATAGCTATGTTCTCGCTTCCGGTCCACTGCTGATATCCGACGGCAATATCAGTGAGTTCGCGGCTGAGAAGAAGTTCAGCAACGCCAGGCATCCGCGTACCGTGATAGGAAAGGACAACCAGGGGAATTACTATTTCATCGCCATTGACGGACGGTCCAAGGGCAATGCTGACGGCGCCACTCTTACAGAGGCTGCCCTTATCGCACGCTGGGCAGGAATGGACAATGCCATGAACCTCGACGGTGGCGGCTCCACAACTATATGGACTGCCGATTCTGGTGTGCTTAATCACCCGACAGACAATCACAAGTTTGACCACGCGGGAACACGCCGAGTCCCTAACATTGTCATTGTAAAGTAAGAAAAACGGGGAATCCCCCCCCCGTTTTTTATGCTTTCTTCTTATATAGACCAGACCATGTGATGAGCGACCAGATGCCGTTCACAAGGTATAGGCAGCAGACAATCGGCATGAAGACATGGCCCACAGAGATATGCATTGCCAGCTGGAACACATTGACCAGCAGCCAGGCAATCCAGCAGTCCCATTTCTTGAGTGCAGACAGGAACTGCGCCACCAGTATAAGGACAGTCACGCATGCATCCAGGTACGGGACAGGGTCTGAAGGAATCTTTCCGGGGAACACGACATTGCCCACAAGGCTGATAAACCATCCCCATCCGGCAGCTATGACAAATATCGAGACTATTGCAAGGATACGCTGACGCCAGTTCAGCATTGTGACCTTAAGGGAGCCGCTGTCTTCCGAGCTCTGCTCGCCCTTACGTGGATGTGTCCAGCGATAATGACCAAGAACATTGATGCCCAGCGATATAGGCTGAAGAAGAAGATTGGCGTACAGGTTCTTGTTCCAGAACATCAGCAGAAGCAGGAACGAATACAGATACCCGACCCAGAAATTATATTTGCTGTTGCGCCCGGCAAGGAATACGCAGGTCAGACCGGCTATCGAAGTCAGCAGGTCTATGAGAAGTACCGGCGTGTCTCCGCCGATAGTGAACAATGTATAATTAATCCAGTCCATCGCTTGGTTTTTCAGTGGTTTTGAGGAAGGCAATACTGATTATCAACTAGTTACAATTTTCAAAGTCATCATACATGAACTTTGAAAATCATAATCACTTGATTATCAACAACAAATCCATAATGACTAGCCGACGGAGCCTTCAAGCGAGACCTGGAGAAGCTTCTGCGCCTCGACTGCGAACTCCATAGGCAGCTTGCTCAGGACTTCCCTGGCATATCCATTGACAATCAGCCCCACAGCGTCCTCCGGACCGATTCCGCGCTGGTTGCAGTAGAAAAGCTGATCTTCATTGATCTTGGAAGTGGTGGCCTCATGCTCCACGACTGCCGTAGCGTTGTCGCTGCGGACATCAGGGAACGTATGGGCACCGCACAGCGAGCCGATAAGCAGGCTGTCGCACTGGGAGAAATTACGTGCCCCGGCAGCTCCAGGCAGCATCCTTACAAGACCGCGATAGCTGTTCTGGCTATGCCCGGCTGAAATTCCCTTGCTTACGATACGGCTCTTCGAGCCTTTTCCGATGTGAATCATCTTCGTGCCGGTGTCCGCCTGCTGATAGTTGTTGGTGACAGCCACAGAATAGAACTCGGATGAAGAGTAATCTCCTTTCAGGATGGTGCTCGGATATTTCCATGTTATCGCTGAACCCGTCTCGACCTGGGTCCATGAAAGATGGGCTCCCTCCATGCATATTCCCCTCTTGGTGACCAGGTTGAGGATGCCTCCCTTTCCATTCTCATCTCCAGGGTACCAGTTCTGCACTGTGCTGTATTTGACATCCGCATCTTTCAGCGCAACTATCTCCACCACAGCGGCATGCAGCTGATTCTCATCACGCATAGGGGCGGTGCAGCCTTCCATATAGCTCAGCGTGGAGCCTTCGTCAGCGACAATTAGAGTCCTCTCAAACTGCCCTGTCCCTTTCGCATTGATACGGAAATAGCTGGACAGCTCCATAGGGCAGCGGACACCCTTCGGGATATAGCAGAACGAGCCGTCGCTGAATACTGCGGAGTTAAGTGCCGCGAAATAGTTGTCACCTGACGGAACCACCGTCGCCAGATATTTGCGCACCAGGTCAGGATGCTCCCTTACCGCCTCGCTGAACGAGCAGAAGATAATTCCGCGCTCCGCAAGCTCCTTACGGAATGTCGTGGCTACCGACACCGAGTCAAATACGGCATCCACAGCCGTCACTCCAGCCAGAGCCTTGCGCTCCTTCAGCGGAATTCCCAGCTTGTCGAAGGTCTCTTCCAGTTTCGAATCAATCTCCTTCGGCCTGTCAGAATCCTTCTTGGGGGCAGCGTAATATATAATATCCTGATAATCAATATGAGGCATATCCAGATGTCCCCAGTCGGGCATCTCCATTCTCTGCCATTTGCGGAACGCGTCCAGGCGGAAGTCCAGAAGCCACTGAGGCTCTCCCTTCCTTTCTGAAATCATCCGCACAATGCCCTCGTTCAGACCTTTAGGGATGAAGTCCTGGTCAACGTCCGTTACAAATCCTTCCTTATATTCCTTCTTCGTTATATCCTGAAGAAGTTCCTTCTCTTCGTTAATATCCATATAGCAAAAGCTTTTGCATCCTGCAAAGTTAGCATTTTAGAATCATACATGCAGTTTCTACAGCGCCATCAGGTCGGCAAGCACGATTGCCGTCATCGCCTCGACCACAGGAGGGGTCCTCAACGCAAAGCATACATCATGACGCCCAGGAATCTCCAGCTCCGTCATCTTACCGGTAGCGAAATTGAATGTCCGCTGCGCCTTCCCGATACTGGATGTAGGCTTGAATGCCACACGGAACACAAGCGGATTGCCGTTTGTGATGCCGCCATTGACGCCTCCTGCTCCATTCTTGGACGGATGGCATACCTGCGGGTCCTTCTGCCATCCGGCACCAGAGTCGGCTGAGCCGACGCTATCGAATGGATCATTGTGCTGTGAGCCCTTCATACGTGCCGCCGCGAATCCGTCTCCGAACTCTATGCCACGGACACCAGGAATCGAGAATACAGCATGCGAGACAAGAGCCTCCACAGAGTCGAAAAACGGCTCGCCAAGTCCGGCAGGCAGTCCTGAAGCCACACATTCCACGATGCCGCCTACAGAATCACGCTCCGCAATCGCCTTGTCCAGGACATCGCGCCACGCCTCTGATTCAGAGACACCTCCTACCTCGACAAGACGTGCATGAATATCGCAGTGGCACATCTTCTTGGCAATGACACCTGCTGCCACTATCGGGAGAGTAAGCCTTCCCGAGAAATGGCCTCCGCCTCTAGGATCATTGAAATCCAGCCACTTGACACTTGCCGTATAGTCCGCATGCCCTGGACGCGGAACATCATTGAACAGCTTGTAGTCCCCTGACCTGGTATTTCTGTTCCTGAATATGATAGCCATCGGGGCACCGGTGGAATATCCATTATAGACGCCGCTAAGTATCTCAGGCTCATCAGTCTCTATACGAGGCGTAGTACCCTTAGGTCCACTTTTACGCCTGAGGATGTCCTCCATGAAATCTTCGGCCGCCACAGGCAGCCCTGGAAGCACACCGTCAAGCACCACACCTATTGCATCTCCATGCGACTCCCCGAATATGGAGACCCTGAATTTTCTGCCGAATGTATCCATTGCTATCTGAACTTTACGAATTGCTCCCTGAATGCCGGAAATGACTTCGCCACGCATCCGGCATCATCTATCTCTACCGGACCGTCCGCACCAAGCTCCGCCACTTTCAGAGCCATGACCATCCTGTGGTCATGATTCGACGTGTAGCTGCCACCTTTCAGAAGATGCCCTGTCAAGCACCTCTGAGCCAGCGAATGCCCTTCTATAATCATTTTATCTCCTGATATTCTGGCTTTTACACCAAGCTGAAGGAGCATTGACAATATAGCCTTACCCCTGTCGCTTTCCTTGCTGGCGAGCCTTCCCACTCCTGCTATGCGGCTGGTGCCCTGGCAGAACGCAGCCAGCACCGATATTATCGGGAACAGATCTGGACAATTATTGGCATCCACCTCGAAAGCATTGAGCGGAGCCTTCTGCACATGTATCACGCCATGCGGGTCGTCTTCACCCATCTGCGAAAGGCTTGCCCCGGCCTCCATCAGGATGTCCATTATAGAGAGATCCGCCTGCAACGACCTGGAATCCAGGCCTGACACCTCCACACTGCCGAACACGGCACCTGCGACCATGAAATTGGACGCTGCGCTCCAGTCTCCCTCTATATCCATGTCAGTGGCCTTGTAGCTCTGCCCGCCTTTTATATGCAGGACTATTTCAGTGCAGTCGTTCCAGTCCTGCGACTCGGCGAACTCCTGTCCGCCCTCCATATCGCACCAGATTTTCACCCCGAATGCCTTCAGGACGTCCATTGTTATGAAAAGATACGGGATGCTTTTCGGCTCCGTAAGCCTTATGACTGTATCATCCTTAAGCAGCGGAAGCGCCATCAGCAGCCCTGACACCAGCTGCGAGCCTCCTGAGCCTGAGATTGTAACCTTTCCGCCTTCCAGTTTTCCGGACACTTTCAGAGGGACAAACACCTCGTCCGCATTATCCGTTCCTGAATTTTCAAGCCTCGCACCGAACGCGCCCATGATCTCCCTTGCACCTTTCAAAGGCCTGCGGGTCAATGTCTTTTCTCCTGTTATTTCAATGCCGCCGTTCCCAAGAACTGCCACAAGAGGAATCATCAGCCTCGTGAGAAGGCCGGATTCACCGGTATGCAGAGATGCCAGGGACAATGCTGCCGTTCCCCTTCCCTTTATAGTCAATGCCGATGTATCTTTAAGGACTTTCCCGTTCCTGCATGCCAGGCCGACAGTAACCTCCGCACCGAGAGCCCGCGCCACGGAAATGGCTGCGCTGCTGTCGCCGCAAGGGGAATATCCGTTCAATGTCGAAGTCCCATCTGCAAGAGCAGCCGCTATTATGGCACGCTGTGCAAAGCTCTTCGATGATGGCATCTGTAGGACTTCCTCCGATTTACGGCGGAATGGGACTGCTCCATATACAAGACGGTGCATCTCTTCCGTGGACATCTGCCCCGGAGCTGCCGCTTCATCCTCATTCAGAGCAGCATACGTATATGGCGCACCTTTAGCGAGGCATTGTATCCTGGATTCCTTCCCAGGTTCGCCCATCGCAAAAGCTATCAGCTTGGCAGGGTCGAAGTGGTCATAAAGTGAGAGCACCCTGAATACTGATGCATTCTGGACCAGGCCACTCCCTTCTGTCTGACGGGAATCGTTTCCCGGAATGTCCGGAACCGCCGTAGTGACAATCTTGGCTATATCGGCGCCTATCGCGAAGCATTTTTCTGTCAATGCCCTAAGCGCCTCCACGGAGTCCGTACCGCTGAAGTCATGGTATGAACGGACGAATACGGTCCCGCTCTCACGGGTCTCCCTGCGCAGACGTTTCGACATCATAGGCGGAGCCTCGATCTCCAGATCCGCGAATGCTGCACCTGCATGGATCGCCGTAATAAGCTTGGCTTCAGCCTCCTGCACCGCTTTCGTGTCGAGCTTCCTGTCGTCGGGATGCTGCTTTCCCTCCTGAAGTTCTCCGTACAATTCCTCCTCCAGCTGTTTTCTGATCTCGCTGATACGGCAAGTCGCCACCAGCGGAACATCGGACGTGGAGAAAAGTTCCTCTATCTCATCCAGAGCGAGCGGGCACCTGTCGAGCCTGATTTCGGCCATTTCCACGTCCCCGCTTTCCAGAACCGCATATATCTCATCCAGCGTCCTGTTCTGTATAGTAGTACAAATCATTATCCAATAAATCTAGGAGCCTGCCAAATATCCAGACCCGCAATCTTACAAAGATAATGATTTTTCGGACATCGGCATCCTGCTCATACACCTTCTGATGCCGGGGCAGAGTCAAAAAGCAAGTGCAACATTACAACAAATATTTGAAGAACTCATCTTTTGGCGTGGAAAAGTTCAAT
>CAKUTA010000022.1 GCA_934691625.1 uncultured Bacteroidales bacterium | reverse complement strand
CTCTGGCTTATTCCACACTCTGATGACATTGCTTGCTCAAATATATACTTATTAAAATTAATATACAATGGAAAATTCTTCTGAGATGATGCCGGACTGGTTTCCGGACGGTAAAAGATACAACACATTCGTCGGATATTATAAGAGGTTATACGGCGAGCGTCTGCAGAAACTGGTGATAGATGCCGGCTTCACGTGCCCGAACCGTGACGGGACAGTCGGACGTGGTGGCTGCTCGTTCTGTGACAATGCCGCCTTCCACCCATCCTACAGCACGGCCGGGAAATCCATTGCGTCGCAGATTGATGAAGGCATCGGATTTCATCAGGTGCGCTACAGGAATACAAGGCATTATCTCGCATATTTCCAGTCATACTCAAATACTTACGCTCCGCTACCACGTCTTAAGGAACTGTATCTGGAAGCATTGGCCCATCCTCAGATTGTCGGCATTGTCATAGGCACGCGGCCGGACTGCGTTGACGAGCAGAAGCTGGACTGGCTTGCGGAACTTGCTGATGGGCAGGTGCTGCCGGACTGGAGCCGCGACGGGTTCACCAGGCCTGTGGTGAAGATAGAGTACGGCATCGAGTCGTGCTATGACCGGACGCTGGAACGTGTCGGGCGCGGGCATGATGTGGCGGCTGCCGAGCGTGCCGTCAGGCTTTCTGCTGAACGTGGCCTTGCACCTGGTGCCCATTTTATCCTGGGGCTGCCGGGGGAGTCCAGGTCAATGCTTGTGAACCAATGCTCCTTCATCAATTCTCTTCCGCTGCATTCGGTGAAGTTCCATCAGCTGCAGATTGTCCGCGGGACGCGCATTGAAAAGGAGTATGCGGCTGTACCACAGGATTTTCTGCGCCTGGACCTGCCCGACTACCTTGACCTCGTGACAGATATCCTGGAGCGTCTGCGTCCGGATCTGTACATCGAGCGCGTCGCTGGCGAAGTTCCTCCGCGTTTTGTCAATGAAACCCAGTGGGGCCTGATCCGCAATTTCCAGATACTCCATCTCCTCGACGACCGCCTCGCCGCCCGCTCCACCTGGCAAGGCCGACGTCTTCACCGCTAGCATCATCCTCTTATCCTAGAAACCGGAAGAACTACTTAAAAATCTTCCGAAAAAGTTAAAAATCATATATTTTTTGCATGTCCCGGGTCACTTTTCGATGAGAAATCCGGATGGGCTTCATAGATTTGCCTCCGTGGTCTGCGGACCACATTGTCGTATGTGGCATGGAACTGAAGCCCTGCGGCTTGCATTGTTTAACTTAAAATTGTAATTTTATGACGGCTATTGAAGGCAGGTACATTGACCCGATGCTGGACTGGAGCTTCAAGCGGCTATTCGGGACGGAGATGAACAAGGACATCCTGATCGGATTCCTGAATGTGGTGTTCCCGGAGTACAGGATAAGTGACATCACGTATATTCCGACGGAGCAGCTGGGCATGATGTCGGGTGACAGGAAGGCGGTGTTCGATGTCCTGTGCAGGACTGATGACGGGAAGGATTTCCTGGTGGAGATGCAGCGGTGCTACCAGGAGCACTTTTATGAGCGGGCATTGTTCTATACCTCGTTCCCGATAATGAAGCAGGGGCGTAGCCGCCTGGAGGGTGAGACTGGAACGTGCACATGGGACTTTGCGCTGGACGGTGTGTTCTTCCTTGGCGTGCTTAACTTCAGCAGCAGCGATGACGACCGCGTGGTCCACCGCTTCCGCCTCATTGATACGGAGAGCGGCGGTCTGATGACAAACAGGCTCGAGTACGTGTTCGTGGATGTGTCCAAGTTTCATAAGAGCGAGGAGGAGCTGGAGACGGACATGGAGCGGTGGGTGTACCTGCTGAAGAACCTGTCCCGTCTGCTGGAGCGTCCTGCGACATTGCGAGACAGGATATTCGGCCGCCTATTCGAGGCGTCGGAGATAGCCATGATGGATGATGTAGAACAGAAAGAATACGTGAAGGCAATGAATACAGAAAGGGATCTTATGCTTCAGATGCGCTACATGAAGAAGCAGGGGCGCGAGGAAGGTCTTGCTGAAGGTCGTGAAGCGGCCGAGAAGGAGAAGCTGGTGATTGCCGCGAATTTCCTTCGGATGGGCATTTCATGTGAAGACGTCGCGAAGGCTACGGGGCTGGAGTACAATGTTGTCGCTGGGTTGAAAAAGGGATGACTTTTATTGAAGCGTGAGAGGCGTCGTTTCGTAAGGGCGAGCAGGAGATAGAGTACAATGCCGTAATGAAGCTGGTGAAAAAGGAGGATTAGGGGCTTGCGAGTGACGAGTGGGAGTGGGTGCTGACGTGTGGTGGTTTGTTGATGTCTATTGGTTAGTTGGTGCGCGATGATATGTTGAGGTGTAGGGATGTGTGGAGACTTGTGGTGCGGCAGTGGAAAACGGGACCTCCTGGCATTGTTGTTCTGGTATAAAGAACTGTAGAATAACGCTTTACTGATTTGTTAAGAAGCCAAGACCATGATTTAAACAAGGGTCTTGGCATTTTAATGTGGCGGAGAGTCTGAATCTAATATACTGAGATATAACTGATTATAAAGACATCTAAACCTTTTGCTAGATGCCCGGAGGGTCGAAATTCAGATGGCATGCTGGTGGCGACTTGAGACCAGGTGAAATTCTATGCGCAGAGGCGAACTCATGACCGAAGTATTGATTCTACATGGGGGTGTGGAGCGTATTTTAATGATTTATAAAGAGTTAACTATATTACTACTCCATATCTAGTGGAGTAGCAATATAGCCAACTTGATGTGAATGAGCCTTTTACGCTCCACGGCCTTTCAAGGGGTCATGCTTCCAGGATAGCAGGATAACTGCCACCTTCTATAGGTTTCCGTTTCCATGCGGCTCAATGCCAAGCATTTCAGACAATGATTCTGTGCCAGATTCAATGTCTGATGTTGTCCAGAGATCTGCATTGTAGCACTGCTGACGATGTCTTATTTTTGCATTATCACCCATCAGATAAAAATGATCAGAACTATACGCACTGGATTGTAATCTATAGTAAGGCGATGTAAAAACGGCATCACATGAATTTTATTTGTCCAATTCGTTAATTTGCAGCTATTTTGGAAGTTGTTTTGAAATGATTATCTGAAGGTTTGAGAGGGCAAACTTCAGGTTCAACCGGGGATTCGGGAAAGATAGCGGCGTCTATCTGACCGGAAGACTCGGGAAGAAAATGAAGGAATTTTACCGGCCACGAATGTCAATTATACCTGATTTCACCAATCATTTTCGGCAATTACACAGTTTTTTTACCCCCCCCCTGACCCGTGATTTGATGCCGTGAAGGTCTGCCTGCAGCTGATGGATTTGGGCGCATGTCTGGCGTCATGTGGCAGCAATATGCAGGCATAACAGTATAGCAAAAAGCGGCAGCGAACTCGTAAAAGTCGCTGCCGCTTTCCTGTTATTACATATTATATGTCTTGTCTGAAAATTCACATAAACTACTCGGTATAGGTGTATTCTATGCTGTAGAGTTTAATGCCTTTAGCAATACTGGTTATAGCGATGGTGATTGTATTGCCATCAGCTGCAGTTGTAGTATTGATTGTTACATCATTTGTCTCATTGAACTTGCCATCACCGACAAGTGTATTTCCGACTTTAATAGTAATTGTGCCAGCAGTTCCAGTGAAACCACCAAAATTAGCAGTTACAGACTCTATCTTTTTAGCGGAAGTATTCTTGCCTACTATAGTAATTGATGAAGCTGGTTTCTTGCTTGAACCAATCTGACTATAATTTGCGCTCGGAGTAAAACTTGTTGTGCCACTAGTGGTTACAGTCCAGGATGTACCTGCAGCATCGCTTCCTGCCTCAGAGCTAGATTTTACATTTATGCTTCCGCTTGCAGATCCAAATGAAACTTTTCCTGTTTTTGTTTCAGTTGCTCCTGCTGCTTTCTGCGTGAGGGTCAATTCTTTGCTTAACTCTCCAGCGGAGATGGTGATTGTTGCAGAGCGGGACTCGCCTTCATTTGCTGCTACTGTGACTGTGAAGCTGTCTCCTGAAACGGCTGTCTTGAAATTAGTTTCATCTGAAGAAGATACGCTCCAGCTTGCCTGATTGGTCTTGACGGTGAATGTTAGAGTTTCGCCGGCAGCGGCAATCTCCTTTGTGTATTCTGAAGGAGTTATTGTGAGATACGGCGGCTCTATTCCTGTTGTTACGGTTACCGCCGCACTATAATCAGAATTGATATATTTCTCAATATCGGAGCTGATTGCTTTTACTTTGATGTTATACTCTGTAGAATATTCAAGCCCATCGACAGTAATGGAATTGCTGCTGGCGGTCTTGATGATATCATCTTTGCCTGTTGCGCTTATTACGACTTCATAAGACGCTGCATTTTCGACAGCATCCCACGCAACAGTAAGTGTATTGTTTGTTGATCCTAAAGACGCCTTAACATTAAGCGGGTTCGTAAGTTCTGTTCGCGTATCAGTCGTGAGGAGTATGTCATCAAGGCGAGTATTGCTACTCTTGTTATTTACGAAAGAAATCTTGAATGAAGAAATACCATCTGGAATATATGTTGAATATACTTTTTCTGCTATTTTAGTGATTATTATATTTGAATTATCTATGGATACATTCAGATTAGTATTATTGGCTTTATATGAGAGTAAGTAATTCCCAGGCATGGCTTTAATGTTTGCAGAAAAACAGCCGCCAGCCTTGCTTACTAAAAGCTCTGGAGCTGTACCTCCGGCTAGTTTTTCAGAGTATAGCTTTGTGGTAGAACTTCCATTTGTAAGAATATACTTGTCAACACCATTGGAAAAGTCTTCAGCCCAAGGAAGTGTGATGTAGGATATGTTAGTGTTATCGTAATTGAACCTAATCTTCTTTATAGTTCCGGCTTTGAATGTCACGTCCTTGGTGAGCGGGATTTCTTTTTCATAGCCATTGACGGTGATAACAATTTTAGAGCCCGACTCTGCTACGTGTGGCTTGATTGGAATATAGAATTTTGCGTTGCCGTCTTTTGGAATAGCTTCTCCGTTAACGACATTCAATGTCGCTGTTTTGCTTACATATTTCGCATCGCTATCAATATAGGTTACATTTTCACCCTTGAAATCTATCGTGTACGAGCCAACGATATTTTCATCAGAAGATGCAAGTGTTATCGTATTGACAGTAAGGTCCTCATTGGTAGTGTTTGTTACATTGATCTCAACAACGGTAGCGAGATGCAGCATTTCAAAAGCTACAGGATCAGAACTGTTCACATTCTTTGCTATGCCATAGAGAGGACAAAGACTTCCGCATAAATGCGCCGTGCTGTTGTTGCCTTTTTGCGTGGCGCCTTTTGAGTGCCCGATGTATGTGAAACTCCCGGAATCGTTTTTAGGATATAGGGCGTACCAGTCATAGGCGGTATCGTCTGCGAGTTCTGACTTCAATGTCCCATTAAATTTCTTTGCATCGAGAGTTTCTTCGGTAATTGTGAATTTTCCATCATTCACATAGTCAGTGGTGCCAGCAATGGCATGCGTAATATCAAGTGCATCATTCGCTATCCAAGAGGTCGTAAAACCGTCTATGGCAGTTTTTGTCTCAACGGATGATGCTGTCAGTTCAAATGGAATGCCCCCCCCTATAATATTTTCAGTGGAATTCTCGATCTCTTTATTGCAGCTCGCGAGAGTGACAATGGCTGCCAGTGACACTCCCATATAAGAGAAAAATCTTTTCATGATTTAGTGTTGATTAGCAACCAAGACCTTCGTCTTCATCGTCGTAATAGAAATCTTTTATGCTGTTTCCGTTTACGGAATTTGCAAATCCAGCTTCCGCTTCTACGAGAAGCACCTCAAGGCTTGGGCGCTCGTAGGTCTGATTGTTGTTTGTCATGATAATTGTTAGTTTAATGTATTAGTAAAAATATTGTCCAAAAAATTATGTGGCAGCAGTTGATGTTCAGTTAATTAGAGGATTCTTTCATTAGCTGTGGCGTCGGGTTGCCGTGCCGGTGCCGGTCGCATGCTGCATTGTTACAATCTGCAAAGGTATATAAACATTCTGAATATCAGCGAAATTATATTGAAAAGTTTCGTCATGGCGAAAAATCATTGAAATTCCGCCATTTATTCTTCCGTGTTCGTGCGAAAATCCCTATATTTGCCAAAATATATTTGTAACAATGCAGTTCGTAAATTCAGAAATTCCAGAAGGACTTACCTTCGATGATGTTTTGCTCGTTCCTGCACGCTCCGAGGTCCTGCCGAGGGCTGTAGATGTTTCCACCAGGTTCACAAGAGATATTTCGCTCTGTACGCCTATCGTGTCTTCCGCGATGGACACTGTCACAGAAGCTGAACTGGCAATCGCTATGGCTCGTGCCGGCGGTATCGGTGTCATCCACAAGAACATGACTATCGACCAGCAGTGCGAACAGGTCCGCCGAGTGAAGAGAGCCGAGAACGGCATGATTTACGACCCTGTCACCATAAGCCCGGAGGCTACAGTCGGTGACGCCCTCGCCCTCATGGCAAGGCACCACATCGGCGGCATCCCTGTCGTGGACAATGCAGGGAAACTCATCGGAATCGTCACGAACCGTGACCTCCGTTTCCAGGACAACAAGAAAATGCCGATCTCCGAGATAATGACCCGCGAGAACCTCATTACCGCCAAGAAGGGCATCAGCCTGCAGGAGGCCACCGGCATACTCCGCAAGAGCAAGGTGGAGAAGCTCCCTGTAGTGGATGATGACAATAAGCTTGTAGGCCTTATCACCTATAAGGACCTCATGAAGATAAAGGACAATCCTATTGCTTCCAAGGACTCTAAGGGACGCCTTCTCGTAGCAGCCGCAGTCGGTGTGAAGTCCGACACTCTCGACAGGATCGAGATGCTTGTCAGCGCAGGCGCCGATGCAGTGGTGATCGACACTGCGCACGGACACTCTGTAGGCGTGCTCAATGTGATAGCAAAGGCTTGCGAGGCATTCAAGCATAGGGATATACAGATAGTTGCCGGCAACGTGGCTACCGGGGAAGGCGCCAAGGCATTGGCAGATGCAGGTGTCAGCGCCGTCAAGGTCGGTATCGGACCTGGCTCCATCTGCACCACACGAATCATTGCCGGTGTCGGGATGCCGCAGCTGACAGCTGTAATGCTTGCCTCCAAGGCACTTGAAGGAACTGGGGTCCCTGTCATTGCCGACGGCGGAATCCGCTATTCCGGAGATATCACCAAGGCATTGGCGGCAGGCGCAAGCACCATCATGGCCGGCTCGCTCTTCGCAGGTACGGAGGAATCTCCAGGAGAGACCATCATCCTGAACGGAAGGAAGTTCAAGGCATACCGCGGGATGGGCTCGCTCGAAGCTATGGAGCATGGCTCGAAGGACAGATATTTCCAGGATATGGAAGACGATGTGAAGAAGCTCGTTCCGGAAGGCATCGTGGCACAGGTACCGTTCAAGGGTACTGTGGCAGAGGTCGTGTACCAGCTCGTAGGCGGTCTACGTGCAGGTATGGGCTATGTCGGAGCAAAGGATATCGCATCCCTCCGTGGGGCGCAGTTCGTGCGCATCACTAATGCAGGCTACCTCGAGAGCCATCCGCATGATGTGACGATCACCAAGGAATCACCTAATTACTCCAGATAGCATTGACAATAGACAGAGTCCTGAATATTCTGGGCGTAAGCCTTATAGTAATCGTCTTGCCGTTGATAAGCTCGTGCAGGACGATTACGTCGTTTGTCCATGACGGGAAAGTCGTGGCGAAAATCGGCAATCATAAGCTGTATGAATCCGATCTTGCCGCATACATTCCGGACTCTGCCAGCCCTGAGGACAGCACCAGGCTGGCGCTTCAGTACATAAACTCCTGGGCTTCGGACATGGCATTCATTGATGTCGCGGAGAAGGAGCTTTCCAAGAGCGAGAAGAACGTGGACAAGGAGCTTGAGGACTACAGGCGCTCCCTGCTGAAGTTCAGATATGAGCAGAAATATGTGAACCAGAGGCTGGATACAGCTATAACTGCATCACAGATAGAAAAATACTATGAAGCCCATATCGATAACTTCAAGCTGCAGCTGCCTATTGCGAAGGCACGTTTCCTTTCCATTTCATCGGATTCCCCGAATCTCGCTGTGATAAAGAAGAAGATGATGTCTGACAAGCCTGAAGACCAGGTGGAAGCGGACAGCATCGCATTGTTCTCCGCGTTGAGGTACACCGACTTCGGCGGCAAATGGATAGACCTTGTCAGGCTCTCGCGCGAGTTCGGCACGGACTACGGGACTGTCCTTTCGATGATGAAAGGCGGACTGGTGGAGATCCCTGACGGCAGCGGGAACCTTGGCATAGCCTATATCCGCAGCCTGATGAGAGCAGGGGAGACCGGTCCGGTGGAATACTACACGGAGCGGATCCGCGATATAATACTCAGCACCAGAAAGCAGGCCCTGCTGAACGGTTTGGAACGGGACTTGATAGAGAACGCACGCAATCAGGAAAATTTCGTCATATATTGACATGTTCTGACGGTTTCCTATGGCGGATTAACATATAAACAATACAATGAAAATCTTTGATGGCATGAGAAATATTCTGAAACTCACTGTGTCGGCGATGGCGCTTGTCCTCCCGGTCTGCGGATTTTCGCAGACATATCCTGACGGGCTCATTGACAAGACGATAGCCGTGGTCGGGAACGAGATGATATCTATCTCCCAGCTGGAGCAGGAGTTGCTCTATATGCGTATGCAGGGAATGTATTCCGACAGGAACATGCGCTGCGAGCAGCTGGAGCGCATGCTGGATTCTAAGCTCTTTCTCATGCAGGCGAGAATAGACTCGCTTACCGTGAACCAGGAGATGGTGAACAGCTCCCTGGAACAGAGGATGGCGCAGATACAGACGAACTTCGGCGGTGACGACGAGGTGGAGAAATTCTACGGCAAGCCGCTGTACAAGCTCCGTCAGGAGTGGAGACAGCAGCTGGAGGATATGACGCTTACACAGCAGATGCAGTCGCAGATAGCCTCAGGAATACCTGAGCTTACTCCGCACGATGTGAAGGAGTACATCTCAGAGACAGAGCCGGAGGATCTTCCGGTCGTTCCTGTCAAGTACCAGCTCAGCCAGATATGCATATATCCTGACCGCGAGGCTGCGAACCTGGCTGTGAAGGAGAAGCTCCTGAATATCCGCGAAAGGATCATCAACGGAGAAAAATTCTCCACATTGGCCCGTATCTATTCCGAGGACCCCGGCAGCGCGAGAAAGGGCGGCGAGCTCGGAATGGCATCCAAGTCGATTTTCTGGCCAGCCTTCTCCGATGCGGCAATGTCCCTGAAGCCTGGGGTGATCTCACAGATTGTCGAGACTCCTGACGGATTCCATATCATCGAGGTCATCGACAAGAAAGGCGACATGTTCAATGCCCGACATATTCTCATAAAGCCGTCATACACAGAGCAGGACAGACAGAAGGCGTTCAAGACGCTGGATTCGCTCAGGACTGAGATCCAGAACAATGCCGTATCATTCGAGCTTGCTGCCAAGTTCTATTCACAGGATGCGCAGACCAAGACCAACGGCGGTCAGATGGCTGACCCGAACACCGGCTCCGCGTACTTCGAAATCGACCAGCTGAAGCCTCAGGACTATGCCGCGATCAAGGATTTGAAGGAGGGCGAGATTTCGGAGCCTGTCGAGTCCAAGGACAATGAAGGCCGCGACGGGAACACCGTATATAAGATTATCCGTGTGGACAAGATAATACCGGCACATACTGCCTCATTCGACAATGACTACAGCGATCTTCTGGAGGAGGCTCGTGTGAAGAAGCAGAACGAGGCGATAGATGACTTCATTGACGACAAGATCAAGACGACGTACATTGTCATTGACCCGATGTTCCGGAACTGCGAGTTCTCCCGTGACGGATGGAACAAGGTCGCAAAGGAAGGGACATCTGAAAAGTAGGATATGACTTTCCGCAGGAGTCTCATAACGGCATTGATATTTCTGTCAGCAATATTCCGCCTGTCTGCCCAGAAGAACAGCCAGGTGGATTCTCTTGTACGCCTGCTCAGTGCGCAGTCCATGGAGCTTATCGAGAAGGACGGCGTGGACTACAGGAAAGTGACAGGCCCTGCGCGTTTCCTGCACAATGACACCTATCTCATCTGCGACACGGCGCTATGGAACGTCCATACCAATGAGATCTTCGCAATCAGCAATGTGAAGATTCTTCAGGAGCAGACTGTCCTGACAGGCGACAGGCTCACATACTATGTGGACAGAGACCTGGCGGAGTTCCGTGGTTCTCTGGTGCAGCTGGAGGACAAGGATCACAATGTCCTGCGCACGGAATATCTTGACTATAACACCCGCGACAGCGTAGCGATCTTCTTCAACGGAGGCTCCATGAAGGATGCTGAGGGGCAGGTGATTGAGAGCCGGACCGGAACTTACGATTCCAAGGCGAAGACGTTCACGTTCTCTGACAATGTGAACATGTTCACGGATTCCATATTTGTGAAGACCACATCGCTTGTCTATGACTCGGCGCGGAATATCGCGACATTCGGCTATGGCACTGATGCCTGGAGCGATGACAATATGCTTTCATCCGACGCAGGGTGGTACGACAGGAACAGGGAGATCTTTCTCTTCAGAAAGAATGTCCATGGGCTTGGCGACACACAGGAAGGCTGGTCGGACTCGCTATATTATTATAGGAATACGCGGGACATAGAGCTTCTCGGCAATGCGCAGGTCACTGATACTACACGTGACATGTCCGCAGTTGCAGGAAGAATGATGTACACCGACACATTGTCCCGTCTGGTGATGACGCGCGAGCCGGCGGTGATAGGCTTAATAAGATCCGAGGGCGCTCCTCCGGACTCCGTCTATTTCGGTGCGGACTCCATTGTCGCACAGACAAGGATGATGTTCGAGATAGACGAGGCGCAGAAAAAGGATGCCAAGTCCAGGCTGGATAACCTGGCTGTGGACGCGGTCCAGACCTACAGGCAGAAGGCGGCGAAGGAGGCCGCTGAAGCTGCCGCGAAAGCTGCGGAGAATGATCCTAACAGACCTAAGCCTGGGAAGAACGGTGCTGTGGCACGTGGTGCTGAAACCGCTGCTGTCCAGAATGAGCAGAAGACCTCTGAAGGCAATGCTCCGGCAGAAGACATTCTCCCGGCAGCCGACACTTCAGCATTGACATCTGGCAGGGATTCGCTTGCACTGGCATCCGACTCGCTTTCGGTTCAGACCGACAGTATCCCGGAGCTGAAGGATTCGTCAAAGGTCAATTTCATAACGGCAGTAAAGAACGTAAGACTCTATAAGTCAGATATCCAGATAGCATGCGACTCACTTGAGTACAATGACCTGGACTCCCTGGTCAGGATGTATCAGCAGCCGGTCGTATGGAACGAGAAGAACCGCCAGTATTCTGCGGACAGCCTCTATGCCGTCATCAGGAACCAGTCTCTGCAGAAGGCGAGCCTCATGTCCAATGCCTTCATAATCATACAGGAAGATTCGCTGTGCTTCGACCAGATTCGCTCGACTGAGATGCTGGCATATTTCGACAGCACTGGTGCCTTGCAGCGTTTCGATGCTCTCGGCGATGCCAATGCGATTTTCTATCTGCAGGAGGACAGTGTCTATGCGACGGTTAACAAGAGCGAGGCGAAGATGCTGTATGCGCAGTTCAAGAACGGGGACATTGACAGGGTATATTACTTCGAGAGTGCCAAGAACGATGGCTATCCTGTGGCGCAGATGACCGGCGAGGAGCGTATGCTGAAGGGCTTCAACTGGTGTCCTGAACGGAGGCCTTCAGGGAAGCCGGATGTTACCCCGCTTCCTGTAAGAAGTTCAGAGCGTTCACGTTATGCTGCGCGTCCGAGAGCAAGCTTCGACTATACAGACAAATATTATCCTGGATACATGCCTGGCGTGATGAAAAAAATCGCGGAGGGAAAGGTTGCCAAGGCCAATGCTGAAAAATCAAGGCCGAAGCAGCCGGCTGCGAAGGATACTATGCAGACACCGGTGCCGGACAGCACTTCTGCTGTGGCTTCCGCAGATACGCTTGCGTCCGTGCAGGATTCTCTGAATATCTCTGTACCAGAGGCAAAGGACTCATTGTCAATGTCTTCAGATACGTCCAAGGTCAATGCTGACAGCACTGCTGCAGTGGTCAAGGATGCGGCTACATTGCTGAAGGAGCAGAAAGCTGCGGCAAAGGCAGCAAAGATTGCCGAGCGTGAGGCGAGATGGGCAAGGCTTGATAGTCTGGATGTCGCCAAGGCTCAGGCTGCCGCGGACAAGAAGGCTGCCAAGCTGCGTGCGAAGAAACTGAAGCAGCTCAAGGCTATGAACGCACGTGAGGACAAGGAAAATGCACGTCTGGATAAATACAAGGCTGTTTTCCAGAAGCAGAAGGAGCGCGAAGACCGCAAGGCCGCCATTAAAGCTGCACGTGCTGCCGGGAAACAGCATGGAAAGAAACAGGGCAGTGAACAGCCGCAGGATGCTGTGACAAGCACGGATGATGTAACAGGCGCGGTTGATGATGCTGCGTAATCAGGTTGCATCGCTCCCGCTGATGCTGTAGCGGTGCCTGTGGAACGTAATTAATTGATGCATAATAAATTAAGCGATTTACTACTCCTGAAATGGTGTAGTAATAAATCGCTTAATTGTTTGTAGATGAAGCTGTTACGCTCCACGGGGCTTATTCCGCGTACAGGCTGATGATGTTAAGAACTACCTGTGATGCCTTCTCGATGTTCTCCAGCGGTGCAAACTCCATCTTGCCATGGAAATTCAGCCCTCCGGCGAAGATATTAGGGCAAGGCAGTCCCTTGAATGACAGGTTTGCTCCATCTGTGCCTCCACGTATCGGCTGTATTTTCGGCTTTATGCCTGCCATCTCCATTGCCTTGATTGCCTTCTCCACGATGAAATAGTAAGGTTCCACCTGCTCACGCATGTTGTAGTACTGGTCCTTTACATCCAGTGTTGCAGTGCCCTCTCCATATTTCACATTGATGAAATGGACACATTGCCTTATCATCTCCTTCTTCTCCTCGAACTTCGCGCGGTCATGGTCACGGATGATATAACCGAAATCGGCCTCCTCCACTGTCCCCTTGAAGCTGATGATATGGAAAAATCCGTCATAGCCCTCCGTCAGCTCAGGCCTCTGCCCCACAGGGAGCAGGTCATTGAACTCCATTCCTATGAGGATGGCATTCTTCATCTTGTCTTTCGCATAGCCCGGATGCACATTGCGCCCCTGGATATGGATCTTGGCCGAGGCTGCATTGAAATTCTCGAACTCAAGCTCTCCCAGCTCGCCGCCGTCCATCGTGTAGGCATACTCCGCCCCGAACTTCTTCACATCGAACTTCACGACTCCGCGCCCGATTTCCTCATCAGGAGTGAAGCCGAGCTTGATTTCACCATGCTTGAATTCAGGATGCTCCATGATGTACTGCACGGCGTTCATGATTTCCGCCACACCCGCCTTGTCATCAGCACCGAGAAGCGTGGTCCCGTCCGTGGTGATGATGGTTTCGCCCTTGTGGGCAAGCAGTTCCGGGAACTCGGATGGCTTCAGCGCCAGGCCAGGCACACCTTTCAGCTCAATGTCGCTGCCATCATAGTTCCTGATGATCTGTGGCTTGACATCCTTTCCTGAGGCATCGGGCGATGTATCCACATGCGCGATGAATCCTATGGCAGGAACTTTCTTGTCAATGTTTGACGGTATTGAACCCATGACGTATCCATATTCGTCGAGTGTTGCGGATACACCCATGTCATTCAGCTCCTTGCAGAGCAGTTTCAGCAGATCAAGCTCCTTTGCGGCGCTTGGCTGCGACTCAGAATTTTCATCAGACTGAGTGTCGATTGCGACATATCTCAGAAATCTGTCAAGTATATTCTCCATATTATCAATGTATTATGCTCGTTTCTTAGAAGCTGTATTGACCTTCATGGCTGCCCCTATTACGAATATGATCAGGGCGATGTACGGAAGGATTGCGATAGCCTCCCCGTACCGGGCATTCCATCCTGTGAGGAACAAATCGACATTGGCGAACTTCAAGATTGCGCTGACAACCCCCATCAGTGCGCCGCCGGCGATGAATCCTGATGCGATGAGCGTGCCCTTCTCCTGCCTTTCGGCATTGACCTTGGCATCCTTGCTGCGTGAACCGACGAACCATGAGATGGCTCCGCCGACGAGCAGAGGCAGGTTCAGGTCAATAGGAATGAACATTCCAAGGGCAAACGCCAATGCCGGTATCTTGAACATTGTCAATACGATAGCTATGACTGCACCTATTCCGTAGAGAATCCACGGTGCGCCGCCTCCGTTCATGAGCGGCTGGATGACGGCTGCCATCGCATTGGCCTGCGGAGCTACAAGGGCATTATCTCCTGTGAAGCCGAAGGTCTTGTTGAGCACCAGCATCACACCGCAGACTGTGGCAGCTGCGACTGCAACTCCGGCGAACTTCCAGATTTCCTGTTTCTTAGGCGTGGTGCCGATCCAGTATCCTATCTTGAGGTCGGTGACGAATGATCCTGCTACTGACAGTGCGGTGCAGACGACGCCTCCGATCACGAGAGCAGCAGCCATACCAGCATTGCCCTTCAGCCCGACAGCGACCAGGATCAGCGAGGCGATGATCAATGTCATGAGGGTCATTCCGCTGACAGGGTTCGAGCCGACAATCGCAATTGCGTTGGCGGCGACTGTCGTGAACAGGAATGATATGATGCCGACAATGAGGACCCCGGTCAATGCCTGCCAGATGTTTTCCACGACTCCGCCGAATGCGAAGAATGCGAAAATGGCGAGGAGGGCGATGACAATGCCGAACACCACGGTCTTCATGGGCATATCTTCATCAGTGCGGTTTGATGCTGCTGATTTCTCGCCAGGCTTCCTGGTGAATTCACTTGCAGCCAGTCCGACTGCAGACTTTATAACGTCGAAAGATTTGATGATGCCGATGATGCCGGCTGTGGCGATACCGCCGATGCCGATATGCCTTGCGTATTCCCTGAATATCTGGTCGGCAGACATGTCGCTGATGGTCTGAGTAAGCCCGCTGTGCATGAGGTCGATGACATGGCCGCCCCAGATGAGGTTCATGAGAGGTATGATTACAAGCCATACCAGGAAGCTGCCGCAACAGATGATGAATGCATATTTGAGACCGACGATATAGCCGAGCCCAAGGACTGCTGCGCCGGTGTTCAGCTTCAGGACAACCTTTGCCTTGTCGGCGATGTGCTGCCCGATGGATGTCACTGTAGTAGAGACAGTCTCGCTCCACGCGCCGAATGTGGCGATGATGAAATCGTAGAGGCCACCTACCAGACCGCTTAGTATCAATGTCCTGGCATTGTTTCCTCCGCCTTCGCCGCTTACCAGGACCTGCGTCGTGGCTGTGGCTTCAGGGAAAGGATACTTGCCGTGCATCACCTTGACGAAATACTTTCTGAACGGTATGAGAAACAGGATTCCGAGGATTCCACCGAGCAGGGAGGAGAGGAACATCTGCATGAAGTTCACCTCCACACCTAATATATATATGGCAGGGAGGGTGAAGATCGCTCCGGCCACGACCGAGCCGGAGCATCCGCCTATCGACTGTATGATGACATTCTGACCGAGTCCGCCTTTCTTCCCGAGGGCGCTGGTAAGGCCTACGGCAATGATTGCGATCGGAATAGCGGCTTCGAATACCTGGCCGACCTTCAGCCCGAGGTATGCCGCGGCGGCTGAGAAGATGATTACCATAAGCAGTCCGATACATACGGAATAAGGTGTCACTTCCGGATAGTTCTTCTGCGGGCTCAGAAGCGGTTCGTACTTTTCGCCCGGTTTAAGTTCTCTCTGCGCGTTTTCCGGCAGGGATGTTCTGTGTTCTTCCATCTATAATTTATATTTTGGTTTTGCCGTTTTTAAGAAGTTGTGTTTAAATAGGTTTGAGAGTAAAAAACTTCAGGTTTGACCGTGGATCCGGGAAAGATAGCGGTGCCTATCTGACCTGAAGACCCGGGAAAAAGATGAGGAAATTTTACCTCAAACAACTTTTCAATCATTTCAAAACAACTTCTAATAATGGCTGTCATTACAAAAATAGTAAAAAAGTGAGTTTTTCGGAGTGCCCCGATGCATATTTGAAAAAATGGTTGGAGAGCTGTTTCGGGGGCTGGGCAATGTTTTTCAGAGGAAAATTTACCTGGTAAAATGATTTACTGCGAAATTTTTCAAAAAAAAGTTGAAAAAAGTTTGGAGGTAATAAAAAAGTGCGTATCTTTGCAGCCCGTTTGAGAAACAACGATGCTTAAAACATCAGAAACGGATAACGGATTGAGTTCATTGACAACATTGAGAGAGAAAAGAGGTAAAGATAGAAAATAGAATCAGTTTGTAATTTGTAGAATTCGAGA
>CAKUTA010000021.1 GCA_934691625.1 uncultured Bacteroidales bacterium | reverse complement strand
TTTTTGTATTGCTTTTTGACCCTGACAACACCGTAGGGCTAGCCCTACGGTGTTGCACTTCTATCTTGAATCTTCGACAGACATCTGCGGGGCAGACATCTACGAGGCTGCGATATCACCTCCTGGCCACATTTTACGGGAAACAGGACATCGGCTGTTCCGGGGCTATGTCAAATATTTTTTGTAATTTTGCAGAATATCGCGCTTTTTTGCGCATGCGGAAGACTAAAAGATTATGGCAGAAGAGAAATATGATGGCAGTTCCATCAAGACACTGACGTGGAATGAACATATCCGCCAACGTTCCGGCATGTATATCGGAAGACTCGGCAACGGAGACAATCAGGATGACGGCATCTATATCCTGCTTAAGGAGGTAGTGGACAATGCCATCGACGAGTTCACAATGGGATTCGGAAAGCAGGTCCAGATAACCGTGCAGGACGGGACTGTATCCGTGAGGGACTTCGGACGAGGCATTCCTCACGAGAACAACAGTGTCATCAGATGCGTCAGCTCCCTTAACACCGGAGGAAAGTTCGACGACAAGAACTTCAAGAAGTCTGTCGGAATGAACGGTGTCGGCACCAAGGCTGTAAATGCATTGTCATCATACTTCTACGTGGAATCTTTCAGGGACGGGAAAAGTTCCTGGGCTCAGTTCGAGCGTGGAAATCTCGTGGATTCAGGCATGAGGGAGAATGTCAGCGAGAAGAACGGCACATTCGTGAAGTTCACCCCTGACAGCCAGAAATTCGGCGACTACTCCTATAATATGGAATATGTCGAGACAATGGTCAAGAACTACTCCTTCCTGAAGAAAGGCCTGACCCTGGTCCTCAACGGAACTCCATATAAGTCAGAGAATGGACTTCTCGACCTGGTGAACGACCGCATGAGCGAGACTCCGCTCTACCCGCCTATACATCTGGAGGGGGAAGACATCGAGATTGTCCTGACGCATGGCAACAGCTACGGCGAGAACATATCTTCATTCGTCAACGGACAGAACACCCGAGAGGGAGGCACGCATCTCGCAGCATTCAGGGAGGCCATAGCCAAGACACTGAAAGATTTCTTCAAGAAGGACTACGACCCGCAGGACTGCCGCCAGGGTATCGTCGGTGCCATCAGCATCCAGATACAGGAGCCTCAGTTCGAAGGCCAGACCAAGACCAAGCTTGGTTCTACCTACATGTGGGACAAGCAGATAAAGGATGAGAACGGCAATACCATAAATGACAAGGGGCCTACCATCAGATCGTTTGTCAATGATTTCGTATCCAGGAATCTTGACGACTATCTCCGCATACACAAGGACATCGTTCCTATAATAGAGGAGAAGATAAAATCATCCAAGAAAGAGCGTGAAGAAATCTCAGGAATCCAGAAGAAGACCAGGGAGAAGAACAAGAGGGCCAATGTCTATAACAAGAAGCTGCGCGACTGCCGCTATCACTACTGCGACAAGGTTCCGAAGGACAAGGAGGAGGAGAAGGAGAAGTCAAGCATATTCATCACCGAGGGAGATTCCGCAAGCGGAACCATCACCAAGGTCCGCAACGCCAACAACCAGGCTGTATTCAGCCTCCGCGGAAAACCGATCAACTGCTACAAGGAGAGCCGCAAGCGCGTGGCAGAGAACGAGGAGCTGAATCTCCTCATTTCGGCGCTTGGCGTGGAAGATGACCTCAACGACCTCAGGTACAACAACATAATTGTCGCTACCGATGCCGATGATGACGGAATGCATATCCGCATGCTGGTTCTGACATTCTTCATGAAATACTATCCCGACCTGATCCGACGTGGCCATGTGCACATACTCCAGACACCTCTCTTCAGGGTCAGAAACAAGAAGGAGACCAGGTACTGCTACAACGATGATGAGAAGGCAAAGGCCATAAGCGACCTGAAGAACGGCGTAGAAATCACCAGGTTCAAAGGTCTCGGAGAGATCTCCCCGCACGAGTTCGTGGATTTCATAGGGGATGGCATGAGGCTTGATACAGTAAACCTGGCGAAAGACGAGTCAATCGCCAGCATCATGGAATTCTATATGGGAGACAATACCATTGACAGGCAGAACTTTATCCGCCAGAACCTTCGCAGCGAGGAAGAGTTGGAGGATATAAATATCTAATTACGGCCAGGCTTCTTGACAGGCCACTAATCAATAGGAAATGGAAACTAAACGTTCACGCTGGGCGAGATTCTGCGGCTTCATTCTCAGGAAAATGGGATGGACTACAGTAGGCGGCCCTGCACCGGAGGCAAAGTGCGTAATACTAGGTGTTCCGCACACCTCCGCATGGGATTTCGTTATCTCATACCTGTTCTATACGCAGTTCGACAAGACCGCGCATGTGATGATAAAGAAAGAGTTCTTCAAAGGGCCAGTAGGCTGGTTCCTCCGCAAGGTAGGTTGCATACCAGTGGACAGGTCCAGCGCAAGCGCAATGCTTTTCAGCCTTATCAACGAGATGGAGAAAGTAGATACTTTTCACCTCGCCATCGCTCCTGAAGGCACCAGGCATGCGATAAAGAAATGGAAGACAGGATATCACATGATCGCCACGAAAGTCGGGTGCCCTGTCTATATGGGCTATTTCGACTGGAAGACGAAACGGGTCAGCATCGGAGAAAAGGTCAAGCTGACTGATGACGCAAGAGGTGACACGGACAGAATACAGGCTCTCTACGAGGAGATGCACATGCAGGGAAAGAATCCGGAAGGATACGTGACGCATTAACAGATAAATCATGAGCAACAGTCTATACAGAAAACTTACGACGAACAGGGAGAACTACATAACGACCTTGTCCCGTCTGTTCGAATATGCGACGACAGCTTTCGCGAAAAGGCCGGCACTTGTATTTGCAGACGGAAGCCAGAGCTACACATACGCTGATTTCAGGAAGAAAAGCATTGAGCTTGCACATATATTCTCGAGATATGGCTTGAACGCTGGAGAGAGGATTGCCATCCTCTCCCAGAACATGCCGAACTGGACAGTATCGCTTTTCTCCATCGTGGCATTCGGCAGGGTTGCGGTTCCTATTCTTCCGGACTCTTCGGAAAGCGAGGTGACAAACATACTGAACCACTCGGAATGCAAGGCCATCTTCATATCACAGAGGATGATGCCGAAACTGTCAGATGAAGTGAAGAAGAAGCTCACCCTCATCATTGACATAGACACGTTTGAGATTATCCAGAGGGATGACTCGGCGTTCACATGTGACGGATGGGGAAAGGAGCCTTCCCCTGATGACCTGGCGATGGTCATCTACACATCCGGGACATCAGGCAAGGCGAAAGGTGTAATGCTCAGCCACAGGAACTTCTGCCAGAACGTCGTTGCCGCATGGCATGCACAGAAGGCGAACAAGAAAGACAGATGGCTGTCAATACTGCCAATGTCCCACACCTACGAGATGAGCTTCAGCGTGCTGTATCCGCTATTTGTAGGCGGCTGCGTCTATCACATAAAGAAGCTGCCGACTCCGACAATTCTCATCGACACGATGAAGAAGGTGCGTCCTACCATCATGTGCTCTGTGCCGCTTATCATAGAGAAAGTCTATAAGTCAAGCATTGTCCCGACCATAGAACATAGCCGCGTGCTGTCTTGGATGCGCAGGAAGATGCCGCATCTGCTGTTCTACCTTATCGGCAAGCGCCTGTACAAGACATTTGGCGGCAAGCTCAAGTTCTTCGGAATCGGAGGCTCCAAGCTGGATCCGGCTGTGGAGGACTTCCTTATCAAGGCCAGGTTCCCTTACGCCATCGGCTATGGACTCACCGAGACCGCCCCGCTTATCACCAACGCATGTGTCGGCAAGACAAAGGTCGGTTCAATCGGAGTCCCGGCATACAATGTCCAGGTCAAGCTCCAGAATGTCAATCCGGAGACCGGTGAAGGCGAGATAATTGCCAAAGGTGACAATGTGATGCTCGGCTACTACAAGGATCCTGAAAGGACACGCGGAGTTCTTACGGACGACGGATGGTTCAGGACCAATGACCTCGCATGCATGGATTCCAAGGGGCGGTTCTACATCAAGGGGCGTCTTAACAATATGATTCTCGGTCCGTCAGGCGAGAACATCTACCCGGAGGAGATCGAGCAGGTAATCAATCATTTCGGCGGCGTGAACGAGTCGCTTGTGATGGAGCGTGACGGCAAGCTCATAGCCCTGGTGAAGTTCGATGACAATGTCCTCAACTGGGACCAGGCATACGAGGACAAGTTCTTCGAGAATCTGCAGGCAAAGAAGAAGGCCGTGCTTGACTATGTGAACAAGCATGTGGGGAAATCATCCAAGGTGAACAGCGTGGAGGTAGTGAAGCAGAACTTCGAGAAGACAGCTACACATAAGATCCGCAGATTCAAGTACAAGGATGCCCATGGCGATGAGCCGGAGCAGCAGTCTAAAGATTGATCATCGGCGAAGGCGTCTGGCGTGGCAGGGCACGGAGGTTGACTGTCCCGTCCTCGACGCCAAGCTGACGCAGTGTCTCCCGGGCTGAGCTATATGCCAGTTCGGGAGTATTGTTATGGTCGCTCAGGTGACAGAGGAAAATATTGCGCAATCCAGGATGCCAGAACTGCCTGATGGCAAATGCACATTCATCATTGCTCAGATGGCCATGCCCCTGACATATACGCATCTTAAGCTCATGCGTATATGGTCCGGATATCAGCATATCCATATCATAGTTCGACTCCACCACCACAGTATCCGCTTCTGAAGCGTATTGCAGGGCTTCGTCTGTCATACGGCCGATATCGGTCATTATCACGAATCTGCGGTCTCCGGCATGAATACAGTATCCGACAGTCTGTGTAGCATCATGCGGCACGATGAAGTAACGCACCTTGAAGCCGCATACATCATTCCAGCCGCCTTCCGCAAGCTCTTTTCTGCATTGTTCCAGATATGGGCTGCCGAATGAATGCGCCGCCAGGGCAGCATGAAGGACTCCTGTCGCATAGACAGGCTTCTTGAGCTTCTTGCAGTATGAAGCGAGACTGCGGATATGATCCATGTGGTCATGAGTGACCAGTATCGCCCCGAAAGAGTCTTCGTCAAGCCCGTTGTCTGAAAGTATCTGCTTAAGCCGCCTCAGGCTTACGCCGGCATCTATAAGGATTGCCTGCCTCCCGGAGGCATCACTGTATTCAAGATAATAGCAGTTGCCGCAGCTCCCGCTGGAAAGGCTCATGAATCTGAGCTTAGCCTGTATTTCTTCCACTTCTAATAATTTATGTTCCCAAATTATGCCTGCATGATTGCCGGTTGCCTGCGGTGCCGCATGGTTCTACTCGGCATTGTCACTCTCACAATACTTCTTGATGACATTGTATGCCTCACCGACACCGAGTTCTCCGGCATGTGACAGGTCTATACAGCCTTTCTCCTTGTCTTTCAGATAGATAAGCACAAGTCCCCTGTTAAAGTATGCATCCCCCATATAAGGATACAGGGATATAGCCTTCGTATAGTTTCCTATCGCATCCACATAAGATGATGACAGGCACTGCAGATTCGCAAGATTGAAATATATATAAGGGACATCTCCCACAAGCCCCAATGCGCTCTGCATATCCTCGACAGCATCTGAATAATCATAGCTGCGGCTGACCTGGTCCTTGACACGGGCACGTGCTGTCCCCTGGTCATCCATTGTAAGCGTCTGGACATTGCTTTCAATCGAGGATATGAAGTCTATCATATCCGCACGCAGGACTCCCCTGTTCATATAATAGAAGGCCTTATACAATGCCGAATATTTATCAGCCGAAGCCGCATCAAGCGCATTGTCATAGTGGACCAGAGCCGAATTGAACTGCTTGTCAGCAACATCCCCCAATGCCTTCAGGAACTCATCCTCTCCAGAATCACCATGCGACGACCAGATTGTCTGGAAATACTTGTCTGCCACGGCAGTCCTGACCGTGTCGGATGATGTGATCACAACTGGCACTGGCATCCCGTTCAGGAACCTATCTATCAACGGATTCTCATATCTGTTACGCAATGCGTACTGGACATTGTCTCTCTTATCTGACAGGACGAAACGGTAAAGAGGCATGAGCTTTATATCAACATCACGGTGCTGAAGCATCTCATCGTCGAAATCCTTCTTCGCGAAGTCCGCATCAAGCGACAGAAGGGAGCTGTATTTTCTGGTGGTATCGGCAAACGAGGCAGCACCGCTTCCGGTCTTGTCCATATAGTCCTCTATTTTTTTGCGGGCTATGTCATAGTCCGTCTTCGACTCCTTCATAAGTCCCAGCCTGTTCTCCACATAGGAGCGGTTCATATACGCCTTCGCAAAATCAGGATACAGTTCAATCGCCTTGTCATAATCCTCCAGGGCATCCTGCCATCTCTCCATGTTCACGAAGAACGAGGCCCTGTTATAATAGGCCAGCACATTGCCTGGATTGATGTTTATGACACGGTCCATATCGTCCAGCGCATCCTCATAGTTTCCCACCTGTGCGCTTATAAGGCTCCGGTTGTACAGAGTAAGGGCATTGCCTGGCTCATCCCTGAGGACACGGTTAAGGTCCGCCATCGCAGAATTGTAGTCATTCTGCTCGTAATACATTATTGCCCTGTTGAAATATGCGAATGTATTCGTGGTATCCAGGCTTATCGCCATGTTCATGTCGGAAATCGCCTCTGGATATTTATGCTCAGATGCATACAGGCGTCCGCGGCGGATAAAGCCTTCAGGCTCGAACCTGTCAAGCGAGATTGCCTTGTTATAGTCTGTCAATGCCTTGGTGGTATCCTGGAGGAACAGCCAGCTGGCCCCGCGGTTCAGATATGCTGACGGATCCTTCGGCTCTTTCCTGATATACCTGTCGAAATCAGCCACGGCCTTGTCGAACTGCTGTGCCAGGAAGTAGGTGACTCCACGGCTGAAATAAAGCCCGATGTATCCTGGCCTCAGGTCAATGGCCTTCTGCAGATCCGCAAGCGCCTTGTCATACTCGCCGAAACGGCTCTCCGTTATCGCCTTGTAATGGTATCCTGATGTAAAGACAGGATTCAGGCGGACAGATGTGTTGAAGTCCTTCTGTGCCCCGCGCAGGTCGCCAAGATTATACTTCGCGATCCCCCTGTAGAAGAATGTCCAGTAATCGGTCGTATCAATGCGGGAAAGGACATTGAAATTTTCTATCGCCTGCGAGAACTTGCCGTCGGCAAGAGCCCGCCTGCCTCTGAAGAAGAACACATCCTTGTCATACTGGGCCGCTGCGCCTGCGCATTGGAGCAGAAGCAGGACCGTCACGATCATATATGTCAGTTTATTTCTCAATTTCCTTTAATATTTCCGAAATTCGCAAGTAATTCCTAATTTTGGGGTTCTTTCGGAAAAAACATGACCTTGGCAGGTCTGAAATTTCCAAAGATTACAAAGATAATCAATTATCATGCTCCCAAGGACAAAATGGTAAAAAAAATATTCAGCATGGTTCTGATGGCACTTGCCGGCCTTACCGCATCAGCACAGCAGGTTCCATCCATAGGTGCAATCAGCGGCACACAAGCTCACAATGTCGTGTGGGAAAGTAAGTTATATAGGCAGATCGAGTTTCTTTCCGACACTTTGTGCGGAGGACGCGCCACCGGCACCAGAGGCAGCACGGAAGCCGCATTCTGGATTGTCCGGAGATTCCGCCAGATCGGACTGATTCCCGTGAACGGATGCTGGTCTACACACTTCTACGAGCCATTCGGCCGTAACATAATCGGCTTTCTTCCGGGCTCTTCAAAGAGACACAATGACTCATACGTCATTGTCATGGCACATTATGACGGTATCGGGACATTGAACGGAACACTATATCCAGGAGCCGACAGCAATGCATCCGGAGTCGTCGCAATGCTCAGCGTCGCCGAGATGTTCAGCACCATGCGCCATATCGGCAGGGCTTATGGGAGCAATGTGGTGTTCGTCGCGCTCGATGCCAAGGCCAGCAGCATGAAAGGTTCGAGGGCGCTGTGGAAGATGATTGAAGACGGGCTGCTTGCAGATCCCGTAAGCGGCACTGCCATAACTGCCGACAAGATCACGATGGCTGTGAACATTGACCAGATAGGCGGGACAATGAGTACGCTGAAATCTGGGCGCAAGGATTTCATAATCATGCTTGGACGTGATGCCGCAGGCGAGGAGAACAGGGGCCTGCTGAGCACCTGCAACCTGAAATACGGCACAGGCCTGGAGCTGGGCTATGACTATTTCGGCAGCAAGGATTTCACAGATATATTCTATCGCCGCGTGAGTGACCAGCGTGCATTCCTGGAGCACGGAATCCCGTCAGTCCTGTTCACGTCAGGCATCACTATGAACAACAACAAGCCCTATGATACGGCTGCCACCATCGACATGCCCATACTGAAGCGCCGCATCTGGCTCATATTCCACTGGCTGGAGAGAATAATGTAAAGTTTCATTATCTTTGCAGGATGTATAACGACACTTTTTAAATAAACATAGATGAAAGAATTCTGGCAGGTACTTGTCAAGTACGTCAAACCATACAGGAAATACCTCGGAGGCTCGATTATTCTGAACATGCTTTCCGCGGTGCTCAACATCTTCTCATTTTCGCTGATCATACCGATTCTTCAGATCCTGTTCAAGATGAACGACACAGTATATACGTTCATTCCGTGGGACACTGCAGATATGGGAATGAAGGAAATATTCATAAACAATGCATATTATGGCGTGACCATGCTCATCCAGGACAAGGGTGCGGCAACGACATTATTCCTCCTGTGCCTGTGGCTCAGCATCATGACCCTGCTGAAGACGGCATGCTATTTCGGCTCGTCGGCAATCATGATTCCTATCAGGACCAGCGTGGTCAGGGACATGAGGCGCGAGCTGTACAACAAGATCCTGAGATTGCCGCTCGGCTTCTTCTCCCAGGAGAGGAAAGGCGACATCATAGCCAGGATGAGCGGAGATATCAATGAAGTGGAGAACTCCATAATGAGTACCCTGGACATGCTCCTGAAGAATCCTATACTCATCATCTTCTACATGGGAACGCTGATAGTCACAAGCTGGCAGCTGACTGTATTCACGATCGTCGTGGCACCTGCCCTGATCTGGCTGATGAGCGCCCTAGGAAGGACACTAAAGAAGAGATCCCTGCAGGCGCAGGCACTGTGGAGCGATACAATGTCTCAGCTGGAGGAGACACTTGGCGGACTGCGTGTCATCAAGGCATTCGTGGCAGAGGACAAGATGCAGGCCCGTTTCAACAATGTCACAGATGCAGTGAAGAAGAAGACAGGAAGAGTCGCCACCAGGCAGGCATTGGCGCATCCTATGAGCGAATTCCTCGGTACAGTGCTGATTGCCATAGTACTGGGATTCGGCGGAGCCATCATCCTCAGCGAGAAAGCCTGGTTCGATGCCCCGACATTCATCTTCTACATGGTGATCCTGTACAGCGTCATCAACCCGTTGAAGGACTTCGCCAAGGCAGGTTACAATATTCCGAAAGGCATGGCCTCGATGGAACGTGTCAACAAGATTCTTGAGACCGAGAGCAACATAAAGGAAATACCGCAGGCAAAGGAGGTCACAGGCTTCAATGATAAAATCTCATTCGAGCACGTATGCTTCTCCTATGATGCAGACAGGAAGATACTTGATGATATAAACCTTACCGTAAAGAAAGGCAGCACTGTCGCAATTGTAGGCGAATCGGGGGCCGGCAAGTCCACCTTGGTTGATCTCATTCCGAGATTCTATGATGTCACATCCGGTTCCATAAAGATAGACGGCACTGATATCCGTGACATGAAGATCCACAGCCTGCGTAGCCTTATGGGCAATGTGAACCAGGAGCCTATCCTTTTCAATGACACAATATTCAACAATATTGCATTCGGAGTGGAAGGCGCGACAATGGAGGATGTGATAGCTGCTGCCAAAGTGGCAAATGCTCATGACTTCATAATGGAGAAGGAAGACGGATATAACACCAACATCGGAGACCGCGGAATGAAGCTTTCGGGAGGACAGAGACAGAGGCTGAGCATTGCCAGGGCAATATTGAAAAACCCTCCTATCCTCATCCTCGACGAGGCCACTGCTTCCCTGGACACTGAATCAGAGAGACTTGTTCAGGAGGCTCTCGACAGGCTGATGTCATCACGTACCACCATTGCCATCGCCCACAGGCTCTCCACGATCAAGAACTCTGATGAGATTATCGTGATGCACGAGGGCAGGATTGTGGAAAGAGGCCGTCATGAGGAACTGCTCGCCCTCAAGGGATACTACAAGAAACTTACTGACATGCAGAGCCTCTAGCTGACTGCACTGATAATGGAAAACAGCTTTTAAGATGAACGGACATAGAACACTCAAGGTCCCATATATCGAAGGACTTGACAATGCAAAGGATTTCAATGAATTTGCACAGATGCTTGAAACCGCTGCAGGAAAGACCGGCACGGGAAAAGGTGATGCAGATACAGTAAACTGGCCGGAAGACTTCCCGTACAGCCCCGAATGCAGGTTCTTCGTAGGATGGTGCCAGAAGGGGCTCGGCATAATGTTCAAGGTGAAAGGACTGGATCTCCGTGCCCGGGCCCTGGAGGACAACGGTCCTGTATGGGAGGACAGCTGCTGCGAGTTCTTCATCTCAGATCCGTCAGACGGCACATATTATAATTTCGAGATCAACTGCATCGGCACATTGCTGGCCGCCAAGAGAAAGAGCCGCGAAGACTGCGTGCATTTTACAGAGGACAAGCTGAAGAGAATCCGCAGATTCAGCAGCAATGAGCATAAAGCCGTAGAAATCAATGATAAGGAATTCTGCTGGCAGCTCGGCATCTTCATACCGTTCAGCCTTATAGGTATCAGCAGGGACAATATACCTTCACAGCTGAAGGCTAACTTCTACAAATGCGGTGACAAGACAGCCCATGTGCACTTTCTAAGCTGGTCACCTATAGAATGCCAGACGCCTGATTTCCACAGGCCTGACTTCTTCGGAACCCTGGAGCTTGAGCCTGCACCTGCGAAGGCTTGCAGACCGGCATACAAGTTCCTCTACCCCTCACTTCTTCTGCTGTATTTCATTGCGATAGGCTTCCTATGCTTCGGGCATTTCGACAGCCTCTCTGATGTTCCTACATTCATCCTTGGCTTTCCGGCCGACAAGTTCGTGCATTTCTGCATGTTCATGCCATTCCCGGTCCTGTCATACGCTGCCATCTTCCGCAGGCCGAAAGGCAGATGGGGCTCAGCATTGATAATAATCGGAATATTTGCCATCGGCTGCCTCATCGGCGGCGGTATAGAGCTCATGCAGGGACTGACCGACTACAGAAGCTGTGACATCTATGATTTCAGAGCCGACGCCATAGGACTTGCCGCAGGCTCTTTTATCACATTGCTGATTGACTCCGCAAGGGCTCGCAAATAGTACAATGATGAAATTCAGGTCATTGACCATACTGCTGTTCCTGATTTCCGCATTCAGTCTCCGGGCTGAAAGACCGCCGCAAAGCATGATTCTGAATGCATTCCGTGGCACATGCGACTCGCTCGCAGTCATGATTCAGGAACGGACATCCGTAAAGGCGACAATAAAGATTCAGTCGATAGAGCTGAGGAACGGGGTTCTGGACTTCCATTTCACCACAGGCACAGGTGACATACCATGGCAAAAGGAGGATGTGGAATGGCTCAGGCAGGCGCTGCATGATATAGCTCCCGCAGAATACTCGCACTACAGGATAGGCAAGCTTTACTGCGGACATACGCCGCTGAATGAGCTGGCATTGCAGTCGCCAGGCAATGACGGGCACCCGTCAGAGCATAAATGGAGGACACATGACCCGAGAAATGAATCTGTGCCGATAGTACGTTCCGAATCCGGAATGGAGTTTTCCAAAGGTCTTTCCGGACGTAATATCGCCTTGTGGCAGAGCCATGGACGCTACTATGAGGAAAAGACAAGACGGTGGGAATGGCAGCGTGCTCCGCTTTTCACGACTGTGGAGGACATGTACACGCAAAGCTATGTGCTTCCGTTCCTGATTCCGATGCTTGAAAATGCCGGTGCGTACGTGATGACGCCACGTGAAAGGGACACACAGAAGCATGAGGTGATAATAGACAATGATCCTGCATTCAGCGGTTCTCGCGATGGTCTTGTGCGCAGGACCGGGACATACTCTGAGACAGGCAGCTGGAGCAACGCCGGTATAGGCTTCGCCGACTACAAGGAAGTATATACAGGCAACGACAACCCTTTCGTCCACGGCTCGGCAAGAAAGGCGAGGTGCACAAAGGATGATGGAGGCAATGCTGTAGCCACATGGGATCCAGAGATCCCGGAACGCGGAAGCTATGCGGTATATGTTTCATACAAATCTCTTCCTAACAGCTCTGAATCAGCACACTATACTGTAAGGCATCTTGGCGGGACAAGCCATTTTCTGGTAAACCAGAAGATTGGCGGAGGCACATGGATATACCTCGGCACATTCGAGTTCTCTGAAGGCACGGGAGGCAAGGTGACTCTAGACAACGGGACCAGGAAAGGGGGCATATTCCAGCCAGATGCAGTAGTGACTGCAGATGCTGTAAAGATAGGAGGCGGGATGGGAAAGATCGCCAGAGGCAATGCAGACATGTCTACTGCTGAATTCACCACTTCCGGCCTTCCTAGCTTTGCCGAGGGCGCATTGTACTGGATGCAATGGGCAGGCATTGACTCCACTGTCACAAGGAGATACGACAACGACTACACCAATGATTTCGGAGACAGGGGAGCCTGGGTATCCTTGATGAGCGGCGGTTCCAGAGTCAGCCCGAAGAAAGACGGCAAGGGAATTCCTTTCGACCTTTCTCTGGCATTCCACACGGATGCCGGCATCACTCCAGGAGACTCGACAATCGGGACATTGGCTATATATACGCTCATCAGCGAGGGCAGCAGGAGGTATCCTGACGGGGAGGACCGCATTCTTGGCAGGGTAATGGCGAATGACATACAGTCGCAGATAGTGTCTGACCTCAGGGCTCTATACGATACATCCTGGAGCAGAAGGATGCTTACCGACAGGTCGTACAGCGAGTCCAGGACTCCTCCTGTGCCGTCAATGATTCTGGAACTGCTGTCGCACCAGAATTTCGCGGACATGAAATACGGGCTGGATCCGTCATTCCGGTTTGCCGTGTGCCGCGCCGTATATAAAGGCATCCTGAAATTTCTCAGCGGCAGATATGGATGCAGATACGCGGTGCAGCCACTGCCTGTCCATTCATTTTCAGCTACATTGGCTGATGGCGGAAAAGCTTTGCTGAGCTGGAAAGAGACAGCGGACACCCTGGAGCCGACAGCTGTTCCGGAAGGGTACATACTCTACACCAGGATTGATGACGGGGCTTTCGACAACGGGACGAAGATAAGCAGCATCCGGCATAAGGACGGGAGGCTATCCGTTTCTGTCCCGATATCGGCAGGACATCAGTACAGCTACAGGATAGTTGCATATAATGAAGGCGGCAAGAGTTTCCCTTCGCAGGTGATGAGCCTCGGAATTCCCGAGCATCAGACCAATGCAGGAAAGACAGTCCTGGTTGTCAATAACTTCGACAGAGTCGCGCCTCCTGCATGGATAGACTATCCTTACTACGCAGGCTTTTCAGGACAGACTGATGCCGGCATGCCATACATGTACGAGATAAACCACATCGGAGACATGTACGAATACCGTCGTGACAAGGTCTGGATGGATGACGACAATGCAGGGTTCGGTGCTTCCTACACAGACGAGGCTGGAAAGCTTGTTCCCGGAAACACTTTTGACTACCCGTACATACACGGGAAGGCAATCATGGAGGCAGGGTACAGCTTCTGCTCCGCGGATGCAGAGGCTTTCGAGACCGGAGGCAGCTGGATTCGCAGCTACTGGGCCACTGACATAATCTGCGGAAAGCAGGTCACCACTCCGGCAGGAACAGGCTCTGTGCAGCCGCACAGATTCGAGGTCTTCCCGGAAGCTCTGCAGAACGCTATCTGCGAATGCACCGGAAATGGCGGGCACATCCTGGTTTCCGGAGCAAACATAGGAACAGATCTTAACGACGAGATCTATCCAGGATGCCGTGACAGCCTCTACCAGGCTGGTGCAAGGCATTTTGCAGGCACTGTGCTGGGCTACAGCTGGCTCACCGGAAATGCCACGAGAAGCGGAAGTATCAGATATTTCAGCAGTCCCATGATGAAGTTTTCAGAAACTGATACACCGTTTGGTTTCAATCAGCAGAAGAATGACTATATTTACAATGTCGAAAATCCGGACGGAATCGTCCCGGCATCATCGGATGCCTTCACGTTCCTGCGGTACACCGACACGGATATATCAGCGGGAATATGCAAGAAAGGAAAAGGCTATAGAAGCGTCAGCATCGGATTTCCGATAGAGACCATCAGTGATTCCGGCAGCATTGCAGCGCTGATGAAGAACATTTTTAGATTCTTCAACGGAAAATCACAATAATACATGACCAGCAGAGAATGTGAGATTATCGGGCTGATTCACAAGGAGGTGAAGCCTGCATTGGGCTGTACTGAGCCAGTTGCTGTCGCCCTGGCGGCGGCAAAAGCCATAGAGCTGCTAGCTGAAACGGACCGCGGATTCAGCAGAAAAGCCGGCAGCTATAAAATCAAGGTAAGCGTCAGCGGAAACATACTGAAGAACGGCATGGGTGTCGGGATCCCCGGAACAGGGATGATCGGGCTAAGGATAGCTGCAGCCCTCGGAGCGGTATGCGGAGCATCAGTATATGGGCTGGAAGTGCTCAAGGATCTTGACGACGAATCCATCACGCTGGCGAAAAAGATGGTTAGCGAGAACAGGATTGAAATCAGCATTGCCAGCGGATGCCACAAGCTTTACGTGAAATGCGAGGTCATCTCTGACGCCCACAAGTCATTCTGCATAATCGAGGACGAGCACGACCGCATCATAGAATCAGGTGTGGATATCGAGCCAGGCAGGCATTGTACAGGCAAGGACGGCGGTGCTGCCGAGGAAAAATGTACTCTAGACTATAATCTCACGGTAAAGGAGATATGCGAATTTGCAGAGAATGTGGCATACGATGATATCAAGTTCATCCTCGATGACAGGACAATGAATCTCGCTCTAGCTGAAGAAGGATTGAGAGGTGACTACGGGCTGAAGGTCGGCAAGACCATCACGAAGAACTCATCCAAGGTATTCGGAGACGATTTTCTCTCTTACGCCATGGCCCTTACGGCTGCTGCTTCTGATGCCAGGATGGCTGGATGTACACTTCCTGCAATGAGCAATTCAGGCAGCGGAAATCAGGGCATAACAGTGAGCATGCCGGTAATCGCATACGCGCTGAAATACAATGTCCCGGACGAGAAGCTTGCCAGAGCTCTTATCCTAAGCAACCTGATTGCGATACATATAAAAGGCTATCTCGGGCGTCTTTCTGCCCTATGCGGATGTGTAGTGGCATCTACAGGCTCATCCTGCGGCCTGGTATGGCTCCGTGGCGGCGGTTATGAGCAGATCTGCTCCGCAATAAAGAACATGATCGGGAATATCACCGGAATGGTCTGCGACGGTGCGAAAGTCGGCTGCGCAATGAAGGTGGCCTCCGGAGTATCCAGCTCCATCCAGTCCGCAGTCCTCGCCCTGGACGGGATTCATGCATGCGAGACAGACGGGATCATTGACAAGGACATCGAAAAGACAATCAGCAACCTTGGTAAAATCGGCTCCACAGGCATGGAGATGGCCGATGAGCTGATACAGAGGATCATGGTCTGCAAATAGGACATCTAACAGAATATATAATGGCAATGGATATAGATTTCGTAATCACATGGGTTGATATGAATGACCCTAAGTGGAAACAGGATTTTGCAAAGGCGAAAGGTGAAATAGATAACTCCCGGAATCAGTTTTCGGAAGCTCGTTTCAGGGATTACGGATTTCTGAAATACTGGTTCCGCGGTGTGGAGAAATTCGCTCCATGGGTTCATCGTATCCATTTCGTGACATGTGGACAGAAGCCGGAGTGGCTCGACACATCGAACCCGAAGCTGCATCTGGTCAGTCACAAGGACTATATCCCGTCGAAATATCTTCCGACATTCAACTCTACCGTATTGGAGTTCTATCTTGACAGGATTCCTGGCCTGGCAGAGCATTTCGTATATTTCAATGATGATTTCTACATGATAAGTCCGACAGGGCAGGATAGGTTTTTCTCGCCCGAAGGCCTGCCGAAAGATATTGCAGTGTTCCGGATGAACACAGGATTGAGCCTGTGGTCAAAAACTCTCCGCAACAATGTTCGGCTGATAAACAGGCACTTCGACAAGAGAGAAGTCCTGAGACGTGATCATGACAAATGGTTCTGTCCAGAATACGGCAGCAAGGCAAATCTCACGAGGCTGATGTCGTTCTACGGCAAGTTCATGACTCTCAGGATTCCGCACAATGCCCAGCCATATCTCAAGTCAACGTTCAAAGACGTGTGGAAATCTTGCAGTGCCGAACTAGAAGATGCATCCACGCACACATTCAGAAGCGAGGAAGACCTGACTCCGGAGCTGTTTCGAACATGGCAGATCTGCGAGTCCAAATTCGAGCCTTACAACACCTACAAGGACACAAAGATGTTTCCTCTCATGGTCAAGCCTAAACAGGCTGTAAAAGCGATAAGAGAGCAGAAATACAAGCTGGTCTGCATTAACGACAGCGTACACATCCGCAATTACGAGGAAGTGATGCACTCGCTTGACGAGGCATTCAGAAGCATCCTCCCGGATAAGTCCTCCTTCGAACTATAGCATTTTCCCCCCCCCACACACAACCGTTGTCCAGAGCTGGCACCCGACTGCGCCATGCCGTGTGCACCCTGGAGCGCAATCGCCTGCACCCCAGACACTTGACCATTTTTCCACTCCAGGATCTATGGAGCAAGGATTCAGCCAATATGCTGCAGCTCACCGCGTTGCGCTCCACGGAGGCGATGCGGAACACAGCCATGCGGGACCGGCCCGGGGCGGAATGGGATTCTCAGAAAGGCGCAGACTGCCAGGACACCTGCCCAGCCCATGGACAGCTACATCGCAATC
>CAKUTA010000020.1 GCA_934691625.1 uncultured Bacteroidales bacterium | reverse complement strand
TTTTTGTATTGCTTTTTGACCCTGACAACACCGTAGGGCTAGCCCTACGGTGTTGCACTTCTATCTTGAATCTTCGATTCTTCTGCCGCCGAAGGATCGACAAGGCAGAGGTCAAAGTCCCAGGTGATTCAGAATCCCTTGCACAGCCTTCTTCGCAGATGCGACAGCCTCTACTACAGTTGCCGGTCCTAGAATAAAGTCTCCTGCAAGGAAAACTCCAGGAAGGCTGGTCTGCTGCAGCTCATCTGTGACAGGACGGCCTCCTTCTGTCTTTATGCCGGTCTGGCTGCCGAATATGCTGTAGTCCACGCTTGCGCTGATGGCCACCAGCATTGAATCGAAATCGACCTCATGGTCGGTGCCTTCAATCATCCTGGTGGAAACTCTGCCGTCTTCACGGATGACGTTCTCGCATTTACGCATCACTGCCTTGTGCTCTCTGATGGCCACAGGAACCTCGAAGAGACAGAATTTTATCCCTTCCGCAATGGCTTCCTTTACCTCCAGCGAGTTCGCTGGCATGTTCTCGAATGATTTCCTGTAATATACGTAAGTGTCATGCCCTGCCCTTCTTGCAGTGCGGCAGGCATCCATGGTGACATTGCCGCCTCCTATGACTAGCACTTTTTCGCCGAGCTTGTAGGATTCAGGAGATTTAAGATAATCAAGGGCATATATGATGTCGCAGCAGTCTTCTCCAGGAATGTCCAGGCGTCTTGGAATGGCTGCGCCTCCAGCAATCAGTACGGCATCGTATGATGCGGCAATATCATCGAATGACATGTGTCCGTTTTCCCCGATATCTGTATTGCCCCTGAATATTACTCCGGCTTCCGCGAGAATCCTGTCGTACTGCCCGATGTAGCTGCGGTCCAGCCTGAATCCGGGGATTCCGTATCTCAGCACTCCGCCAGGCTCGGCATTCCTGTCAAAGATTGTGACGGAACATCCTTTTTCCTTGAGTGACAATGCCGCTGTTATGCCGGCCGGCCCTCCTCCTATGATTGCGACTTTCTTCCCGTTATCATGTCCGGCGTTCACGTGGGCCTTGAAAAGGTAGCTGCATGAAAGTTCGGCCTCTATCTCATGCCATGCGACAGGTGTCTTCCTGACGTTGAGGACACAATGCCCGTAGCAGTTCTTCTTCCAGTCGCAGACCAGGCTGGTGACTGCAGAGAACGGATTGTTTCTGAATAGCAGGGAGGCGGCCTCTTCAGCCATTCCTTCCCTGTATAATCTCATTGCGGCTGGCACGTCTGTCCTTACAGCGCATGCGGCGGAGCATTTCGGGACTTTGCATAGCAGGCATTTCCCGGCTTCCGGATTAATCATCATTGTATTCTCTATTTGTCAAGACTTCAAAGTTAGTCAATCCGCAGTTATTTTTCAAATGCACATAGCTGCTGCGAATAATCCTGCAAATTCGTCTGAAGCTTTTGTAAATTGCGGTATTAATTATATATTTGAAGGATAAAACGTGTACGATATGAACAAACCGCTATTGGCGGCTGCAGCTGCATTGGCCCTGGGAGTGCTTGCCTCTTGTGGCGTAAGCGGCCCGGAAAGCCGGGACAGGAAGCTGGAGGGGCAGGTCTCCATATCAGGGGCTTTCGCGCTTTATCCTCTGGCCGTGCAGTGGTCCAATGATTTCCAGGTGAAATATCCTGGGGTTAAGATAGATGTTTCTGCCGGCGGGGCAGGCAAAGGTATGACTGATGCCCTTAACGGCATGGTCGATTATGCCATGCTCTCACGTGAGCTTCATAAGGAGGAGGCAGATGCAGGAGCCATTGCTTTCATTGTCGGACGAGATGCTGTTATCCCTGATTTCAGTGCGAGGAATCCTTATGCTGAACTTCTGCTGAAACGTGGAATCACTTCTGAAGAGGCCAGGAAGATATGGGTGACAGGCGAGATCTCCACGTGGGGCGACCTTCTCGGAAATGGAGAACGGCGCAAGATAAACGTATATACCCGTTCCGATGCCTGCGGTGCCGCGCAGACGTTTGCATCATGGTTCGGCGCCAAGCAGGAGGATCTCCGTGGCACGGCAGTGTTCGGTGACCCTGGAATTGCAAAGGCTGTCCAGAATGACAAGTGGGGAGTGGGCTTCAATAACCTGGCCTATGCCTACGATCCGCAGACTCACAGAATTCAGGAAGGACTGGAGGTTGTCCCGATTGATGTGGACATGGACGGGAGCATTAGCCCGGACGAGGATTTCTACGGAACCAAGGAAAAGCTTGTGCATGCCATAGAGACAGACCAGTTCCCGGCGCCTCCTGCAAGAAACCTTTATTTCGTGTCGAAAGGAGCCCCCAAGGACTCGGCATCGCTTGCATTCCTGAAATATGTGCTCAAGGAAGGGCAGCGTTTCAATGAGCCTGCCGGGTATGTGCAGATATCAGGAAAGATGCAGAGCGAGAACATGAAGCTGCTGCGCAATGCCAGGCGGACTTCCAGCCTGAAGGCGAACAATACGCAGACTGCGGTATATGTGTTTCTCGGAATAATCATCGGGATATTGGCGCTGTTCAGCGGCTCTCTGTTCCAGAAGTCATGGAACGGAAGACGTATCTACAGGCAGAACCTGTCTTCGGTGTTCATGTTCATACTTACAGTGTCGTCTGTGCTTCTGTTGATAGCGATGGTGGCGGGACTGACAGTCAAGTCAATGCCTATCCTCAGGGAAAATTCCTTTTGGGAGCTCGTAACGTCTTCGGAGTGGAAGCCTTCGCAGAAGAAATTCGGATTTCTGCCGTTTATCACCGGAACATTGACGGTTACATTCCTGGCAATATTGATCTCATTGCCGCTGTCCCTACTTACTGCCATATCGCTTACCGAGTATTCCCGTAAGTTTGTGCGCAAGTTCATATATCCTGCGCTGGATATCCTGGCGGCATTGCCTTCTGTCATTTATGGTGTCTGGGGCATTCTTCTCCTGATACCTGTGACCGGCTATTCTCTTCTGACAGCATCGCTTGTGCTGTGCGTGATGGTGCTTCCGATAATGGTCAGCCTTTTCGTGGAGATTTTCTCTGCGGTGCCGCAGGACCTGCGTGACGCATCGATGTCGCTTGGCGCGACTAAATGGCAGACTACCAGGCGTGTAGTCCTAAGGAAATCCATGTCCGGAATATTTGCAGCCGTAGTCCTGGCATTGTCAAAGGCGATGGGGGAGACTATTGCGGTGATGATGGTGTGCGGAAGTATTCCGGCGGTTCCGAAGTCATTGTTCAAGGGATTCTATACGTTGCCGGCATTGATCGGAAACAACTATGGCGAGATGGCGTCGGTGCCTCTTTACGAGTCCGCCATAATGTTTGCTGCGCTGCTTCTTCTGGTCATTGTGGTGATTTTCAATGTCCTTTCCCGTGTCATATTGTATAGAGTTCAGAAAAGGAGCTGATTATGGCAAGACTTAAAAGTAAATTCATAGAGGAGAAGGTGGTCATGGGGCTCATGTGGGTGGCCGTGGCTCTGGTTCTGGCGGTGGTGGTGTCCATCATCTGGACAATATTCGTCAAGGGAATCGGTTCCATCTCATGGGATATGATAACCGAGGTGCCTGGAAAAAACTGGAACACAGCTGATGACGGCGGCTTTCTGAATGCCATAGTCGGCTCTCTGCTGGTGGTGGCTCCTGCCACTGTGATTGCGATGGCGGTGAGTATTCCGGTGGTGTTCTATATGAATCTGTATCGCAGACGCTCCAACTGGCTGTCCTATGTGGCCCGCCTGGTCTATGATGTACTTTATGGCATTCCTTCGATTGTATATGGAGCGTTTGCCTTCATGATAATGGTGATGGTCGGGATGCGTGCCTCGCTGCTGGGAGGAATAATTGTCAGCACGTTGCTGATTATACCGATGTTCATCAGAAGCGGTGACGAGATATCCAAGTCTGTGCCTGATGATATGATAGACGCGGCTTTCTCGCTTGGTGCGACCAAGTGGGAGACTCTCAAGGTGGTGCTGAAGCAGGTGATGCCAGGTATGGCGACAGCTACGCTTCTCGCTGTGGGCAAGGCTATCGGAGATGCCGCTGCGGTGATGTTCACGGCGGGCTTCTCTGATTCTGTGGCAACATCTTTATCATCTCCGACGGCGACATTGCCTCTGGCTATCTTCAACTGGATAACAATGCCGGACCCGTTCCCTGGACGGGCTTATGCGGCAGCTCTGGTGCTGACTGTCATTGTGCTGATTCTCAGCCTTGGTGGCCGCTGGATTACAAATCATTTTACTAAGAACAATATGTAGGATATGGGACTGGATATAAAGAAAGAACCGTTGAGTGTCAGGAATCTGAACCTTTCCATAGAGGGGAGGCCTATTCTTAAAAATATAAACCTGACATTTCCGGAGAACAGGATAACATGCATCGTCGGACCGTCAGGCTGCGGGAAGAGTACTTTGCTGAAGACTCTCAACAGGCTGATAGATAATGTTGATGATGTGAAGATCGATGGGCAGATAATGATCGGAAACCAGAATATCATCGGTGCAAGGTACAGCGATCTTATCGAGCTCAGGCGCCGTGTCGGGCTTGTCCCGCAGCGTCCGTGCCCGCTTCCGATGTCCATATTCGACAATGTGGCATACGGCTGTCGTATCCATGGCATGTACACGAAGAAGTCTGAACTGAATGATGTGGTGGAGAAATATCTTACGGAAGTGGGGCTTTGGGATGAGGTGAAGGACAGGCTGCAGAGTTCGGCTATGAGGCTCTCGATCGGCCAGCAGCAGCGTCTGTGCCTTGCTAGGAGCCTTGCAGTGGAGCCTGACTTCATTCTTGCTGATGAGGCGACAAGTGCGCTTGACCCTGTTTCCAGCAAGACTGTCGAAGACCTGTTCGTGAAACTGAAGGAGAACTACTCCATAATAATGGTGACGCATACATTGCGGCAGGCATTGAGAATTGCCGATTATGCGGTCTTCCTTTATCTTGGTGAGGTGATAGAGACCGGCGATGCTGCACAGGTCTTCGGAGAGCCTCGTGAGGAGCTGACTAAAAAGTATCTGGCCGGAGTGTTCAGCTAGGAACATTTCAAAACCGCTTTTTGGCATATTGCCGGCAGATTTACTAACTTTGCAGTCTTTATTATATAATTGTTGAATAAATTATAGAAGTTATATAGAAATGAGCGAACATCTGACGCATTTGAAAGAGCTTGAGGCTGAGTCAATCTACATTCTTAGGGAGGTGGCTGCCCAGTTCGAGAAGCCGTGTATCCTGTTTTCGGGCGGCAAGGATTCGATTGTATTGACTTATCTTGCATATAAGGCATTCTATCCGGCAAAGATTCCGTTCCCGCTGGTCCATATAGATACCGGACATAATTTCCCGGAAACTATCACATACAGGGATGAGCTTGTGAAGAAGCTTGGAGCCGACCTTATCGTCGGATATGTCCAGGATTCCATCGACGAAGGAAAGGTCAAGGAGGAGACAGGATACAATGCAAGCCGTAATAAGCTTCAGACAGTCACTCTCCTGGATACTCTTGCCAAATACAAGTTCGATGCTGCATGCGGCGGGGCACGCCGTGACGAGGAGAAGGCGCGTGCCAAGGAACGTATCTTCTCGCACCGTGATGAATTCGGGCAGTGGAACCCGAAGAACCAGCGTCCTGAGCTGTGGAACATTTATAACGGGATGAAGAACCCCGGGGAGCATTTCCGTGTATTCCCTATAAGCAACTGGACGGAGATGGATGTATGGCAGTATATATATCAGGAGGGCATCGAGCTTCCTAGCCTGTACTATACTCATAAGAGAAAAGTGTTCTTCCGTGACGGACAGTGGCTTGCGGCTGAACCGCCTGTGATCATGCGCCGTCCTGAAGAGGAAGTCGTGGAGAAGGAGGTCCGCTGCCGTACAATCGGTGACATAACCTGTACGGGACTTACATTGTCACATGCGCACAGTATTGAGGATATCATTGACGAGATTGCATCATCTCGTGTCACGGAGCGTGGCGGAAGGGCTGATGACAAGCGCTCCGAGACTGCTATGGAGGACCGCAAGAAAGCCGGATATTTTTAGAAGCCGTTTTGAAATGATTGAAAAGTTGTTTGAGGCAAAATTCCTTCATCTTCTTCCTGGGTCTTCAGGTCAGATAGCCCCTGCTATCTTCCCCGAATCCTCGGTCGAACCTGAAGTTTTTTCCTCTCAAACATTCAGATAATAATTTCAAAACAGCTTCTTAATGGTCAGCTGATATCGTCACTTATCTAGTCTAAATCGCCGGGAGTCCCGGTAAAACAAAGAGAAAAATGGAAACTCAGAATACAAAAGGATATCTGAATATGCAGCTGCTCCGCTTCACGACTGCGGGCAGTGTGGATGACGGCAAGAGCACATTGATCGGAAGGCTTCTTTATGATTCGAAGTCAATTTTCGAGGATCAGCTCGAAGCTGTCGAAGAGGCTTCTAGAAGCCGTGGAAATGAAGAGGTGAATCTTGCGCTCCTCACGGACGGTCTCCGTGCCGAGAGGGAGCAGGGTATCACAATTGATGTTGCATACCGTTACTTTGCGACGCCTAAGCGCAAGTTCATCATCGCAGATACCCCGGGCCATATCCAGTATACCAGGAATATGGTTACAGGAGCATCTACCGCAGATCTTGCCGTGATCCTTGTGGATGCCCGCCATGGCATCATGGAACAGACCGTAAGGCATTCATACATCGCTTCCCTGCTTGCGATCAAGGAAGTGGTTGTATGTGTCAACAAGATGGACCTCGTGGATTTCTCTCAGGAGGTGTTCGACAAGATTGTTGCGGACTATAGGAATATGGCTGCGTCCATCGAACTTGGAAATGTCACCTTTATCCCTATTTCCGCCAAGCTTGGGGACAATGTCGTGAACAAGTCGGAAAATATGCCTTGGTACAATGGAAAGGCTCTGCTTGACTTTCTCGAGACCGTGAAGCTGCCTGTGGAGTCTGATGACCGCATGCGTCTTCCAGTTCAGTATGTCATCAGGCCAATTTCATCCAAGTTCCCTGATTTCAGGGGATATGCAGGAAGGCTTGCCGAGGGTTCCGTAAAGAAGGGCGACCGTATAAAAGTATATCCTTCGGAGATGACATCTTCCGTTACCGGCATATATCTGGGCGAGAAGGAACTTGAGGCAGCCGTATCCCCTGAGTCTGTAGATGTCACTCTTTCTGATGACATAGATATCAGCCGTGGTGATGTGATAGTCTCAGAGAATGGAGTCCAGCCGCATGTGGAGCAGGATGTGCTTCTCAATGTCTGCTGGTTCAGAAATTCACCTATGCAGCAGGGCAAGAAGTATGTCATCCGCCATGCTACACAGCAGACCATCGGTATCATCAAGGAGATCGAGTACAAGATAGATATCAATACGAGGGAGAAGGAATATGGTGTGGATAAGCTTATAATGAATGACATAGCACGTGTCCGCATCAAGACTGCCGACCCTCTCGTGTTCGACTACTATAAGGACAACCGTACAATGGGAAGCCTTATCTTTGTAGAGGAAGGTTCAAACGACACCGTAGGAGCAGGAATGATTGTTCCTGATGAGGCATAAGAAGGAGGCTTTGATGTCAGCATCTTTTTTATCCATGACTCCCGAGGAACGTAAGGCGTTTGCCGATGCGAAAAATGCGGAGTTCATAGGCCAGTCGCCTGAAAAGGTCCTGGAGTATTTCCTGAATGAGTTCCCGTCGAGTACGGCGTTGTCTTCAAGTCTCAGCTATGAAGACCAGACACTTACTGATATGATGGTGAAAATCAGGAAGGATGCCAGGATATTCACTCTTGATACCGGACGTCAGTTTCCCGAGACTTACGATCTTATAGACCGTACAAATATGCAGTATGGGATCAGGATAGAGGTGTTCTTCCCTGATTTCCGCAAGGTCCAGGAAATGGTGCGTGAGCATGGCATAAACCTGTTCTATGACAGTGTGGATCTTCGTCATCTCTGCTGCAATATCCGCAAGGTGGAGCCTCTGAAGCGTGCTTTGCAGGGTGTGGAGGTATGGGTCAGCGGACTGCGCCGCGAGCAGTCGGTAACACGTGCGTCGATGCAGATGGTCGAGTATGATGCCGTAGATGGCGTCATCAAGCTCAACCCTCTGATCCTCTGGACAGAACAGCAGGTGAAGGACTATGTGACAGCCAATGGAGTCCCTTACAACAAGCTTCATAACCAGGGCTTTCCGAGTATCGGATGCCAGCCTTGCACAAGGGCTGTGAAACCTGGCGAGGATATCCGCGCAGGACGCTGGTGGTGGGAGGATCCAGATCATCGCGAATGCGGGCTTCATAGTAGAAAGTAGAAGAATTGCTGCCGGGTTCCGGCGGTAATTCTTTTTTAGAAGCTGTTTTGAAATGATTAAAAAGTTGTTTTGAGGTAAGTAACCTTCATATAATCATTTCAAAACAGCTTCTTATATGGTCACTGATATCTCCATGCCTGTCTCCCAGTCTATTACAGAGATATATGCAATAGCTCCAGCATAATCTATCCCAAGCCTGATATCGTTCAGGTCCAGGGCTTTCCAGTCGTACCCCGATGAGGATATTATTCCGGATAGGTCATATTCCTTGGCTGTTGACAGGTCGTCATTCCTTATCAGCTTCATTATGAGCCCGTCTCCGTCAGGTCTCTGCCTAGGAAGATCTGCAATGAACATCTGCTTCTCCGGTGAATGCCTGGCATGGCATCTGAAGATTCCTTCAGACGGAGTCATTGTATCAAGGCTCATTCCGTTTATCATGCCGGATATGGTTATCCCGTATGGATATGGCGTGCCGTCAGGATTGGCATAGGAGACCGAGACCCTGGTCCAGTTCTTATGGAAGACAGCTTTGCTGAAGGCTGTCTCACCGGTGCAGTCCACACTGTCTGTACTTATCATCAGGCTGTCTGCCTCAGCTCCTTCAGGTATAAAGACATTACGTCCATCAGTCCTCCCTGCTGAAGCACCTTGCATGCAGAGCAGCCTGATCCGGCTTTTCGGCAGGTTGATGAATAGTTTTTCGTGAGATGAGCTTATTGTTTCACAACAATTTACTGCTGTGCCGTCATAAGCCGATACAAGCACGTCCGCGTAGTCTTCCGATGCATCTGAAAGATCCACAGTGAGCAGGCAGGGACATTCTCCCCGCAATTCCTTTATGGAACATGATACGCTCAGCTGGAAGGCTGCAGCCAGAAGGAAAAATGTACGTAATGTCATATCTCATCTTCCTGTTTCCTTGTCAGGACATCATCAGATTGTCCACTCTTCTTCAGAACCCTCTTCCCAGTCATTCACACTGATGGAGAATGAGCATTCGCTGCTTGTCACAGGAACATCCGGATCAATGGAGCCTGGCCTTGTGATGGTCAGCCCTGTGACAGTATATTTCTTGTTGCGGACGATATTCCCTATCGTTATAGGATAATAGTAGGTGGTTCCTCCAAGCTCGGTCTCCACGACAATTCTCGTATGCCTTGCTGAAAACACTTCTGCCTGTGAGTCCTGCTCCGTAGGATTTGGATAAACATAGAAGAATGATGGTGTGGTATATGGCCTGTCTTCAGATATGGTCCCGTCTGCTGCCGAGTCAATTACGAGCGCATCGACAGCACTGCTTTCGTAGGCTCTTTTGTTGTACCATACAGATGGCGCTGCAGACAGGTCATAGCTGGCATTTCCGGCAACATTGACGGCGTAGATTCTCCGTATCTTCATGTCCATGTTCCGGTAGGCTTGTGAAGTGAACGCCACGGAGACTTTTTCAACAGCGAGCCTTGCAGCTATTCTGCTTACATTGAGATGGAGCGTCTGATCCGCATTGACATCAAGCTCCTTGCTCCCGGTCATCACGAAACTGGTAAGCGTATTATCTGAAAGCGATGACATGGATTTCTGAAGATCTGCAAGCCGTGATATTCCTGAAAGGTCAGGGGCATTGACGATAGCCTTTACCGATCTTCGGCCTGTTGTGCAGCTGACCTTCACGTCAGAGGACGCTTCTGAACTTGTGTAGGCATCAAGCGAACCGTCTTCACGGAATATGAATACCTGCACATTGTTCACCTTTCTTTCATTGTCTTCTGACAATGCCGCCTTTACGCCAAACGGACAGCTGTTGACAATGACGGATATTTCGGCTGTCCCGGTATCGGCAGCGTCTGCCGGTGTCACTTCAGATTTGTTGCATGAGATGGCAGATGCTGCCATCATTACCGCCGCGGCGGTCTTTAGGATTGTGTTTTTCATGATTATTTTAGAATATGTGTTAAAAATATTGTTTCTATTCTTCGTTGTTCAGTCCGAACATGGAGATCAGCGCTGATATTTCCGGGTCCAGATTTCCTCTGTGGATGAATGTCGGGTTCATGCTGCATGCTTCCATGTAGTGGTCTGCTGCTGTCCGGTATTCTCCGATACGGCTGTACAGAAGAGCCAGCATATAGTGGACCCTGTCTGTAGGCGGTATGCCCTGCAGTATCTCCATCGCGCTTGCGTTGTAGTCCATTGCACAGTATGCAACGGCCAGATTGTAGTCATGGTATGGCTTCAGCATGGAAATCGCCTTGCTGTAGTCCCTGTCGATGATGGCCTGAACACCTGTCATATATGCCGTGTCCAGCACAGTGGTCCTGACAGTATCCTTCACCATGCCCTTTCTGTGCAGATAGAAGTCGAACCGTACAGTCCTCAGTTTCGGATACAGGCTGCTCCGCATGTAGCTGTAGCATTCCATGGCGGCAATCTCCGATTCTCTCATGTCAGGATCTTCGATGAGCCGTGCCCGGCAGTATCGCTCCTTCTCTGTTCCGGATATTACCGTGTCCCTGTCCACAAGGGCGTCGAGCATCCTCCAGTTCTCGCCGGAGCTCCTTGATATGAACCTGATGCTTTCTGCAGCCGGCTTCTCCTGGCTCCTTTCGCCGGAAAGATCGAGCATTATGCCGTGCTCTTGCCTTATCGAGTCAATGCTCTCGTCAAGATACCTCATGAAATAGGATGATATGGATGCCGCACGTCTGTCTGACAATGCTGAATTATATTTCACTGTGCCCTCCGGAGAACATGATGCTGTCACTATTATGGAGTCAAGGTCATAGTCCCTGTCCGAGGCCAGCGCGGACAGGTTGGACTTGATACGTCCTATCTCTGTGCGGTTGTTGCCCAGGCCCATGTCTATTTCAGTGCTTCCTGACGGAAATTCTACATAGCATGCAGTATTCGCCTCCGCTCTTCTGGATATTATTCGTGTAAGATATTTCTTGGCAGTATCGGTAAATGAACTTAATGAACTGATGTAGAACGTAAGCGGTTGGCTTTCAGGAATCCGTAGAATCGGATTTCCTGCTTCCAGAATCTCTCCTGACAATGAGATGTCAGCTTTCCTCAGACCTGGACATGTGCTGATGGTCTGCACATAGTCGTATATGAAATCCCCGTCAGGATTGACTATGACGGTATCGAGACGGATGCCTTCTGTCACTATCGGGGCCTTGACATATTTCCTGAACATCATGTCGGTACGGGATTTCCTTCTCTCGTTTCTGTTTACCATGAGCCTGTTTGTATAATGCTCTATGGCGGCTTGTTCTGTTACGCCGTAGGCTGAAGCGAACTCCTCGTCCGACACAATTGTGGAATCGTTGCGGAACCTGTACAGCTGTGGAATATTGCGTCTGATGAAGATTTCCAGCTGTCTGGTGTTCAAGAACTTGTCCTGATCTGATATTATCGAGTCAAGGAACTTTCTGTATTGCTCATATCCTCTCATCTGGCGTTTCCTGTACTGCGCTCCAGTAACTATCACAGGCTCGAGCCGTATGCTGTCCTCCATTATGAACATGTCCGGGTATAGCCTGAGCTGCCACCTGCTGTCCTGCAGGTCTCCAGGCACTATTACCTGAAACTTCAGATCCACCTTTCCATGGCGCTCCGCCACATTCCTGAATCTTGCCGTAACCATTGCCGCCCTTATGACATCAGTGGCGGTCATCTCACCGTTCTCATCTTTCACTGCATTCATTATCAGCACGCTTTCCGGTTCGCATACCTCAATGGTATCCTTGGTGTCCTCCTGCCTGTTCTTCAGGGTAGGGATGAATGTTTCTTGTGGAAGGGCCAGGCCGGCAGAGACATGGTTATCCCTGAGGCTGCTGATTCTGCTATGCATGCCGCATCCTGTCGCAAGGGCTGCAATGGCTATCTGCAAGACTAGTTTCTTCATGGTTATAGGTTTCTGCAGTTCTTCATCGGCTTCGTCTATATTCCGAACGACGGCTGTGCCGTCTCGTTTCCATCCTCTATTTCAAGTCTGCTGGCCACGACTTCGTAAACCAGCCTCTCGTTTCCGTCGGAGCCTTCGAATTTCTGCGTGCGAAGTCTTCCTGTAACATGCACAAGCGAGCCTTTGTCTATTCTGTGGAAGTCAGGCATTCCTTTTCCGCTCCATGCCGTGACATTGTGCCATGTCGTTTCGATTACAGGCAGCCCGTCTTTCCCTTTATAGGCATAGTTCGTCGCGATGGAGAACCTGATGGCCTCCGAGTTTCCCACATTCTGAAGTTTGACGTTTCCAACGTTTCCTCTCAATTCAATTCTGTTAATCTGTTCCATAATGTTAATGTTTTTGCGGACGAGCCGGCCGCGCGTTTCCGGATTGCCCGGCGGCAAAGTAATGCTGAAAAAACAGCATCTGAAAGGAAAGTTAAAAATCGTATTTGCGTTTTTTATGATTTTTTAGTGTCACTCATCCGTGCCTGGACATTAAAATTAATTTTAAATGTCTGCCTGAGGGCGCTGCTTTATTAAAGAAAATGCTTAAAACTTAAAATTCGTATATTTCTTATATGCCTCGGGTCACTTTTCCATGCTGCTGACGAAAATTTTGTTCAACTTCACAGGCAAAAAACAGCTATGGCAGACTATAGGCTAATCAAGAATTTTCCGGGCATCGAGACATGCCTTGAATGCGGGACAATATTCTACGGGCGGGCGAACAGAAAGTTCTGCTGCGAGACCTGCAAGAACCGGTATCACAACAGGCATTATCAGGATATACGTAATATGAAGCTGCGAATCAGGACAATCCTGGACAGGAACTATGGCATACTTTCCGGGCTCCTGAGCGAGAACAGGCTTGCCGCCGATATTGCAGAACTGTCGCTGCAGGGATATAACCCTGATTATGTGACCTCGTTTCATAAGACGGGAAACCGCAGCAAGTGCTCATGTTATGATATAATGTTCACAATCTCCGCAGGACGTATATATAATATAAGGAGAACCTCAGTCATTGATCTAGGTGTACGCCTATAGAGGCTGTATGGAAAATAAGTTGTAGATTTGCATTGAAATACCATAGAATATATGAACAATCCATTACTGAAAGAATCCATACTGCCATACGGTGCTCCACAGTTCGATGAGATACGGAACGAGCATTATCTCCCTGCATTCCGGGAGGGCATACGTGCTGCGAAGTCAGAGATAGACAGTATCGTGTCAAACCCTGAGGCGCCCTCGTTCGGGAATACGATCGAGACCCTGGAATACAGCGGAAAGCTGCTAGGCAAGGTTTCAGATATATTCTATAATATTCTGGAGGCAGATGCAGATGACGAACTCCAGCAGATTGCTGAAGAAGTGTCACCTCTGATGACTGAATATTCCATGTATGTCTCACTTAACAGGGAATTGTTCCGCCGGGTTAAGACCGTCTATGACAGCAGGGACAGCCTTTCCCTCGAGGCTGACCAGCGCCGTCTGCTTGAGGAAACCTACCGCTCATTTGCAAGACAGGGCGCCAACCTGTCGGATGAGGACAAGAAGATATACAGCGGGTATGTGGAGGAGCTTTCCATTCTTTCATTGCGTTTCGGGAAGAATGTTCTTGCCGCTACAAATGCATATATTCTGCATATAACTGACGAGCAGCAGCTGGCCGGTCTTCCGGAATATGTAAGGGAACTTGGCCGTATGACCGCCAGGGACAAGGGAATGGACGGATGGGCATTCACATTGGATCGTCCAAGCTATGGACCTTTTATGCAGCATTGCGATTCTCCTGAACTTCGCAGGCAGATGTACATGGCATATAATACCAGGGCCGTCGGCGGAGAATATGACAATACTGGAATAGTAAGGAGGATCGCTGATTTAAGACGCAAGGCGGCGAATATCCTTGGATATGGCTCGTGGGCGGATTATGTGCTGGAAGAGAACATGGCCAGAAGCAGGGGCGCAGTGGAGACTTTCCTTGAAAGGCTGATGACGCCGTCGCTTCCGTTTGCGCACCGGGATGTGGACGCTGTCTATAGATATGCGGCAGAACATGGATTTGCTGAAATGGCGGAACGTGCAGGCCTTTCGTCCGACAGGCTGATGCCGTGGGATTTCAGCTACTGGGCGGAGAAATATAAGGAGGCTGAATTCTCATTGAAAGAGGAACAGCTTAAACCTTATTTCAGGCTGGAAAGCTGCATTGACGCTGTCCTTGGCCTGGCAGGCCGGCTGTATGGAATATCATTCGAGGAACGTGATGATATCCCGGTCTATCATAAGGATGTCAAGGTATATGACGTGAAGGACAATGACGGACGTCATCTGGCATTGTTCTATGCAGATTTCTTTCCACGGGCTACCAAGAGGGGAGGGGCCTGGATGACAGAATTCCGGGGGCAGAGAATCGAGAACGGCGTTGAGGAGAGACCTCTAATAAGTATTGTCACGAACTTTACCAAGCCGACTGAAACAGCTCCGTCCCTTCTTACCCATGATGAACTGGTCACCTTCCTTCATGAGTTCGGGCATTCATTGCATGGGATTTTCTCGGAAGGACGTTATCCCTCACTTTGCGGAACTAATGTCGCACGTGACTTTGTGGAGCTCCCGTCCCAGATTATGGAAAACTGGGCGTTTGAACCTGAATATCTGGAGTCGTTTGCCAGGGATTTCCGTACAGGGAAAGCCCTTCCGAAGGAGATGATAACCCGCATTGTCAATGCAAAGAATTATCTTGCAGGGTATTATCAGGTAAGGCAGTTGGATTTCGGAGAACTTGACATGGCATGGCATACATTGACATCTGCACCGCCGGAGGATACTCTTGGGTTCGAGGTCAATGCTCTTGAAAGATACCGTGTGCTTCCGTATGCTGAGGGAACTGCTATATCCACCTCATTCAGCCATATCTTTTCAGGCGGCTATTCTGCAGGATATTATTCATATAAATGGGCTGAGGTCCTGGAGGCTGATGCTTTCTCCATGTTTGAGGAAAACGGTATATTCGACAAGCGTACGGCTGAAGCATTCAGACGTGAGATCCTGTCCAGGGGAGATGCTGAAGACCCGGCAGTGCTGTACAGGAATTTCCGCGGACATGATCCTGAGCCACAGGCATTGATGAAAAAACTTGGACTCGTATAGAGCCCAAGTTCAATATCGCTGATATGTCAGAGGCATCGGCTATGCGGCCGCATCCTGCTTCCTGGGATCCTTGAACAGAATCCAGAACAGTATGCCGACCACGAATGCGTAGCCTGCAAAGATGTACCATGCTGTGCTCCATGACGGTTCTGCCGCATTGAATACGAAGCGGTTGACGACTGCCTGTGCACTTAAGGTCCCTATTGTGGCTCCGATTCCGTTGGTCATGAGCATGAACAGACCTTGTGCACTGGAGCGTATCTTCTCATCAGTCTTCATGTTCACATAAAGGGAGCCTGAGATGTTGAAGAAATCGAAAGCTACGCCATAAACAATGCATGAGAGGATGAACATCCATACTCCTGCGCCAGGGTTGCCGGCACCGAAAAGGCCGAACCTGAATACCCATGCGAACATGGCTATGAGCATCACTCTCTTGATTCCGAAGAATTTCATTGCGAAAGGAATCAGCAGGATGCAGAGCGTCTCGGAAATCTGGGACAATGAGATCAGTGCATTGGCATTCTGTGCTCCCCAGCTGCTGGCGTATTCAGGAATTTCCTTGAAATGTGCGATGAACGGGTTGGCAAATCCGTTGGTGATCTGAAGCGACACTCCGAGCAGCATTGAAAAAATGAAGAAGATCGCCATGTCCTTCTTCCTGAAAAGCGAGAAAGCCCTGAGACCGAACACATCTATAAACGACGTTGCGCCGTTATCCCTTCTGGATACGGGGCATGACGGCAGCGTGAATGCGTATGCGCAGAGAACAAGCCCGAGCACACCGGATGTGATGAACTGGTTATAGGAACTCTGGAACTGAACTCCGTCTGCGGACATGAAATTCACAAACAGCATGCTGCAGATGAATCCGACTGTGCCGAACACCCTGATAGGCGGGAAATCCTTTACTGTGTCCAGGCCGTATTTCTCAAGTCCGGAATATGCTACCGAGTTTGACAATGCGATTGTCGGCATGTAGAAGGCTACGCTTATTGAATATAGTGTAAACAAGCTTGAGAATTCGACATCGGCTCCGGCTGCTGCTCCGTAATATCCTGCGGCGATCATGGCTATTCCGGCAATACCGTGGCACAGGCCCAGGACTTTCTGAGCCTGGATATATCTGTCTGCAATGATGCCTATTATTGCAGGCATGAATATGGAGACAATGCCCTGCATCGCATAGAATATACCTATTTTGGCGCCAAGGCCGGCGGATACGAGGTAGCTTCCCATTGAAGTCAAGTATGCGCCCCAGATGGCATACTGAAGGAAGTTCATGATTATCAGCCTGATGCTGATCCCTTTGTTCTTCATCTTATTGGTATTTGTATTTTTGTCATGTTTCGTGGCTGTAACGGTAAAAACCGTTTCAAAAGCGAAATCACGCAAATGTACGAGTTTTTAGCGTAATTTTGCTAACTTTGGAGGTTGAAACTTAAAAATACCCGGTTTCTGAATGAAATTTGTCAAGACAGCAACAGACCCTCAGTCTTCAGCCAGATGCGGCGTGATAACGACTGACCATGGTCAGATAGAGACGCCTATCTTCATGCCTGTGGGCACGGTAGGCTCGGTGAAAGGCGTTTATCATAGGGATTTGAAGGAAGATGTCCATGCACAGATAATCCTGGGCAATACATATCATCTGTATCTAAGGCCGGGGCTTGATACTCTTAAGGCTGCCGGCGGACTTCATAAGTTCATATCCTGGGACGGGCCGATTCTTACGGACAGCGGTGGTTTCCAGGTGTTCTCATTGACAGGGATAAGAAAACTTACTCCTGACGGATGTACGTTCTCATCGCACATTGACGGATCACGCCATACCTTTACTCCAGAAAATAACGTTGATACACAGCGTATTATCGGTGCGGATATAATGATGGCGCTGGATGAGTGCTGCCCCGGGGATGCAGACTATAACTATGCGAAGAAGTCATTGAAGATGACGCAGTCATGGCTGGAGCGCTATCTGAAGCGTTTCGATGAGACCGAGCCTCTTTACGGGTACAGCCAGACAGTGTTCCCTATCATACAGGGATGCGTGTATCCTGACCTGAGGAAGATGGCGGTGGAGCATGCCGTGTCATTTGAAAGGGAAGGCTATGCGATCGGCGGCCTTGCAGTAGGCGAGCCTACTGAGAAGATGTACGAGATGCTGGAGCTTGTGTGCCCTATGCTGCCTGACGACCGTCCGCGCTACCTCATGGGCGTGGGAACTCCTGCGAATATCCTTGAGGGCATAGCACGCGGTGTGGACATGTTTGACTGCGTGATGCCTACACGCAATGGAAGAAACGGCATGCTGTTCACCTGGAACGGAATAATGAACATGCGCAACAAGAAGTGGGAGAACGACTTCTCCCTTATTGACCCTGACGGTGCTTCTTTTGTGGACAGGACATATACGAAGGCTTATCTGCGTCATCTCTTTGTGGCTGGTGAGATGTTTGCGGCGATGATTGCAAGCGAGCATAACCTGGCATTCTATCTGGACCTTGTGCGTCATGCGAGGGAGCATATCCTTGCAGGTGATTTTAAGGCATGGAAGGATGTGACCGTAAAACGGATAATGACAAGACTCTAAAAAATAGTTTCTTATTGGGCGATGTTTCCGAAAAGACTTGACAGATATATTATTGCGAAGTTCATGGTGACGTTCTTCATCGCGATTCTGCTGATTATCGGAATCGTCATCATCTTCGATATAAGCGAGAAAATCGATGACTTCGTGGCAAAGCAGGCGCCTCTGAAGTCGATAGTGCTTGACTACTATGTGAACTTCATCCCGTACTTCATGAACATGTTCAGCCCTCTGTTCGTGTTCATCACGGTGATATTTTTCACATCCAGGATGGCTGCCAATTCCGAGATAATCGCGATTCTGTCGTGCGGAATCAGCTTCCACCGGATGATGCTGCCTTATATCTTTTCAGCTACGGTCATTGCGATCCTGTCGCTCGGGCTGAACCTGTTCGTCATTCCTCGGGCCAATGCGCAGCGCCATGTATTTGAAGCTGCCTATACGAAGAAGAAGGCCCAGGCGGCAGAAAGGAACATCCATTATCAGATAGCCCCGGGCGAGTTCGTCTATGTGGAGCAGTTCAGCAAGTATAACAATACCGCATACAAGTTCACTCTTGAGTCTATCAAGGATAATCAGCTGGTATCCAAGCTCTCCGCTGAGAGGGCGGTATGGGACAGCACATTCGGGGGATGGAAGCTCAAGAAGTATTTCATCCGTGATTACAATGAAGGGGGACTGGAGGACAAGGTGAAGTGCGGAGAACAGCTGGATACAGTCATCAGCCTGACAGTCACTGATTTCTTCAGAAAGAAGAATACGGTCGAAGACCTGCCGTATGGCGAGCTTAAGGAACTTATAGCCACACAGGAACTTAGGGGAGACCCGAATGTGAAATACTCGCTTATCGAGAAGCATACGAGATTCTCGCTTCCGTTCTCTGCATTCATACTTACGATTATGGGTGTGGCATTGTCATCCAGGAAGAAGCGTGGCGGAATCGGATGGAACCTTGCGATAGGCATTGCATTGAGCTTTTCGTACATCCTGTTCATGCGCTTCAGCCAGATGTTCGTATATACTGGTGTGATGCCTCCGTGGCTTGCAATATGGCTTCCGAATATGGTGTTTGCCGCGATTGCAGGAGTGCTGTATAAGATTGCACCGAAATAATCTTAACAAATAATATCTATGGCGGAACACACTTTATCCCCTATGAAGCGCACCATTGTGGGTGTACAGTTCATGTTCGTGGCATTCGGCTCGACTGTCCTTGTCCCGATTCTTTGTCATCTTGATCCGGCTATCGCATTGCTTGCGGCTGGTCTTGGTACCCTCCTTTTTCATGCTGTGACCGGCGGAAAGGTCCCTATTTATCTGGGCAGCAGCTTTGCCTTTATCGCCCCTATCATCAAGGCGACTGAACTTTACGGCATGGCAGGAATGTTCTGCGGACTTGTGGCTGTAGGACTTGTATATATCCTTATGAGCCTTCTTGTCAAGGCATTCGGTGTGGGCTTCATAAAGAAGCTGTTCCCCCCGATTGTCATCGGCCCTGTGATTATCCTTATCGGACTTTCGCTTGCAGGCTCAGGTGTGAACATGGCGAAGACCAACTGGCCCCTGGCCCTGGTGTCCCTCGCGGTGGCTGTAATCGCGTCTATATGGGGCAAAGGCATTGTGAAGCTGATTCCTGTAGTCTTCGGTGCGCTTGCCGGATATATTGTCTCCGTCATATTTTTCAGAAGCTCAATGGATTTCACTCCTGTTGCGAAGGCATCATGGTTTGCCATCCCTAAGCTTGCTCACATGTCATTCTCATGGCAGGCAATCCTTTTCATGGCTCCGGTGGCGATTGCACCTATCATTGAGCATGTCGGGGATATGTATGCTATCAGTTCCATTGCAGGAAAAGATTTTGTCAAGGATCCGGGACTTCACCGCACATTGCTTGGAGATGGCTTGTCATGCTGTCTGGCAGCCTTCCTCGGAGGTGCCCCTGTCACTACATATTCTGAGGTCACAGGTGCTGTATCGCTTACGAAGGTGACCGACCCGTCAGTGCTCAGGATTGCCGGTGTGTCGGCAGTGGTCCTTGCTCTTATCGGCAAGGTGGGGGCTGTTATCCAGACGATCCCTCAGGCCGTTCTCGGCGGGATCATGCTGCTCCTGTTCGGATCTATCGCGTCTGTAGGAATCAGCAATATGATAGAGTCAAAGCTCAATATGGGTTCCACCCGCAATCTCATCATATCCTCATTGATCCTCACGATCGGTATCGGTGGTGCGGTGATCGATTTCGGTTCATTCTCATTGGCGGGAATAGGCCTGGCGTCGATTGTCGGCGTGGTCCTGAACCTTATTCTGCCTCATGACAAGAAAGAACCTGAGACTCTTTAATCCGTTGAAAATAATGAAGGTAAGAATTGTAAACAAGTCGTCTAACCTGTCTCCGGCTTATGCGACACCGCTTTCTGCCGGAATGGATGTCCGTGCGGATATCCAGGAGGCGATAACATTGGCGCCGCTGCAGCGTGTGCTCGTCCCGACAGGACTTTATATCGCATTGCCGGAAGGCTATGAGTGCCAGGCGCGTCCGAGGAGCGGTCTTGCTGTGAAGCATGGTATCACGGTTCTTAATTCTCCGGGAACTATCGACGCTGATTACCGCGGCGAGCTTAAGATGCTGCTGGTCAACTTGTCAGACAAACCTTTCGTGATAGAGCCAGGCGAGCGTATAGCGCAGCTTGTGGTGGCAAGGCATGAGCATGTGGAGTGGGAAGAAGTGGAAGTCCTCGATGAAACGGAGAGGGGAGAGGGCGGATTTGGCAGTACAGGAGTAAAATAATGGAAATCAAGGATATATATTCAATTTTCAATGCCTGCGGCAAGGTCGTTACCGACAGCCGTAAAATCAGCGGAGGGGAACTATTCTTCGCGCTGAAAGGCGAGAACTTCGATGGCAATGAGTATGCAGACAAGGCTCTGGAGGCAGGTGCCGCATACGCTGTCGTCAATGCTGATGCAGCAGTATGCTCCAGGTCTGGAGAATTTCCGGATGCCGCAGGGAACAGCCGCATAATCCCTGTCGCCGATACGCTTGATGCATTGCAGAGTCTGGCCCGCTATCATAGGGAGCATGTCCTTGGCCTGGATAAGCATCTGACAGTCATCGGTATAACAGGTACTAACGGAAAGACCACCACCAAGGAGCTTATTCGTACAGTGCTGTCGGCTGATTTCAATGTCACCGCGACAGAGGGGAACTTCAATAATGATATCGGCGTGCCACTGTCTGTCCTGAAGATAACCCCTGAGACGCAGCTGGCAATCATCGAGATGGGGGCGAGCCACCCTGATGATATCGCCAAGCTTGTAAAAGTCAGCGAGCCTGACTATGGAGTCATCACGAATGTCGGCAAGGCTCATCTTCTGGGCTTCGGCAGCTTCGAGGGGGTCCAGCGTGCCAAAGGACAGCTTTATGACTATATCAATGAGAATGGCAAGGCTGTGTTTGTCAATGCGGATGATCCAGTCCTTAGGTCAATGTGCGTGGCTCGTGAAGGGCTTTCCATTGTCCCTTATGGTATTGAGACGGATGGCTGCACGGTGCTGGAGGCGACTCCTGAAAATCCGTATCTGCGTATCAGGCTTCATGACGGTAAACTGGTGGAGACCAGGCTTGTAGGTGCTTACAATGTAGCAAATGCGCTGGCAGCCCTCTGCATCGGAAGATTCTTCGGAGTGTCAGAGGATGATGCTGTAGCCAGGATTGCCGCGTACACTCCATCGAACAGCCGCTCGCAGATGGTCAGGACAGAACACAATATCCTGATTGTGGATGCTTATAATGCCAATCCTTCGAGTATGCGGGCTTCTCTGGAGAATTTCATTGGTATGCAGGCCGGCAGGAAAGCTGTGATGATCGGTGACATGGGGGAACTTGGCGCAAGTTCTGCCGAAGAACATGACGGTATCCTGAAGCTGTTGACTGACAGCGGCATTGACAAGATATTCCTTGTCGGTGATGAATTCAGGAAAGCACTGGGTACTGCAGGGAAGGAGGCTGATGACATGATCTTCTGGTGCCGTACATCAGCGGAGCTTGCTGAGCATCTGGCTGCACACAAGCTTGAAGGCTATACTGTGCTTGTCAAGGGCTCCCACTATATGCAGATGGAGAAAGTGATTCCGGAACTGTAGCTTATGCACTATTATAAAGCATTTCCCGTTGCCTTTCCAGGTGACGGATTTTTTGTCTTGTCTATGAACCTGGCGAAGAACCATCTGGCTGCCATGGCTACGAGTGCTCCATAGCCGCAGCCGATCATTGCTCCGACGGTTATGTCTCCGAGATAATGCTTGCCGACGAAGATCCTGCTTATCGACAGGAGTGCTGCCCAGATGAAGATGCCTTTGACAAATGCATTGTACGTGTGTTTACGGTCATACCTGAACAATATTGACGCGCATGTCGCAAGTCCGAATGCATTTGCCGCGTGTGCCGAGAAAAATCCGAAGAAGCTGCCCCTGTTTTCCAGGATATGAAGCCCTCCGAATAGCATCTGGCTGCTGTAGCATGGCCTTAGCCTTGCGACTGTATTTTTCAGCAGATTCGATGTCTGGTCGCATAGGACCAGGGTCAGGGCCATGCAGAGGATGGCTATGACTCCCTTTTTCCAGCCGAGCCGCTTCACCAGGAAGAAGGCTATGATGGCATACAGCGGAAACCATACATCCCTGTCAGACATGAACATCATGAACTGGTCGGTAGCAGGTATGTGGAAGCTGTTTATGAAAAGGGTCAGCACCTGATCCCATCTGTGAAGTATGTCCCAGAAATGCATAATATGTTATCTTTCTGTATTCAGCGCTTTCCAGAGCTCATCTTTCAGCTCGGCAAGATGCTCGCCTGTTACGGACGATATAAATACCGCCGGAATATCAGATGGAAGTGTCTTGCGTATTTTTTTCGCTGCCTTTTCGTCGATGAGGTCGCATTTCGTGACGGCAAGGACCCGGTCCTTGTCAAGCAGCTCCGGATTATACATCTCCAGCTCTTTCAGAAGAATTTCATATCCTTTCTCGATATCCTCATCTTCTGCGGATACCATGAAAAGCAGCACGGAATTACGCTCAATATGGCGCAGAAACCTGAGGCCAATGCCTTTACCCTCATGCGCCCCCTCTATTATTCCAGGTATGTCAGCCATCACGAATGACTTGTCGTCGTGGTATCTTACGATGCCCAGGTTAGGCTCCAATGTCGTGAATGCGTAGTTGGCGATCTTAGGCTTGGCGGATGTTATGGCAGCAAGGAGTGTGGACTTTCCAGCATTAGGGAAGCCGACAAGGCCTACATCAGCGAGCACCTTCAGCTCCAGAATGAACCATCCTTCCTGGCCCTCCTCTCCCGGCTGCGCATATCTTGGGGTCTGCTGGGTGGCTGTCTTGAAATTATTGTTGCCGAGCCCTCCGCGTCCTCCCTTGCAGAGGATCTTCTCCTCTCCAGGCTCCATCATGTCGAACAGGACTTCACCGGTTTCACCATCCTTCACGACGGTTCCGACAGGCACATCCAGGACAATGTCCTTGCCCTGTTTTCCTTTGCACAATGCCGCACCTCCGTGCTCTCCGTTCTCCGCCTTGATGCACTTCTTGTATTTCAGATGTATGAGTGTCCAGAACTGTGGATTCGCCTTGAGGATGATATGCCCACCTCTTCCGCCATCGCCTCCATCAGGCCCTCCCTTAGGCACATACTTGGCCCTGTGCAGATGCACAGATCCAGCACCGCCATGTCCTGATGCACAATATATCTTTACGTAGTCTATAAAGTTGCTCTCTGCCATAATTCTCTATCTCTCAATTAAATAAGTGGTCTTTGATGACCATTTTTTTGACCTCTGGGTAACAACGAAGTAACAAAATTTTCGTGCAATTTGCCACAAAAACGGTACTGTCAATTTGTTACTTTTTGATGAGTACACTATGGATATTTCGGCATATTTATGCTTGTTTCTCCTCGTAACTTACCATTTGAGGTCAATGAACTTTTTGTTTGAAAGCAGCATTTCTTGGCTTTCAAAAATACAAAGATAGCGAAAGTTTGGGAAAGAACAGGCGTGTTATTGTACGAGTTTCACTGAGCCGTGGCCACTTATAGCAATTCTTCTTGAAATATTCACATTTTACCCTATTTTTATGTAATTTTGCACCAGTTATGGCCGAAAGAATAGACATAAGAACTAACATGCTCGAGTGGGCAATCACTCGTGCCGGTTATTCTTTGGCTAGATATCGCGAAGAAAATGAGAAAGTTGCAGCGTGGATTGATGGCGAGAAAAAACCTACACTGAAGCAGCTCGAAGAATTTGCAAGTAAACTCCATGTTCCTTTCGGATTTCTGCTTTTAGATACTCCACCAATTGAGCAATCTCCAATTCCATTTTTTCGCGGAGAAGCAAATAATGGAAAGCTTGACTTAAACACATACGACACCGTACTCACACTTCAACGCAGACAAGAATGGTTGTCTAATTATCTTGCAGATAATGATTTTGGCAGATGCGACTTTGTTGGCAGTCTTCATGGATGTAATGCTGTAAATCGAATTGTTGATAAAATTAGAACGCTTCTCAAGTTAGAGAAAACATGGGCATTTGCTTTCCAGAGAAACGAACAAGCAGTTAACAAGATTACTGAGATTCTTGAAGAGTTAGGCGTTGTAGTGGAGTTCAATGGTGTAGTTGGAAATAACACACATAGGCCAATCAATGTTGCCGAATGTCGTGGATTCTCACTAGTGGACAAGGTTGCTCCTTTCATTTTTGTCAATAGCGCAGATAGTAAAAGGCTCAACTATTTACTCTTATCCACGAATTTGCTCATTTACTCCTTGGCGTTAGCTCTGGATATGGTGGTGAAGATGGCATCAATGATGATGACATCGAAAAACTCTGCGACAAGGTAGCAGCTAATTTCCTCGTGCCTGAAGACACGTTACGTGCGAACTGGACCACAATTGAAAAGACCGCAAAAAGATTCAAGGTCAGCGGCCTCGTTATCGCCAGGCGTGCTAAAGAGTTAAGGTTGATTACTTCTCAGCAGTTCCAAGACTATTATACCGAATATTTGGCGACACCTATTGGTGATAATTTCAGAAGAAGCGGTGGCGGAGATTTTCACCTCGTAGCAAAGAAAAGAATCGGTTATACTTTTGCTGTGCATGTCAATAATGCCGTGAGGAGCAATAAACTGTCTCAGGTTGAAGCATACAGACTTACAGGTCTATATGGCAATACTTATTCAAGTTTTATGTCTAAATTATAATGAGTATGCCATACCTGTTAGATACGAACATATTAATCGAATCAAAGAATAGAACTCCCTTTGATGTTTTTCCTACATTCTGGGAAAAGCTCAAAGCGGAGATTCTTGCGGGTAATGTATACACAAGCGAAAAGGTGAAAAATGAGATCTTTAGAGGAAACGAAGAAGATGAGCTACTGGAATGGATCGATTCTTTGCCTGAAACATTTTTTATTGACCTTGATTCGAGCATTATGATAGAATATGCCAGAGTCATTAGTTCAATAGTTCGTTAATTTTATAAGTTTTACGCAGCGGCGCGAACGCCGTAGAATAATAGTTCTTTGAAATCAGTGTTATTTATCTTCAAGTTTGGTCTGTTTCCAAA
>CAKUTA010000019.1 GCA_934691625.1 uncultured Bacteroidales bacterium | reverse complement strand
CGTTACCCTCACCCTAAATCCCTCCCCTCGGGGAAGGGACATTTCATCGCCTCCGGCTCCAATTATTGTTGCCATCCTAACTCCTGTTTATTAAATTCTGTAGTCCGCGTGTGCATTACCAATGTTTCCGGCGGTCGAGCCTTTCAATGTCCCGGCCCTCGCGCACGTCAAATGATGCGTACAGAATACGAATTTAGCTATTTTTTCCGGCTTTTGGGATGCGGAGCTTAAATATTCTGATCATGGAGGCGGCATATACGCAGGTGGCGGTGAGCACAGAACATAGCATAAACATTGCCCCGGTCATGATGAGCATGTCACCGGACGCTACTATGGCAGGGATGATACCTCCGAAGGCATTGCCGATGGCCCCCAGAAGCGCCGACGCCACTCCTGCATTGTCCCTCCCCGAATCCATTGCGGAAACGTTGGATGCCGTAGTGACGATGCCGACCATAAGGGTCAGCACGAAGATCAATGCCTCATACACCCAGAAGCCAGGCTTCATCAGAAATGCCGCCAATGTCATGGCTGACAGCACCAGAAGTCCTATGGTGCCGAAAGAAATCGCTGCATCATTGGTGCGGAAACGCGGGATCAGAGCGGATGCTATCGCGAATGTCAGGGCATTGAACCCGAAAACGACACTGAAATGGAACGATGACAGTCCGTAGAGATCCTGCATTATGAATGAAGCCGAGGCAATGTTGGTGAACAGGACCCCCATTGAGAACATATATATGAGCACGTAGCGGAGAAACATCCTGTTCCGCAGAACGTCTAAGAACCCTTCAGCCACAGCGTTGAACGATGATTTTCTATATATGCTCAAGTTCTTGAATGATAAGCATTCACGCATGCGTATCGCGCCGATGAGCAGTACGGTAGCCAGGATGATCAGGCTCCAGAATATGGCACGCCAGCCGCCTAGCAATGCTATGAGGCCTCCGACAATCGGAGCTGCTACGGTGGCGATGCCGTTGACCGCAGCGATCATCGACATCATCTTCGTGAGCTGCTTCCCCTGATATTTATCCGCGGCAATGCTTCTTGACAGCACTACGCCTCCCGAGCCTGAAAGCCCCTGGAACAGACGCATTACAATGAACTGGTGCACATTGGCGGAGAATATGCATCCGGCGGTGGATATGATGAAAAGGAGCATCGCGCAGATGAGCGGCTTGCGTCTTCCGTACCTATCGCTCAGCGGCCCGAATATGAGCTGACCTGCTGCCAGGCCGATTAGACCTGTTGTCAGACCAAGCTGGACAAGTGAGGTCGGACAGTCAAACCACTCTTCCATGGATGGCAGCACAGGAATGTACATGTCCATTACGAACGGTCCGAAGGCACTGAGCGCCCCCAGAAATATCAGAATGAACGGCCTGGTGTCAATATGTTTGCCTTTTACTCTCATTTACATTTGCAACAGCTTGTCTGAACAGTCAGATAGCAGAACCGTTCCTCCTCATTTTTTCCGCCAGTTGCGCTGCAAAGGTACAAACAAAGCGTCAAAGGGCAATCGTTTAGCTGGCCTGAGGAACAGGAAGAATGCACCAGGTTCCAGTCCATGTGACAGATTAAGTGGAATGTAATGCTATGAATATTAAATAATTAAGCAAAATGCTACTCCATAACTTATGGAGTAGCATTTTGCTTAATCTGTTGAATTATAGTGGATTGCGCTCCACGTAGCCGATTTTATTCTGCCTTGCGCTCCTTGTTGCGTGTCAGCTTCTCTTTCATGGCATCCACACAGCCGTTTACTGCATCTTCGAAAGTTCTTGCACTTCTCTCTATCACCTGTGAACCTCCAGGAACATGAATCTGAAGCTTCACACTCTTGTTCTCAGGCTTCTCCATGAGCGAAAGAACGACTTCCACATCAGTGATGGCCTCATCGAAACGGCCAAGCTTGGAAACCTTCTTCTCCACGAAATCCAGAAGTTTCTGGTCAGCATCGAACTTGAGCGACTGAATTCTAATCTCCATTTTTACCTCCTCTTTTAGCCCTTGGGTGGGCGTTTGTATAAACTTTCTTCAGCTTCTCGATAGTGTTGTGGGTATAGACCTGCGTCGCCGCAAGTGACGAGTGCCCGAGCAGCTCCTTTATGGAATAAATGTCGGAACCGTCATTCAGCAGCTCCGTCGCCAGAGTATGCCTCAGCACATGCGGTGATTTTCTGCCTGTTATTCCATCGACCTGCCCAAGCTCGCGTTTCACTGCCCTGTCCACAAATACCGGATACAGTTCTGCTCCGCCAAGTGTTATCAGGAGCGGCTCGGATGCGGCCCTTTCCCTGCCCGCTATCGTTTCAGCTGCTTTCAAATATAGTGAAATTTCTTCAGAAAGAGCAGATGTCATCGGAATTTCGCGCATTTTATCGCCCTTTCCATGCACCTTTATAATAGAACGCCCGTAGTCCACGCTGCCTATTTTCAGTGAAATCATTTCTGCACGCCGCATTCCTGTCTCGAATAACATGCTGACAATCATGCGTCTTAGCCGTCTGTCATATAGCTCCGCCGCGAACTTCCATGCACTGGACGAGTGCGGCGAGCCGTCGTGCAGCGCATAGGAGGCGCTTTCAAGCTGCTGAAGCGACTCTGTGTCAGCTGCCGTGGCACTGGCATTGAAATATTCCTCCATGGACTCTTTCCTGAAGAATATCGGCATTCTCCTGCTGCATCTTGGCCGGCTGACGAGCTTGACCGGATTTGTCTTGAGAAGTCCCTGTCCCATTAGCCACCGGCAGAAACTGCTTATTACTGAAAGATGCTGGTTTACAGTGCGCCCGCTCAATTTCCGCTCTTCGCTCAGGCTATATTCGTAGTCGCGGATGACGCTGACTGTCAGAACCTTTGCCAATATCTCAGGGACGGGATCATTGTCAATGCAGGAGCTGCTGTCCGCCGAATATCCTGAAAGAAACGTCATGAACTCCTTCAGGACATCCGAATATATTTCACATGTCCTTTCAGAATAGCGCTTTACGCCTGAAATCCAGGCGAGAAAATCATCCGTAAGCATGCTATTTTACTGCATTCAGCCCCATTTCAGCCGCCTTCTTGCGCATGAGCCTGTCGGCATCCTCGAAAGTATTGTCAATGATTCCGTCCAGGATGGCATTCTTCACATATTCCTTCAGCTCGCCGATTTCCTTGCAAGGCGGGATGCCGTACACATCCATGACATATTCCCCTGTTATCGGGTTCTTGAAGTTACGGATCTGGTCCTTGGCCTCCACCTCCACAAGCTTTTCCCGCACCAGCTCGAAATTCTTGCGGATACGCTCCACCTTTACAGGATTCTTCGAGGTGATATCAGCATTGCACAGGAGCATGAGGTCCTGGATTTCATTGCCTGCGTCGAAAAGCAGCCTGCGGACAGCTGAATCTGTGACCTCGTCATCCACCAGCGCGACCGGGCGGTGGTGCAGAGCCACGAGCTTCTGCACATATTTCATCTTCTCGTTCAGAGGCATCTTCAGCTGCTGGAAGATCTTCGGGACCATTCGTGCGCCGATTACTTCGTGCCCGTGGAATGTCCAGCCGACATTCGGATCGAAGCGCTTGCTTGCAGGCTTGCCGATATCGTGCAGCAGCGCGGCCCATCTCAGCCACACGCATGGTGACGTTCGCACTGATTCTGTGAAACCGTCGCCGTTCTCGACTGGAGTGTAGTCCATCAGAGTGCCTGCGGCAATGCCCTTGACTTCGTCCCTTGCTGCATTGTCCACCACCTGAAGCGTATGCGAGAAATTATCCTTGTGCCCGCGCCCGTCCACGGTCTCGACACCTTTCAGCTTTCCTAGCTGCGGCAGGACATATTCCAGAAGCCCGGTCTCGTCCAGAAGCCTGAACGCCATCGACGGTCTGGCGCATAGCAGCATCTTGTTCAGTTCTTCGGCAATACGTTCCTTGGAAAGTATGCTCATCCTGTCATTCATGCGGCGCATTGAATCCAGAGACTCCTTCACAATATGGAATTCCACCTCAGGGGTGCTGAGCTTCGCCGCAAAGCGGATTGCCCTGAGCATGCGTAGAGGGTCGTCGCTGTACGTGGTGTCCGGCTCCAGAGGGGTGCGTATGATTCCTGCCGCGAGGTCGCGGATGCCTCCGAAAGGATCTACTAGTGCACCGAAGTCGTCTTTCTGCAGGCTGAATGCCATTGCATTGATAGTGAAGTCCCTGCGCTTCTGGTCGTCCTCCAGGGTTCCGTCCTCCACGATGGGTTTCCTGGAGTCGCGGTGATATGATTCCTTCCTTGCACCGACGAACTCCACTTCCGTGCCATGATATTTCAGCATTGCTGTGCCGAAATTCTTGAATACGGATACGTGGCATCCGTGATGCTCGGTCTTTTTTATGTGATCTGCCACGGCTGTCGCAAGCGCGATTCCGCTGCCTTCCACGACTATGTCAATGTCATTTGTCGGCCTGCCGAGAAAGCAGTCCCTAACGAAGCCTCCGATCACGAAGGCTCTTACTCCGATCTTTGCCGCCACTTCCGATACGATTCCGAAAACCGGATCGTCCAGATATCCTTTTGTTACTGTCATCAATTCCAATAATTTAGTCTTGTGCGTCGCCGTCTGTTTATCATATTCTCGGCTTCCTGCCGAGGGAGAATGTTCCGAGGCCCACGCACGTTTATTACGTTACCCTCACCCTAAATCCCTCCCCTCGGAGGAGGGACTTGCCATCGCCTTCGGCTCCAAATGATTTCAGTCTTGTGCGTCGCTGTCTGTTTACAATGTTCTCTGCTTCCTGCCGAGGGAGGACGTCTCAAGGCTATTTTGCCGGGAGTTCCTTGATCCCAAGCATCTGCATGTATGTCGGGGGTGTGTCCAGCAGGGCAATGCGCCCGTCATCCCGTTTCATGCAGAAAATCGTCCTGGCACCGTTGGTTAGAGCCATGTATTTGACATCCAGCACCATGTCATATCTCAATGCCTGTTCCAGCACCTTCCCGGTCAGCTCCACGTCCGGGCGCTTGCACTCCACAATCATCACCGGACCGGGCCTGCGGTCATATACGACAATGTCTGCCCTGAATTCCTTCTTTACCTTCCCGAGCCCGAATTTCATACCGACTTCGCTCATCATCATGTGCTCAGGGACTTTCATCTTCTCCTTCAGCATTGATATGAACCACTGCCTGACCCTTTCTTCAGGCGTAAGCGGCACATTCTTCTTCCTCAGCGGATCCCAGACCAGTTTTTCTGTCATATATGATTACAATTCTGCTGCAAAGATAGTCAAAATGGCATCTGCATTCATCGGTTTCAACTAATTTTATTAATTTTGCCGCCGTAAACAAAAGAGAATATGAACAAGACAGGGGAATACAGATTCACTATCGTGGTTCCTGTATATAATGAGGTTGACAATATCTATGCGCTGGAAAAGGCTCTGAATGAGTTTATCCCGAAAAGCCGGTACAAGGCATGCGCCCTTTTTGTCAATGATGGCTCGTCAGACGGTAGCCTTGAACGCATCCAGGAGATATGCGCACGCAGCAATGACCTCTATTACATCAGTTTCGTAAAAAATGCAGGGCTCAGCGCCGCGATAAAGGCCGGGTTTGACTATACGTGTTCCGATTTTGTAGGATATATGGATGCCGACCTCCAGACAACGCCTGATGACTTCAATCTTCTGCTTGACGGCATAGAGGACAAGAGCATGATGATAGGAATCCGCGCGAACCGCAAGGACACGTTCTTCAAGCGGATCCAGTCGAAGATTGCCAACGGCTTCAGGAAGATGATGACTCATGACGGGGCCATCGATACGGGATGTCCTCTGAAAGTGCTTCATACGGATGTCGCCAAGCGTATCCCGATGTTCAAGGGTATGCACAGATTTCTGCCAGCTCTGGTGCTTCTTCAGGACGGATGTTCATACGGTCAGGTACCGGTGAGGCATTTCCCCAGAGTCGCAGGCAAGTCCAAGTACCATCTCTGGAACAGGCTCATTGGCCCGTTCGCCGACTGCTTCGCATATAGGTGGATGCGTCCGCGCTATATAAATTATAAGGTAGGGGCGAATAACGTGGAATAGAGCGATGGTCGATGTTCACGATATTCCCAGGGGCATAATCCTGACTCTTGGATTTACTGCCCAGGTATTCTTCTCGCTGAGGACACTGTTCCAGTGGTGGAAATCGGAGAGGGCGAAGAAAGTGGTCTCTCCGTCGGCATATTGGGTGCTGAGTGTCATCGGCTCGTATCTGTTTTTCATATACGGAGTGCTCCGGGACGATTTCTCCATTGTCCTCGGCCAGCTGATATCATATTACATCTATCTCTGGAACCTTAATGCGAAAGGCGTGTGGAGGCGTCTCGGCATATTTCTGCAGTCGGTGCTGCTCGCGACTCCTGTCGTGGCAGTGCTGCTGATGCTGCAGAACGCGCAGGTGTATTTCCAGAACTTTTTCCGGAATGACGGCATCCCGCTGTGGCTTGTAGCATTCGGTTCCGCAGGCCAGGTGATATTCACGTTGAGGTTTGTGTACCAGTATCTCTATTCGCGCTACAAGCATCAGTCTGCGCTGCCGATGGGCTTCTGGGCAATCAGCCTGTTCGGCTCCAGTGTTATCATTGCCTATGGCATATTCCGTCTGGATCCAGTGCTTATCCTCGGGCAGTCATTCGGATTCGTGGCATATATAAGAAATCTTGTCATAGGCTTTAAAGAAAGAAAGGACAATGCCGTTGAACCTGAAGAATAATTATTTTACAAGGCATCCGCTTATGGCGGTGTTCCTGTTTACATTCATCTGCCTCCTTCCGTCGATGCTGATGAGGGATTTCACGCCTTCCAACGAACTGAGATATCTGAGCATTGCAGACGAGGCGCTTTCCGGAGGCCATGTGTTCGCCTTCTATAACCACGGGATTCCGTATGCGGATAAACCGCCTCTATATCTGTGGATCGTGATGCTGTGCAGGGTTCTTTTCGGACATCACAGCGTTCTGGCTCTCAGCATGTTCTCGCTTATTCCGGCCTTTGTGACGGTCTGGCTCATGGACAGGTGGGTCATGTCAGAAGCTTCGTCATCGGACAGGATGGCCATGGCAATGATGCTGCTTACCTGTGTGATGTTCCTCGGTACAGCGGTGGTGCTGCGTATGGATATGCTGATGTGCATGTTCATTGTGCTGGCGCTGTTCACATTCTGGAGGATGTACGAGCTGCGTCAGGATGGAGAACCGGAAGGGGAGGATGCCGCAGTCTATCGTAAGTGCAGCTGGCTTCTGCCCGTGTGGATTTTCCTGGCGCTGTTCACGAAAGGTCCTGTGGGGCTGCTGGTTCCGCCTGTGTCCATCCTGGTGTTCCTGCTCGTGGAGAGAAAAGGACGCGACATTTCCAGGTATCTTGGCTGGAAGACATGGGGCGTTATCGCGGGGCTTTGTGCATTGTGGTTCTCCGGTGTCCTTGCCGACGGAGGCGTAAGCTATCTGGACAATCTTCTGTTCAAGCAGACCGTAGGAAGGGCTGTCAATGCCTTTACCCATAGCCGTCCGTTCTGGTTCTATGCCGTGGCTGTCCTCTGGTGCATTGCACCTTATACATTGCTCCTGGCAGGCTCGCTGGTGCTTTCGGTCTTGCCTGTGCGCAGGAAAGATAATATGTCAGCCGAGGATGTGCGCTCAGGCAGGGAAACGCTTTTCCTTTGCGTGATTGTCTCCACATTCGTGATGCTGTCGTCTTTCAGCTCCAAGCTGCCGGTGTACCTTGTCCCGATATTTCCTTTCGTGGTCTATCTGTTCCCGCTTGCCATTAACAGACGCGGATGCGGACGCTGGATGGCATGGGCTGCCGGAATACCTGCCGCTGTGCTTGTGATTGCTGGCTGTGCGGCAGTGGCTGTGCTTGCAGGCATTGTCAATGTGGAGGCGGTGGCCTCGATGCATCAGGAATATCCATTCGTGTTTACGGGCCCTGTGAAGATTGCAGCTGTGCTTCTGCTTGCTGGCAATATACTGGCCCTATGGTTCATTTTACGCAGGCATTTGTGGAATCTTCCTGTCTTTCTGACAGGCTCTTCGCTGCTCCTGATGCTGTATTCTGCCTCAGGGGTGCTGCCTCAGGCAAATGCATATATCGGATATGGGGAAATATGCAAGGATGTCCCTGGCGGAACCGATGTCGCCACATTGTTCATGCACAGGCCTGAAAATATTGACATATACCTGGATGGAAGGCAGGTTGCTGACTATGGAAAGGATGTGGATGCTTTTCTCTCGGCTGCGGAAGATACGTTGAGGAGCCGTCCGCTGACATTGATTACTGTTGAAAGCCGTCTGGATGAATATCCTGAACTGAAGGAATTTGTATATGGCGCAGGCCCGGTGGCATTTTCCGGTCCATATTGTACGGTGACTGCGCTGCCTGGAGCGTCCCATCCAGCGAAGTCGGATGCTGCCCCTTCAGGCGCCACGAAGATAGGGGATTGACGGCAAGCCTTTTGCATAACTCTTGTAAATTGGTTCAGAAATGAGAATATTGATAACAGGAGCGGCCGGATTCATAGGGTCGCGGCTGCTTCAGAAACTTGCTTCCAGGGGCGAGGAAGTCCTTGGCCTGGATAATATCAATGATTATTACGATGTGAATATGAAATATGGTCGCCTGGCAGAATGCGGGTTTGCCAAGCCTTTCATAACTAAATCCATAGTGAACAGCTCCATATATTCTGACGCTCATTTCATACGCATGGACATCTGCGACAAGATGGCTGTGGATACGGTTTTCCGTGAGGGAAAGTTCGATGTGGTAGTGAACCTGGCTGCTCAGGCAGGCGTAAGATATTCCATCACAAACCCTTATGCATACCTTCATAGTAACCTTGATGGCTTCCTTAATATTCTGGAGGCTTGCCGTAATTATGGGGTAGGGCATCTCGTGTTCGCGTCTTCAAGCTCTGTCTATGGCTCCAATGTGAAGGTGCCGTATTCTGAGGAGGACAAGGCGGACTCGCCAGTGAGCCTGTATGCAGCTACCAAGAAGTCCAATGAGCTTATGGCTCATGCCTACAGCAAGCTGTATGGCTTCCGAAGCACAGGGCTGCGCTTCTTTACGGTCTATGGACCATGGGGAAGGCCGGATATGGCACCGATGCTGTTTGCCCGTGCAATCTCGGCAGGGGAGCCGATCAAGGTGTTCAACAATGGAGACATGCTCAGGGACTTCACATATATAGATGATATAGTGGAAGGGACAATGAAGGTGGTTCTGGAAGCTCCACATGGCGCGGACAAGTGGGAACAGCAAGGGCAAGACGCTGTGCCGTTCAGCGTATATAATATAGGATGCTCGCATCCCGTAAGGCTTATGGCTTTCATAAATGAGATAGAGACGGCGATAGGCAGGACAGCGCAGAAGATTTTCATGCCGATGCAGCCTGGGGATGTGTACGAGACATACGCCGATACGTCCAGGCTGGAGCAAGACTTTGGCTATAAGCCATCTACGTCACTGCATGACGGCATATCCAGGTTCATGGCGTGGTTTGTCTCTGACCTCAATCCTCTGAAAAATAAATAAGGTGGTGCAAATTATGGCAGAAAGTTTTGGATTATGAAAAATAATGCCTACATTTGCAATCCTGAATGGTGCTTTGGCCGAGCGGTTAGGCACAGGTCTGCAAAACCTGCTACAGCAGTTCGATTCTGCTAGGCACCTCTTAAAAGCCTCATAGATAACAATCTCTGTAATCTGTGAGGCTTTTTTATGTTTATTGCCAACCAACCGCCAATCTTATGCAGACGAAACTTGACTTTCATCCTAAATTCCTGACATGCATCCGGAACTATAACAAGGCGACATTCATGTCTGACCTCATGGCCGGAATCATAGTCGGCATTGTAGCGCTGCCGCTGGCTATCGCGTTTGCGATCGCTTCCGGGGTCTCGCCGGAAAAGGGCATTGTCACTGCCATTATCGCCGGATTTATCGTGTCGCTTCTGGGAGGAAGCAAGGTTCAGATCGGAGGCCCTACCGGAGCCTTTATTGTAATCGTCTATGGCGTTATCCAGCAGTATGGAATCAGCGGGCTTACGGTGGCCACCATAATCGCCGGGGTCCTGCTCGTCCTGCTCGGCGTGTTCAGGCTCGGAACTGTCATCAAGTTCATTCCTTATCCGGTCGTAGTGGGATTCACTAGCGGTATAGCCGTTACGATATTCACCACTCAGATGGCGGATGTGTTCGGTCTTTCATTCGGCGGAGAGACAGTGCCTGGCGATTTCATAGGAAAGTGGATGCTCTATTTCAGGCATCTGGATACCATAAACTGGTGGGATGCATTGGTTAGTGTCGTCAGTGTGCTGATAATCATGCTGGTTCCTAAATTCTCCAGACGAGTTCCCGGATCACTTGTGGCGATAGTGCTGGTGACAGCAGGCGTGTATGCGCTGAAGAACTTCTTCGGTATTGATGGTATTGACACCATAGGCGACAGGTTCACTATCGACGCGCATCTTCCGAAAGCTGAGATGCCTGCGCTTGACTGGGAAGCTGTCAAGAACCTTTTCCCGATAGCGGTGACGATCGCAGCTCTCGGAGCCATCGAGTCCCTGCTCTCCGCGACCGTGGCTGACGGTATGATAAGCGACCACCATAATTCGAATACGGAGCTTATCGCCCTTGGCATTGCCAATATGGTCACCCCTCTTTTCGGAGGCATTCCGGCGACAGGGGCTATTGCCAGGACAATGACCAATATAAACAATGGGGGGCGTACACCTGTCGCAGGGATGATTCATGCCGCGGTGCTGCTGCTTATACTTCTGTTCCTGATGCCGCTGGCACGTTTTATCCCTATGGCGTGTCTCGCAGGAGTTCTGGTGGTGGTGTCATATAACATGAGCGGATGGAGAACCTTCCGGGCCTTGCTGAGAAATCCGAAATCGGATGTCACCGTACTGCTTATCACATTCTTCCTTACGGTGGTGTTCGACCTCACTGTAGCTATAGCTGTAGGGCTTATGCTGGCATGTGTGCTGTTCATGAGGCGTGTCATGGAGACCACTGAAATTTCAGCTGTGAAGAATGAAATCAAGGTGCAGGACGAGTCGGGCATCCATTCATATGACGAGGGGCTGACAATACCGAAGGGCGTGGAGGTCTATGAAATCAACGGCCCGTATTTCTTCGGGGTTGCCACACAGTTCGAGGAGATCATGTCTGAATTCCGTGACCGCTCGAGGGTGCGCATCATACGTATGCGCAAGGTCCCATTCATTGACTCCACAGGTATCCATAACCTTACGAACCTATGCGAGATGAGCCGCAGGAACAAGATTACTGTCGTCCTCTCGGGTGTCAACCCTAAAGTCCATAATGCCCTTCAGAAGGCTGGATTCTACCACCTCCTAGGCGTGAAGAACATCTGCCCGGATATCAATGTTGCCATTGCCCGGGCAAATGAAATACTTTCGGAACAGGAGCAGGCTTCGGCTGCCGGTGTCTCAGGAAGATAAATTCTGAATTATCGCCATAAATTCACTATTTTTGCAGGAAGTCGTTTTGAAATTATTATCTGAAGGTTACTTACCTCAAACAACTTTTCAATCATTTCAAAACAACTTCTAAAATATGCTGCTGAAGATAGTGGATGCTTCATGCAGCTTTTGAAATGTGAAGCGGATGCTAGATAAGAATATATTCAGAGGCAGGATCCTGGTGCTGGATGGTGCGATGGGCACCATGATACAGCATTATGGCCTGACGGAAAAGGACTTTCATGAGAGAAGCGGCGGTGCAGATGGTGACATCGCTGAGGCTTTAGCGTTCCTGAAGGAGAACGGGAATGAGCTGAAAGGAAACAATGAATGCCTGAATCTGACACATCCTGAGATAATAGAGGAGATCCATAAGGAATATATAGATGCTGGAGCAGATATAATCGAGTGCAATACGTTCAGTGCCAATCGTATATCTCAGAAGGAGTACGGGACGGAAGCATTGGCATATATCATGGCAAGGGAGGGTGTCGCGGTGGCAAGACGCGCTGCAGACAAGGCTCTGACGAAATCTCACCGAGTCTATGTGGCGGCAAGTGTGGGCCCTACGTCCAAGTCGTTGAGCCTTGCTCCTGACATAAACCATCCTGATGTGCGGCCGTACAGCTTCATGGATATGGCTGAAGCCTACAGCGAGCAGCTGCGCGGGATGATTGACGGAGGAGCGGACATCATCCAGATAGAGACATGCTTCGATGCATTGAATACGAAAGCTGCGCTCTATGCTCTGGAGAAGCTCATTGAAAAGGCCCGGGAGGAAGCGGAGAATAGTATGGTAAGCCCGACTTCCGAAAAGATACTCTCCAAGCTGACCGGTGACGGAGTCTTCCCTGCAATCGTCTCTGTTTCAGTCAATGACAAGAGCGGACGCACATTGACAGGACAGACAGTCAAGGCTTTCTACACATCTGTACGCCATTACCCTCTTCTGGCATTCGGGCTGAACTGCTCGCTTGGAGCGGATGATCTGCTTCCGCTTGTCAGGGAAGTCGCAGGTTTTGCGGAATGTCCTGTAATCTGCTATCCGAACGCCGGCCTGCCGAATGAGATGGGGGGCTATGACGAGACTCCTGAGGAGATGGCATCATCTGTCAGGAAGATGGCAGTGGAGAAGATTCTCAATATAATAGGCGGATGCTGCGGCACCTCGCCTGAGCATATTGCGGCGATAAGCAGTGCGGTGGAGGGGCTTGTTCCGAGAGAGATTCCGTCAGGGCCGGCTGAAACATTGGCAGTGAGCGGCCTGGAACCGCTCAGCATTGATTTGAGAACCAGCAATTTCACGAATATCGGAGAACGGACGAATGTTGCGGGCTCGAGGAAATTCGCCAAGCTTATAGCCGCAGGAGATTATGAGACAGGACTTCAGATTGCAGCAGGCCAGATAGAGAACGGGGCTGGCGTCATTGACATAAACATGGATGATGCGATGCTGGACAGCCGTTCCTGCATGGAGAAATTCGTGAGATATATCTCGAACGATCCGGCTGTGGCAAAGGCAGCATTGATGATCGACTCGTCTCACTGGGAGACCATAGTGGCCGGTCTGGAAAATGCCCAGGGAAAATGCATCGTGAACTCGATAAGCCTGAAGGAAGGCGAGGAAGTGTTCATGAAGAAGGCTACGGAGATCCATGACCTTGGGGCTGCGATGGTGGTGATGGCTTTCGACGAGCAGGGGCAGGCGACCACGTTTCAGAGAAAGATCGAAATATGCGCCAGGGCATATAAGCTGCTGACGGATAAGCTGCATATACCTCCGCAGGATATAATATTCGATGTCAACGTGCTTTCCGTGGGGACCGGAATCGAGGAACATGCAAGATATGGCGTGGATTTTATCGAGGCGGTGCGCTGGATAAAGAAGAATCTGCCAGGCGCCTATACTTCAGGCGGAATCTCCAACCTGTCATTCGCATTCAGGGGCAACAACCCGGTGCGTGAGGCGATGCACTCCATCTTCCTGTATCATGCTGTGAAGGCAGGACTTGACATGGGAATCGTGAATCCTGGGATGCTGCAGGTATATGACGACATTGAGCCTGATCTGCTTCGTAAAGCTGAGGATGTCATCCTTGACAGGAATCCTGAGGCTACGGAAGTGCTTATAGCCAAGGCTCAGGAGATTATGGCGGAGAAGGAGACGGCAAAGAGCGGAGGTGCGGTGCATGGCACGGCTGATGCCGGAACCGCTGAAGGAGGCACTCCTGAGGAGCGTCTTGTAAACTGCCTGGTGAAGGGGAGCAATGTGGGGCTTGAGGAAAATGTGATGGAGTGCTACCATAAGTATGGTGCCGCTGTCAAGGTGATCGAGGGCCCGCTCATGGCCGGAATGGAGCGCGTGGGTGAGCTCTTCGGCGCAGGAAAGATGTTCCTGCCGCAGGTGGTGAAGTCCGCCAAGATAATGAAGGATGCGGTCGCTGTTCTGGAGCCGTATATGACAGGGGATGGCGGCAATGAGGGGCATAGGCCTGTGATTGTCAATGCGACAGTCAAGGGTGATGTCCATGATATAGGCAAGAATATCACCGGGATTGTCCTGGGATGCAACGGGTTCGATGTCATTGACCTGGGCGTGATGGTGGACAAGGAGCGGATCATCGACGAGGCGATACGGCACAATGCGGTGATTATCGGTGCCAGCGGGCTTATCACTCCGTCCCTGTACCAGATGGAGGAGCTATGCCGCGAGATGACACGCAGAGGGCTGGATATCCCTCTGTTCATCGGTGGCGCCACTACATCTGCACTTCATACAGCTGTCAAGCTGGCCCCGCTGTACGGGCATGTGTTCTATGCCCAGGATGCTTCCGCAGGAGCCGTCATGGCTAAGCGCTGCATGATGGACCGGGCGAAGTTCGAGGCTGACGAGCATGATGCCCAGAAGCATATACGTGAACTGTATGAAAGCAGGAATTCTGTTAATGCTGAAGCTACATTGCTTCCGGAGCCGTCATTCGCAGAGGATTCATATCTCTTCAGGGATGAATATGCATTCAGTGACATCCCTGCCACGGAACTTTCAATAGATGAGGTCATGCCATATTTTGACTGGCGTATGTTCCTGGCTATATGGGGAATAAAATATGATGTGGAGCTGCCTGATGATCCTGTCATAGGAAAGACGATAAACGAGGGCAAGGCTGTGCTGGACCGGTTCAGGACGAGGCATGAGGTGATAATCCGGCTGTCCGAGAAGATAATGGACGCCCGGCGCGACGGAAATGACATTGTCCTGCCGGTGGATGAAAAGCATTTTCCTATGCTCCGTCAGGAACAGGCGGACGCGAGAAAATACAGATTGTCTCTTGCCGATTTTGTCCCGTCGGGAAATGACGGTCCAATGGGGGCTTTCGCGGTAAGTGTCATTACCAATCATGGCCCTTCATGTGCGTGCGGCTGTCAGGCAGGTCTTCCTGATTTCTTCGCCAGACGCATTTATGGACGCTCTTCAGGTGGCAATGTGCTTCCTGATGATACTGCGGTCAAGGACTACAGCAGCATGATGGACAGGGCAGTGAGGGTGACATTGGCAGAGGCTGCATCGCTCTGGCTTGATGACAGGCTGAAAAGTCAGCTGCACGGACGTGACGGAAGATGCGTGCGGATCATCAAGCCGGCAGTAGGATATGCCAGCTGTCCGGACCATACATTGAAGAAAGATATCCTGGCTCTGCTTCCTGACGGCGGGAAGCTCGGGATCAGGCTGACCGAGAGCTATGCCATGATTCCTGACGCTTCAATATGCGGATTCATCTTCTTTCATCCTGAAGCCACATATCCTGAAATCAGGCATATCTCGAAAGAACAATATGATGATTACTCAAGACGGCGCGGAATGTCCGAGCAGCAGGCAAGGCAGTTCCTGGGCCATCTCCTATAGAATATTTAAATAAAATGAAAATAACAGATATACTTGACAGCAGCAGGAAACCTTTTCCATCAATAGAAATAGTCCCTCCTCTTAATGGCATGACCAAGGACGGGCTTATGGCTACAGTACGCAGCTTCATGGAGTTTTCTCCGAAATATATTAACGTGACATGCCACCGCGACGAGTACTCCTACAGGGAGGAGCCTGACGGGACATATACCAGGCATCTGGTGCGTAACCGCATCAGCGAAGTTGCTGTATGTGCTGCAATCATGTCCGAGTTCGATGTGGATGTGGTTCCGCACATAATCTGCGGAGGCGTATCTGCGGAGGAGCTGGAGAGTGATCTGTATAATTACCGCTTTCTTGGAATAGACAATGTGATGGCCCTGCGTGGGGATTCTGTAGCCGGGGAAAGGCGGTTCGTTCCGTATCCTGGCGGATATGCCCATGCCAATGAACTTGTCGATGGGATAAGACGTTTCGACAATGAGACCGGAGGCTCTTTCTGCATAGGAGTCGGCGGCTACCCGGAAAAGCACTTCGAGTGCGCAAATATCGAGACCGACATCGAGAATCTCAAGCGTAAGGTGGATGCCGGGGCGGATTATATAATCACCCAGATGTTCTTCGACAATGAGGTATTCTACCGCTTCGAGAAGCTTTGCCATGCTGCCGGCATAAATGTGCCTATTATACCGGGGCTTAAGCCTCTTTCTACTGCTAGGCAGATTGCTCTTCTTCCTCAGTCATTCTCTCTGGACATACCTAAGGAGCTGACCGGGGCTATCAATGACGCGGGCAATGACAAGGAGGCTGTTTACCGCATCGGTACACAATGGTGTGCGGCCCAGTGCAAGGACCTGCTGGCACATGGAGTGCCTGCGGTCCATTTCTATACAATGGGCAAAACCCGCAATATCTCGGAGATAATGCGGGAGTGCTTCTGATGTCCTTGAAGGCTACTTGAGTACTCCAAGATCCTTGCCTACCTTTATGAATGCTGCAATGCACTTGTCAAGCTGCTCCATGTTGTGGGCGGCAGAAAGCTGAACGCGGATGCGGGCCTGGTCTTTCGGAACGACAGGGTAGTAGAAGCCTGTGACGTAGATGCCTTCCTCCTGCATCTTTGCTGCGAAAATCTGTGACAGCCTTGCGTCGTAGAGCATTACTGCGCAGATTGCGCTCTGCGTAGGCTTGATGTCGAAACCTGCTGCCATCATCTTGTCCCTGAAATAGTTGACATTCTCGACGAGCTTGTCATGCAGCTCGTTGCTTTCCTTCAGTATGCGGAACACCTCGAGGCTTGCTCCTATGATGCATGGCGCCAGGGAATTGGAGAACAGATAAGGGCGGCTTCTCTGCCTTAGCAGATCGATTATCTCCTTGCGGCCTGTGGTGAATCCTCCCATTGCTCCTCCGAAGGCCTTCCCGAGGGTTCCTGTATAGATGTCCACCTTGCCGTATGTGCATGTAAGCTCGCTCACTCCGTGGCCTGTCGCGCCTACAACACCTGCCGAGTGAGACTCATCTACCATGACGAGGGCGTCATATTTCTCGGCAAGCTCGCAGATCTTGTCCACCGGTGCGACGTTGCCGTCCATAGAGAATACCCCGTCTGTGGCAATGATCCTGAATCTCTGCGCCTGGGCTTCCTGCAGGCAGCGTTCCAGATCAGCCATGTCGGCGTTTGCATAGCGGTATCTTTTCGCCTTGCAGAGGCGTACACCGTCAATTATGGACGCATGGTTCAATGCATCAGAGATAATCGCATCCTCTTCTGTGAGAAGCGGCTCGAAGACTCCGCCGTTGGCGTCGAAGCATGCGGCATACAATATGGTGTCTTCAGTATGGAAATATTCGCTGATTGCATCCTCGAGCTGCTTATGGATATCCTGGGTGCCGCAGATGAAGCGCACTGAAGCCATTCCGAAACCACGCCTTGCCATCATTGCGGCAGATGCTTTGACCAGCCTCGGGTCATTTGCCAGGCCGAGATAGTTGTTGGCGCAGAAGTTCAGGACTTCCTTTCCTGCCACCTTGATTGCTGCTGACTGGGAACTCTCGATAATGCGCTCCTCCTTGTAGAGGCCTGCTTCGCGGATCTCAGCGAGAGTCTTGCTGAGGTGCTCTTTCATTTTTCCGTACATATTGAGAACTCTGTTTGAATTTCTTTTTTTGATGCCTGAGGCCCGGGATATTGTCCAGACTTATCGGTTTCTTTCCGAAAATTACGGATTAATACCGAGAAAACAAAGCGGTGGCGTAACGGTTTATAAGATTTTTCTTCGGATATCGTGAAAATCTGATTACTTTTGTGCTCTAGATTGATCAAACAATAAGTTGAGAGACCGTTATGAAGAATATTCTCATAATTGGAGCGACAGGCCAGATAGGTTCGGAGCTCACGATGGAATTGCGTAAAAGGTATGGCAATGACCATGTTATAGCAGGCTATATACATGGGAGCGAGCCGAAAGGTGAACTTAAGGAGTCCGGACCGTCTGAAGTCGTAGATGTTACTGACGGGGAGCAGATTGCCGCCGCAGTGAAGAAATACAATGTGGATGCAGTCTATAACCTTGCGGCGCTCCTGTCTGTCGTGGCGGAGTCCAGGCCGAAGCTCGCATGGAAGATAGGCATCGACGGTTTGTGGAATGTTCTGGAGGTGGCACGTGAGCACGGGTGTTCCGTATTCACGCCTAGCTCCATCGGTTCTTTTGGTCCAGGAACACCTCATGTCGGCACTCCGCAGGATACTATCCAGCGTCCTGGGACAATGTATGGTGTGACAAAGGTGACTACAGAGCTCCTCAGCGACTACTATTTCAAGAAGTATGGTGTGGATACACGTGCAGTGCGTTTCCCAGGTCTTATATCAAATGTGACGCTTCCGGGCGGTGGCACCACGGACTATGCTGTGGACATCTATTATGCTGCTGTCCGTGGCGAGAAGTTCATCTGCCCTCTGAAACCTGGCACATTGATGGATATGATGTATATGCCAGACGCTCTTAACGGTGCGATCAAGCTTATGGAGGCAGACCCGTCAAGACTGATTCACCGCAATGCCTTCAATATCGCGTCAATGAGCTTTGGCCCGGAAACAATATATGAGGCAATCCGCCGTGAAATTCCTGGTTTCGAGATGGAGTATCAGCCTGACCCGCTGAAGCAGAGCATTGCCGACAGCTGGCCTGACAGCATGGATGATTCCTGCGCCCGCAATGAATGGGACTGGAAGCCTGAGTATGACCTAGAGACAATGACCCGGGACATGATCGCCAAGCTCCGTGCCCGTCTGCTGAAATAGAGTGTGCCTTGCCGTCAGATGTAGAGGAGCATTATCATCTGGGCAATGATGACGTGGAGGAACATCTCCACAGGATAGACAGTGGCGTATGCCACTGACGGCTCATCGTCATTGACTGTGCTGAGGGCATAGTTGAGGGCTATAGGGTTTGCCATTGCCCCACAGAGCATTCCGACATTTGACGCATAGCTTGTCTTGCAGAATTTCGTGGCGATGAACCCTACGATGAGTACAGGGACGATTGCCATGAGCAGGCTTATCAGAATCCACATCAGCCCTTCAGGCTTGAATACTGTCTCGAAGAACTCCGGACCTGCGCTCAGGCCCAGTCCTGCCAGATATATGGTGAGTCCCATCTGTCTGAGCATAAGGTTCGCGCTTCTGGTAGTATATGTCGTGAGGTGGATACGTGAACCGTATGCCCCCATAAGAATACCCACTATGATAGGCCCTCCGGCTATTCCAAGCTTCACCGGGACACTCATTCCGGGAAGTGCAAACGGTATGCTGCCGAGCAGCAGGCCTAGAATCAGCCCCACGAAAATGGAGAACAGGTTAGGATTGCGCAGCTCCTTCTCCTGGTTTCCGAGGACTGCGGCAACATTGTCGATAGCTTTTTCCTGGCCGACGATGGTGAGCTTGTCGCCAATCTGGAGATGCAGGCTGCTGGATGGCAGAATGTCGATTCCGGCTCTGTTCACGCGGGTGATATTGATGCCGTAGGCATTGCGCAGATGCAGATCGCCAAGCTTGGCTCCGTTCATGTGCGGCTGTGTGACGAGCACGTGGCGTGATACCAGCGTCCCGTCCAGGTGGTTCCAGTCAATGTCCTTCTTGTTCCAGTCCTTGTTCATTGTCTCGCCGAAGAGCTTCTCGGCAATGCCTGTCTCAGTCTCCTTGGTCATCACCAGCACATGCTCTCCCTTCTCCAGGATGGTGTCGCCGTTAGGGATGATTACGGTTCCGTCATTAGCGTCATCCTCCTTGCTTCCGTTGAATTTCCATACTCTGGAAACTACCAGATGAATCGAGACATCCTTCATGATATCCTTTATCGCCTTTCCGTATATGGCAGGATTGCTGATGCGGAATTCTGATACGAAAGTCTGGTTGTCATGCTGCTCAGTTACGTTCCCTGGCTTTCTGAAAATAATCTTGAAGATTATTACACAAAGGATTACACCTATTACGCCGAATGGGTAGCCGACAGCGCATGCTACAGCCATCTCATTGGATGTGGCTGTGGCATCGGGGTGAACCTCCAGCAGTGACTGCTGTGCCGCACCGAGCATAGGCGTATTTGTCGCAGCTCCTGTGAACAGTCCAACTGACACTGGAAGCGATATGTCAGTCAGCAGGCCGAATGCCAAGGTCATCACAGTCCCGAGCACAAGCACTCCAAGCCCTAGAAGATTCAGGCGTATTCCTCCCTTCTTCAGTGACGGGAAGAAGCTTGGACCGACCTGAAGCCCAAGTGCATAGACGAACAGTATAAGGCCGAAGTTCTGTGCAAGCAAGAGCATCTGCGGGTCAATCTGAAGCCCGAAATGCCCGGCAACAATTCCTGCGAAGAACACGAAGGTGACGCCAAGCGATACTCCTTTGATAGTCAGTTTACTGCACAGCAGCCCCGTTGCACAGATAAGTGACAGCACGAGGATGGCCTGTATAAATGATTGATTTGTAAATATTCCTGCTAGCCAGTTCATGAGAAGCTGTTAAAGTTTTATGTCCATTTGATCGCTGAAAGGGCTGTCGAAGTCTTTCAGGTTCTTGCGCTCTGTATCTTTCCTGCTCAGGATGGCGCACTCATCCGGTATTTTCCAGTCAATGCCAAGAGACTTGTCCAGTATTGAGATTCCGCCTTCGGCTTCAGGATGATAGAAAGCGTCGCACTTGTACTGGAATATGGCGCTCTTGCTGAGAACGGAGAATCCATGAGCGAATCCCTTAGGGATGAACAGCTGCCTGTGGTTATCCTGGGAAAGCTCCACAGCTACATGCTTGCCATAAGTGGGGGACCCTTTTCTGATATCCACTGCCACATCCAGGACTGTCCCCATGATGCAGCGTACCAGCTTGCTTTGTGAATATGGCGGATACTGGAAATGAAGCCCGCGCATCACTCCGTATGCCGACATGCTCTCGTTGTCCTGGCAGAAATCCACATGCCCGACATTTTCCTCGAACTTCCGTCTTGACCAGCTTTCGAGGAAATATCCGCGGGGATCCCTGAAGATCTGCGGCTCTATAATCAGGACTCCTTCAATATCTGTGGGTATAATATTCATTCTATATGTTTCCGTACATGTTTTCGTAATACTTGAGATAGTCACCGCTTGTGACATTGTCAAGCCATTCCTGGTTCTCCAGGTACCATCGTGCTGTAATCCGGATGCCTTCCTCGAACTGGAGTGACGGCTCCCAGCCCAGTTCCCGCTGCAGCTTTCTGGAGTCGATGGCGTATCTCATATCGTGTCCCTTGCGGTCTGTGACGAAGGTGATCAGGTCAATGTCTGCATCTTCAGGCCTTCCGAGCATATTGTCAACAGTCCTTATCAGCAATTTTACGATGTCGATGTTTTTCCACTCGTTGAAGCCACCTATGTTATATGTCTCAGCCACTTTTCCTTTATGGAATATTGTGTCGATCGCCCTGGCATGGTCCTCCACATAGAGCCAGTCGCGCACATTTTCGCCCCTGCCATAGACAGGCAGCGGTTTGCGGTGCCGTATGTTGTTGATGAACAAGGGTATCAGCTTTTCCGGAAACTGGTAGGGCCCATAGTTGTTCGAGCAGTTTGTGACAATCACTGGCATTCCGTATGTATCATGGAACGCTCTTACGAAATGGTCTGAGGAAGCTTTCGATGCAGAATATGGGGAGTGCGGGCTGTAGCGGTTTTCCTCGGAGAAGAACTTGCTCCCATAGGCATGGTGATGTGCTGAAGATGCTTTCGTCGTGAATGGCGAGAATATTCCTTCAGGTGCTGTAATCTCCAGTGTGCCATATACTTCGTCAGTGGAAATGTGGTAGAACAGGCATTGGTTTCCGTTCATTGTCCATGGCTCAGGCTGGCTTTCCCACAGTTCCTTCGCTGCCTGCAGCATTGTCAATGTCCCCATCACATTGGTCCTTGCGAAAGAGAATGGGTCCTTTATCGAACGGTCCACATGGCTCTCGGCCGCGAGGTGGATGATGCCGTCGATGCTGTACTTCTGCATTGTCTCCCGTATTGTCTCCAGATCGCAGATGTCGGCTCTGACAAACGTGTAGTTGGACCTGTCCTTGATGTCGTGGAGGTTTGCGAGATTGCCTGCATAAGTGAGCTTGTCCAGGTTGATTATATTATAATCCGGGTATTTTTTCACGAAAAGCCTGACTACATGGCTTCCGATGAAGCCTGCGCCGCCTGTGATCAATATGTTGCGTCTGCCTTCCATATCGCTTCAGATTTTTTCAAGTATGTCAATGCATTTCTTCAGGGAATCTGTCCAATATGGAATCCTGATGCCGAAGGTCTGCTTGATCTTCGTTTTGTCGAGCACCGAGAAATGCGGCCTTTCCACAGGGCTCGGGAACTCCTCGCTGTGGCATGGCTGGATGTCGCATGTGTTGCCGCTCATGCTGCATATCGCTTTCGCGAAGTCAAACCATGAGCATACGCCTTCATTGCTGAAGTGGTATATTCCTGTCTTGTCCAGCTGTCCGGTCTCGATTATATGCGATATTGCGGCGGCCAGATCTCCAGCGTATGTCGGTGTGCCCGTCTGGTCGAATACTACTTTTATGCTTTCCTTGGAGGATGTCAGCATGCGCATGGTCTTGACGAAGTTCTTTCCGAAGGGGGAGTAGAGCCATGCCGTGCGGATGATAATGCTTGCGCATCCAGTCTCAGCGATATTTCTCTCTCCGGCAAGCTTGGTCCTGCCATAGACTCCGAGAGGCTTGGCCGGACAGTTCTCTCTGTAAGGTGTGTTTCTGTCTCCATGGAAAACATAGTCCGTGGAGATGTGTATCAATGTTCCGTTTACGGCTTTCATCGCGCTGGCGAGATTCCCGGGGGCAGTGCAGTTCAGAAGGCTTGCAATCGGCTGGCTGGTCTCGGCCTTGTCCACGTCGGTGTAGGCGGCGCAGTTCACGATGACATTGATGTCGTTCTCCCAGACCATTCTCATGACCGCCTCCGGATCTGTAATGTCGAGTGCATCGTATCCTCCTGTGATGTCTGTGAATATGTATCTGTGGCTGCTGCAGCGGGATACAGTCTGCATCTCGTGGCCTAGCTGTCCGTTAGCTCCTGTGACCAGAATATTCATTGCTGCTGTATCTTAATATTCCAGATCCTTTTTCAATGTTTCAGGCTCCTCATTCAGAAGAGCCATGAGATATCTGCCGTAGTCATTCTTGAGCATCGGCATTGCCGCCTTCTTAAGCTGGTCAGCATTGATCCATCCCTGCCGGTAGGCGATGCTCTCCAGACAGGCGACCTTGAGCCCCTGGCGCTTCTCCAGAACCTCGATGAACGTGGATGCCTCGGAGAGGGAGTCTTGGGTGCCGGTGTCGAGCCAGGCGAAGCCTCTTGCCATTGTCTGCACCTTAAGTTCATTGTCCTTCAGAAACATCTGGTTGACAGTGGTTATCTCGAGCTCGCCACGGGCTGACGGGCGTATTCCTTTGGCTATCCCGACGACCTTGTTCGGGTAGAAGTACAGTCCGACTACGGCATAATTGCTTTTAGGATGCAGCGGCTTTTCCTCGATACTGAGACAGTTGCCGTCGGCATCGAATTCGGCTACACCGTAGCGCTTAGGGTCGCTTACGCGGTATCCGAAGACTGTCGCCTTTCCGTTTTCCTCCGCATCCCTGACGGCCTGGAGAAGCAGGGCATTGAGCCCTGCACCATAGAATATGTTGTCCCCGAGCACAAGGCAGACGCTGCCGCTGCCGATGAACTTCTCGCCTATGATGAATGCCTGTGCAAGGCCGTCAGGTGATGGCTGCGCGGCATACGTGAACCTTACGCCGAAATCGCTGCCGTCTCCCAGAAGCCTCTGGAAATTCGGCAGGTCGGCAGGAGTGGAAATGATGAGTATGTCCCTGATTCCCGCCAGCATAAGAACGGAAATAGGGTAATATATCATCGGCTTGTCGAATATCGGTATCAGCTGCTTGCTGATGCCCCTGGTTATAGGGTAGAGCCTGGTTCCGCTACCGCCAGCTAGAACAATTCCTTTCATAAAGCAATTATTTACTGCTAATATACATGATTTTTTTCAGTACGGCAAAACCTGGAGTCTGAAACGGGGGACGGTTCTGAAAGATTTGCTGCGTTATCTACACCCGCTCCAAAGTGCGGCGCAAACATTGTAATAGAATATTCTGAAAAAATGCATTATATTTGTAATGAATTTAAATGACAGAAATAGTTGCAATGAAAAATTTCAGAATGCTTTGGGTAATCGTCGGCTTTGTTATCGCGATGACGATATCGTCGTGCGAGAAATCAGACAGGATTGAAAGGTTTCCGGAGGGAACGTCAATGATAAAGATGATGAATGAGGACAACGGAGGCACAGCATTGGGTAACTCTGATGTCTTATTAACTACAGCAGGGGATTTCAAGAGCAGCACATTTCCGATTCTTGATTGCGGGAAGAAGAACGGGATAGGTGATATCGGGCTGCCGGACTTTATGAATATGGCGCCAGAAGTCGCAGCGATACAAGGGCATGGCTATGTTATCTGCAGCTCGGAAAACGTCGTAGATTTTCTTTCGGGGAAGAAGGCAATCCGTGAAGATGCTCTCATGTACCGGGTCTATGTGGATTCGTGGATTCAGCAGGACGGGAAAGATGTCGGGGCTAATGTCTATTTCCTTCTCGGTAATCCGTTGGAACACGGGCAGATGCCGGAAATGGGCAGCGGTCTCGGAGAACTCTCCTGGGATCTGCAAGGCAATAAGTCCAACACAATCAGCGTAAAGTTGCCTTCGGAAGATATTGAAGTGATTTGCAATGCCAAGACTCCTCTGAGCTACTTTACTAAAGGAAGAACTTTGACTTTGGCTCTGTCAAGCTATCCGATGTTATACGAGACCGGCGACTTTGCACTTAACATCCGCAGCGGAAGGGTCTATACGGCTGTGACTGTCTCCATTAAGCAATCTTATTGATCTTTAATCTGTTTCGCCCTGTCGCAAGGCATACCTCCGCAAGTCGTGATGAAATGGACCGGTCATTCCGACTACAAAGCGATGAAACCATATATCGACATCACCGAGAAAGTCAAGGCCGAACAGATGGCCGTCTTCGAAATGGGAGTTAAAGACTAATGAATATGAGAAATCAGCGCAACACCAAAGAGGAAAGTGAATACAACGCCCGCTGCCGTATTCAAGTCAAAGCCTAAATCCTCAACGGAACGATAACCAACCTCGTGCAAATCGATTGGTAACGCGTCACAGACTGCTACGAGAACGAATCCCTCGAAGCATTCATACATCTGTTCGACTTCGAAGACCTTAACAACAAGGCGAAATTTCAGTTGGCGTTGATAGACAGTTGCTTGGACTCATTCAAGCCATATATCCAGAATGAAAACCCTTTGGATTGCCTCAACTATGGTGTGGAAGAAGCCGCATTCTATCGCTATGCCCAGTGTCTGCGTGAAAAAATTGAGCATTATGACCAGTACAGCGTCACCGCAATCCTCGGCACACCGAAGCCAACAATCCCACAGCCTCCGCAACTGGACAACGACAAAGCCAGGGAATATCTGAACCGCCTCGTCCCTCAGTTCTGCGGCGAAGACCTTGACTGGAAAGACAAATCCAACAAGAGGAATATGGCGGAAGTGGCTTTGTGCTCTCCGGTCTGCTCGATCTCGACAAAGGCGGCAGAATCTGCTGGAATGTGTTCGAGCGTCTATGGAACGTATCGAATCTTCGCCAAGTCTACGGCAAGATGAACGGCAAGGCGATTTCAAAAACAATTGCAGACCTTTATTCAGAATACAAGAATCATTAGCCAACTTTCTGTCCATAAGTAAATTGTCGAAAACTGTACATCAAAGACAACCTGATTACAACCCGGTTGTAACCCGAATCCCATTTAATTCTCCTGAACTTTGCCACATCGGAAGCCGCAAGCGAAGTGACATTACTTGTGTGATGTTCCGTTGTGGCAGAGGAGTCTGCTTGTCACCTTTCTCCGAAGCCATGATTTTACAAAAATTCAAGATTATGGGAATCGGAATAGACACCCCGCTTTACTCATTGACGGTGGAGGAGTTCACGTCCATTATTGACGACCGGATCAAAGCCGCGTTGTCACAGGACAACAACGAAGCACCGGAACAACCGGTAAAGGCAAACCATCGTCTGGTCTATGGCCTGAACGGAATCAGAAGCCTCTTCGGCTGCTCCCACGTTACAGCTCAACGCTACAAGGACACGATTATAAAAGAAGCCGTCCGTCAAAACGGACGCAAGATCGTCGTCGATGCGGATCTTGCGCTTGAACTGTTCAACAAACGACGGAGCGACAATTGAAACCCACAGAAAACACAAGCGCAATGTCAGATAACCTTGCCGCCTCAACAGAAAGCCTCCACCGGGAATCAACCCCGGTGGAAGCAATCCTCACCGAAATCAACAACGCCCGAAAAGCGCCCCGTCGAGTAGGGCTTCTTTCCATCAAACCGGCAAACGTCTGGATAGAAGACAGCATTAACACTCCGGATCCGAAGACCTATTTCAATGGCCTGATAGTCCAGTATGAAAACACTGTCATATTCGCGTCAAGCAATGTCGGCAAATCCATATTCGCCACACAGATTGCCGAAGAGATTGCCCGTGAGGAAAAAGTCTTGTACGTTGATCTCGAACTTTCCGGTAAGCAGTTCCAAATGCGTTACACCGACCCGGCCACAGGCTACCGCCACATATTCCCAGACAATTTCTCCAGAGCCGAAATAGACCCAGAACTTATCATAGGTTCAGACCTCGAAGAAGAGATACTTGCATCCATAGAGGAAGCCGCCGTCCAAGGCACCCGTTTCTTCGTGGTTGACAACATCACATTCATATGCAATGACTCCGAGAAGGCTCCACCGCTGGCAGCTTTATGATGAAACTGATTCGCCTAAAAAAGAAATACGCTCTCACGACCGTCATCATAGCCCACACGCCCACACGCCGTGGCTATGAACCCATAACGCAGAACGACCTTGCCGGATCGGCCAAACTAATTAACTTCTTTGATGCCGGAATAGCCCTTGCTCGCAGTGCGAAAGACAGCAACCTCCGCTACCTCAAACAAGTCAAGGTCCGTACAGGCGGCTATCAATACGATGCCGACAACGTGATAGTCTATGACATCAACAAGGAGAATGGCTTCCTTCGCTTCGAACAGCAAGGATTCGATCAGGAGTGCCATCACCTGAAGAATGCCGAACCTGACGATGGTCTGAAATACATCGAAGACATCCTTAGACTGCAATCGCAAGGCAAATCCTTCAGAGACATTGCCCGAACCCTCAGCATATCCCTCGGCAAAGTCCAACGCCAGATCAAGAAGGCTAAGGAGGAAAATATCACACTCGAATCATTCCGTACTGAAGAAGACACCGCTGTATCAGGTGTATCGACTGTATCGCGTCCGATACAAACGATACGCCCGATACAACAATCACAAGAAACAAGACTTCCATTCAAAGACATCGACTGACAATGAAATACCGCTATCACCTTCTAAAATATGCCGGCATCAGAACCCGGCTCACCTGTCCATCCTGCGGACGCAAGCATTGTTTTGCCCCGTATGTCGATGAGGAAAACCGTCCTGCTGACCCTGAAAAATATGGCCGCTGCGACCACGAATCTTCCTGCGGCTACTGCCTCTATCCACCGTCCGAACCCGATTGGAAAGAATCCCGAAAATACGATAGGCACAGCCCCACGCTTCAACGTGCAAGAATCACCACAACACCTAAACAAGATGCACGACCAATATGCACAATCCCGATGACGTTAGTCCGCAAAACAATCCGTCTTCAACCGCAGAGTGACTTCATCACGTTCCTGCTTACCCTATTTGACACAGAAACCGTCAGACGACTTGTAGAGGAATATTACATCGGAGTAACCAGATCCGCCGACACCATCTTCTATCAAATAGACACTAAAGGACAATGCCGGACGGGTAAAGTGATGAAATACGACCCATTCACTGGCCACCGCATCAAAGACCCGGAAGCGAAAACTCCAATCACCTGGATCCACTCCATCCTCAAGCAGCAGAATCTTCTCCCCACAGAATGGGAACTTACACAATGCCTATTCGGAGAACACCTCTTGAACAAATATCCGGACAAACCCGTTGCTCTCGTTGAGGCAGAGAAGACCGCCATAATCTGCTCAGCCCTTATGCCCCAATGCGTATGGGTGGCGGTAGGAGGAAAGGCTCAGCTCGGAGACAAAGTCGAAATCCTGCAAGGCCGCGCCGTCATAGCCTTCCCCGACACGGACGGCTACGACAAATGGGTTCAAAAATGTGCCGAACGCCCACATCTGAATATTCAAGTGTCTGACTACCTCCAACGCACCGCCACGGAAGAAGACAAGGCAATGGGAGCCGACATAGCGGATATACTCATCCGTTGGAAGCAAAACAATGCCCAAAACTCAAAAATAGCCGCTCCCGAACCGCCACTCCTGAAAGAGCTCCGGAAATACATTTCACCTGAATATCTCGATAACGTTATGGGATTGGTCGAAGATTTAGAATTGCATCTTACCAGCATTTACAAAATGCCAGATGATGTGTAAGCCGAAGATTTTCACGCCATTTTACGTCAGGAGATGATTGATTGTAAATTCGTTTGACTACCTTTATCACACAAGTACAAAGGATAGAGAATTCTGATTCAACTAAAACCATAAGTTGAGTCTCTGTGACTGAAGAAAACTTGTATAAGGAGGGGAGAGCGCGGCATCACTAGCAAACCATCTGGATGACCATCTGCAGACATCAACTAACAACATAATGGAATACGAAGCTAATATCTCGCCCGAACTGAAACTTCAGATACTATCACGGGATGCCTTCAAATGCACAAACTGTGCGGCTGGAGTCCCGGACATCTATCTTGGAGTCCAATCACTGTACCCAGGCCAACCAGATGAAAACCATCCTACCAATCTAAGAACCCTGTGTGTCTCCTGCCTCAACGCCTCGCAAGGCCGCCACATTATCGATCTCCTGAGTTTCATCGAAGAACGCAAAGCGCAGCTGGAACAAATGCTGTCCGAAAAATACGGTTCCAGAATGTTCTTTAAACAACAAGCGAATGAGATCATCGAATACGTCAACAGCCTCCTCCGCCCCGACTTCCTGTTAGACAGAACCGAGACTTTCCGAATAGAACGGACCGTCCATAGATTCGGATTCATAACAGTTCTTGATGTCCTTGAAGATGCCTACTATGACAAGATTAAAATCAAGAATGGTGTCATCACTCTGGAAAGCAAAATCCTGTTTGTGAGAGCGATTTCCGCATATTCATACATTAGTTGCCTCCCAGGCGTGGAACAGGCTCAGAAGTATGTGGTCGGTGGCTGCCGGAAGCATTTCGGCAAATCCTGCGAAAGCCAAGTCAAAGCACGTCTACGCAATTATGTCGATTACCTCAGGAAGTACGGATACAATGAAGACTGGATAGAACACGACCTCCGCGAGGACGTAAGCCGCCACATCTGGAGCTACAGCCGTATCTCAATCTTTGAACGCTGGCTTTTGAATCACTGTAAGGAACTCATTCTTGTCAAGTCCTCGAAAAGGCAGTAAAAACTTGAAGATCGTCATTTACTGTGTCATTTACTCTGCCATTTGCTGTGTCAAGGTTGGCAGAGTATGGCTATGCTCAATTCGTGCAAGTGCCACTTGCGTAAATCGGGATCCATCTTTCTGAAACTGCTATGACAATCAGGTGATTATCTTGCTTTGCTAATTATAGTATGTTGATAACTTTAGTATATATTCATATTTTTATCAAGTAAAGCAAGAACAACACTTAAAATGGATAAACAGCCTATTTTGCTGCACTTTGGCTAAAGCGTCCAACAGCACCGAAAGGCACTTGGCCTGTCGCAAGAACAGCTTGCGGACAAAGCCGGTGTTCACCGTACATACATCGGTATGATTGAACGTGCCGAAAAGAACATTACGCTTTGCAACATGGAGAAGATTGCGAAGGCTTTAGAAATTGATATAAAAAACCTATTATAGGAATACGCAAAAGATTCATTATATGGAAAATATTGCTGACAATATTTTGTTGGAGGCATCGCGCTCGATATTGGCTTTAAAGAATCATATAGTTGATATTGTTGAAATTAAACGGCCCTCATCTATTTCTTATGCTTTACAATTGACCAAATTAGTGTCTAAATTGTCACCACTATTGGGTAATCTATTTGAGTTTCATATAGTTGACGCACTAAATCATAGCAATTTGCATAGTGATATCGGATACTGGGTGAGGCAAGATCCTGGTTTTCCTGATGCGAGATTTATTGGGCCAAGTATCGATAAGAACGTAGGCGTTGAAGTAAAAGCATGGTTCCCTTTTGCTACGGAGATTACGGGACGATTTAAAGATAGTGAGAAGTTTTTCGTCGAGAACAAAATCAATGTGGCTATCGTTGCTTGGCTTCCTGAATTCATATTTTGGGGTAATCCTGTTGTTATTGATACTTTGGTGGTTTCGGGTGAGAGTGTGGCAAAAGCGCGTGATATACATTATCACAAACCGCCACATTACCTTGTGATAGAACCAGAAGACACCGGTGACCGCACATCTAATTTACAACAAACAAATACCGCGGGCTATGTTTTCCAAGATGAGACAAGGGGAAACAAATTGCAATATCAACAAGCAGAGGAAGAAGTCGCTCTCTTGGGTGAAGACTTTTTAGTTTATAATACGTCAAGAGAGTATCAAGGTACAGTTAAAATGCTTCAAGGCAAATACCCTTACCGGCTAGACACTAACTATGCTAAAATTGATAGGATACAACACGAGGAGATTGAAAAGTTTAAGAATACTGTCGAACAGATTGTGTATAAGGGGAAGACAATTGCTGAATGGAAGAGACTGTCTGGTTGTTCACTTGATAATCCATTATTAATCAACGCTGTTAAAGAGCTCCTTGTCCATTGACTTTTGCAGAATATGGTCTTCTACCCTTTTTCTCGCAACTTGAAATACATCAGGATTTATTTCGGCAGTATAGCATACTCGATTTAGGTCGATGCAGGCAATAGCACTAGTGAATAATCCCCCAAAAGGGTCCCATATTACATCCCCAGTTTCCGAAGTCATTTCAATAATTTGTTTAATTAATGATAATGGCTTTTGGTTGAGATGGATGGCTTTCTGTTCTATTTTCAATCTTTCTTTATTCCTTAATTGTGGAATCTGCCATACATTTGTCATGCCTATAGGGCACTTGAAAATAGGTTTAAAATTTGACCATTCTTTACTGGTTAGCGGGTTAACTCCATCTATGGAAAAATATGGCCTACCATTTGGTAGTCCATAAGTGTTAGCATAATCGACTATTTTGCCAAAGGCATCAGAAGGAGGCATATACCATAGCCAACTATCTGTAAAATATTTTCGTGTAGCTGCATCTTTTACCCCACAAGCGGCATTTGCATAACGCCAAGGCAGTCCTGTTCTCTTCCATTCGTATCTTAACCAACTTTTCATATCTACAGTTTCTCCCTTTATTTCAAAAAGGGGCTTCTTGGAATACTGTACGCAAACCTCACTGACGATCGGCAAGTGTGAAATGGTCTTAGTATTTACATTCCCTGCGACATGGCTCATACCTTTGTCCCAAATATGGCAAGCTTTAAATTCCCAACCATATTTCAATAACATAGGGTGAACATTAGCCCAACCTTGCTCCGTACACCAGAACCACAAGGTTGTTTTAGGCGTTGACAATTGTGTCCATTTCTTGATATGGGGTTCATACCACGCTGCCAATCCATCAGCAGACACTAAATCTCCTTTAAAGCCTCTGACACCGTAAGGCCCGTCACACATAATTACTGTAGGTGTCTTCCACATATCATACATCAAGATTGAATCTATGTTTGACATGTGTATATTTTTGTCAAAATTCATATTATTCATATTTCCTACAAAGGTGCTTAGAAAGTTCCGTGTTGCCTACACTTTGGTTATCATCGTGTGGCAATTTATTCTTGCGCTATTTAAGGCATACTATGGATGTGCTAGAGTATGCAGTCATTTACTTTGCTCAATCGCCTTGTAAACTCGTGAATAAGAACCGCCGGAACCATCGTAGGCCTTAGCTCTGGCTATGGCATTGTCCATCTTGCCCTCTGAAATCATATCGGCTACCCATTTTGGATTCTTTAGGGAAACCTCTTTCTTTTCATAGTTGTTGATGTATGAACGAAGTGCTATCTCGGCAGCGTGAGAATTGGCGAAGTGTCTGTTGGTGTCATCATAATGTATGAGAAACCAATACTCTATTGACGGTAGGCTGTCGCACAGTACGACATTCTTCTTGTTCGCATACTTTTTCTTCAGCGCCTCAACTTTCCTTGCCTCCGTTTCACTGAACTCGGCTGTGTCTGCATCGAACACGCACACGGCTACCGCACCTTCGCTGATTATCTGC
>CAKUTA010000018.1 GCA_934691625.1 uncultured Bacteroidales bacterium | reverse complement strand
ACTTTAATTTCTGACACAAATTTATTACTTTTGTACTGCAACCTTGGTGCAGTGAACCACTCTGCAAATCTAAGGTTTGTATTCGGTTGTATGCTGTCCACGTTTTGGAATGCAGTTTGTTGAGGGGAAAGCTATATGACCGTTGTATTTTAATAAAAAAGAAACTCATTATGGAAACAGATCCGATCATGGAGCGCCGCGAGCGCGAAGCGAAGCTTGCGAAAGAAAAGAGCCTGAAGACCACGATGTTCATCCTTATAGGTGTAGCTGTGGCACTGGTTGCCGTTCTTGTATATGTCTGGAGCCAGAAATCCACATTGATAGGAGAACTCGAGGCCGAGAAGCAGGACCTTACAGAACAGATGGAGAACCTGCAGAGCGACTATGCCTCTCTTTCTTCAGACTATGACTCGATTAACTCCCAGCTGGACACATCCCGTGCGGAGGTTGCAGACCTTATCGAGCGAATCAAGAAGACGGATGCCACGAACAGGGCGAAGATGCGCCAGTACGAGAAGGAGCTTGGCACGCTCAGAAGCATAATGCGTAACTATATCGTCCAGATTGATTCTCTCAATACATTGAACCACAAGCTTACAGCCGATGCGGCAGCGGCACGCAGGGAGGCGGCTGCAAGCAAGGCTGAAAACGCGCAGCTTTCACGGCAGGTGGAGGACCTTTCCGGGCAGGTGGCTGCCGGGGCGGTCATGAAGGCTAGAGGTCTCCGCATCGAGGCATACAATTCCCAGGACAAGGTTACGGACAGAAGCAGCCGTGTGGTAAGGCTTCTTACATCGCTCAGTCTTGTGGAGAACGAGCTTGCGCCTAAGGGACAGGTAAGAGTCTATATCCGCGTGAAGGATCCTGACGGAATCATACTTACGAATTCCAACCGTACATCCTTCACATTCAACGGTGAGACAATGGTGGCTTCCGCATCACGTCTCGTGGATTATGAAGGAAAGGAAGTCGATCTCAGCATCTATCTGAACGATATACCTGGCTATCAGAAAGGTATCTATACTGTCGAGGCATTCACCGAGCAGTCGCGTCTTGGCTCTGCAGAGCTGATGCTCCGTTAATTACAGAACATTGATATACATACATGTCCCATTCTGCAGAAGCTTCTGCACATATTGCAGTTTCTATTCCGAGGCCGTTCCGGTCTGCAAGGGACAGAAACAGAGGCATGACGAGCGGGAACGGTTCAGCCGTTACGCTGAAGCTGTAGTTTCAGAGGCTGCTGCAAGGGCTGAAGAGATCCGCTTGACATTGCCGGGGAACTGCTTCTCGGAAAAAGTGGATACATTATATATAGGAGGAGGCACACCATCTGTGCTTCCTCCTTCTGTGCTTTCACGTATGGTCAGAGGGGTCAATGAAGCTGTTTTTGGCGAACCTCATCATGATTATCCGGAATTTACCGTGGAGGTCAATCCTGAAGACATCATAGAGAAGGGTGAGGAGTATATCGTTGAGCTGCAGGAACTTGGCGTGAACAGGATAAGCATGGGCGTGCAGTCATTCGATGACAAGGTGCTTGGATGGATGAACAGGCGTCATGATGCGGAGCATGCCGAGCGGGCCTACTGGATGCTGCGTTCTGCCGGCTTCAGGAACGTAAGCATTGACCTTATATATGGAGTCGGCGGCATGTCAGATGATATCTGGGAAGCGACTGTTCATAAGGCTATTGGGCTGAGTCCCAGCCATATATCTGCATATCAGCTGTCGGTGGAGGATGGAAGTTCTCTGGCAATGCTGGCTGATTCAGGGCGTTACACGGAAGCCGCGGAGGAGGATTGCAGACGGCAGTATGAGGTGCTGTGCCGCCTGCTTGATGAAGCTGGGTATCATCATTATGAAGTGTCCAGCTTCGCATACCCGGGCTTTGAGGCTATGCACAATTCCGCATACTGGCGCCGTGTGCCTTATGCAGGACTTGGTGCAGGGGCGCATTCCGCGCTTGCCGGGGCGGACGGAAAGGTCAATGTCCGCAGATGGAATTCAGAGGCGGAGACGGGCTATGTCTCTGGCCAGGAGGTGCTTACTGAAGATAATATGCGTATGGAGACGATAATGTTGGGGCTAAGGACAGACAGGGGGGTAGATCCGTCATGCCTTCCTGCAGGGTCCGCGACGATGCTTATGGACGAAGGTGCACTGGCATTGACCCGTGAAGGGAATATCCGCATTCCTGAAGAACGCTTTTTCGTGTCCGATGAAATAATAAGGGAGCTTGTATGATGAAGAATATCTATGAAGAAAGGATTGGCTCTATCCGTGAGATGATGAGAAGCAGGGGGCTGGATGCCATGGTCATAACCGGCTCTGATCCCCACAGCAGCGAATATCCTGCAGCCAGATGGAAGCAGGTGGAATGGGTATGCGGCTTTACAGGCGAGGCTGGGGATGTCGTCATAACGATGGAGCATGCCGGCTTGTGGACTGATACCAGATACTTCATCCAGGCGATGGAACAGCTTGCCGGGACAGGCGTGGAGCTTCACAAGACCAGGATACCTGGCGAAGTACGGATACCTGAATGGCTGGCAGAAATCGCATTCTCCGGAAAGCCTGGCACTGTGACGATTGCAGTGGATGGGCTGGCTCAGACAGTGGCGTCGGCAGATGCCATCAGGGCAGCGTTCCGTGGCGCCGGACGTCTGGAGGATACAGGTATGGAGCATGGGCTAGGCTTCAGGATCGTGGATATGCCTGATGTGCTGGATCTGCTATGGGCAGACCGGCCCCCGGTGCCTTCGACTCCTGTAATCACGCTTGGTGACGCTATCACGGGAGAGTCCCGCAGCTCCAAGCTGGCATGGCTCAGGAGCTTCCTGGATGACATGGACTGTGATGCAATACTGCTCACGGCTCTGGACGAGATAGCGTGGCTGCTTAATGTCAGAGGCTCGGATGTGGAGTACAATCCTGTCGTGATATCGTATCTGCTGGTTACGGCTGACAGCGCAGACTGGTATGTCCGGAAGGCTTTCTCATCCGATTCGGAGACGTCCGCAAGCTTCACGGAGCTGGAAAATGACGGAATAACAATACGGGCGTATGACGATATCGGGCTGCTGTTCAATGAACTCGAGGATTCAGGCATCAGGCGCGTCTATGTGGATCCTTCAACATTGAACTATCATCTGGCATGCCTTGCGGACTTCTCCCGCGAGAATGTCAGGCTTGTTATGGGCAAATCCCCTGTGCCGTTGCGCAAGGCGGTGAAGAACGAGGTGGAGATAGCCGGTATGCGTGATGCCCATCTGGAGGACGGGCTTGCTATGGAGCAGTTCCTTTTCTGGCTCGACAGGATAGTATCGTCGGGAAATGCCGTTACGGAATGGGATGCGGCCATGAAGATAGATTCGCTCCGTGCCGCCATACCTGGCTCCAGAGGAAACAGCTTCCAGACCATATCTGCGTATGGACCTGGTGCGGCACTTCCTCACTATGTGACTCCTATGGAAGGTTCACGTGTGCTGGAGCCACACGGGTTGTATCTCTGTGATTCCGGCGGGCAGTACCTGTTCGGAACGACCGATATAACCCGAACTGTCCCGCTTGGTCCATGCACGGATCTGGAGATGGAAGACTATACGCTTGTACTTAAGGGGCATATTGGCCTGGCATCCGCAGTCTTTCCGTCAGGCACTTCAGGCTGCCAGATAGATTATGCGGCACGTTGCCCTCTCTGGAAATATGAACGCGACTTCGGGCATGGAACCGGACATGGCATAGGCTTTTTCCTGAATGTCCACGAGGGTCCTCAGGAAATAAGGCATAATTTCAATTCCCAGCCTATCATTCCAGGAATGATAACCTCGGATGAACCGGGCATATACAGGGAAGGCATGCACGGAATAAGGCATGAGAGCCTGTTGCTCTGCACAGATGCCGGCTCCAATGAATTCGGCACATGGCTATGCTTCGAGAACCTGACTCTCTGCCATATCGACACTTCGGCGGTTGTCCGTGACCTGCTTACAGATGAAGAGGCCGCATGGCTCAATGCCTATAACGAGCATGTCTATCGTGTCCTGTCCCCACGCCTTCCTGAAGATGTGTCACGCTGGCTGCGTCTTCGCACAATGCCGATCTAGTGAGCTGTTTTTTGCAGCTCTCTAGAACAGCCTGCGCTTCAGTGCACGGATTCCGTAGAGAATGATTCTGTCAAAAGGAATCCTTCCTGAGATATGCTTCAGCCCTGCGGCGATAAGTCCTGCAGGGGAATATGCCTCCCTGGTGTCTTCCCAACGTGTGAGCACTTCCTTGCCTTTGGCCTCCACTTCGGTGGACAGTTTCCTGCGTGCAGCATCCAGCTCATCCATAGTTCTGATATCGGAGTACTTCATTGCTCACCTCCTTCCTCTTCAAAGAACAGCCTGATGAACATCTGTATGAACCCGTTGAGGAACAGCTTCCTGCGCAGCATGAACAGAATGATGAGCAGCAGAAGGAAAATTCCTGCGACAATGAAGGCTCCTGCCGTATAGCTGCCGATGAGATCACCAAGAAGCAGGACTCCTCCGAATGCGGAAGCCATCAGTACGATGCTTCCCAGGCTCAGGAACAGGATCGCGAGCAGCAGGCTGTTCAATGTCACCGAAAGGCCTTTCGCCGTCCTCAGCTTGACCTCGTCCACCTTGAGGTCAATGTATTCCGCAGCGCTTTTCGCGAAATCTTCTGCGGGTCTTGTGAAACGGCTCTCCATCAGGCGTCCTCGAACTGGTCGTCAAAATCCTCGTCTTTCTCAAGAGCCCTCTCGAGCCTGTCCAGCTGGTCAAGCATCCGGGCACGGGCTTCTTCCTTTATCTCGCTGCCTTCCTCCTTCAGGATGGATTTCAGATCAGATACCTCTTTTCTTACCTTTTCTGCCTTGTCCTTTGCGTAGGCGTATGCCTCGGAAGCCTTTTCCTTGGCAGTGTCGTACCCCTCACGTGCGGCGGCTTTTATCTTGCTTCGTGTGACCTCTCCCTTTTCAGGAGCGAAAAGAATACCCAGGGCTGCACCTGTGGCAGCTCCTGCAATGAAGGCTATTAATGAATTGTCTCTCATTTTTAGTGCTGATGCGGCTTTACCGGACACATGTCGTGATTCATGCCGTCACCGCATCACGTGTAAAGATAACAAAAAAAGCGGACAGCTGAACTGCCCGCCTTGAAATATTGATTCATGTATTTAAGCAATGATGAAGTTTGCCTGGAGGAATGCATTGACAGCGACAGCTGTGAACATTATCCAGATGATTGTGGCAACGATGATGCCGATGACCTTGAGCCTCTTCATCCAAGTCTGGTTGTCCCAGCCCACTGTCTGGAACATGCTCCAGAAGCCGTGGCAGAGGTGGAACCATATTGCGCAGAACCAGATGATGTAGATGATGAGCACCCATACGCTGCTGAAAGTCTGCTCCAGAAGCATGTAAGGATTCTCCATCTCCTCTCCGCAGAACTCGAGAAGCTGCATCTTCGCCCAGAAATGTGTAAGGTGGAAGAAGAGGATGCCGAGGATCACGATACCGAGAACGAACATATTCTTGGCTGACCATGAATCAGCTTTTGCCCTGCTTGCAACCTCGTAGCGCTTGTATCCGCCACGTGCCTTGATATTGTACCATGTCAGGTAGCATCCGTACAGTATGTGGAGGATGAATCCGAGTGCGAGTACAGGAACCATGATGGTCACGATAGGAAGGGACATGAAGTCGCATCCAAGCTGGAAAAGACCGTCAAATGAGCCCCAGCCGCCAGTGAATGAATCGATTACAGAAAAGAAATTGATCGTACCATGCAGCAGGAGGAACACTACAAGGAATGCTCCGCTGACAGCCTGAATGAACTTTCTCCCGATGGAGTAGTGGAATGCGTTCGCCATTAGTTGATATAAGTTTAAACCATAACTGCGAGATTGCCGGGGTCCCGTAATGCCGGAATGCCCCTTTCTCTTGATTGCGTCAGCAAAGATAGGGCGTTTCTTGCAAGTTTCATAATATTTCGATAATTTTGTTTCCCGAAAAATTCCTTGAAAAATATCAATCACGATTATGTATAAGAGAGTACTGTTGAAATTGAGCGGCGAAAGTCTTGGCGGACATGAGGGGAAAGGTCTTGATACCGCCAGCCTCCAGGCTTATGCCGAGGAGATTGCCGCAGCCGCAAAGGCAGGCCTTCAGATAGCTATAGTGAATGGCGGTGGAAACATCTTCCGTGGTCTTCAGGGCGTCGGCAGAGGCTTTGACCGGGTGGACGGCGACAAGATGGGGATGCTCGCTACTGTCATCAATTCTCTGGCATTGTCGATGTTCATAAAGGAGCAGGGGGTGAATGCGCAGGTTTTCACTGCCACTCCGATGGAGCCTGTCGCAAAATACTATATGAGGGACGATGCAGTGAAGGTCATGGATAACGGAGGCGTCGCCCTTATTGCAGGTGGCACAGGCAATCCTTTCTTCACCACGGACTCGGGAGCCGCACTGCGTGCACTTGAGATCGGCGCCGATGCCCTGCTGAAGGGTACACGTGTGGATGGGGTCTATACCGCCGATCCTGAGAAGGACCCGTCTGCGGTGAAATATGATGAGCTGACGTTTGACCAGGCTCTCGGAAACCATCTGAAAGTGATGGACCAGACAGCTTTCGCATTGTGCAGCGAGGGCAATATGCCCATCATTGTTTTCGATATGAATTGTAAAGGTAATCTTACCCGTCTCCTGAAAGGCGAAAAGGTAGGAACCCTTGTACACGTATAAACATAAAAATTAATACTATGCTACCAAGAGTAAATGAGATTGTCACTGCTGCTGACAAAAAGATGAAAGAGGCTGTGACCTTCCTGGAAGAAGACCTCAAGACATACCGCGTGGGCAAGGCGAACCCGTCAGTCCTTAATAATGTTGTAGTGGATTACTATGGCTCGGCAACTCCGGTTCCGCAGGTCGCTTCTGTCACCGCACCTGATGCCAAGACTATCCTTATACAGCCTTGGGAGAAGAGCATGATCCAGAAAATCGAGAAGGCCATCATGGATGCCAATATCGGACTTACACCTCAGAACAACGGCGAGCAGATCCGCTGCAATATCCCGCCTCTTACCGAGGATCGCCGAAAGGAGCTCATCAAGAAAGCCAGGACCGCAGGCGAGAATTCTAAGGTGGTTGTCCGCAATGCACGCCGCGATGCTGTGGAGCTTCTGAAGAAGGCCCAGAAGAACGAAGGTCTTCCTGAGGATGCCGAGAAGGAAGGTGAGGATGAGGTTCAGAAAGTGACCGACAAGAATGTCAAGGAGATTGACACGCTTATCGCCGCAAAGGAAAAGGATATCATGACAGTATAACATGTTTCCGCAGAAATTCCGGAAAATGCTAGGAATTTCTGCGGAGTATTTCTATATTTGCTGTGTTATGACTGGACAGACACGATTTACTTACTCCTATTGTTACTTTTACTTTTATCAGGAAAGATAAAGGTCCAGGAGTCGTGTCAATGAGTTTTTAGCGTCGGATAAATTTCGATATCAATATTTGAGGCTGCCTGGATGAAAATCCGGGCAGTTTTGTTTTGATAGATATATGAAGAAGAGGATAGCGATACAAGGTTTCCATGGCTGCTTTCATGAGCAGGCTGCAGGCATTTACTATAGAAATAATGGGACGCCTGAAATAGGAATAGTGGAGTGCGCCACTTTCGACGGGCTATACCACGCTATGCGTGAGGGATTTGCCGATGCTGCGGTGATGGCGGTGGAGAATACGATTTCCGGAGGTCTCCTGCCTAATCTGGAACTGCTCCGCAAGAATCCCGTCAAGGTCAAGGGCGAGGTGTATCTTCAGATACATCAGAACCTTATGGCGCTTCCAGGGCAGAAGCTGGAGGATATCCGCGAGGTCCATACGCATTACATGGCTATCAACCAGACCAGGCACTTCTTCGAGACTGAATGCCCATGGATACGTATGGTGGAGTCGGAGGATACGGCGAAGAGCGCGGCGGAAGTGGCTGAACGTGGACTGGCCGGCGTCGGTGCAGTGGCGTCATCGTTTGCTGCGGAATGCTTCGGCCTGGAAATCATGAAAAAGGACATTGAGACATACAGGCAGAATTATACGCGCTTCCTTATCCTGGATGACGGCATCTCTGTCCCGGAAGACAAGATAGACAAGGCCTCTATATGCTTTACATTGCCTCATTCGCCAGGTTCGCTGGCGCATGTCCTGACTATATGGTCTTTCTACGGGATGAACCTGACCAGGATCCAGTCGCTTCCCATTCCTGGGCGAGAATGGCAGTATTTCTTCTATGCGGATATCGCGTTTGATAGCTATGAACGTTATGGCCAGGCACTTGCTGCGGTACGCCCGCTCATGGAGGATATGAATATATTAGGTGAATATACATCAGCAAAGACATTATGATAATAGAACCTGCAATGCGGACACAGTCTGTCCGCGAGTACTATTTCTCCCGAAAGCTTAAGGAGATAGGCAGAATGAACAATGCCCGTGCAGAGGCAGGAAAGCCTGCTGTTATCAATCTGGGCATCGGTGCTCCTGACGGAATGCCGCCAGCCGCCGCTATAGAGGAGCTTCGCCGCTCGGCGCTTGCTCCGGACAGCCATGCATATCAGAGCTATATAGGCATACCTGCATTGCGCCAGGCATTCGCCGACTGGTATTCAATGTATTATGGGGTGACATTGGCTCCTGACGGGGAGATCCAGCCGCTTTTCGGCTCCAAGGAGGGAATTCTCCTCATAAGCCTCGCATTCGTGAATCCTGGGGACAGGGTGCTTGTGCCTGACCCTGGCTATCCTACCTATACGTCCGCGTCAAGACTCGCCGGAGCGGAGATTGTGACGTATGACCTGAAGGCATGGAACGGCTGGCAGCCTGATTTCGATGCGCTTGAGTCAATGGATTTGTCCGGTGTGAAGATAATGTGGACAAACTACCCGAACATGCCTACGGGCGCTAAGGCGTCACCGGAACTCTACCGTCGGCTTGTAGATTTCGGAAGGCGACATAAGATTCTGATTGTCAATGATAACCCATACAGCTTCATACTTAATGACACTCCGCTTTCCATCCTCTCCGCAGATGGCGCCAGAGAATGCTGCATGGAGCTTAACTCTCTGTCAAAGGCTCATAACATGTCAGGGTGGCGTATCGGAATGCTGGCAGGGGACAGGGAACTTGTGGCTGAAGTGCTTAAGGTGAAGAGCCAGATGGATTCAGGAATGTTCAGGCCGATGCAGCTGGCAGCTGTCAAGGCTCTGGAGCAGGGACCGGAGTGGTTCCGCTCGCTCAATGAAGAGTATTCGCGCCGCAAGGTGGCGGCAGGGCGGATCTTCAGCCTGCTCGGCGTGGAGTATGACCATGATTCGAGTGGCCTGTTCCTCTGGGGACATGTCGGCCAGGACAATGCATTTGTGGCGCCAAGGTCCGAGGAATGCGGCATGCAGGCTCAGAATGTGGCATGTGGGGAGAAAAGCCTCGGCGAGAGGCTTTCTGACAGGCTGCTTTATGATGCTGGGGTGTTCATCACTCCGGGATTCATCTTCGGGAAGAACGGACGTGACTACATCCGCATCTCGCTCTGTGCAAAGCCTGAAGTCCTTGCGGAAGCGGAACGCCTTATCGGTGAAATATTATAAATAATAGATGAATAGCTATTCTGAAAATCGTGGGAAATGTGATTTTTGGGAATGCTAAATAGTTGATTGATGGAAACTTGATTAAAAACGGATGAAAACAAATACAGAAGATCATGTGGTCGCAGTCGTGGGGCTGGGCCTTATCGGCGGCTCCATGGCGATAGACCTCAAGCGGCGCGGCTTTGCCTCCCGCATAATCGGGGTCGAGAATGACAAGGTCAATGCAGCTGCGGCGGAGAAGATAGGCCTGGCAGATGAAGTCGTCCCTTTGGAAAATGCTGTGAGACAGGCGGATATTGTAGTGATTGCGGTTCCTGTAGGCGCCGCTGTGAAGATGTTGCCTGATATCCTGGACATGTTCCGTGATATGGACGGAAAAGATAAGATAGTCATAGACACATGCTCCACCAAGGGGCAGATTGTCAGGAGCGTGCATTATCATCCGCTCCGGTCGCGCTATGTGGCGACTCACCCTATGGCCGGTACGGAATATTCTGGGCCCTGGGCTGCGATGCCTGGCCTTTTTGACGGAAGGGCATGTATCTTTGCAAACAGCGAGGAGTCGGATCCGAAGGCGGTCAGTGTAATTGAACAGCTGTACGGAGTCCTTAACATGCGTCCTATATATATGAATGCTGACAGCCATGATGTGCATACGGCCTATGTGTCGCACATCTCACATGTGACGTCATTCGCATTGGCCTTGACAGTCCTGGACAAGGAAAGGGATGAGAAGCATATCTTCGATCTCGCGTCAGGAGGATTCTCCTCCACTGTGCGCCTTGCGAAGAGTAATGCCGACATGTGGGTGCCGATTCTGACCCAGAACAGGGACAATGTGCTCCAGGTCATTGACACATACATTGACAAGATGCGCGAATTCAGGGATGCCATAGCCGACTATGATTCGGACAGAATCCGTGAACTGATTAACAATGCTAACAGAATAAAGAAGATAATAAGATAATTACAATGGAAACTAAACTTGACATTCTACCAGTGGAAAAATGGGGACTGTTCCCGGAAGGGCAGCGTCCTCTGCTTGTTGCCGGACCTTGCAGCGCGGAGTCTGAAGTCCAGGTCATGCAGACAGCCAGGGGGCTTAAGGCTGCCGGAGTCAATGTGTTCCGCGCGGGCATCTGGAAACCGCGTACACATCCTAACAATTTCGAGGGCATCGGTACACCTGGCCTGAAATGGCTTCAGCGAGTGAAGAATGAGCTTGGCATGAAGGTCGCCACGGAGGTCGCCAGCGAGAAGCATATATTCGACTGCCTGAAGTTCGGAGTGGACATGGTGTGGATAGGCGCGAGGACTACGGCTAATCCGTTCCTTGTGCAGGAAATAGCTGATGCATTGAAAGATACTGATATCCCTGTGCTTGTGAAAAACCCTGTGAACCCGGATATCGACCTGTGGATAGGTGCATTGGAGCGCCTTAACCAGGCTGGGCTGAAAAAGCTTGGCGTCATACACCGCGGTTTCTCCACGAGCGAGAAGATACAGTACAGGAATCTTCCTGGCTGGCAGCTCGCTGTCGAGATGCGTACACGCTACCCGGAAATGCCGTTCTTTGCGGATCCGAGCCACATGGGCGGAGACAGGAAGTATCTTCAGGAGCTTTCACAACGTGCCCTTGACCTTGGACTGGACGGCCTGATGATAGAATCGCATTGCGACCCTTCATGTGCCCTGAGCGACGCCAAGCAGCAGGTCACTCCGGAGGATTTCGGGAAACTTATCACCGGGCTGACTGTACGTGAGAATGATTCGGACAGCCCTGAGTACAAGGAGAACATTGACCAGCTGAGGGCGCAGATTGACATCATAGACGAGAACCTGCTCTATATCCTAAGCACCAGGATGAATGTCAGCCGCAGCATCGGCCGCTACAAGAAGGAGCACAATATCGCCATTCTCCAGACTTCCAGATGGGATACGGTGCTCTCGCAGATGGTGGAGAAGGCTAAGGCCTACGGCCTGTCGGAGGATTTCGTGTCTGTGGTGTTCAATGCCATACATGAGGAATCCGTGCAGGAGCAGAACAAGATCCTTTCTGGGGATAAGTAGCCTTTCTGCCGTTGATGCTGCCGTGGCGGTCGCTGTGGGCGGCTTATGTCACTGTCGCTGAGGTGGTCGCAGTGACTGCGGTTTAGAACGCAGCTGTTATCATGGCTGTAGCTGCGGTTGTAGCCTTTGCTATCGCGTGGAGCGCAACTCGTTGATCTATAAGTAGATAAATAAAACTCTACTCCATGTTTTATGGAGTAGAGTTTTATTTAATGGTTTAGGTATCAGTGTGTTACGCTCCACGGACTGCTAGGCCTATGAAGCCTGTCTCTATATTGACAGCACCGCGAGAACATTGATAAGCTCGCGGTCGATAGGCTTGTCCTTCTTCACGGCGCGGTCTATCGGGACATAGGTTATCTGGTCATTGCTTATTCCTACCATGATGTTGCGCTGTCCCTCTTTCAGGGCCTCGATGCTGGCGTAGCCGAGACGGCTTGCCAGGATACGGTCGAATGCGCTCGGGGTCCCTCCTCTCTGAAGGTGGCCAAGTATGGTGACACGTACATCGTACTGCGGATACTCCTTGCGGACACGGTCGGCATAGTACATCGCCCCACCGTCCTTCGGACTCTCGGAAACGATGACGATGCTGCTGTTCTTGCTCTTGCGGAAGCCTCGCGAGATGAACTGCTCCAGCTGGTCCACATCCGTCTGATCTTCAGGGATGATGGCAGCTTCTGCCCCGGAAGCGATGGCACTGTTCTGTGCCAAGAATCCTGCATCGCGTCCCATTACCTCGACGAAGAAGATGCGGTCGTGAGATGTGGCTGTGTCGCGGAGCTTGTCCACGCATTCCACGATGGTGTTGAGTGCTGTGTCATAGCCGATTGTGGAGTCGGTTCCGTAAAGGTCGTTGTCAATGGTGCCCGGGAGTCCGATTACAGGGAAGTCATATTCCCTTGCAAGGGCCTGTGCTCCGGTGAGGGAGCCGTTTCCGCCTATGACTATAAGGGCGTCAACCTCATTTGCGACGAGATTGTCATACGCCTGCTTCCTTCCCTCCGGTGTCATGAAGTCCTTGCTCCTGGCAGTCTTCAGTATGGTGCCGCCACGCTGTATGGTGTTGCTGACACTTTCTGTGGTCAGCTCCTTGAACTCTCCATGCAGAAGTCCTTCGTAGCCTCTGTATATGCCCATGACTTTCAGCCCGTTGTAGATGGCGCTCCTGGTCACGGCACGGATACATGCATTCATACCTGGTGCATCACCCCCGGAAGTGAGCACGCCGATGGTCTTTATTTCTTTCATATCAATGTTTTGTAATAATGGTCCTTGAAACTGTTTAAGTTTATGTCGAAAAGTTTTTTCGACCTTCCTTGGTCAGATATCTCCTGCTGCTCTTTTAGGAATCTCGGGAATCTCGGGAATCTCGGGAATCTCGAAAAAAACTCTCCTCGAAAATTCCTCATAAAATTTCTGACAAATAAAAAATAAACAGTTTCTTGTCATTGCCGCAAAATTCAAGCCTGTTTTTGTAATTTTGCGCCGGCAAACTGCAAATTTACGATAAAAAACGATTTTTCCGCATGAAGATAGGAGATATAGAACTTGGGGGCAAGCCCGTGCTGCTGGCACCGATGGAGGATGTCACGGATGCATCATTCAGGATCGTATGCAAAAAGTTCGGCGCTGATGTGGTGTACACTGAATTCGTGCCGTCCGACGGGCTGGTCCGTGATGCCGCTAAGGCTATCGCCAAGATGAAGACCTCGCCAGAGGAGGCTCCGGTCGGGATACAGATCTATGGCAATGATCCTGATGCGATGGTCGAGGCGGCGAAGATGGCGGACAATGCAGACAGCATTGCCGGAGGCCATGGGTGCGATATCATTGACATAAACTTCGGCTGTCCTGTCAATAAGATTGCCGGCAGGGGCGCGGGATCGGGGATGATGCGCGAGCCTGACAAGATGGTCATGATAACCAGGCGCATTGTCGATGCTGTGCGCAAACCTGTGACTGTCAAGACCCGCCTCGGCTGGGACGACAGCTCGAAGATCATAGTGGAGCTTGCCGAGCGTCTTCAGGATGCGGGAATCAAGGCGCTGACCGTGCATGGCAGGACCAGGTGCCAGATGTACAAGGGCGAGGCGGACTGGACATTGATAGGGGAGATAAAGAAGAATCCGCGGATGCATATACCTGTCATCGGCAACGGGGATATCACTTCTGCACAGAAGGCAAAGGATGCATTCGAACGGTACGGCGTCGATGGAATCATGGTCGGCAGGGCTTCATTCGGTCACCCGTGGATATTCCGGGAAATCAAGCACTTCCTGGAGACGGGTGAGGAGCTTGCGCCTATGGGGGTCGATGAGCGTGTGGCACTCGCCAAGTGGCATCTCTCGCTCTCTGTCGCATTGAAAGGACCTGTCACAGGAGTGCTGGAGATGAGACGCCATCTTGCATGTTATTTCAAGGGTCTTCCTGACTTCAGGGATACCAGGGTCAAGCTGGTTACTGCACCTACGGCGGATGATGTTGACGGTCTTCTGGACTATATTTCAGAGAGATGGGGCGGCTGTCAGCTTGCGGAGGCTGCGAATGTCTATAACGTGCAGTGACACGGAATGGCGAAATAAATTTTCATGCTTTCTATACTTTCACTATATTTGTGAGCTGGAAACTGTCTGAATTAAAAACAGCTTCTTATGCTTGAGAAAATACTGTTAGCACCATATTATCTGACCTTGAAAATGAGGCACGCCATGTATGACCATGGGGTGTTCAAGGTGCATACTTGTGATGTGCCTACCATCTGCGTTGGAAACATCGCGGCTGGCGGTACAGGCAAGACTCCGCATACGGAGATGATACTCAGGACATTGCTCTCAAGCGAAAAATGGAAGGACAGGCATGTGGCGGTTCTTTCCCGCGGTCATAAGAGGAAGAGCAGCGGATTTCAGCAGATTCTCTGTGATGATTCCGCATCTTTCGCAGGTGACGAGCCGCTCCAGATAAAGCGTAAGTTTCCGGAAGTGACTGTGGCTGTGGACCGTACAAGGGTTGAAGGGTGTGACTTCCTTCTGCATCCAGAGAAGCTTGCCACATCGGGGAAAGCCAGGAAATGCGTCCATAAGGACATCAAGGTTCCTGAACTCATTGTCCTGGACGATGCTTTCCAGTACCGGTCGCTTAAAGCTTACTTCAACATTGTCCTTGTCGATTATAACCGTCCTCCCTGCAATGACTGCCTCCTTCCGTTCGGACGTCTCCGCGATCTGCCGGAGAGGCTTATGCATGCCAACATAATCATTGTGTCGAAATGTCCGACATACATGGAGAACTGGGAAAAGGTCGAGTGGGTCAAGTCTCTGGGAATCACCGGGTATGACCTTGGAACCTGTCAGGGCATCACTGAAGATGGCCGGAAGATGACCGTGCTGTTCACGACTATCAGCTATTGCCCTCTGGAGCCTGTATTTGATGATGACGACAAGCGGTATGTGTATTCCCATAAGCTGATTCTTGTGTCGGGAATCGCTTCTGATACACCTTTGAAGAGGTATCTCAGCGATTCATACGAAATCGTCAAGCATTTCAAGTTTAATGACCATCATAAATATACCGCTCTGGATATAAACAGAATAGTGGGCGCTACGGGCAGATGGCCCACTGCTCTTGTGGCTACGACCGAGAAGGACAGCCAGCGTCTCAGAGGCTATAGAAAAATGCCTGAAACTCTCCAGCAGAGGATGTTCCAGGCACCTATCGAAGTCCATTTCCTGTCGGAACATGAGAAAGAAGTGTTTGAGCACACCCTTCTCGATGCGTTGGATGATTTTCAGATTTAATGTTAATGCCCACCGTGCAGCTCGATGCCGTCTGCATTCCAGTCGATCTGGTCTGTGTCAGGCTCGTTGAACGGCTGCAGGAACGGGTTGTGTGTACGCTCCTCGGCAATGCTTGTATTTCTTCCGTGGCCAGGAAAGACGTTCACATCTCCAGGCAGTCCCATAAGCTTGTCCATCAGTGATACTATCAGCTTGTCATAGTCACCTCCCGGGTGGTCCGTGCGTCCGATGCTGCCGGCGAAAAGAGTGTCTCCAGAAAACAGCACCTTGTCTTTCATGTCATAGAAGCAGACTCCGCCTGGAGTGTGCCCAGGTGTGCTGATGACCTTGAACTCCGTGTTGCCGAACCGTATTGTCTGTCCGTCCTCAAGCGGCATTGTGCTGAACGTGCAGTCGGGTTCCTTCAGCCCGAAGCGTCGGCTGAAATTGTTCTCCAGGACATAGTTGTCCTCTTGGTTCATATATACAGGAATGTCATATCTGTCTGCACATTCCTTTACGCCGAATATATGGTCGAAATGCCCGTGAGTGAGCAGGATCATCATAGGCTTGACGCCTTTTTCCTTTATCTTGCCATATAGGGCCTCTGCCTCGGCTGCATTGTAGAAGCCCGGGTCGATGATGACTCCTTCGCCGGTCTCGTCCCATGCCAGCGAGCAGTTCTCTTCAAAGGAGTTGAACTTGAATGTCAATATCTTCAGCATATCCTGATTCGTGATTTTCTGCAAAATTAGGAAACAATTCCGGAATGTCGTAATTTTGTGGCTCGAGAAAAAACATGGTATGCACATCGGAATTGCAGGAAATATAGGCAGCGGCAAGACGACATTGACCCGTATGCTGGCTGAACATTATGGCTGGACTCCTAAATATGAGGCTGTTACATATAACCCGTATCTTGAAGACTATTATAAGGATATAAAGCGGTGGTCATTCAACCTGGAGGTCTATTTCCTGACGCAGCGTTTCAAGGATGTCCTGGAGATCGCCCATTCCGATGATGTCATAATTCAGGACAGGACCATTTTAGAGGGAGTGAACATCTTTGTCGCGAATAACAAGGCGATGGGCAATCTGACTGACCGGGACTATGAAACCTATATGGATCTTTTCCATCTGATGATGTCGCTGGTGAAGGCTCCGGATCTCCTGATTTATCTCCGCTCATCAGTGCCGCATCTGGTGTCGCAGATACAGAAACGCGGGCGCGAGTATGAGAAAAGCATTGAAATCGATTATCTTGAAGGGCTTAATGAACGTTACGAGAAGTGGATCTCTGAATATTCTGGCAGGGTGCTTGTCATTGATGCTGACGGACTTGACTTCCAGAATCGTCCAGAAGATCTTGCGTCTATCACGGATAAGATAGACTCTGAGCTGTTCGGGCTTTTCTGATGGAGGCTTCATGGCTGGCCGCACCGTTTTCATGCATTCTCCAGGTTACGAAGCGAAATATTGTCAGTTCCGATGTGAAATTTCTGCCATGGCGGGAGATTTGCAGTAAAAATCATGGTTCAGCTAGCAATCTATCAACTGAAATTGCTATCTTTGCGCCGGTTTTAAAAAGAGAAAGTATAACTAAATAAATACGCTTTTATTATGAAGTATTTGACTAATGAGAAGCTGACTATTGTAGGCGCCGGTGGAATGATCGGTTCCAATATGGCTCAGACAGCCCTTATGCTTGGGCTTACTCCTAACATCTGCCTTTACGATATCTTCGAGCCAGGTGTACACGGTGTAGCAGAGGAAATGTACCACTGCGGTTTCGAGGGTGCGAACATCACCTGGACCGTTGATCCTGAAGTCGCTTTCAAGGATGCCAAGTTCATCATTTCTTCAGGCGGAGCTCCTCGTAAGGAGGGCATGACCCGTGAGGATCTTCTCAAAGGCAACTGCCAGATCGCCGCTCAGTTCGGTGACTATATCAAGAAATATTGCCCAGATGTAAAGCATGTTGTGGTTATCTTCAACCCTGCTGACGTTACCGCTCTTACCGCTCTTATCCATTCAGGTCTGAAGCCGGAGCAGCTTACATCTCTCGCAGCTCTTGACTCTACACGTCTCCAGAGCAACCTTGCAAAGGAGTTCGGTGTTCCTCAGAGCTCAGTTACCGGTGCCCACACTTATGGCGGACACGGCGAGCAGATGGCAGTATTCGCTTCTCAGGTGAAGATAGGCGGCAAGCCTCTCTCTGAGATGGGGCTCTCAGCCGAGAGAATGGCAGAGATCAAGCAGGAGACTATCCAGGGCGGTTCAGCTATCATCAAGCTCCGTGGACGTTCTTCATTCCAGAGCCCTGCATATAATGCAGTGAAGATGATTGAGGCTGCTATGGGCGGTGAGAAATTCACCCTGCCTGCAGGTACTTATGTCAACACAGAGAAGTACAAGAACGTGATGATGGCAATGCCTACCGTTATCGACGCTACAGGCTGCCACTACACAATGCCTCAGGGAACAGCTGAGGAGATGGCTGCTCTTGATGCTTCTTACGCTCACCTCTGCAAGATGCGTGACGAGATCGTAGAACTCGGCATCGTTCCTGCAGTCGCTGACTGGAAAAAGGACAACGCAAACCTGTAGTCTTCCTTAGACATTGATAGACTGGCGCTTCCCGGCTCTCCCGAGGAGCGCTATTTTTGAATATGCCTGTGACTTCTTCATGAGGTGAGCAAAATTTTGTAATTTTGCATTGTACGGATGCGGAAGGCACGGCTATTGTACATTCTTCGCGGGCGATGCCGCGAGTGTGGAATTTCCTGTGCCCGGGCATTGACATTAACATTGAAAACTGAAAATCATGAAATACTCTAAACTGATGATTGCGGCAGCGGCTCTGGTCCTTTCTGTCGCTCCTGCTTTCGGGCAGTCAAAGAACTTCAAGTTGGGACAATGGGTTGAGATCCAGAACGCTATACTCAAGGAGCTGAACCGCTCGTATGTGGACTCTCTGCCACTTGACCGTATAGAGAAGGCCGGCATCGAGGCAATGCTTGAAGAGCTGGATCCGTACACCATGTATGTCCCTGAAGAGGATAATGAGGATTTTGAGTTTATGCTTGGCAAGACCTATGGTGGCATCGGGGCTATCATATATAAGCCTTCTAAAGAGAGCAATGTGGTTATCAATGAGCCATATATGAATTCTCCTGCTTATAATGCTGGTCTTAAATGCGGCGACGAGATCGTGGCGATAGACGGTGTCAGCGTGAAAGGGCTTGATGCTACGGGGGCGACATCCAGGATGAAGGGCAAGCCTGGTACTTCTGTGGTGTTCGATGTGAAGAAGCTGCGTGGCGGCGAGACATGGCAGGCCGGCGATACGGTGAAAGTGACGGTCGTAAGGGAGCGAATCCATCTCCCGGATGTCGAATATGCAGGGATGCTTGACGACACTACAGGATATATTCTGCAGACAGGATTTACCGACAATGTGTCCGGCGATGTGCGCAATGCCTATTTCAAGCTCAAGAAGCAGGGAATGAAGCGGCTTGTCCTGGATCTCCGCGGAAACGTCGGAGGACTTATGAACGAGGCCATCAGCATTGTTTCCCTGTTCGTGCCGAAAGGCTCGCTGGTGGTATCATCCAAGGGCAATGCCAATGCCCCGCGCCAGGAATTCCGTACCACTACGGAGCCGATTGACACGGAAATACCTATAATTGTCCTGGTGGATTCAGGAACGGCGTCATCCTCGGAGATCGTATCCGGTGCTTTCCAGGATCTTGACAGGGCGACCATTATGGGGCGCAGGACTTACGGAAAGGGGCTTGTGCAGAGTGTCCGTCCGCTTCCGTATAATGGTCAGCTGAAGGTTACTACAGCCAAGTACTATACTCCTAGCGGAAGATGCATCCAGGCTATTGACTACAGTCACAGGAATGAGGACGGAAGCGTGGGGTATATTCCTGATTCTCTTACACATCAGTTCTTTACGGTACATGGGCGTCCGGTACGTGACGGCGGCGGAATCACTCCTGATGATACATTGGCAGCAAAGGAGTACAGCCGTCTGGTTTATTCTCTCGTATTGAACGGAATCATTGACAGATATTCCCTGGAGTATGCGCGTAAGCATGAGAGCATTCCAGCCCTGGAAAATTTCCATCTCAGCGATGCTGATTATGCTGATTTCGTGGAGTATGCGAAAGGACAGAACTTCGACTACCGCTCAAGCGCCAAGACATTGTATGACCAGATGAAGAAGGAGCTGGAGAAGGACGGCATGGCTGCCTCGATGCAGAGCCAGCTGGATGCTCTCGGAAAGTGCCTGGATATCGAGAAGGAGCAGTTCCTGATGATGAAGAAGTCTGAAATCATTCCGTTCATCGAGGAGGAGATAGCTGTGCGCTACTATTATCAGGAGGCAGGAGTACAGGTCCGTCTGCGTTATGATACACAGCTCCGAGAGGCGCTTACCAAGCCGCTGATAAAGCTCAACTAAAGATAATTCTATAAGTTTTGAGCAGATGGCAAATTTACCCTATAACGAAAAAGATATTTCGTCAATATTTAATTATAGCAGACATCTGGTGAACAAATGTCTGCGGGACTTTGCGCCCAATGCGGAAGCGCATAATGGGAAAGGGCGTCTAGGACAGCTGGTAGAAGAACTGTTCTTCAAGTATGACCTCAATTCCAGGCAAGAGGCAGACTTTGCTTTCGTTAATGCGGAATTGAAGTGTACTCCATTGAAGAAATCAGCTAAAGACGAGCTCCTGATAAAAGAAAGGCTTGTATGCAGCATGATAAACTATACTGTTGATTGGAACAAGCCTTTTGAGGCATCTCACTTTTATCGGAAATGCTTGATTATGCTTATTATGTTCTATCTGCATAATCCCAAGGCTTCCGAGTTTGATTTGAAGTTTATTTTCACTGTACTGTGGAAGATACCAGAGAAAGATTTGTTGATCATCCGCAAGGATTATGATACCATCATAACCAAAATAAAGAACGGACAAGCGCATACTTTGTCGGAGGGTGACACTATGTACCTTGGCGCCTGCCGAAAAGGGAAAAAAGGCGACTCCCTTATGCCTCAGCACAATAATGAGATAGGTGCACCTCGTCGTGCGTGGAGTCTGAAAACAGCGTATATGCGCATTGTGCTTGATGAGGTTAAGAAAAATAATGTTGGTGGGGCATATTGTAATTATGAGCTTCCTCAGTCAACAACAATGGAATCATTGTTTAATGTCGAGGATTTGAGAAACAATTCTGTTGATGAAATATTGCTGGGACGATTCAAGCGATATCGTGGTAAAAACTATCGGCAGATATGCGAGATGCTCAATATGGAACCGTCAAATTCGAAAGCAAAGTACTTTATCATTTCCAACACAATTGCAGGAAATGGTCATGTGAGTAATGTCAATAAGACGGAGGAGTTTGAAAAGTCTGGCCTTACGATGAAGACCATCCGAGTGAAAAAGACCGGAATTGTCAAAGAATCTATGTCTTTTGAAAATATTGATTATCAGGAAGTTCTTGATTGCGAGGAATGGACGGATTCTAGACTGTACGAACTGTTCACCAGCCGTTTTCTGTTCGTTATTTTCAGAGAAACGGACGAAGTGGTGCATTTGCCTAATGGAAAGACTGAGCCTGAGTATAAATTAGAAAAGGTTTCATTTTGGACGATGCCGCAAGATGATCTTAAAATAGCTCAACAATATTGGAACAATATACGGCAAGATGTGTTAGACAATCATATTGCCCCACAATATTTTTGGAGCGCGAAAGATGGCCGGAATTTCCATGTCCGTCCGAAAGCAAGGGCCGCGGATGATATGACTGAGAATCCTAATGGAGGTATGGTCAAGAAATATTGTTATTGGTTTAATCAGAAATATGTGAAGAATATCATAGAAAATGAATTATAAGATAGAAGATAGTGAGATGGGTGATGACAGGATGCTGTGCGAACCAATTGTAAGGTATTCAGAAACGATACATCGGCGAGTAAGAGAGCTTGGATTGTTTGACGACATTCGTACGGAAGTAAATGCAAATGATATAAAAGTAGTGGAATTATTTGCCGGAGTAGGTGGCTTTAGAATAGGCTTGGAACGTGCTTCAAAGCACTTTAAAACTGTTTGGAACAATCAATGGGAACCTTCTACGAAAAGACAAGACGCAAGCATTATTTATTGTCGACGATTCGGGCCGGATGGGCATTCTAACGAAGATATAGCAACTGTTCCAACCGATGAAATTCCTGACAGTGACTTGCTTTGCGGAGGCTTTCCTTGCCAAGACTATTCCGTTGCCACTACGTTGCATCGTTCAGGTGGTATTGAAGGAAAGAAAGGTGTGCTTTGGTGGCAAATCTATCGCATTTTGAAAGAAAAAGGCGAGAATCGTCCGAACTATTTGATGTTGGAAAATGTTGACCGTCTGCTCAATTCGCCGGCAGAGCAGCGTGGTCGTGACTTTGCCATTATCCTTTCTTCTTTGTCAAGTCTTGGGTACATCGTGGAATGGCGTATCATCAATGCGGCAGATTATGGTATGCCGCAGCGCCGTCGCCGTATTTACATGGTGGCTTATCAACAAGGAACACAGCTTGCCGGGCAATTTGAAAAACTGAATAATAAGTTTGACTGGATACTAGAGGATGGTATCATGCCGCAGGCTTTTACTTGTCAAGAAAAAGAGGATAAAACAAGCTCATTTGATATAAGTAATGATATCGCAGATGTTTCCGACAACTTTAACAAGGGCAGAAAGGAAAGTCCATTCAAAAACTCTGGTGTGATGGCTGATGGCAAAGTCTATACACTTGATACCCTTCCAAAATATGATGGCCCTTACCTCACACTTGGTGATATACTTGTCGATGAAAGAGATGTACCTGATGAATTCTTTATTTCTGATGAAGACTTGCCAAAATGGGAGTACCAGAAAGGTTCTAAATCTCTAAAGCGCATCAACAAGACAACAGGTTTTGAATATAATTACAGCGAGGGAGCAATGGCATTTCCCGATTATCTCGACCGTGCCTCAAGAACTATTATCACAGGTGAAGGTGGTGCAGGTCCTTCACGCTTCAAACATATCATCAGGACAGAAGGCGGGCGTTATCGCCGTCTTGTTCCTATTGAGCTGGAACGCCTGAATATGTTTCCTGACAACCATACCTTTGGTGCGTCCGACTTGCGCCGTGCGTTTCTTATGGGTAATGCGCTTGTAACTGGAATAGTTGAAAATATTGCTTTGGTATTAAAAGAAAGAATGTGATGCGGAAATTTCCGTGTTATCTCTTGGTTAGGCGAAGAGTTCGCGCAGGACGGAGAGGGAGCGGATGTTGATGGTGGACTCCGTGTGGAACTCCAGGTAGCGGATTATGGAAGATGCCAGGTCGTTGCGGACCTTGCCGCTGAGCGGAATCAGCATGGCAGAAGGCAGGTCCGAGCGCATGAGCTGCTCCATAATATCCTGATTATCACCGCTGAACGGAGCTATATCCGTAGCCTCGGGACGGAATCCGAGGGCAACGCAGAATCCCAGCAGGAAGTATATATGAAAATTGCTGAAATCCGACTTGAGGGCATCCAGTGTCAATATCTGCCGCACGCACCAGTCGTACAGCCCGTCTTCAGAAGCCCCGTCCTTCATGGTACGATAAATCACCTCAGCCATGAACAGGGACATTGTATTCTTGAAGACATTGTTCCGTATTCCCAGCAGAGGGTACGATGCCGCCACCGGAATGGCGTACCACAAATCAGATTTCATGTTTTCGGTTACCGAAAGCTCCAGGATATTCAGAGGGAGATAGAACGCCATTTTCGCTTTCGCGCCAGTCTTCACCAGAAAGCTTCTTCTTCCATAGGACCGGCTCAATGTATGTAGGATAATGGTGTTGTCCCTTATCTTCGTATAATTTAGAACTATCGCCGCCTCGTCCATGATCTGAAGTCCGCTATATATCCTGAAATCAGCCCTTCCCGAGATAGTTAGCGTGACTGATGCTCCTGCAGCCAGGCAGCCATAGCTCGCAGCGCCTTGCCACGATGCGATATTGCATTCTTCTGGTCTTCGGTAAGTTCAGCTACAGTAACATCCGGATATTCGTCGGCGATAAACACCGGATCATATCCGAAGCCGCCGTTTCCGGCCTTCTCGTAGGATATGCGTCCTTCCATCGTGCCTTCGAAATAATGCTTTTCTCCGCCAATGATAAGGGTTATCACTGTCCTGAAACGCGCCCTCCTGGTAGCGTGAGGTGTCTTGAGACCATACTCCCTTGCCACGGAAGCCTCATATTCATGAAGCGCCATCTCGCGCAGGAGCTTGTCCATGTTGGCAGTGAAACTTTTCTCCGGCCCGGCATATCTCGCAGAATATACACCTGGAGCACCGCCGAGGATATCCACCTCCAGCCCGGTGTCGTCAGCGAAGCAGTCTGCCCCGCCGGTGTGGTCGAAAATATACTGTGCCTTCTGTAATGAATTGGCACGCAGAGTCGTGCCTGTTTCCGGAATATCTTCCGTGATACCTTTTGAGGCAGGGGTAACGAGCTCAAATCCCACGCCCAGAATCTCTGATGCTTCTCGCAGTTTACAGCTATTGCCCGTTGCAAAAATAATCGTCATACTGCTTTTTTCTTTACCTATATAATTACGGGTGCAAAGGTATCAATTCCACATGAAACTGCAAAGTTTTTTAATGTCTGGAAAAATAAGCCATGATAACAAATCGCATAATAAAATTTCAAAACAATTTCGAACTTGTGTAACTTTGCACCCGGAAAATAACAAAGCGATATGAAACTTTCATTTATAGCTGCTAAAACAGCATTGATCATGACGTTTATGGCACTGGCGGGGTTCCAGGGCTGTACACCGAAGACCGATACGGGAGATCTCCCTGTGAAGCTCATCTATAACGGCACTCCTGAAAGTGAGCGGACACTTACCGCAGATGAAGACGGGATGTTCAATTTCAGGATTCCTGTCGGATATCTGCCGAAGGGCGGGGTGGTGGACTTCAATGTCAATGTCACCACGACGCCTGAATGCAGCAAATACTATGTCACTGAATTCAAGGCAGGTAACACATGGTACAAGGGCGACATGTTCATGTGCGCCGGAGCTGACAAGAGTCACCCTTCTGTCGTGATGCAGACATTCCGCATGCCTGAACCGGTGAAGGGAGAGCTTGACATCAGATTCCGTCCTACAGGACGCGAGAAGGCGGATACCTTGGCGGTGTCAGGTGACGTCCCTACAATGAAATTCGCCCAGTACGGCTATGTCGGGGAATATGTGCAGTATTTCGGGACAGCTGTGCCTCAGGACACATTGAACGTGCTCTGTGTCGGCAACTCATTCACATATTTCTCCGGAGCCGCCGCAATGCTGAAGGAGATAGCATGGAATGAGGGGCATCTTCTCCGCATAAAGGCCACCCTGAAGGGCGGACGTACATTCGGAGATCATCTGGGACTTCCGGTTTCACGTAATGTAGTCAATGCTGGTCATTATGACTATGCTTTTCTCCAGGGACAGAGCCAGAATCCTGCAAGATATGCATCCGATACTACGGAATTTGCCGATGTCAACATGAATTTCATGAAGCTTACGGACAGAATCCTGTCCCGCTCCCATAACTGCCATATCGTTCTTGAAAGCACATGGGGCTATGAGGCTGCGGACTATGGCGGATTCGGAAGCTACGAGGCGTTCGACAGCCTTATGACGAAAGGCACGGCAATGATGGCGCACAATGCCTCCAGGACATTCGGGGATAATGACTTCAGCGTCTCGCCAATAGGCGCGGCATTCGGCATTGTCCGTGACGGGAACTCTGGGATAGACATGTACGACATTGACAGGAAGCACCAGTCTGAGTATGGCTCATACCTGAAGGCGTGTGTGAATTACCTGATGATTTACGGAAAGCCGTTCGCTTCGCATCCGGCGGAAGGCGCCACGACATCTGTTGATTGCGGGCTTCCGCACGACAAGGCTGAGTACCTGCGCAAGATAGCGGAAGAGGTGGTGCTGGGGCGATAGCCTCGACTAATACCTAATAATAGTTAAGCAAAGGCGGGATAATACCAATTATTTGGGATTGCCCGCCTTTTTCATGCTCCATAACTTTGCATCTGTAATTTACAGATGATGCGGATAGGCTAGTCATTCCTCACCGCATAAATATATAAATGAACAGAGCAAATGGTTAGCAAATATGTCTTCGCTGCCACAATCATGATGACGGCAGGTCTTGCCGCGGGTGCGCAGAGTGCCGACAGCGAAAAAACATCAGAAGAAAAAGAGACAAGAACCGAGACAAAGGTGGGCAAGGCCCTCAGCCGTTTTTCCATAGGTGGCTACGGTGAGGCCGTGATGTCCCGCAACTTCTATAGCCAGCATTTTAATCGCTATCTTGATCCTGAAACATATAAGAATGACAAGTCACATGGCCGTTTTGACCTTCCTCATGTGACACTGAATCTAGGCTATGATTTCGGAAAGGGCTGGACAATGGGTATGGAGATTGAGTTCGAGCATGGAGGCACAGAGTCTGCGGTAGAGATTGACCCTGATGAGAGCGGTGAATACGAGGCTGAAACGGAGAAGGGCGGAGAAGTAGCTCTAGAGCAGTTCTGGCTGAACAAGGCTTTCTGGAACGGCAAATTCAATGTGAAGGCAGGCGAGCTGATTATTCCTGTCGGAGAAATTAACCAGTACCATCTGCCAAATGAATTCTTTTCCGTCTATCGTACCGAAGGCGAGGCAAAGTTCCTTCCTAATACATGGCATCAGGTCGGACTCTCGTTATGGGGAAAGCTGCCGCAGTGGAGATACGAGGCCATCTTCACCTCAGGTCTGGATGCCGAGCGCTTCGGGCATAACTGCTTTGCTCATTATGGGGCCACAAGTCCGTATGAATACAAGATCGGTAATGTCTATGCCGGGGCAGCAAGAGTTGATAACTATTCGGTCAAGGGGTTGAGGCTCAGCCTTAGCGGATATTACGGATATACATTCAGAAATACGGAACGAAAGGCTAGCGCTTCATACGATGACTGTCATGGGGAGCTTGTTATCGGCAGTTTCGGCTTCGAACTTAATAGATGGAATCTGATCGCCAGGGGTAATGCCACTTATGCGCATCTTGCGGATGCAGAACGTATAACGACATTCTGCAATGCTTTTCCCAAGCACTCTCAGCAGGACGGCTCCCCGTCAAAGCATTCTCCTATCGCCACCAGCGCGTATTCTTTCGGTGGTGAAATCGGATACAATGTCCTGGGGCCTGTCAAGAACCTGAAAGGCGATCAGAAACTTTATGTGTTCGGCCGCTATGAAGACTACAGCACTTATGCTTCCGGAAATAAGAAAGTGGCTTACGGGTATGACCATGTAAAGCGCATGGGCTTCGGTCTGAACTACATACCTATACCGCAGATAATCGTCAAGGCGGAATATGCAAAGAGGTTTCTGCCTGCAGGATATAACGATGAGCCGAGTGTGTCTCTGGGCATCGCTTTCGTCGGCTGGTTCAATAGATAGATGTCTTTCTGGAAGGCTGTGCTGATTATCAGCGACTTATGATTCTCAAATGTCGGGACTGAGGACTTTGAAATATGTAAATGCTTGATAATCAGGTGAACCTCCTTCAGGAATTGGATATGCATAAAATAAACAAGTAGATATATGAAAACATTGAAATTCATGATGGCCGCACTTGCTGTAACAGCGATGACCGCGGTCAGCTGCGATGAGAACAGCAGCGAAAAAGAACTTACGGAGTTCGAGCTCAAATGCCAGACAGTGAATAAGGACTTCGTGGAGAAGACAGTAAAGCCTACATATCGTGCCCTTGCTGACGCTGACAAGCTTTTGGTGGAGCAGCTTGGGAACCTTAAGAACGATGCAGATGTAGAGCAGGCTGGAAAATACTGGAAAGCTGCACGTCAGGACTGGGAATGGTCAGAGGCGTTCCTGTTCGGCCCTGCCGGTGACTTCGGCCTTGACCCTCATACTGATACGTGGCCGTTTGACAAGGTGAAGTTTGACAAGTACATGGCAAAGTATCATCCGGCTACAGATCCTGATGATGCAGAAATGATGGCTCACAATATCGCTACTGAGCAGAATTTCACCGGGTTCCATGCTGTAGAATATCTTATCTTCCGCGAAGGCGAATCCCGTAAGTTCGCGGACATGACAGCCGATGAAATCTGGTTTGCCAAGACAGCGGCTCAGGATCTTTATCTCAGCTCCATCAAACTGGTATATGCATGGGGCGGAGAGATTTCAGAAGAGGAGCAGGCGCTTCTCGATGAGGTAGAGTTCGAGGCTGATTCCTATGGCGATGAGATTATCAATGCAGGAAAGGCAGGCTCCCGTTATTCTACCATTCTTCTTGCTACCCGTCAGATTATTGCCGGGGCTCAGGATATCATCGGCGAGGTGCGTGACTCCAAGATCGGCGCTCCTGCTACCGGTGAGGATGTGAACTACATCGAGTCCCCTCACGCATATAATTCCATCCAGGATTTCTATGACAATATAATGTCCTGCAAGCACACTCTCTATGGCGGTTGGGATGTGACCGGAACGGAGCCTACGTCAGCCTCGCTTCTTGGAGTATGCCTGAAGGTGGATGCGTTCAAGTCCGCAGCAGAAAATGTCATGGACAAGATGGAAAAGGCGCTTGCCGCCATCAAGGGGATGAAACCGCCTTTCGTCAAATACTATACCGACCAGAGCGCTAAAGATGCGATGGCGGCTCTTGACGAGCTGGACAACTCACTCTCCGCTCTCGACGCTCTTATAGAATCTTACGAATAATATCTATAGCATTCCACTAGATGCAGCCGCTGCTATATATGCACCGGCTGCTTTTGGTGGCTCAGAATCTGTTTTGAAATTATTATCTGAAGGTTTGAGAGGAAAAACCTTTAGATTCGACCGGGGGATTCGGGGAAGATAGCAGTGTCTATCTGACCTGAAGACTCGGGAAGAAGATGAAGGAATTTTACCTCAAACAACTTTTTAATCATTTTAAAACAGATTCCTAATCATCTAAACTACTGACAATGAAAAAAATAATATTAGCAATATCTCTCGCAGCTGCCGTACTGGCCGGCTGCAGCAAGTCGTCTAACGGGAACATTGATCCTGGAAAACAGAATAGTGGCGACAAGCCGGATGAGTATTATGCCGGAGGTCTCCTCGGGACAACTACAACAGTCAATGCCTATGCATATCAGCAGCCTGCTCCTGCTGTGGATCAGGCAGGTATGGGGATGGAATTTCAGAATGGAGAGACCCTGTTCGAGAGAGATTTCAATGAGAATACTGACGGTGCATTCAATGGCCTCGGACCTCTCGCTGTACGTGTGGGCTGCCTGTATTGTCACCCGAACTATGGTCACGGAAAGCGCCAGACCCGCTATCGTGCCAATGATATGGGAAACGGCTATCTTCTGGTGATCTATGACAAAAAGACGGAGGCTTATGTGATGTCTGTAGCCGGTATGCCCCAGACTTTGGCTACCAAGCCTTTCAAAGCCCCGATTGACGAGTCCGGCATATCTGAAATAAAGTGGATTAACTACACTGACGAGTGGGGAAACCAGTTCCCTGACGGTGAGACTTATGAACTTATCTACCCTGAGATTACCATCTCGGCTGACGCATACTATGCTCCAATGGTGGTAAAACGTGATGGTCAGCTGGTTACTATCTCCAAGGACAAGATCGCGGATGAAATCGGCGTGAAGCTTGAATCCACGATCGGCATCTATGGAACAGGACTTACAGATGCTATCCCTGATGAGGAAATCACAAAGCAGTGGAAAGAGGAGAGCGAGTACTTTAATTCAATCGGAAAGACCGATGCCTTGAATCCTGCATATTGGGATCAGGCGGGGATGCAGTGGACTAGTATGTACAGCAATAGCAAGCAGGGCAACGGTACCAAGTATGCGCGTCGTTATACTTATGCGCTTTCACGTGGACCGCTTCTCGATGCCGCAGGAGCCAATGCCATCTGGAATATCACCAATGTGACACGTTCTGACAGACGTTATCATTATCTCGACCTTGCCGGCAAATATTATGCGGAGACAGCGATGAATGACAAGGAAGTCCAAGCTGGATTTCCAGACTATATAAACCGCATTGACCCGGACAGGAAGCATCCAGAATGGCATACTGATGACGTGGCTCAGAACATCTATAATTATCTGACTAGCCAGAACCTTGACCCTGAAATGTCGGACCAGCAGTATAAGAACTTCATGATATGGCATAGAGGTCTTGCTGTTCCAGCTGCACGTAACGTCGGCACGGACAAGTTCAATAAGGGCAAGGCATTGTTCTCTGAAATCGGCTGCGCAGCCTGCCATCGTCCGTCATGGAAGACAGGTGAGGATCATATCCAGGATCCTAACCTCATGTTCTCGGACAAAGATATGCCCCGCTATCCGAACCAGACTATCTGGCCTTATACTGACTTCGTCCAGCACCGCCTCTACATGGAGAACGACATCCGCACAGGATGGTGCCGTACCACTCCTCTCTGGGGGCGTGGGCTCAGCAAGCTATGCACTGGCGCTGAAGACCGTCTGCATGACTGCCGCGCGAGAAATACCATGGAGGCCATCATGTGGCATGGCAATGCGAAGAGCGATGCCCGCCAGTCCGTAGAGAAGTTCCGCAATCTTTCAAAGGAAGACCGCGACGCCATCATCTTCTTCTGCGAATCAATATAGAAAGAATACTTCCTGTTCTGTAATGAGACGGCTGAAAAATGTTGTTATAGTATTGGCTGTCATCATCCTTGTGGTGATGGCGGCTTCTACGTTTGTAGAAAATGCGGAGGGAATGGCGTTCTCGCATTCACATATCTACGGAACGTGGTGGTTCACAGTCCTGTGGGCGGCATTTGCCATTTCCGGAACGGCATATATTATATGGGCGAAGCTCTATAGGAAACCGGCGGTGTTCCTGCTGCATTGCTCCTTCATCGTCATTCTCGCTGGGGCGCTGACGACATTCCTGACAGCGGAGAGCGGGACCATGCATCTGAGGAAAGGCGATAATGTTCAGGCATTTGTCAATGCTGACAGCGTCAGCGCCCCTCTTGGGTTCGATGTGCAGCTGAAGGACTTCGAGATTCTTTATTATCCTGGAACAGATGCCCCGATGGACTATGTGTCCCATATAAAGGCTGGCGATGCAGATCTCGGCATCTCGATGAACAATATCGGAAGATATCATGGCTACCGCTTTACGCAGTCAGGATATGACAGTGATATGCAGGGCACTACGCTCGGCGTATCCCATGATGTGTGGGGGATAAGGATCACATATACCGGATATGCGCTGCTTCTGATTTCACTGGTAGGCCTGTTCTTCAGCCACAGGACACGTATCAGGGAACTGTATCGGAAAGCCTGTGCGGCGGCATTGATGCTGGCTGCATTCGTAATGTCCGGGACAGCGGCATCTGCGCAGGAGCCTTCGCGAATCGACAAGGAGGTAGTGGACGGGTTCAGCCGCGTCAATGTGCTTTACAATGGCCGGATATGCCCTGTCGCTACAGTCGCAGATGCATTTGTCACAAAGCTTGCCGGCAAGGCGGAGTGGCACGGGTACACTGCCGCAGAGATTTTCGCAGGATGGACCTTCGATTTCGCTGGATGGGAGAATGTCCCGATGATCAGGATAAAGGATAAGGCCGCCCGTAAAGTCCTGGGGATTACAGGGCAGTGGGCCTCGTTCAATGACTTCTGGGACAAGTACAATGCATATAAGCTGGAAGAGCCGCTGGAGGAGGCCTATCGTAAAGGGGACCATTCCGCTGTCCGTCATCTGCGCGATGCTGATGAGAAGTTCAATATCGTCCGCATGTTCTATAACGGGGAGCTGCTCAAGATGTTTCCTTATAATGACAGCACATCTGTGTTATGGCTCTCTCCAGGAGAGGGGAACCCGCATGTCTCCCTGCCTGAAAAGGAATGGATATTCGTGAGAAAATCAATGGATTACGTTACGGAGAAAGTCCAGACCGGGGACAATGCCGGGGCGGCAATGCTGATTGGCAAGATCTGTGACTATCAGCGCAGCCGGGCAGGAGAGGCTATGCCTTCGGAAATGCGTGTCAGCTGCGAGATATTCTATGTCTGGCTAAATGGACTGCGCTGGCCTGTGATGCTCTATCTGACATTGGCGTTGCTGCTGGCCATCTGCTTCTCGCTGGGTATTGTGGACGGGCATGACCGCATGTTCGGATATGCGGTCGTCGGGGTGATGTCTGTGCATCTCACTGTCCTGCTGATATTGCGATGGATAGTTTCAGGGCATGTGCCGCTGTCGAACGGCTTCGAGACAATGCAGTTTCTTGCATGGTCGGTCCTTGCCCTTACACTGCTTCTGCACAGGAGGTTCCCTATAATTCTGGGCTTCGGGCCGCTTCTGGCATCATTTGCATTGCTCGTGGCGATGATAGGCAGCGGCTCGCCACAGATAACGCCGCTGATGCCGGTGCTCCAGTCTCCGCTTCTGTCTGTGCATGTGATGGTGATAATGTTCTCGTATGCTTTGTTTGCGATGATGATGCTTATAGGCCTGCAGGGTCTGATCTGCCGCAGGCGTGGCGACATCTTACGCGAGGAGTCCCTTGCTGCATTGTCAGGACTGCTGCTGTACCCTGCCGAGGCACTTCTGGCGGCAGGCATATTCATCGGTGCTGTATGGGCAAATGTCTCATGGGGTCATTATTGGACATGGGATCCGAAGGAGGTGTGGGCGCTGATAACATTGCTTGTCTATGCCGCTCCGCTTCATTCATCTTCTCTGAAGTCTTTCCGCCGCCCCGGATTTTTTCATCTCTACTGTGTCCTGGCGTTCCTGAGCGTGCTGATAACATACTTCGGTGTGAACTTTATACTCGGCGGAATGCACAGCTATGCCTGAAAATGTTTTTAGCTCTTAATTTGTTTTAATGACAAGAAATTCATATCTTTGCCAATGTCGATAATATTTTCGCCTGAACCTTTTGCGAGAGTGCCGGACGAAATTCTCAGACTTGCTTTCAGCAGTTTGGCACGATTAATGCAATATGATAGGTCAAGTGAATAATATTATTGGTTGGTTATTATAATGGTTAGTTAGTAGTGTTTAGTTATGGTATCACGTTGTACTGCCAGATGAGAAATCTCGCCAAGACGTAGATACGAATCTACAGAATGCCGCTCAGTTCTTGGGCGGCATTCTTGTTTATTGGAAGCTGAAATTTTACCTCAAACAACTTTTCAATCATTTCAAAACAGATTCTTATTGTCTGCGATTTTGCCGAAAATATCGTAAATTAGTGAAAATTTAAAACAACTTCTTATGATAAGCGAAGTTCAGATAGACGAGAACATCAGGGCATTGTTCTCCGAAATCAGTTTCTCGAGGGAGCCTGCGGGACTGTATGACCCGCTCCGGTACATGATTGACGGAGGCGGCAAGAGACTGCGCCCAAGACTTTGTCTCACAGCATATTCCCTTTTCAGAGACGAATTCTCTGATGAAATATTGCAGCCGGCGGCGGGACTCGAGGTGTTCCATACATTCACATTGATACACGACGATATCATGGACAAGTCCCCGCTCAGGCGCGGAAATCCGACCGTATGGACGAAGTGGGGTGAGGACGGGGCGATCCTCTCCGGTGATGTCATGTGCATTGACAGCTACAAGCGTATCGCTCATGCTCCGGAGGCTGTCCTTGGAAAGGTGCTGAAGCTTTTCAGCAATACGGCTGCACAGGTCTGCGAAGGTCAGCAATATGACATGGATTTCGAGTCTGTGGACAAGGTGACAATGGACCAGTATATGCAGATGATAGGGCTGAAGACGGCTGTCCTGATTGCGTGCTCGGCGAAGATGGGGGCACTTATCGCGGGAGCTGATGACGAGGCTGCAGGTAATCTCTACAGCTACGGCTATGCCCTTGGTCTTGCATTCCAGATAGCTGATGACTGGCTGGATGCCTTCGGCAATGAAAAGGTCTTCGGAAAGCCTATCGGAGGCGACATCATCAACAAGAAAAAATGCTGGCTTACAATAAAGGCTACGGAGCTGGATGAGGCTGCGATGGACGAGGCTATGGCAATGCCGGTGGATACTGAAGCGCAGAAAGCCGCCAAGATAGCGGCTGTGAAGGCAATTTATGTCCGTCTTGGCGTGGACAGGATGGCGCAGGACGAGATCGTAAGGCTTACCGAGGAGGCTATGGACTCTATCAGTGGCCTGGAGCTCGGCAAGGTGCGGTATGAGATGCTCAAGCGCTTTGCTGACAAGCTTGTAGGACGGAAAAACTGATGATATGGAAAAAAGGGAACTGGAGATAATGGCCCCTGCCGGGAACTTCGAATGCCTGATGGCGGCTATTGAAGGCGGTGCGGATTCTGTATATTTCGGGGTGGGAAACCTTAACATGCGATCCCATTCGGCGAACAATTTTCAGCCGGAGGATCTTGCGGAAATCGTAAGGATCTGCCGGCAGCATGGTGTAAAGACCTATCTGACATTGAACATTGTCCTCTATCAGGAGGATATAGAACCGGCACACAAGGCTCTGGACGCGGCGAAGGCTGCTGGAGTGGATGCGGTCATAGCATCTGACATGGCGGCTATAATGTATTGCCGTCAGATAGGGATGGAGGTGCATATCTCCACACAGCTGAGCATATCCAATGCTGAAGCCTTGCGCTTCTATTCGCAGTTCGCGGATGTCGTGGTGCTTGCCCGTGAGCTTAACCTTCATCAGGTCAGGGAGATATATGATATAATACAGCGTGACGGAATCAAGGGTCCGTCAGGGGAGCTTGTCCGTATAGAAATGTTTGCACATGGCGCCCTGTGCATGGCCATATCTGGCAAGTGTTATCTCAGCCTGCAGACTTATGGCGCATCCGCAAACCGTGGCGCATGCTATCAGCTCTGCAGACGCGGATATGAAGTCACAGACCTGGAGACGGGCACCCGGCTGAACATTGACAACAAATATATAATGTCCCCGAAGGATCTTTGCACCATAGAATTTATGGACAAGATCATTGATGCAGGGGTGAAAGTGTTCAAAATAGAGGGGAGGGCGAGGTCGGCTGAATATGTCAAGCGCTGTGCCCAGTGCTACCGCCAGGCTGCCGATGCTGTCTGCGACGGCACCTATACTCCTGAGCTTGCGGCATCGCTTAAGGAGGAGCTGTCGGAGGTCTTCAACCGCGGCTTCTGGGATGGCTACTACCAGGGGGCAAGGCTTGGCGAATGGAGCACCGTATATGGCAGCCAGGCGACCAGGAAGAAGGTATATTGCGGCAAGGTCACGAACTGGTTCGACCGTATCGGTGTAGCGGAGGTGGCTGTGGAGTCTGCGCCTCTGAAGGTCGGTGCCAAATGCATGGCAATGGGACCGACTACAGGTGTTGTCGAGTTTACTGTCAATGATTTGCGCGTGGCTCTGGAACCGGCTGAAGAAGCCCGCAAGGGTGTCCGCTGCTCTGTGGCTGTCGTACCTGAAAACAAGGGGGTAAGGGACGGTGATGTGGAGACTTTCGCTGACACGCAGGATTCGTCACGCTCCCGTGCCGAGGCTGATGCTGCACAGGTCAATGCTGACGGAAGAATTCCGGTAAGGCTTCGCCGTGGTGACAAGGTGTATATATGGGAGGAAGCATACCCGTCTTCTGTGTCGCAGTGAATACTTCATGTCCTGCCTGACCGGCTAGTGGAGCAATACTGAAAGAAATCCACCAGAAGACCCTGCTTGCGAGAAAACAGTTTCTGATATGAGAGGAAAAGCTACTGTCGTGAAGAATGCCGGAAGCCATTATATGCTTTCGATGCTGCCGGAGTGGAATCCGTTCCCGGCGGTGCTTAAAGGACGTATCCGTCTGAATGCAAATGATTCCACAAATCCTGTTGCAGTCGGCGACCATGTATGTTTCGAGACAGATGCCGAAGCCGTGGCCGATGTGACATTGACTAGTCCAGCCCTGATAACCGAGGTCCTGGACAGGAAGAATTTTGTTGTCCGCAAGTCCACGAACCTCTCCAGGCAGTCTCACGTCATTGCCGCCAATATAGATATGGCATTTGCCGTGGTTTCGCTGTACTTTCCTGAGATAAAGCTGCCATTCCTGGACAGGATGCTTGTGACCTGCGAGGTCTATGGCGTTCCTGCGAGCATAGTCATGAACAAGGTGGATCTGTATCGCAGCGAGGCTCCTGAGGCAGTGCGCAACTTTATGGACATATACTCGAAGGCAGGATACAAGGTGGTGCAGACATCCGTCAGGACTGGGGAAGGCATTGATGAGCTTCGTGATATATGCAACGGCAAGGTGTGCCTGTTCTCCGGTGAATCTGGAGTGGGAAAATCCTCATTGATAAAGGCGCTGGATCCGTCACTAGACCCTAAGATAGGGAAGATATCTGTGGCGCATCTCCAGGGCAGGCATACGACTTCCCTGTACGAGATGTACCGCCTGGCGACTGGTGGCTCGGTTATCGACACTCCAGGTCTCCGTGGCTTCGGACTGGTGAATCTGGAGAAGGATGAAATCGCCAGATATTTTCCTGAGATGCTGCGTGCTGCCGAGCATTGCCGTTTCACTCCGTGTACCCATACTCATGAACCTGGATGTGCAGTGAAGGAGGAGGTGGAGAATGGCGAGATAAGTCCGGAGCGTTATTCGTCGTATCTGGGAATGATAGAGGAGGACAGGAAATTCAGATAGAAAAACAGCAGACATGGATATTCTTCATAAGGAAATATTGAGGCTTGCAGTGCCCAGCATTCTTGCCAATATTACCGTTCCTCTTGTAGGAATCGTCGGAATCGCGGTAGCCGGACATCTTGATGGCGATGCTCCTGTTCTGATCGGCGGAATGTCCGTAGGATCGCTGCTTTTCGATATGCTCTACTGGAATTTCAGTTTCCTGCGCATCGGTACTGGAGGGATGACAGCGCAGGCGTATGGCCGGGGCGATATGAAGGCTGCGGCAGGTACATTGGTCCGTGCTGTGGGCGTCTCGAGGGCCATAGCATTGATATGTATTCTGATACAATGGGTGTTCGTTGACTTTGTGTTCCTTTTTGTCAAGTGCTCGCCTGAGGTGCGTGTCCTGGCGGAAAGCTATTTCCATATCAGGATATGGGCTGCTCCTGCCACGCTTACCCTTATGGCGCTCAAGGGCTGGTTCATAGGCATGCAGGACAGCATATCTCCTATGATTACAGACCTGATTGTCAATGTGGTGAATATCGCGGGCAGTATATGCCTGTCGATGGGTGTTGCCTTTACAGGATTCAGCGGCATCGGTTTCAACGGCATTGCTGCCGGAACTGTGATGGCACAATATTCTGGCCTGGTCTTCGCTGTCGCTGTGATTCTGCTGAAATACCGCAAGGAAGTGTTCGCGGACTTTACTGCGGAGGATGCCGGTAAGGTTTTTAAGGATAGCCAGATGAAGAGATTTTTCTCTCTCAATGCTGACCTTTTCCTCCGCTCCCTGTGCATAATGGGCATATATGCAGGCATAACGGTGATCTCGGCGCGTTATGGGGATATGATGCTGGCTGTCAGCTCTATACTGGTGCAGCTGATGATGATTTTCTCTTATTTTACAGATGGGTTCGCATACGCCGGGGAGGCCATGACAGGAAAGTTCATCGGGCGCAAAGATATTGATGCTGTGCGCTCTACCGTTAAAGGTGTGTTCATCTGGAGCATGGGTGTCGCGGCTGTGTTCATGGCTCTTTACGGAATCTGCGGACGTCAGATGCTGTATGCACTTACTTCGGATCACGATGTGGTCTCCACTGCAATGGAGTTCATCCCGTGGCTTGTTCCTATGCCACTTGTGGGGTGTGCCGCATTCACATGGGACGGGATATATGTGGGAGCTACCGCGTCACGTCCTATCAGGAATTCCTGCATCTGGGCTGTGTCTGGCTTCTTCATCGTGTGGTTCGTGATGCATGGCATAATGAAAACCGCCATCGCCGGAAATCCGGCAATAGCGGTTCATATACTGATGGCTGCGTTCCTTGTCCATCTCGTCATAAGAATGACCTATGAAACGATTCTTTATAAGCGCAGCATATTGGAAGCTGTCTTGAAATGACGGAATTCTTCAGACAATAATTCAAGACAGCTCCTTGGAAATCCGCCTAGCGGATTCCGTATTTCTTCAGGATCTTGAGAAGCGGCTTCCTGATGGACTCTGCCCACAATGTATAGCCATGGTCACCAGGATGTGTTCCGTCAATGCTGCTGTCATGAACCGGATCTGTTGCGTTGGTGCAGTCAATGTAATATACATCCTTGTACTTCTTGCATGCTATCTTCATGAGAAGATCCGCAGTCTCTGCCTTGGCAGCCTCTCTCTTGTCAGTGGAGAGGTCGAAGTTTCTTCGCTCACGGTAGATGGAGCGCTGGAATATGAGCGGAATTCCCGGATGAGCTTTCTGCAGCTTCTCGATGAACGGGAACAGCCTTTCCTTGATCATCTTGTCATCAGGGTTCGAGAAAGCATCGAAAACGAGAGCATCAACGTCGGCATCTGCCAGTGCGTCAGCGAAATAGGACTGCATCTTGCAGTTGCCGCTGCATCCCAGGCTGAGAAGCTGGATCCCTGTGCTTCTTGTAAACTGTGCCGGATATGCCATTCCTGGGCGTGATGTGCTGGTGCCGTGTGTGAAGCTTGAGCCGAAGATACCTACGCGGTAGCGGAACGGTGTCTCGCATTTAGTTATTGTCGCGCCTTCCTGTATTCCGATTTTCACGGAATTCTCCTCGCTGAACAGAGGCAGGTAGATCATGCATTCCTTTTCGATGCAGTCCATGTCCTTGATAAGCACCTGGTTGTAGTTCTGCTCGTTTCCTATAGGTGCGCATCCTGCAGCTGCCCATAGCCATTTCCCGTCTTTCTTTATATAGAGGTCATATCCTCTGCATGAGAAGGCACCTGAATTGGTGGCTTGTGCAGGATACACATAATCAGTCTTGACGGAGATTGTCGTGGAATTGGTCTTGAATACGACTGCGATTCCAGCAGACTGGCGGACCTGGCGGTTCTCGGACTTTGTGAAGCCCTTGTACTTCACAGTGTCGATCCTGTGATAAGGATTAGGGGTGTCCGGGAAGAGCTTTCCGATAAGTGTCAGGTCAGATGCTTCTGTGAACGTGTAGCTGACATCTTTCGGCGTCTGGGCCTGTACAGTTACAGCCAGGCTGATTAGTGCGGCGGCGAATACCGCCTTGATAACGTGGTTTTTCATATTGTATTGAAGATTATGTTTCCATGAAAATCTGCCGCTGCCGACGGCTTTCAGTACATGTCAATGCAAAATTAGACAAATTTTGTAATTTTGCATCCGCAAATGTCCGGATAAATGTTTCCGTACAGGAATGCGATGACTGATGAGCATATACACTTATTTCAGGATAAGCAAGCCTTCTGCAGCCAAGGTGGCTGAAAATGAAGTGGATGGCGTTTATAGAAGGCTCCGGGCCAGGACTTTCTGGGGGGCTACTGCCGCATATAGCCTTTATTATGTGTGCAGAATGACATTGAGTGTGGTGAAGCAGCCTCTCATTGACAGCGGCCTGCTTACAGCCGGACAGCTTGGCCTTATAGGGTCGGCATTGCTTTTCGTCTATGCGCTTGGAAAATTCACAAATGGATTCATCGCAGACTACTGCAATATAAGGCGCTTCATGGCGGTCGGGCTTTTCGTGTCCGCACTTGTGAATCTTGTCATGGGCGTCATCGGACTTTTCGGTACGATGTCAGGCTTGCCGGGAGCATTGATATTCATCGCCTTCTTCATATTATGGGGAATGAATGGATGGGTGCAGTCGATGGGAGCTCCTCCGGGGATAATCAACCTTTCGCGCTGGTTCCCGCTGTCGAAGCGTGGTACTTACTACAGCATTTTCAGCGCCAGCCCATATCTTGGCAAGTTCCTGACGTTCATTTTGACCGGTGTCTTGGTCGGTGCCCTTGGATGGGAGTGGGGGTTCATTTTCGCAGCCGTTGCCGGTGCATGCGGGGGTGTCATCACGCTGCTGTTTGTTTCTGATACTCCTGAGAGCAAGGGGCTTCCATCGGTGCAGCAGCTTTCCGGAGAAACTCCGGGGAAAGTCGATTCGATGCCGACGAGGGAACTTCAGAAGATCGTGTTCAGGCATCCCGGAATATGGATTATCGCGGTTTCCAGTGCATTCGTGTATATAACCCAGTATGCTATAAGCGGATGGGGGGTGCTGTTCCTTCAGAAGGCGCGTGGCTTTTCTCTTCCTGCCGCCACACAGATCATTGCGTTTTCCGAGGCTTTCGGAGTGGCAGGGACAGTCTTTGCCGGGTGGCTTTCCGACAAGGTGTTCAAGGGCGACAGGGTGAAGCCTGTGATCCTTTCGGGCGTGCTGTGCTTTGTCTCGCTGGCATTGTTCCTGTTTGCGAAGAGCGGCTACGTCATGAATATAATATATGTGTCTTTCTTCAGCCTCTTTATCGGCGTCCTGTATTGTGTGGTCGCGGGGCTGATGGCGGTGGATATCGTTCCGCGCAAGGCTACGGGAGCGGCCCTTGGAATTGTCGGTGTGTCGAGCTATGTGGCTGCGGCTGTGCAGGATATCGTGAGCGGATATCTTATTCAGGGCGGCTCTGCTTCTTCACAGGCTGCCGAGGTATATGATTTTACGCAGGCGGCCGTGTTCTGGCTCGCGGCTTGCATACTTTCGTTTGTGCTACCGGTGCTTGGATGGGGACGCATGAAGATAAAGGTCGAGGCTGGTGTTTCTCATGATGGTAATTTCAAATAAGAAGCTGTTTAGAAATTATTATCTGAGTGGGTTACTTACCTCAAACAACTTTTTAGTCATTTCAAAGCAGATTCTAAATTCACATTGATATGAAGACAAGTTTTATTCTTAAATCTTTCGCCTGCCTCGCTGTGGCAGGTATGATTGCAGGCTGCGGCAACCAGAAGAAGAAGGAAGCGGCAGCAGCGGCTGAAAAAGCCAGGTTGGATTCATTAAAGCAAGAAGAAATGATTCAGAAACAGAAAGAGGCCGGTGATCTGGCCGCAAGACTTCCTGAGGAGCCGGTATTCGATATCGTGACAAGCCTCGGGACCATCAAGGTGAAGCTCTACAAGAAGACCCCTAAGCATCGTGCTAACTTCGAGAAGCTTGCCATTTCAGGATATTATGACAGCCTCCTGTTCCACAGGGTTATCAATGGCTTCATGATCCAGGGCGGAGATCCTTATACAAAGGATACATCAATGGTGGAGAAATATGGCCAGGGCGGTCCTGGCTATACAATTCCTGCCGAGTTCGTGCCGGAATACAAGCATATCAAGGGTGCTCTTGCCGCAGCTAGACGTGGTGATGCCGCTAACCCTGCCAAGGAGTCTTCCGGCTCACAGTTCTACATCGTTCAGGACGAGAGCACCTGTGCCCAGCTTGACGGCGAATATACAGTATTCGGCCAGACTGTGGACGGATTCAATGTCATTGACAAGATTGCAGCTGTGGCTACTGACAGGCGCGACCGTCCTATGACAGATGTCCGGATTATCACCATCAAGGTGGATCCCGAGTCAATGCCGGCTGCTCCAGCTGATACCACGAAGACAGCAGCGGACAGCACTGAGGCAGCCGCTACGGTAAAGAAATAGTGGATTCGTTCCGAAAAAGGATAACTTTTTCGACTTTTAGTATAATTTAACATACGCGACGGCATAGAATTTGCTAATTTTTCAGTCGAATAGTTTTTTCATAGGTTAAGTTTTAGGTTAGAATTGCGTACGGTCTGCGATGTGAATCGCGGACCGTACATCTTTTCTGTGGCATCCGTTTGTGTGCGTGTGTTGCACCCCTTTGGTGACATCCATCCGTCTTTACATGGGTTTTCTCCGTAGAAATGCCGTTTCACCGGAGAAAGTAACCATTTTTGCTGTTTCGTCCGTAGAAATGAGATTATACCGGACACCGTAATACACAGGGTTTTACTCCTGCCCCGTTATTCGTCCGCCCGGACGCATTCATGCCCTGCCCGGTAGGTTGCCTCGTGGGGCTGATGTTATAAAAATGGAAGTCTAACTTGATTATCAATGACTTGTGAATTTCAAATGTCGCATGTGCTGACTTTGAGATATGTAACTTCTTGATAATCAGTGTCGGGCTCGAGGATAACCAGCATCTGCTGGCCTTGCACCTGTCTTGCCATCTGCATTGCTATTGTTTTGCGTCTGTCGGGACTGTGCCACGGTATGGAATACTATTATATTGATATTTAGCAGGTTATGAAAGTGAGGTGTGGATTTTGAACTAAAAAATAGTCCGAAATCCGCACTGGGCTCGGAAATGATATTGATTATCAGGGTTTTACGGATTGTGCCGTGGCGCCGTCCCGACAGAGGGGTGCGGCGACCCCTCCGGTCACATTGTCATAATCACCTGACGAAAATGCCATTTGTGCCCAAAAATCACTAATTTTGCCGTCGCTGCCTTGAGCCCTGTTCTCGGACCTGGTTGGTACGGGATAGCTGAAACGGCTATGAAACCTGGCGGCGCATGGCTTATGGCGAATCCATTGAAACAGCTTGCCAGTGAAACCGCGATATACGGTCTCAGCACTATCCTGGCGAGGATAATAAACTTTCTTTTCGTACCGTTCTATACACGTCTGCTGACCACAGCCAGCTATGGCGTCGTTACTGAATTCATGGCGTATATCGCTGTGCTTCAGGTGGTCCTGGTGCTTGGGCTGGAGACGGGCTGCTTCCGCTTCGCAAACAGGGAGGGCGTGAACCCGGCAGTGGTCTATTCCAATGCCCTTGCGACTGTCTTCGGAGTCAGCTTCTCATTCCTTGCCTTCACCATGCTGTTCTCCAGTCAGATTGCTTCTGCGCTCGGCTATGCCGGATTCGAGAACTGTATCATTTATATAGGCGGAATTCTTGCCATGGACTGCACGACTGCGATACTTTTCGCCAAGCTGCGCCAGGAGCACAAGGCATTGCGCTTCGCCGTAATAAAGACGGTCAAGATCCTTACAGAGACTGCGGCCAATATGGTGCTGTTCTTCTGGTATCCGTCGCATGTCAGCCAGTTCATGAGCCATTTCGTCTCCCCGACGCCTGACTTCACATACGTCATATTTGCTATCCTGGTCAGCAGCATAGTATGTGGGCTGCTCTTCATTCCGGATCTGCTCCGCTTCTCCTTCAGGTTTGACAGAAAGCTTCTGCGTCAGATGCTTGCGTACTCCATACCGCTGATGGTTGCCGCACTTCCGGGGATTGTCAATGACTTTCTGGACAGGATTCTTTTCCGCTACTTCGATACATCTGTGGAGGCATGGCGCTCCAGCCTTGGCGTATTTCAGGCGGCGGTGAAGCTCTCGGTCATAATGAACCTGTTTATACAGATGTTCCGCTTCGCTGCCGAGCCGTTTTTCTTCCAACGGGCACAGAATAAGGGTGCTAAGCAGCTGTATGCTATTGTCATGGAATATTTTACGGCATTCTGCGGACTCATCCTCCTGGGCGTGTTCCTCTACCTTGATGTCTTTTCTCTGATAATAGGCAAGGATTTCCGTTCCGGCATGGGCGTCGTCCCGATAATGCTGCTCTCCTATATGCTTCTGGGCATGCTCTTCAATGTCTCGATGTGGTACAAGCTTTCCGGCAAGACGAATATGGCGATATGGATAACATTGGCTGGCCTAGCCGTGACTGTAGTTGTCAATGTCATCTTCATGCCGCGCTATTCGTTCTGGGCCGCTGCATTCGGACATCTGGCAAGCTACCTTGTCATGTTCATAATCAGCGCGGTGCTAGGCGCCCGCTGGTATCCTATACCATATAGCTGGAAGCGGATCGGGGCATTGTTCCTGCTGATAGGCGTGATATGCTGCATTTCGATATTCTCGGACGTGTGGCTGTTCCCGGGGGCTGCAATGTCGGAATCCGGAGCATTGGCAGAAGGGCTTAAACTGCTGCTGCACACCATCCTGCTGCTTGCATATTGCGCAGGCTGCATGGTCGTTCTGAAAGGGCGCTACCGTCAGGCCATTGCCGCGGAGGATTAGTTTTCTGCGGGTAAATATGCTGCTTAGGCATTGCCATGACGGAAATAATGCTTAAATTAGATGCTTACTAATATCCAATATTCAAAATATGAAACATTCTAAAGTATTGCCTTTGATGGCCTCGATGCTTCTGGCTCTCGCCGGTTGCACTAAAGCACCAGAAATCAATGTGATACCTTGCCCTGAAAGTGTGGAGCAGCACAGCGGGATATTCCGTGTGGCAGGTGTTCCTGTGAAAGCGGATCCGTCTCTTGACGGAGAGTCGCTCCAGTGGGTGAATTCATTTGCCCAGAACCTTACTTTAGTTACAGGGAAAAAGACGGAAGTGCTCCAGGATGCCTCAGGAAAATGCATTGAATTCGCTCTTAATCCGGAACTTGCACCTGAAGAGTATCAGCTGGATGTCACTAAGGACGGAGTCAGGATTCAGGCATCTTCGGCAGCCGGTTTCAGATATGCATCGCAGACATTCGGTCAGATGCTTCCTGCTGCCTATTATGGAAAGAGGCAGGCTGCAGGGGAAAAATGGGTTCTCCCTTGCGTTACCATCAAGGACAAGCCTAGATTCGCATACCGTGGTATGCATCTGGATGTCGCACGTCATTTCTTCGACGTGAACGAGGTGAAGAGATATCTTGATGTGATGGCGGCATATAAGCTGAACCGCTTCCACTGGCATCTTACCGAGGACCAGGGCTGGAGAATCGAAATAAAGAAATATCCTAAGCTCACGGAAATCGGAGCGTGGAGGGATAGCACCATGATTGGCAAGAACTGGAACGAGTTCGACCATACACGTTATGGCGGATTCTATACACAGGATGAGATCAAGGATGTCGTGGCTTATGCAGCGGACCTTGGAATCACGGTCGTTCCTGAAATAGACCTTCCTGGTCACATGGTGGCAGCATTGACCTCATATCCTGAACTCGGATGCACCGGCGGCCCTTATACCGTAAGACCTGTATGGGGCATAGCTGATGAAGTGCTCTGCCCTGGAAAGGAGACGACATTCGACTTCATCGAGGGTGTCCTTACTGAGGTTATGGAACTCTTCCCGTCAGAGTATATCCATATAGGAGGCGATGAGTGCCCTAAGACAGCGTGGAAAGCATGCCCAGCATGCCAGAAGCGTATCAAGGAGCTTGGCCTGAAGTCAGATTCCAAGCATACCGCCGAGGAATATCTTCAGAGCTATGTGACAGCCAGGGTGCAGAAGTTCCTCAATGACCATGGACGCAAGATTATCGGCTGGGATGAGGTTCTTGAAGGCAAGCTTGCCGAGGGCGCTACGGTCATGTCCTGGAGAGGCGCCAAGGGCGGAATAGAGGCTGCAAAGCAGGGCTTCGATGTCATAATGACTCCTAACAATTATATGTATTTCGACTATTATCAGTCTGATTCCACTAATCTGGAGCCGCTTGCGATCGGCGGAAATCTTCCTGTTGAGAAAGTGTATTCCTGCGAACCATATACAGATATTCCTGCCGAGGCGCAGAAGCACGTGCTCGGTGTGCAGGCAAATCTCTGGACAGAGTATATTGCAACTCCTGAGCATCTGGAGTATATGCTGCTTCCTAGAATGTCCGCTCTCAGCGAGGTTCAGTGGTGCCAGCCTGACCATAAGGACATCAACAGATTCAAGGCATCCCTTGCTCATTCATTCGAGATTTACGATGCGATGGGGATGACTTACAGCCGCGATGTCCTCGGCCAGTACGGCATGCCGCAGGCTGAAAAATAGCCGGTCAATGTGGAGCGCACTTTGTGTGCGTGAAACATAAAACTCTGATAAACAAAAATATACGCATTTTCAAAATCGCAGTTTTATGGATTTTGAAGATGCGTATTTTATTAACTATCAGTGCGTTACGTGTCTGCGGCGCTTGGCTGGCGGGCATTGCGTCGCGTGGCGCATTGACCATGGACGTGCTGCATTGCTCCTGTACGAGGATCATTGCCCCTGGATTCTTCCTGTACGGATGCATTGACCAGACTGGCCCTGGCCTTAATAGAGCAGGATCCCCAGGACGCCGCCGGCGAGGATTATCGGTATCGGGCCGACCTTGAAGCACATTGACGCAATCATTGCTGCGACGAACAGAGCCCAGCTTTTCCAGTCGGGGAAATTTTCGGTGACTATGCGCATACTGAACCTGGAGAGCAGTGGCGTGCCTGACCATGATGCGTCGAACATGAGGATCACGGCTGCGGCGCCGATGAGCCCTACCACCGATGGGCGGATCCAGCTCATTACGCTTTCGAAGAGGGCATTTCCGTTGAATTTCATGTAGAACTTCACGAGCGCCAGTACTATTATGAATGACGGAAGCACTATGGCGCTGGTGGCGGTGAATGACCCGATTATGCCCAGCAGATGGCTGCCTGTCGCCTTCATCAGCACATCGTAGCCGACGTAGGTGGCACAGTTGATGCCGATAGGGCCTGGCGTCATCTGGGAAATCGCCACGATATCCGTGAATGTGCTCTGTGAGATCCATTCATGAGCTGTAACCACTTGCCCCTGGATCAGGGAAAGCATTGCGTATCCGCCTCCGAAAGTGAACATCCCGATCACGAAGAATGTGGCGAAAAGCTGGATTATAAGAGTGATGACCATGTCCTACCTCCTTTCGAAAAGCTTTGCGGCAGCCAGTGCTAGCACGATTACGGAAATTATTATATAGATAGGGGATACCTCCAGGAATGACACCAGAAGCAGGCTTATCACGGCAATGAGCCACGCCCACCATGTCCTGCAGGATTTTTTCGCCATTGCCACGGTCGGGGCGGCAATCAGCGACACCACCACCGGGCGTATGCCCTTGAAGATGCTGATTACTATTGGGTTGTCCTTGAAACTGGTGAATGCCATGGCGATTGCGAGGATGATCATGAACGATGGCAGAACCGAGCCGACTGTGGCGGCAATGCTGCCCTTCACTCCCCGTATCTTATAGCCTGTGAATATTGAGACATTGACAGCAAGGATGCCAGGCGCGGATTGAGCCAATGCGATTATATCCGGCAGCTCGTCTTCTCCTATCCATTTCCGCCTGTCAAGCTCGTCCTTTATAAGAGGTATCATCGCGTATCCGCCGCCTATGGTGAATGCGCCTATTTTCATGAAGACCGTGAAAAGCTCCATCAGCGGAACTTCTGTCTTTCTGGTTATGTCCGTCATTGCAATAGTTTTTAACGCTCCGGTCTTGGAAGTAGTGCTTCTTGTCTGCCGGATTTCCGTCCGCAAAATTAGATATTATTTCGTCAATGCCAATGCTGATTTTTCAGAGTCAATGCCTGTTTGCTGAAGAGAACGTATGTAGTAAAACGATAAAATCGAGAAAATTTGAAAAAAAAGTCTAAAAATATTTGGAGGGAATAAAAAAGTGCGTATCTTTGCAGCCCGTTTGAGAAACAACGGTAGCTCATTGAAAATATTGAAAGACTAAGTACAAGGAAGCAAGTACCAAAACACAAAGAACGAGAGCGTTGATTTCTTTAAGTAGGAATTGAGAGTGCCGGAT
>CAKUTA010000017.1 GCA_934691625.1 uncultured Bacteroidales bacterium | reverse complement strand
CCTGTCACAGAAATATTCCGGCCCGGCATACCCGGTAGTAACAAACGGATTTATCATAATATCAATGTCTTTCGTCACAAATATACAATTTTATCATAAAATGATAATCATAAAGTGGTAAAAAACTGACGGAGACCGGCCATGTCTGTACGGATTTTCAAAAATCCAGGATTTAGACTTTTGAAGTTTTTTCTCTCAAACCTTCGGATAATAATTTCAAAACAACTTCTTATATTCTCCGTGATTTTACCGAATTTTGCAATTCAATACCCTGAGTGTTGCCCGTTATACGAAAAGAATTTCTATCTTTGTGAAGCTGCAACAATTCAGCAGCACATATTGAAAGTATTTTCGCACTGTCCTTGTCAGGAAATGTGGTAGTTTCAATGAAGAAAGGACGAACGGACAACACTCATCTTGTATAGACTGATGTCGTGATGGGAGCAGTACATGCTTCCATGTCGTCATATCTTCTTCAAGGTTCTACCACAACCTCCTCAGAGATAAACGGAACCGGCTCCACACTTTCTTTTTTAAATAACCAGTATCGTCTATAGGGGTCGAATGACGAAAGAGGAGTTAATGAAATGGTAATGAAAAGGGCCTTAATATATCTATGGGTAGGTATAGGCATATGTTGTTGTGAAACATCCTGTTCCCCCGTAGTGTGTTCTTTTTTATGTCAAGATGTGTCCAAGCAAATTTATATTAATGATAAATATTACGGATCTGGACTTATACGGTTTTCCACACCGCATAATATAAAATATGTGGATATTGTTGTCAAAGCTGATAATCAGGTAATCTTAGAACGACAGCAGTATGTTGGAAACTGCCATAGAAATGAACTCGTTACAGTTGAAATTCCAGAAACATATTATTATTCCAATTTCCAAAAAATTCACCAATAAGATAATACAACTATGCTAAAACATTACTTTTCCATAATAGTTTTATTTATAACAATATTCCAGTGCTGTGGAGCGCCAAAGAGTGTAAAAATAACTGTGACGCCAAACACTGCAAGTATATATATATTAATGACACTTTCGCTGGATATGGAATGGCGGAATTCGTTCATCCAAGAAAAAACGAAGTGACAATAATTCATATTGAGGCTGAGGAATGCATACCAATTACTACTAAATATTATGGTGAGGACAAAAGGCCAATAATATCGTATGCACTACAGAATGATGGGTGGTTTTATAGAGCTTCAGCTGCATCTGGTCTTGTAAACAAGTACTTTACAATTGATATCGACAGGATGTATATTTCTGTTGATGAAACAGGTAAAGTCTCAATTGAAAGAGCATGGAGGAAAATAACACAGATCCTTCTGAATTATTTCGATGAAATCAGTACTAGCGATTTTTGGGGAGGGTACCTTCAAACACCATGGCAATATAAAACATTTGTCCAATCAGACAAACAGATAAGGAATAGAATAACAATACGTGATATAACCACTCCGGCACGAGCTGCTGTTCAAATTAAAATAGAATCGGAAGTGGCTGGTACATATGCAGCAAAACATGGCGAATTTACACCTGTTGATAGAATTCCAAAAGAACTAGAGCCTGTCATTCAAGAATTACAATCACGAATCGGTAAATTTAACAATATTTGAGATGGCAAAAAAGATTTTTTCATTACTAATACTGTGCGTAAGTTTGACGTCTAACGCGCAAACATTCCTAGAGACCTTCGATTCGAACTCTCTAGAATGGACAGAATGCACATTTGACAATGACGAGAATATCAAGTCATACATAGAAAAGGGAGTTCTAGTTGTCCATTCTGAAAGGAATACAAATATATGGACAGGCGAGAAAAGCTATTCAACAGCAAGTTCAATGTGTTATATGCCAATTGATATAAAAAAGCCTTTTGAAATCCGCACCTCTTTGACCTATTCGGAAACAGACTCGCCTTTTTCAATAGCATTTAACTTGAAAGATGATGGAACGTATTATAGGTTGTTTTTTATTCCTGAATCAAAGAAAGTTTTTTTTCAAAGAGTTGAAAATAGAGAAGTAGTAGGTGGCTGGGTTCAAGGCGTTCTTTATCCTAAATTAAAAAAAGGAGAGGAACTTGAAATATTAATTTCAGGTGAGAGTCAAGACTTATATGTTGAGATTCAAAGGATACCTGTATTTAAAATTAGATATGTGACATATCAATACCAAGGATTTGGATTCTTAACACATGGAGAACAAGAGATAAAAGTGAATAGTGTAGAGTTCAAACAACTCTAAGGGTAATTTTTCTAATAGGCAGGCTTTTGTTTATATCAGAGAGACTATTGCGTATGTCATGGCCTCTCTGCTTTTCTTCATTTGGTCGCCGAGAACTTCCGGAGGCTCTGAATTTTCCAATAATCCACAAACCGACGATTCTTAATGGGCAGACTGCGACAAGTTCATTCAAGTACTTCTTATGCTCAAATACCATATTGGAGTACTATTTTGATATTAGTATCAGATTTTACCCCGCAAAAAAGTTCTTTTCTTCCAAAATATGGAATAAATGATGGAAAAACACAAAAAATGTAGCATCGCAAAACTACACGATGTGACTTTTATAACAAGAGATGATTTATAATCACACCCTTCGAGGAGTCGTTTCAACCATACCCTCTAAAAGCCTCATTGAGTGACTTTTGTTTGTCCTGTCCTTGTGGGTTCGGTTGAAAATTGCACATAATGATAATATTTACCAGCATGTGAAGAATAATTCCAGTTACTATGCTGCTTTAATCTTCGTCATCAATGAGTTTGTATCTGAGGGGGATTTAGAACGTGAATACATGATACCTGTTGAGTGATTTGTAACGAGGTCAAGTCTATGAGGCTGCCACAGAGTGCATTGGAGAGGCTATCGGTGTCCGTGACAATGTGTCGCTGAACGATGTCAAGTACATGACATCCGTATCTGGCGCACTGTGGGCAGCATCCCTATACTTGACCCGGATTCATTCTTTTAGGGAACGGTATACCTGTTGTTTATCGGAGGCATATTTATGTATGCAAAAGCAAGGGGGTGTGGGACTTCTGACTAACCTGGCATCAACAAACTTTCTGCAAATCTTAATAATTATCTGTGTATTAGCTAGTTAGATGCTGAGGCCCTATCTTCATTGGATGCCAAGCCCCCTGTTTTTATGGTAGTCTTGGTATTTTATTGACCGTATAATGCGGTGACACATAATTATTTATGCTAAAATGGCGAAGCCCGGAGGTGCCATTTGCCTGATTCTCTTGATTTCTAAAAGGAAGAAAATGAGTTTTATGTAAGCGTCCCATACGAAACTCGCGTATGACAGGTGCTCCGGCGCACGCAGGATGATTTTGTGAATAATCTGCATCTTGATTTGTTATTATGCTTGCGAAACATTATGTTTGTATTGCATAATAATATTCAGGCTATGAAATTTGTTGACAGGATAGAGGAAACAGCGCGAATCAGAAAGCTTCTGAACCGCGAGGATTCTACATTGACAGTGGTATATGGGCGAAGGAGGCTGGGTAAATCGACATTGATCAAGAAAGTCCTTACAGAAGAAGATATATATTTCCTGGCGGACCGTTCAGAAAGCCGGCATCAGAGAGAACTGCTGGCAAAGGTTGTAGCCCGTGGCATAGACGATTTTGACAAGGTGGCATATCCGGATTGGGAAACATTGCTGCGAACCATTAACTATAGGACTGAAAGACGGTTCACATTGTGTCTGGACGAATTCCCTTATCTGGTCGAGCAGGCGCCTGAACTTCCATCTGTCCTGCAGAAGCTTGTCGATGAAAGGCATCTGAAATACAATCTTGTGCTATGCGGCTCCTCTCACAACATGATGTATGGACTGTTTCTTGATTCTGCTGCACCGCTCTACGGAAGGGCAGACGAAATGATAAAGCTGACCCCGATACGGCTGCCGTATATTCAGGCTGCCTTGTCGCTGGATTCGCTCGGCGCAATCGAGGAATACTCCGTATGGGGTGGCGTGCCGCGGTATTGGGAGCTTCGAGAACATCAGGAGTCTCTTTCTGATGCATTGTGGCATAACGTATTCTCGGTGAACGGAACACTTTATGAGGAACCTGCCAAGATATTTCAGGATGATGTAAAGGACGTAGTCAAGACCTCTACTATCATGTCATATATCGGCACTGGAGCCAACAGGTTGTCCGAAATCGCGTCCCGTTGCAATGAGCCGGCCACGAATCTTTCCCGCCCGTTGCGGAAGCTCATTGATATCGGACTCCTGGAAAAGGAATTACCTTTCGGAGCTGATGAAAAAGATTCCAAGAAGACGCTCTATAAGATAGCTGATCCGTTCATGTCATTTTACTACAGATTCGTTGTCCCGAACCGCTCGTTTATCGAGCTTGACCGACGGATGCCGATAGAGCAAGCTCTGAATGCGCATTTTTCTGAATTCGTAAGCGGTTGGTGGGAAAAACTATGCCGTGATGCAGTTACAGGAAATATGATTAATGGCGTACTTTATGGGAAAGCAAGGCGCTGGTGGGGCGCAGTGCAGGACAAAGTCAGAAATTTGCGTCAGGTGGAATTCGATGTTGTCGCAGAATCACTTGACAAGAAATATCTGCTTGTAGGGGAGTGCAAGTGGACAAAACACGAAAACATCGGATGTCTGACCTCGGCACTGATAGAGAAAGCCAAGCTTCTGCCTTTCGCCAAAAATCACATCATTGTCCCGGTACTGTTTCTGAAGACCAGGCCAGAGGGCGACTTTGACAATGTACTTCTTCCTGCGGACATTATCGAAAAGCTCAATTGACTTATTTATAATCGTCGAGTTTGCTTGGTAAATGTCAATGTCTGTAACTGGTGTTTCCAAAAAACTCAGCCAAAAAGATATTGATTCGTGTTTTGACTGAGATTCCTGTAAGAGCTACCAGAGGCATTTCAGCGTAATCCAGAGCATTATTCCCGATGCCACCAGCTTCAGGCCGGTGCCGAGGAGAAAGCCCAGGAACGCTCCGGCGGAGGATTTGAGGGAAGTCCAGAAGTCGCTGCCGGCGAATGCAGCCTCGGCGATGAATGCTCCTGCCAATGCGCCCAGGACAATGCCGACGGGCGGTACGAACATCCCGATGAGAAGTCCTATCGTTGCGCCCCACCCGGCATATCTGCTGCCTCCGGTCAGTTTCGTCATCCAGCCGGGGACCAGGTAATCCAGGACCGTGACAAAAATCGTGACTCCGAGCCATACCAGCAGAGCGGTGAGACTGACATCATCACCAAAGCCGTATATCTGATGTCTAATGAACATCATCAGTAGCCCTATCCAGCTTAAAGGGGGCCCTGGGAGAGCCGGAACTATACTTCCGACAATTCCCAGAACCCCCAATATGACTGCTAGTATTGCTATAGCCGTTCCCATTGCTACCGCTGCATCGCCGTCTCGATATCGTCAGGGAAGATTGGCAGACGCTCCTTGCCCAGCCTGCGTGCACCATCAGCGGTCACCAGGACATCGTCCTCCAGACGAATGCCTCCGAAATCATAGTATGATTCCAGCCTGTGATAATTCACGAACCCATGGTCTGCCTTCTCGGCTTTCCACTTATCGATAAGCGCAGGGATGAAATAAATGCCCGGCTCATCAGTGATTACGTTGCCAGGAACCAGCTTGCGGGCCATTCGGAGACTTCCCAGGCCAAGCTGCGGCGACCTCTTCTGGTCATCGTCATACCCTACATAATCCTCTCCGTAGTCCTCCATGTCATGCACATCCAGACCCATGTTATGACCAAGTCCATGAGGCATGAACAGACCTGCGACGCCTGCCTCCACCATGTTCTCCAGATTTCCGCGGACAATATCCAGCGCACGCAGCTCCTCCAGCATCAGGTGCATTGTCCTGAGATGAACCTCGCGATATGTTATGCCCGGACGAGTCATCTTGAATGCAAACTCATTGCAGTCACAGACAATCTGGTAGATCTCGCGCTGCTTCGTGGTGAACTTTCCTCCGGTAGGATAGGTGCGCGTATAGTCCGAAGCATAATGCATATTGTTCTCCGCCCCGGCATCGATCACCATAAGCTTTCTGGGCTCTATGACCTTGTCATGCAGATGATTATGCAATGTCTCGCCATGCTGTGTGAGGATAGTCGGGAATGATACGCCCCAGCCTTTCGCCAATGTCGCGGCTTCCATCTGTCCGACAATCTCCTGCTCGATTATGCCCGGGACAATGCTGTTTCTCGCGACCGTGTGCATCTCATGTCCGAGCACTCCGGCATCATCCAGCACCTCGATCTCACAATCCTCCTTGACCAGGCGCATCGAGATTATGGCTTTTGTCAATGCCAATGAAACCTTGCCTGCGACAGCTTCTGTCCCGCATCCGAGCAGCGAGGCGATCTTTATCGTGTTGTAATATCTTGACGGATTCACGAAATGGACAGGACGCCCTGCTGCAAGCGCCTTCCCGACCACCTCCTGAAGTGCAGTGTATGGTGCAGACTTCTCCACGCCGACTCCCGCGGCAATTGATGCCACACTTGGCTGTGGACCCATCCAGATGATATCGCCGATTTCCACATCATCGGCAAATATGGTCTCCTCACCGTTGTCAAGGTCGATCACAGCTGCATACAGCGGCTGGTCAATGCCGAAAAAATACAGCCAGGTGCTGTCCTGCCTGAACTTGTAGCAGTTATCCTTGTACTGGGCTGGAGCCTCTGCGTTTCCTATGAACAGGGCAATGCCCCTCCTTCCTTCGGCTGCGCTTTCTGCCATCTTGGCCAGCAGCGTCTTGCGCCTTCTTACATAAACATCCTTGCTGAACATATTAATGACCTCCATATAAATAAGCACTTTGTTCATCGGTGAGCCTGTCAATGCAGATGCCCCAGTCCGCCAGCTTGCGGTGTGCCACCTCATTGTCTATCTCTTTCGGCACTGCATTAAGCATATTGCCCTTCTCCCTTGCGATATTATTCACGTTATCCACAAGATACTTGGCGCTGAGAGCCTGGATTGCGAAAGACATGTCCATGATCTCGGCAGGATGCCCGTCGCCTGCGGCCAGGTTCACCAGACGTCCCTCGGCAATGATATATATCGTCCTGCTGTTCTCCAGCTTGTATGCCTCGATGTTGTGTCTTGCTGGAGCGTGGCTGACAGCCATCTCCTTCAGGGCAGCCACTGCCACCTCCACGTCGAAATGCCCTGCATTGCAGCAGATTGCACCATCCTTCATGTTGATGAAATGCTCGGCAGTGATGACATCATTGCAGCCTGTTACAGTGACGAATATGTCACCCACCTTTGCCGCCTCCGACATTGACATGACCTTGAACCCGTCCATTACGGCCTCCATTGCACGGATAGGGTCGATTTCAGTCACAATGACATCTGCTCCCAGACCTTTCGCCCTCATTGACACGCCCTTGCCGCACCAGCCATAGCCTGCGACGACAACATTCTTGCCTGCGACAATCAGGTTTGTCGTCCTGTTGATGCCGTCCCATACGGACTGGCCAGTGCCGTAGCGGTTGTCGAACAGATGCTTGCAGTCTGCATTGTTTACCAGCATCATAGGGAACTCCAGCTCCCTGGCCTTGTTCATCGCCTCCAGCCTCAGGATGCCAGTGGTAGTCTCCTCACATCCGCCTATCACATTGGGAATCAGCTCCCTGTATTCCGTATGAATCATGTTGACCAGGTCTCCGCCATCGTCAATGATGATGTTCGGGCCCGCCTCGATAACTTTACGGATGCCGTGCATGTATTCATCTTCTGTAGCTCCATGTACGGCGAAAACATTCAGCCCCTCATGCACGAGAGCCGCTGCTATGTCATCCTGCGTCGAGAGTGGATTGCTTCCTGTTATATACATTTCGGCGCCGCCTTCTGCGAGAATCTCGCAAAGATGCGCTGTCTTTGCCTCAAGATGCACTGACAGGGCTATCTTCTTGCCGCTGAACGGTTTGGCCTCCTTGAATTCCTTTTCAAGCCCAGCCAGGAGCGGCATGTGCCTTCTTACCCATTCTATCTTCAGTTCGCCCTCTTTCCAGAGCTCCGGATTTCTGATTTCACTGCTCATTATTATTGTTTTTTTAGTTTTCTCTCTATCGTCGCCGTCACTGCTTATCGCCGCTCCTGCGCTATTATCCAAGCCAATTTACGAAAAAATCCGCAACCTTGTTATTCATGGATGATATATTTATGTTTTCCTCGTCAATGTTATTTCGGAACAGAAATAGGCACTAAGTTATAGTGCTTTTTGCTTAATTTATTGATTTGTAATTATTTATCATTTTTCAAAATCGTTATATATGTATTTTGACTGATGCTAATATATTAATATTCAAATAATTAATAGAAAATCAGCCGTTATCGACAAAGCCGAGGGTGGCGCAGCTGATGCGGACTGACGGGCCGAAGAACGGCTGCAGTACGGCGAGGCATGCAGACATTGTGGCGCCAGTGGTGAACACATCATCGACAAGCAGGACATGGCGCACTCCTGCCAGTTCAGAGCCGCCGCAATATCCTCCATTCCCCGTGCCTGCAAGCCCCTGGCGAGCCTTTCTGCTCAATGCGAATGCACCCTGGACATTCTTGCATTTCTCGTTGACGTTCAGCTTTGTCTGGGTTCGTGTGTGTCGCTTTCTAATCAGGATGTCCGTTCTGACAGGCATCCTCCCTGACTTTTCAGATATCGCACGCGCTATCACCTCCGCCTGATTGTATCCCCGCTTCAGACGCCTTGCCCAATGCAGCGGCACAGGTATTATAAGGTCAATGTCGCTGAACAGGGGCGATCCGTTCAGAAACCCGCCGAGCATGCCTGAGAAGAAGCGCCCCTCGCCAAGATCCCCCATGTATTTAAGCCTCTGCGGAATACGCCGGTATCCGTTCTCGCCGTGATAAAGGAACAATGCTGCCGCATAGGAGAATCTCATGCGACTTGTACGTCTGCTTCCATCGTCTTGCCTGGAGTTACCTACGGAAGATTCCTGGGCTGATGTGGAAATGAAATCCTCGGTAACACTCTGCTGTACAAGTGCATTGACCTTGTCTGCCATCGGATTCCGCCGCCTTTCCCAGTAGTATGTCAGCGGCAGATCCGCCGCGCAATATATGCACAGGTACTTCTCGTGCCTGAGCAGCGTCTTTCCGCACACGATGCATTCACGTGGCATCACCAGGTCGGCTGCTGCCATAAGGATCCCGCCTAGTTCCCTGATAAATGAATAGTTTTTACCCATAATAGCTTCTTCAATGGTCATGGCAAATATATGGACTGTTTTCCGAAACTGCAACCTGGTTGCACCCCCCTGCATCGTACCTTTGTACCCCGGGAAAATATTTCGTATTTTTGCGGACACGATGAGGACAATGATTTCCAGAATATTTATGGCTACGGCAGTATTCATGATGCTGCTCATGTCATCCATCCCTCATCACCATCATTGCACAGAAGCAGGCACATTGTCACATGTTGACTATATCTGCTTCGCCAGCCAGGAAAATGACAGCAGCAGCGAATGTTCAGACCATGAGCGGCACAATGACGACAGACATGCCTCTGACGCATGCCAGCTTCATTCTATAGTCACGCTTCTTGAGCGAATCCAGGATATTCCATCATATCAGTCAGTATCGGAGCCTGTCCTTCCGCAGCAGATAATGCCGCAGGACATCATATTGAAAGATGCCGCGGAATCTCCGCGCATTGTCATAACCGAAAAACTTTCATCATTCTACCTTGTCCGCGCGAAAGATCTCCGCGCCCCTCCAGTTTTCTGCTGATTTTTACGTAAATAGCTGATTAATAATTTATCAGTATTTTTCAAAATCGTCGGAATGATGATTTTGAAAAACATTAAGGCATTGATAGATAATGCATTGCCCTTAAAAGGAATTTATAAGCATGAAACACATACCATATTATATACTGACTGCAGCCCTGGCAATTCTCGCCGGCTGCGGAAACAATAACAGCAGCGCACATGGCTCGGAGGCATCAGGAACTGAACACGGAGCCGGGCATGACCACGAAGCGGAAAACCATGATCACGAAAATGACCACGCTCACGACGGAGATGAGCATAAAGGCCATCAGCATGCTCCTGGAGTGATAGAATTTTCTCAGGCACGCGCCGAGGCAGCCGGACTGCAAACCGAAATCGTGCAGCCTGGACAGTTCAATGCGGTAATCCGTACAAGCGGAGAAATCCTTCCGGCGCAGGGTGATGAACGGACCATTGTCGCCACCACTTCAGGAATTGTCACGCTCGGCGGCAAGTCCGGACGTATGCTTCCAGGCACAAGAGTTTCCAGAGGCGATGCTGTGGCTTCAGTTTCGGCACGTGAGATGGCGGAAGGCGATCCCGTCACGAAATCCGCAACAGCCTATGATGCGGCGAAAAAGGAATATGAGAGGGCTGAAGGCCTGCTGAAGGTCAATGCGATTTCCCGTAAGGCTTATGAACAGGCCAAGAAAGACTATGAGACCGCGAAGGCGGAATACGACGCATACAGCGGAAAGGTGGGGGAGAAGGGGCTCCAGGTTATCGCTCCAATATCCGGCTATATAACTCAGGTACTTGTGAATGAGGGCGATTATGTCAATGCGGGGCAGCCTGTTGCAGTCGTAAGCCAGAACGGCAGGCTTCAGCTCCGTGCCGACCTTCCAGAGAAATATTGGGGAAGCGCGAAAACCTTTGCCGGGGCGAACTTCAAGTCCTCATATTCAGATACGGCATGCAGCATGAAGGACCTTGGAGGGCGCCTTGTATCAGTGGGCCGTTCTGCAGCCGCAGGCTCGTTCTATATACCGGTCATATTTGAATTCAACAATACAGGAAACTTCATTCCTGGAGCTTTCTGTGATGTATATCTCATTGAAAAGCAGAAGGAAAATGTGATTTCTGTTCCTGAAACGGCATTGACCGAGGAGCAGGGCATCTACTTCGTCTATGTGAAAGTCTGCAAGGAGGAATACCGCAAGCAGGAGGTTAAGATAGGCGAAAGCGATGGCATCCGCAGGGAAATTCTCGGAGGCATCAATGCCGGGGACGAGGTCGTAACCACAGGAGCCTATCAGGTCAAGCTCGCATCAGTATCAGGAGCTATCCCTGGACATGCCCATAACCATTAGACGCTTTCCAGGTATGCTTGACAAGATTATACGATTCTCATTGCAGAACCGCCTGTTCATACTTCTGGCGGCAGTTCTGCTCATAGTCGGGGGGCTATATACCACGCAGCATATGGACGTGGACGTCTTCCCTGACCTTAACGCACCGACAGTGGTGGTCATGACTGAAGCTACAGGAATGGCACCCGAGGAAGTGGAGAGGCTGGTCACATTTCCTGTGGAGACAGCTGTCAACGGCGCCACTGATGTAAGACGTGTCCGTTCTTCATCCACCACAGGCTTCTCTGTCGTGTGGGTGGAATTCGACTGGGGCACAGATATCTACAGGGACAGGCAGATTGTGTCGGAAAAACTGGCTGAGGTGGGCGAGACATTACCCCCTACATGCGGAAAACCAACATTGGGACCGCAGTCATCCATACTTGGCGAAGTCCTTATCGTCGGCCTCACCTCTGATGTGACCTCTATGCAGGATCTCCGCACGATAGCCGACTGGACTATCAGGCCTCGCCTCCTTTCTCTTGGAGGAGTTGCGCAGGTGACAGTCCTCGGCGGTGACATAAAGGAATATCAGATATTGCTCTCTCCTGAGAAGATGCGCCACTATGGCATTACCCTTCAGGAGGTTATGGCTTCTGCACAGGATATGAACAGAAATTCTGCCGGAGGAGTACTGTATGAGTATGGCAATGAATATATAATAAGAGGTGTATTGTCCACGGACAATGCTGATGCTCTCGGGCAGACGGTCGTCAAGATGGACGGTGATGCGCCGATAATGCTGAATAACATCGCCGAAATCATGGCTGGGGCTAAAGCTCCGAAGCTTGGGACCGCATCCCATAGAGGCAAGCCGGCTGTGCTTATGACTGTCACCAAGCAGCCAAACGCCAGCACTATAGACCTTACTGCCAAGCTTGACAATGCGGTCAACGAACTCCGGACACAGCTCCCGTCTGACATCAATGTCTCTACCGACATCTTCCGTCAGCAGAAATTCATTGACAGCTCCATTGACAATATAAAGAAGTCCCTCTATGAGGGTGCGCTGTTCGTCATAATCGTGCTGTTCTTCTTCCTGATGAATGTCAGGACGACAGTGATCTCGCTCGTGACCATACCGCTGTCCCTGCTGGTGTCTATCTTGACATTGAAATTCATGGGGCTGACTATCAATACTATGAGTATCGGGGGAATGGCGATTGCCATCGGCTCCCTGGTCGATGACGCCATAGTCGATGTGGAAAATGTATTCAAACATCTGCGCCAGAACCGCAAACTGCCTGAAAACCAGCGCAAGCCAGTTATTGAAGTCGTGTTCAATGCCTCTCGCGAGGTGCGTCTTCCTATTCTGAACTCTACATTCATCATCGTGGTCAGCTTCGTGCCGCTCTTCTTCCTGACAGGAATGGAGGGCCGTATGCTGAGACCGCTCGGAATATCCTTTATCACAGCTCTTTTCGCATCTACACTTGTCGCGTTGACATTGACACCCGTCCTCTGCAGCTTCCTTCTAGGCAGCGACAGCAGTGACAAGGCTGGTAGGGACCCTGCACTGGTGAGATGGCTTCAGAAATGGTATGGAGCGGCGCTGGAATGGGTGCTTGCTCATAAGAAGACCACGCTCGGAAGTGTCCTGGCGCTGTTCGCCGTCGCTCTCGGCATTTTCTTCAGCCTCGGAAGCAGCTTCCTTCCAGCCTTCAATGAAGGCTCATTCACGATCAATGTCAGCACCTTGCCTGGTGTATCGCTGGATGAATCCGACTATATCGGTCGCCGTGCAGAGGAACTTCTGCTGACCGTTCCGGAGATAAAGACCGTAGCCCGCAAGACAGGGCGTGCGGAGCTTGACGAGCATGCTCTGGGGGTCAATGTTTCTGAAATCGAAGCCCCGTTTGAGCTGGACAGGCGCTCCAAGAAGGAGGTCGTCGCCGAAATAAGGACAAAGCTGAACTCTCTGCCTGGTGTCAATGTCGAAATCGGTCAGCCTATCTCGCACCGTATTGACGCTATGCTTTCAGGAACGCGGGCCAACATTGCCATAAAGCTTTTCGGCACTGACTTGAACAAGATGTTCGCACTGGGAAATCAGATAAAGTCCGAGATCTCCGAAATCCCGGGCGTAGTGGACCTCAATGTAGAACAGCAGATAGAACGCCCTCAGCTTCAGATAATTCCGAAGCGCGGAATGCTTGCCAAATATGGTATCACCCCATCTGAATTCACAGAAATGGTGGAGGTCTATCTCGCCGGGACAGTGGTGTCCCAGGTGTATGAGGGAAACCAGGTGTTCGACCTGACGGTGAAGGCGGCGGATAATAGCCGGAACAGCATCGATGAAATCAGGAATATCCCTGTGGATGCAGCCGGTGGCAAGATCCCGTTCGGACAGATTGCAGAAATCCGTTCCGCAGCAGGCCCTAATACCATAAACCGCGAGAATGTCGCCAGGAAGATCGTGATCTCCGCCAATGTCTCCGATGGTGACCTGCAGGGGGCAGTGAACAGGATACGCAAGAAGATTCAGGACAATGTCGAGCTTCCTGAAGGTTACCATGTAGAGTATGGCGGGCAGTTTGAAAGTGCGCAGTCGGCATCCAGGACATTGCTTCTGACATCATTGATGGCGATAATTGTGATTTTTCTGCTGCTCTACGGGCAGTTCAAGGACATCCGCCAGGCGTCTGCCGTGCTGCTTAATCTTCCGCTGGCGCTGATCGGAGGCGTCTTCGCCATCTTCTTTGCAGACAAGATCATAAGCATCCCTGCGATCATCGGCTTCATATCCCTGTTCGGTATCGCGACACGCAACGGTATGCTGCTGATTGACAGGTACAATGAACTTAGAGCCGAAGGGCTGCCGCTTCATGATGCCGTTATGCACGGTTCGCTGGACAGGCTTAACCCGATACTGATGACCGCGCTGACATCGGCATTGGCGCTGATTCCTCTTGCGCTTGGCGGGGATCTGCCTGGCAACGAGATCCAGAGCCCTATGGCGAAGGTGCTTCTCGGAGGCCTGCTGACATCCACGATGCTGAACGGCTTCATTATTCCTGTGGTCTATATTATGATAAGCCGCAGAAAGAGTTAGTTTTACAACTTATTTATAATCATTTGACATTTCTCGGAATAGCGCATGTGACGATTTTGAAAAGTGCTGAATGTTGATATTTAATTGATAGAAAATATGAAATTCCATTATAATTTCGCGGCTCTGGCGGCAGCTGTCCTCCTGACGGTTCATGCCAATGCACAGAACACTGCCGTGGATGTGCTGCAGCTGGTCGAGAAGAACAATACCACGCTTGCCGCCATGAGGAAACGTGCCGAGGCTGAACAGTATGGCTACAAGGCTGAGCGTACCCTCGATGCGCCTGAAGTGGGCTTCGACTATCTCTGGGGCAGCCCTGCAGATATCGGGAACCGAAAAGACATCTCTGTTACACAGAGCATAGACATCGCTGCGCTTACAGGTGCACGCGGAAAACTTGCGGACTCCCGTTCGGAGCTCTCGGACATGCAGTACCGTATAGGGCGGCAGGATATTCTGCTGGAAGCCAAGCTGCTGTATATCAAGATAGTATATTGTAACGCCATGGAGAACGAACTGCAGTCCCGCATCGCACGTTCTGCACAGGTGGAGGCTGCATACCGTGATATGCAGACACGTGGTGAGACTGATATGATAGAGGTGAACAAGGCTCATCTGTCATATCTTGCCCAGAAGAACGCCCTGGCGCGTAATGAGGTGGAGCGTGCATCCCTACTGTCTGAGCTTCAGAGCCTTAATGGCGGGGAGCCTGTCGAGGTCAATGCCTTTGCATACTCGCCTGACGAGGTGCTGCCGGCAGACTTCAGCGCATGGTATGACGAAGCTTCGCAAAAAAGCCCGGAACTTGCTTATGCGCGTAAGAATGTGGAGACCGGCGCTGCGGAAAGCAGGACTGCCAAGATGGCTAATTATCCTGTTCTGACAGCCGGCTATATGGCGGAGCTGGTGAAGGGCAGCAATTTCCGTGGACTTACGCTCGGCATTTCCCTCCCTCTCTGGTCTGTCCGCAGCAAGGTCCGTCAGGCGAATGCTTCTTATGAGGCGGCGAAACTTGAGGAACGTGATGCCTCTGCGCAGATGTACGCCAGCTTCAAGGCATTGTACGACAAGGCCAAGGGACTTCAGGACATGAACTTGGAGTTGTCTTCGTCAATGGCCGTATCAATGGAGGCTATGGCTCTGACGGGCCATAAGCTGAAGTCCGGTGAGATCTCTCTCATTGACAATATCATGGAACTTTCCCTATATTATTCTGTTGCAGATGAAGCGCTGGCAGTGTCACGCGACTACAGTCTTGCACTTGCAGAGCTGTATGCCTGGGATCTATGATATATTTGCCGAAATGGGAACTTGGTGCTAAATTTACAGCCTGTTCTGAAAAACTTCAGGACAGGCTTTTTAGTGTCATGGCATTCTGGAACAGAAATAAGATATTGTCCGACAAGGAGCTGGCAGAAGGACTCGTACGTGGGGACGAGGTATGCTACGGAAAGCTCTTTGAGAGATACTATGTTGTTGTTAGAAAGTTTATTATGGGATTCATCGGGGACAGGCCGGCATCGGAGGACCTGGCTCAGGAATTGTTCATAAGGCTTTGGAACAGGCGCTTAAGCATCGACCCGCAGAAATCATTGAGGAACTGGCTGATAATATCGGCAAGGAATGCCGCACTTAACTGGCTGAAAGCCAAGTCGCGCATTTCTGAAGCCCCGATTGAGGCGGCAGATACGGTGGAGGATGGCCGGCAGCCGGTGGAATCGCTCTATTTCCGCCAGTTGGAGACGGAGCTGGACAATGCCATATCCGCCTTGCCTAAGCGCCGGAAGCAGATATTCAAGATGAGCCGCCTGGATCATCTGCCGAATGAGGAGATAGCTTCACGCCTGGGTTTGTCGGTAAGGACGGTGGAAAAACATATAGAGCTGGCACTCAAGAATTTGCGTTCAGAAAAATATTCTTCATAGCAACATTAGACAGGTAAAGATGAAAAATTTCATGAAAAGACAGGAGAAACATTACGTATCGGGTCTGAAAACGTTGTACTATATGTGTATGACTGATAACCAGTCGCAGACACATCATAGTATTAATGTTTTTTTCAGAGAAATGAAGAAAGTCTTTATCTCAGCAGCTCTTGTCTGCTTGGTGAATCTTGCGGGTGCGCAGGAGATCACACAGGCCTGCAAGGACAGGGCAAAATCCCTGGTGGACCAGATGACACTTCAGGAAAAGGTAGAATACATCGCCGGATATCGTGATGGCTTCTACATCAGACCTGTAGAAAGGCTGGGCATCCCGGAAATCAGAATGGCGGACGGCCCTCAAGGTGTCCGCAATAACACTAAAAGCACCTTGTTTGCATGCGGTGTCGCCGCTGCCGCGTCATGGGATCAGGCGCTGGCCTACGAAATGGGCGTCGCTCTCGGACAGGACTCCAGGGCAAGGGGAGTGCATATCCTGCTCGGACCTGGTGTGAACATTTACAGAAGCCCGCTTTGCGGACGTAATTTCGAGTATATGGGCGAAGATCCGTATCTTGCGTCAAGGACAGCAGTCAATTACATAGAGGGGGTGCAGTCTCAAGGCGTTATGGCTACGATCAAGCATTTTGCCTTGAACAACCAGGAGTATGACCGTCATCATGTCAGTTCCAATGCGGATGAGCGCACGATGAATGAGATTTATTTCCCTGCGTTCCGCGCAGCTGTCGAGGAGGCGAAGGTCGGCTCTGTAATGACCAGCTATAATCTCGTGAACAATGTCCATTCTTCAGAAAACAGCTTTCTTATAAAGGATAATCTGCGCGGGAAATGGGGCTTTGACGGTCTGGTAATGTCAGACTGGACATCTACATATTCCACGCTTGGGATTGTTAATGGGGGTCTTGACCTCGAGATGCCTAGAGCATTCTATTTCAAGTATGAATTCATCAAGCCTCTGATTGATAGCGGTGTGATCCGTGAATCCGAAATCGACGAGAAGGTTCAGCACATCCTGCAGACACTTATCGCATTCGGCTTTCTGGACAGGCCGCAGCTGGACAAGTCCATTTCGGAGGACAATGCATATTCGCGCGAAGTGGCATATAAGATGGCATGCGAGTCAGCCGTGATGCTGAAGAACGATGGGGCGCTTCCTCTGAAGGCAGGGCGCAAGAACCGCGTTGTGGTTATGGGACCTAATGCGGACCGCATCCCTTGCGGTGGCGGAAGCGGACGGGTGGATCCCCTCTATTCCATCTCCCTGTATGCCGGAATGCAGCATCTGGGGAAGAATTTCCCTGTCCAGCTCATAGAACCTTCTGAAAAATTGGACTATGACACTCCTGAGAATGTGAAGGCGCTGGAGTCGGCCTCATCTGTTGTCATCTGCGCCGGCTTCGACATCAATACGGAGAAAGAGGACCATGACAGGACATTCACATTGCCTGAAGGCCAGGATGCCATGATAAAGTTCGCGGCGGCGCATAACAGCAATGTAATTGTCGTGATATATTCAGGTGGCGGCTTCGACATGTCTGCATGGGAGGATGACGTGAAGGCTATCATCATGGGATGGTATCCTGGGCAGGAAGGCGGTCTTGCGCTCGCCCGTATGCTCGCAGGCGAATTTTCTCCGTCAGGCAGACTTCCGATGAGTATCGAGGCCGAATGGGTGGATAACCCTGTGCATGACAGCTATTATACAAGGGAGAAGGCCGAGACCAAGCGCGGCTTCACAAACAGGTATGTGACCTACAATGAGGGTGTCTTCGTAGGCTACAGAGGATATGACAGGCTCGGTACGAAGCCTCTGTATCCATTCGGATACGGCCTTACTTATGGCAATTTCGAGTACAGCAATCTGTCTGTGGTGCCGTCAGGAGATGGCGCTGATGTGACATTCACATTGACAAACCATGGTAAGATGGCTGCTGCCGAGGTGGCGCAGGTATATGTCGGCGAGGTTTCCCCGTCTGTGCCGCGTCCGGTCAAGGAGCTGAAAGGCTATGCCAGGGTGCAGCTAGGGAAAGGCGAGAGCAAGTCTGTCACAGTGCATCTCGGAAAGGAGGCATTCGCGTTCTATGACGTCGATATACATGATTTCCGTGCTAACGCTGGCAAGTTCAGCATAATGGTCGGCGCTTCTGCCGCGGATATCCGTCTCAATGCAGAAGTGACCAGGTAAAGAAGCTGATGAAGAATATAGAGGAATATACAGACTCTCAGCTTGAGGACATCTTCGATTCTCTGGACTCTGAGGATGAGTCGGGGGAGGCACGCCGTGCTTATGCGGCTGTCGCCTCCAGACTCGGCTTCAGAAAACAGAGAAACACATTCCGCAAGGTGGCTCTGAAAGTGTCCGCAGCTGTGGCGGCCGCTGCATGTGCAGCCGGTCTCTTCTTCGGCGGAATCGCTTATGAGTCAGCTTCGGAACGGAAGGTGTACTGGTCGGAAGTCACGGTTCCTGAAGGACAGCACCGTGATATAGTGCTGCCTGACGGCACACGTCTGCTTCTCAAGCCGGGAAGCCGTATCACATATCCTTCGGAGTTCAAGTCGGATCTTCGCCAGATATTCCTGGACGGGGAAGTGTTCGCAGAGGTTTCCAGAAATCCGCATAAGCCGTTTGTCATCACCTCCGGTCCCGTTTCTGTAAGGGTGCTCGGGACCGTGTTCGATTTCAGGGCATACAGTTCGTCAGGAAGTTCGGAGATCGCTTTGGCGGAAGGCCTGGTGGAGATGCTTGTGGCGTCTGACAGCACATCTGTGACATATTCGATGAGTCCTGGCGATGTCCTTCAATATGACGGGCATACCGGTGGTGTCTCCAGGAGGCGTTTCTCTCCTGAGTTCATCAGCCAGATGAGCACTGCCGGATCGCTGCATTTCATGGATCAGCGTCTTGACGACATTGTGGCTGACCTGGAAAGAATCTTCAACCGCCAGATAGTCGTTGCGGACGGGAATCTTTCAGGCAGACGCTTTGACGCATGGTTCACCGAGGGAGAGGGGCTGGATGCCATACTCTCTTCCATTAATGCGGACGGCTCCATGAGAATAACCGACAGGAGCAACGTTCTGTATATCTTCTCAAGGTAGTTTCAAAGCAATTCAGAAGCTGTTTTGAAATTATTATCTGAAGGTTTGAGAGTAAAAAACTTCAGGTTCGACCCAGAATTTTGGGAAGATAGCGGTGGCTATCTGACCTAAGGACTCGGGAAGAAGATGAAGGAATTTTACCTCAAACAACTTTTCAATCATTTCAAAACAGATCCTAATAACACCAATATTAATTTTTTTCAATGAAAAGCGATAACGGATTCCGTCGCCTGGGACGCTACGTCCTGGCGACTATGGTCTCGGCTGTTGTCTGCGTGTTATCATACGCGCAGGGCATCACGCTGAACCTGAAGAAAGTCTCTGTGCGGGAAGCAATTGCGCAGCTGCATAGGGAAGGCGGCTACTCTATCGTCGTCAATGCCGGTGAGGTCGATATGGACAGGGTGGTTTCGGTCAATGTGACCGGAGGGACCATCAACAATGTTCTTGACCAGATTTTCGCCGGAGATAAAGTAAAGTACATCATCAATGATCATCACATCTCAGTGGTGAAGGATGATAAGCAGGAAAACGGACAGGGGGTGAAAAGCCCGTCTGCCAAGACTGCCCGTCTGGAAGGCAAGGTCGTGGACTCTGCCGGTGAGCCGCTCATCGGTGCGTCTGTGCGTATCTCAGGTACCACGAATGTCGGCATTGCAGATGTCAACGGCGCCTACACCATCACAGGCTTCTCATGGCCGGCCGATATCGAGGTTAACTATCTCGGCTACGAGCCCAGAACCATCCACCTTACAGGGAACGAGAAGATGCCTTACGACATTGTCCTGAAAGAATCTGACAATGTCCTTTCTGACGCTGTGGTCGTCGGCTACGGAGTGCAGAAGAAGGAAAACCTTACCGGTGCTGTCGCTGCCGTATCGGCAGAAGAGATGAAGGACAGGCCTGTGGCTTCTGTCGGACAGGCTCTTCAGGGTATGGTGCCGAACCTTAACATCACACAGTCTTCCGGGCAGCCTGGAGCTGGAAGTACATTCAACATCCGAGGCAATACATCCCCTAATGGTGGTTCTCCGCTGATTCTCGTCGATGGAATGGAGACATATCTTGACCGTATCAACTCCAATGATATCGAGTCTATCTCTATCCTGAAGGATGCGTCATCTGCTGCAATCTATGGTGCACGTGCTGCATTCGGTGTGATTCTCGTGACCACCAAGAGCGGAAAGAAGGAGCAGAAGCCGACTGTTACATTCGACGGAAGGTTCTCATTCTCAGCGAATACTGTCTCTACAGACTTCGAGACCAGGGGATATTACTCTGCCTATATTGCAGACTTGTTCATGAAGACCAAGGGCGGTGTGCCTTATACCAGCTATACCGAGTATGACTATCAGCGTCTGTGGGACCGCAGGAACGACAAGACCGAGAACCCGGAGCGCCCATGGGTGCTTACCGAGATGAGGAACGGACGCCTTTCATACGTCTATCTTGGAAACTTCGACTGGTATCATTATGTCTATGACGAGAGCCGTCCGACACAGGACTACAATGTCACGGTACGTGGTGGCTCCAAGAATGTCACCTACATGGTCAGCGGACGTTTCTACCGTCAGAACGGTGTGTGGAGGCAGAATCCGGATGACTATACTTCATTTAATACCAGGGCTAAGGTTGATGTGCAGATAACTCCTTGGCTGAAACTTTCCAGCAACACGAAGCTTTTCAACGGTACATACAGCTACGGTGCGAATAATTTCAGAAAGCCTATTCTCCATGCACTCGCCAGCTTCGTCCCTGAGAATCCTGATGGCACGGCAGTATCACACACGGTTCTCACGAACTCGTCCTCCCATTATATCATGGACGGATATAGTGCGATGATGCTCAAGGGCAAGAACTGGGGCAGGAAGAGAACATTCGAGGTGACATCCACATGGGCATTGACGGCGGATATCACCAAGCGCCTCAAGTTCAATGCTGATTTCTCCTATAAGTTCGGATATCTGCGTAACGAGTTCCGTGACTGCACGGTGGAATACTCGGAATATCCTGGAGAGATTCTGCAGGAATCCACCAGTTCGTTCAAGGACCAGCTGTCTGATATTGTCTATGAGCAGAACAACTACGTGACGAACGCATATCTTTCATACGACAATACATGGGCTTCCAGGCATCATTTCTCTGCTGTCGCAGGTTTCAACTACGAGGCCCGTCATTATAAGGATCTCAATGTCGTAAGGCAGGATCTTCTTTCTGAAGACCTTTCGGATTTCAACCTTGCTACAGGAGAGGTCAGCAAGCTTACAGGTGGTATCAGCGAATACTCTCTGGCCGGTTTCTTCTTCCGTGCGGCGTATGACTTCAAGGGGAAGTATCTCGCAGAGATTGACGGCCGCTATGACGGCAGCTCACGATTTGTCGGAAACAATGTCTGGGGCTTCTTCCCGTCAGCATCTGCGGCATGGCGCATAAGTGAGGAAAGTTTCTGGGACCGTATCCGTCCTTTTGTGAACAACGCCAAGTTCCGTGTTTCATACGGTTCCCTCGGAAACCAGAATATCGGTTATTACGACTACTATCAGAATATAAATACCAAGGGAACGATGAGCTACACCTTCGATGGCTCTACTCTTTCCGGGCATGCGACTGTGGATGATCCTGTGGCGTCCGGAACATGGGAGACTGTCGTTTCAAAGAACCTTGGTCTGGATCTTGGCTTCCTTAAGGACAGGCTTACATTCACTGGAGATATGTATATCCGTGATACGAAGGGCATCCTTACAACAGGAAAGAAACTTCCGTCAATCTATGGTGCGTCAGAGCCTAAGGTAAATGCAAATGACATCAGGACCAAAGGCTGGGAACTTCAGATAGAATGGAAAGACTCGTTCATGCTGGCAAAGAGGAGGTTCGGATACTATATCGGTGGAAACATTGCTGACTATACGGCTAAATACACCAGGACAGATAACCCGTCAGGGCTTATCAGCGAACCATATAAGGGAAAGCGCCTGGGCGAGATCTGGGGCTTCCGTGTGGGTGGACTGTTTTCTTCTGACGAGGAGGCGGCAGAATATGCTTCAAAGGTGGATATGTCCAAGGTCTGCAAGGACTACTATGAGTCTGTCGGAGTTACAGGAGTCCGTGGCGGTGATATGAAATATCTCGATCTTAACGGGGATGGTGAATTGAGTTTCGGCCAAAGTACACTTGACGACCATGGCGACAGGGAGGTCATCGGAAACAGCCAGCCGCGCTTCCTCTATGGCTTTCATGGCGGATTTGACTATAGGGGCATTGACTTCTCCATCTTCTTCCAGGGAATCGGGCATCAGGACTGGTATCCGGGCTCGGACAATATGCATTTCTGGGGACCTTACAGCCGCCCTTATGTCTCTTTCGTGGGCAAAGATTTCATGTCCAATGTCTGGTCTGAGGATAACAAGGATGCATATTTCCCTCGTGCAAGAGGCTATTCAGCATTGAATGCAGGTTCTCTTTACTATACTAATGACAGGTATCTGCAGAATCTGGCATATCTCCGTCTGAAGAATCTCACATTGGGATATACCCTTCCTGAGAAAGTTACAATGAAGGCGAAGATCTCCAAACTGAGAGTATATTTCAGTGGCGAGAACCTCTGGTACACCAGCCCTGTAAAGAAGCATAACAAATATGTGGATCCAGAGCTGCTGGCTATCGCAAGCAACAAGAATGGAGATACCTATTCGTTCTACAAAACATTCTCCTTTGGTGTTACTGTGACATTTTAAATGATTGGATATGAAAAAGATATATTTATTGTTGCCAATACTTTCGCTTGTTCTTGCCGCAGGATGCGATGATTTCCTGGTCAGGACACCGAAGGATAAGATGACTCCGGAAACGTTTTTCCGTACTGAAGATGAGTGCCGTCTTTATACAAATGACTTCTATTCCATGCTGCCTGAGGCCGCTTCCGTATACGCGGAAAGGGCTGACTATATAACCGGAATTGATGTGCCGGCAGAACTTACCGGAAAGCGTACTGTACCTTCTACTGCAAGCACGTGGAAATGGGAAGCTCTCCGAAGCGTGAACTTCTTTATCGAGCATGCTGACCAGTGCGAGGATCTATCTGCAAGAAACGAGTATCTCGGAGTCGCCAGATTCTTCAGGGCGCTGTTCTATCTGGACAAGGTCATGCGCTACGGGGATGTGCCATGGGTGGACAAGCCTCTGGATGCTGATTCCCAGGAGCTGTATAAAGCCCGTGATGACCGTAAGTATGTGATGGATAAGGTGCTTGAGGATATTAACTTCGCGGTGGATAATCTTCCTGAGGCGAAAGATGTCTATCGTGTCACCAAATGGACAGCACTCGCTCTCAAGTCCAGAATCTTCCTTTTCGAGGGCACATACAGAAAATACCATGAGCTTGGGGATTGGGAAGAATGCCTTCAGGAAGCTGCAAAGGCCGGTGAGACATTTATCCGCACATCAGGCTATGTCCTGTATTCCCAGGGCAAGCAGCCATATAGGGATTTGTTCAATCTTCTTGACTCGGACCGTAGCGAAATCATCCTGTCACGTGCTTATTCGCAGTCTCTTGGACTTGTGCATGATGCCAACGGACGCTATACTTCCGTGTCTATGGGCCGTCTTGGGCTCATGAAGGACGTCGTGAACATGTATCTGATGGCGGACGGCACACGTTTTACAGACAAGGCAGGATACAAGACAATGCAGTTTGCGCAGGAATGCTCTAGCAGGGATCCGCGTCTGGCGCAGTCTATCCGTACACCGGGATATACCAGGACTGACAAGACTGAACAGCTTGCCCCTGATATGGCAGCTACTGTAACAGGCTATCAGATAACTAAATATGTCGGAGCGACAAAGTATGATGCCTATAAGGCTTCCGAAAATGATATCCCTCTTTTCCGTACGGCAGAAGTCTATCTGAACTATGCAGAGGCGAAAGCGGAGCTTGGTACATTGACGCAGAGCGATCTCGACATCTCTGTCAACAAGCTCAGGGACAGGGTGCAGATGCCTCATCTGGAGATGGCTGCCGCTAATGCTTCTCCTGATCCATATCTGCTTGATCCTGTTACAGGCTACAGCAATGTGAAAGGCGATAATCAGGGCGTCATACTGGAAATCAGGCGCGAGAGAACTGTAGAACTACTCTGTGAGGGCTTCCGCTACTGGGACATCATGCGCTGGAAGGAAGGCAAACGCTTCGAGCGTCCGTTCTATGGAATGTATTTCCCTGGTGCAGGCTCTTATGACCTCGACGGTAACGGAAGCATTGATTTCGTTATCTATGAAGGCAATGCCCCTGCGGCTGCCGATGGTGTCGTCTATGCTTCAATTGATGATCTTCATCTTTCTGAAGGCGGCACATCCGGATATATTACAGCGAACTATGATATCGAGAGGAAGTGGAATGAGGACAGGGACTACCTGTATCCGATTCCTACTGATGACATTGTCCTTACGCAGGGAAAAGTGAAACAGAACCCAGGCTGGGAGGATGGACTGGACTTTAATAATGAACAGTAATGAAAACTAGAATATATTTGACAATGCTGGCTGTCGTGGCAATGCTTTCCGGGTGCTATAAGAATCCGGACATGCCTATCCAGCAGCTTTCGGTCGATAAGGAGGCTATCGTATCGGCTGCTTCAGGTGCTGAATATACGCTTTCTGTCATATCCAACACCAAGTGGAAGGTCTCTTCCGCTGCTGTGGACTGGATTTCTGCTTCTCTTGAGCAGAGCACCGGGAATGCGGACATGGTCCTGACTATCAGTCCTAATGATGGCGAAGCCCGCGAGGCGGAGCTGAAACTGGAGGCTGTTTCTGACAATTCGGTTTCAACAGAAGTGCGGATTCGCCAGGCCTCCGCAAAAGACGGGGGCATCATATCCATCAGCGAGCTCAGGGCAATGAGCAAGAATGGGGAAAAAGTTCAGCTGACTGCGGACGGCTCTGTGCGTGGATTTGTGGTGTCCAATATCAATACGGAGAACTGGTTCGCGAATTCTATCGCTATCGAGGATTCGTTTACATCTCCAGAGTCCGGCATTACGGTTACACTTCCGGAGATGCCTTCTTATGCAGCAGGTGTCGAGGTGTCCGTACCTCTGGCTGATGCTGTGCTTTACAGGAATGATGCCGGCTATCTTGTCCTGGAGGCATCCAGGGCAGACAGCACTGATGTGACACCCGTTGAGGTCAAGCCTGTAGCTGTCGATTATACGGCTCTCGCTTCTGGTAAATATGAGTCGATGTATGTGAGCTCTACGCTTCAGATAACTGATTCTGGTCTTTCTGGTGTGCTTGGCGACTGTCCTCTGCTTGAAGACGAGGAAGGTAACAATATCAGGCTGAGAGTCTCAGAGGAGTCTGCATTGGCATTGTCCCAGGCGAAGGACGGGTCATGCGCTGTGGGCGGCATCGGAGGCTTTGCCGCTGCTGTGCCTGAAATTGCTCCTACTTCATCTTCAGATGTGCCGTTCAATGGCATGCGCTTCGGAGTGAAGATAGGTGTCCGTCAGCTGCCGTACATCCTGTCATTCTATGCGAACTCGCAGAAGAACAAGGACTTGAAATACAGCGTGATGAAGGACGGTACGTATGCAAACCTCGGAACGGACTTCTATCTTAAGGACAGTGATGACAAGATTGGCGCAGTCATGGAGGCGAAGGCCACATCTATAATGACGGGTTCAGGCCAGTTCCGAATGTCGCACTGGGCCGATGAGGCAGCCCATGACAATATCCCTGGCAAGTCATTTACAGGAGATGACGGCTCCGGATATTATATGACAATTCCGCTCCAGGTAGATCTTCCGTCCACATTCCATGTGGCATTCGGTGTCGGAGGAACCGGTGGTGCAGTGAAGAACTGGAAACTGGAGTATTCTTCAGACAAGGAGACATGGAAACCTGGCGCGGACTTCGCTATAGACAAGGCGGTGGCAGGCTCCGGATTCTATTATTACTATGACTTCAAACTTACTCCTGAGGTGAGCTTCTCTGCCGGACAGACATTGTATCTCAGATGGACAGCTACAGGTAATACCTCTGTGAACAATGCAACGACCACAGGCCTTGGTTCTGATGTCAGACTTACCTGCTGCGTGGCTCTGTTCGATGAGTATTCGGCATCCACATCAGTTCCTTCTGGCGCGGTATATTATGAGCCGTTCGACAATCTGACTGAAGGTCTTGATTATCTGTGGGGTGACAGGCTTGCTGCTATGATGAACTTCTGCGGTAGCGACATCTCCAGATGGAGCGAGGCGCAGAAGAACGGCATGACCGGTGAGAATGTACATCAGAGACGCGGATATGCGCAGATTGGCTATGTGGAGTCACAGACTGTCAAGAGGGCCGAGTATGTGAACTCATTGGGCTCTCTCACGACTCCTGCATTCGGGGCAGCAGGTGATCTTGTGCTCTCATTCGATGCGATGGCTTACCATACTCCTGCCGACAGGCCGAATGCGAAAGCTGGCGAACCTGCCGACAAGAAGGGAGACCTTACATCAGTAGTCGTGAAAGTCACAGGTGGCGGTACCATCGACGGTAAGACAGAGGTCACTGTAGATGGTCTGGCTACAGACAAGTTCACTAATTTCAAACTGAATATAAAAGGCGTGACAGCCGACACCAAGGTTACATTTACAAGTGCACCTGCAGCCGGAGATTTCTCGCGCTGGTTCATCGACAACATTCTTGTAACAAAATAGCGTATTATGAAACGTATATCATTTATTTTCAGTCTTTTCGTGATGCTTGGCGCTTGCTCCGCATCACTTGACAATGCAGATTATATCCCGGGGCCTGATGGTTCCGGAACCAGTGAGCCTTCGGAAGTCACGCCGGATGTCATTGCTGATAACCAGATAAAGGTCATCTCATTCAATGTCAGGACTTCTACTGGGGACAAGAACACTTCCAACGCGTGGGATCTCCGCAAGAAGGCTATCCCTCCGATGTTCGCCAAGGAGAATCCTACGGTGTTCGGAGTGCAGGAGGCACGCGAGGATCAGATGTCCTTCTTGAGGTCTCAGGTAACAGGTTATGAAGGGATCGGCGTTGGCCGTGATGACGGCAAGACCGCAGGCGAGACGATGGGTATCTTCTACAAGACAAGCGATGTGGAACTGGTCAACTGGGGGACTTTCTGGCTGTCGCAGACTCCTGACACTCCTTCCAAGGGCTGGGATGCGAAGTATTACAGGACCGCCACATGGGCTGTGCTCAAGCACAAGCCTTCAGGCGTTACATTTATGTACGTGAATACACATCTGGACAATGCCGGCAAGCTTGCACGAGAGAACGGACTGCTTCTTATCCGCGACAAGATCATTGAGCTCAATACAGGCAACTGGCCTGTCATCATCACCGCTGACTTCAACTCCACTACCGATGATCCTATCTTCGACAGCGTGAAGGCGTTGATGACAGATGCGCGTACAGCGTGCCCGGTTACTGACAACTATGGCTCATATAACGGATGGGGACAGTCCAGCTCTGTTATTGACCATATCTTCTATCGCGGATTCACGGGTCTCAAGTTCCATACTATCCGTGATGTCTATGAAGGTGTGCAGTATATGTCTGACCACTATCCTGTATCTGCTGTACTGGAAGTGCAGAAGTAGTGATATGTTCTGGCGCTTTTAGTTAAGGCTCTGATACTTAATTGTGTAGCTGGTTTCAAAATTGGTGCGATGCCTATTTTGAAATCAGCTTTTTCTTTGATTGTCAGTTCCTTAGAAGCTATTTTGAAATTATTATCAGAAGGTTTGAGAGGAAAAGACTTCAGGTTCGACTGGGGGCTGGGAAGATAGTGGTGCCTATCTGACCTGAAATCCTGGGAAGAAGATGAAAGAATTTTTACTTCAAACAACTTTTTAATCATTTCAAAACAGCTTCTTATGTAAAACCGCGGTTTTTATCATAAGATTTCATCGGAAAATCGTAAGCCGGGATTGCGGAAGAGTGGCTATCTTTGCGGAAAAAGATAGGAAATGAAAGGATTTTACGTTATATCAGCCGCTCTGATACTGGCACATTGCCTTGTTGCCGGTGCTGAAGCATTGTCACAGATGCCGGATACGACAGGCATCTACCGGGACAGGGCTGACAGCCTTGATGCGACGGTTTTTGTCGCACGGCAGGACGGGAACTACCTTTCCCGCGGCAAGGAGCTGCGCACGGAGGTGATTTCCTCTGCGGGTCTGAAGAAGATGGCATGCTGCAACCTGGCGGAGAGCTTCGAGAATTCAGCCAGCGTGACGGTGGGCTATTCCGATGCCGTGACAGGCGCCAGGCAGATAAGGCTCCTGGGCTTGAGCGGAATATATACGCAGATGCTGGACGAGAACCGCCCTTCGATGCGCGGTCTGGCGGCACCATTCGGACTTTCTTATGTCCCCGGGCAGTGGCTTGAAAGCATACAGGTCTCCAAAGGGCTTTCGTCTGTGAATAATGGCTCGGAATCCATTACGGGACAGATAAATATGGAGTACCGCAAGCCTACGGACGAGAAGCCGCTGTTTCTGAATGCCTCTGTCATGAACGACACGAAGACGGACTTCAATGTCGCTTCATCTCTGCAGATGGGTGAGAAGTGGAGCACTGTCCTGATGGGGTATGTTTCAGGGAATTTCAGGACATCTGACCATAATCACGATGGCTTCATGGATGACCCTGAGATGCTGCAGTTCAACTTTGCCAACCGCTGGCTGTACTATGGTGGTGACGGGGTGCAGGTGCGTTTTGGCGTAAGGGCGCTTCAGGACATGCGCAATGGCGGGCAGAACGGATATGACCATAAAACATACACATTGGCATCAGGCAAGCCGTGGGGCTCGGATATTGTGAACCGGCAGATTAATGCTTATGTAAAGGTCGGAGTGCCTGTAAGCGAGGACAATGCCAGGAATATTGCTTTCGTGGCGGACTATACACTTACTGACATGGACTCGTGGTTCGGCGCGTCCAGGTATATGGCGACACAGAACTCCGGATTTATCAATGTCCTTTTTCAGGATGAAATCAATGATTCCCATAAGTTTACACTTGCTCTCGGAGGAACAGCGGATCGCTATGGCGAAGATTTCATGCGTCATGTCGCAGCTCAGAGGATTGACCCTGGCAAGTCTGTAAGCACATTCTATAATGCTGGGCTCTCGGGAGAATATACGTTCCATGCCGGAGACAAGTTCTCGTCCATTGTGGGGCTGCGTGGAGACTTGTTCAATGGCGAGGGCTTTCGCTTCGTGCCTCGTATAACATTGAAATATAGCCCGTTTGAACAGGTGGTGCTCAGGGGCAATGCGGGACGTGGGCTAAGGAGGGCACTCCCTCTCATTGACAATATCGGTGTGTTCTCGACTGGAAAGTCGTTTACTGGAGCCTATTCGGAGCACCTTCTGGAGGATGCGTGGACATTCGGGGGCAATGCCACTTTCTACCTGCCTTTCGGGGCATCGAAGGACACTTACCTGAGCCTGGACTATTTCGGCACGCGGTTCCGCGAGCAGATGATTGTCGATTATGAGCATGGACTGAATTCCATCGACTTCTATGCCCTGGACGGGAAACGCTCATATTCCAATAATTATCAGGTTGATTTCAATGTCGAGGCTTTCCGCCGCTTCACTGTGACTGCCACATTCCGCTATACGGATGCCAAGGTGGAACTGGAGGGGCGTGGACTTGTGGAGCGCCCTATGACAAGCCGCTATAAGGGGGTGTTGAATCTTCAGTATGCAACGAACCTTAACAAGTGGATCTTCGACTTCACGGCTTCAGTGAACGGCAAGGCGCGTGTCTATGAGTTCATGAAAGAACTGCGCGGGGATGATGGCAAGCTGCTGTATAAGGATGGCTATACTCCTGCATATCCGCTTCTGTATCTGCAGGTTACGAAACGGTTCAAGGGCGTGGACATATACCTTGGCGCGGAGAATCTGACGAATTTTCGTCAGAAGAACGTGATTGTCGGCACGGCACTTGAAGGCAGTCATGGTGACCATATGGATGCGTCCCGCCCGGACTTCGATGCCAGCGCTGTCTGGGGGCCGATCATGGGCACGAAATTCTATCTTGGCGCCAGGTTTACGCTTTGGAAGTAGGAAACTGCTTTTGCGGGTTTTGCTTAACTTGCTGAGTGATAGTTGTTTGATGCTTTTCAAAATAGCGGATATGACGATTTTGAAAAATGTTAATACATTGATATTTAATTAATTGCTGAAATATATGAAAAAGATGATTTTTACGGCTGTGGCAGCTGCCATGCTGCCTGTGGCTATGATGATTTCAGAATCGGCTTACGCCAATGCATCTGTAACAGTTTCGGCTCCTAAGAAGGATGTGAAGACTGTTGTTTTTAATGTGGGGCTGCATTGCCAGAACTGTGTGAAGAAAGTGAAGGAGAATATCTCTTTCGAGAAAGGTGTCAAGTCTCTGGAGGTGAACCTGGAGAATAAGACTGTCACTATATCTTATGACCCTTCCAAGACGGATGAGGCGATACTGAAGAAGGCTATCGAGAAGCTGGGCTATACATGCAGCAAACCTGATGAGAAATAGTGTTATGGCAGGTTCAATGTGCCCGTTCAAGGTGGGTAACGGCTATGATGTCCACCAGATAGCTTCCGGGCTGCCTATGTGGCTTGGTGGTGTGAAGATAGATTCTGACTGCGGCTTCGTGGCGCATTCTGACGGGGATGTGGCGATTCATGCCCTGTGTGATGCCCTGCTCGGATGCCTTGCCCTTGGCGACATCGGGCATCACTTCCCGGATACGTCCGACGAGTGGAAGGGTGCTGACAGCAAGATGCTGCTTGCCAAGGTTATGGAGCTTATATCCGGCGAGGGCTATGCTGTGGGCAATGCTGATATAACCATAGCTCTGCAGCGCCCGAAAATCGGCGGATATGTTCAGCAGATGCGTGAAACCCTGGCAGGCATCATGGGCGTGGATGCGAGCTGCGTGTCCGTGAAGGCGACAACTACCGAGAAACTTGGATTTGTCGGCAGGTGCGAGGGCTGTGAGGTCTGGGCTGCAGCATTGATATATAGGCGATAGAGCTGCCTGGCTTCTGGCCGGACGCGATTTTCTGAAGTGTTTCGGCGGAGAGATTTCCTGAAAGCGGGATGAGTCTGTCTCTGCGGTCTGTCCCCGTGAATCTTCAGAAATTAGCTGGTTTTTGCATATTTTTCTTCTGAAATGTTTGTAGAATCGGAAAAGAGTTGTAATTTTGCATTCCCATTGTGAAAATAATGGGAATTGACATTGAGATATGGTGTAATGGTAGCACTACAGATTCTGGCTCTGTCAGTGAGGGTTCGAATCCTTCTATCTCAACAAAATCTGGTCTCTGACCAGTTATGGCGGGTTAGCTCAGCTGGTTAGAGCGCATGATTCATAATCATGAGGTCCGCAGTTCAATCCTGCGACCCGCTACGAAATATAAAGGCACTTCGGATTTCTCCGAGGTGCTTTTTCTTTTGCCCCGCCAGCCATGCACCCGTCCCAGGTCAAGGGTAAACCGGGTCAGGAGTACCCCCCCCGTCCCGCCGGTATATATCCGGTATAATCCCATTTCTACGGACAAAACAGCAAAAACGGCTACTTTCTCCGGTGAAATGACTTTTCTACGGAGAAAATATCTGCTCCTGCGCATATTGTGAAATGATGGAATGCATCCTCCGCAAAAATAATTAATGAAAAGCGATACGGGCGGATAATAAATATGTTTCTGACAAATTTATATTAAATTTGCTAGGATTAAGAATCTGTTTTTGATATGGCAAATTTCGGCTGGTTCGGAGAAAGCGAACATAGGGTTTTCGACTACAAGCCCATATATTACGATAAGGAAAAGGACGAGCTTAAGCAGAAGTTCGGCAAGGTAGATGGCTCGCTGGAGCATAAGGATGCCCCGTATGTGCCTGGCTCCTACCTGAATGGTGCATTCCGCGGAGGACATAAGAAACGCTCCACGAGCAAGGCCCAGAAGATAATCACTCTGGTTGGACTTGTCCTCTTTGCCGTGGTGATGATATATATCACCAAGTTCTATTCGCTGCTATAGGAATCCCAGATGTGATAAATTCAGGCTGGACGGGCGGAGCTGCCGGTCAGACGATGGCTGCTTCTGACAATGAAATCTGCTCAAACTGCTTTCGCGGAAGATTCCCCGGAATGCCTGTGTACATTGAAAGAATATGGATATCAGAATATTACCCAGCAATATAGCTAACATGATAGCTGCAGGAGAGGTCGTGCAACGGCCGTCTTCTGTGGTCAAGGAGCTGATGGAAAATGCTGTGGATGCCGGCGCCAGCCAGATAACCGTGCTGCTGAAGGATGCCGGTCGTACTCTTATACAGGTCATTGACAACGGCTGCGGCATGTCCCCAGACGAGGCTGTGGTCTGCTTCGAGCGCCATGCCACATCCAAGATTGCTTCAGCGGAAGACCTTATGGACATAACGACCTTCGGATTCCGTGGCGAGGCGCTTGCTTCCATCGCGGCAGTCGCTGAAGTGACGCTCAAGACTCGCAGGGCAGGTGACGAAGTGGGCTGTCAGGTGGAGTTCGCGGATTCCAGGCATATCTCCACCGACGAGATCTCCGCTCCTGTCGGGTCAAGCTTTGCCGTAAGAAATCTCTTCTACAATGTCCCGGCACGGCGAAAGTTCCTCAAGTCGGACAATGTAGAGCTGAAACATGCTGTGGAGGAGTTCACGCATGTCGCGCTTACAAGGCCGGAGATAGGTTCCACCCTTATTCACAATGATAAGGAACTGTATGTGCTGAAGCCTGCCAAATCATTGAAATACAGAATCCAGGATCTGCTCGGGACCGGAGTCGTGAGCCAGGTGGTGGATTTGAGCGTGGATACCTCCATCGTGAATATACGCGGATATGTCGGACGTCCTGACCTCGCGAAAAAGACATTGGGAAATCAGTTCTTCTTCGTGAACGGGCGCTATTTCAGAAGCCCATATCTGCACAAGGCCGTCATGAATGCCTACGAGAACATGCTTCCACAGGGAGCCACACCTTCCTATTTCATATATCTGGAAATGGACCCGCATGGCGTGGACGTTAACATCAGCCCGACCAAGACCGAAGTTAAATTCGAGGACGACAGCGTGATCTTCCAGACTCTCTATGCCTGTGTGAAAGAATCACTTGGCAGGAACTCCTTCGGTGCCAGTATAGACTTCGATACAGCCGATGTCCCGGAGATGCCTGTGTTCAGCAGCGACTTCGAGAAGTTCAGGCCGTCAGTCCACCAGCCGGATGTCAACATTGATCCTGAATATAATCCTTTCGATGCCCCTGCGGCAGGAGGTGCAGGTTTTGGAAAAGTTTCTGACCGGGGAAAAGCTTCCGTTCCGGATTTCAGCATGTCTGATTTCGAGACAAGGCATGAATACGGTGGCGGCACATCGCGTTTCGTGGAGCCACGAGAGGACTACGGAAAGCTGTTCGAGGACAAGGTCGCTTCGCAGCCGTCGCTAGTTGTGCTCCAGAAGAAATATATCGCGACATCAGTTAAAGGCGGGCTTCTGCTTGTCAATATTCGACGTGCCTGTGAACGTGTTCTGTATGAGCGTTTTCTGAAGGCGTTGAGCGGTGGCGAGCATGTGAGTCAGAGCGCATTGTTCCCAGTACAGGTGGATGTAGGCGTGGATAACAGGCTGATCTTCGATGAGCATGCAGAGCTGCTGCGGTCGCTTGGCTTCGATATAGCCCCGTTTGGCAACGATACTATCGTGGTGAACGGCATGCCTGAGGGATTCCAGGTGGACCAGAGCAGTGTGGAGGCTGCAATGGCTGATGTGCTTATCGCATTGACGGATAATCATACGGCACTTCCTGGAATGATGGAATCGTCTATGGCTGAGAAATTTGCGAAGATGGGTGCTGCGGAAGGCAAGCCGGTGGAATCTCCTGTGGAGGCAAGGACGCTTCTGGACTCCTTGTTCGCATGCACTAATTCAGAATACACCAGCAGCGGACGCAAGATAATGACAGTCATGTCCCCTGATGACATTGACAAGCTTTTTTAGAATGCTTATGTCTCGCAAGTGAGTCCTTGTGGCGATAGTAAGTCCTCTCCTCAGGATTTAGAATAGGGGCAACATGGACAGAAAAACTGCGTGGGGGTAGAGTTTGATAAATGAGATAGATTCAATATTTGCGAAACTCGAAATAGAAGGTATGAGCTATTATTATGACAATTACGGCGGAGGACGCGGCGGATTTATCGCCTCGATACCCCCTGTCACGAAAAATATTGTTGCGATCAATATCCTGATGTTCATCGCGACATTGATCAATGAACAGTTCATGGTGGCGAACTTCGCGATGTTCTATCCGGCATCGCCGTTCTTCAAGCCATGGCAGATCGTCACCCACATGTTCATGCATGGAGGCTTCTGGCACATATTCTTCAATATGTACACCCTCATCATGTTCGGCATGATACTGGAGCGCAGCCTCGGGGCAAAGCGTTTCCTGATATTCTATTTCGTCACTGGACTTGGCGCAGCAGCGCTGCATACCGGTGTGGAGTGGATTCAGGCACAGGCATTTCTGGCAAACGGAGCTGCTGTGAACTACCATAATCTCCTGATGACCCCGACGCTTGGTGCCTCAGGTGCAATCTATGGTGTCCTCATCGGCTATGCAATGCTTTATCCTCAGTCCCGGCTTACATTGCTGTTTCCGCCTATAACATTTACCGCCAAATGGTTCGTGATAATATTCGCAGTCATTGAACTAGGTACCGGTGTCTCCGGGCTGCAGGACGGTGTGGCTCATTTCGCTCATCTAGGCGGAATGCTGTTCGGCTGGCTGCTTATCAGATGGTGGCGCAGGCAGGGTAAACTGTATTGATGTATGGCGGCAGGAAGACAGAAGAAGCACAGCCTGTTCTTCGGCATTACATCGCGGACATTGATGACGATATCCGCTGTATTGCTGATTATCAGCTACCTGTCTGTCTATATCAATCCTGCCAAGGCCTGGTTCATGACTATTTTCGGGCTTCTGTTCTTCCCTCTGCTGATAGTGAATTTCATCCTGCTCGTATGGGCGATCCTGCGGCGCTCCAGGGCTGTCATCATCCCGCTTGTCGCCCTCATTCCGGCATTTATGATCTCGGGGAAGTTCTTCCGCCTGACGACTGCCGGAGGAGATGACGATGCGGATGGTTTTAAGATAGTTTCATACAATGTCGGGCGTTTCGCCTTGCCACAAGGGGAGAAATTCTCCTCCAGAATGGAATGCGCCGATTCAGTAATGGCATTCCTGCGCTCCGAGAACGCCGACATTATCTGCCTTCAGGAGTTCTACATGCAGAATCAGGAGCGGGTTATCAGCTATCTCGCCCGTCAGATGAAAAGCTATGACATAAAGTATTATGTCAATGTGAATAAATACGGGAGCTACGGAAATGTAACCCTGAGCCGTTATCCTGCATTGTCGAAAGGACATATAGACTTCGAGCACAGCTCGAACCTGGCGCTTTATTCCGACTACTGCATCGGAGGTGACACCTTGCGAGTGTACAACTGCCATTTCGAGAGCTACAACATCTCTCTGTCACGCCTTGCCACTGCCCTGGAGAAGGACTACAAGAAGGCGGTGAAGGATACTGAGGAAAAGATGCGCCGCTCGATTGTGCGCCGTCCGCGTCAGGTGGACCAGGTGCTTGACGACATCGAGAGCTGCAAGGAGAATGTCATAGTGACAGGGGATTTCAATGATACCCCGATGTCATATACCTACTGGAGGCTGAGCCGCAGGCGTAAGGATTCATTCGAGGAGGCGGGCTCCGGCTCCGGCGCCACGTTCTCCAGACTGAAGCCGCTTCTGAGAATAGATTATGTCCTGTTCCCGGAGAGCTATAAGGCATTGTCTCATAAAGTGATAAATAAACGCTTCTCGGACCATTATCCTGTGGAAGCTGTAATTGCAAAATAGTATGAAAGACATTAAAGTTATTGTGGATGAGACTCTTAAAGTCCTGAAAGATGGCGGAGTCATACTTTATCCTACTGATACCGTATGGGGGCTTGGCTGCGATGCCACGAACCCGGAAGCGGTAGCGCGGATCTACGGGATAAAGCACCGTTCCGACAGCAAGGCCCTTGTGCTTCTGGCTTCGGATATGGACATGGTATGCCGCTTCGTGAAAGTCATTCCCGATATCGCCGTGCAGCTTGTGGATGTGAACGACCGGCCTATGACATTGATTTATCCCGGAGCCATTCATGGCAAAGCTCCTGCGGAAGGGGAGAAAGCCGTGGCGGACAGACATTTCCTGGCATATAACGTGATTGCCGAAGATGAGAGCGTAGGCATCCGCATACCAAACATGGAATTCTGCAGAAGCTTGATATACAAGCTCGGACGTCCTATTGTATCGACTTCTGCCAACATTTCCGGAGAGCCTGCGCCTCACAAGTACATCGACATTCCTGAATCCATACGCTCCGCAGTGGATTATATCGTGGAGCCGTCACTGGAGCGTGGTGCCACAGGCCAGGCCTCGCAGATAATCAAGGTCGATGTTGACGGCGGAATCCAGATAATCAGGGAGTAATGGAAATCTTCTGGACAGACGATATCTCCGGAGGTATCTGCAGGCTCGGGGAAGATGAGTCGGTGCATTGCGTCCGTGTCCTCAGGCATCGCGCGGGCGACAGCATCTGTGTTATAGACGGGAACGGGACAATGTACAGGTGCACATTGATTTCCGATTCTCCGAAAGGTGCTGAGGCTCAGATTAATGAGGAATATAGGGACTGGGGGTCGCAGCCATATTGCCTTACAATGGCTGTCTGCCCCACGAAGAACATCGACCGCTACGAGTGGTTCGCGGAAAAGGCAACGGAATTCGGCGTGGACAGGATTGTCCCTGTGATTGGGGATCATTCAGAGCGTAAGGTCTTGAAGCCTGAGCGCATGAACCGGATACTCCTTTCGGCTGCGAAGCAGTCCTTGAAAGCATCCATTCCAGAATTGTCCGGGACAATGTCCGTGCGCGAATTCATCGGCAGCACTGCGGATACACAGGCGTTGAAACTTATCGCATATTGTTTTGAGGACGGTGCAGAGCGGCATTCCATCCGTGACGAGCTCGAGGCATACAGCGGAGACAGTGTGATTGTCCTGATCGGCCCGGAGGGAGATTTTTCCAGGGAGGAGGCGGATGCCGCCGTGGCTGCGGGCTACATCCCGGTGCATATCGGTGAGTCAAGGCTTCGTACCGAGACGGCTGCTCTGGCTGCCGTGTCTATGGTCTATTACAGATGGCTCTAGCCTGGGAATCTGTTTTGAAATCATTGATTTATATGTTTATAGGTGTTATTTCAGATACCCATGGGGTATTCGGTCAGGAATTCAGAGATTTTCTTGCGCCTGTGGACGAGATATGGCATGCCGGTGATTTCGGCGGAAGTATCAATTTCGCGGATTCGATTGCCGCTTTCAAGCCGCTCAAGGGCGTCTATGGGAATTGCGACGGGCAGGATATCAGGCTCGTATATCCTGAATACCAATGCTTTGAATGTGAGGGCAAGCGTGTTCTGATGATGCATATCGGCGGACGTCCAGGCAAATATGACTACAAGGCCAGGGCATTGATGTCACGCTATCATCCGGATATCTTCGTATGCGGGCATTCGCATATTCTCATGGTGAAGAACGACCCTGCCGCCGGTGTTCTGTACATCAACCCTGGGGCCTGCGGTATCCAGGGCTGGCACGTGGAGCGGACGGCGCTACGGTTCCACATAGATGACGGAAACATTCATGGAATGGAGCTGTTTCATGAGCCTAGAACGTTACAAAACCGTTAGGTTTTAGCCGTTTAGAAGCTGTTTTGAAATGACTATCTGAAGGTTTGAGAGACTTTAAAGAACTTTTAAATCATTTCAAAACAGCTTCTTATGTGACTTGAAACGAAAAAAGTGAAATTTTTGTTTGTTGTTGTCAAAAATGTATGTACTTTTGCGCCATTAAAAAAATTTAGTTTAACTAGTTAAAGTTTTAAAGCCATGAAGAAGGTATTTATGTCTTTGGCAGTTGTTGCCATGATGGTTGCTGCTGCATCTTGCGGAAACAATGCTGCTAAGAAAGCTGAAGCTGAAGCTCAGGCAAAAGCTGATAGCGTACGTGTAGCTGACAGCCTCGCTGCTGCTGCCGCCGCTGCTGCTGATACAACTAGCTGCTGCGCTGCTGATAGCACTGTTGCTGCTGAGTAATCGGACAAAACCCGGGCTGCGTCCATGAGGGCGCACACAAAGAATTGCGGTACCTTGAGGTAACTCAGGATGCTGCTTTTTTTGTGCCCTACCCTGAAGCGTCCTACGGTCATTCTCGCTGTCAGCTCAAATGTAACAATGGATGTTTTACCAAAGATGCTGCTGCGTCATACATCCCTCCTAGTAGCATGCTCCCTTTTCGCTGCACTCTGCTGCGGAACTGCCATGATCTGCAGCCGCTCTCATCCTCGTTTTCCATTCTGTTTCTGTGCTTCGCTTTGTCTTTGTCGGGACGGCGCCACGGTGGGAAATGGCATATTATTGATATTTAGTATGTTACGATAGCGTAGCGTGGAATTTGAGCCATTTTTTAGCTCGAAATCCACACTCTGTGCGAAAGTCCCATTGATTATCAGCCGTTTAGTGATTTCACCGTGGCCCCGTCCCGCCAAGCATGGTGCAGAGAGAAGAGCTGCGACTTCATGCCGGCCGGTCAGGCATGATTTGGCACATTGCCAGGATGAGTGAATTATCGTTGATTATCAATGATTTATGATTTCCAAATGTCACGGGGCAGACATTTGGAAAATGTAACTGTCTGATAATCAGTGTAAGCTTGAAAGGCGGCAGACTCACCAGGCATGACAGGGTTCGGGCTTTTTATCGTATCTTTGTGAAAATTATCGGTTATGGCGAGTAAGGAAAAGACGGTGTGGTTCTGTACGAATTGCGGTAATGAAAGCCCCAAATGGATGGGGCGTTGCCCTGCATGCGGAGAATGGAACACCATGGTGGAGCAGACAGTGGCGACGGGAAAGTCTGCACGGAACATGTCCCAGTCTTCAGCCTCGCCAGGCAACAGACCACTGCACCTGAAGGAGATAGATGCCTCTGCGGAAAACAGGATATCGCTGGGACTCAGTGAAGTGGACAGGCTGCTTGGCGGCGGAATTGTCAAGGGCTCGCTGGTGCTGATAGGCGGAGAGCCTGGCATCGGCAAATCCACATTGTCCCTGCAGATCCCTCTTGGCGCCCCCTCCCTCAAGACATTGTACGTGTCCGGAGAGGAAAGCGCACGCCAGGTGAAGATGCGTGCAGACAGGCTTGGCGGCGACAACTCCAACTGCTTCATCTTCAGTGAAACAGATATAAGCAGCATCATTGCTCAGGCTGATGCCCTGAAACCTGACCTCATGGTCGTGGACTCGGTTCAGACCATGTTCTCGTCAAATGTCGATTCCTCCGCCGGCTCCGTGTCGCAAATCAAGGAAGTCACCGCGTTGCTGCTCCATTATGCGAAAATGTCAGGAGTCCCGGTCATTCTTATCGGACATATCACCAAGGACGGATACATCGCCGGACCGAAGATTCTGGAACATATCGTGGATGTCGTGCTTCAGTTCGAAGGCGACAACAAGGGTTCGTACCGCCTGTTGCGCAGCATAAAGAACCGCTTCGGCTCCACGTCAGAGCTCGCCGTGTTCGAGATGACAGGCAAGGGGCTGCGCGAAGTGACCAACCCGTCCGAGATGCTGATCCCGATGCACGAGGAGGGGCTGAGTGGAACGGCAATCTGTGCAATGCTGGATGGACTCCGCCCGTTCCTTTTCGAAGTGCAGGCACTTGTCAGCTCGGCGGCGTACGGCACCCCGCAGCGCTCTGCGACAGGCTTCGATGTACGCAGGCTGAACATGCTCCTGGCAGTGCTGGAGAAACGTGCCGGATTCAAGCTCAATATGAAGGACGTGTTCCTGAATATGGCTGGAGGTCTGCGAGTTACAGACCCTGCATGCGACTTGGCTGTCGTCTGTGCCGTGCTCTCGTCAAATTTTGACTTCCCGATACCAGCCAACATCTGCTTTGCCGGGGAGGTAGGACTGAGCGGCGAGATACGTCCTGTCAGCCAGCCTGAGCGGCGCGTTACAGAAGCTGCCCGGCTCGGCTTCAGAAAAATATTCATCTCATCGTTCACGTCCATTGACAATGCCGTCGCGAAAGGTATCGAGGTCATGAAGGTCGCAGACATTCCTGCATTGGTGCGCAATCTATTCAGACAATAACATGATATAATATGACACAGAAAAATCTTGACAAATTCTCGGTTCTGATAGCCGTAGTGGTCACTGCGCTGACAGTCAGCCTGATGTCATTGACCGGCAGGCTTGAACATGCGGATACGGAGGTTGCTCCTGCTGCAGACACAGTCCTTTCAGTTCCATCTGACACTACTATCCTGGTCCCGGCAGATACGCTGGCGATTGTTGAAAAAGCAGATTCCCTTATATGATGACATTACCGCAGGGCTTTTCCCCGGAAGAGCGGGCCGAAAAGGCAATGGCGCTGTTCCGCCAGGGCTTCAACTGCACCCAATCCGTGATACTGGCTTTCGCCGATGTGCTGGAGGCTTCAGGCCTGGCAAGTGAACAGCTGCTGAAGATTATCGGTTCAGGTTTCGGTGGCGGAATGGGGCGTATGCGCGAAGTGTGCGGCGCATTCAGCGGCTGCACCATGATGGCCGGCTTCATCTCGCCCGCAGACGTTCCGGCAGATATGGAGGCAAGAAAGGCCAACTACGCTATCGTTCAGGAATTTGCGGAAAGATTCAGACAGGTCAATGGAGGGAGCATAGTGTGCCGCGAACTGCTCGGTCTTGGCAAAGCGGCCGCTCCGGAATCTCCAGCTCCGTCGGCACGCACAGCGGAATATTACCGCAAGCGTCCTTGTCCGCAGATAATCGGCAATGCAGCCCGCATTGTCGCGGAAAAGATGCTGGCTCGTGGAGTGTAATATTCTGATACATAGATTATTAAATAAAACTCTACTCCATGAAATCTGGAGTAGAGTTTTGCTTATATGCTTGCAACTCAAGTGCTTATGCTCCACGTGACAATATACAAAAACTCCCGTAAACCTTGAAAGCTTACGGGAGCCTTTATCGTGAATCTGTCTCGATTACTTGTTGAGAGCCAGGTCAGTAGCCACAGCGATAGCTACAGTTGCTCCTACCATAGGGTTGTTGCCCATTCCTAGGAAGCCCATCATCTCAACGTGTGCAGGAACTGAAGAAGAACCTGCGAACTGAGCGTCAGAGTGCATACGTCCCATGGTGTCGGTCATGCCGTATGAAGCCGGGCCGGCAGCCATGTTGTCCGGATGAAGTGTACGTCCGGTACCGCCACCTGATGCAACAGAGAAATAAGGCTTGCCTGCAAGGACACGCTCTTTCTTGTATGTTCCTGCTACAGGGTGCTGGAAACGGGTAGGGTTTGTGGAGTTACCGGTGATGGAAACATCGACATTCTCCTTCCACATGATGGCTACGCCTTCGCGTACATCATCTGCACCATAGCAGCGTACACCACCACGGACACCGTCAGAGTATTTGATCTCGTCGATAACCTTCACCTCTCCGGTGTAGTAGTCGAACTGTGTCTGTACGTATGTGAAGCCGTTGATACGGGAAATGATCTTCGCAGCATCCTTTCCAAGTCCGTTGAGGATGACGCGGAGAGGTTTCTTACGGACCTTGTTTGCCATCTCGGCAATCTTGATGGCACCCTCAGCGGCAGCATAAGACTCATGGCCTGCGAGGAATGCGAAGCACTCAGTATCCTCACGGAGAAGACGTGCAGCGAGGTTTCCATGTCCGAGACCGACTTTACGGTCATCAGCTACTGAACCAGGGATGCAGAATGCCTGGAGACCTTCACCGATAGCCTCGGCAGCCTCAGCGGCGCTCTTCACTCCTTTCTTGATAGCGATGGCTGTGCCCACTACGTAAGCCCACTTTGCATTCTCGAAGCAGATCTTCTGTGTGTCCTCGCACATCTTGTACGGGTCGAGTCCCTTCTCGTTGCAGATAGCCTTAGCCTCGTCGAGGTCCTTAATACCATATTTGTTGAGAGCTGCATTGATCTGATCAATACGACGCTCGTAGCTTTCAAAAAGTGCCATGTTCTCTTACTCTTTACGTGGGTCAATATACTTAACTGCGTCCTTGAAACGGCCGTAGGTACCTTTGGCCTTCTCGATAGCCTCAGGGCCTGTAGCGCCGCCCTTGAGAGCGTCCATAAGCTTTCCGAGGTTCACGAATTCGTAGCCGATAACTTCATTGTTTGCATCGAGCGCCATCTTGGTGCAGTAGCCCTCTGTCATCTCGAGGTAGCGGCTGCCCTTTGCCTTGGTGCCGAACATTGTACCTACCTGGCTGCGGAGGTTCTTTCCGAGATCCTCGAGAGAACCGCCTACAGGAAGACCGCCTTCAGAGAAGGCAGACTGGGTACGGCCATAGACAATCTGGAGGAAGAGCTCACGCATTGCGGTATTGATTGCATCGCATACGAGGTCTGTATTGAGCGCCTCGAGAAGAGTCTTGCCTGGAAGGATTTCAGATGCCATTGCAGCTGAATGTGTCATGCCTGAGCATCCGATGGTCTCTACGAGAGCCTCTTCGATGATGCCGTCCTTCACATTGAGCGTAAGTTTGCAGGCGCCCTGCTGAGGAGCACACCAGCCGATACCGTGTGTAAGGCCGGAGATGTCCTTGATTTCCTTTGAATGCACCCACTTGCCCTCTTCAGGGATAGGAGCATTGGCGTGGTTAGCGCCCTTTGCAACGCAGCACATGTGCTGCACTTCTTGTGTGTAAATCATATTCTAGAATAATGAGTTTATGTTTCGCTGCGCGAATTTAATCATTTTTTGGGATAAGCCTGTAAAAATTCAGGCAGATTATCATCATTTGTTGTGATAGCCTGCCTGTAAAGCGGTTTAGAAGCTGTTTTGAAATTATTAAAAAGTTGTTTGATGTAAAATTCCTTCATCTTCTTCCCGGGTCTTCAGGTCAGATAGGCACAGCTATCTTCCCTGAATCCACGGTCGAATCTGAAGTCTTTTCCTCTCAAACCTTCAGATAATAATTTCAAAACAGCTTCTTAGTAACCTTCGCTGGAGTGTCTTGCGGTGGACTCCTATCCGAGGCGTTTCAGATGACATAGGATAAGTCTGCCGTCGGCATCGCGCAGATGCATCCCGTTTCCACGGCAGTAGCGGAACCATCTGCAGCTGCCGCATTCTTCTGTACGCATCCACTCCCTGTCGCGGTATGGCCTGAACCGCTCTTCCCAGACACCCATGAAGTTGTCATTGTAGATGCTGCCCTGATGGTAGTCCGCCCTTATGCTCGGACACGCCGAGATGGAGCCGTCGGCAAGCACGGAACCAGTGGTGACTCCTGCATTGCAGAAAAAGAAATTACTCCTGACATCACCCTCGTAGTTCCCCAGAAAGCCCTCGCAGCCGTAGCTCACATTGAGCCCTGCCTTGCGTGACGCCTTGATATATTCCATCAGCCCCCTGAATTGCCCGCTGTCCAGCTGCAACTCCGGATCCTCAGCCGCCCTTCCTACAGGGAAGACCGTGAACAGCCTCCATGCGCGGGCACCTAGGGACCACAGGAACTCGCTGATGGACTCCAGCTTATCATAGTTTCTCCTGTTTACGCATGTGACGACATCCGAGACCAGGTCAGGGACAGCTGAAACCATAGCTATAGCATCTGCAGCACGTCGGAAGCTTCCAGACACACCACGCATCCATTCGTGGTCGTCCCCTATACCGTCCAGGCTGATCGTGATGGACCTGAGACCGCTGCCAAGAAGGCGCTCAAGCCTGCCGAGGGTCAATGCGAATCCGTTGGAGACCATCCCCCATGGGAACCCTTTCTCATAAATTGCCCTTCCACATTCTTCCAGGTCGGGACGCATGAGTGGCTCTCCTCCTGTGATGACCACCATCACCTTATGCGGGTCTGTCCTTGCTGCCACATCGTCCAGCACGCGCAGGAAGTCTTCCTTCGGCATGTCCTTGACTGAGGATATGTTCTTGCAGTCGCTTCCGCAATGCCGGCAATGCAGATTGCATCTTAGCGTACATTCCCAGAAAAGCTGACGCAGAGGGTGATCCTTTATCATCCTCTGCGTCATTACGCGGTTCAACTCCAGGGCAACCCTGTGCCTAAGGTCAGGAGCCGTCATTTCGATGCCTTCTTTTTCAATGCGACTGACACATCGGCTGTGAATTCCCCCTCATACCAGTGATGGTCACCGTCTTTCGTCTGCTTGTACACGGCTCCCTTTACGGATTCCGTCTCGAAGTCTCCGCCGTTTTCCGGGCCGTCAATGTCGGTGAACACCACATCCAATGTCCTGTCCATCGGAAATGAATTTCCAGAGATGATCGTGAACTTTCCCTCGGCGTCGGTAAGGGCGGTGCTCTTCAGAGGCTCCTGGCTGCCTTTGATGGTCTCCTCGCTTTCCACCTGGATCCCTTTCAGAGGATTTCCGCTCTTGTCGGTCACTGTGCCTATCACCTTGTAGTCTGCGTTAGGACAGCCATATTCAACTGGCATGCTGCCCCAGCCTTCGCCGTTGCATGCGGAAAAGCCCAGAAGTGACAGGATGCATCCTGTCAGATACTCTATCCAGTAGGTAATCTTTTGTCTCATAAGCATTGACATTATATTATACACATCTGCGGCAACATGGAGCCGCATCTCTAATAATGCTCCAATATACGAAAACGTTGCATGAATAGCTGACTGTTCATGCAACGTTCCCTTATTTATTCTCCGGATCCGAAGACTTATTTACCTGCAAGATGCTTCTCCCAAGCCCATGCGGAAGCAAGTGTCTGCTCTACAGTGCGCTCTGCCTTCCAGCCGAGTTTCTTGTTTGCGAGGGACGGATCTGCCCAGATGGCAGTGACATCTCCTGCGCGGCGTGGAGCGAACTTGTAGTTCAGCTTGACACCGTTCACCTTCTCGAAGGCATTGACAAGCTCAAGCACGGAAACCGGACGGCCTGTGCCGATGTTGAAGATCTCGTAGTCCTTCTCCATCTTGCCGTCAAGCATTCTTGCAACAGCATATACGTGAGCCTTGGCGAGATCGACGATATCAATGTAGTCCCTCTGGCATGTTCCGTCAGGGGTAGGATAGTCATTGCCGAAGATGCTCAGGCACTCGCGCTTTCCGATAGCGGTCTGTGTGATGAACGGAACGAGGTTGTTAGGCACGCCTCTAGGAAGTTCTCCGATAAGTGCAGAAGGATGAGCTCCGATAGGGTTGAAATATCTGAGTGCAATACCCTTGATGCAGCCCTCCTTGTGGACACCTGGGGTGACCTCAGAGCCATATCTTGCATAGGCTTTCACAGAATCGCGGAGGATATCCTCGCAGATCTGCTTTGTGTTGCCGTAAGGTGATGTCGCAGGCTGGCGCGGAGACTCCTCTGTCACAGGGAGCTTCTCAGGCTCGCCATAGACGGTGGCTGAAGATGAGAACAGCACATTGCATCCGCCATGGGTGCGTGCGGCCTCGATTACATTAAGGAATGAAGAGAGGTTGTTCTGATAGTATTTTACAGGCTCTGCAACAGACTCTCCCACAGCCTTGAACGCTGCGAAATGGATGACCGCGTCAATCTGGAATTCCGAAAACAGCTTGTTCACAGCATCCAGGTCGCAGAAGTCCATCTTGATGAACGGGATGTCCTCTTTTCCTGTGATTTTCTTAACACCTTCGAAACAGGTCATGTCGCAGTTGGACATGTTGTCCGCAACTACTACATCGTAACCGGCCTGAATCAATTCGACTGTCACGTGGCTGCCGATGAATCCGGCACCGCCTGACACAAGAACTCTTTTGCTCATATTTCAGTTATTTGTTTATGTCCATCTGTAAGCTTGGCCTCAGGCTTTCGTGGATGAAAATCCGGAACTTCGCCTACAGCTCACAAATATAGGCAAAAATGAGAAAAAACTTTATCTAACTTTGCAGATATTGACGGGATATTGACGGGAAACTTTTTACTGAATACAATGAAGAAGAGATATATAATAATAGCGATGTCAATGCTGATGTCCGTCGGCATTGTCGCGCAGCCTTCCGGACGCCAGGTGACGGCGGCGCAGAAATACATTGACGCGAAGATGAAGGAGGAGCCTTTCCGCTCCGGACTCGTGGGCATCCTGGCGGTGACATTGAAAGGGGACACTCTGGCGGAGTGCGGAAGCCTCAGGAAAATGGTTCCGGCATCCAACACCAAGCTGATAACTACAGGATTGGCTATCAATGGGCTAGGCCCTGGATACAGGTTCCGGACAAGGCTCGGATATACCGGGCATATAAGCGGCGGGACACTTCATGGCGACCTGTATATAGAGGGCGGCGGAGATCCGACTATCGCGTCAGGCGACATGATGGCACCGCCCCGTGACAGCCTGTTCGCAATGTGGAAAAGGGCATTGACGCAGGCGGGGATACACAGGATTTCCGGCCTTGTCATAGGCGACGGACGCTTCTTCGACGGACCGGTAGAGAATGAGAACTGGTCGTACAATGACCTCGGAACGGACTTCGGCGCCGGAGGAAACGGGCTGTGCTTCAACCGCAATGTCCAGATTATCAATGCTGAACCTACTTCAGTGGGGGCTAAAGTCAATGCTTATGCCTGGTATCCGCAGACGCCTTGGCTGAAGTTCCGTGTCAATGCAGTCACTTCGCGCGCCGGGACAGGCGACAATCTTTATCTGTTCAATACAGATATGGCTCCTGTGGCGGAGCTGCGTGGCTCTCTGGCACTGGACAAAGGCAAGTGCCAGGAGCAGTGCAGCAACAAGTTCGGAGCATTGACATGCGCATGGAACTTTCTCGGATATCTGCGCGGACATGGCATCGCTGCGGAAGGAGCGGCGGATGTGGACGGGTATGGCAATGTGAGGACGGCGGATGCTCTTGTCCGTGAGCCGCTTGCGATTTCGTCACGTCCTGCGGCAGAGCCGTCATCGCTTCATATTATAGGTACATTCCGCTCCCCGTCGGTGGCTGAAATAGCGAAGGTCACGAACAGCAGGAGCGACAACTTCTATGCGGAGACATTGCTCCGTATGCTGGCGAAAGAGCGTACAGGCTCCGCTTCCTATGATTCCTGCGGCGTGGTGATAATCAGGGAGCTGGATAGCCTTGGAGTTGACAGCGGCTATGGCGTCAGGATGGTGGACGGCAGCGGGCTTGCACGCCATGACTACATGTCTCCAGACTTCTTATGCCGCTTTCTGGGGGCAATGGCCACGTCCCGTCATGCTGAACGTTACCTGTCCACAATCGCTGTTGCAGGTGGACCCACCCGCCTGAAGTCATGCCCGGATGCCCTGCGCCGCCGTGTCCGCATGAAAAGCGGCTCGATGAACGGTGTCCTATGCTATTCCGGCTACATCCTGCCAGCCTCAGGCACCGGGAAATCAGACGCCATTCCGGACAGCACCATCGTGCTTTCCATAATGACGAACAACATTGTCGGGGACTCTGCAGCTGTGCGTCGCTTCATTGACACATTGATTCCTCTGCTATGCAGATAATCAGCTTTTCATGCAACATTCAGCGCCGGTTTTTCATCTATATCTGTATGATTACGAAAAAATTGCTTCTCGCCTTATTCCTGTCCGCAATCTGCATCGCGGCATCTGCACAGAGTTATGCGGACTCTTCCGATGTATACGTATCTGGTCCCTATACTGTCAGCAGGGGAGATGTCCTGGCAAATGGCATAAAGCTGACTGCGGAACAGATGAAGAGCATCTTTCCGGAGAATCTGTATTCTTCATTTGTCAGAGGGCGCCGTCTCCGGACGACCGGGAAGGTCCTTTTGTTTGTAGGCGGTGGATTTGCGGCTGCAGGTGCTGTCGCTGCGTCCGTTGGTTGCCTTATGGACACTTTTGCTAATGATCCTATCAGTGACATATTTATCGCTTGCTGGTATTATGGTGGGGCGATATTGGCAGCGGTTGGCATCCCGGTTGCCACTGTCGGCCTCCCTACTTTCCTTGCTGGAAGAAACCGGATGCGGAATGTCATTGATGCGCTGAATAGCAATGACCAATATCGCCTTTCGCTGAACTTCGGCCCGACCCGCAATGGCGTGGGGCTGTATCTAAGGTTCTAGGTCACTTCGTCTCGGAGACGCTGGACACTTAGCGCTGTTTTTGGCAATGGTATCGGGGACGACCTCCTGCAGTCTATCATGTTTGCCAGATACGTCACACAGTTTTTTGCCAGGTGCGAAGAGGAGGGCGGGCGCCAACATCATGAATCCGCTCGGAACGCCACTCCATTTTCGACCCTCTTGGCATCGGGTATGGTGCTTATATGTTGGCGTAATTGGCTGTATTTTAATGTATTAGTGCTGGCTGTGGTGTCGTGCTAGAAAGCCAAGACCTATGTTTTTATCGTGGTCTTGGCATCTTGATGTTTCGGTAATTGCATATTATACAGCTGTTTAGCTTAAAATGTAAAAGCCGGGAGGTTCCGTTTTCTCATCGGCATCATCACACCGCCACGCTAAACGCCAAGGCCGAGATGTTCCGATATCCAGCTTCGTGATCAAGCCTCATAACGAAAACAAGGACGACCGGAAAATCTCCAGTCGTCCTTGCTTATCTTTCAGGTGCAAGACTATTCGCCGTCCTTTGCTGCAACTACTGCGCTGAGCTTCTCGTAGAGAGCATCTGTCTTCTCGAACATCTCTTTACGGAGTCCGGCGAACCATGCCTTTCTCTGCTTCTGCTCAACCTTGGCATTAGCCTTGTCCTTCAGATCGTTGTAAAGATCCACAGCCTCGCTGATGATCTCCGCGATCTTGTCCGTGCTCTTGTGAGGGTTGAGGGTGAGGAAGAGAGAGCAGTCATCAACGAACTCGCCGACAAAATACTCCACGTCTTTTTTGAAATCTCTAAGATTCATAGTATTAAAGAATTAATGAGTCAATATCAATGCTGCGGCGCATTGCCCCGCGGAGTTCCCGCCAGTTAGGCGCTGCTGCGATGCAAAGGTAGTTAAAATTTTGTCAATATCCACCATCTGCCGATTTTCAAAACAACTTCTCATTACTCCTGCGGGAAATAATAAGGGCTGTCAATAATTCTCATGGAAGTGTATGGAACTCCTTTTCCGTTGCACATCCTCCGTGCTCTCAGAAGCCTGGTCGCCCCGCTGTAGTAGTCGGACTCAGCGGGATTCAGCGAATTGATTCTTACCTCATGTGAGGAATGGATTATCCGCCCTCCGCCGATATACATTGCCACATGTGTCACTTTTTCGCCGCCTTCTGTCTTCTTTCCGAAGAACATCAGGTCACCAGGCTTCAGATTCCCTTCGCTTTTTCCTGGGATGAACCCGTCGAGCGGAACTTCTATTCCCTCCTTCACCTGCTGTGATGCATTCCTGTGCAGAAGAATACCGTTCAGAAAAAATGCGGTCCTGGTCAGCCCGCTGCAGTCAAGTCCCTTAGGCGATGTGCCGCCCCACATGTAGGGCGTTCCAAGAAATCTCTTTGCGGTGGCGACCACATTCTCTGGCGTCGCTTTGCGTGATTCTGCCCAGGAGCTGAATTTCATGACATCCTGACTCTTTACGTATCCTGTCCTTCCGTCAGGCAGGACTACGCTGAGAAAAGTCTTATGCCTCAATGCATTTCTTCTTTTAGCCCCTGTCATCAGAAGGTCTCCTGCCACCAGGTCGCTGATCCGCTGCGCCCCGTCATCCGGTGCCTCATGGATTTCAGTCCAGAGCGATGTGCAGATATATTTCGGAGCCGCTATGTAGTTCTGCAGCTGGAGGCTGTCTATCTGGACCACGCCCATGTCCGTAGCCCATGCAGTGTATGGGTCAGGAGTCTTTATCTTTAGCCAATATCCTTTGCTGTCAATGACTTCGACCGGTGTCCCCATCAATGCCTGCGTCTCCAGGCCTGACTCATAGTCGGGCGATGTTCTCATGAAATCAGCCGAATATTTCACTATTCCGTATCTATGCTGCCCTGAAGCGCTTAGGCTCAGGACCAATGCTGCCAGAACAGGGATTATTGCCTTTCTCATCTCTTCTGATGTGTTTCCTGGTGCAGAAACATTTGCGCCGCTCCTCCTGCACCGTGAAGGATGCGGGCCTCTGCCGGCATTTTCACCGGAAGCATTGCGAAGGTACTGACTTTCTCAATGAAATTAAACAGATTCTTAATAGATTTGCATTACGAACTATATTAAAAAATGAGAAAAAGAGTAAAAATATGGTGAGATCAGTCTCGTCAATGTCGTTTGGAGA
>CAKUTA010000016.1 GCA_934691625.1 uncultured Bacteroidales bacterium | reverse complement strand
GCCCCAAATCGCCAACTCAGCGGTCTGGAGCCTTGAATTATCCTTGTTTCTACTAAATCAAAGTGTCAAAGACAGGAATATACATAAACTCCGCGAAACATGAAATTATTTTTCACCTGTGGCATGTGCAGCATCGGTTAATGTTTCAGGGCAGCGGTATTTCTGGTGATGAAAGATTCCCTTGCCTTGCGCACGTACATCTTGATGATGTCCTGAGGGATACCAGAGTCCGCTGAAGACACGAAGTTCCTGGTCTTGTCCGGATGCTTGGCGAGAGCTGTCGCAAGAAGCCAGGCGACTCCCATCTGTACATAATATGGCTCTTCAGGCTGCAGATGCATTGACATGAGTGCATGAAGGCTTCGGTCAATATGCCTGTCATCTAGGAAATAGCACAATGTCAGGATAATCCCGGTTCTTCTTGTGAATTCGCCTTCGGCTGCCATGCATCTGAGTATGAAGGACCATACCGCATCCTCGGCGTCAGTTTTGCCTGCCCACTTGGCATTGCAGCAGACTGTATCGCAGTTCGCCCAGTTGTCGATGGCAGGAAGAAAATGCCGGAAGAATTCAAGCCTTTCTTCAATGTCGCATTTCACATAGTCAATGCAGAGGCCCCAGATGCTGATTTCCTCATGCGAAAGAGGGCTGGACATGAAATTGTCCTCAAGATCGTGCAAGGATTCTCTCCAGTCTTCGCGTTGTGCCATCTCCTTGGCAAAATCCTTCATCTCGGGCGTGTGCAGCCCCATTATTTCGGTTCCTGGTTTAGCATTGACTATTCTGCAATGTCCTGTGCGGTATTTTTCTTCATTAAGAAAACGCGGGGATATTGCTGGGCCGTATTCTTCCATGCGGTACAGCTCGTCGAAACGCCGCCTCAGCTCCTTCTTGTCCGAAATTATGCGTCTCAGCTCCGCCAGTCTTGCTGCATTGTCCGATTCCGGAATCCATAGCCTGAGATACCCGCCTTCGGCATATTTTGCGTTCAGATGACTCAATGCTCTGTCCCACATCTGCTTGCGGCTCATTTCAGGATAATGCGAGAAACCGTACTGTACAGTTCTCCGCAGGACAGTCCCCGGATCAATGAGCCTGTCGGATTCGGCTATTATCTTTCCGTAGATGCTTCTCGGAGGATTCTCATTGGACGCCCTGTGATCCTCTGCAGCCTGTGCGATAATCTCGATTTCATCTTCGGAAAACCATTTCCTCAGCATCGCATCGCCACGTATGATCTTTCCGGACTCCATGTGATGATGCTCCCTGCCTTTGCAGAGCCCGAGATCATGGTACGCAGCCGCGGCATACAGCAGTTCAGGTTTCACATCGTAGTATCTTGCCAGCTTCTGGCTCTGCGCGATCACGCTTCTCGCATGATCCTCCTTATGGGCAGCGTCAAATTCAGCATATCTCGGAATTATCTCCTTTTCAATGTATTCTATCAGTCCGTCCTGCATCGTGTAAACCGTTATTCTTTCAAAATTACAATATGTTCCGCAGATTTCACGAAGATTCATATCCGCTTTTTCATAAAATGCTGTAAATTTGCCGCCTTTCAGGATTTTGCCCTTTCCGGAGAAATAAGGACATCTTCCTGCGAGATGCTGATATAGAAAAAGATGAGTATGAGTAAAGATATTGATATGCTGCATGGCCCGCTTCTGGGCAAGATCCTTCTTTTTGCACTTCCTCTGGCTGCGAGCAGCGTTCTCCAGCAGCTCTTCAACTCGGTCGATGTCGCAGTGGTAGGACATTATGCGAGCAGCGAGGCTCTTGCGGCTGTCGGCAGCAATGCTCCTGTCATCAGCCTGCTGGTGAACCTGTTCCTGGGGCTTTCCATGGGAGCCAATGTCGTGATTGCCAATCATATAGGACAGAATGACCAGGGCGGTATAAGAAAGGCCATCAGCACTATAGTCCTGGTGTCATTGATATGCGGATTCTTCCTGCTGTTCCTTGGCGTGGCTGTCGCCAGGCCTATATTGACATGGATGGGGACGCCTGACAAGGTTCTGGACATGGCAGTGATGTATCTGCGTATCTATTTCCTCGGCATGCCTTTCATAATGATATATAATTTCGGCGCCGCAATTCTACGGAGCAGGGGAGACACCAGACGGCCTCTGTATATCCTCATTGCCGCCGGCATTGTCAATACTGTCTTCAATCTTGTATTTGTCATCTGCTTCCACATGGGGGTGGAGGGCGTTGCTATAGCAACGGGCATTGCCAATGCGTTGAGTGCATTCATGATTGTCATGATGCTTCACCGCGAGCCAGAGCCATATAGGATTCATCCGCGGGCAATGAAAATTCACTGGAAGGAACTGAAGAGAATGATACAGATTGGCGTGCCTGCAGGGTTGCAGGGTGTCATATTCTCCATCTCCAATGTCGCCGTACAGTCTGCGATAAACAGCTATGGTTCAGCGGCTATTGCTGGCTCAGCAGCGGCTCTGACCTTCGAATTCTACTGCTACTATGTGGTGGAAGCATTCAATGGGGCGGCGATCAGCTTCATCGGCCAGAACTATGGTGCGGGAAATAAGGAACGTGTACGCCGCATCTTCCGTATCTGCATGTCTGTCAGTGTGATAGTGTGCATTATCCTTAACTGGCTGTTCGTGTCGCAGGACGACTTCTTCCTGAACCTTTTCTCCACCGATCCTGATGTGCATGTGTTCGGAAGGCTGAGGCTTCATCATGTGCTTGCATATCATGTGCTTATATGCACTTATGAAATCGCGGGCTCATGCCTCAGGGGAATGGGATATTCGCTTCTTCCGACATTGTTCACCGTCTTCGGGACATGTGTCCTTCGTCTTGTCTGGGTTTATGCTGTGGCTCCGCATTTCCCGGGTTTCGGAAATCTGCTCAGGGTCTATCCTATGTCGTGGATAGTGACAGGAACCCTCGTCATGACAGCGTGGTTTATAATATTCCGTCGCTGGCATCCGGCGTCTGAGGGCCGTTCTACAGGTCAGTCCGGGACAATGGCAGCGTAATACAGAAAAAGACCGGCAAAAACCGGTCTTCTGTAGCTGTATGCGTGAATTTCTAGAATTTGTCCATGACTGAGAAGATGGAATCGCGTACATCTTCAATGCTTCCGGTTCCGTCGATCTCTTCATATTTGCCGGCTTTCCTGTAGAAATCTACAAGAGGCTCGGTCTTTTCATGATATGTCTTGATCCTGTTGTTGATTGTATCTTCCTTTGCATCATCGGCACGGCCTTCGATTGAAGCTCTGTGGCGGATGCGCTCCTTGATCATCTCGTCAGGGATCATGATGGAAATTACAGAAGTGACGCCCTCATTGCCGGCGGCGAGCATCTTGTCGAGGACTTCAGCCTGTGCGATTGTCCTTGGAAAGCCGTCAAGAAGGAATCCGTCAACACCTTTGATTGTCTTGAAAGCATTGTCAATCATTCCTTCAACGACTTCATCAGGAACGAGGGAGCCTGCGTCGATAAGCGACTTCGCCTTCTTGCCTAGCTCTGTGCCTTCAGCTATCTCCTTGCGGAGAAGCTCTCCTGTGGAAAGGTGGCGGAGATTATATTTTTCAACCATTGCACTGGCCTGGGTGCCTTTTCCTGCTCCCGGAGGCCCGAAAAGAATGTAATACTTCATAATATATCTGTTATATTATCCGGATATCTTCCGGGTTTATTCCTCGTCAAGAATGTAGATGTCCTTGTAGTTGCGCCCAAGCTCGTTGTAGTCCAGGCCGAAACCGACAATGAACTTGTTCGGGATCTCCATGGCGACATAGTCAAGCTTCACGTCTTTCTTATATACCTCCGGCTTCAGGAGCATTGTGCAGATCTTGCAGTCGATTGCACCTTTTCCCTTCACGATTCTGGATAGATCCACGATGGTGTTGCCTGTATCTACAATGTCCTCCACCACAATGACACGCTTTCCCCGTATGTCGCCGGTCATGCCCATTATCTGGCGTACATTTCCTGTAGATTCTGTCCCGCTGTAGGATGAAAGTTTCATGGAGATAAGTTCGCAGTCGAAATCAAGACGCTTCATAAGCTCTGCTGTGAACATGATTGAACCGTTCAGGATGCACAGGAGTACAGGTGGCTCATCATAGCTGCTGTAGTCGGCATTGATCCTTTCTGCTACCTTGTCAATGGCCTTCTCCAGCTCCTCATTAGAGATAAAAGGTCTGAATGTCTTGTCGAATAAAGTAATCTTTTTCATTTTCATGAATATAGTCAAAGCGCAAAATTAGCATAAAAAAGTCAGAAAATTTCCGCATTCACTGGAATCTTATGAAAAATATTCCTATATTGCGCCTTGCAAGCACTATGCGGATCAGAAACGGCCGATTGTTTATTATTTAAGTAGAACATTGAGCCTATGAAAATGAAAAAATTGTGGTCTTCCGCGACTGCCGCTCTCATGTGCCTTGCTTCTCTGGCGCATGCCTCCCGCTATGTATCAATGTGTGAAGAACCTGGAAATGACACTATCTTGAAGGCTGTGTTGTTCCTTACAGGCGCAGCCGATGAATCGGCTTTGACTGAAGACGAGATGGAGCGCTGGTGGGCTCTTTCGGAGTCACCGGTGGAAATCAATCTTGCAGGACGTGCCTGTCTGGAGGCCTCAGGGCTGATGACGCAATATCAGGTGGTCTCTCTGCTGGATTACCGCTCACGTTGCGGAGACATACTGTCAGTGCACGAGCTGGCAGATGTGGACGGCTTCGGAAAGGAATCGGCTGAGGCTATGTCCCTATTTATATCATTCGTATCAAGGGCATTGCCCGGAAAATCCTCTGATTATAGGCCTGCTATCCGCAATTCTTTGAATGTCAATGAATCAGGTAAGGCTGCGATCCCGTTTGACGGTACCGGTGCGGATACGGACTGGAGCTGGACATTGAAATACAGGGCAGATGCCCCAGGCAGATCTGATGCCGGAATATCTCTACGTAGAGATTATGGGGTGAAATCTCCGTTGCCGTCACGTGGTTCAGGTTTTGCCGCATTCTATGGCAGGCATCATGCCGGCAGGATCATTGTTGGTGACTATTCGTTGCGCTTCGGGCAGGGGATGGCGTTGTGGACAGGATTCTCGATGGCTGGCGTGAATTCTCTGGAGTCATTCTGGAAACGCCCGTCTGGAATATCGCCATCATATTCATTATCAGCTTCCTCCAGCATGAGAGGCGCGGCAATGTCTTTAGAGCTTGGAAAATTCTCATTGTCTGCATTCTCGTCTTTTCCGGGGTTTAGGCGCTGGATGGAAGATGGGGTGGCGCTGGTTCCGGATATGCTGCATGGTGCAAATCTGTCATGGTATTCAAGGCATGGGCAAGTCTCCGCGACAGCATACGGCTTGTTCGGCAGGGTATGCGACCATGAGGAAAAGCAGATGCCTATTGTTGGAAAAAGCTGGTGCATTCCATTCTCCAAGGTCTCTGCCGATGCCCGTTTCTGCATACATGGTGTGGAACTGTTCGGGGAAACAGCTTTCGATATATGTTCATTGAAACCGTCTGCTTCGGCTGGCTTTGTGGCTCCGGCTGGAGAACAATGGAAAATGGCATTGTCCGGACGATATATATCTGCTGGTTACGGTCTTGCATGGTGCGCCCCGGTGCGTGCCTGGTCTGGAAATAAAGGGGAGGCGGGGGCTTCTGCCGGGCTGTCCTATTCTGATAAATCGTTGACGGCGGACTGGGCAAGACAGGCTGAAACCGCCAGACAGCAGGTGAAGGTGCTGATTATGTGCCCGCTAAGGATTTCTTCGGATGTGTCAGCCTTGATGAAGTTCCAGGGAAGGTGGAGAAACTATGGGACCGCATTCCGTACAGATGTCAGGGCGGATATCATGTGGGGGTATGGAGCCTGGCAGACGAACTGGAGAACGGAAGTCCTGTATGCCAGGTCTATAGCCGGACTGATCTATGCTGAGGAGGGCTTCCTGGGGCGTGTCGGCGCTTTTTTCCTGCGCGGGACAATTTTCATTGCGGACAGCTGGGATGACCGGATATATGTATATGAGCGTGACGCCCCAGGAAGTTTCAATGTCCCGGCTTATTATGGGCGTGGATATGCCTTGTCTGCCGTAGCCAGAGCCAGGTTCCGTTTTGGCGGATCTTACGGGAAGGCAATGACTGCGCATCGAAAGGCCAGTACGCTGAAAACTTATCTGAGGGCAGGATTCACTGACACGCCATGGCTTTCTCCCGGCCAGAAGAAGCTGCGCCCGGCAAAGGCGGAGCTTAAGGTGCAGCTTATGTATGACTTCTGACAGTCCTAGACTTCTTTCAGGAGGCGGTGCTGCTTTTCCGGGAGGGCTTCCTTGTATATGTCAGCCGTGCCTGACGGGATATAGATTTTCTTCAGTTTCCTGCATCCGTCGAAGACGTCCGCACCTATTGCAATGATTCCCTTGGGGAGAGTGATCTCTTTCAGCGACTCGCAGAATGCAAAAGCTCCAGTCCCGATTACCATAAGGCCTTTATTCAGGCGGATCTTCTCAAGCGAGAAGCACTCGCAGAATGCTCCTTCTCCAAGCGAGAGAAGTCTTGCCGGAAGTCCGATCTGCTTCAATTCCCAGCATCCGTAGAATGCATTGTCGCGGATTGTAAGAAGGGAAGTCGGCAGGGCAATGCGCCTTAGCCATCAGCATTCCTTGAATGCTGCCTCTCCTATGTGCTCCACGGTTGACGGGAGGTGTATCTTGTCGAGGAATGAGACTCTCTCGTCTTCAGGAATGTCGCTTCCTATGGGGTGGTCTTCCGCCATGTAGTCCTGAAAAGAAAAGACATTGTCGCAGATGATCCTGGTCCCTTCCCTTACTGTAACCTCGTCGGGGAAGTTTTCCGCGTCAAGCAGCCTGGTGCCGTCGGCGCTGTAGCTGCAGTTGTTCTCGCTGTCCCAGTCATCTGATGCGAGTTCGGCATCTGTAGCTGCGCTCTCTACCGCCAGCGCGTTGCGCAGTGCCTCTGGAAATATGTCTAGTTCCTGTTCTGTCATTGTCATATATTAATCTTATTGGGCAAATATAGGTGATTTGGTGAGAACTGTTCTATGGAATAGTGATTTTGTTTGTAAATTCGCATTGCGATGGTGGAAAAAGATAAAATATATGTGTCGGTGATCCTTCCTCTCAGGCTGGAGTGGGAGCCGTGCTATTATCTGCCGTCAGGGATGGACGGGGCGGAATCTGTAGCTGCCGGGACTAGGGTGTCTGTGCGTTTTTCCGGGAAAACATACATAGGCGTGGTCAGTGCTGCCGGGATCAGGCCTGAAGTGGATGAAAGAAGAATTCTGCCTGTGCTTTCTGTCGCGGACGGTCTATGGCCGGTTTCCATGGATGAGCTGAAATTGTGGCGATTCGTCGCGGACTATTATCTATGTACAATAGGGGATGTATATAAGGCTGCATATCCTGCGGTCAAGATAAATATGGAGATGGCGCACGCACGCCTGTCTGCCAGACGTTCAATGATGCTGGAACGTAAGGCCTCAGCTCTGAATATACGGAAGGACAGGCTTATGAGGAGCGCCACGCGCTACATGGAGCTGGCAGATAAAGCCAGGAAAGATGATACCAGGAAAAAGTATCTGGAGGCGAAGGCGCGGTATGAGACGCAGGCTGATGCACTGTCGAGTGAGATTGATGCACTTCTTGCCGATGGCCGTGACACTGATTCAGGAACTGTACATGTCCCTGAAAATGCCGGCTTTTCCCTTAGCGGCATTCAGAATACGGCATTGGATGAAATCAAGAGAGCATTTGCGAGGCATACACCTGTGCTTCTTCACGGGGTTACTGGCTCTGGCAAGACGGAAATATATGAAACACTGGCTATTGAAACATTGAAAAGCGGTCGTAATGTCCTGTATCTCATACCTGAGATCGCTGTGAGCCGGCAGCTGGAGGAACGCCTTGGAAAAGTGTTCGGAAACATCTTATATACATTTCATTCTAAGGAGACTGCTGCCAGGAGGCAGGAGATCGCCGCGGATGTGCGTGCCGGGCGCTATGTCGTGCTCGGGACCCGCTCTGCGTTGTTCCTTCCGCATCATGATCTCGGACTTATCGTTGTGGACGAGGAACATGAGACATCGTACAAGCAGGATGCTCCGGCACCGAGGTATAATGGACGTGATACGGCTCTTATGCTGGCGCGGATAACCGGTGCGGATATATTGCTCGGGACAGCGACCCCATCGCTGGAGTCGCTGTACAACTGCCGTACAGGAAGAATGGACAAAGTGGAGCTCCGCAGCCGTTATTTCGGCTCCGTGGACGCTGAAGTGGAAATCATTGATACGTCGGCGGAGAAGCGGAAACGTGGAATGTCCGGAAATTTCTCGTACAAGCTGATTTCGCATATCAATGATGCCCTTTCTTGCGGCGGACAGGTGCTTATACTTCGAGGAAGACGGTCGTATTCGCCTGCTGTACAGTGCTCGGCGTGCGGAGATATCCCTCGCTGTCCGCATTGCAATGTTCCGTTGAGCTGGCATAGGCACGAGGGAATACTGCTGTGCCACTATTGCGGATGGCGGACAGAATATACAGGGGTGTGCCATAAATGCGGAGCCGCCATGGAACCTCTTGGTGCTGGGACCCAGAAGATAGAGGAAGAAGCCGCGGCATTGTTCCCATCAGCCAGGATTGCACGCCTTGACAGTGATACTGCTATGGTGGCAGGGAAGGAGGATGGAATTATCCGGGATTTCAGCCGGAAGAAGATTGATATCCTTGTCGGGACCCAGATCTTAGCCAAGGGGTTTGATTTCGACGGATTGTCGCTTGTCGCCGTTATACAGGCGGACTCGCTTCTCGGTCAGCAGGATTTCAGGGCTGATGAACGTGCTGTCCAGCTTCTGGAGCAGTTCCGGGGAAGGAGCGGACGTCGTGGGCGCCGTGGACTCCTTGTCGTGCAGACATCGCATCCAGACCATCCGGTCTATCGGATGTTCAATCCTCCAGAGGACAATACTGCCGCAGGGGATGCGTTGATGGACAGCATGATGGAGGAGAGATTCTCTTTCGGGTATCCGCCGTTTTCCAGGATCGTGAAAGTGATTCTGAAAGACCAGTCTGAAGACAGGCTCGTGAGGCTCTCCTCGGAACTTGCTGACTCAATCCGTTCTGCGTTCGGGGCAGGTATGGCAGGATTTGTGCAGAATACTGCAATGCCTGTCTCTGTCCTGGGGCCATATTCCCCGTCTGTGGACAGGCAGTCCGATATGTATATAAGGAATATACGTGTGAGCCTGAAGAAAGATAGGAGTCTTGCAGGGAACAAGCGGAAGCTGGCGGATCTTGTCCGTCGTTTCGGCGTGGCGCATTCCTGTCAGGGGCGCATCTGCCTGGATGTGGATCCGCTCTAGCCGGAAAAGTTATCAACATATCGGCGCTGTTATGAATTATTTTGCTAATTTTGTGAATTGTACATAGAGACAACTTCTGAAAAGGGCTGTTTCTCAGTTAATAATGCGAAAGATGGGTAAAATCATTGCGATAGCGAACCAGAAAGGCGGAGTGGGGAAGACTACGACGGCCATTAACCTTGCTGCCTCGCTGGCTGTTCTTGAAAAGAAGGTCCTGGTAATCGATGCGGATCCTCAGGCCAACACGACATCGGGGCTGAACTTCTCTCCTGAAGATGACAGGAAACGCACATTGTATGAGGTCCTTATCGGCGAGATAGGGATACGTGATGCTCTTATCCAGACGGAAATAGCTAATCTTCAGATGGTTCCGTCGCATATAAACCTTGTCGGCGCGGAGATAGAGATGCTGGAGGTGGATGACCGGGAGTCCATAATGAAGAAGGCGATTGCGGAAATCCGCGATGAATATGACTATATAATAATTGACTGCTCCCCGTCATTGGGGCTTATAACGGTCAATTCCCTTACGGCTGCCGATTCCGTCATGATACCTGTGCAGCCGGAGTTCTTTGCGCTGGAAGGTCTCGGAAAACTGCTCCAGACAATACGGCTTGTCCAGAACGGTGTTAATCCTGCATTGACGATAGAGGGGTTCGTCGTGACAATGTTCGACGGCCGTACCAAAGTCCATACGCAGGTCCTGAACCAGCTTAAGGAACATTTCAAGGATATGGTTTTCAGTACTATAATCCAGAGGAATATCAGGCTCAGCGAGGCCCCGTCACACGGAAAGCCTATTATCTTGTACGACGTGATGAGCAACGGAACGTCCAACTATCTGAACCTTGCCAAGGAGGTTCTGGAGAAAAATGCCAATTGATTATGAGTAAACAGCAGAGAGGATTAGGAAAGGGATTAAGCGCACTTCTGGGCGACACTGGCGATCTGGACCAGTTGCGCAGCCCTGTAGGGTATGTGAATAAGGAGGTTGTAGGTGCTAAAGAACCGCAGGATACTGCGGATGTACTGCGCATTCCTGTCGATATGATAGAGCCGAACCCTTTCCAGCCGCGAATGTCTTTCGACCAGGATGCGCTGCAGGAGCTTGCGGCATCTATCAGGACATTCGGGCTGATCCAGCCTATAACAGTAAGGAAGAAATCGGCTGACAGATATCAGATTATCAGCGGAGAACGCCGTTTCAAGGCGTGCCGTCTTGCAGGCATGGACATGATTCCTGCATATATCCGTGATGCCAACGACCAGGGAATGCTGGAGATGGCCATTGTGGAGAACATCCAGCGGGAGAACCTTGATCCTATCGAGGTGGCTATGAGCTACCAGAGGCTGATAGAGGAATGTAGCCTGACCCAGGAGCAGATGGCTGACAGGGTTGGCAAGAAACGTGCTTCCGTTACTAATTATCTGCGTCTTCTGCGTCTTCCTGCGAAAGTGCAGCATGACTTGAAGGTCGGGCTTCTGAGCGTTGGCCATGCAAAGGTGCTGCTCGGGGTGGAGGACCAGTCCCTCCAGGAGCAGCTATGCGATTTCGTCATAAAGAACGGGCTTTCCGTGAGGCAGCTGGAGGAGAAGATCCACGAACTTCAGAAAGAGGAGCGTCCGGAACAGGCCCGCAAGGAATCCAGCCTGCCGGATGAATATTACCGTGTGCTTGAGCATATCGGTAAATTTTTCGACAGAAGCATCAGTCTTAAAAGAGCCGAGTCCGGTAAGGGCACGATGACCATACATTTCGGCTCTGATGACGAGATGCGCCGTTTCCTTAAAGCTCTGGAAGACTCTAATATCTGATTGCAGCTGATGTCGGGACGTTTCTTTCAGATATTGACAGCTTTGTCTGTGTGCCTTTTCATGTTCTCCTTCAATGCGAAGGGGCAGTTCCGTGAAGAGGCATTCACTCAGAACTATAATGAGCCAGGGGATACGACTGCCCGGGACTCCACGGATGCGGCATTCACATTCAAGGAGTATTTCGGCGGCATCAGGCATAAGCGCGAAAGCCGCATAGGCGTAATGTTTGCCGGCTCTACTGTGTTTATAGGTGGCCAGCAGATGTACAACAGGCAATATTGGAAGCTTCCTGTGATTTATGGCGGCATGGCGGCAACTGCCGGAATTGGAATATACTACAGGCACAAGTACAATGTTGAGGGCGGCGCCAGCTATAAGCATATAAGCACAATGTGCTTTGTCGGTACAGGACTTATATATTGGGGTTCCCTTCTGGACGGTGTCGGCAATTTCAACAAGGGAACGTATCCGCAGCCTGGGAAGGCTACATTGTATTCGGCATTACTCCCGGGCCTTGGACAGGCGTATAACGGAGAATATTGGAAGATACCTGTATATTATACGCTTCTGATGGGGTCTGCGCATTTCCTTGTGACGAACAATACAAATTATCTTAGATATAAACGCATTTATAATCAGGCGGCAGCGGAAAATTCCACTTACGATGGGCCGGTTTCGGCATCTACGGCCAAATATTACCGCGACGTGTTCAGGCGTTACAGGGATTATTCAGTGGTGGCGCTTTTCGGGTTCTACCTGCTGCAGATAATAGATGCCAATGTGTTTGCCTATATGCAGAACTTCGAGCTTGGGGATGATCTGACAATGAGCGTATCCCCGGCTGTGATAGCTCCTGACAATGCCTATGCGATTAACTGCGGTTCCGCAGGGAGGCGTCCTGCCATGGCTCCGTATGGTACTGAAGGCTTCGGGCTTCGTGTAGGCCTCAGGTTCTGAGTGCGTTTGTAAAGAGTGACTTGAAAATGAATTTATATAGGATTATAGCTGCCGCGGCTGTTTCTGCGGCATTGATTATCGGGCAGGCATCTGATGCTGGTGCTCAGGTGTTCCGTTCCATGAAGAAACCGTCCCCGAGCAAGAAGGAGCTGGTGCGTGAAAATCAGAGGATGAGGGCGATGCTGGATTCTCTGATGCAGGAGCTGGAGGCGTTGCGTGATACATCGTATGTCGAGGAGGAGTATGTGGACGGGGGAAAGAGCTTCTCCATTCTTGACGGCATTGCTCCTGAAACTTACTCGCAGGAAGTTACGGACAGTCTCCTCAGTATATGGTACCTGCATAGGCAGGCGCAGAACAGCCTGGAAGGTGACTATGACATGGATTCGGTCCGCTTCACATCAAATGTTCCGGACAAGGTGTTCCTGGAGCGCCTCGCGAAGATGAATTCATTTATCACTCTGCCGTATAATGAGACTGTCAGGAACTACATTATTCTCTATGCGGAGAAGATGCCTACGAAGATGGCGAAGATGCTGGCGCTTTCCAGCTACTATTTCCCGATTTTCGAGCAGACGCTTGACAGATACGGGATGCCTGAAGAACTTAAGTATATGGCAGTTATAGAGTCTGCGCTGAATCCTGTGGCTGTGTCTAGGGCCGGGGCCAAGGGCATGTGGCAGTTCATGTACACGACAGCGAAGAATTACGGGCTGGTAATCAACTCGTATGTTGACGAGCGGCTGGATCCGTTCAAGGCGGCAGATGCCGCAGCCCGCTACATGTATGACGCATACCGGATTTTCGGGGACTGGAATCTTGCCATATCTTCATATAACTGCGGAGCGGGAAATGTGAACAAGGCGATCCGCAGGTGTGGCGGTAACAAGGACTTCTGGTCGGTGTATGAATATCTTCCTAAGGAAACTAGAGGCTATGTGCCGGCGTTCGTCGGCGCTATGTATGCCTTCACATACTATAAGGAGCATGGCATTGTTCCGGATCAGATCCAGATGCCTGCACATCTGGATACGTTCCAGATTCACAGGATGCTGCATTTCCAGCAGATCCACGATCTTACCGGCATATCTGTCGATGAACTGCGTAATCTGAATCCTCAGTACGTCCACGACATTATTCCTGGCAACGAGCGCGAATACATCCTGCGCCTCCCGTTCAAGTATTCCGGCAAGTTTATCGAGGTGGAGGATTCTGTCTATACCCATAGGGCGAAGGAGCTGTTCAATCCGTCCACCCTCCAGAATATTGCATCGTCCGGCAACGGCAACCGTATAACATACAGGGTCAAGAGCGGAGATTATCTTGGGCGTATCGCTTCCCGGTACCATGTCTCTGTAGCGCAGCTGAAGAAATGGAATCACTTGCGCAGCAATAATCTGCGTGTAGGGCAGGTTCTGGTGATATATGGAAAGGGCGGTGCGCCTGCACCTGCGGCGTCTGTGAGCAAGACTGTGAAATCGCAGGAGACATCTTCCGAAGTGAAGGTGTCCGGCTCGGATGGATATACAATATACGTGGTGAAGAAAGGGGACACCCTATACAGCATCTCCAGACTATATCCAGGAGTCAGTGCAAATGACATAATGAAGCTGAACGGAATATCGTCTAGCATCCAGCCGGGAATGAAGATCAAGATTCCGAAAAAATGATGAATCTGTATTTTTCTGGTTTTCAATGCTTTTCTGAATGATGCGAAAATATCTCACAGAAAACATTGAAAAAAGTGCAAAATAAATTTGCAGTGTAATGAAAAATACCTATCTTTGTAATCCCAAACGAAAGGAATGGTGCCATAGCTCAGTTGGTAGAGCAAAGGACTGAAAATCCTTGTGTCCCTAGTTCGATTCTCGGTGGCACCACACAAAACCCTCGCAGATATCCTCTGCGGGGGTTTGCTGTTAAAAGTTTACTATTAATCTATCATTGATTATCAATAACTTATAAATTCCAAAGTAGCAGATGATGACATTTGAAATCTGTAACTACTTAATAGTCAATGTCTGATTAGCGGAAGGGCGTATTTATGAAAAAGCACATAGTTATAACAATAGCCGCGGCACTGGTGCAGTGGGCTGCGCTGGCACAGAACGGGCAGATTGTCACAGACGGCTGGCTGGAAAAGAACTATACCAAGCGTGAGGTCATGGTGGAAGTCAGGGACGGGGCGCATCTGTACACTGCCATCTATGAACCGTCGGAGGAATATCTCAGGAGCCTGGGCCGGGAGTCCAGCCCGCTGATGATAATGCGTACACCATATTCGCTTAAGCCTTATGGCATACAGCCTGGGCAGACGGGGCGTCCGGCATGGTCAGGAGGCTATACCGGAAATCTTAAGGGGGACATGGCTAATTATGTGGCTGACGGATGGATTATTGTCCTGCAGAATGTCCGCGGAAAGTATCTCAGCGAAGGGGAGTATGAGAACATGCGGCCCTATGTGTCAGGCCCTGACGGAGCTGCCGATACGGTGGCAGTACGTGGCGCCGACGGAAAAAGGCATGTGCAGACGGATGAGGCTACGGATATCTATGACTCGATAGAATGGCTCCTGAAAAATACGAGGAATAACGGCAATGTCGGAGTGAAGGGTGTCTCATATCCAGGATTCTATGCGACTCAGGCGGTATTGTCCCGCCACCCGGCGATCAAGGCTGTTTCTCCGCAGGCCCCTGCAACAGACTGGTTTATGGGCGACGATGCACACCATAACGGGGCGCTTTGCCTGGCTGATGTCTATCGGTTCGGCTCAGGGGTCTACAGGACGCGGAAGCAGCCTTCGGCTAAGGGGCTCGGCAGCCTGTTCAGCACGGACATGGACATCTATGATTATTTCAGGGGCAGGCCAATGACGGAGCTATCCTCGTTCTTCGGAGACAGCCTTGTGTTCTGGAACAACATCATGGCTCATCCTGATTACGACAAGTTCTGGAGTGAGCGCGACCCGAGCAGGCATCTTAAGAATATAACGGTTCCCGTGCTTGTCACAGGAGGCTTCTACGATGCGGAAGACTGCTACGGGGCATTCAGAACATACAATATGCTGAAGAGGTTTTCGCCAGACTGCGAACTTTATCTGGCGGCAGGGCCATGGTATCACGGCGGCTGGAACAACCGCACGGCGAACCATCTTGCGGATGCATGGTTCGGGGAAAAATCAGGCGCATATTATCAGGACGATGTGGAATATCCGTTCTTCGCCTATTATCTTGACGGGAAAGGCGTTAAGCCTATGGCAGTCAATGTCTGTCCATCAGGCGAGACAATGCGCAGCGTAATGGAAGGACGTTCCATGGCTGAATATTGGGAAAGCTATGATGAATGGCCGCCGAAGAATGTCCGCTGCACCAGACTGTATCTGTCAGGGCAGGATTCCCTGTCGTCAGAGGCAATGCATTCGGCACCGTCAGCCGGTGTCCGGACCATTGTCTCGGATCCTGAGGCTCCGGTTCCGTATATGGATACGGAAGCCAGCAGCCGTGACAGAGCCTATATGGCGGCCGATCAGCGGTTCGCGTCTGAAAGGAACGATGTTGCCACTTACCGCGGTGCCTGCCTCCGGAATAATGTTCATGTTGCAGGGCCTGTAAAAGTGCGGATTGAACTGGAAATCGATTCTGAAAGTGGTGGAAGACTTGACGCTGATGTCGTGGTGAAACTTATTGATGTGCGCCCCGATGGCTATCAGATGCTGGTGCGCGGAGATGTCATGCCTCTGCGTTTCCGTAACGGCTTCGAGAAGCCTGAGCCTGTGAAAAGCGGCCGCCGGGCAGTCGTGGAGTTCACCATGTGTGACATTGACCATCATTTCCTTCAGGGACATTCCTTTATGGTGCAGGTGCAGGGAAGCTGGTTTCCTCTGATTGCCATGAATCCGCAGACCTATCTGAGGAATCCTTATTCGGCGGAATCTTCCAGCTACAGGAAAATAAGCATGACGGTGCACTCTGCGGCATCATATCTCGAACTGCCTGTGGTCGAGGACTTCTAGAGACGTTTAGCTCCGAATTTCCAGCCTGCTCCGAGCATGAGATTGTTCGGGTCGTGGAACTTGTTAAGCTTATATCCGATGTGCAGGAACAGGCGTTTCGTGACATGTACTTTCAGTGCTGCAATCTGATAGAATCCTGACAAGTCATGTTCTTTATATATGACATTGTGCCCGATGCCAAGCGCTACAGAAAATATCGGCATCACTAGTTCGGCACGCAGGGATAGACCTGCGGCAACCTGTTCATTCAGAGGTGGTCTGTAGAACAAGAGCTTACCGTCACTGTCTCTTTCATCAGCCACATGGTTGAAAATGTTGGCGCTCTCGTCATATTGGATGTCTGCAGAGATGCCAGCCTGAAAACATCTGCTTATCCGGTAGAGCGGATTGATGTTTACGCCGAGTATTCCGAACTTGCCCTTGGCGATTTCCGTATTTCCATTGTAAACAGCACCTTTGGCTCTGACAGAGCCATATATGACAGCATCGACTGAGAAACGTCCGTTGGATTTTCCGATGGAGCTGTATTGTCCTGCCGGTGCAGCCGTGTGCTCTTTCCCGTTTGCCTTGGCGAAGCTATAGACGGCACTGGCTCGCGCTCCTGCACAGTTTACGCCACCGTTAGGATATTTCGTGTTCCCGTTAGAAAAATGAGTGAAGTCAATGCCGCCGTTCAATGTAAGCGATGGACTGATTTTCCATGAAAGCATCACCCCGGCATTGATATAGGCATTGAACCGGGAGCCGACGACCATGTTCATTGTGTTAGGCCTGCCCATTCCCTCATTATCAGATGCATCGTCCCCACTGTATGGATGCCACCCGTATGAGATTCCGAAGTTCCATTCATAGTCAAGAGAAAGTGCAGGGCTGATCCTGGCTATTCTTGCGCCTTGAAAAACGTAGAGCGCCGCCGGAGTCCCTATTTCATCCTGGTCGAAGAATGTATTGCATGAGATACCGATACCTTGATAGGCTGTCGGATATGCTGAATGCTCCTTGCTCCATGACGGAAACGTGAAAGCATATTTGAGATGTATTGACGCGGTCTTGTTAAGAGGATGCCCGAGGCGGTTCTCGCCCTTGAAAAAATCGTGAGTCGGAATGATCCATGCTCCACGTATATCTACACCTATCCTATGGCCAGTGCCGGAGGTGTCTGATGGATGCACCATTCCAGAGGAACGGAAACCGGCTCCGAAGAATAGAAAAATGAAAATCAGTGACTTGTGAATACGGAGCGCTTTCATTCCTCAGGCATGTCGAGTTCTTCCCATTTGCAGTGAAGGTTTCCGGTCGGGGCCTTGCTTGTGAATATCCCTGACCGGATTATCTGCTTTGTGCTGTTCTTGTCTTGCAGCTGCACCGTGTAGCCGAGCCTGTATGTCACGAACTCCCATACTATGCTGAATCTTGATGCACCTGGCTTGAAATGGACTTCGCTTGAAGATATGAATGGCAGTTCCGGTGACAATTCTGTAATAAACCGTGAATATCCTGTCCTGACGCCGGAAAATACGGGAACCCCGTTCAGAAGCCTTCCGTCAGGTATTTCGATACTCTCAGGCTCTTTCATCATCGAGGCTGCATGCGGTGCGGTTTCTTCAGAGAACTCTACGGTGCGGAAGCATCCCTCGAACATATCGACGGTCATGACAATATCTTGTGAAGAGCGGTTGAATACCGTATATCCTGAAGGCTTTGCCTCCAATGTGGTGTCGATTGATGCCGGGGCGTTGTCCCAGATGAAGTTTACGATGTAGCAGTCCGGTGCCTTTCCGGTATTTTCTATATCTTCGCCCTCCTTGTCTGCCGGCTCTTTCACGAAAGCCTCCTTGTTGCATGCGCAGACGATAGCCAGGATTGCAGCCGCAGCGGTTACAACGCGCGTGGCATGTCTATATTTTAAAACCTGGAAACTCATTGCTGCCTGTCTCTTTTTCGTTCAAATTTATAGATTCCGGGTGTATTATGCAAGAGGAACATTCTTATTCCCGCTCCATTTCAAAACAGCATCCTGGAAACTTGTGCTGCGCACTCTTCCAGAGGACTCAGGGTAAAGCGCCATTTGCAGAAGCGGAAAAAATAGTCTAAATTCGCAAGATACTTAAAAAGTAAACAATGACCAGGGAAGAATTTGTCAATAAGGTGAACGGGATATTGTCGGAGGAATTCGAGGCTGATGTGAATGACATGCAGCCGGATGCCTCGCTTATGGGAGTGCTGGATCTGGACAGTCTGGACATTGTAGATATCGTGGTGCTTGTCGAGAAGAACTTCGGATATGTCATGAAAAAGGAGGACTTCACCGGAATAAAAACATTCTCTGATTTCTATGACTTCCTCTACGGGAAGATAGGGCCTGCAGCGGATGGCACCAGATAGACAGGACTAAGATTCGACCTATGGCAGAACAGTGGCAAGGCAGATCCCGTGGCGGGAAGACCGGCTATCAGATTTTCATATTTCTGATAAGACATTGCGGCATCCGTGCTGCCTATTTCCTTCTGTTTTTCGTCTCGCTGTACTTCATTGCGGCAGCACCTTCTTCTACTGCAGATATATGGCGCTATGCCAGACGGATCTTCGGCTACGGTAGAGTGAAGTCTGCATTGTTCATATTCAGAAACTACTATTCCTTCGGACAGTCGATAATAGACAAGGTCGCCATATCTTCAGGACTTTCGGGTAGATATCATTATGACTTTGAAGGATTGGACGCATTGAAACCGGCTGTCAGCGGCGGGCACGGGGTTATCGTGATAGGTGCGCATTTCGGTAACTGGGCTGCCGGGGAGCCGTTCTTCCGCAGATATGGCACGAAGCTGAATCTTGTCATGTATGACAATGAACATTCGGATATAAAGGAACTTCTGGAGAAGAACAAGGCTACTGATGCGCCATTCAGGATTATTCCTGTGAACAAGGACAATCTGGCCCATGTTTTCATGATTACGGAGGCTCTTGACAGAGGCGAGCTTGTATGTTTCCTTGGCGACAGATATGTGAATGAGGACAAGCTCATTCATGCGCCGCTGCTTGGACATGATGTGAAATTCCCTTATGGCCCGTTCTGTCTTGCCGCAAGGATGCATGTCCCCGTCCTGTTCTATTTCTCGGTACGGGAGCCCGGCATGACATATCGCTTCACATTTACAGAGGCAGAGCAGCCGCAGTCACACAAGGGCGCAGAAGAAAATATCCTGGCCCAGTTCATCAGGGCGCTGGAGACGGAACTGGAGAAGCATCCTGAACAGTGGTATAACTATTATGATTTCTGGGGATTGCGCGACGGCGCTTCTTCAGATGTGAAGAATCACGACTGATATGAATAAAAAATATAGCGGATACAGAATGGCTGCGGCGGATGCCCAGCGCATTGCACACGGGATAGCATTTGCACCGATAGTGTTCCAGGTCAGCCGCCTGATGATAAGATACGGCATATTCTCGATGCTGGAAGAGGCAGGACGCAAGTCCCCTGCAGGCATGACCGTGGAGGAGGTCGCTTCTTCGGCTGGCATCTCCTCCTATGGGGCGAAGGTCCTTCTGGAGTCCTCGCTTACTGCCGGTACCGTATTCATTAATGACAGCCGCTTCACTATATCCAAAATCGGATGGTTCCTGCTTAATGACCCTATGGTCAGGGCTGACATGGATTTCAATAATGATGTGAACTATAAGGGAATGTACCATCTGGACGAGGCGATCCGTACGGGGAAGCCGGCGGGACTTAAAGAGCTTGGCCCGTGGCCTACATTGTATGAGGGGCTTTCCTCCCTGGAGCCCGAGGTTCAGAAAAGCTGGTTCGGCTTCGACCACTTCTATTCCGATAATTCATTCGAGGATGCACTGGATCATGTTTTTGCAGGACACCCGGAATCGCTCCTGGATATCGGAGGAAATACTGGACGGTTTGCGCTTAAATGTGTATCTTCAGATCCGGATATCAATGTGACAGTCATGGATCTGCCGCAGCAGATATGCATGCTTAGGAAAAATGTTGAGGGAAAGCCTGGTGCGGACAGGATACACACGCATCCAGGAGATCTGCTTGATCCCGGCACGGTGATTCCCGGAGGATTCGATGTCGTATGGATGAGCCAGTTCCTGGACTGCTTCTCGCAGGAGCAGGTGGAGAGCATACTTCCCCGCGTGGCATCAGGTATGAATCATGATACACAGGTGTTTATCATGGAGACTCTGTGGGACAGGCAGAAATTCGATACAGCCTCATTTGATCTTGCGCAGACCAGCGTGTATTTTACGGCGATGGCAAATGGCAACAGCAAGATGTTTTTCAGCGAGGACCTGGCGCAGATGATCGGGCATGCTGGTATGGAGATCATGGAGATTGTTGATAATCTTGGATATGGGCATAGCCTTATCCGCTGCGGACTGAAGAAGTGATATGCTGAAGGGAAAGGTATATATATCCGGAGCATCGATGATAACAGCGCTTGGGGAAGGTGTTATGACCAATGTGGAGGCACTTCTTCGCGGCGAGACCGGTGCCCGCAGGGTATCTGACCCTCGTGTCACGCAGTCATCTGTCATGGCTGGAATCATCCCTGAAGATATATACGCAAGACTGCGTGCCCGCTTCGGAGATAAATATACGCGCACGGAAATGCTTGCTGCAGAATGTGTCAGAGCTGTCATGCCGGACATCCCGGCTGGACGGACATGCCTGATCATTGCATCGGCGAAAGGCAATGTCTCCCTGCTTGAGGGGCATTGCGGAGGCGGTCCTCATATTCCATTGGCCTCTGATCCCGTATTGTGCGGGCAGATGGCGATGCGCATAGGCGAGCTGACAGGTGTCATGCCCGGGAATATCTATGTCATATCAAATGCCTGCATATCAGGCGTGTCGGCTATAGTAGCCGCCAGAAGAATGATACTTTACGGTGTCTGTGACAATGTCATCGTGGTGGGTGCCGATACGCAGAACCGCTTTATAACAAGCGGCTTCGCTTCATTCAAGTCATTGAGCCCGGAGCTGTGCCGCCCTTATGACATATCGCGCTGCGGGCTGAATCTCGGTGAGGCCTGCGGGGCAATGCTGCTTACCAGGGAACCCATGACGGAAGATGCAGTGGCAGTGTCTGGAGGTGCAGCTACAGATGATGCAAACCATATTTCAGGACCGTCAAGAACAGGTGACGGGCTTTTCTTCGCCATCAGGAAAGCGATGTATGAAGCAGGCATTTCACACGAACAGGTCGATCAGCTTCAGATGCATGGCACTGCCACCGCATATAATGACGAGATGGAGTCCAAGGCTGCAACGCTCGCAGGGCTGCAGGATGTTCCTGTACAGAGCTTGAAGCCATATTTCGGACATACAATGGGAGCGTCGGGCGTGATAGAGACCATCATTGCGGCGGAGGAACTGAAACGCGGAATCTGCATCGGCACACCAGGATTCAGCAAGCTTGGCGTTCCGATGCCATTGAACGTGTCTGCGGAGAACAGAAAACTGCCTGGGGCAAAGGTGCTTCGCTGTGTCAAGACTGCTTCAGGTTTCGGAGGAACCAATGCGGCTGTAGCTCTTGAAGCGGGTGGGAACTGCCAGGCTTCCTCTCTTAGCATGGCTGCCGATGCCAATGTCTGCCGCACGGTGGAAATCAATGACGGCTGTATCAGAGTGGATGGGGCGGAAGTGTTTGCTGGCAATGATGCTGATTTCGGGACATTCATACGCGAGGCCTTCAAGTCACGCGGAGGATCATATATGAAATTCTATAAGATGGATGACTTCTGTAAACTGGCATATATGGCATCTGAATGGCTCCTGGATGGTGTGGAGTTCGGCGAGGAGGAATGTGGAATGATTCTTTCCGGAAGATACGGATGCCTGGACACGGATATGAGGCATCAGCAGATAATTGATTCGGAAGGAGATGTGGATGCAAGCCCGTCTGTGTTCGTTTATACTTTGCCTAATGTCGCATCCGGGGAAATCTCCATCAGGCATCATATAAAGGGGGAGAATACGTGGCTCTGGACTGCGGAGCCGGGAATTGATGGCATGTTGCAATACGCTGCCTGCATGATTCAGGCTCAGGACCTGAAATATTGTATAGCAGGATATTTCGATTGTATCGCAGGAAAATACAATGCTGAATTCAGGCTGCTGTCAGCCGCGATGCATGACGCACCGTGTTGCAGTTGAACCTGATAATGGCTATTTTTGCATAGAGACTGTTCTTGAAACAGCATATAGAATCTGTTTTGAAATGATTAAAAAGTTGTTTGAGGTAGAATTCCTTCATTTTCTTCCCGAGTCTTCAGGTCAGATAGTCACCGCTATCTTCCTAGAATCCTCGGTCGAACCTGAAGTCTTTTCCTCTCAAACCTTCTGATAATAATTTCAAAACAGCTTCTAACGGTTACAAAATTAAATACATAGACTTATGGACGAGCTGATAGAGAAGCTGAAAGAGCAGCTTATCGAGGCGCTGAACCTGGAAGAAATCAAGCCTGAGGACATTGACCCGGAAGCTCCGCTCTTCGGTGATGAGGGACTTGGACTGGATTCCATTGATGCACTGGAAATTATACTGCTGCTGGATAAGGAGTATGGCATCAAGCTGAAGAACCCTGCCGAAGGAAAGCAGGTGTTCTATTCCGTGAAGACAATGGCTGACTGCATCAGGGCCAATCAAAACAGCTTCTGATAACATTGGAACAAGGGAAAAATCTATACGTAATCGGAGCCGGAGCTGTTTCAGCTGCCGGTGTGAGTGTCGCAGAGAATATCTCAGTCATGCTGTCAGGAAAGACATCTGTCGCTCCTGTGCAGCGCTTCAGCACGAAGGTGGATTCTCCGGCCGGTGAAGTGCATCTGTCTGACAGTGAACTGAAGGCGGAGCTTTTCATAGAAGATGGAAAGATTGTGAGCCGGACTGCGCTTCTCGGGCTGAAGGCGGTCATGGAGGCGGCAGCTGATGCGGCATCCCGTGGCGCAGATATGCTTGGCAGCAGGGTGGCATTCATATCCGGAACGTCTGTCGGAGGAATGGATCTCAGCGAGGTGTTCTGGAAGAGCAGCCGTTCAGACATATCAGCAGGGGATATCCGTATGCTGCAGATGCATGATCCGGGGGCTGTGACATCCGTGATCGCCTCGCTGCTGGAGTCGCGGGGCGTTGTTGCGCATCCTGTGCATGTATCTACGGTCAGCACTGCATGCTCGGCAGCCGGCAATGCCATAATGCTTGGCGCCAGGATGATAAAGCATGGGATGGCGGATCTGGTGATTGCAGGAGGCGTGGATTCTCTGTGCCGTTTCACATTGAACGGATTCAACTCCCTGCGCATCCTTGATCCTGATGTCTGCCGTCCTTTCGACAGCTCTCGTGCAGGACTGAATCTTGGCGAAGGTGCCGGATACATTGTGCTGTCTTCTGAGCCGATTGCTCCATATTGCCGGCTTTCGGGATGGGGCAATGCGAATGAGGCATATCATCAGACGGCGAGCACCCCGGAAGGAATCGGGCCCGGGCTGGCAATGGCGGCGGCATTGGATTGTGCCGGACTTGAGCCTCAGGATATCGGCTTTATCAATACGCATGGGACAGGGACCCAGGTGAATGATCTGGCTGAAAGCAATGCCATGCTTCGTGTATTCGGCGGGGATGTTCCTCCATTCAGCTCGTTAAAGGCATACATCGGGCATACCCTCGGGGCTTCTGAAGGAATCGAGGCAGCGCTCGTGTGCAAGGCTCTGGAGAGTGGCGATGTACGGTTCATGAAGTCGCTGAACTGGTCGTCTCCTGCGGAAGGTGCCGGGCTTGTCCCTTATGACGGCTCCATGTTGCCGCATCCGGAGCATATAATGTCTTCCGCATTCGGATTCAGCGGAAATTGTGTGTCATTGATATTTTCCGGAGTATGAGCGAGCTGAGAATAATACCTGAAAATCCGTGCTACATATTGTCGGCTGCAGCCGTCTGCCATGGTCATGATGAAGTCCCGATGGCGGAGCCACGTATGGCTCAGGAGCCTGACTATAGGACAGCCATTGCGGATGCCAATCTCCGCCGGCGGATGGGAAGGCTGCTGAAGATGGCCGTATATTGCGGACTTAAAGCTCTTGATGGCACCCTGTCAGAGCAGGTTTCGGGAATCATCACAAGCACGGGAATCGGCTTCATAAAGGATACTGAATCTTTTGCGGACAGCATTTTCGACCGTGATGAGGAACTGCTTAACCCGTCACCTTTCATGCAGTCCACTTTTAATACGGCATCAGGCTATCTCGCATTGATGCGTAAGATACGTGCATATAACACTACTTATGTCCAGCGGGCTTCAGGCTTTGCATCCGCATTTGCCGATGCCGTCATGCTTCTGGCGGATGAGCCGGGGAGGAAAGTGCTTGTCGGAGGCTTTGACGAGGTGACTCCTGAAGTGGACATTGTACGCAGAAGACTGGGAATATACCAGGATTCCGCAGGCGGATATATGCCTCTCGGCGAAGGTGCTGGATTTTTCATGCTATCAGGCAGACAAGGCATGGCAAGGCTCTGCGGAATGGCTCCTGCTTCAGACAATGTATCCGATTTCGTGAATGATTGCCTGGAAAACATTCGGCTGAACGACAGGAAATTGCGTGCGGATGAGGTGGAGACGGCAAGATGCAGCGGGATGGTTCAGCGCTATGGGGCATTCTGTTCAATGCTGCCTGTCATGATGGCTGATGGCATCGCTTCCGTGACCGCGCCTGTGCTCTACATGGATGATGTGAATCCTGACGGGATGATGGTGCTGCTGGTTCCTGGCAACTGGTCTGCGATATGATCATCATTGCTATAATCTTCATTGCCATGGCAGCTGCCGGATTCCTTTTCTGGGCGTCGGCAAGCATACGCTCGGGCATATATGTCAAGGCATTCTGCCGTGAGTGCACGGACAGGAAAACCGTTTACATTACTTTTGACGACGGGCCTGTCCGCAGAAGCACTTCCGAGGTGCTTGATGTTCTGCACGCCCGTGGTGCACGCGCGACTTTCTTCATGATAGGGGCCAATGTCACCGGCAATGAAGATATTGTCCGCCGAGTCATTGCGGAGGGACACAGGGTGGGTATCCATTCCTTCAGCCATGCCAGCATGTTCCCGCTGTATTCCACGGAGCGCATGATAAAGGACATCACGGAATGCCGCAATGTCCTGGAGCGGCTGGCAAGGGAAGATGTGACGCTGTTCCGTCCTCCTTTCGGTGTGGTGAATCCGACTGTGGCTCGTGCTGCAGGACGATGCGGACTTCAGACGGTAGGCTGGAGCGTAAGAAGCTTCGATACGATGCACACTGATAGCTCCACATGGCAGCAGGACACTCTGGACCGCATTATGCGCCACCTGGAGCCTGGTGCTGTCATCCTTCTCCATGACCGTATGCCTCATGCCGCCGGGCTGCTGTCCGCCCTGCTGGACCGTCTGGCTTCGGAGGGCTACCGTTTTGACCTTCCGTTGCCTGTCCCAGTCCATGGAGAATGAATTTCTTTTGATTATCAATGAGTTATGAATTTCAAATGTCATTGGCGTGTACTTTGAGATTAGTAAGTGCTTGATGTTCAATGATGGCGTCATTGACCACCGCCTCGTGACGGCATTTCATACTTTGCTGCTGTTTCACTATATTTGTGATTTCAAAACAGTTTCTAAGTGCGCGAAAGCGGGTGCTGCTTTGGAGCATGGGCGTTTGCGAAACTTTAGTGTGACTTTTAATGGCTGCTTGTGCAGCCATCCGGAAACAAGGCGAAATGATGAAAAAAATAATATTGGCTGCGCTGGCAGGACTTCTGGTTATGCAGCAGGTGAAGGCGGACGGATATGGAGCTGTGAAGGACGCTCCTTCGTTCAGGAAAGAGCTGATAGCCAGAACTTCGGCTGTTACATCAATACAGGCAGATTTCGTGCAGGAGAAGTTCCTGAGCGTGTTCAGCACCAAGGTCAGGTCAGAGGGTAAATTCTACTGGCAGAAGGAAGACAGGATATGCCTTGACTACAGGACTCCTGCAAAGTACCGTATTGCTATCGCCGGAGACAGGATAAAGACTGTGAGCAACGGAAAATCCACGGTCGTCAGCGCCAAGGGAAATCCTATGATGAATCAGATGAGCTCGCTTATAACCGCCTGCATGACAGGCAATCTGGGTGCTATGGGCTCAGGGTTCAGGACCATTGTGGAGGAATCCGCATCGGACTACAGGATCACGATAACACCGCTTAGCCAGAACGTGAAGAGCTATATCGCCAGGATGGAAATCTATCTGGACAAGAAGGACCTGTCGGTAAACCGGCTTGTCATGTATGAGAACGGGACTGACTATACCGGATATGTCTTTTCAGGAAAGAAATTCAATGAGACGATACCTGCTTCTGTTTTTGATGTCCGCTAGTGTGGCATTGGCATCGACATCATGCCTTCCGAGGCTCCTTGTCTCCGGCCCTCTGTTATCGGAATCCGGAATGACGGAGGATTCTGCGCAGATTGAAATGTCAGAAAATGTCCGGCAGACAGGAACTTACGACTTCGTGCTGAAGGCTGGACGGCGAGAACTCTCTGGAGTCATGGTGACAAGACCTGTAGAACCTGGCACTGTACGTGCGGTCGGAACCACTTATTTCGGCATGACGCTTTTCGACATGACATTGACAAGTGATTCATATACAATGAACTATGTTGCGGAGCCGCTGTCGGGAAATGCATTCGCCTCATTCCTTGCAATGAAGCTGCGAAAAACGATGAAGCCATGAACGTGACGGCTGAAGATAATGCATGCCTCGGCCGGCTAAAGGCTCTCCGCTGCTGCGTCATAATCCCGACATATAACAATGCCGGTACATTGGGCAGTGTTATCGGGGAAGTGCTGCATTATTGCTCTGACGTGATAGTGGTCAATGACGGCAGTACAGATGACACCGCCGGGATCATCAGCTCTTTCGGGGAACAGATTCTTTCATTACATCAGGACCGTAACCGCGGAAAGGGAGTTGCGTTGCAATGCGGTCTGGCGTATGCTGTGCGCCTCGGGTTCAGGCATGCCATAACCATTGACTCGGATGGACAGCACTATCCTTCTGATATTCCCGTGTTTGCAGATGCCATTGAGCAGAATCCGGACGCATTGCTTGTGGGCGCCAGAAATCTCCAGGCGGAAAGAATGCCTGGCAAGAATACATTTGCTAACCGCTTCTCCAATTTCTGGTTCAGGCTGGAGACAGGGATAAGGCTGTCAGATACCCAGTCGGGATTCCGCGCATATCCGCTTGACCGTATCAGCATCAGCTCACATCTTCTTACTGGGGGCTATGAGTTTGAACTGGAGATGCTTGTGTTCTCGGCATGGAAAGGCGTGGAGGTGAGGAATGTACCTGTCAGGGTCTATTATCCCCCTGAAGGAGAGCGTGTATCGCATTTCAGACCATTGAGGGACTTCACGAAGATCAGTATCCTGAACACTTTGCTTGTCCTGTATTGTCTGCTGTGGCGCTGGCCGGTGAATTTCTGCCGCAAGCTTACGTGGACAAATATCAGGGCCTTCATTGACAGGAATATAATCCACTCTCCGGAGAGCAATGCCCGCATTGCGGCAGCGATCGGTTTCGGAGTCTTTATGGGGGTGATGCCTATCTGGGGATATCAGATGATATGTGCATTCACATTGGCACATCTTTTCAGACTGAATAAGGTGATAACGCTGGTGTCGGCGAACATAAGCCTTCCGCCGCTCATACCTTTCATTATATTCGGTGGCTACTGGACAGGCTGCAAGATGCTTGGGCAGCCGGTAGCCGTGGCATTCGACCAGATAAGCCTTTCATCCGTAGGCAATATGCTGCTCCAGTATGTTCTCGGAAGCATTGTCTTCGGGCTGGCTCTTGCAGCGCTGTGCTGGGCAGTGTCGATACTGCTGCTTTCAGTTTTCCGCCATCCTGCTAAAACAGAAGAAGATGTCTAGATTATTCATACGTCTGTATTACTGGTTCAGAAGCCATAGGACGGCTTTCTGGATATCCATGATCTCGTCCATTGCGCTGCTTGTCCTCATGGCATCGCGCATAAGCTTCGAGGAGAATATCACGTCTTTCTTCCCGTCATCGAAGAATACCTCGAACATGGCGGACGTATTCGCGCACCTGAAGGTCAGCGACAAGATAATCGTGATGTTCAATGCCCGGGATACGTCAGATGTCCCGTCAGGAGGGGCTCTTGGTAGCCTTTATGCCGCGTCGGACAGGCTGGAGGAACTTCTGGACAGGGGAGAGGCGGATAAAATCATAGACAAATACACAGGGCAGATAAGGCAGGCGGATGCTGCAGGAATGATAAACTTCGTTCTGGACCATCTTCCTGAATTCATGGAGGACCAGGACTACAGGCGCCTTGCCGAGCTGGATTCTCCGGCGGCTGTGGACTCCGCAATAATGACGGACTATGTGAATCTGATCTCCCCGGCAGGCTTCGCAATGAAGGACTATATCATGGCGGACCCTCTGGCGATAGGCGGAAGTGTCCTGTCCCGGACAGCGCAGCTGAACCCTGCGACAGACTATGTGATCCGCTCCGGACATGTGTTCACGCCAGACGGCAGGACAATGCTTGCGTTCATAGAGCCGACATTCGCGTCTGGGGAAACGGGACGTAACGATGAGCTTATCAGCGTGATAGACAATTCTCTGGATACACTCTCCAGAGAGTTTCCTTCCGTCAGGATCCACTATTTCGGCGGACCAGCAATGAGCGTGTACAATGCCAGGCAGATAAAAAGGGACACATATTCCACATCGTTTGCAGCGCTTATAGTCATAATCCTCTTCATTCTCGCGGTATTCAAGCGCAAGCGCTCCATATTCCTGATATTGTGCCCGGTGCTGTATGGTGCCGTTTTCGCATTGGCGATGGCATGGCTCATACGTGGAAGCATCTCAGGCATAGCAGTCGGGGCGGGGGCGGCCATAATGGGCATTGCGCTCAGCTACTCGATACATCTGCTTGCACATCAGAATTATGTACATACCGTGCCGCAGCTTCTGGAGGAGCTGTGCAACCCTCTGATAATAGGAAGTATAACTACAGTGGGAGCATTCGCGGGACTGCTGTTCACATCCTCGCGCCTGCTGCAGGACTTCGGCCTGTTCGCGGCATTGACATTGGTCGGGACAATGCTTTTCTGTCTGATTTTTCTTCCGCAGTTTCTTGCCGGGCAGGCGGATCTGAGAGAGGGACGGGTGCTCAGAGGTATCGAGAAAATCAGCTCATATCCGTTCGACAGGAACAAGTGGCTAAAATGGGCATTGCTGATCCTTGCGGTGGCATGCGCCTATATGTCCACCAGGGTTGGATTCGAAAGCGATATGATGGGGCTGACATGGTGGGAGCCGAAGCTGAAAGAAGCGGAGCAGATATTGACTGCCGGAAATTCGGACAGTTCGAAGACGGTGATGTTCGTAAGTGTGGGAAAAACAGCCGAGGATGCATATAAGGCTTATGGAAATACACTGGCAAGGCTGGACACGCTGTGTGCTGAAGGACTTGTGGAGAGCTATGCGGACGGAGGCTCGTTTATCTGCGGGCCGGACGAGCAGAAGGAGAGGATAGAAAAGTGGAACAGCTGGTGGACTGCTGAACGCATTGAAACATTGACACTGGAAGTCCATCAGGCTGCATTGAAATACGGCTTCCGGGAGGATGCTTTCGACAATGCGCTGGAACGTCTTTCCAGAAGGTATGAGCCGCTGGATTATTTCGGGGGCAGTGCCGTACCTGAAGCTTTCACGAGCTGGGTCGGCTCGTCAGATGACCTGAAGATGTTCATCACGCAGGTCAAGATGGACAAGGACGATGTGGATGATGTGTACAGCCGCTTCGTAGATGATCATGATGTGGTGATTTTCGATCAGGGGTATTTCGCAGGAAAGGCTGCAGAGGGCATTAACAATGATTTCTACCTCATACTTTTCATATCCTCGTTCCTGATATTTTTCGTGCTATGGATTTCGTACGGCAGGCTGGAGCTGGCATTGCTCAGCTTCCTTCCGATGGCTATAAGCTGGATCCTAATCACTGGAATAATGGGATTCCTGGGAGTCCAGTTCAATATCGTGAACATCATTCTCTCCACATTCATCTTCGGTATGGGCGACGATTTCAGCATATTCATCATGGAAGGCCTGCTGTACAGGTACAAGACAGGAAAGAAGCTGCTGGACCCTCACAAGACCGCGATTTTCTTCTCGGCGTTCACGATGGTCGTGGGTATCGGGGCTCTGGTTTTCGCACGTCATCCGGCACTCCATTCCATCGCCATCATCACTATCCTCGGCATGCTGGCTGTGGTGCTTGTCGCATATACGGCTGAGCCGGTGATTTTCAATGCATTCGTAACTAAACCTACTTCGCAGGGGCGTCCTCCGTTCACAATATGGGCTGTCCTGCGCGATGTCATATTCTATATTCCGCCAGTAGTCGGCAGTGCATTGATCATGCTGCTGAGCCTTATGGCCATGCTGGTTCCTGTCAGCAGGCTGAAACGGCAGACGGCTATAGGATGGATGCTTCACCGTGCGTGCAGATGGCTTGTAGGATATGCGGCATTTATCCATCCTGAGCGTACGGGTCCTGATGGAAAGCGCATACGCCAGTGGCGTGGAGATGCTGGTGTCATTGTAGCCAACCATCAGTCCTCGCTGGACATAATAATGATTCTGGCGACATTCCCGAAGGTGAAGTTCATGGTGGCAGACTGGGTTCTGAAGTCCCCGCTTTTCGGCGCAATATCCAGATTCCTGGGATATTACAGCCGCTCTGATGGCTATGACAAATCCCTTGAACTGCTGCATCGCGATGCCGCCGACGGGTGGTGCCTTGCCATATTCCCTGAAGGGACACGTTCTCTTGACGGTAGGATACGGCGTTTTCATAAAGGGGCATTCTATCTGGCTTCCCATGCTGGAGTCCCTGTCATCCCTGTAGTGTTCTACGGGAACTGGCGCATTGCACCGAAGAATCAGGGATTCAATATGTTCGAGGGCATCTCCGTGACGCGGGTCCTGACCCCTCTCCCTGCTGCCGGAGTCGAGTATCACGAGCTGGCGGCAGATGTCACCAGGATAGTGAAGAATGAATATGCGGCATTGTGCATGAAATATGACAGTCCGCTTAACCCGTATTTCCGGAAGGCGCTGATATCTTCATATATCTACAAAGGTCCTGTGACAGAATGGTATGTGAAGGTGAAGACAAGGATGGAGCATGACTATGCATATTTCAATGAAATACTGCCGCGCGAAGGCATCATTACGGATCTCGGATGCGGAATGGGACAGCTGGATTTCATGTTGTCGATGTACTGTCCGGAACGTAGAATCCTGGGAATAGACTATGATGAGGAGAAGATAGCAGTGGCGCAGAACAGCTGGCTGTTGAAGAACCTTCCGCAGCTGCAGTTCCGCTGCGAGGATGTCTCCAGGTGCGGGCTTCCTGAAAGCAATGCTTTCGTGCTCAGCGACATGCTGCACTATATGAGCCCTGACGCCCAGTCTGCATTGATAAGCCGATGTGCTGGAAAGCTGCTTCCTGGAGGTCTTATCCTGGTGCGAGACTCCGATGCCGAAAATGCCGGAGGGCAGAAGGTGACGGCATTGAGCGAAGTGTTCTCGACACGGATCCTGGCATTTAACCGTACCGCCGGCGAGCTGCATTTCATATCACACTCAGGAATGGCTGAAATCGCTTCCGCAGCGGGGCTGGAGATGTCTGTCAGGGCCAATGATGAGGTGACGTCAAATACATTCTATATATTGAAACGGAAATGATTGCGCGTGTCTTGAAAGCGGTCATGAAGACCGTAATGTGGATGCTTGCCGGAATCCTGGCGATCGTGCTGTGCCTTGTTACAGTCTGCATTCTCCTGCATTCGACAGCCGATCTTGGCGAACCTGAGTTTGTCCCTTCAGAGGGGGAGGCTGTGCAGGTGTCGGACAGCCTGAGGACTTGGAATGGCAATGCATTGAGGCTTGGTGCTGACGGACTCTGGGAAATGAAGGTCTCAGGCTCTCCTCTGGAGCGCGGCGAGGCTATCGGCAAGCTGGCGCCTGGGCTGCTGTATGCCCAGGAGAAAGCATTTACGGACAAGCTTTTCGAGATGGTCCCTGATAAGCTATACCGCAGCTTTCTGCATTATTTCATCACGATTTTCAACAGGCGTCTCGGGCGGAGCGTCCCGCTGGAATACAGGCAGGAGATAAAGGCCATGTCCGCGTCATGTACACATGAGTTCGATGATTTCGGGAATCCTTATGAACGGCAGATGCAGTATCATTCCGCCCACGACATCGGTCACGTGATGCAGGACTATATGCTGGTCGGCTGCACTTCATTTGCCGCCTGGGGCAAGAGCTCGGCTGACTCTGCCCTGATTGTCGGCAGAAACTTTGATTTCTACATGGGTGAGGAGTTCTCTCGCAACAAGCTTGTACTTTTCGAGAAGCCTGATTCCGGGTGTGCATTCGTGTCGGTTACATGGCCGGGCATGCTCGGCGTATTGTCCGGAATGAATACAGAGGGGCTGACTGTTACGATCAATGCGTCAAAACTTGAGACGCCTACGATGTCTGCCACACCTATTTCCATACTGACAAAGAAAATCCTGCAATATTCCTCAAGTATAGATGATGCCTTGCGTATAGCAGGGGAGTACAGGACTTTCGTGTCCGAGTCCATTCTTGTAAGCTCTGTGGCGGACGGGCGTGCTGCGATAATAGAGAAGACACCGTCGGCCATGGCGTTGTATGACCCTGCCGCCAAGGATCCGTCTGTTACCGGTATAGTTTGTGCAAATCATTATCAGTCAGATTATTTTAAGGATAATCCTGTCAATGTGGAGAATATCAGGATGTCGGACAGCATGCAGCGCTTCCGCCGTGTGAGGGAGCTGCTGGATTCGGCAGGGAAAGTTACTCCTGCCGTTGCAGCAAAGATCCTGCGTGACACCAGGGGACTGGACGGGGAGCAGATAGGGTATTGCAATGAGTTGGCAGTGAACCAGCTGCTTGCCATGCATTCCGTGATTTTCCGCCCTGCGGAAAGGAAGATATGGGTGTCTGCGGGTCCATGGCAATGCGGGCGTTTTGTCTGCTACGACCTTGATGAGGTGTTCCGTTCAGACTTTTCTTCAGATATACAGCTGGCGGAGGAAGAGATTCCTGCCGATCCGTTCATGAATACTGCGGATTTTCAGAATGTGCTGAAATTCAAGAGTATGCTTCCTTCCATGCAGCGGGCGTCACATACCGGGCATGCCGTGCCTGATGATTCATTGAGGCTGTTCGTCTCTCTTGACTCCCTATACTACAACGCCTATAACGTGGCAGGCGACTGCTGCCTGTCTTCGGGCCGTAGGGAGGAAGCGGCCGCCTATTGGCGCAGGGCATTGTCAATGCCGATGAAACTTTCAGAAAGACAATATATTGAAAATAAGTTAAGCAATGTTTTACGTTAGTGAGGTTAAGACGACAGCTCCGGGGACATTTTCGACGCCGCTGCAGAAGAAGGTGTATGAAAAGCTGGCGGAGCTGGGCATCCCGTTCGAGCGCGTGGATACTGACCCTGGCATAACTATGGAGGACTGCCAGAATATTGATAAGGTGATCGGAGGGCGTATCGTGAAGAGCATATTTCTATGCAACAGGCAGCAGACAATATTCTATCTGTACGTCACCCGTGATGACAAGCCGTTTGTAACCAGGGATTTCGGTCATGCTCTGGGCATACCGCGTGTTTCTTTCGCATCGGCAGAGAAACTTATGGAGATTGCTGGAACGGAACATGGCGCAACGACTGTGCTGAGTGCGTGCCTGGATTCCGCGCGTGATGTTAACTTCATCATTGATAAGGACGTGCTTGACGGCGAGGACTACTGCTGCACTGACGGCACGGCTACATGTTTCATGAAACTGAAAAAATCCGACCTTCTCGACCGTTTCCTCCCCGCCTGCGGTCACACCCCCGTTCTTGTCGATATGCCATAGACTTTTTCATTGAAAATTACTATATTTGCTTCATTGTTGTGTTACGAATATGGAAAAACATCCGGAAATCCAGTTCCTTTCGAGGGCGGAAATAAAGGCATATCAGGAAAGGCGCATGAAAGAGGCGTTGTCTTATCTGGCGGCGAAGTCGCCTTTCTATAGCCGGCTCTTTACGGAAAACAGCATTGATATAGACAAGATAGAAACTCTGGAGGATCTTCGGCAGATACCTGTGACTACCAAGCGGGATCTTCAGCTTCATGGCGCTGAATTCTGTTGCGTCAGCCCGTCGGAAGTCATTGACTATTCCACTACATCCGGGACCCTCGGCGATCCTGTGACATTTATGGAGACAGAAGGCGACCTTCAGCATCTTGCATACAATGAGCAGCTTTCATTCCAGACTGCCGGATGTACCAGGGAGGACATCATACAGGAGATGGTGACGATCGACCGCCGCTTCATGGCTGGGCTTGCATATTTCCTGGGGGCACGTGAACTCGGTATGGGGATAGTCCGTGTCGGCAACGGAATACCTGAGCTTCAGTGGGATACAATCAGCAGAATCCATCCGACAGTGGGAATGGCAGTGCCGTCCTTTCTGGTGAAGCTCATCTCTTTCGCCGAGGAGCACGGCATAGACTACCGTAATTGTTCTATGAAGAAATGTGTCTGCATAGGGGAGGCATTGCGCAATCCACGCACATTCGAACTGAATACTCTAGGGCAGATTATCCATGATAAATGGCCTGAACTTCAGCTGTATAGCACTTATGCATCTACGGAGATGCAGCATTCTTTCACGGACTGCGGGTATTTCAATGGCGGGCATCTTCAGCCGGAACTGATGATCGTGGAGTTCCTGGATGATAATGATAACCCTGTGGGGGCGGATGAGCCTGGAGAGGTTACGATAACCACGCTCGGCGTGACGGGCATGCCTCTTCTCCGCTTCAAGACCGGGGATGTGGTCTATCATTATGACGAACCGTGCCGCTGCGGAAGAAACATGGTGCGTGTAAGCTCGGTGGTCGGAAGAAAGAAGCAGATGATAAAGTTCAAGGGCACGACACTTTATCCGCCGGCACTTTTCGATATCCTGGATAATATCGCTGAGGTGAAGAACTATGTGGTCGAGGTTGGCACCAATGAGCTTGGAACAGATGATGTGACGGTCCGTGTGGGCACATTGACCCCGTCGGACAGGTTCGAGAAGGAGATCAAGGATATCTTCAGGGCGAAGGTGAGGGTAGCTCCGGGGGTAATATTTGATACTCCTGAGGCTGTGGCGAGGATAATGTTTCCGCCGATGAGCCGCAAGCCGGTAAAATTCATTGACAAGAGAAACAACGGTTGACAGATTCTAAATGCAGTTATAATATGAAACGCTTTTTTATGACATTGGCCGTTATGGCCGGGATTGCATGCGTGACGATGAATGCGCAGGAAACCAAGAGTTTGAGTGATTATGACGCTGTGCGGTTCTATGGAATAGATTTCGCGCCTGTAAAGGTGGTGGCAGCGGAAGAGACGGCTGGCGAATTTATTGCTGCCTTCTCTGAGATCAACAGGCTGCTTATTACGAGGAGGATAAGTATGTCGCGCCTCTTGCCGCCAGAATCAGCAAGAAGATTGACTATGTGAATATCGACTATGTGCTCAAGAATGTCAGCAATATCGATGCTGATGAGCTGAAAATCAACCATACGGCAGATCCGTTGGCAAGACAGGACCTGGAATTCGAGCTTCAGGAGCTGGACATCAAGCCTGCCGACGGGCTCGGACTTGTTGTAGTGGCCGGAGAGCTGAACAAGGGAACTGACTATGGTACATTCTATTATGTATTCTTCGATAATCAGACGATGGGCATAATAGACATCATGCCGTTCAAGGGCAAGTCCGGAGGAATGGGACTCAGGAATTACTGGGCGAGGTCATTCTACCGTACTATCGCAGAAATCAACCCTTCCAAGTTCTACAGCTCCAAGAAAAAAATCAAGGAGGGCGTTACGGAAGGATTCCAGGCAGTGAAGGAGAAGGTGACAGGAAAAGAAAGCAAATGACAATGAAGGAAAACGAACTTGACAAGGGCTTGTATTCTCCGGAGTATGAGCATGATGCATGCGGGGTCGGACTCGTGGTGAATATCAATGGCAGCAAATACCATGACATAATCGAGAAAGGCCTGACGGTGCTGGAGAATATGGCTCATCGTGGAGCAGAGGGGGCGGACAGCAAGACTGGTGACGGAGCCGGCATCATGGTGCAGATTCCTCATGAGTTCATCCTCCTGAATGGAATTCCTGTGCCGGAGAAGGGACGCTATGGCGTCGGAATGGTGTTTCTCCCTAAAGATTCCAGGGACAATGCCAGGTTCACCGAGATAATAAACGAATGTGTGGAGGCCAACAACCTCACGATAATGCATTCGCGCAAGGTCCCTGTGAACAGTGGTATCCTTGGGCAGGCGGCGCTGGAGGCTGAGCCTGAAATCAGGCAGATATTCATAACCGGATGCGATGACCGCAAGGCATTGGAAGATAAGCTGTACCTGGTGCGTAAGGCTATCGAGCGGAAAGTGCTTGACTCTTCTATAGACGACAAGCCTGCTTGCTACATCGCCAGCCTTTCGACATCAACCATTGTATATAAGGGAATGCTCTCGACTATGCAGCTTCGCCAGTATTTCCCTGATCTGACCAGTCCGTATTTCACAAGTGCCATAGCCCTTGTTCATTCACGTTTCTCGACAAATACTTTCCCCACGTGGAGCCTGGCTCAGCCGTTCAGGCTCATTGCACATAACGGGGAAATAAATACTATCCGCGGGAACCGTCTCTGGATAAAGACCAGGGAATCAGTGCTCAAGGTGCCAAATCTGGGCAGCGTGAGCGAGAACATCAGCCCGATCATACAGCCGGGAATGAGCGACAGCGCCTCATTCGACAATGTACTGGAGTTCTTCTCCAGGGCTGGAATGGAAGTCCCTCATGCATTATCGATGATGATTCCTGAAAGCTACCGCGAGGGGAATCCGCTGCGTCAGGATCTCAAGAGCTTCTATGAATATCATTCCATTTTCATGGAGCCTTGGGACGGTCCAGCGACTATCCTTTTCTCCGATGGGCGTTATGCAGGAGGAATGCTGGACCGTAACGGACTCCGGCCATGCAGATATTTCATCACGAAGAACGGGCTTCTCGTTATGGCTTCTGAAACAGGCGTTTGCGACATTCCTGCTTCAGAGATTGCGTCCAAGGGACGTCTCTATCCTGGGAAGATCCTGATGGTCGATACCAAGAAGGGCCGCATTATGGACAACGATTCGATAAAGAGTGTGCTGGCTGCGGAACATCCGTATGGCGACTGGCTTCATTCCGGACGAATCATATTGAAGAACATAAAGAGCGGGCGAAAGGTGGAGCATAGCGTTCCTGAGTATTCCAGGATGCTCCATGCGTTCGGCTACGGCAAGGAAGACGTTGACCGTATCATGGTGCCTATGGCGGTGAACAGCGCGGAGCCTCTGTATGCGATGGGGGATGATACTCCGCTTGCGGTGCTGTCGGACAAGCCGCAGCGCTTCTTCAACTATTTCCGCCAGAAGTTCGCCCAGGTGACGAATCCTCCTATCGATCCGATACGAGAGGCTGCCGTCATGTCGCTGTCCAGCTATATCGGAGCCGTGAAGGGAAATATCCTGAACCCGTCTCCTGAGCTTTGCAAGGTGGTGAAGCTGACATCCCCGATTCTGACGAACGGTGAGATGGAGACGCTGAGAAATCTGAGATACAAGGGCTTCAAGACGATTACCCTGCCTATGCTCTTCGAGGCTGCGGGCGGTACAGGTGCTCTGGAGTCAGCTCTCTCCAAGCTCTGCAAGGATGCGGCAAAAGCTGTCGATGCTGGGTATAACTACCTGATAATAAGTGATAAAGCGGTGGATGCGGAGCATGCGCCTATACCGTCCCTGCTGGCGCTTTCAGCTGTGCACCATCATCTTATACATTGCCGTAAACGTGGACAGACGGCTATTATCGTGGAATCCGGAGAGGTGTGCGAGGTGATGCATGTCGCCCTGCTTATCGGCTACGGAGCCAGCGGCGTGAATCCGTATATGGCATTCTCTATTCTGGACAAGCTGGTAAATGACAAGGCTATACAGCTGGATTACCCTGCTGCGGAGGAACATTATATCACCGCAATCAACAAGGGCATGCTGAAGATCCTGTCCAAGATGGGAATCTCCACAATCCGCAGCTACAGAGGTGCGGCATTGTTCGAGTCTCTCGGCGTAAGCTCTTCATTGCTGGAAAAATATATGGGCGGCGGAATCTCGCAGATCGAGGGAATCACGATCGCGGATGTCGCGAGGGATGTGCTGCATGCCCATAGCCAGGCGTTTTCAATATCGGAGGGCGAGTCTTCAGACCAGACTGCGGCCGATCATCTCGATGACTTCGGGAACTATGCATGGAGAAAGGACGGGGAACGCCATTGCTGGGATCCTGCACGTGTGAAGCTGCTTCAGACCGCTGTCCGCAACAAGGACTACGAGGCATTCCAGCAGTTCTGCATTGCAGAGGAAAACCGTGAGCATCCTATGAATCTCCGTGACCTTATGGAAATCGAGAGTGACAGGAAGCCTGTTCCGCTGGATGAGGTCGAGCCTGAGGAGAGCATCATGAAGAGGTTTGTGGCAGAGGCTATCTCCTTCGGCGCCATAAGCAAGGAGGCTCATGAGACTATAGCATTGGCGATGAATTCCTTCGGCGGAATGAGCAATACAGGTGAGGGCGGTGAAGATCCTTCAAGGAATGTGCTGAGGCCGGACGGGACGAGTGCGAGAAGTGCTGTCAAGCAGGTCGCATCAGGCCGTTTCGGGGTCGATACATATTATCTTGTCAATGCGGATGAAATCCAGATAAAGGTGGCGCAGGGTGCTAAGCCTGGTGAGGGAGGACAGCTGCCTGGCTTCAAGGTGGACGAGCTGATTGCCCGTACCCGCCATTCCATACCTGGCATAACATTGATTTCCCCTCCGCCTCATCATGATATCTACTCCATCGAGGATCTTGCCCAGCTTATCTTTGATCTGAAGAATGTCAATTCCAAGGCACGCATCAGCGTCAAGCTGGTTTCCGAGGCTGGTGTAGGCACGATTGCGGCGGGTGTGGCGAAGGCAAAGGCCGATGTCATATTGATAAGCGGCGGCGACGGCGGCACGGGTGCAAGCCCTGCAAGCAGTGTAAAGCATGCAGGAAGCCCCGCGGAGACAGGTCTGGCGCAGATACAGCAGACATTGGTGATGAATGATCTGCGAGGAAAGGTTCGGCTGCAGGTGGATGGCGGCCTGAGGTGCTCGCGTGACGTGATGTTCATGGCTCTGCTTGGCGCGGAGGAGTATGGATTCGGCACCGCTGTCATGATAGCTGAAGGCTGTATCATGTGCCGTGGCTGCAACAAGAATACCTGCCCTGTGGGTATCGCCACGCAGAATCCTGAGCTCCGCAAACGCTTCAAAGGCAAGCCTGAGGAAGTCGTCACATATTTCCGTTTCCTTGCGAGGAATATCCGTGAAAGACTCGCTGAGATGGGATACAGGTCAATGCAGGAGGTGATCGGCCGTGCGGACCTGCTGAAGAAGAGGACATATCCGGAAGGCGCCAAGGCCAATGAGGTATCCCTGGAGCGTGTCCTGTACATACCGGAAAGCTGCAAGGGCAATGCTCGTGTGTTCACTACACCGCAGGAGCATAAGCTGGAGAATATCAAGGACATGGAGCTGATGCAGGTGCTCCGTCCTGCAATAGAGTCGCGGTATAAGCTGAGCATAGGTGTTCCTGTCCGTAATACTGACAGAAGCGTAGGTGCAATGATAAGCGGTGAAATCACCAGACGTTATGGGCAGGAGGGGCTTCCTGATGGCACCATCAATGTCGATTTTACCGGCTCTGCGGGCCAGAGCTTTGGTGCATTCCTTTGTAATGGCGTAACATTCAGGCTGTTCGGGGATGCTAATGATTATCTTGGAAAAGGGCTGTCAGGTGGCCGTATAATCGTGACACCTTCTCCTGAGGCCGATTTCAAGGCGGAAGAGAATATCATTGCCGGGAATACGATAGCTTATGGTGCCACTGCGGGCGAGATGTATATCAACGGTGCTGTAGGAGAGCGCTTCTGTGTGCGCAACAGTGGAATCACGGCTGTGGTGGAAGGCGTCGGAGATCATGGATGCGAGTATATGACCGGGGGAAGGGTGGTCGTGCTTGGAAAGACGGGGCGTAACTTCGCTGCTGGAATGAGCGGCGGTATTGCCTATGTCTGGGATCCTGACGGCACGTTTGACTACTACTGCAACATGGATATGATCGAGCTGACCCTTCTGGAGGATGACAGCGACCGTGAGGAGCTCCGTTCCCTGCTTGCCGCCCACCTTAAATATACCGGAAGCACGTTGGCGTCAATGATCCTGGACGACTGGGATCTCTATGCCCGCCAGTTCCTGAAGGTTACCCCGGTAGAGTACAAGAAGATAATCTCGCCGCTGTCAGAGAAACGCTCTCTTTTGTAGGGCTGCCGCCGCTTCCGGGAGATCTCCCTTCTGATGTCGGTCTGCCAGGACTGGACCTGCCGCAGCTGTCTGTCTCCAGGAGATGTTCCTTCTGTCGAGCGACCGTCGGGATGGTGCCACTGGTGAATTTGTAAACTATTTATAATCAATATAGATGGCTTTGAGGGCGTGGATTTAGACCTGAAAAATGGCTCCAAATCCACGCCCTTATTTGTTATAATATATGTAAATAAAAGGGTTATGTGGAGATGGCGTGGCACCGTCCCGACAGATATAAAATAAAAAAGGCCTTACTTTTGATAAGGACCTTTTTAAATCGTTGAGTAATGACGCCTCACGCGCAAAAACTCACACTAACCACATAATTAATAACACTAAAACTAATAACCAACGAGCTGTATGTGGGAGAACCCCATCATCAACTCGATACAAAGGTACTGCTTTTTGCTCATGCTGCAAATATTTTCTTACATTTTTCTGTAATATTTTTGATTGATAAGCTTAATGTGCTGTGGTTTAATAAATTAAAACGTAATTAAAATTCTGATAAAAATTTGCTTTTTTTGGAATATACCTTGTAAAACGTTTACAGGGGTGCACGGTTCTTGCTGAAAACGATAAAATAGTGCCATGAGCTGAAAATTATAATCTGAGAGGCTGTTGAATTTATGAATTGTTACTAAGAAGCTGTTTTGAAATGATTGAAAAGCTGTTTGAGAGGGAAAACCTTCAGATAATAATTTTAAAACAGATTCTAAACCATGCTCCCTCCTGCAATTATGTCAGTCATTGTGGTGCAGGAACGGATTGGCGCATACTTTGCAGTTTCCGGCAGCCGGGGTTTGCCTGGCATGGCGTCATGTCTGCGCCATGGCGGATGCAATGAAAAAAATTAAACTGAACTATATGAATACTAAGGAAATGCCTGTCCTGCTTCTGACAGGGTATCTCGGAAGCGGCAAGACAACATTGGTTAACAAGATTCTCGGGAACAGGAAGGGTATCCGTTTTGCGGTAATTGTCAATGATATAGGGGAGGTCAATATTGATGCGTCCCTGATTCAGAAAGGCGGTGTGGTAGGGCAGAAGGATGATAGCCTGGTCGCATTGCAGAACGGCTGCATCTGCTGCACTCTGAAGACGGACCTGATGAACCAGCTTGTCGAGATAATGAAGATGGACAAGTTCGACTATATTGTCATAGAGGCCAGCGGAATCTGCGAGCCTGAGCCTATTGCGCAGACAATCTGCTCCATGAAGTCCATCGGCGGGGTATATACTGAGTTCGGTACGCCTAGGCTTGACTGTATCGTCACAGTCGTGGATGCATTGAGGATGGCGGATGAGTTCGGCTGCGGAGAGCAGCTTGAGCGCAAGGATCTCGGTGAAGATGATATAGAGAACCTTATTATCCAGCAGATAGAGTTCTGCAATGTGATACTTCTTAACAAGGCTTCTGAAGTGAAGCCAGAAGCGCTCGAGAAGATAAAGAGGATTATCCGTGAAATACAGACCAAGGCTCAGATAATCGAGTGCGACTATGCAGATGTTGATATTGAGAAACTCTTGGATACCAATGTATTCGATTTCCGTCAGACAGAGGCTGGTGCCGGCTGGATACGCGGTATCGAAGGTGATGTCCACGAGGAGGAGCATCATCACGGGCATGATGAGGATGAGCACGGACATCATCATGAGCCTGAGGATCATGATGGCGGCGAACATGGGCATCATCACCATGAGCATGAAGGCGGCGAGGTGGAAGAGTACGGTATTGGCACGTTCGTGTACTTCCGCCGTCCTGCATTTGACCTTAACAAGTTCGACTGGTTCATCAGTAAGAAGCTTCCGAAGAGCGTCATAAGGGCGAAGGGATTGTGCTATTTCTCGAACAATACGGATATGTCATGCCTGTTTGAGCAGGCCGGAAAGCAGATCATGCTCCGCGAGGCAGGGCAATGGTATGCCACGGCGCCTGAAGAGGAGCTGATCCGTATGATGCGCCAGGATCCTACTATAATGAAGGACTGGGATTCTCATTACGGAGACCGTATGCAGAAGATCGTGTTTATCGGCCAGAACATGGATAAGGAACAGATCTGCAAGGACTTGGATTCCTGCCTGGTATCGGAATAACCTTGGTTCATAAAAAGAGGTCTGTCTGGAGTAATTTCCTGGCGGACCTTTTTTAATTTTTGTTCAACTGGTTAATAGCTAGCTATTTAATGATTTTTTTAATGGCGTATGTGGTGATTTTGAAAATGTCTATATAGCTATTAATCAGTTGTTTATGCTTTTACTGTCGGCTATAGCCCTTGAAGGACATAGTCTGCCTTTATCTTGTCGATGATGCTGCATACCACCTTGAATATGCGGCTGTAGTGACAGTAGTTGGCAGGTGTGATGAAATTTACCCTGCCCTGGCGCAGCAGCTTTTCGGCGACTGCCTGCTTGGCAGGTTTCTCCGGGTTATATACGGCTATGGAATGGCCTCCGAACATGTTGACAATTTTCATGCATGGGACATCGGTCTCCCCGTCTCCCACATAGATCATCTGCGAAAAAGGTATGCGCTTCTTGTCCTCTGCCATGCTCTCATTGACTTCCTTGGTGTCCCTGGCGCTGAATATACCCTTATTTATCTTGAAGATGAACTGGGTTTTCGCTGTGTAGTCAACTGCTATCCCGGGCCACTCGGCTTCTCCTTTCTGGTCATAGATGAACGAGCTGGCGAATATGTGCTTGAACTGCCTGGCTATGGAGCAGCCTTCGATAATCTCCTTAAGCCCTGAAGAGTTTATGTAATGCTCTATCTTGACACCCTGCGACTTGCCGTATTCATTGACGAGATCAAACCATCCCTGAACTCCATCGAACAGACGGATGTCCTTCCCGAACTTCTTGAACTCGCTGCGTCTCAGCTTGATCCCATTGTTCCTGGCCTCGTCGAACATCAGTTTCATGTACGCAAGAATGTTGCTGGCATCCTGGCCTGCCGCTATTCCGTCGCTCATCTTCCAGAACTCTTCAGGAGTCTTTCCGATGGCCTGGATGAACCCGAATTCCTGCATGTTGCCTGGCGACAGTGTCCCGTCGAAGTCGTAGATAAGTGCGACTATAGGTTTTCTTCTCATAGCTTTTGTGTTCAACTGCCACTAATATAGCGAAAAGTTATTAAATTTGTATGCTGCATGGTGTAAAAACAGCGTCCAGGCGCTGGCTGCAGATGATTGTATGTTAAATAAATGCAGGAACCTGGAGACTTGCGCAAATCCAGATTATATATGGAGCATTATTTTGCCAGACTTCAGAACGCGATTCGTCTTTACTGGGACAAGCCGGCAGTCTGTAATTATAGGGGAGAGGTATTCACTTACGGGCAGCTTGCCACGCAGATCGAGCGCTTCCACATCTTCTTCGAGGCGTGCGGCATCAGGAAGGGCGACAGGATAGCCATCTGCGCAAAGAACACGGCACGCATGGCTGTCTCATTCCTTTCTGTAAACACATACGAGACGGTCGTTGTCCCGATCCTGTCTGACTTCACGCCTGAGAGTGTGAATCATCTTGTGGATCATTCAGAGAGCGTCATGCTGTTCACGGACAACGATATTTGGGCGAAGCTGGACAAGTCGAAGATGCCTCGTCTGAAGGCAGCTGTGAGTGTCAATGACTTTACACTTCTGTATGCCGCTGATGAGAGCATAAGCGATGCATTCGCATCTGTCCCGAAGCTGTTCTCCGCGAAATATCCTATGGGCTTCACGGGAGAGAATGTGAGCTACAATACGGACAACTGGGATGACCTGGACATAATAAACTATACGTCAGGAACTACGAGCGCGCCTAAAGGCGTGATGCTTACATACAGGGCAATCAGCGCGACGGTTGATTTCGGCCAGCGCTATATCCCGTCGTCGGACAAGTTCAGGATGGTGTCAATGCTTCCTATGGCGCACATGTATGGCCTGGTGTATGAATTCCTCTATCCTCTGTGCAATGGCACCAGCATAACATTCCTGGGCAAGACACCGTCTCCGTCACTGTTGCTTTCCGCGATGCATGATGTCCGTCCGTATCTGCTTATTACGGTGCCTCTTGTCATGGAAAAAGTGTTCAAGAGCGCCATCAAGCCTGTCCTTGACAAACCGGTGATGAAGATCCTGACCGGGATACCAGGAATAAATTCATTGATATTCAAGAAAATCCGTGAGAAGCTCCTTGGCGCTCTCGGCGGAAATCTCCAGATGATAATCATGGGTGGTGCGCCGCTGAACCCTGAAGTGGAGAAATGGTTCAAGAAACTTGGCCTGCCTTATACCGTCGGCTACGGAATGACGGAGGCTGCACCGCTTCTTGCCTATGCGGCATGGGATACTTATGTTCCCGGGTCTTGCGGAAGGTCGGTGGACTGCGCTGTGGTCCGCATTGATTCTGACGACCCTCAGCATGTCGTCGGCGAGATCCAGGCGAAGGGCGCGAACATCTGTCTCGGATATTATAAGAATCCTGAAGCTACTGCGGCGGCATTCACGGCAGACGGCTTCCTGAAGACGGGTGACCTCGGAATCATTGACGCGAAAGGCAATATCTTCATCAAGGGCCGCAGCAAGAGCATGATACTCAGTGCCAATGGGCAGAACATATATCCAGAGGAGGTGGAGGCTGTAGTGAACAATCAGGACTATGTCGTGGAATCTGTTGTCGTGGACCGCGCAAGCAAGCTTGTAGCTCTCGTCTATCTGGACCAGGATGCTATCCGCAAGGCAGGACTTGACGCCGAGGCTATATCGGATATTCTGGAGCATATAAGGATCAATGCGAACAAGGCGTTGCCGTCCTATAGCCAGCTCCAGAAGGTGGAGACGGTGGACAAGCCTTTCGAGAAGACGCCGAAGATGAGCATAAAGAGGTTCATGTATAAATAATTAGCCATCTGGATGCAACAATCCTGGGCTCTTGTGCATCTTATATCTGTTGAATAACTGATAATAATATTATGGGCGGGAAAAAACTTATGGCAGCTGCCGCGTCTGCGGTGGCTGTTTTCTTGTGTACAGGGCATGGTGCATCGGCATTTTATCCGCAGCAACCGTTCAAGGTAGATGTGAGCGCCTCATATACGGCGGTATTTGATGACGGCTGTGCTGTGTCCAGGTTCAAGAGCGGATATCTGGATTATAATTCCTTTTTCGACGGGCGCTACCCTTCTGTGGAGGACAGATATGCTGACATTATGGAGCGTTATCCGGAAAATCCTGGAGTGTTCTCATTGAAAGTGGAAATGAAGCCGAAATCGTGGCTTGCAGTGGGGGCGTCACTGGCATATTCGCATCTGTCAGCTGAGGTGTATCATGGGCTGCAGGCAAAGAAAGTGGAGGTAAAGCATGGAAATATCATACGTGTCATGCCGGAAGTCAGGTTCTATTATTTCCGGACCCGTCGTTCGACAATGTCTTCCGCTATAAGTGCCGGTGTCGGATTCTATGATGGATTTGAGCATGCCGTATATCCTGAATTCCAGGTCTATCCGTTTTCATACACCCTCGGCTCCAAAATTTATGGAAAGGTGGAGCTGTCTTTCGGGACAATGATTAACGGACTTTCTGTAGGTGTTGGTATAAGACTTTGACAACATGAAAAATATAATGAAATTCAGAAGCCTTTTCTCGGCTGTTGTGCTGCTGCCTCTTATGGCATTCCAGTGCCGAGACTACAGGGATACGTGGAATCATTATGCTCCGTACGGTATGGAGGATGTCCTGTATGCGCAGGAGGTGAAGAACCGTTGCGTGATGCGGGCGGTAAGAGCGCTGGATGCTGTCAAGTACCTGGGTGATACTGAGAAAATACCATTTAATGAAGGTGAGTACGTCATCAGGTGCGCAGGTTATGAATATAATAAGGCCGAATGTATTATAACAGGTGCCGATACTCTATGGAGAATAAACGGATGCGATGTGCGTCATGCCAAGGATGGCTCAGGGCGATGGCATGTGGACTTCTCCGGAGAGATAGGCTGCTATGATGATGCCGGCTACTATGAGTTCTCTGCGGATGCCGCCCTTCTGGATGAGTATCCGGAATTGCCTGAAGACTCATCAGCAGAATGGATGAATGATGATATGAGCCATATCTGGAAGGTGACATTTTCAGGAAAGAAGACCGAAGATTCACCTTATTATATGGAATTCGGCTCCAATGGTTCAGTAACCGCGTGCTGGCTCAGGTGCTATGATTATGATAGGTGCAGCAGAAGGCTCTCCCTGACAGGATATGCGGATATAGCATTCTTCAATGCTGGCCGGAAGCTGGATTCTTTCAGGTTTGAATATGTCACAGGTAAAACTGATGTTCCTGCCGACTGCGATTTTTATTAGAAGATAGCTGACAAATTGTCATGCGTCTGTGATTGGAACGTTATTTGACTTCATTATGCCGTCCGGTTCTCCGGGCGGCTTTTTTATGTGCCGTCTGCATTGACCGGAAGACATTGAATACTTTGATTATTAAAAACAGAAATATTATGGCAGAGATGAAAGGTAAAATCGGTGTCACTACCGAAAACATTTTCCCGGTGATTAAGCAGTTCCTGTATTCGGATCACGAGATTTTTCTCAGGGAGCTCGTTGCCAATGCTGTCGATGCGACAGAGAAGATGAAGGCGCTTGCTTCTTCAGGTGATTTCAAGGGAGTACTTGGAGACCTGTTCGTGAAAGTCGAGCTGGACGAGGACAAGAAGATACTTAAGATAGTTGACCGTGGTATCGGTATGACTGAAGAGGAAATCGACAAGTATATAAATCAGATTGCGTTTTCTTCAGCAGGGGAGTTCCTGGAGAAGTATAAGGATCAGATAGGTAATATCATAGGTCATTTCGGACTCGGATTCTATTCAGCCTTCATGGTGTCGAAGAAGGTGACCATAGAGTCATTGTCCTGGAAAGACGGTGCGAAACCTGTCATGTGGTCTTGTGACGGAAGCCCTGAATATGAGATGGGCGAATGCGAGAAGAGTGACAGGGGGACGGTAATTACATTGTACCTTGATGATGATTCTTCCGAGTATGCTTCCAAGGGCAAGATCGAGCAGCTGCTGAACAAGTATTGCAAGTTCATGCCTTTCCCTATAGTGTTCGGCAAGGAGCAGGAGTGGAAGGACGGCAAATATGTCGATACTGACAAGGACAAGGTCATCAACAGTGTGGAGCCTCTGTGGACTCGCAAGCCTTCTGAACTGAAGGAAGATGACTACATGAAGTTCTACAAGGCATTGTATCCGACATACGATGATCCGCTTTTCTATATCCATCTTAATGTGGACTATCCGTTCCATCTGACAGGTATTCTCTACTTCCCTAAGATAAAGGAGAGAATGGCTATCGAGAAGAACAAGATACAGCTCTACTGCAACCAGATGTTTGTCACGGATCATGTGGACAATATTGTCCCTGACTTCCTGACGCTGCTTCATGGTGTCATAGATTCTCCGGATATTCCTCTGAACGTGTCCAGGAGCTATCTGCAGAGTGACTCCAATGTGAAGAAGATTTCAGGATACATCACGAAGAAGGTCGCTGACAGGCTGGAGGAGATCTTCACGAACGAGCGCAAGTCGCTGGAGGAGAAATGGGACAATCTGAAGCTCTTTATCGAATATGGCATGCTGTCCGATGAGAAGTTCTGCGAGAGGGCTATGACATTTGCTCTTCTCAAGAACACTGACGGCAAGTATTTCAGCTTTGACGAGTATCGCAAGGCCATCGAGGCGGAGCAGACCGACAAGGACAAGAAGGTCGTCTATCTGTACGCCACAGATGTCGAGGCTCAGTATTCATTCATCGAGGGGGCCAAGAACAAGGGCTATGACGTCCTGCTGATGGATTGCGAGCTGGATTCGCATTATGTGAACCTGCTTGAGCAGAAGCTGAAGGATTGCCGGTTCTGCCGTGTGGATTCCGACGCTATCGACAATCTCATACCGAAGGAGGACAGGACAAAGCCGGAGTTCAGCGAGGATGAGAAGAATGACATTTCCGACCTGTTCAAGGCTGTGCTTCCGAAAGACTATGAATATTATGTTACGGCTGATAATCTCGGCAAGACAGGGGAGCCTATCCTGATAACCCAGAATGAGTTCATGCGCCGTTACCGCGAGATGAGCGCAATGGGCGGAGGCCTGAATTTCTATGGCAATATGCCTGCTTCATATAACATCACGGTCAATGCTGAAAACCCTGTTATAGCGAAGATCCTTGAAGCGGAGAAGGCCGAGGTCAAACCGCAGGAGGCTGTGGCTGATGCCGACCCGGAAATCATCAAGGCTGGGGAGGCCAAGGATGCCACAGATGAGCAGAAGAAGGCTGCCGAGGATGCAAAGACAGCTGCCCGTGAGGCAAAAGAGGCTGCACACACAGCCCACAAGGCCGATATAGAGGAGTTCGCTTCGAAGAATGAAGTTCTCCAGCAGATAACGGATCTTGCGCTTCTTGCCAATGGCCTGCTGAAAGGCAAGGCTCTCAGCGACTTTATAGTCCGCAGCCAGAAGGCCGTCAGCGATGCCTACCTGAAATAGAATTATCGCGATATTATTTGGTGAACACTCCGAAGGACATTATGTCCGTCGGGGTGTTTTTTTGTTTTGTCGTGGCTTGGGAAAATTATTATATTAGCAAGTTGAAATGCTAAAACGGTGTTGATATGGAGAAAAGACGGTTGTTCCCGATAGGAATACAGACATTTTCTGAACTGATAAATAAAGGCTTTGTTTACATAGACAAGACAGAATTTGTCTATAAGATGACGCATTGTGAGGCTAAGTATGTGTTTCTTAGCCGTCCGCGCCGTTTCGGCAAGTCATTGCTGACGTCAACATTGCACAGCTACTTCGCTGGGGAGAAGGAACTTTTCTCTGACTTGGCGATAGAGAAGATGGAGACGGAGTGGAACTCTTATCCGGTGCTCCACTTCGACATGAGCCTGGGTAAGCACATGGACAGTGATAGATTGGAGGAGTATCTTAATTATCAGCTTGAACGCCAGGAAAAAGAGTTCGGTCTTTCTGATATTCCTGCAGGAGTGAATAACCGTTTCACGAACCTTATCCAGTTCGTCAGCCGTCAGACCGGAAAGCAGGTCGTTGTTCTCATTGACGAGTACGATGCGCCTCTGCTGGATGTCGTTCACGAGGAGGAGAATCTTCCGAAGCTCCGTGATGTGATGCGTAACTTCTACAGCCCTTTGAAGGCATGCGACCCGTATCTGAGGTTCGTGTTCCTGACGGGTATAACGAAGTTCTCCCAGCTGAGCATCTTCAGCGAGCTGAACAACATAAAGAACATCAGCATGCTTCCTGAGTATGCTGCGGTGTGTGGCATCACGGAGGAGGAGATGGTGACACTTATGGGGGATGGTATAGACAGGATAGCTGCGAACCTTGGCATCAGTCACGAGGAGGCAACAGAGAAGCTGAAGTATAACTATGACGGCTATCATTTCACTTGGCCGTCACCTGACGTGTACAATCCGTTTTCCCTGATGAACGCATTTGCTGACGGCATGCTGAACTCGTACTGGTTCGGGAGCGGCACTCCGACGTATCTTATCGAGATGCTGAATAAATACAATGTCTCGCCGTCAGTCCTGGGCTCTACTAGCTATGCTTCGGCAGAATCATTCGATGCTCCGACAGAACGTCTGACCGAGATAACGCCTCTTTTGTATCAGAGCGGATATATAACAATCAAGGGTTATGACGCTCAGATGCAGATGTACAGCCTGGATATTCCGAACAATGAAGTGCGACTGGGGCTGATGAAAAGTCTGCTCCCAGAGTATGTGGACCGTGCTACCGGTGCAGGCTATGTCACAGTGGCATTTGTGTCCAGGGATTTGCGCAACGGCGACATGGATGCTGCATTGAACAGGATAAAGGAGTATCTCGGGACGGTGCCGTATTGTGACAATACTAACTACGAGGGGCACTATCAGCAGTTGCTGTATATTATATTCAGTATTCTGGGGCAGTTTGTGGATGTGGAGGTGCGCACACCTCGTGGCAGGGTGGACATGGTCATCAAGACAGCGACGACCCTGTATGTCATGGAAATCAAGCTGGACGGCACAGCGGAGGATGCCTTGAACCAGATCAATGTGAAGGACTATCCTGCCCGTTTCGCATTGTCCGGTCTTCCGGTGGTCAAGGTCGGCATAAATTTCGACAGCTCGACGCGGAACATTGACAAGTGGATAATTGATTCTTAATCTTGTAACAATATGATTTCGCAGGTACATGCATCTGGTTCCGGATGGTCAATGTTGTTGATGCTTATTTTGCTTGTAGGTATGTGGTGGCTGATTGGCAGGCCGTTGTTGCGTGCTTTTACCGATGCATACCGGAAAGAACCTACATGGGCAGGCAGAATGTTTATTCTATACATTACGAACTATATTAAAAAATGAGAAAAAGAGTAAAAATATGGTGAGATCAGTCTCGTCAATGTCGTTTGGAG
>CAKUTA010000015.1 GCA_934691625.1 uncultured Bacteroidales bacterium | reverse complement strand
AAATTGAACTTTTCCACGCCAAAAGATGAGTTCTTCAAATATTTGTTGTAATGTTGCACTTGCTTTTTGACTCTGCCTATTCATTTTGAAATTCCAAGAACCGATAGGATTTTGGGAATGAGCATACTATACAGATACTCCTCCTCCATATAATGCGTACCTTTATATATAGTATAGCTGTCACGCCCGAAATGCCGTGCCCAGCTGCGGACACTGACCACACCGCTACGCCTATAGAAATCTTCCGTACCGAAAAACGCGAAGAAATAGCCGTTTCCGCCACGTGAAGGTGAACAGTCAAGGACAGCATTGCGCACTCCACGGTAATGCTTCAGGACATTATGGGAAAAGTCAAGCGGCTGCCTATTACCCGGACGGGGCTGGAATATTCTGTGCATCAGCCAGGAAGCCCATGGAATATAGCTGGCCATAGCCATCCAGCTCGCTGCCCCGACAGCAGGAGACACGAAAAGATGAGGGAGCCCATTCAGCCGTATGGCATGCAGAGAGCCGAGAGACTCGCCTATTACAAGCTGCGGGTGCAGCTCATCGCGCCAGGACGCAATCTGCCTGCCGGCAATCTCCGGATCAATGTCGTAGGTTCGTACAACAATGTCAATGTGGACATCTTTCTGATCGACATAGCTGTTTATATGCTGATTCAATATGGACGGAATCCGGCTGTCCTCGCCGCCGCCCATCCCATGTATATATAGAATTCTATATGTATTCATCTTGCATTATAGAAACATTCCGCGATGCTCCGGATTGTAAATTTAGCAATAATTGTATAATTTTGTAAGATATGTATATGCAGACATACATCCCAGAATACATGAAACTATTAAATATCAAATAATTAAGAGATGAAAAATTTATTGGCATCTTCAGTTGCGGCATTGTGTATACCGGCGCTCATGCTCGCACAGCCTTCGGGCGGACAGAAACAGGTCGAATATCAGTTCACGACAGTGAAGGCAAACCCTATCACCCCTGTCAAGAACCAGTACCGCTCAGGCACATGCTGGTGCTTCTCCACACTCGGATTTCTCGAGTCAGAAGCCATCAGGATAAACAACATCAAGGACACCACGCTCTATCCGGATTTCTCTGAAATGTTTGTCGTAAGCCACTCATATCAGGACAGGGCAGAGAAGTATATCAGACTTGACGGAAAACTCAATTTCGCAGCAGGCTCTGAAGCTGGCGATGTGCTTCATGTAGTAAAAGACTACGGTCTTGTTCCACAAGAAGTTATGCCTGGCCTCAATTATGGTACAGACCTTCCGAACCACGGAGAACTTGACGCTGTAGCTCTCGCCTATGTCGAGGCCATTGCCGAGAATCCTAACAGGACACTGTCCACAGCCTGGAAGAAAGGCTTCCAGGGAATCATGGACGCATATCTCGGAGAATGCCCTACCGAATTCACATACAAGGGTGTAAAATACACTCCTGCATCCTACCGCGATTCATACAAGATCAATGTAGATGACTATGTGTCATTGACCTCCTTCTCGCACCACCCGTTCTACCAGAAGTTCGCGCTTGAGATCAGCGACAACTGGCGCTGGGACCAGGACTGGAATGTCCCTATCGACGAGCTCATGGCTGCACTTGACAATGCCCTCGAAAACGGCTACACCGTATTTTGGGGTACGGATGTAAGCGAGAAAGGCTTCACCCGTGATGGTCTCGGCATCCTCTATAAGGAGCAGACCAAGAAGGCAGCAGGTTCAGACCAGGAGCGCTGGGTAGGAAAGAGCGCAGACAACAATGATGAGCCTCAGGCTCCGGAAGAAGATGAAGTCGATCAAGAATACAGACAGAAAGGATATGACAACAAGACTCTTACAGATGACCACGGCATGCAGATCTTCGGTATCGCCAAGGATCAGTTCGGCAAGAAATACTACATGGTAAAGAACTCCTGGGGGACAGCCGGAAAATACAATGGCATCTGGTATGTCACAGAGGCTTTCGTGAAAGGCAAGTCAATGGATATCGTCATGCACAAGGACGCTCTTCCTAAGACACTCGCCAAGAAGCTTGGCATCAAATAATTATCTATATGCAGATTGTCAAGCATATACCTAATGCAATCACCTCAATGAACCTGCTCTCGGGCACTCTTGGGGTGATTTTCACCTTACAGGGACGTATTGACATAGCGTTCCCGCTTATGCTCGCCGCTGCAGGATTCGATTTCTGCGACGGGCTTGCGGCTAGGCTGCTTAACGCTTATTCCAATATCGGCAAGGAGCTTGACTCCCTGGCGGATATGGTAAGCTTCGGGGTTCTGCCATCAGTCATGCTATATAAGATAATGTGCATCTGCGGAACGTGGAGATTCGCAATGTACATTCCGCTCGTCCTGGCAGCATTTTCAGCATTGCGTCTAGCGAAATTCAATCTGGACGAACGCCAGCATGGAAGCTTCATCGGTCTGGCCACTCCGGCTGCAGCGATGATATGCGGCTCTCTCGCCTACTATGTTGACCGCACACCTGATTCCTGGCTCAGCCCGCTCTGCGGCACCTGGTATTTCATTCCTATAATGGCAATCCTCCTGTCAGCATTGCTCATAAGTGAAATTCCGATGTTTGCAATGAAATTCGGGAAGGGCCTGGAAGCAGACCAGAGGACAAAGGCGCTCAGAATCGGCTTCATTTCAGGTATCGCATGCATCATCGTAGCGGTAGCGATCGCAGGAGCGAACTGGTCGCTGATTGTACTGCTGATGTTCCTGTACTATCTGCTGCTGAATCTGGCGACAGGGTTCCAGCGCAGATAGCAGCAAACGCCTCGTGAAGCATAACAAGCTGTCACAAAGAGAGATAAATAAAATCAGAGTTACCGAAATGGCAACTCTGATTTTATTTATTCTCTTAATAACCAATTATTTACGTTCCACAGCCAACTCCGTCAACATGAAATCTGACCTGGAATGGCTATTAATAGTTCTCAGCCTTGATCAGGAAATAGCTCTTGGCATGCTTGCATACAGGGCAGACCTCAGGAGCCTTCTTTCCGATAACGATATGACCGCAGTTTGAGCACTCCCATATCATATCCTCATCACGGGAGAATACAAGTCCGCCCTTGATATTATCAAGAAGCTTTCTGTAACGCTCCTCATGAGTCTTCTCAATGGCACCTACTTTCTCGAAAAGGAATGCTATGTCATTGAAGCCCTCTTCCTTGGCGGTCTTCGCGAATTCTGCATACATGTCTGTCCACTCATAGTTCTCGCCTGCAGCTGCATCTGCAAGATTTACAGATGTCTCAGGAACTTCACCGCCATGAAGGAATTTGAACCATATCTTTGCATGCTCCTTCTCATTCTTGGCGGTCTCCTCGAAAAGACGGCCAATCTGGACGTAGCCATCCTTGATGGCCTTGGATGCATAATAAAGGTACTTTGTATGTGCCTGGGACTCTCCGGCAAAAGCTGTCTGGAGATTCTGCTCAGTCTTTGAGCCTTTCAATTCTGCCATAATCATTAAAGTTTTTAATTTTTCAAAGGTAGAAATATTTTCATTATTTTTGCAAATATATTTGAACAAGGAATGAAAAACGACGCTTCACAGGCAGCGCGGAAATCATCTGCCGGCAAGAGAGGAAGGCAGACATACAGCAAGACAAGGAAATCCACATCAGGCAGGAAGCCTCATAGACAGGCAAGAAAGAAAGGTGCCGGAGTCAGAATCAGCCTCAGGGTCTGGATTTCCATCATCGTATTCATCATCTTCACTATATTCTCTGTGCTTCAGCGGCCTTTCGACAAGTCATACGAGACAGGCGCCAAGGCTCCGGGGCATTTATATCGCTATGCCATAGACATCTCACATCATAACCCTGGGCGCATAGTATGGGATTCGCTTCACGTGATGATAGATTCCAAGGGCAATACCACAAGATCCGTCAACAAGGCCGAAGATATACTCCCCATATCTTATGTCATACTTAAGGCAAGCGAAGGGACATCATTAAAAGACAAGAAATTCCACAAATATTGGAAAGAAGCGGCAAAAGCCGGATACGGACGCGGGGCATACCATTTCTTCAGGTCTTCCAAGTCCCCCGAGGAGCAGGCGAGAAACTATATCCATGCAGTCGGACGCATCAGGGAGAATGATCTTCCCCCGATTCTGGACATCGAGAGCATGCACAAGGGCGGCACCCGCAAGGAGCTGAATGCAAATGCATTGACCTGGCTGCGGATTGTCGGCGAGCATTATGACCGCACACCGATTGTGTATTCCTACGAATCCTTCATAAAAGATATGCTTTCTGACGATATAAAAGACAATTATCCGCTCTGGGTCGCCCACTACCGCGAGGAGAAGCCGGAACGTGAAGGATGGATGATGTGGCAATTTACAGACAAGGCGGTAGTGTTCGGAGTTGACGGCCTTGTGGATCTCAATGTAATCAGTCCCGATTTCGCAGATTAAGAATCTGCATCGAAATGATTAAAAAGTCGTTTGAGGTAAAATTCAAAACAGCTTCCAGGAAGCCCTACTGAAGAGCCTGTCCGAAGCCTTTTGCTAGCCCACCCTCGCTGGTCTCCTTGTAAAGAGACGGGATATCATGCCCTGTCTGCTTCAGGACCTCCACAACCCTGTCGAACGACACACGGTGCTTACCGTCAGAGAAAGCGGCATACAAGTTAGCGTCCAGTGCCCTTGTTGCAGCAAAGGCGTTACGCTCTATACATGGTATCTGCACAAGACCGCATACAGGGTCGCATGTCATGCCAAGATGATGCTCCAAAGCCATCTCCGCGGCATACTCTATCTGCGACGGACTCCCGCCGAACAGCTGGCAGGCAGCAGCCGCAGCCATTGCACATGCCACGCCGACCTCGCCCTGGCAGCCGACATCCGCTCCGGATATTGAAGCATTGCGCTTGACGACATTGCCGATTATTCCGGCGGTAGCCAACGCATGTATCATCTTTGTATCGCTGAATTCATGACCCTTCTGGATATGGTAAAGAACTCCAGGGACAACCCCGCTCGCACCGCATGTAGGCGCAGTTACGATCTTCCCGCCGGAAGCATTCTCCTCACTGACTGCAAGGGCATAAGCATAGACGAGCCCACGTGTCTGAAGAGACTTCTTATATCCTGTAGCCTTCACATAATATGTAGGCGCCTTGCGGGCAAGGTTGAGCGGTCCGGGGAGGACACCTTCATGCTCAATTCCACGCTCCACAGCCTCCTTCATCGCCTCCCATATCTCCATGAGGTAATCCCAGATGGACTCCCCTTCGCACACTTCCACATATTCCCAGTAGTTGCGCCCCTTCTCCTCGCACCAGCTCTGGATATCAGACAGACGCTCCAGCTCATAGACATTGTTCTCGGTATCGAACCTGTCACTGGCTTTCCCTTCCGACAGCGCACCGCCGCCGACACTATAGACTGTCCAGTCGCCCGTAACATTTCCGTTTTCATCCAGCGACTTGAAATTCATCCCATTAGGATGGAAAGGAAGAAACACGGACGGTTTCCATATTATCTCGACAGGAGCGACCGGCCTAAGCTCGTCATTTATGGCGACATCGGTCATGTGCCCCTTGCCTGTAGCGGCAAGACTTCCGTACAATGTCACCTGAAACGAGCTTGCATCACGGTGCTCCTCCAGGAATATCTGCGCCGCCCTCATCGGCCCCATCGTATGGCTGCTTGACGGACCTCTTCCAATCTTATATAATTCTCTGAGAGATTTCATTTTATATCTTGCTATATCAACAGTTTTACAGCTCTACGGGAGATGATGCCAGCAGCAGTTCCTGCAGCTTCTTTATCTCATTATACTTAGGTGTGTCTTCCTTGAATACTGGCACGAGCGCACGTACCTTGTCATAAAGCTTCCTGGTCGCAGGGGCAAGCCTGTCTGCTGCGTCAAGGCAGTCAACAGCCTGTGCCAATGCCATCAGATGTATCGCCATAACCTGGCTGCAGTTCTCGATGACAGTGCGGCAGATAAGGGCGGAATTCGTGCCCATGCTCACAATGTCCTGATTGTCATTATTGTTCGGTATCGAATGGACATACATCGGATTCGACAATGTCTGGCTTTCCGCAGTAGTGGACGTCGCTGTGAACTGAGAGGCCTGCAGGCCATAGTTCAGCCCGAGCACGCCGAGATTTACGAAAGGAGGCAGTATCCCGTTTATCCTGTCATGGAAAAGATAGTTCATCTGACGCTCCGCAAGCATTGTCATCTTCGTCACGGCAATCTTCAGCTTGTCCATCTCGAATGAGATATAGTCGCCATGAAAGTTTCCGCCATGGATGACATTGGCGCCAGCCATATCGACGATCGGATTGTCATCTACCGAATTGACCTCATCTTCAATGACATCGCCTGCGGCCTCCCAGGTGTCATATACAGGCCCCAGAATCTGAGGCACACATCTTAATGAATAATACGGCTGCACTTTCTGCTTGAACACAGGCTCCCCTGATTTATGGTACAGCTCCACCTGCCTGCTTTTCAGCATCTTACTGCCTTCTGACAGGAATTTCATGCACTTTGCAACAAATATCTGCCCGGGATGATGCTTCAGGCCATTAAGGACTTCAGACATGAAGTCATCATACGAGGATGCTATCTCGTTCATGAGCACGGAACACAGGATCTCCCATCCAAGAAGCCTTCCTGCCAGGATATGATTGACAGCACCTATCCCTGTCATCACAGCCGTTCCGTTTGTGACAGCAAGCCCCTCACGGATATACATTTCAAGAGGCTTCAGCCCGTTCTCCGAGAGCACCTCGCCTGCCGGCCTGATTTCACCTCTGTACGAAACATCTCCCTCGCCAATCAATGTCAATGCTATATGGGCAAGCTGAACAAGGTCACCGCTAGCCCCTACACTTCCGTGACGTGGAACCACAGGGCATATTCCCCGGTTTATAAATTCCACAAGAAGGTCAATGAGACTCACATGAACTCCTGAATGCCCTTCAATAAATGTCATCAGACGTGAAAGCATTGCAGCCCTGACGCAGATGTCAGGCAAGGGCTCTCCAACACCGGTGGAATGACTGCGTATAATATTGTACTGCAGTTCTTTCAGATGACTATCCTCAATCCTCCATTGAGCCATCGGACCGAAGCCGGTATTTATGCCATAGATTACTTTATCCTGAGAGAAGTCCTTCAAGAATTCATAGCTCGCGACGACACGGCTCCGCAAGGCATCAGAGACTCTTATCGTATCGCCGTCATACAGAACCTGCTCCATCTCGCGGAGCGTCAGGCGCTCATTGATTTCTATCATTGTGTTTCTTACCGTTTTACTGTCCAGACGGAAAGACTCCGTCAAATCAGACAAATGTAATGAATTTACCGCTATAATGAAAGCCAGGACAGCCTGGAATCATGAATAAAACAGCTGAATGTCGCAGATAAATGACATTTTTGGTTGGTGATTGTGACAAAAGCGGTTGGTGGAAAGTCTTTTCTCCGGAGAAAAGCCGCCTCACCGGACGAAGTAGGCGTTTTTGCCGTTTCGTCCGGTGAAATGGGATTATACATGACATTATTCTCTGGAAAGTCTGAATTGCCGCGGATATAGGCATAAAAAAAGCGGCCAGAAGAATATTCTGACCGCCAGCTGAATATGCTTTATATCAAGATTTCAGTGAAATTACTTGGTAATTACACGTGCCATCTCGAGAACTTTGTTCGAGTAACCCCACTCGTTGTCGTACCAAGCGCAAACCTTTACAAATGTAGAGTCGAGCTGGATACCTGCCTTCTCATCGAAGATAGAGGTGTGTGAGTTGTTACGGAAGTCTGTAGAAACGACAGCCTCATTGGTGTATCCGAGTACGCCTTTGAGCTCGCCCTCAGAAGCCTCTTTCATAGCTGCGCAGATTTCCTCGTATGTGCACTCTTTCTTGAGCTCTACAGTAAGGTCAACGAAAGATACGTCAGATGTAGGAACACGGAGAGACATACCTGTAAGTTTGCCGTTGAGCTGAGGAAGGACCTTGCCTACAGCCTTTGCTGCACCTGTTGAAGAAGGGATGATGTTCTCGAGAATACCACGACCACCTCTCCAGTCCTTCTTAGAAGGGCCATCGACAGTCTTCTGGGTAGCGGTAGCTGCATGAACTGTTGTCATGAGACCACGTACGATACCGAATTTCTCGTCAAGAACCTTGGAGATAGGAGCAAGACAGTTAGTTGTGCAGGATGCGTTGGAGATAATATCCTGACCAGCATAGGTCTTGTCGTTTACACCATATACGAACATTGGAGTAGCGTCCTTTGAAGGAGCTGACATGATGACTTTCTTAGCACCAGCCTCGATGTGCTTGCGAGCCTTCTCATCTGTAAGGAAGAGACCTGTTGACTCAACAACTACCTCAGCGCCAACCTCGTTCCATTTGAGGTTTGCCGGATCCATTTCTGCGGTGAGACGGATCTTCTTGCCGTTTACGATAAGTGTGCTGCCCTCTACAGAAACCTCACCCTTGAATGCTCCATGAACTGAATCAAATTTGAGCATATAAGCAAGATACTCTGGATCGAGAAGATCGTTGATACCTACAACTTCGATGTCATTAGCGAAGTTTTCTACGGCTGCACGGAATACCATACGACCGATACGGCCAAATCCGTTAATACCAAGTTTTACCATGTTAACAAATTATTTATTAAGTTAAACTATATTTTCAACTTTTAACTTTCCGCAGGATTCCACTGCAAAAACGGTGCAAAATTAGCCAATTTTTTGAATATTTACCTATCTTTGCCAAGAAAAATTCAGAGCCAATCTGACTATATCGTTTAAACAGCTGTGAGCATGAATATACTGATTACCAACGATGACGGATATAAGGCAAAAGGAATCCATGTCCTGTCAGAAATCATGTGCCAATTTGGCAATGTCACTGTCATTGCCCCGAAAAAGCACCAGTCCGGAATGGGGATGGCAGTTTCTCTCGGACTGAAGCAGATTGCTTACAAGGAGCTTCCGGATGAGAAACCCGGGAAATGGTCCTATCTGGATGCAACGCCTGCCAGCTGCGTGAAATTCGGGCTCAACGTTCCATTTCTGGACAGATTTCCAGATGTCGTGGTGTCAGGTATAAACCATGGATCCAACGCAGCCACCGCAGCATGCTATTCCGGGACTCTCGGAGCTGCGGCGGAAGCTGCCCTGAATGGAATCCCAGCCATAGGCGTTTCCCTGGACACATTGAACCCGGATGCGGACTTCAGCGCAGTGAGGCAGTTCTTTCCTGACATCTTCCGCAATCTGATGTCGTCTTTCACGACAGCCCGCCAGGGAGTCTATTTCAATGTCAATTTCCCGGATATTCCGGCAGACAAGATCAAGGGAATCCGTGTAGGACATCAGGGCATGGGCAGGTGGGTCAGGGAGTTCCGTGACTGGAATCCTTCTATATATAAGAGGTATGGCATCACGCCGGAATCGCTCGGACAGGCATCCGTTCCTGAAACGGAGCCTGAAGAGAAGCTCTACATGATGGTCGGAGATTTCTCCGATAACCCTGAAAATGACTGGAGGGCAGACCACAAGCTTATGGAGGCAGGCTACATCAGCATTGTGGCCGATAACATTGACTCGACCGACTATTCGGAGAAGGAGCATCTCATATCCTCCGGGCTTGACAAGGATTTTCGCATATAAATTCTGGAATCATGAAATATTATATAATCGCAGGAGAGGCATCGGGAGATCTGCACGGCTCAAATCTGATGAGGGGGCTGTATCAGGAGGATCCTGAAGCAGATATCAGATTCTGGGGAGGAGATCTGATGAATGGCGTGTTCAAGGAGCACCAGAGCGGAGAAGGACTCGTGCAGGACTACAAGGACGGGGCTATCATCGGATTTGTGCAGGTGGTACTGAAAGCCAGGTCCTATTTCAGCAAGTTCAAGAGATGCTTCACTGACATTATGTCATGGAAGCCTGATGTTGTCATCCTGATCGACTACCCGGGGTTCAATTTCCGTGTGGCGGAATTTGCGCACAAGAAAGGGTTCAAGGTATTCTACTACATTGCGCCGAAGGTATGGGCCTCACGCGAAAGCCGCATAAAGAAGATCAAGGCGTATGTGGACAAGCTCTTTATCGTATTCCCGTTCGAGATTCCATATTTCACCAGGAAGGGCGTAGGTTTCGTATATAAGGGAAATCCGCTTATCGACGCCATTGACAATTCAGATGCGCTGAAAGAGGCCAGACAAGAGTTTCTGACGCGCAATCACCTGGAGGACAAGCCGATAATAGCACTTATGGCTGGCTCCAGGACAGGTGAGATAACATCAATGATGCCTGTGTTCATGGATTTCGCGGACAAGATGCACGCTCTGCCGCAATATGCGGGATACCAGTTCATCCTGGCGGCGGCACCGTCCAGGTCAATGTCAGACTACAGCAGATATATGGCAGGGCGTGACAGCTATGTGAAAGTTCTGTTCGGCCAGAGCTATGCGGTTCTGCGGCATGCAGACGCAGCTGTCGTCAATTCCGGTACAGCATCGCTGGAGACAGCATTGATCGGAACGCCTCAGGTAGTCGCCTACAAGGGAGCCGAGATCAATTTCGTGATAGCCAAACAGATAATCAAGATCAGATTCATATCGTTAGGGAACCTTATCCTTAACCGCATGTGTTTCAGGGAACTGCTGCAATATTATTTCACTCCGGACAATATCCTTCAGGAAGTGCGCAGGCTTATCGAAGACAAGGAATACCGTGAAACAATGCAAGTCGGATATCAGGAAATCCGTGACGCCCTAGGCGGACGCGGAGCTTCCGCAGCCGTAGCAAAGGCAATGATTGATGAGCTGAAAGCGTGAGGCGTGAACCGCATTCAATACTGCCTCGGACCGAATATGCTGGAGCCGATACGCACCATCGTCGCACCGCACTGGATGGCTATTCTGTAATCCTCTGACATTCCGATAGAAAGCTCCTCAAACTCCGTCAGCTCAGGATGGATAGAGGCCAGATGCTGCTTCAGGGATGCTATCCTGGAGAAGTCCGCCCTGACCACAGATTCATCATCCGTATTGGTAGCCATACCCATAAGCCCACAGAAGCATACATGAGAATATAGGGCAGCCGAGTCCAGAATCTGCATTATTTCAGCATCTGTAAGGCCATGCTTTGTCTCCTCAGCTCCAAGATGCAGCTCCAGGAGCACCCGCACGGTTTTTCCTTCTGCACTCCCCCATTTCTCGATATCTTCCAGCAGATGAAGCGAATCCACTGACTGCACCATATATGCATACGGAAGCACGAGTTTAAGCTTGTTTGTCTGGAGGTGGCCGATGAAATGCCACTGTATATCCGCAGGAAGCACCTTGCATTTCGCCGCAAATTCCTGCGGACGGTTCTCGCCAAACAGACGCTGACCGGCATTGTATGCCTCCATTATACATTCAGCCGGGTGGAATTTGGAAACTGCCACAAGTCTTACGTCCTGTGGCAGTTCATTATGAAGCTCATTTATTTTCGAAGCTATCGACATGACATTGTGTTTAACGTCTTGCTTTCTTTTCCTGCTCCTTCATCATCTGGCGCTGCATCTTCTGAGCATCCTCGAGACGCTGCTGCCATTTGCTCTTCGGCATTGGCTTGCCTTCTGAAGCCTTCAGCTTCGCAAGCACATCTTCAGGGCGCACGAAGAATTTCTTTATTATCCAGGTCTCCAGCATTGTGATAAGATTGGAGAGCAGATAGTAATATGTAAGTCCTGCAGAGAGACTGTTACAGATGAAGAACATCATGATAGGCATCATCCATACGCTCATGAAACGCATTGACGCTGTATTCGGATCGTTGGACGACATCTGCCCCTGTGTCGTGATCTTCGAGTAGAAGAACATTGACACTGCCATCAGAAGCGCGAATAGAGAGATGTGGTCACCGAGCAGCGGAATTCTTGTTCCGAAGTCCAGAAGCGGGATCGTATCGTATGCGCTCAGGTCGTCCGCCCAGAGAAATGACTGCTGACGAAGCTCAATTGATGCAGGGAAGAACCTGAACATCGCCCAGAGGATAGGCAGCTGAAGAAGCATCGGAAGGCATCCGCCCATCGGGTTAACACCGGCACGCTTATAAAGCTCCATCGTCGCCTGCTGTTTCTTCAGGGCATCCTCCTGCTTAGGATATTTCGCGTTGATCTTGTCCATTTCAGGCTTGAGCGCCTGCATCTTCGCTGATGAAGAATAGGACTTGTATGCAAACGGCAGCACCACAATCTTGATGAACACTGTCATGAGAAGGATGATGATACCGAAGTTGGAGATAAACTTGTGCAGGAAGTCGAACAGCGGAATGATCACCCATTTGGTAAACCAGCCGACCAGCCATCCTCCCAGAGGAATGATCTTCTCATATTTCTGTCCGTATGACTTCAATGTCCTGTAATGGTTCGGTCCAAAATAGAACTCATTGTCTATCTTTACATTATCGGTAATCTTGAAATCGCCGCGCATTCTGGACACGCATGCCATAAGATTATGGCTAGGGTCATCTTCCGGAATGAAGGTAATGGCTAGCTCTCCTGACGTGAACTGATTGGCAGGTCTCATTATCGCAGAAAAGAACTGCTGCTGGAATGCGAACCACTCGACTCTGTTCTCGATACGCTTGTCAGCATTGCGCCCACGTCCTATTTCTTCAGGCTTCTTGTCTCCTCCGAAATAATAGTCGATCTTGGAATACTGCACCTCGTTCTTGTAGCCTTTCTCCATTCTCGGGATAGTCACCTCCCAGTCGAAATCATAGTAGGATACATTCTTCGGGATAATTCCGTTCATGCCCACAAAGGACAGCTCGTTGCTGACAACATACGAGCCAGGGGTCAATGTGTATTTCTGCTGGATGTACCCGCCGTTTCTGAAAGGAAGGCGCATCACAATGGAGTTTTCAGTCTTTTCTGCAAGCTGGAACACGAAATCCTTCGTGTTGATAGTTTCTCCTGTGTAGATGCCAATGCCCATTTCGCTATCGCCAGGCCTGAACAGATACAGATCTGTGGAATCGTAATTCCTGTAGTCCTTTACCCTTACGGAGTAAGGCTGTGCCCCACGTGCGGCAAACTCTACAGCGATCTTATCATTTTCAATCTTATAGAATGTATCCGCCGCATTATGCGCCGCTTCCAGGAGAGTATCCTTATAAATAGGTGCTGGTGTAAAGCCGCCTGCCGGAGCTATTTCTGCTTCAAGAGTATCTGCTGCTGGAAGCCTTCCGGCGATGCTGTCGGCCCTGTACTGTGCAAGTTTTTCAACCCTTGCTATAGAATCCTGCTGTTCCTGATATGCGACCTGCTTCTCATATTGCTTTGACTGGAACCAGGTAAATCCGAACAGAATCACACCTATCAGCACAAAGCCGATAATAGTATTTTTATTCATCTATGTTTCTTAAGAAATTATTTGTTCTCTGATTCTTCAATGGAATGAATCTGGGTCTCGAGCTCTTTTAGTTCTTTCTTGACATCCTCGATTCTTGCCTGCATCTGCTCGATAAGCGGCTGCGAGTTCTTCGACATTGCGAAGAAACCGATATTGTTCTCATAAGTGTCGAGATCCTGCTGCAGCTTGTTATACTTCTGGATAAGGCGGTCCTTTTCGGATTTGCCCTGTCCTGCACGCTGTGCCCCACCTCTGCCCGCACGTGAAGCATCATGGAACTTCGCGTTCATTGCATCATTATACGCCTTCGAGATTTTGTCCTTCTCCTTGAAAGGAACAAAGCCTATTTCCTGCCATCTTGCAGCAAACTTCTGCCTTGCCTCCTGCTCGCTCACGCCCTCTTCCGGTACATAGGCATTGATTTCTTCAATGAGCGCCTTCTTGGCTTTCAGGTTTGCGGAGTAGTTGTTCTCCGGAGATGCGTGCTTGTCCCTCTCGGCAAAGAATTCGTCACATGCCGCACGGAAACGCTTCCAAAGCTGCTCTGATTTCTTTCTAGGAACGGCACCGATCTCTTTCCACTGGTTCTGCAGACTGATGAAACGGTCTGTCGCCTTCTTCCATTCGGTGCTGGTTTTCAATGCCTCAGCCTCGGTTATGATGGCCATCTTCTTGTCCATGTTCTCGTTCATGTTGTCCTTGAACTGGACATAGAAATCGCGCTTCTTGCCGAAAAACTTGTCGCACGCGGCGCGGAAACGGTCATATATCTTCTGGTTCTCCTTCTTGGATGCAAAGCCTATGGTCTTCCATTCCTTCTGGATATTCTCTATCTCCTTGGAAAGGGCATTCCACTCATTGGAAGACTTAATGTCCTCCTTGTCGGCAATGGCCTCCACTTTCTCGCACAATGCAGACTTCGCGACCAGATTTTCAGCCTGCTTCGACTTCTGTGCCTCGAAATACGCCTGATATTTCTTGTTTATAACGGCTGTGGCAGCCTTGAACCTGTCCCATATCTGATCTCTGAACTCCTTGGCTACAGGGCCGAATTCCTTCCACTGCTCATGAAGCTTCTGAAGTTCCTTGAACGCATCGATGACATTCTCGCTTTCGGAAAGCCTCTCAGCCTCCTGGCAGAATTCCTCCTTAGCCTCCAGATTCTTCTTGAAGTCAAGATCCCTGAGGTCCCTGTTAATCTGCACCTTGTCATAGAACTGCTCCACATAGAACTGATATGTGTCATTCAGATTTCTGAAGTTCTGGACCGGAACCTGGCCGATGGCACGCCATCTTGCCTGCAGCTCGCGGAAAGCCGGAAATGCTGTGCCGAGATCGTCCTGTTTCTCCACCAGAGCCTTAAGATCTTCTATTACAGCCTGCTTCTTCTTCAGGTTCTCCTCCCTTTCGGCCTCCTGCTTCCTGTTGTATTCCGCACGCTCCTTCTTATACTTCATATATATGGCCTTGAAGCCGCTTTCCAAAGCCGCAAACGGGTTTGAAATGACGGAAGCCTGCTCTGTTTCAGCAGATTTTTCCGTTTCGTCAGCTTCAGGCTGATTTTCTTCTTCGGACGACGGGATTTCCGGAGTCTCCAGCCCAGCTGCAGCCTTCTCCCTGGAAAGTTTCTTGTAGAAAGCGGTCTTTATAGCTTCCGCCTCTTTCGACTTCGCCATACGTTCATCACTGCCGGCAAGCTGCTCAAAAAGCTGAGAGAGTTCAGCCAATGACATCTCAGAGAAATTAGGCATCTGCGCAGTTTCCTCTGAGTCAATGGTTTCGTCTGCTTTTACGGCAGCATTTTCGGCGACCTGGGATACTTCCGCTCCCTGACCGGCATTTTCAAGTACATCTGGTGTCGCTTCTGCACCAGGCTTCAATTCTTCACTCATAGCTGATAAGTGTTTCAATTAATAAATTACAACTTGGCAAATATATGAATTAAAATCCAAATGACCGCATCAAAAAGTTTATTTTATGCGCTGGGCATCAATATAGCCGTTGTCAGGCTTTTCATTATTAACTTTTTATTTTTTACTTTTGTGCCATAAATTTTTAACAGCTATGGATCTGAAAGGAAATTATACTGCCGACGCACATCGGTATGACGACAGTGTGGCACTATACAGGAGATGTGGCAAGAGCGGTGTGCTTCTGCCTAAAATCAGCCTTGGATTTTGGCATAACTTCGGAGGCATTGACCCTTACGAGCGGAGCCGTGCCATCACACACTACGCTTTTGACCATGGCATCACCCATTTCGACCTTGCCAACAATTATGGTCCCCCGTATGGCAGCGCAGAAGAGACGATGGGAAGGCTGATGCATGATGACTTCCGCCCATATCGTGATGAGCTCTTCATTGCGACCAAAGCCGGCTATGACATGTGGGAAGGCCCTTATGGCAACTGGGGCTCACGCAAATCTCTCATGGCAAGCATAGACCAGAGCCTCAAACGCATGGACATTGACTATGTGGATTTATTCTACAGCCACCGCTACGACCCGGAGACGCCTCTCGAAGAGACTCTTCAGGCTATGGTGGACATCGTCAGACAAGGCAAGGCGCTCTATCTAGGCATCAGCCGCTGGCCGCTGGAGGCATTGAAATTCGCAGACAGATACCTGCGTGAGCATGATGTGCCCCTGCTTATCTACCAAGGCAGACTGAACATGCTCGACCGTGCGCCCCAGGAGGAAGGCATCATGGACTATTGCAACGAAAACGGCATCGGATTCATTTCATTCTCACCATTGGCACAAGGACTGCTCACCGACCGCTATCTCGACGGCATTCCTGCCGACAGCCGTATGGCAAAGGAACATTTCCTGAAGCATAGCGCATTGACCCCGGAACTGCTGAACCAGCTCAAGAAATGGAACGGGCAGGCTCTTGAGCGCAATGAAACACTGGCAGAGATGGCGCTGGCATGGATACTATATCAGAAAGGCGTGACAAGTGTCCTGGTAGGCGCCAGTTCCACAGAACAGCTGGAAAAGGACATAAAATGTGTTCATACTGAGCCGTTTTCACTTGAATAGACTTCCGCCGGAACGACGCTTTTCCGTCGAGCATTATGAACACAAAAACACTTGGAGAAATCGCTGAGGCCTGGAAAAATGACAAGAGGAACTACGTCTAGCAATCAACTTTTGCAGCCTATGTGCTGATTCTGGAGAACCATATCCTTCCGGAATTCGGAGACTATAGCACCCTGGACGAGAGCAGTGTACAGAACTTTGTACTCCGGAAGCTTGACAGCGGGCTCAGAATCAAGACAGTAAAAGACACCCTCATTGTCCTGAAAATGGTCATGAAGTTCGGTGTAAAGAACGGCTGGATGAACTATTGCGAGTAGGACATCAAGTACCCGACCAGCGGGCCGAGCAGCGGCATTGAAGTCCTTACTGTCGCCAACCACAAGAAGATTCTCGACTTCATCAGGCGGAACTTCTCTTTCCGCAATCTCGGAATCTTCATCAGCGTGGAACGTAATCCACTGATATACAGCGCAATAATCATTTTCAAAGTTTACAAAACCGCGACTCTCAACTTAGTTAAACATCTATATATCAGTAATTTACGTTTCACAAGACTGCTTAGAAGCTGTTTTGAAATTATTATCTGAAGGTTTGAGAGGAAAAAACTTCAGGTTCGACCGAGGATTCGGGGAAGATAGCGATACCTATCTGACTCGAAAACGCGGGAAGAAGATGAAGGAATTTTACCTCAAACAACTTTTTAATCATTTCAAAACAGCTTCTTAAACTAAGACGCATTGCAAAGCCCTGCCGGCATCTCCTCGCACCCGCAGCAGCTGCGCTTCAGCGGTCATCACTATCCATGGCTCTCAGGTGAAGTTCAAGCGCATGTGTTGAGATCAGAAGCTCCCTGATAGACATTGCCAGCGATGCAATCAGCAGGATAAGGGCAATGCCGAAGACAATTATGGCAGAGAGCCGTAGACCGATGAAGCACAAGAACATTGACACGACACATAGGAGCAGGCTCGCGATGCCGAGCAGCTGCATCATCCGCGTCAGATTCAATCTCTTGCGGAGATTGGCTATCTGAGCTGCCGTTATATCCGAGCGGTTAGCCGAGTACTGGTCCTTCAGCGCACGCACGAGCTGCGCGTATGAAAGGAAGCGGTTCGTGTAAGCCAGCATAATGAGGGACACCGCCGAGAAGAGCAATGTCGGGGTAACCAATGAGAATTCGTCCATAATCAATTTCATTTTCCGCAACATTGACCAAATACCGTTCCAAATGCTATTGACTTCCGCTGGCCGCATGGCCCGATTCACAAGGCATCGCTGATTGTCAAGCACTTAAAACCCCAAAAGGTATACACCTATGAGGGCGCTGCCTCATCCTTATAAAGTCTTAGATGTTTTAAGAGTTGTATCCCCCTACATGAGCGAATGTGATATTAAAATCTCAGATACTAAAAAAGGCTGTTTACCACTTTTTCAGCGCCCTTATGACTGCTAATATTTGGGATTTATAAGTTACTGATAATCAACGCCAGTTCATTTGTTTTCCGAGGTAGCAAAGTATGAACCATGAGAACGGATACGAATACGAATCAATTCTATCTGCAAATATATACTATCCTGCTGGCATAATCTTGCAGTGAAAACATATATATTTGCAGAAGATATGGAAGCAGACTTAGAAGCTGTTTTGAAATTATTATCTGAAAGTTTGAGAGGGCAAACTTCAGATTCGACTGGGGATTCGGGGCATATAGCGGTGCCTATCTGACATGAAAATCCGGGAAGAAGATGAAAGAAGTTGTAGCCTGAAAAAACAACTTGCTTCAGAGCGAGAGAAGATTTTCGAGGATAACTCTATTTTCAAAGAAAGAGTGCGCCGGTGGCACATGAATGATGAAAAAAAGAGTCAGGCCGAAAAGCTTCCTTAAGATGAGGCCTGTTATTTTTTGAAGGTTACTTTCCTCAAACAACTTCTCAATCATTTCAAAACAGATTCTTAGATGCCGGCCTTCAAAACAATTTCTTAAGATATGAACTCTAAACACAATATCAATGACTGATTTCGCGGCAATAGATTTCGAGACGGCCAACGAATGCCCAAGCAGTGTATGTTCCGTCGGCGTGGTCATTGTACGCGGCGGAAAAATAGTGGACAGCGTCTACAGTCTAATACATCCCGAGCCTGAATATTTCAAATGGTTCTGCAGACAGGTTCATGGTCTTGGGCCGGAGGACACGGATAATGCGCCTGTATTTCCGCATGTCTGGGAGAAGATCGCCCCGCTCATCGAAGGGCTTCCGCTCGTGGCGCACAACAGCCGCTTCGATGAAGGATGCCTCAAGAGCGTCTTTCAGGTGTACCGGATGGACTATCCTGACTATGAATTCATTGACACACTGGCAGCTTCACGCAGGCACTTCGGATGCCTCCTGCCGAATCACCAGCTGCATACGGTAGCGGCGGCATGCGGATATGGCCTGCAGAATCATCACCACGCCCTCGCGGATGCCGAAGCCTGCGCAGCCATAGCATTGGCAATATTATAGAATAACCTCGAGATAATGCCGCTACTGATTATCAACAAATTACAAATCCCAAAGTCCATAGATGCGCACTTTGGGATTTGTAACTATCTGATAATCAACAAACGCTCCATCAATCGATGCACCGGACCACCATGCTCAAGCAAAACTCCGACGGCAGATTCGAGGACAGTGTCAATGCAGCCCTGGCACTTATCGCTTCCCCAGAAGCTCCGCCACTTTTGGAATCAATGTTATATCAGCTGGAAGCCACTTGACAGCGTCCAGTTGCTCCACAGAAAGCCATCTTGCAGCCTCATGCTCCACAAGATGCAGATTCCCCTTCACAATGCTGCATGCATAGCAGCGCATTGACAGATGAAAGGCTGGATAGTCATACTCGATGGTATCGATAAGCTCACCGACATTGACCTCGGTCTCAAGCTCCTCACGGATTTCCCGCCGGAGCGCGTCCTCGGGAACCTCCCCCGCCTCGATTTTCCCTCCGGGAAACTCCCATCCATCCTTAAACTCGCCATAGCCACGCTGCGTTGCAAACACTCGTCCGTCCTTGACCACCACAGCCGCCACCACATTTATTTTCTTCATATTCAAATCATTATATATTAGCCGATATCAAATAATCATACAAGTTCTTCTCCACCGGCGTCTCCAGCCTATACTCGATCTCGACAGTATTGTCAGAAGCCTTTTCCTTCTTAACCTCCTTGACATACCCGCCAGGCACATGAGCCATAGCGCCAAGATAATAAAACTCCGGCGTTGTCGATTTATCTTTCTTGTTTTTTCTCACGAACAATAACATCGACACGTTCTTCTCCACACTGTTCAATGCAGTCACGACATCAGGAGAACTCATATCCCGCGGATGCTTGGACTCAGTTATGATTGTTGACTGATCCACGAACCTGTCCTTGTAATTCTGTGACTCGCTGATATTTTCATCCTTATCATAATTAACGAAAACAGGAAACGATTTTGTCCTCTCATCATACATATATCCGAACACTGTAGAAATTCTGCTATTGCTTTCGAAATCAAGAGCCTTTATGACATCCTCATACGTATATTTCTGTCCGACCATAAAGACATCTCCATATCTGCTCTGCCCCTTAGCATGCCTATAGCTTTTATCATAGCGGCCTCTTGCGAATTGCAGCAAATCGCTCATGTAATCACAAAAACTCTTATTCTTTCTGGCCATCAGGAACATTCCTGAAACCAGATGCCGGCCATTCTTCTCTTCTATAAACACACAGTCACTGAACCTCTCGGGAGTAGAACCACAGTTATAATACTGTCCATTCATCAGACTTATGATATTCAGTTCAGTGTAAGCTCCCACAAGAAGGTGTTCATTGGTCATTTCTGTTTTCCATCTTGCCAGGACATCCTCGTCTTCCTTCGCAGACATAAGAATCTCCAGCATGATTATCTCATTAAGCCGCTTACCTGAAGCAAATTTCTGGGAGACATATTCCAAGATATGGTTCTCCGCCTCAGACAACGTCTCTTCCAGCCCGTCCAATGCGACAAGGAAACCATAATATGAGCAGATCTTACGTTTCTTGAACTCCTGTACGCCATCCATATAAGAAAGAATCCTCAACGGATCCATCTCCTCATATTTATCGAAATCAGTCAGTCTTGGGCGACAATTCAGCTTCTCCTTGAACTGCCGGTAGCTTTCCAGAAGAATCTTCCTGGTGTTGATACGGGCTTTATCGATAGACTCGAATATGCGTTTCCTTGCCACGGAATCGAAATAGATTGTGGAGGCCCCTTTGATAACATTATTACCTTCTATCAAATATCTCCGTATATTATCCTTATTGCCCGTCCTGTCTCCTGACAACGCCACAGGAATGAGATAATTATTATCGTAATTGGCGATAAAGTCCATCACCACAACATATTCCTTCCCCTTAGCCTTTCTAAGACCACGGCCGAGCTGCTGAACGAAAATGATTGCAGACTTGGTAGGCCTCAACATGATCACCTGATTGATTTCAGGAATATCAACCCCCTCATTGAATATATCCACAGTAAAGATATAATCCAAAATCTCATCCGGATTGTCCGACTCCGAAGCAAGCATCTCCACAGCCTTCTGTCTAAGACTCTCATTATCGTCGCCCGACAATGCCCATGTCCTATACTTCCGACCGGATTCTTTCTTGTCAATGCTGTTGAACATCGAAGATAGCTTCTGAGCTTCATCTACACTGCTGCAGAATACCAGGCCTCGGACTCTATCTCCGCTATACCCGTAATATTCAGCGACATCGACTATATTCTTGACACGCTCTTCTGAAGTCAGATCCGAAAAGTCCCCTACATCCACCTGCCTGCCATCTACTTTCAGATCCTGTATTCCGAAATAATGGAACGGGCATAGCAAGTCATTTTCCAAAGCCGTCTGGAGACGGATTTCACATGCAATATTGTAATCGAAGAACTCATATACATTAAATCCGTCTGTCCTGTCCGGAGAGGCCGACATTCCCAGAAGAAAATCCGGCATGAAATAGTCAATGATTTTCTGATAGCTCTCTGCCCCGGAACGATGACACTCATCAAGTATTATCACAGAGAAGGCGTCTCGGCTGAAATTAGTATTGCGCATACTATCCTTGGCCATCATGTTCATTGTTGAAAATACAATATCGGCAGATGCGACTCTGGACATATCTTGACAGTGCCCAGACAGTTGTGCAGTATGAAACGACTCTCCTAGGACCCTCTTGAAGCTTGCCTCTGCCTGAACATTTATCATCTCCCGATGAGATAGGAACAATACTTTCTTCTTGCGCAAAAGACTGCTGGCAAAAATCCGCCTTACGGCAAACGCCGCCGCATATGTCTTGCCTGTTCCCGTGGCTGAAATAAGGAGCGCCCTTCTTTTCCCGTCTTCAATCAGCCTGACAACCTCGGACATGAATTTCTTCTGCATCTCATTCGGCTCGATCACCTTTGAATAAGACAAATCAAGCGAAGAAACAATCTTGTTCAAGGCCTGCTTCTGCGCCCTGACCTCCCCGTATCATCTCCGGTATTCATCACGGCAGAACTCATAGTTTACAGAAGATTCCCACGCCACATTGAATTCCGATTCAATGTCCTTGGCATATTGTCCATTTGCAGTAGATATCACTTTCGTGTTCCACTCGAAACTCCGTGTAATCGCATTCTGGGTAAGATTAGAACTACCGACAATGATCCTTATATCTTCGCCATTATGAAACAGATACCCCTTGGTATGAAAACCGGTACCGGAGGATCTGTACATCCTCACCTCCAGGTTCTTCAGTCCGGAAAGAGCATCCAATGCCTCAGGTTCACTGAACAAGAAATAGTCTGTAGTCAATATCTTCCCTGGGACACCACGCAACTCCATCTCCTTAAGCACGCCCTTCAGATGCTGTATGCCACCAGACGTAATGAAGGCCACGGACATGAACATTGATGAGCATTCCCCGCAGTTCATTCTCAATTTGGGTAAGGACCTTATTCCCATTGGAATTGGACACGAACTGAGGTGTGCATGACGGCTCCGCATCCACCGCCGAATCGATGAAAGCCCTTCTATACCCATCTACAAGCTTCGAATGTGATATTTCCTGCATAAACTATTGGCTATGTTATAATGAATCACTAATTTTGAGAAAATCTGCACCTGTTGATGCATCCGACACCGTGCTGAGGATTGAGGAGGAAGTACTATGAACTACGGATACATCAGAGTCAGCAGTGACAAGCAGACTGTCAAGAACCAGAGATTCGAGATTCTCAAGTTCTGCGAAACAGCCGGCATATCCATCGACGGATGGATAGAAGAGACAGTCAGCGGAACTAAGGACTGGTCGGTCAGGCGTCTCGGAAAACTTCTCCGAAAAGTCCATAAAGGAGATCTCATAATCTGTTCCGAGCTGTCCAGGCTGGGCCGCAATCTTTTCATGATCATGGAAATACTCAACATCTGCATGTGCCGCGGATGCAGAGTATGGACCATCAAGGACGGATATCGCCTTGGAGACGACATTCCAAGCAAAGTACTCGCCTTCGCCTTCGGGCTTTCCGCAGAAATAGAACGTAACCTCATCAGCCAACGCACAAAGGAAGCTCTCGCCCGCAAAAGGGCCGAGGGGATAACTCTCGGGCGCCCTGCAGGATCCGTCAATGCTCTCGTCAAACTGAAACTTTACCATAAGAAGGATATGATTCTTTCAATGATCGGCTCCGGCATTTCATACCGGAAAATAGCAGAGACATGCCAAGTGGACAGGAAGACACTCATGCGATTTCTAGCGCGTATGGACGGGACAGAAAAGGGTCAATAAATGTCAACCGTTTATTTGGCATAATATCTTGCTTGCTTTTAAATCTCTGTAAATATACAGCCTTTTTCATAATCTTACAACTCAGAGGTTAGTGGCCCTTATTTATTGACCTATTTGCCGGGATAGGTGGATTTCATTATGCATTCAACAGCATTGGGGCAAAATGCGTATTTGCCAGTGAATGGGACAAGAACGCAAGAATAACATATGAAGAGAACTTCAAAGACTCCGACCCTGAATTATTCGAGAAAAATCTAGCCGGCGACTATCTATTTTTCAATGAAGACATAAATGGTGCAAGACTAGAAGACATACCCGATTTCGATATACTTTGTGCTGGGTTCCCTTGCCAGCCATTTTCAATAGCTGGACTTAGAAAAGGATTTGAAGACACACGTGGGACCCTTTTCTTCAATATCGCAAATATCGTAAAGTATAAGACAGAACATCACAAGAAGCCTAAAGTTCTTTTGCTGGAAAATGTAAAAGGATTAAAGAACCACATGCATGGGGATACATTTGAAACACTGATAAATGTTTTGCAAGATGACTTAAAATATGAAACTAGAACAATGGTGTTGAATGCAAAATATTTCGGTGTACCACAAAACAGAGAAAGGTTATTCTTTGTATGTTGGGATAAGAATCAGATACAAGTGGACGATTTCAAGTTTCCGTTAGGACTTTGCCCTGACATGAATCCGATTTTTTCTAAAGACGAGCTCTGCAACTGTATCCAGACACATGTAAGCGATATATTTGAACCAAAGGAAACAATTCCCGAAAAAATGACCATAAGCGACAAGATGTGGATAGGACATCAGAAAAGGAAAGAGCGCAATAGGCTAAATGGAAAAGGTTTCGGATATGCTCTATTCAATGATGACAGCATCTATTGCAGTACCATCTCTGCAAGATATTGGAAAGACGGTAGCGAAATTCTTATAGACCAGTCAAAATCAGGTAAAAACCCGAGAAAACTTACTCCTGTAGAAGCAGGACGCTTGCAAGGTTACAAAATCATAGGTAATGGATGGCAAGACAAACAGGCTGAGAACAATCAGAACAATAGAGCCGAATTACCGGAAATGCATATTGTCGTATCCTCGAAAGAAGCCTACCATCAGTTCGGAAACAGTGTCGCTGTACCTGTAGTCAGGACTCTAGCAAAAGAAATCAACAATCAACTGCTTGCACATGTTACAAAATCTAAATAAACTCGTCAGGCCAATACAGGAGAATTTAAGAGAGTTCAACAGGTTGGATTGCACTTTACCTGCAGATTTCAAAGACACTGTCAAAAGAATCGGCAGCAATACTATCATATATGGAACAACTAATTCTTGTGCAATAAACCAGCAGGGCCAAAGGACGTTTATCAGCAACACATGGTTCTATATTGCATCAATGCTTTCTCCACTGTATGCTCCGTTCAATGAATACAGGAACATCTTACGCAAAATTGTCGATGACAAGTACTTAAAAGAGAAAGACAATGATAAAATAATATCATTAATAGGCAATTATACCGAGCTAAGCAGCACTGACAAGGACTACCTGATAAAATTTGCTACAGAACAACAGTGGTGGAATGGCGGAACATCTTCAACGGGCAAGACACTTGATAGAAATGATTGTCTGACCTCGTCCATTTTAGCAATAGCAAATGTTGTAAATGCTTCACAAGGATTCATTGCGGAGCTATGGAAATATTTTGGAGAGAATCCTGCATCGGTCAAGTTATTGAACTCCACGATTTCAACAAAGACAAAGAGCCCTCTCCAGAAGATATACTTCGGGACACCAGGAAGCGGCAAATCATACAGAGTCAAGGAGGCCACCGCCGGACAAACAGTATTCAGGACCACATTCCACCCGGACTCTGACTATTCAACCTTCGTAGGATCGTACAAACCGGAGAAAGACGGAGACAAGATCACTTATACATTTGTACCCCAGGCATTCACAGATGCCTACATCGAAGCCTACAAAGAACCAGGAAAGGACGTGTACCTGATCATTGAAGAAATCAACCGAGGCAACTGTGCGCAGATCTTCGGAGATCTTTTCCAGTTGCTTGACAGAAACGATAATGGTGAATCCGAATATCCGATAACTCCGGACAAGGACCTGGCCGACTACATAACGAGCAAGCTTCACAATGAAAATGGCATTGACCAGGAAAACAGGCCGGACGGACTCGTCGACGGCAAGCTGAGACTGCCGTCCAATCTGCACATAATCGCGACGATGAACACATCGGACCAGTCGTTGTTCCCTATGGATAGTGCCTTCAAAAGAAGATGGGAATGGGAATATGTACCTATTGAATACAGTAACGCCGAATCATCAGGATTCACCATAACCATCGGGGCATATAAGTTCGGCTGGATAGAATTCCTCAAAGCAGTGAACGAAAGAATCCGCCGAGTAACAGAATCGGAAGACAAGCAACTCGGGAATTTCTTCATAAAATCAAGCATTGATGAAGATGACTTCAAGAGCAAGGTCATGTTCTACCTGTGGAGCGAAGTCTGCAAAGATGAATACATGACAGAGCAGAATTTCATGCGGTCCATCGATGAAAATGACAGAAAAAAGCTTGACAATATGCCGGATTCCATTATGAAGTCGAACATCGATGAATATGAAACCGAAGAGTTCTCGTTCAATGACCTGTTCACAGGACGAGGAACTGATCTGCTGCTCGGCTTCATGTACAGTCTGAATGTCCTGCCACTTAAATAATGGTAATACTGTTTGAAAACGCATGCTATGATACGCAGTTCATAAAACACATTGGACTGCAGGATAGATATTTCGCCACGGCGGCAGACGGCCGGGCCTGCATAGGCGGTGTCGGCTATTTCTTCTCCGAGGAGGTCAATGATGCAGTATTCATCCTGCCGAAGGTCTTTCTGAAGAAAGATGGCAAGGAGCTGATGGCTTTCGGCAAATTCCGCACAACGGAACTCACTTCAATCACAAGTCATTCGCCATTAGACAAGAAACTTTCAAACAACATATTCAGCATATCCATCTGGATATACCAGGCAATCAGAAGATATATACTGGACAATCCGGAGTCCACGATAGTGACAGCCGCAGGAAAGGCTCAAAGCGTCTCATCAAGGAATGGAAGCAGCACATGTACGCTCATTGACATAATATTATCTCTCATCGATTTTCACAAGGAACATCAGATTCTTTTGACATACATCAGCCTGATATCAAACAGCGGCAGGAACAAGGTTCATTGGTCCAAGTCCATCAGCCATTCCCAGGCATACTTCATCGATGACCAGCCATTCTATTTTTCCTTATTAAGAAGAGGCAAGACAATAGATTATGACGAACAGCTCATTGTCCTGTTCTATTCGGTCCTGAACTATCTGAATGAACAGTTCGCATTCAACATCCAGCCAGCATTGTCTTACAACATCCTGAGCTCGGAACGAATAGAATCATTGATCTCCACAGGCAAAGGCACGAGGCTACTCAAGTCCATCCGGAAGAGATATTTCAAGGACGAGCTCGTGCAATTGTGGAATCTGTTATACACGTTCTTTTCGCATTGCGAGAATGTAAAGACAGGTAAATCCCGCGAAGGTGCTCTGCTGGCAAAAGACTTCAATATCGTTTTCGAGACAATGGTGGACAGCATCATAAGTGACAGCCCTGAGACACTGCCATATGGACTGCGCGAACAGAGAGACGGCAAGGTAATAGATCATATATATCGTGACAATGCCCCGTTCGGCAGCAGCAAGATATACTATATCGGAGACAGCAAATACTACATTGACGGGGACTGCATATCCGGGGAATCGATATACAAGCAATTCACTTATGCAAGGAACGTCATCCAGGAATGCATCCGCTTGTCATATACGGATCCTGACATATATGAGCACCTCGGTCTTCGATACAGGGACCCGGAAACAGAGGGATACTGCCCGACCCCGAATTTCTTCATCCGGGGTTCTTTCTTCGCATCCGAGGAAGACGCGTTCGATGTATCAGCATTGAGACTAAAGAAGTTGAAGGTCAATGAGAAGAGAGACATCAGCTTTCAGTTCACGGACAGGTTGTTCGACCGTGACACATTGATACTTATGACCTTCGAGGTCAATTTCCTGTATATCCTCCATGCCTATGTCGCGAGAAAAGACACGAAACAGGCAAGACGGAAGATGCACTCACGTTTCAGGCAGGAGTTCATCAAAACGCTGCACGAACTATATAACATTCGTGAAGCGGACCTGTCCTCCAACAGCATTACCAAGAATTTTCAGGCACTGATAGGGAGGATATTCATTCCCGACGATAACAGCAAGCCGCTCATGGCAGAGAGGAAAACCGATAACATTTGACCTTATATCTCCAGGAGCAGAATCAGAGTTACCGCTGATTATCAACGAATTACAAATCCCAAAGTCCATAGATACGCACTTTGGGATTTGTAACTATTTGATAATCAACAGAGATTATCTATAACACTGTCCAGTGGCTCCACTCCCCCAGGCAACAGCCACTGCATCGAAGCCCTATTTCTTCGTCACTACTTCGATGACTGTGACATTGTCCTTGCCTGACAGCTTCACGGCCTCCTTGCTGCCGGGCTTATTGACCGTCATCGACACGATGGACTCCGGCTTGATCCTGTTCAGGGCCTCCTTGTCGCAGACCTTCCCGTCAATGATATACACGGCTGTCGTGGAGATTACCGACACACTCGCATTGGTGAACTTCTTACCATTTACAGTGAACTCGGTCTTGTCATCACCCACCTTGACGCCCTCCGTCGCAGTGGCTCCCTTGATATCCTTCACCTTCTGCCCGTCAGTGCAGATCAGATGAACCCGGACGACCTGCCCGGCTGCGTTGGTCGCGGCAACAGCCACCTTATAATCGCTGACGGTCTTGCCGACCAGCTGGCTTCCATCGAACTTTGCCACCTGAACTCCATTGATGACATACCTCTCAAGAGTATCAGACTGAGCCTCCACAGCAGAGGCATTGACACTCAACGCGCATATCGCGCTCAAAAACATTGTAAGCATAACTATTTGATTTTTATTACATTTCACTTGCAGCCCGCGCGCACTGGCGGCACATGGAACCTATTTCATCGCTGTAATCGAAAACGCCTCATCGCCCCTTTCGCGGCTCATCACATAAGAGCACCTGCTCCCGTCATTCATCAGAACCGTTAGAATCACACGCCTTCCATCAGGCCTCGCGTTGATTGACCTGACGTTGCCGGTGTCGAGGCTCATTATCTGCCCTATCCCATCCGCTATCTCTATCCCGTCGAAAGCACATCCCCTATCGTGGAAGGTCAATGTAAGGATCAATGCCAATGAGGCAGCTGCCGTCATAATTGCCCCCCATACTGCTGTCCTGCGGCTCTCCGCCCGTCTGACTATCCTATCGAACTCAGCAGCGGAATCATCTGAAAGATACGCCTTTTCAAGCTCCGCCAATGTCCTCACGTCCTGTCTCATAATCATTGATCTTTTAAAATTTCCTTCATCTTGCGCCTTGCCTTCGAAAGCAGGGCCTTAATAACATTCTTGCCCTTGCCGGTCCGCGCCGCCATCTCGTCCAGCGACCAGCCGGTCTCCTCCCGGATATGCATGAATTCCCGTTCCGCGGGTGTCAGGACGCCATAAAGCTCGTCACGTAGCCTGCTGGCGTCTTGAAGTTCAATGCCTTCGCTCGCGGAGGCCCCACCTGTGTATGAATCACTGACGATAGGCTCTGTGGCAATGTGCCTTTTCCTATAGTACGAGATGCAGATGTTCTTGGTGATCTTGACCAGCACAGCTTCGGCATTCCGCACCGGATACCCCCTCTCGGACAAGTTCCAGAATGCCATCAGGGCCTCCTGCACCACATCGTCCTCGGAGACGGCCATGTCGGAAGCTCGGCAGAAGCGTCTTGCCAATGCCTTCAGCTTGCCGCTGTGCTCCCTCGCAATATGTCCGAATTCCTGCTGTGTCATATCGTTTCCAAACCCGTTTCATATACAAGTCGCTAAAACCTGGTAAAAGTTAACAAGAATCTGCATCTGTTTGCCTCCAACGGATGCGCTCAGCCTTGAGCCTGCATTGATTATCAACGACTTACAAATTTCAAAGTCCATGGCTGCGCACTTTGAAATTCACAACTAATTGATAATCAGCAAAAGATTATCTGGTGGCTCCTGCCATAGCCGAATGTCATGGCAGGAACTCTTGGGCAAGGAGGCCCCCCACCACGTCGTCATCCGCTCAGAAGCTGTTTTGAAATAATTATCTGAAGGTTTGAGAGGAAAAACCTCAGGTTCGACCGGGGATTCGGGGAAGATAGCGGTGCCTATCTGACCTGAAAACTCGGGAAGAAGATGAAGGCATTTTACCTCAAACAACTTCTCAATCTATAAGCCTATCAGTTCGTTATCCCGGTGCAGCGTTCCCAGAGCCACTGCGGAATCATGCTCCAGAAAAAGGTAAGAATGCTGAAGCGCCAGTCTATCACTGCGATACGACGCCTGCGGAGAATGGCAGTGACCGCCGCCTCCCCTACCGGAACCTTGTCCATTATCATCGGATAGTTCTTCTTGCTGTCCAGGATGTCAGTGCGCACGAACCCGGGGCGGATGTCGGTAAAGTCAATGCCGATGTGACGCATACGTGCAAGCTGCGCCAAGGCGTCAATGTATGTGCTCTGCATGCGTTTCGTGGCGGAATATGCCGGGGCTGTCCCCATACCTTTCGTCCCGGCAACAGATGTCACTGCCGCTATCTGCCCGCGTGCGCCTGGCTCAAGGTTTCTGCTGAACCAGCCGAATACGAAATCCATCATCCTTATAAAACCGACGACATTCAGTTCAGCAATACGTAGCTCAATCTCAGGATCCAGGGACTTGTTCTGATTGCCACGTCCGGAAACATTGACGAAAAGATCCATTCCGCCGAGCCTTTCTATCAATGTCTCAACACATTGTACAGAATCATCTCCAGTAATATCCAGAGTTTGGACCTCGACCCCGGCATCAGGAAATTCCTGTGCAAGGCTCTCCAGAAGTTCTGTCCTGCGTGCCGCAATGCCGACCTTCCATCCGCGCCTGACCAGCCCCGCCGCAATCTCGCGCCCGATGCCCGACGACGCCCCGATAACTATCGCTCTTTTCATAGCCAATGATTATGTCTTATTTCCGCAAGTTAGCATTTCCCCGGGAAATAATGGCATCCTGACAGGCTGAAAACACACCAAAAAGTTACTAACTTTGCAGAATGAATCCTGTCAACTCCAGACTCCTGTCACAGCAGCTTGTTTGTCCGCAGCTTAAGACGCCGGCGGAGGTTGTTTCATACATGGGCGCCATTCAGGCACAGGACTTCAGGGCGGGAAGATGGGCTGCCGTGATGCGCACGAGCAGGCCATCATTCAAGGATTTCGAGAAGGATTTCAATGCCGGACGCATAATCAGGCTACATCTTTTGCGCTGTACCTGGCAGATGGTCACCGGAGATGACTACAGATGGATACTGCCGCTCTGCGCCGGCAAGGCAAGAGCGGCTCTGCACGGGTGGATGGCATCCAACAGGATATGTATCAATGCTGAGGAGGAGGAGCGCATATCCGCAATATTCAAGGAAGCATTGACCGGAAAAAGAAGCCTGCCCCAGAACGAGATGAAAGAGGCGCTGAGAGACAGAGGAATCCAGATGGACGAGCACAGGTTTTCATATCACCTGCGCCTGGCGGAGCTTAACGGCCTGATATGCAGCGGAAACCTCAATCCGCTGAAGAATACCTACTGCCTCGTGAGTGAGAAACTCGGCCCAGCCACAGAAGCATTGACAAGGGAAGAAGCATTGGAACGCCTTGCGGAGAAGTATTTCATCAGCCGCTCCCCTGCCACTTTCGAGGATTTCGTGTGGTGGTCGGGACTCAATGCCGGAGAATGCAGAGCGGCTGTAGATATGATTGCAGGACGTCTGCATACCTGGAGATGGAACGGCAGGGACTTCCTTGTCCATGAAAAGTCCAGGTCACGCGGATGCAGGAAAGGGAGCATACTTCTTCTTCCGCCGTATGACGAGTACCTGATCAGCTACAAGAGCCGTAACATCGTGCTGGAACCGGCATTGTCGCACAAAGCTCATAACAACTCCGGCATATTCAAGCCGGTCATCGCCGTTGACGGTGAGATCGCCGGCAACTGGTCCCCGACATCGAAGGACGGAAAAGTTGAGATCTTCAAGGGCGATGTCAATGCCAGTCTAATCACCAGCAAGCTGGAGGAGTTCCGAGCCGCGCAGACGAGATAATACCACGGAACCAATATCCTAATGGATTCAGGACCTGCTTTCACTGATTATCAGCCATTTACATATCTCAAAGTACGAACCTCCGACATTTGAAATTCATAACTCATTGATAATCAATTATAGTTCCAAAGGACCAGTCAATTCCAAGTGACGGACTATGCCATGAAGCAGATTCCTGGAACGTGAAGCCCATGACTCTATAAGAGCCTATGAAGTCATGTCCTAGAATGTGAAGCCCAGGGACAAATCCGCCGATGTCGTGCGGAAGCAGATAGTCGATATTCCAGCCGAGAAGCAGAGCCTGCGCCAATGAAGCCTGACACCGGCATCGGCAGCCACGCCCGTATAGCTGCTGTCCGAAACTTTCGCCCATGTGCCAGCGGAATCTTCCCAGCACAGCACACGCGAGCCGTATCCTGCCCCGGCATATACGCCAAGCCATCCGCAGGCCCTGAAGACAAGGCCTGTAGTCAAATTACGGCGCGACACTGCAGAACGCCCTGTAGTCCAGATATATCCGTAGTCAGCAGTCCCGTCCGACATGCAGCCGTATTCATACTCCTGCTTACGGAAATCGGACATTGCCTTCAGATAACAGCCAAGACTATATTTCTCCCAGACAAGAAAAAGGCCTCCGGAATATTCTGGAGCCGAAAACACTGCCGACACGGAAAAACCTGAAGGAGTACGATGACGCCGGCGTAGAGATGAGGAATCCACGGGCGACGGGAGATAAACGATGGAATCCCTCACGACAACTTCCTTTTTAGGTGCAGGAGTCCGCAGGACCATCTCATAAGTCACGGCTGATTCTATCGGTTCAGGAAAGATATAGTCGCGTATTACACCATAGTCCTTATGCCTTATCGTGATCTTCCGCACTTTCTCCGGCACATATACCCACACTTCCCCGACCTCCTGACGGACAGCCGCAACTCCCATTACCCCGACGTCGAAATCCAGGCCTTCAGCATTGGTAATCACCTTTATAAGAGCCGTTTTCTTTCCGTTCTGGTCTAATACAGGGCTGCCGCTGCGTGCATCCAGGTCCCATTCCAGACGGCGGAACGACAGGACAGAAAAGCCATCCGATGCCGCCGGCTGCGAGAACGCCGGAAACATCATCAGAAGAAAAGATGCGACTATTACTGCAAATGACCTCATATCCTGCACTAGAAATGATACGGGCCGATAATGCCGAAATCCTTGTCAGGGGAATCCTGCCAGGTACGTACATGTATGACAGGTGCCTGATAGTCTGACAGGTCAACCAGTATAAAAAGATATCCTGCATCCGAATACGTCGTGGAGAAATACTCCTGCCGTATCTTTATACCGAAGAGCTGATCGCCCTTTCCGAGCTTGACCACCTCGCTGTCGGAGAACTGGATATTGATATACTCCTGGCTGGCGAATACACGCGCCAGGTTCCTGATATATGTTTCCTTGTTCTGCTGGGTGAAACGTACATAGCGGTTCGAGCCGTACCCGCTCCTGTCCATTCCCGCGCTACGGACAACACGTCCTGTGATTATGAGGGCATCATTGTCAAAGATTGAACTTATATAGTCCAGACGCTTAAGCGCGTATGCTGTCTTGTAGTTCTCCAGAAACGCCACCAGGATAAGCCGCGCCTCCTCGGTCCAGTTCGAATGCGAGCATATATCCGACGTCGCCGCCTTTCCCAGCGAAAAAGTCAGATTCGAGACAAGCCCGTCTGCATTGAACGTGAACACAATATCCTCCACAAACTGACGGCTGTTTCCTCTGAAGGAGAATGCCATGGGCACACTGCGGCAATACACCTCGTCCCCGAAGGAGTAGAAATTCAATGTTTCCCCTGACAGCACCCTGGCATCGCCGTATGCGACAAGACGCTGGAAAATGTCATACCCTGTAGCCGTAAACAGTTTGCTTACAGAGCTATAGTCACGTAAAGAAACGGCATCGCATATCCGGGCTACCGCCTTCTCATAGTCCGCAGTGTACAGCACCGGTGTCATCTGTACAGCCTTCGCAGAATCAGGCACGGCATTGAACTTTTCCTGTGACATGACATCCAGTATCTTGCTCTTCACCATGCTGAAATCTATCTTGCTCATGGAGCCGTCATCCGCAGGACGCCGTGAAGCAGCGGCAGATGGAGCCGCATTGCCCCCAGAAACGGCAGCATTGCCTCCGGCCTTTTCCCCGCCGCCCCCGAAGGCCTCCTCCACGGCACGCACTTCCCTGTAGATATGCTGAAGGTGAGCCGGCGAGGACTCGTAGAGAATCCTGTAGTCGTCAATTCGTGACCCGGGAGCCACCTCCACAAAGCCTTTCCCGTCCTTGGCGGACATGATTCCGCTCCATGCCTTGCCATTGAAGAATCGGTAGTCTATATTCCTGACAGGCTTTCCGTTATAGGTGAAGCTCAGCTCCACGACCGACTTGTCTGCCACATTCTGCCTGTCGAAACGAACATTCATGCCCGCCAGGATCTTCACACGATGGGAACGCGCCTCTGCAACATCAGTGGCCTTGAAGCCAGGCACGGACTGCATCAGCACCGCAGCCCATGACCAGTAGCGCAGCGCCACATCCATCTGGAGCTTGCCTTCAGCGATTTCAGCAATGTTCTTCATCTCGGCAATGCGTCTGCGTCTGGCATCAAACAATGTCCCGACAGCATTCCTGCCGATATAGCGGAGCACTGAAGCCTCCTTTCTTCCGCCGGACACGGCGAATTCCGAAACCTTGCCCAGATCTTCAGCGTATGTCTCCATGATGGCGGTTTTCAATGGCATTCCATACGGAAGTTCCACTGTACCGGCAATTTTCCGAAGAAGAGCATCCGCAGCCAGACTGTCAGCCGAGTGTGTATCGGCCGCACTTCCCTCGCCCCAGAGATAAGACGGATTTTTCTTTATGGCAGAAAAGCTCTGCGCATGAAGACCAGCCACGGCAATGAAGAAAATCATGAATATCAATGCTGTCCGCAATTTCATAGGCTTTCCCTCCCTTCACGGTATCTGTCCTGGGCGACTTCCACCCTTCTGCGCTGCTCTGGGCTCATAATCCCTTCCGCCAGGGAAACCTCCATCATCAGGCTATCCCCCATCATCCTCATATCTTCAGCATCTGCATCAGGAGCGGAGCACATCTCGCAGAAGTGCTCATAGCCAGTGACAATCCTGTCCCATGCCTGCCCCTGCCTTCTCCTTATATCCTGATATTCAGCCAGCAACAAATCCGGATCTTCATCAACGCTTCCACTGATTTCAGCCAGAACGCGGCCATCCGTATAAATGAATGTCCACACTGGAGGCTCATAGCCTGCAAGCACATCCCCTGTCAGGAACAGAAGGCGGCTATATGCCATCGGGACAAGCAGGTTCCCCTGCGCATCGGCAAGTCCGGAGCGAAGGGAATCCGTAACAATATAATATCCGTTCATGCAGTCTTCCGACGTCCAGTCGCTACCGGCATTGTCAATGCCGCCGTCACGGACTCCACATCCGAATAATGCCACCATAGGTATGGCTGTCAGAAGATATTTCAGGATTCCTGTCATTTAAAAACAGATTCTTCATTCAAAAGGAAATCAAATTTACAAAAAAAATCTTTAATTTGCAGTTTTAATGCATTGTACATCAATTTTCCGGAAACAGGCAGACAGATATGGAGGCTAGTTCAGAAATATTCGGCAGCACGGCTGACGGCGAGGCATCATCACAGCCAATGGAGATCGAGACTGTGTATGAATCCGCAGACGGGTACTCAAGGCTTGGCAGGAGCATATATGGCGGAAAGCTAGTAGCTGTCAAGTCGCTAAAGGCAGAATACATACATAACCCTGTCTATGAGGGGCTTCTGGAAAAGGAATACGAAATCGGCGCATCGCTTGAGCACCCGGGGATATGCAGAACCCTAGGTTTTCTGACAATAGACGGATACGGCAGCTGCATAATCAGCGAATGGATTGACGGGAGGTCTTTGGACAAGGTTCTGGAGGAAAGAGAGATAACGCCTGGGCTGGCAAGGAAGATCATCATTGAGCTTTGCGATGTGCTAGACTGCCTGCATCACCGGCAGATTGTGCACCGGGATATAAAGCCTGGGAATGTGATGATTACACGCAACGGGAACAATGTCAAGCTGATAGATTTCGGCTTTGCAGACACAGACACGCATACGCGCCTGAAGATGGCTGCCGGAACAGAGCATTACGCAGCACCTGAACAGATTGCAGGGCAAGCACTTGACGAAAGGAGTGACATATATTCCATAGGAAAGGTGATCGGGCAGATAGCAGCGCTGCTTCCGCGCAGGCATCGCAAGTTCTGGAATCACTTCGCCTCGGCATGCACCGCACAGGCCCCAGCCTGCCGGCCTGCCGATGCCGGGCAGCTGAAGCTCGGGATTCTGAGAAAGGAGCGGCTGCGCAGACAGCTGCCCGTGGTTCTTTCCGCTGCCGCCGTCATTGCCACCGTCCTGCTGCGGATCTGTACGCCATATATTGAAAAGATACATGAAAGGCATAAGATAGACAGCATTGTCCGGACTGTCACAGAGAGTATTCTGGATAATTCGCAGTAATTTTGCAGAATATGAAGAGGACATCAGCTTTGATTCTTGCCGTACTTTCGGCCGTATCCTGCATAAAGGATCCTGACCCTGCCGCGTTCCGCACACCGCAGATTACCGGCACGGGCTCATCTGTCGAAGGCAATGCTGTCGTGCTTTCATGCGGAATCTCCGGGAACAGCAAGGTCAAGGAGTGCGGATTCATGTTCGGAACCGACGAGGAGAAGCTGTCCAGGAGCACTTGTTCAATGAGCGCGGACGGAAATTTCGCCATGACGCTTGACGGCCTGACATTCAATGTCGATTATTACTTCAGTGCATTTATCGGCAGCGGAAGATATGAGAAGTCTTCAGCGACAAAGCATTTCAAGATTCAGCAGCAGCTGCCGGGCATCTCGTTGTCGCCCGTAACAGAAAGGACTTCCAGCGTCATCACAGTGGACTATAATGTCAATGAGAGCTTCAGCGGCGAGCTGATTGCCTGCGGCCTATGCTGGGACACGGAGCCAGGGCCGACAATAGAGTCCCAGAGCAAGACCATAGACGGCTCCAGATACGGCAGCCACAGGACTGAGATTCGGGGGCTCGATATTGGAACAACATGGTATGTAAGGGCTTACGCGATCAATGCGAAAGGGACCGCATACAGCAACGAGGAAGTGTTCTATGTGCCGGTATCATTTGAGGATGAGATGCTTTCTTCCTATATGGTTAAGACGGGAGACATTGACGGTGACGGTTACCTAAGTATGGAAGAGGCAAGGAATATCAGTGCCATAGACATCTGCACAGACAGGATAAGTTCTGTCAAGGGACTTGAATATTGTACCGGACTGTCATCCATTACACTGGCAGGCTCGACTGCCGGCTCTGGAAGATTGAGCCAGATCGACCTGAAGCCGTTTCACGGGCTTGAAACGCTGAACCTGAGCAATAATATGCTCACAGGCATTGACCTTTCAGGAAACAGCAGGCTCCGCACGGCAGCATTGGCAGGGAACAGATTCAGTTCACTGAGGGTGCCATACCTGGCAGAGCTGACCAGTCTCGATATTCATGGAAATCCCGTGTCCTCCCTCAATATCACATCGTTGCCGGCAATAGAAGAGCTGAACATAGGCAGCACTGAAATTTCAGGGCTCAATGATATCTTCAAGACTATCCGCAACATCAGGCGTCTATATGCCAAAGAAGTACTTCAGGACAGCGACAAGATTTATCTTCTGTCCGGGCTTGAGGTTCTGAACTGTTCCGGATGCAGCATCTCAAGCATCAACCTCAGATACAGCCGCTCTCTCATGGAGCTTTCTGTAAGCGGCTGCAAGGCATTGACCTCTCTGGATATCAACCTGAATGACAAACTTTCAATGCTTGACTGCACAGGATGCAGCAGCCTGAAGACTATCTACATGAACGAGATGCAGAAGATAGACGGAATCAATTCCGGGACAGGCAACAGAAAACCAGAGGTGGCTTCAATCGTTTATTCTGCAGTGGTCAGCGACAGCTCATTCGGAAAATATCTGACAGACACATTCGACAGCAACGGGGATCAGTTCGTTTCCATCACGGAAGTGGAGAATGTCGAGGAGGTCAATATCGACAGCAATGCCTACCCCGGCATCTCATCCATCCATGGACTGGAGATGTTCCGCTCATTGAAAAAGCTGTCAGTGCCATGGCAGCAGATAGCGTCGCTGGATCTTTCGGGCAACACCATGCTGACAGAGCTAAACTGTGACGGCAACCCGTTGACGAGTATAGACATCAGCCGATGCACTGATCTCCAGACGCTCTATTGCCAGAACACGGCATTATCCACCCTGGACTTGTCAGGATGCAGAAACATCCGCTCCATATATCTGTACGGCAGCAAGTTCCGTCACCTGGACCTGTCCGCAGCCACAATCCTCCGCGTCATGGACTGCTCTTCATGCAAGCTAGACGGGGAGCTGAATCTCTCCGCATGCCATGAGCTTCAGACGCTTGACTGCTCCGGCAACCCCAGCCTCACCCGCATCATCCTGAACAGCACCTGCGCATCCTCGGTGAAGCTCACCAAAGACGAGCAATGCGAAGTCGTTATCCCTTAGCATCCCGCCCCGAACTCCCCTACACTTTCCCAATAGCCATCACTGATTATCAAGCACTTACTATTTTCAAATGTCTCACTCTCTGACTTTTGAGATTCGTAACTCATTGATAATCAATAAGCGCTTCATCAGAAGATATTATGTCAAAACAGAACCTAAAGCATATTGATTTTTCAGGCTGATGCACTTCAAGGCTGCACCAGAGATAACGAGTGCAAGTCCGGAGAGTATATTTTTCACCAATCAATTAGATATCAATATGTTAACGTTTTTCAAAATGGCGTGTGTGGCAATTTTGAAAAACATCAAGCAATATTAATCAACAATTTAGCAAAAACTCAAGTAAAGCAATTTTACCTTGCCGTGGTTTACAAGCCTGAATATGTCCACAATGTTCTATCCGCAAAGCATACGTTTATCAGCCCCCAGATAATGAGCATCCTCTCCAGTCTTCCCGCACCAAAACCAAAAAAACATGCACATCCCGGTCAAAAGTCCGGAAGATAGCAAATTTTAGTATGGACGGAGTTTCCGCTTCACTTCACTCACTTCACACCACTTCTCGTTACTCCTCCCCCTTTTTACGATTCTCCGTCTCTCCTCTGCCCTGCCTCCGTTTTTCGCCAAGGCTTGCTGCCACCATGATTTCGACCCTCCGGGCAAGGGGCAGAACAACTGCTTATTAGGATAATTACTTGTATTTCAATACATTACTAGTAAATATACACATATATGCAAATGCCAAGACCCTTGTTTTTATGGTGGTCTTGGCATCTTGATATAGAGCCCTAGATACACTTAATTATCTGTAGCACAGCGAATTATCATAACACCTAGTGCTCCGTGCAACTGCCAGGAGGGTCAGTTTTGCAGCACGAAAGTGCCGAATGGCAGAATCCGGTCATGCCTCCGCCCAGCCGTCTATGGTCTTGGTGTCGGACGAGAAGTTTATGCCGAGCTTGATTATCTGCTTGCCGGATGCCAGGAATGGCCTGTCATAACCCTTTTCTTCAATCTGCTTCAATGCGATTTCCGGCGACTGGTCACGCTTCAGCTCTATTATGTAGACATACTTGTCCGTATCGAAAACAATGTCTATCCTGCCGTTGGATGTCTGATACTCGGTATTCACGTAAAGCCCCATCATCTTCAGCATTATCGACATCACATTCTGGAAGTACAGCTCCAGGTCTCCCTGAATTTCATAGCTGTTCCCTGCGAAGAATGCCGTGAGGCGATCCATGAAGCTCCTGGTGTCACCTCCGCGGAGATCCCTGATAAACTGATATACAGAATAGTTGCCTTCTATCAAGGCCGGAGCGAACAGCAGGCTGAGCGAGTGCATGAACCCACGCTTGACTTCCTCGTTAGGATAATCTAGATTATAAGTCCCGAATTCCGGATTGTACTCTTTTATCGTGAGATATCCGGCCTGGTACATAAGCGTTATCGGGGCCGGGCTCACATAGTTCGCACCCGTCAATGTCTCCACCGCCACATCATTCTTGGATATGTTGTCCAGGTTATAGTTTCCCTGCTTCAGGTATCTCACCAGGAACGTCGGCGTCCCGGTCTCGAACCAGTACATGCGGAACTTACCGGAGTTGAACGTATTGAGCAGGCTGAAAGGATTATATATGCCTATGCTGTCCTCACAGAAATGATAGCCGTCATACATTGACGCCAATTTCCGGTAACACTCATCCTCTGTCAGTTTATTCGCCTCAGCAAGTGCTGCCACGCTGTCTCCGAACATGTTTCTGAGCTCAGGTTCAGATATTCCACATATATCAACATACCTGGAATCCATGGATATGTCGTTCAGATTGTTCAGCCCGCTGAAGATGCTCATCTTTCCGAGCTTGGTCACACCGGTGAGGAAGGCGAACCGTATAGAGGCGTCCTTTCCCTTTATGACGCTGTAGAACCCCTGAAGCTCGCGACGGAACTGCTCCATCAGTTCAGGATTGTCAATGTTGTCGATGATAGGCTTCTCGTATTCGTCGATGAGGATGACCGCTTTCTGGCCGGTCTTCTGATAAGCGGCATCAATGACATCCTTGAATCGGGCTGAGGCATCATCTGACGCAGCCGTCACACCATAAAGTTCTTCCCATTTGCGCAGATGCTGATCCAGGCTTATCTTCAGCTGCGAAATCTCCGTATATCCGCTTCCGGTCAGATCAAGATGCAGGACAGGGTATTTCACCCAGTCTTTCTCCAGGTGCTCCATCGCCAGCCCGTTGAAAAGTTCCCTCTCCCCACTGAAGTACGCCTCCATAGTCGAGACAAGCAGGCTCTTCCCGAACCGTCTCGGACGGCTCAGGAAATAATACTTTCCGGTGGATGCCAGTCTATAGAGCAGCGCTGTCTTGTCCACATAAACATAATTGCCATTGCGTATTTCAGCAAAGCTTTGTATTCCTATAGGGTACAACATGTTCAATCCTCCACATAGTCTTCTGCAAAGATAGTCGTTTTACGTGCAAAATAAAATTGTTCATATCTGCGCTCTTACATTCAGTTTCTTCCGGATGTTTATTTCATATTTGCCGGCAGCAGTCAGTACCTCATGTCCGAAATGTTCCTGTCCGCAAAGCGTCCGTTTTATCAAAGTTCCCAGATAATGAGCCTTCCCCTCATAGATATTGAAGAATACAAGTTTTCGCAAACAGATGGCTAACACAGAAAGGAATTGAAATCAGCGACAGCGACTTCAGGTATATTTTTGACTTGGTTGACGGTCAGACATGGTATGTTCAGAGCATCCTGAACCGGCTCTACGAAAATGGGGAGGTCATTGACAAACAGACAATAGCCCAGATCGTCGAGGATATCATTAACGAACTGGAAGATGCTTTCATCAACTACTGCAAATCGCTCTCCGACAATCAGGAGGCCCTTGTCGTGGTCATTGCTAAGGAAAAAGAAGTCTCATCAGCACTGTCACAAGAATTCATCCGTAAGTACAAGTCTGCCGGCGGCCAGCAGTGTGAGCCTTGCCATAAAGGCGCTGCGAAAGCGTGACTTCGTGCATGATTTTAACGGGAAAATAATTGTATATGACCGATTCTTCTCAATCTGGCTGCGGCGGGAAACGGAGTAACAGTGATCTCACTCGTCTATGCCATGCCGCCAGTAATCCCGCATCACGAACCTAGCCAGAAACAGAAACATGCGCATCCCCAGTCAAAAACCCTGAAGATGCGCATGCTAATTTATAATACTAGCTCTTTGACCGGGACATCCAGCATATCAGTGCCGAAATAAGCTCTCCGGCGATGCAGACAATTATGCCATTACGCATCAGACCATGGAAAGATTTCACTACCGTCGGATCATACTCTAAAGATGAGTCCACAAGTGAAACATATGCCCCTATGGTTTCAAGAGCATCTACTATATCTGACACCAGAACAATATTACGGATAATCCTGAAAAGGAAATATCCAAATATTAACATTCCGCCCTTTGCCAGCAGATTTATGAAATACAATTTGTCATCAGGAGTAATCGTGGTATCTTCTGATGTTTCTACAGCTGCTGCCTGTTTTTCTTCCACCACCATATTTCTTTGATTATTATTCATCTAACGAACCTTGCAAAATTTCCGACAAAGACACGGCTTCTCCACCAAAACTAAAATACATATCTCCAATAAACCAGTCCCCTCTTTCCTTAACCATTAGCAGCACCACCGCTTGTTTGTCAGTACGGCCTACATACTTGTTCACGACCATCAATGTAACCGAATACCCTGCCTCACCCATACAGTTGATTTCGCCTATTTCTATTTGAGGATCGGCTGGATCCTGGCTCAAGCTCCAGATATCAAATTCAATAGCACCTATTCCATATTCCTCGGAAGCCTTCTGCTCGTCTTTCCACAAGCCATACAGTTTTCTCGAGAAAAATTTTTTCTCGGCATCCCCTTTTCCGGAAAGCGCATATTTATAAATATGATTTACACGTTTTCTTATATCACTAATATCCTCAGCATTGCCTGAAGTATCATCCGAAGAATCATCAAAAACACTTGAATCATATATTTCATCAGAGCCGTAATCACCATTCTCAAATTTCGCACACGCTATAGTTGCGGATATAACAATCATAATCCCACAAAGAGAAAGTATTGCTATATCTGAAAGGCTTGCACTGTTTTTTGTCTTTTTTACATCATTGCCTTTTCGGCAAAGCAGAACCAGAAGCCATATAAGCCCCACAACAGGTATCAATGACACAAGAACCATCTTGCCGCTCTTGCCGATATCATGCATTCTGCGCACCATGATTCCCAAAGAAGGCAACAGCAGTGCCAGCGACAAGAGATAATAAACAGCCGTTCCCATGTCGAAAAGTATACTGAATAAGCCTGACACCGCGCCAATAATAATCATAAAGAACAAAGCAAAGTGCCAATATTCAGATCGAGTAGCGACTCCCTTGAAATCAACGTAATGAGAAATAATTGGTTCCAAGAAATATTTTTTCAGCAGTCCAGATTTTCTGTATTGCTTTATCCAATTTTTCCCTGCGACTGTAGATTTTACTGAAGATACAAGATCTCCACCAGAAAGCAAAGTCATCTCCTTGAATAGAGCGTCTACAGCTTCAAATGTATTATTTGTACTGCGTTTAAGTCCGCTTGAAGCCGAATTCTGATAAATAAATCCAACATATTGCCCATTGACAATGATACGCATCATTGCAGAATTAATATTCAATGCTGCTGACAGAGTTTTAATTTCATCAAGCGGAATATCTACCGTCTCGCGGAATATGCTTGTAAGACTACCAAGAAGTATGCTGCCATTTTCCACCCGGACGATAAGCCGCCTGTCAGTAAGACAAAATCCTGTAAAGAACTGCTTGCATTTACCTGCAAGCACCAGAACCTTTTCATCTGGATCCAGCTCCAGATATTTTTTCTTATGTACCGCAAGCACTTCGTCAGGTATTGACGGATATGCATATAAGGCAGAATCTTCCTTAAAATAAGGTTTTGCGGCTTCTATTGCAGCAAGAATTGTAGATGATTCCATAATATATTAGATTAATATTCAACCAGGCAATTATATTTCATATCAAAAGTCTTTTCATCCATAATAAGGAAACGGATACCATCTGCAATTCCTATTACAGCTGGAATATATGTCCAGCAGAAAAGCAGACATAGTATTCCAGACCCTATTTTCCCTAGATAAAAGTACTGCGCACCAATAGAGCCAAGCAGAAAAGCAAGAACAATAGCCGTTATCTTATTTTTATCACGCACTTTTGTATATTTCGGTTGTCCATCCGGCACAGCCTGAGGAGCCCCCTCCACTTCTGCCTTAAATGTAGCTCCACAATAGAGGCAACGATAGTTACCTTCAGAAATGCGTGTATACTTAGTCCCGCCGCATTCCGGACATTTGATAGAATCTTCCATAATTACAATCTAGTTATTTTCAATGTATTTATTAATTCATTTAAAGTCAATGAGATATTTTCAGCTTTATCATCACGCACAGCCTGAATCACTGAATCAACACATTCATGAAGTTGCGAACAGATAGTACTGCTTTCAAATACTCGTGCAGGGGTATTCCGCATCATGTCAATCACAGAGAAAAGCTGCTTAATATTATCCGGATCACCTGATTTCTCATGCAAATCATTTGCAGTCACACAAAGTTGTCTTAACAACGTCCCCTTTTCCTGTATATTATGCTGCACCAGTTGATTGTCCTCTTCCGAAATAGAAGCGCCACGGTCTGCCATAAGGCAAGCAACCAATGTTATGACAGCTATCACGACATAAACGACGTACAACACAGTCATGTCTCTGTCAACGTCTCCATACGAGCCGAATGCAAATATAAAAAGGAGTGTCCACGCAAAAAGCAGAAAAGACGAGACATCCAGTATCTTTACCAATGATGAGTTCTTAACAGTAATAGTCAGAATAGAGGAGACAATGAAAATATGCAGAAATGCAGACCATAGGAAAAGTAGTCCACTGAACGCACAACATACCATCATCACTGACAATTCATGAAATATCAGATAGAATATGCCGACCAATGCCACACTGCAGATAAGCAGTACTGTGATAAATACTATTTTTTTCATACGAGCTCAATTTCAATATAATTAATCAACCTGAGACGGAGGTGGTGGAGGTGGTGTCATTGACGAAAACAGGCCTGAAATTTCGGGGACCTGTCCAGCTGCCATCCATGCATTTCCACCTACTTTATACAAATAAGTTGATTGTCCTATTTGGCCTTTAGTTATCATATCATGTATAACGTCAAGCCTGAACGGCCCTTCACTATTGCCATTAGAGGCTACATAAAAAGATGGCATAGGTGGAGGTACCGGCGCTGCCACCTGAATTTGTGATGCGGGATTTCCTTTCATGACATCTCCAAACATCTGCCCGGCCTGGCTTCCCATGCTCAATCCTGCCCCGGCACTCATAAACACCCCAGCACCTTGATTACCTGCAGCAGTCTGTGTTATATCAAGCTGCCTCTGCTGAACATAGTTTAAACCTAGTTTATTAAGCCGTGCTCTTTCCGAGATTCCTTCCATTACTTTCTGGTATCCGGGATCGTTCTCATTAAATGAGATATCTTCAATGTTGAAGTTAAGAAGTTCCACCCCATATTCATCAAATGACGACTGCAATTCTTTTGAAATCGCTGTTCCAAGAGAACGATACTCTGTTCCAATTTCATTCACATTTACCCCATTTTCCTTCATGAAACGAGCAATGGAAACCTTTACAGCCTCAATCACATCAGACCGGAACTGCTCATATATCAGATTCATATCTGATTCCGCCTGAGTTCCTACAAATTTCAGGATAAACAAACCTCCGTCTTTTATTCTGATACCATATTGTCCACGGGCAGACATCTTAATCGGTATTTCGAAATATGGATCAATTACTCTAAGTCCTCCTGCTCCCCAAAGTATATTACGCTTTGCAAGCTTGCTTACAAACCATATACTTGCATTAAAAGTAGATTCCCCTCCAGAAGCCAGATTAACGATATTGGATAATGCCGGAAGATTAGATGAAGACAAAGCATAGCGTCCGGCAGAAAATTTATCATAAAGTGTCCCGTTTCGATAGAAATAAGCCTCCTGACTATCATTAACAGTCAAAACACTTCCAGTATTGATATCCTGCACTGGATATTTGTAAACCAGCAATTCATCAGACTGCTGATTCCATAAAATAGATTGAATTGTTGCCATTTTGTTTCTAACTCTAAATTACCCCTGTATCTTCTTCAGAAGCTCTGAAAGTTTCTCCGCGACATCTTTCGCGTCGGATGAGGTGGTGCAGATATCAGCAATGCAGTCTTTCATGTCGCTGATCTTGTCTTGCAGCCCGATTCTGACCAGTGTTTTCCCCAGCAGTTCAGGATTCTTATCGCGGTTGCTGAATTTGAATACCACATTCTTGTCATCGGCCGGCAGGATGTCGAAATAAAGGCTGCCTTCTTTATCACCGGCGGATTCGCACACCAGGGTTTTCCAGTACCATATCCGGGTCGTCCATCGGCTCACGGCGGCAGCATCATTGACTGAATATGCTAGCTTCTCATCTACAGCCTTCTTCCACAATGTCGTGCGATGATTAGCCATGACCACATTCTGCAGATATTCAATTCTTTCGATGATAAATTTCTGCAATCCTACATTCTCCTTGAGAGCCTGCCCGAAGTCGCCTTCCTTGATGTCATCATACAGTTCAGGCAGATATTTCCACCAGGTGCCATTGGACCTTTGGCCACCATTTGACCATTTAAGCGCCTTCGCGAAGTCCGTATCCCAGCCATAGCTTGCCTGAATATAATAATGCCCCTTATAGAAGCCCATACTTATAATCCCAGGGTTTCCATTCACCTTGGACTGCATGGCAAAGCTCGTTTCACCACGCCAGTTATCATCAATCTTTACGGCCCATCCGGAGTTTTCCCACCTTGTCAAGGCCGATCCCCATATAGTTTCGCCGGAGTCCGCCTCGGCAGGCGCAATGTCATCGCTGATATCATCAGGATCCGGCTTCACATGAAAAGCGGCTTTGAAATTTCCAATCGTCTCCGCTTTTATGGCGTCAGAAAATCCTGTATCAGAGTCCTCCAGGTCTTTTCTCAAAGCATCAACTATAGAGAAAAAGCCTTTCAGCAGATCTGTTTCCCCGACGCTTGCAGAATTTTCCGTCGGGCACACACAGTTTACGACTTCTTTTACAGCCTTGCTCACTTCCTCTATATTCTCCGGCTTGCAAAGCATAGCCACAAGCGATGTCTGAAACTGCAGTTCTTTCTTTTCATCATCAGTCAGCGAGCCGTCCTTCACCGCATCATAAAGTTTTCCCAGAAAATTCTGATAGACCTTAAGCTTCTCCTCGAATATCTTGGCGTTGCGCTGCAATTCCTTCTCCTGGTTTGTCTGGCCCCGAAGCAAGATAAACGTTACGACCGCCGTCAGAAGCACGCCAAGTATAGCGCCCATTACCTGACCTGGAAGTTCCGTTTCAGTAAAAATCTGGAACACGTAAGCTACCATGCACACTAAAATTGCGCTTATGATTAGCTCCAACAAAAGCCATGGTTCACTAATAAAATATTTCTTCATAGTACAAGCCTATCTCGCTGGACGAGTATCTATCCTTTTCCCGAATTTGTTATAAACGCAAAGTCTGGAGCCATCCCTGAGAATGAATTGATCTCCGGTTATCGACACAAAGTTTCCAAGACTTGACGATATTCTGTAAAGAAATCTGCCACGTTCATCATAAGTAACATAATATGAGCCCTTCAATAAAACGAAGAAACTGTCACTCCATCCGAGAAGTTCTCCCAAACTATTTGAGACATTCTGGATCTTTTTGCCTCGCTCATCAAAAATCTCATAATAAGAGCCTCGGCGCTCAATGCTTGAAATAGCCATGTGATTATATTTTAAATAGTTAGATTCTTTATTCCGACGCCTAGGAGCATCCTGGAGAATTCCAGACCGGTGATGAGACGTACACCTTTCTCCTCGGCAAGCTGCCTGGCGGCATCACTGTAATCATCGCATGAGGAAATCACCCACATCTGGTTCATGAAATCCTTGACATGATACTTTTCAGAGTACGAGGTAATCTGTCTGACAGCCCAGTCTCCCGTATATCCGTCATGCTTCTTCACTTGCACCATGACGGTAGTCTCGAGTGCATCAAAATGGGCGATAAGGTCAGCATCCCCGTCTTCAGCAGGACAGCCGTTCCTGGCAGGTCTCTCGACAGTCGCGCCGATAGACGTCAGGTACCATTCCACCAGAGATTCAAACTTCATGTCCTGCAGAAGGTTCCTTATCAGTTCGAGGACGGGCCGTGCCACTGCATTTTCAATCTCCGCCTTCAGGTTAATCGGCTTCTTACGGTGCCAGTCGGAGATGGCGATGTCCACCTCCTCTGCCACCTTTTCTGACAGGCAGGCATTGGTGCTCCGGTTCTTCATCGCGGAATAAAGAAGCTGAGGAGCATATTCCGAACGCGGAATGCCTGTCGCCAGCAGCTCAACCTTACGGTAGAAGCCCATATCGACAAACTTTCCGTCAGGTGTATAAAAGTATCTGTCTTTATCATTATAGGTCAGGTTGTTTCCTGCACCGTCAGTCATCAGGCCTCTGTCAATGGTCTCGTTCGTCAAGACCTTGTCATCCGCGATTCTGCACACGCTGAAAGTGTCCCAGAACGGCACCACCACAATGTCTCCGCATTTCATCTGGGCAATGAACCGGTAAAGGCTGAAACGGCTGCGTCCCAAGCCGTAAGAAGCCTCCTGCATCAAGGAATCAAGAGCACAAATGCCTTCAGCCAGAACAGCCTCGACAAATTTTTCATAGGAGAAATCAGTCCACCCTATAGAAAGATAATGTTCAGCGGAGCCATTGTCACTGCCGAAGAAAAGATGCTGTGCATAAGGAAATGCATTTTCTCCGCAAGTTATGCGGTGCATCCAATAGTTATTGGTCATACGCGCTATTTATATAATTACTATATCGCCGCTGCAGAAACCTGCCTATATAAGCAGAAATTCAAATCAGCACGGTAAAGTAAGGCTAAATAACGGCGTGGGTCAAGTTCATTTTAGTTCATTTCGGAGAAATGAGGAGAAAAACATGGAAAAGCCTAGTCATTCCATCCTGTAATCTCACCGCCTATATCTATCCGGATTTTAGACGGGTCACGTGACAAGGTTACATCCACCGTATGCTCGGTACCTGACTTGAAGTCAATTCTTCCTTCAAGCATATAAGATGTCCCGCCTGTTATCACCTCCACAAGCGGCTGCCTGTGCAGCATATTCTGCGGAACCACTATTGCCGCATAACGTCCGGCAGACTCCCTGCATGCCGTTATGCTATGAGTTGCAGCCCAGCTGTCCTTGACCACGATGCCTGTTCCGAGATCTATGACAGCATCTGTCACCACATTATGAACCCGCACAACAATATCGTCTGGCAATTCGCCATCGAAATCGCTGCCCTTGACCAGATTTATGAGAATCCTGCTCATCCTGTGACTGAACTGGAGCCTGACTTTCTGCGGATAGCTCACGCCTGAAGCCTTCGCCCAGAGAAAATCTGACGCCTCATAACCGCCAAGTTCCGTTCCTATCCGAGGTGCAGCCTGGTTCTCCATGACCGAAAAACGGTACTCATCCACAGATGACGGGGAAGCATAAGGATAATACCCGTACACATCATATCTGGTGTCAATATCCCACCACATCAGCGGACGCGAATGCCATGCAGCCCCATCAAATGTAAGCCTGGCATTGTTCACAGCATTTCCTGACGACATAAGCCTGGAAGGTTCGCCGCCCACATACTCCGTCATGAAAAGTCCCGCAATGTCGCCCTGCCCGAACCCGCTCCCGGTCGCCTTCGTCCTGTAACCGGGGTATTCCAGCTCAAATTTCATCTCCAGAGATGGAGAATCTTCCGTTTTCAATGCCCCTGCGCATCCCGACATCATCAGGACGGCAGCCGCCAAATATATAATGTTCCTTGTTTTCATCATCTGTCCACGTTATTCCGTCTTCCCATGAATACAGGAGAATGGTGTTCTGCATTGCCCCATCCTGAAACCGAGTACTTCCTGGCCGACTTCCCCTTATTCGCGGTATCCGGCTCATTCTCCACCTTGTCATTCGCTACGAAATCCTCGAAGCTGTATTCCTCTCCGGCATACTGCATTATCCGCTTCACGATAGCTTCACGGCTGACAGTATTGTAGTACGGGATGTAATTGTTCATACAGCTGTTATACTCAGAGCGCCAGACCCCCCTGCTATGCCCGGATGCGCCCTCATATATATCCACAAGATTACGGTACCCGTCATTGCCCATAAGATGACTCCAAGGCACAGCATCCTCCCTGGCCGAGAGCGAGATGTTCTGATACCAGCCTTTAGCCTGTGCAGCATTAATCTCAGCCACATGAGCACAGCACGAGCAGCTGCACGCATCTATAAAGGCATTGTGCCAGATGCTCTCGTCACCAAGTTTCCCGAATCCATGCCCGCCAGCCTCATGCTGAACAATGCCCCTGAAATCGTAAGGATAGTCATCGTCACGTTTCGGACAATAAGATATTGCCGTCCCGTCATCATATAGGCTGGTGACACTGCCATAGTCGGATGTGTTCGGGACAATGACAATCAATGTCTGCCCGAGATTGTCCCTGTCCACGGAAGGCATCCTGCATGCGTACTCCAGGATCTCATCCGATGCCCCGGCCAGGACCCCACGCCTTGCCGAAGTACCGAAACGGTTGTCCACTACGGTATTGACATTCCCGACACCGGATTCGGGCGATACCGCAATGCCGGTATAAACATTGAAATAATCCCGGTATGTCCTGTAAGGTTCGATAGCGAAGAAATCCTCCATAGCCTCGTTCATGTCGGCAAGCAGCTTCCCATCACTGATACCTTTCGCATCATACCCGTCACCAAGCAGCACGACATTCACACCCCTGCCTTTCGCAGCCTTCTGAAGTTCAATGATTTCATCCTCCTCATGTGCATAGTCATACTGGTGCACGTCCATAGTCACACGGTAGTCCTGGCCTTTCAGGCGGAATACCACCTTACCGTCACGGACAGTACCAGACGGCATCCTGGAGAATGTCAGCTGCATCGGAGTCCTGCCTTTTCCTGAAGTCCGGCTCAATGTCACCCAGCCAGGCTGCTCCTCCACCTCCCACTCGTCATCCGCATAAAGCATGAAGCCCCTTGTCACCTTAGTATTGATCGCCGTAGCTGTATGCGGCTCCACAGAAAGATTCCTGTAGGCGGAAATACGACTGAAGTCCTTCCAGCCAGTTGCAGTGCGATAATTCGGGACTGCAGCATCAGGAACCTCAACGGTAAAGTTTTCCTTGGACACTCCACCGAATACTGAATGCCCGCCCGTCACGTTAAAATTGTCAGTGATAACGGGTGGAGTAATGCCCTTGCATACTATCCGGTTTATTCCGAAGCAGTCCTCGAATGTCCCATAGACTCCGAATTCCGACTTGATTGTCTCCAGACTTTCCGGTATGACCACACCTTCTATTCCCTGGCAGTTGGCAAACGCCCCGGCACCAAGGCTTATGACATTGCCGGGAATTTCCAGCATACCGGCAAGACGTGAATTCCAGGCAAATGCCCTTTTGCCGATAACTCTTACGCCCTCCGGAAGCACAAGGCGACCACTGAATTTACAAGACCTGAAGCACTCCTCTGAAATGACTTCAAGTCCAGAAGGCAACGAGAGCTCTCCTCTGAAAGGACATTCAACAAAAGCCCTGATACCGATTGAAGTAATCCCATCATGAAGAGTCAGTGTCCCGTCAAATCCGCAATATCCAAAACATTCGTCAGGAATATAGCTTATACCATGAGGAATTTTCAGAGAGCCGTTTAAGCCATTGCAGCCACGAAATGCAGCTTCGCCAAGAAAATGCAATGATTCCGGCAGACGTATCTGCCCATACAGCCCACTATCGCCATAAAAAGTACCGATACCTATCGTCTCTATCTTTTCTGGAATCACAAGCTCGCAGCATAGACCTGTACAATGTCCGAAAGCACCATCATAATAAGCCATGCCGCTTTCCCGACCGAGAGTAATCAAAGTTGAGGGAAGAGATATTGACGAGAGATTCACACAATTTATAAATGCCCCGCCCGCGATTGTTTCCAGCCCCTCCGGAAACGAGATGTTTCCGGACAATGACTTGCAGTCACCAAATGCCTTCCATCCGATAGATTTCAGCTTATCAGGAAGGATTATTGAAATCAATGATTCCTTTTTTTCAAAAGCATTGTCCGGAATACAATAATCGCCGTTGGAGTTATAACCTGAATTATCTAGATATCCAGACTTGCCATTGACAATAACCACTTCCTTAAGATTTAACGACGTAAGGTAAGTCATCTTGTACTTCATCACTGCGAAGTCCCTGGAATTTATCTTCCCAGTAACCTTCAGACTACGGATCTTATCCAGCTCCTTTCCCGAAGACTTCACGCACTTGTCCAGAGTGCCAGCCTCGGGCACATCTATGACCACATACTCCTTCGCAGTACCGCCATACTGGGACTGGTCGCTGTTCCATGCCGATATGCCGCCTTCATCAGGAATAAACTCGAAATCCCCGTCAGGCTTCTTATTTACCGTTATCGTGAAGTTATGCTGTCTGGACGGCACGAACGTAAAATCCTCATCACGGCTGAACTTATAAGGACGCCCGTCCATTGTGATGCTTACAATCGGGATGCCTGCCCCCACAGTCTGCGGCACGACAATCGCCTTCCATTCTCCGTCCTGTCCATAAGGGATTATTCCTGAGCCGTCAGGAGTCCCTTTCGCATAAGCCGTTCCAGTGGCGATGTCAATATTTGCCTCCCGGCATACCCCCGTTATAAGGACAGACTTTCCGGCATCATCCCATTCTCCGGACGCGAATCCGGTGCCCTCCGCCAGCGCGACATGTATCATGGAAAGCCTGTGCGAGAACGATATCGGCACCACATCAGACGTCGGAGCCACATCTCCTGCCTTGCCCCAGAGAAAATCAGATGCCTCATACCCGGAAAGTCCTCCGGATATGGCTTCTTCAGACTGGTTCCTGCGTACCTCGAAAGGCTGCGCCGACACATCGGCTATCGATGTATACGGGTAGTACCCGTATATATCCGCATGGGTATGGCTGTCTTTCCAGTATATGTCATGAGCGGCTGTCCATGAACGGCTGCCGGCTTTGAACTCCAGCCACATATTATCCGCACGGTTCCCGTCATTTTTCAGCTCCCCAGGGGTATCCTTATCATAGTCAACGACATAGACACCGATTCTGTCGCCATCAGTAAACCCTTTGGCATCAGCCCTGGTCTGATATACCTCCGGAATATCCCCGGAAAGGCGTATAAGTGTCTTTTCTGCGGAATCATCACACGGAGCCTCCCTGACGCAGCCCGCAAGAAGCAGCGGCAGACATGCCATCATCAAGTATATCCTGTCAGTCATCATATATGTTCATAAGAGAGGCCCCGCTCAGACAGAGCCGCCGTAATCATTATCATCTGTTTCCCAGCCATTTATAGCTACACTGAATTTTCCTCCGGACCTATCCAATTTCACGGTACACGTATAGTCTTTCCCCGGCTCCAAAGCGGCGGATACCTGAAGCTCATCCTCATCATTGCCGGCGTTGATACGTATCCGGCATACCCTGCCTGCAGGCTGCGGAAGAAGAAATGCAGAAAATACAGCATTCCCGTCATTATGGGCATCCATCTCGTCTGCAATGCTTTCCGGGAGCAATGTCCCGCTTTCCACATCAAGCCGCCCGCCTGCATAGAATCCGCACAAACGCACTGAAGCCCCCATGATTTCTGTGGAATCCCAGCCCGACCCTGCTTCAAGAACAACACGCAGACGGCTGGCGATATGCTTCATGTCTATCTCAATGCTGTTCTCCGATGGAATCACACCCTCTGTTTTTCCCCATTGGATATCAGAGGCCCGGTAATCCTGATATCTTCTCTGATCTGCATTCACATTGATCTGCAGAGCCTTCGCATCCTGGATTTCGCCGTCATAAGAGGAATATGGATATACACAATACAGGGATGCTGGTTCTTCCGGGTAAGGATAATACAGAGGCACCTCCATATTCCACTTTCCGTCATGCCCGGCTGTGACAGGAAGATTAAAGCACAAGCTTCCGGATACAGTAAGACTGCCAGCCCCGTTCACAACGAACAGACCGGCTTTCTCGCCCTCCCAGGAACTGGTTCCAAAGACATTTTCAGACAAAATAGAAACCTTGACCGGCAGCTTCGTATCATCCGGTTCTTCCGGGCGTCCTGTTTTCTGCTCTGCATGGCATCCTGAAAGAATTGCCGCAGCAGATAGAATAATCAATATCCTGTTAATGCCTAACTTATATTTATATTATATCAAGTATTTACATTATATCAAGCCTGTTCAGTCCGTTTGCAGCCCCTGCCACATACGAAATGGGACCTTGCTCCCCCTCCCGATGCAATGCAGGAATATACAGCGGAAAGCCAAGCATCATGCTTCCAAGCGAGAACCTGTCACCGGCAGCAAGCTTCGAGCTGCCTGGGTCAGTCACCAGGTATTCGCAATTTCCAAGGTATTCAAGTTTCACTATCCTGTCAGGTGCCCATCCGATAATGACGGACTGCCCGGATTCCAGAGAAGCTGACTCCAGCGTCCTGGAACTGAAGAAGCGGGAGCTTATGGTCTTGTCCTCCCGGAGACCTGCGCAGAATGTGCTGAAGTCATTCTTTCCTATGAACTTGCAGAGGATGTCCAGCGTCGATTTGCGCGGCACCTGGCTTCCTGAAACATATCCCCATAAGCGTTTCAGCGTCGATGAGGAAAGCATCTCCCCTGTCTCATGCTCCATGACTACCGACAAAGCCTCGAAATCAGTGGTGGTCCGGATTTTCCTTCCGTATGCCTTTTCCACATCCTCGAGGAGGCAGTTCAGTTCAGGTATGATCTTCTTCGCAATCTTCGACATTGTCCGGTATACATAATTATATATTCAGCAAAAATATAAATCTTAACCGGAAAGTGCAAGTTCATTTCAGTTCTTTTCCTGATACTGCCACTTTATGAAAAAACAGATAGGGAATGGCGGCTGCCCAGTTGCCAATTTCAAAAGTTAGTGCTAACTTTCGCCCCCCTATAAATAATTAAAACTACTAAGTAAATGAAAAAATTCATTGCCACAGCCGCGGCGGCTGTCATGATGTTTCTGAGCCTCAATGCTTCAGCACAGCTCAGTATCGGAGCCGGATTTGCAAAGTCAGACCTTAAGGAGAAAGCAGATATCGCATCCGTCCAGCAGGAGAAGACCTCCAACGCCAACGGTCTCTACGTCGGCGCAGACTACACTTTCAGGTTCAAGTACGGCCTCGGCTTCACACCGGGCGTAGAATGGGTCTTCGTAGGAGACAAGAACCTGAAGGAGCTAGGTCTCGGCGATATCAAGGGTGAGGCCAAGTTCAAGGAGCACTATATCAATGTTCCTCTCGAGCTGAACTGGGGCATAGATATCAAGGTCATAAGGATCTATGTATTCGCAGGTCCGACACTCTCATTCAACGTATCGTCCAAGACCAAGATGAAAGGCAGCGGATTCGGAGAGGAAATCGGAAACAGCAAGGTTGAGACCAAGGATTTCTTCGAGAAGCTCGGAGGCAAGTACAGCAACTTCGACCTAATGTTCGGAGGCGGTGCAGGTGTGGATATCGCGAAGAAAGTCAGAGTGAAGTTCGGCTACGACTGGGGCATGGTCAACAGAGGAGACAGCGACCTCAAGCTCCACAGGCAGCAGCTCAAGCTCGGTGTCGCATATCTGTTCTAAGAATCTGCTTCTAGAGCATCTTCTCCAGCGTTTCCACGGCATAGGTAAGATCATCCTGGAAACGTGTATGATCCATAAGAAAGTCTGGCCGCCCTGCAGCCAGACTTTTGTATAATGCAGGATCCATATCCATGGCATAGGATGCCACGACACACTCTATCTCATCTCTCTGCTCCTGGCTGGTAGAGAACTTATATACACGGAGCTTCTGGTGGAATATGCAGTAGGCCCACTCCACGGCATCCCTCGAAATCTGTGTCCCGACCTCGTCAGTTTCCATCATGGCAGCTCATATCACGTTCCAGCAGCTCTGCCAGGCGAAGTTTGACATTGTCAACGCTGTCGAAGCGCACAGCATTGAACCCCAGCGCTTCAGCCGCCAGGACATTATCCTCATTATCGTCGATGAACACGCATTCCCCTGCTGCCAGGCCGTACCTGTCCAGAAGGATTCTGAAAATCCGAGGGTCAGGCTTCGCGACCTTCTCCTCTCCGGACACGACAATGCCGTCGAACAGACCGAAAAAGTCGTAGCGGGAAAAGGCAATGCCTATCTTCTCGGCGGACCAGTTGGTCAGTCCATAGATGCCGTACCTCATGGATTTCAGCCGCTTAAGGAGAGCAATGCTTTCCGGAAACTCGCATTTCAGCATCTTGTCCCAATGCTCGTCATACATCCGTATCGCCTCCGAATATTGCGGATATTCAGCCTGGAGGAGCTTGACTGCCTCGGCAAACGGACGCCCGGCATCCTGCTGGACATTCCACTCGCTGTTGCATATATCAGACAGGAAATGCTCCATTTCCTTGTCGTCATTGAAATATGCCTTATAGAGATAGCGTGGATTCCAGTCAAGCAGGACTCCGCCGAAATCAAATACTATATTCTTTATGGTGCTCATTTTCAGATGATTCTTTTCTGTTCTTCTGAATATTTGAAACCTGCGGCAGCCAGCTTGGCCTCCAGCTCGGCGCGGTTCTCATGATAATAGTCACAAATCTGGTCCAGATTGTCGAACTCATCGTCTCTAAGAAGGAAGTTGATTGCCGAGACCAGCATCGGCACGTCATGTTTCGGTAAATTTTCCATTGTATATTAATTTTAATAAGTATATATTTGAGCAAGCAATGTCATCAGAGTGTGGAATAAGCCAGAG
>CAKUTA010000014.1 GCA_934691625.1 uncultured Bacteroidales bacterium | reverse complement strand
AATTGAACTTTTCCACGCCAAAAGATGAGTTCTTCAAATATTTGTTGTAATGTTGCACTTGCTTTTTGACTCTGCCAGAGTGTTTTCTGGATCAGCTGAATTGGGAAATACGCAAAATTGCTGTATATTTGTAAGTTAAACTTTTGTGGCGCTTTCATGACGAAAGTATAAGTTGGCGTATAACTTAATAAATATACATTACAAATGAGTATCCAGCAGGATAATATCAAGAAACTGGTCGAGCGCAGAGCTGCCGCCGCGATGGGCGGAGGACAGAAACGCATTGATGCTCAGCACCAGAAAGGAAAGCTCACGGCACGTGAGAGAATAGCTCTGCTTCTTGATGAAGGAAGCTTCGAGGAATTCGACATGTTCGTTCAGCACCGCTGCACAAACTTCGGAATGGAAAAGCAGCATTTCGACGGTGACGGAGTAGTAACAGGGCAAGGCACCATCGACGGCAGGCTGGTATATGTCTTCGCACAGGACTTCACAGTATCTGGAGGTTCCCTCGGCGAAGCTATGGCACAGAAAATATGCAAGGTTATGGATATGGCCACCAGAAATGGTGTCCCTTGCATCGGTCTTAACGACTCCGGCGGCGCCAGAATTCAGGAGGGTATAAACTCACTGGCAGGCTTCGGAGAGATATTTGAAAGGAATATCCTGTCTTCAGGTGTTGTTCCGCAGATTTCAGGAATCTTCGGCCCATGCGCCGGAGGTGCCGTGTACTCCCCGGCCTTGACAGACTTCACTGTCATGGTAAAGAACACGTCATATATGTTCCTTACAGGCCCGGCTGTCGTCAAGAGCGTCACAGGAGAGACTGTCACATCTGAAGATCTTGGAGGCGCAAGCGTGCACGCGACCAAAAGCGGTGTAGCACATTTCGCTGCCGAAAATGATGAAGACGGCATCAGGATCATCAAGGAGCTGCTCAGCTACATTCCGCAGAACAATATGGAGGAAGCTCCTGAAGTTCCTACAAATGACCCTGTCAGCAGGACAGACGATGCTTTGAACGAGATTATCCCTGACAACCCGAACAAGGCATACGACATGTACTATGTCATCAAGAGCATCGTGGATGACGGAAAATTCTTCGAGGTTCATCAAGCCTATGCGAAGAACATAATAGTAGGCTTCGCACACATGAACGGCAGGAGCGTAGGTATCGTTGCCAACCAGCCTAAGTTTCTTGCCGGAGTGCTGGACATCAATGCTTCCAGAAAGGCTGCGCGTTTCGTGCGCTTCTGCGATGCATTCAACATTCCGCTCGTAACCCTCGTGGATGTCCCGGGATTCCTCTGCGGAACACAGCAGGAGTACGGCGCTATCATCGCGAATGGAGCAAAGCTTCTCTACGCTTATGGCGAAGCTACCGTGCCTAAGGTTACAGTGACATTGAGAAAATCGTACGGCGGTGCGCATATCGTCATGAGCTGCAAGCAGATACGTGGAGACATCAATTACGCTTGGCCTTCAGCCAACATCGCTGTCATGGGTGCTGACGGAGCAGTGCAGATTCTCTACGGAAAGGAGCTCAAGGCAGTGGAGGATCCTGAGGAGAAAGCCAAGCTTGCGGAGGAGAAGAAGAACGAGTACAATGACCTCTTCTGCAATCCTTACCAGGCAGCAAGAATGGGCTACATTGACGATATCATTGAACCGAGGAACACCAGATTCCGTGTCATACGCGCACTCGAGCAGCTTGCAGGCAAGAAGCAGACATTGCCTGCCAAGAAGCACGACAATCTTCCTCTCTAAATCATCACGGGGAATGAAACGTATATTATTGACAATATCCAGTGCCTTTCTTGCAGGCGGACTGTTCATGGCGCATGCCCAGAACGTCAGCGACCTCATAATTTCAGAGGTGATGGCGGAACCTGACAGCAGCAGTATCATGGACGACTACGGGCGGAGGACGGGATGGATAGAGATATTCAACAAATCCCAGGGCACTGTCAACTACGGCGGCTGTTTTCTGTCAGACGACCGCAGCAATCTGAAGAAGAGCCCGATAACCAAATCCGACAGCAGGACAAAGCTAGGTCCACGGCAGGTTGCCCTGTTCCATGCCAGCGGAGAAGGCAATGACGGCACATTCTATGCCAGCTTCAAGGTCAGGAACGGCTCGACAATCTACCTCGTCAGCAATGACGGGAGGACAATCGTGGACTCCATCAGCGTTCCGGCAACACTTCCGGCGGGAAAATCTGTTGCCAAGACTTCCCATGACCTGCGCCAGATGCAGTTCGTCACGGAACCTGAGCCAGCAGTGCCGACCCCAGGAATGGTCAATGGCACCGGAATCACTGAGACAGGCAGCCAGAAGATGGCACACGAGGACAAGCATGGATTCATTCTTACGCTTGTTTCCGTATCCGTGGTATTCTGCGCTCTGATTATCCTCTGGTGGCTCTTCAGCCTGCTGGGAAAGATCTCCGGCAGCAAGCCGAAAAACTGCGGCTGCGAGAAGCAGGGCAAGGGAAAGAAATCCAGCGAGCTTACTCCTGAAGTGGCGGCTGCCATAACAATGGCTCTCGACCAGGAGATGAACGGTGAAGTCTATGCTGCAATAGCTGCTGCCCTGCATCTCTACATGGAGGACTCGGTGCACGACAAGGAAAGTTTCGTGATAACAATCAGGAAAAGGCACAGCGGATGGAACAGCAAGGAGCAGAATTTCAGGCAGCTTCCTAAATAATTATTGAACAAAGCAGCGGCGATAGCCGCGAATAATTAAAACACAAATGATCATGAAAGAATATAAGCTTAAGATTAACGGCAACGACTACAATGTAGCCATCAATTCCACCAAAGGAAACATTGCCGACGTTACAGTGAACGGTGTATCATATCAGGTGGAGATGGAGAATGCCATGCCGGCGGCTCCTGCAGCTGCACCTGTACAGGCTGCACCTCAGACCGCGGCTCCGGTTCAGAAACCTGCAGCAGCACCCGCACCTGCAGCCAAGCCTTCAGGCGAGGGCAAGCCTGTGACATCACCGCTTCCTGGTGTAATCATTGAAATCTCCGTAAAGGAGGGCGATACTGTAGCTGCCGGTCAGAAAGTGGCTGTTCTGGAGGCCATGAAGATGGAGAATGAGATTCAGGCTGACAGGGCCGGTGTTGTCACCAAGATCAATGCAGCAAAAGGAGACTCTGTTCTCGAAGGCGCTGCCATCGTAACTATAGCATAGCTATATGGACCAGATCATCAACAGTTTACAACAGTTTTGGAAGTTCACGGGCTTCTGCAACATGACCTGGCAGCATCTGGTGATGATTGCCATCGGCATTGTCTTTATAACGCTCGCGATTGTAAAGGAATGGGAGCCGCTGCTTCTCGTCCCTATCGGCTTCGGAATGATCATAGGCAATATCCCTATGTTCCCGGGACTGAATATCGGCGTGTATGAAGACGGCTCTGTCCTGAATATCCTGTACCAGGGGGTACGGCAGGGATGGTATCCTCCGCTGATTTTCCTTGGAATCGGTGCAATGACTGACTTCTCGGCACTTATATCTCAGCCAAGGCTTATTCTGATCGGGGCTGCCGCCCAGATGGGAATATTCGGAGCATATCTCCTGGCACTGGCATCGGGATTTATGCCTAACGAAGCAGGAGCCATCGGCATCATCGGAGGTGCTGACGGTCCTACAGCCATCTTCCTTTCCTCGAAGCTCGCCCCGGACCTGATGGGTGCGATTGCGGTATCGGCATATTCATACATGGCACTTGTACCTGTCATCCAGAAGCCTATCATGCTTCTCCTTACATCCAAGAAGGAAAGGCTCATCAGAATGCCTGCTCCACGTGCCGTCAGCCAGAGGGAAAAGATAATCTTCCCTATCGTCGGCTTCCTTACGACGGCTTTCATCGTGCCTTCAGGCCTTCCGCTCCTCGGCATGCTCTTCTTCGGAAATCTTCTGAAAGAGAGCGGAGTGACAAGGCGTCTTGCAGAGACTGCCAGAGGACCGCTCATTGACGTGGTCACGACCCTTATCGGTCTCACTGTCGGATGCTCCACCCAGGCGGACAAGTTCCTGTCTGCAACATCGGTGAAGATTTTCGCGCTCGGACTTCTGTCATTCGTCATTGCCACGGCATGCGGTGTCCTGTTCGTGAAATTCATGAACCTGTTCTGCAGAGAAGGGCATAAGATCAACCCGCTTATCGGCAATGCCGGTGTATCTGCAGTCCCGGACAGCGCACGTGTATCGGAAGTTGTAGGGCGAGAAGCTGATCCGTCAAACCATCTGCTCATGCACGCCATGGGGCCGAATGTGGCAGGAGTTATCGGTTCAGCCGTAGCTGCAGGCATCCTCCTCGGATTCCTCGGATAATCAGAATCTGTTTTGATAAGATAATAATTTCAAAACAGATTCTCAATCATGAATAATATGACTACAAAAGCTAAAATCATCAGCATCGCCTCGGCAGTTGTCCTCGTGGGGCTGCTAGGCTTCCTGTTCTTCAGATTCTACTTCGTATTCGGGGAAGGAGTCAAGGCAGGGGATCTCAACCAGGTCATGTACAAGGGCTACGTATTCAAAACCTATGAAGGCCGTCTTATCCAGGCGGGGCTCCGTGGGACAGGAAAAGGCAGCGCAGGCATGGAATCGTACGTATTCGAGTTCTCCGTAGAAGACAAGGATGTCGCAGATTCACTCATGAGATGCAGCGGCAGGAATGTGGAGCTGCACTATAAGGAATACCTCGGTGCGCTTCCTTGGAGGGGACAGCAGAAGTACGTAGTCGATAAGATATTATCAGTAAACTAGATAGCAATGTACAGAAATCTATTTTCTGCATCTCTTTGTATGGCGGTCTCTATCATGACCGCCATATCTGTAGATGCGTCAGACTACCCGAAAGCGGAGGGGATGAAAGTTTTCGCGGTCCACCCGGCGAACAATTCCGGCAAGCAGATGACAATGAGCCAGGCAGTCTATTCAGGAGAACTCAGGCCGGAGCGCTTCAGCGCCAAATGGTTCGGACAGCACACATTGGTATACTTCAAGAACGGGAAGCCTCAGCTTCATGATGTCATAAGCGGCATTGACACAGACAAGGATGATATTTACGGAGAGTTCTCCGGACATGCCGGCGATTACCTCAGAAAGGCATTGCCGGATGATGCTGAAAATGTCACTCCGAACATGGCTGCCCTTGAGCGGACTGGAGCAATGCCAGGAAACAGGGCAATAGGCAAGGCTCCGGCGATTGCCTACACCATGGGGCAAAGTCTCTGGTATATTGACCAGAGAAAGCACTCCTACCTGATTGCCGAGAGCGAGAACAGCAATATCACATACGGGCAGACCGTAAGCAGAGACGAGTTCGGCATAAACGGCGGTATCTTCTGGGCCCCGGACGGACGCAGCATCGCTTTCTATAGGAAGGACGAGAGCCTGGTCACAGACTTTCCGCTTCTGGATATCACGACCCGCACTGGTTCTCTGATGAACATCAAATACCCTATGAACGGGATGTCTTCCGAGAATGTGCGTGTGGGCGTGTACAACCTCGCGGAAAACTCCACCATATATCTTCAGGCCGATGATTTCGGCTATGACCAGTACCTCACCAACGTATCATGGTCGCCGGACTGCAGACATATCTTCATCCAGGTACTTGACCGTTCACAGAAGCACATGAAGCTGAACATGTATCGCGCCTCTGACGGACGGTTTGAGAAGACTATTCTTACAGAAGACAATGAGAAATGGGTAGAACCGTCAGATCCGCTGCACTGGTTCGGATTCACTGGAAAGTTCATCTACCGCACAGACAACCGCGACGGCTACAAGAGCCTGTATCTCTGCGACACTCTCGGCAATATTGACCGTATCACCAAGGTTGCTGCAGACGTGCAGTTCGTGGCAGAGAACGGCGAAAAGATATTCTACACCTCGGCGGAGGTCTCGCCTGTCGAGAACCATCTGTTCAGCGTTAATGTCGATATCTCACGAAAAGGCGCCGTAAAAATCGGCTTACCTGTCAGGCTGACACAGGATGAGGGATGGCACAATGTCCAGGTCAATGATGAAGGCACGTGGTTCATCGACTCATACAGCAGTTTCAATGTCCCTGGTGTCGTGAAAGTGACTTCTGCAGATGGCAAGGTCTCCAGGACAGTGTTCACTGCCGAGGATCCGCTGAAGGATTATGCGACAGGCGAGATGACTCTCGGAACAGTAAAGAGTGCAGACGGAAAATATGATAACTGGTACCGTCTCTATCTGCCGGTGAACTTCGACCCTTCGAAAAAATATCCGGTGATCCTCTATGTCTATGGAGGACCGCATTCACAGCTTGTAAACGACAGCTGGCTCGGGCAGATACGCCTCTGGGAAATGTACATGGCTCAGCGCGGATATATCGTATATATACAGGACAACCGCGGTACAGAGAACCGTGGAGCGGAATACGAGAAGGCAATTCATGACTACTGCGGACAGGCTGAAATGGCAGACCAGGTAGCAGGGCTAAGCGAGCTGATGACGCTTCCGTATGTGGACAAGGAGCGTATCGGCGTGCATGGATGGAGCTATGGAGGTTTCATGACCATCTCGCTCATGACCACATATCCGGAGATTTTCAAGACCGGTGTCGCAGGCGGACCGGTAATCGACTGGAAATGGTACGAGGTCATGTACGGGGAGCGCTACATGGATACCATGGATACAAACCCTGACGGTTTTGCCGCCACAAGCCTGATAAACAAGGCTAAAGACCTGAAAGGCAAGCTTCTCATCTGCCAGGGAGCCATAGACAATACGGTGGTCTGGGAGCACAGCCTCAGCTTTGTCCGCGAATGCATCAAGAACAATATCCAGGTGGATTACTTCCCTTACCCGTGCGCCGAGCACAATGTCTTCGGAAAGGACCGCATCCATCTGATGGACAAGGTTACAATGTATTTCGAGGATTACCTATAAATAAGTTCAGAAAATGATGTCTGAACCCTCCGGCTTCTCCTCCGTCCCGTCACGCCGCCGGCGTGACACCCACTCATGAGGCCGTGGGCGGCCATAGGTTCATACAATCTTTCCTGACAGGCACCGCGCATTGTATTAAACAAAATTTATCAACTATGACGACAAAAGACTTATACGCACAGATACAGGCAAAGAAATCAATGCTCTGCGTCGGACTTGACACAGACTTCAATAAAATGCCGGCACACATCCAGAAACTTGCAGCAGAAGGAGAAATCGCTGTCAAGGGAGAAATGCTTCATGGAACAGCACGCTCCCTCTACGAATTCAACAAGGCAATCGTGGACGCCACTGCTTCACATTGCATTGCATACAAGCCGAACCTGGCATTCTACGAATGCTACGGCAGGGACGGAATGCTGGCTCTCGAAAAAACCGTTGACTACATCAGGGCAAATTATCCTGAGCAGTTCCTCATTGCCGACGCGAAACGCGGAGATATCGGGAATACAGCGAAAATGTATGCAAGGACATTCTTCGAGACAATGGATTTCGATGCGGTTACCATATCCCCTTACATGGGAAGCGAGACAGTCACGCCATTTCTTGAACACCCTGGAAAGTTCGCCATCGTGGTAGTATTGTCCTCCAACAAATCATCATCCGATTTTCAGCTTGCGCAGCAGGACGGCAAGCCGCTCTACAGAACAGTAATGGAAAAGATGATGTCCATATCCACCCCCGACAACATGATGTTCGTAGTCGGAGCCACCAAGGCTGACAAGCTCGCCGAGATACGCAGCTTCTGCCCAGACAACTTCTTCCTGGTTCCAGGAGTAGGAGCACAAGGAGGTTCAGCAGAAGAGGTCATAGCGCACGGCGCCAATGCAATGGGCGGCCTGCTCATCAACTCCTCCCGCGGGATCATCTACGCCTCATCCAGCGAAGATTTCGCAGAAGCAGCAGAACGTGCCGCAGCCACAACAGCCAATCTTTAGTCTGGCAGATGCATGGAACGCATCTAACTGTATATAAAGCAATTAACGCATTTCAAAGTTATGATTCCGTTAACTCTGAAATGCGTTAAATTATTATATCCCAGTCACATACACTCCACATACAGCAAGTGGCAGCGCATCAGATTTCATCCTGAAGATGCTCCTTGGCATAATCAAGTGTAACTGTGAACGTCTTTTTGCGTGAAGACGGCGCCTCGAACATGGCATCGTCAAAAATCTTCTCGCAGATCGAGCGGAGACCTCGCGCACCAAGCCTGTTCTTTATCGCAGTATCCACAATAAGCTCCTTGACTCCGTCTGCAATCTCGAGCTTGATTCCGTCCAGCTCAAACATCTTTTCATACTGCCTGAGTATCGCGTTCTTTGGCTCTGTGAGAATACGCAGCAAAGACTCCTTATCAAGGCTGTCAAGATATGTCACAATCGGAAGACGTCCTATGATCTCCGGAATCAGCCCGTATGCCTTCAGGTCTTCAGCAGCCACATAGCGGAGCAGGTTCTCCTTGTCCACCTTCTGCTTGTGGGATGCTGTGAATCCGATGACCTGAGTATTGAGCCTCTGTGCAATACGGCGTTCTATGCCCTCAAATGCGCCACCGCAGATAAACAGAATGTTCTGTGTATTGACATGAATGAACTCCTGTTCAGGATGCTTGCGTCCACCCTGAGGCGGAACATTGACGACACTTCCTTCCAGAAGCTTCAGCAGAGCCTGCTGCACACCTTCACCGGACACATCACGTGTAATCGACGGGTTGTCGCCCTTTCTGGCAATCTTGTCTATCTCGTCAATGAACACAATACCGCGCTCCGCCTTAGCCAGGTCGTAGTCTGCCTCCTGAAGAAGACGGGAAAGCAGACTTTCAACATCCTCCCCCACATACCCGGCCTGCGTCAGGACCGTAGCATCCACAATCGTGAACGGAACCTGCAGAAGTCTGGCTATAGACTTGGCAAGCAATGTCTTGCCTGTACCTGTAGGTCCTACAAGGAGGATATTGGACTTTTCCAGCTCCACACCGTCGTCAGGCTTGTCCGCAAGATTATGGTTGATACGCTTATAGTGGTTATACACAGCCACCGAAAGCAGTTTCTTCGCCCTGTCCTGCCCGATCACATACTGGTCCAGAAATGCCTTGATCTCCTTCGGCTTCTGAAGTTTCTCGATACGTTCCGGAGCAGAAGCTGCAGCAGCCGCATTCTCGACCTCCTTCAGATAGTCTGAAGCCATCTTCACACAGTCACTGCATATATACGTGTCGTTCAGCCCAGACAGCATGAATGGAACTTCATCCTCGCCACGTCCGCAGAACATGCAATGCTTTATAGGTTTCTTTCCTGCCACGTCTAACTATTTTTTCTTTTTAGTGAGTATCTCGTCCACCATTCCATAGTCCTTGGCCTCCTGCGCTGTCATCCAGAAATCCCTGTCGGCATCTGTCATGACACGCTCGAACGTCTGACCGCTATGTCCGGCGATAATACTGCAGAGCTCTGCACGGGTCTTCTCGATCTCCTTGGCGGCAATGATGATATCCGAAGCCTGTCCCTGAGCACCGCCAAGTGGCTGATGTATCAGCACACGGCTATGCGGAAGAGCCGACCTTTTGCCAGTGGCTCCGGCGCAAAGAAGCACAGAACCCATGGAAGCCGCCATGCCTGTACATATAGTAGCGACATCAGGCTCCACCAGCTGCATGGTATCATAAATCGCAAGACCTGATGAGACCTGCCCCCCAGGAGTATTCAGATAAAGAGAGATGTCTGCAGTATTGTCATTGGATGCCAGGAAAAGCAGCTGGGCCTGTATGATATTGGCGACATCATCATCTATCGGAACCCCCAGGAATATGATGCGGTCCATCATAAGACGGCTGAAGACATCCATGGATGCCACATTCAGTTTACGTTCCTCGATAATGGTCGGATTTATATATGAGTCAACGGCTGACTCATAACGATGAAGGGTCATGGAACTGATTCCACGACCCATATTCGCAAACTTGTTGAATTCGCTGTTTCTTCCCATAGACTACAAAGTACGGAACTCCTCTACAGATACTTTCTCGTTCTTAAGAGTAACTGCACCCTTCACAGCCTCGACCACCTTGGTAGTCTCGACATTCTCGATTATGCGGCGGCTTGTGTTCTCATCCTGGAGTACACGGCTCACGCTGTCCTTGATGATGGAATCCGGCACATTACCCATTCCGTATGCGGCATACTGATATGCGACATAAGCCTCAGCAGCTTCATGAACATCCTTCTCCTCGATCTTGAGGCCGAATTTCTGCATGAGATAGCCACGGACCATCTGCCAGCGGAAGTCCTCAAAGAACGCAGGTGCCTCCTTCTCGATATCCTCCTTGGTGAACTTACCGTCATTGATATGGAACAGCCACCTCTTCAGGAACTCTTCCGGGAGCTTGATGTCAGCCTTCTTGACAAGGAACTCCCTCAGATCCTTTGAAAGCTTATAGTCTGCCTCCTGCTTGTAGTTCTCCTCCAGCCTCTCGACGATTGCCTTGTCGAACTCATCTGCATTGTGCACCTTGTCCTCGCCAAAAATCTTGTTATAGGTCTCCTGGTTCTCTTCTGCAGGAGCGAAAGTCTTCACTTCCTTTACAGTCACATGGAATTCAGGATTGATGCCTGCAAGCTCCTCTTTCTTCACCTTAAGCATGTAGGCACGGTCTGACTCATTTGTAAATGCCTCATTGACATTAACATCAAACTGGTCACCGACCTTCGCGCCGAGGAATGACTTGTGAGCCTCACCCTCAACGTTCTTCACACCTACGTATGAGCCCTCGACTGTCTTGCCTTCCTGGGAGAAATCGACAATCACAAAGTCATCCTCCTTTGCCTCTGCGGCGTCGGTAAGGGAACCGAACTGGCGGAGAAGGTTATCCTTCATCTCTTTCTTGGCAGCGTCTGAAACCTCTATATTGTAATACTTGATCTTGTCATCCTTGCCAAGTTCGAAGTTAACCTCTGATGTTGTGGCGATGTCGAACTTGAATGTGAAATCATTGCCTGACTTCCACTCTATTTCCGGCTGATCCTCGCTAGGAAGCGCCTCGCCGACCATCTTTATATTGTTCTCCTTGATGAAGTTGTTGATTGCATCTGACAGGACCTTGTTCACAGCCTCTCCGAGCACACGCTCACCATATACTCTCTGTATCAGAGACATAGGCACCATACCTTTTCTGAAGCCCTTGAACTCGGCTGTACGCTTGCACTTCTGCAGTTCCTTTTTCTCGATTTCAGCGTAGTCGTCATGAGCTACTGTGACAGTGAGCTGAAGATTAAGCTCATCAATCTGGTTTTTTACGATGTTCATTTCTATGTTATGTTTTATATTTTTCCGAATTTTCGGTTTAGCTTGCAAAAATAATGAAATTATTCGCAATTTGCAATCCGCCATCGAACTTTACATTTGGCAAACACATGAAAACCGTTCAGTTTCTTGCTAGTAGCGTTCCGTTAAAGAAATATTCTGAAAACTTGATGGGTAGTTTTCATCATAGTCTTTCTTATACTGGGTGATGAAGTTATTGTATCTGACTTTCGCCTCTTCTATGTTTCCGGACATCTTGAGAGCTTTCACCATGTACCCCAATGCGTTTTCATTGAGAGGATCTATTTTGAACATGACATCCGCGCAAAGTATGGTATTCGCCCAGTCTTCGTTTTGGAACCGCCATTCCGCCTCAGCCATCATTGCTGCTACAATCTTCTCCTCAATTTCATCTTTCATTCTGTCGAAGAGGACATTGCCCTCATCCATCAGAAATTTGCCGCGAGCCAGGATTGACAAAGCCAAATCGTTTCCAGGCTTATAGTTTTCAAGCAGCTGCATGCATGTCAGATAGTCGCAGAAAGCCGTGTCTGAACATGTAATCATGTATTTTCCGTCTTTGAATATCAGGCTGATTCCATTCATGCATGAAAGAACTTTGCGCAGATTGTTAAGTGTGACTCCTCTTACATTTTTTGACTTGTCCTCGTCTTTATCCGGCCATATCAGACTGCTCAGCCGTCTTGAACTGATTCCTCCTGACGATGAATGATGCAGTATCAGAAGAAGTGTCTCCTTAAGGCGGACTGTCAGCATTTCTGAGATATCTTCTCCCGAAGAACTGATAATCTGGATGCTTCCGAACAGAAAGATGCAGTTCGGTCTTTCCTTGATTGGCTGAATCTTGCTGCTGTGCCTGTCATAGTATGATATGCTCTTGTTTTGGAGCCTTCTGTACAGTCTTCTCCAGTATAGAGCCAATACGATAAATGCTGTCATGCCGGCAATAATGACCATCCATATCCATGTTGTCCTGTAGCTTTTAATTGAAGGGCCGGCTTCAGCTAATGGCTCTTTTGGCGGATAGCAGATCCAATATACAGATACAGAAGAACTGATATCGTCTTTCGACTCTTCTACCAGGGCAATCATCTTTTCTATTGATGCGTCATAGAATAAATTGGCGTTGGTAGTTATCTTATCCGAAAATATAGGGATGGTGTTGCCAAGTTTTTCATGAGATCCATCTTTTATGGAAAATTTGTATAGCTGCAGTTGCGATTCGGTTTCGCTTTCGGGATAGCATAATGAATAGAAACTGTCATCTTCACATATTACCATGTTCCTTGCAGCCACGCAGTCCGATTCCGCATTCCAGTTTATTTCCCACTTTTTTTCTAATTGAAAATTTGTCGGGTCGATTCTGTATAAATCATAGAAATAGTCCCGTCCGACTATCTGATTGCCGCTTTCATTTCCCATTCCGCCATAGATGTATAGTGAATTGTCGAAAGAGCTGAAGCCCATGGCGCAAAAATATCGGGGGAATAAAGAATCCTCCCCATGTAAATCCGGACATTCTTCCCAATGATTGTCGTCAATATCGTAGCGATAGAAGCGTCCATTGTATTTCATGTTTCCGAATCCTCCATATATATAAAGGAATCCACCTGTCGTATCGACCCATTCTGCATGATGATGCAACTGGGTAGGCAATTGTTCTTCCGATAATGCTGTCCATGTCAATGTGGTTGTGTCCAGGGACGCGATTGTGACAGGCCCTTTCCAAGGTTTGTCATAATTGACCTCGTATGCATATGTCTTACCTGTCCTGGTATCCAGAAAATTGGTTCCAATGGTCAGTGAAACAGGACATTTGTTCTTGAAAGCCTTGCTTGCATATACGCCATTGCGCAGATTGAAGCTGTATAGGGAATCCCTGCTGAAAATTCTTACCTCATGCAGATTTGCATCGTATCCTGCACACAAGAACTCGTCAGATTCTTTTTTGAAGGATTGTCTCCATTTATGATGATTCTCTGACAGCCATACGGGATTATCTACATGTCCATGAATTTTTCTATTGGTTTCGTGAACAATATTTCCGCTTTGTTCATCCAATGAAAAATGAAAGACTTCCGATTTGTCCATTATCTGGAGGTCCCTGATAGCAAAAGACGGCAAATCAATGAGGTATCTGCTTCTTCCGAACACGATATCCGGAGTTATCCGCCTCTTCAGAAAATCAATGGAGGCATAAGCTGTATCCCTGTCTACCGCAAGCATTATCGAGTCTCTGTCGGTCATCAGGTGCATGTCCACATTCATCCATTCTGATTCCTGTCCTTTTATTTTCTTGGGAAAGGTCAATGTTAAAGCCGTGCGCTTTTTCTCGATATTTACATAAAATCTATGATGATCTGTCGCGCCGTCGTAGAAAAGAATGATGGCAGGACTATCTGGCTCCGCTCTATTGGTCATTCTCAGGACGACACCTCTTTCTGCATCGCTATAGTGCTGCATCTTGAAACTTATATCCACAAGGTCTGTAAAAGCCGGATGCCTGTTTGCGAAAACAGTGAATGAAGTTCTTTCTTCAATGTGATGGTCGAGACCGTTGAAACGCAAGCCTTGCCCCTTGGCAATTGGGGAAAGAACTGCCAGGAAGAAGAAAACTGCCAGCATTGAGCCTGTGCTTGCGATGCCGTTTTTAGCCATAGGTTCTATTCGTTTTTACAAATTTACGGTTAAATTATGCATTTTTCTTATAATTTAACCCTTTTTTAACCTAAATCTTAATCACCGCCCGTTTAATTTGCAAACCGTTTTTAAACACAAATCAATAACCGTATGAAACTAAATCAAATTTTGAGAGCTATGACGCTCTTTTCTGTCATCTGCGGCTCTGCGTTCACCTCCGCTTCATGCGAGGAAGAGAACAGCGGCACTGATGCGAATTTTGCAAAAGGCACGGTCGAAGGTTATGTGACAGATGCACAGTATTCAAGACTTGCAGATGTAAAGGTTACGTTGCTTACGACTGATGCTAAAAGGGAAGTGGAGGCCACAGTTACCACGGCCTCTGATGGAACATTCAAATTGTCTGACATCCCTATGACGTCGCGTCTTGTCACTTTCGAGAAAGATGGCTATGCTTCAGTAGGAATTACTCTTTCGGCTTCAGCATTTGAGGACAGCAAGGCTGTGCTGAATCCTGTCATGGAGTTTGCATCCGCAGTCATTGAAGGTAAAGTGCTGGATGCTCAGAACGGTGATGCACCTCTTTCCTGTGCTGTTGTCAGTATAGGTAATGGTGCTGATATCACAACTGGAGCCGATGGCGTTTACAAGTTTGACGGCCTGATTCTTAAAGGATATACATTGACTGTCTCAAAGACGGATTATGGCTCAGTAACCAAAGAAATCTCCACGGATATGTTTATAGATGGCATCTGCCGGATTCCAGACGTGACTCTTGGAGGCAAGGAAATCCTTCCTGGCCTTACCAAGACTGATCTTATGGATGCCGACTGGTGGTACACCAATGATTATCGTGGCGGTAAAGGCAACGGCGGCGGTCGCGTGGACTGGAGCTGCTCTTTCATGGGAACTCTTACTTATGTGGGTAACTATGAATACCAGAATGAAGGATGCTGTCTGCGTATTATCAATGATGATGAAGACAGGAAGAAACCAGCGGATCTGGAACATTTCAATACATTTACATATGGTAAGAAGCTTATTACGGCAGACAACAAGATAATGACATTGTATGTACGTACCCACAATACTTCAGCTTCTGACCCGTTCCAGTTCGGTGTACAGGTGGTTGACCTGAATTCGGCTGACCCTGCTGCTGTGAAGGTTGGGGAGAACCGTGCTCACGGAAGCGACAGCTATTCGGAATATGCTTTCGACCTCAGTGAATATGTTGGGAAGGAAGTTATCCTTGCTGTCGGTGTATATAGGGCAAAGACTGGAGATTATTGGCATCAGCTTCCTATACGCCACATGACATTTGCGAAGGAGCAGGTGAACAATGACGAGTATATACCTGGGACAGAAATCAATGGCCTTCCAGGATGGCACATGACTATAGAGAATATAAGATCACTTTCTCCTAACGAAAAGAAATCTTTCCGTGGTCTTCCTATTGGAGCTCAGAAAGACCATCCTGGATATCAGGTATGGAACAGAACCAATCATATAGCTGCAAACTGGGGCTTTACATACGTCAATAAGGATGTTGAGCCATTCGCAGGAGAGGGATTCGTAATCAAGACTCCTGACGGTGTGGCTAAGAATTATGATACGCCATGCTCTTATTTCTATTCTAAGTTTTCAATTACAGATGCGAATGACTATATGAAATTCATTACAAGGAATTTCAGCGCTGATACGCCTACTACATTCAAGGTGACTGCGGTTAAAGACGATGGCGAGGTTATCCATCTTGCACCTGTAAAGAATAATGCTGCTTCTGCTTCTGCAGTTGAAGGTGGAAATGGCTGCTGGCAGTTTATCCATGAAAAGGGCGGTGCCGGTTCGGAGAATGAATATGCTACGTTCGAGTATGACCTTTCTGCATTCAAGGGACAGAATGTTACTATCGCCATAGGTGTTTACAAGGGTGAAGTACCAGGCCAGGGGGGAGAGCAGAAGCTCGTTATGTATGGAATTGATTTTGAGTAATTGATATGAGAAAAGTGATTGTGGTGTTTATGGCCTTGATGGTGACTTGTTGTTCAGCATGCAGCAAGTCTCCTGAAGGTTCTGGCACAGATGAGAATAAAGATGATAAGATTAAAGTCTCCGAGAGGAATCTTGAGCGAGCTGTGATTCTGATAGAGAATGCCGCTAAACATTATTCCAAGGATGGTACAGCCGCATTGAGCATGACATATAACCCGTTTACTTCCAAGCCGTCAGACAATCTTGTAAGCGTTTGGGAATATACGTCTTCTATTGAAGCTGTCACGGCAGCGATGAATACAATGAAAGTCTTCAGAAATGCCGGAAACAGTACCATATATGATAGTAAGTACGATACGTTCAAGTCTTTGCTGACGAAACTTTATGCCGGACTTGATTACTATAAAGGCACATTCGAACTTACATCTTATACTGGGACAGCTACGTGGTCTCCTTATGGAGTTCACCGTGCCTCTTCTCCCGGCACAGCTGCAGTAGCAGGTATCGAAAATGTATATGATGACCAGATGTGGATTGTCCGTGAACTGATCAATGCTTGGCGTGCGACAGGTGAACCAGACTATCTTGAACGCGCTGAATATCTTACTGCATATGTGCTCGATGGATGGGACTGCACTTTGAATTCTTCGGGAAAAGAAAACGGGGGCATCACTTGGGGACCTGGATATGTCACCAAGCATGCGTGCAGCAACAGTCCAATGATTACACCTCTGGTATGGCTTCATGAAATCTATAAAGGCAAATCAGATAAAATCACCTATGGCGTGGTCAATGCAGATAATTCCAGAGCCAGGAAGACATCAGAAAAAGCAGACTACTATCTGGAGATGGCAATAAAGATCTATGATTGGCAGAAAAGCCTGCTGCTCAGAAGTGATGGTGTCTATGATGACTTCATGGGGGGCTACAGAACCGGCGGCGGTCAGCCTGAATATGAGACGGTGAACGGCATAGAATATCGCAAGAATACAGCGCTTTATGACAAGGTAGGCCCTGCATACTCGTATAACAGCGGAACAATGCTTTCCGGCGTGGCTGATCTTTATGGTGCGACATCCAGGGATGACTATCTCGCTTATACGAAAGAACTTACTGACAAGAGTTTTAAGTATTTCGCTAAATTTGGTGCAACAGTTCCTGGTTACTATACTTATAGTGTGACAGGAAATAATCCTTGGTTTAATGATGTGCTTCTTCGTGGATATATCTCGTCGGCAGAATATTTCAATGGTGCGGATGTCTGCGTGCAGTCATATCAGGATTGTCTGGATTATGCGTGGAATAAATTCTTGGAAAACAATACTCTTCCGGTGAGCCTTCTGGCTGGCTGGAATTCGGACAAGAGCAAAAACAATGTAAATCTGATGTTCACTTTCGCAAGAGCTGCCGAATATGCGTTACTTGCAGGATATCAGTTTGGAAAAGGAAGATAACCACTTAATAAACAATAATATGAAAAGCGTATTTTCTACATTTCTGACAACGCTATGCCTCTTGTGGGCTGGGGTGCTGTCATACGCACAGAATACGATTTCTGTATCCGGAACTGTCAAGGATGGTTCCGGAGCTCCGGTAATCGGAGCTAATGTCATGCAGAAGGGGGCGACTGTAGGGGTAGCTACTGACCTTGACGGCAAGTACACGGTCTCTGTTCCTTCAAATGCAATTCTGGAATTCTCCTGCATAGGCATGACCTCGCAGGAAGTAGATGTGAACGGACGGACTGTCATCAACGTTGTGCTTTCAGATGATTCCAACTTTCTCGAAAGTGTAGTCGTAGTTGGTTATGGTACCCAGAAACGAGGCTCATTGACAGGAGCTGTTGCCGGGATAAATTCAGGTGAGTTGATGAAGACAAAGACAGAGAACCCTCAAAATATGCTGACTGGACGAGTTCCAGGGGTACGAGTGTGGCAGACAAGCGCCGAGCCTGGGACATATAGCGCAAACATGGATATCAGAGGTCTGGGTTCCCCGCTTGTCGTCATTGACGGAGTACCTCGTACTGTTTCCGATTTTCAGAGGCTTACACCAGAGGATATCGAAAATGTGTCTGTTCTGAAAGATGCATCGGCTGCCATCTATGGTGTTAGAGGTGCGAATGGCGTCATTCTGGTTTCCACCAAGCATGGTCAGGCCGGGAAGTCCAAAGTGTCATACAATGGTTCATACACTATCCAGACACCTTCCAAGATGCCTGAACTGATGAACGCATTCGATGCAATGACCATCTACAATGAGAAGTCAATGAACTCCTTGACCGGTGGAAATATTGTTTATGGAGAAGAGGCTTTCGAGGCATTCAGAAATGGTACGAGACGCGAGACGGACTGGAATAGCCTGGTCATTGCCAATACAGCTCCACAGACTCAGCATGATATCAGCATCAGTGGTGGCTCTGAAAAAATACAGTATTATGTGTCAATGGGATATATTTATCAGGAAGGTTTCTTTAAGTCAAGAGATCTGAATTACAGCAAGTATAACTTCAGGGCGAACCTTACTGCTGAAATCGTCAAGGGCTTGAAATTCAATATGAACATTTCCGGGCTTCAGGACAAGAGACATACGCCATATACGAGTTCTGTTGATATTATCCGAAACTATTGGAAACAGGGAGTTCTCTATCCTGCGTATGCGGATCCGGAGAATACTATGCTTAACTATGAAGGCCTTGACCTGGAGCAGAATACTGTTGCGATGATGACATCCGACATTTCAGGATACAGGACATACGAACAGAAGAACATTACAGTCTCTCCATCTGTTGAATACGATTTCGGAACAGCTTGGAAACCTCTGGAAGGGTTGAAAATCAAGGGAATGTTCAGTTATGACTATCGTCAGGATGATAATGAGGCGTTCCGTAAGGAATATTACCTTTATGCGCAGAACAAGGTTACCGGCGATTACGAGCAGAAGCTCTTTGCCGACAGTTCACCTAATAACCTTCGCAAGGATAGCTACAGCAAGTGGCAGACACTTTCCCAGGTTCTTCTCAATTATAATAGAAAGTTCGCTGGCAAGCATGATGTTGGGGCAACTCTCGGCTGGGAAGTGCAGAAACGTCGCGGAAGCAACTATTTCGCTTATGGAGACCTGGCTTTTGGCTCCCCTTATTTTACCGCTCTGTCAAGCGATAATCAGGTGGTAGGTATGGATGCATCTTCAGGTCAATTCTATGAGCTTGGATATGAGGCGCTGATCGGCAGGCTGAATTATTCTTATGATGACAGATATCTGTTTGAGGCTCAGTTCCGTTATGATGGATCTTCGAAATTCGCCACAGGACATCAGTGGGGATTTTTCCCTTCGGTTTCTGCCGGATGGCGCGTGTCGCGTGAGCCGTTTTTCAAAAACTGTGCGGCATTGAACTTCATCAACCAATTGAAAATCCGTGCCAGCTACGGAGAACTTGGAGATGACAGCGGTCTCAATTATGAGTGGGTTACAGGTTATATCTATCCTGCAACCTCGGGTAATGCGGAAAATGGTTACTTTAACCAGTACGCTCCTGGATATATGCTTAACGGGTCATTCGTATTTGGTGTCAATAACCAGCCGCTTCCTAATACCAACATTACTTGGTACACCTCCAAGACATTCAATGTCGGAGTGGACTTTGAAGCATGGAACGGTATGCTCGGCATTTCATTCGATTACTTCCATCGTAAACGGACAGGACTTTTCGGGCAGAGAAGCTCTGATGTCCCGACGATTATAGGAGCCTCTCCTTCCAAGGAAAATGTGAACAGTGACAGCCATATGGGACTTGAACTTCAGCTCACGCACAAGAATCATATCGGAGAGTTTACTTATGGCATCACAGGAATCGCTGCTGTAACCAGGCAGAAGTATCTCACATACGTTGAGAATGGTGGTTATGGCAACTCCTATGACAGATGGCGTCATGACAATATGAACAACCGTTATCAGGGCGTTCAGTTCGGATATACAGGTGACGGGAGGTTTACCAGCTGGGAAGACATCTGGTCTTATGGAATATATCATGAAAGCAGCACCCTTCCTGGGGATTACAAATATGAGGACTGGAATGGAGATGGTGAGATCAATGACCTTGACGAGCACCCATACGCTTTTGACCAGACCCCTTGGATGAACTACTCTCTTGCATTTGACTTCGGATGGAAAGGTATTGACTTGAGCATTCTCTTCCAGGGGTCAGCCCTCGGTTCAATGGCTTATAAGGAGCCTCTCTACTCCATCTGGGGATCAAATGGCGGCGGTACATTGAAGCAGTATCTTGACAGATGGCATCCTTCAGATCCTTCAGCGGATCCATACTCTCCACAGACTGACTGGATATCGGGCTATTATGGCTATACAGGACACTATCCTTCAGAAAACTCATCCTTCAACAGGGTAAGTACCGCATATCTTCGTCTGAAGAGCATAGAACTCGGTTATACTTTCCCGACAATCAACTGGGCAAAGAGCCTGAATCTCAGAGTGTTCTTCAATGCTTATAATCCATTGACATTTACAAAGGTCAAGTTTGTGGATCCTGAACATCCGGACAGCGACCTCGGCCGTATGTACCCTTTGAACAAGACTTACACATTCGGTCTCAATCTTTCATTCTAATGATTAAACAGAATAAGAGTATGAAAAAGATATTATTATATATGACTGCTGTTCTTATGGGAGTGATGTCATGCACAGAGATGGATCTCCCTCCGAAGAATACTGTCACAGACGATGACCTCCTTTCAAATCAGGCCGGTATGTCAATTTATATGGCAACGCTTTACAGTAAGATGCCTTGGGAGGACTTCAAATATATGGCTCAGTGGGGTATCAATTGGAACGGATGGCTTGCCAGCCTTGGGATTGAGGGTACAGGTGAGGCTCTTGACCGTGATGGCGTCTGCACGTCTTTTACAGGAGAGGATACACCATACTGGTCACGTGCATTCGAACTCTTGAGAAATGCAAATCACCTTATCTCGGCACTTCCTTCATATAGCGGGAACTATCCTGAAGTTACATATAACGAGTTCCTCGGTCAAGCCTATTTCGTAAGGGCCTATGTCTTCTACAAGATGGCATGCAGATTCGGAGGTGTTCCGCTGGTCACATCAGAAATTGATTATCCTGGTGAGGAATCCAAGATTGATCTTCCTCGTGCTTCTGAACGTGAAACATGGGAGCAGGTGCTTGCTGATTTCGACCAGGCTGCAGAACTACTTCCGGTCAATCCGACTTTTGATGGCACTGCTAATAAATATGCGGCTCTCGCATTCAAGGCTGAGGCTATGCTATATGCCGGTTCTGTGGCCAAGTATAATGAGACGGTGTCAGGGCGCCTTACCGGTATAGGTGAGAAGACCGGTGTCCGAGTTATAGGATTCGCTGAAGACGAGTGGCAGGATTGCTCGAAAAGATGGTTCTCAGAAGCATATAAAGCTGCAAGGGAAGTCATGAAAGCCGGTAAATATTCTCTTTACAAGAAGTCTTGGGCAAGGGGTGACAAAGAAGCACAGTACAAGAATATGGTGGCTATGTGGAAAGACCTTACAAGTCCAGAGAACATCCTTGTGAAGAAGTATGAATATCCAACCGTAACTCATGGTCTTGACGCATATTGCTCTCCATTTATATTCCGGGCTCCTCTCTGCTCCGGTTCATGTCCGTCACTTGATTTTATTGAACTTTTTGATGGATTTGACAGATATGATGATGGCTATACCATTAGAGTTACGGATGGAATTAATAATGCTTCAGGAAACTACCTTCTTTATGATTCACCGATGGATCTCTTTGCCAATGCTGAGCCACGTCTCCGGTCTTATGTGATTTTCCCTGGGGATGTGTTTAAGAAAAGGGAAATCGAGATCCGTGCTGGAGTCTATACCGGTCCGGCTCCTATCAAGCCTCTGCTCAATGACTATTCTTATTCCGGGGCGAATACCAAATATCAGCATCTGGATATTTATACCGGTTCAAATGGTGCTGCCAAGAAGTTATATCTAAGCCCTAATTCCGGCACAAACCAGGAGATTGTCAAGATTGACGGCAAATCAATGAATGCTGCAGGAGAAAATGGCCCGTTCTACAGCAATGGCGAAGGCAACCTTACGGGGCTTTATCTGAGGAAATATCTGGATGAGAATCTTGCTGCGGAAAATATCGGAGAGGGCAAGTCTGACCAGCCGTTCATCCTTATGAGGTATGCAGACGTACTTCTTGCTGTCGCAGAATCTGCAGTAGAACTTTCGATTGCAGGGGTTTCTTCTCCTGTTGAGGGAGACAACATGCTGGAAATCGCGACCTCCGCTATCAACGATATCCGAGAGAGAGCTGGCGCAACGCTTCTTTCAGGAAATCTTACAGCAGACACAGATTCCCGGGATATTGTCCGCAAGGAACGTCGCAAGGAGCTTGCTTTCGAGCACAAGACCAAATGGGATCTCAGACGCTGGCGAGTTCTTGACGAGAATAACAGGGATGGTTTCTGGGGTGAGAAGAGAAATTCCAAGGAATTCAGCAGTGGAACCCAGTTCCGTTTCAAGGGCCTGTATCCATTCTACAGCTCTGAGACAGGTAAATACTTCTTCGATGAAAGCTATCAGTGGGTTTCTATGAAGACCTTCGGTTACAATGTCGTCGATTACTATTTTGCTATTCCTTCAGGTGAAGTTTCCAAGAGCAAATATATAGATCAGCAGCCAAACAGATAAAATACTGATGATTATGAAAAGAATTTTTAGATATATACCAGTAATCGCTGCGGCTATCATTGCAGCGTCTTCCTGTTCTCTTTTCGAACTGGACAATGCAGAAGCTCCTAATGAGACTATCAAGGGCAAGGTTGTAGATGCGGAAACTGGAGATCCTGTTCTCACTGATCAGGGAAGCGAGGGGATTCGTGTCAGATTGACAGAACTCAGCTATGGCGAGAATGCTACCCATAATCCTGATTTCTATTGCCGCCCAGACGGAACTTTCCAGAATACCAAGATATTCAAGGGAAACTATAATATCCGTATTGATGGCCCGTTCATTCCTATCGTGCGTGAGACTTCTGATGGAGTGCCTATTTCAGATGGGTCTATCGTAACTGATATCAAGGGGACTACCGAAGTTGAATTCAAGGTTCATCCTTTTCTTCGAGTGGAAATTGTAGGGAATCCTCAGGTGTCAGGAGGTGCCATTACCGCGCAGGTGAAAGTGACCAGAGCTGTTTCCAAGGAAACATTCAAAGAACTCGTAGAGCCAATGGGAGGATATTCTGATGATTTTACTAATGTCACTGATATCCAGTTGTTTGTTGGCTACTCATCTTCGATGGGCTATCGTGCCCGCGATACCAGGTGGTCAACCGCATTGGAATTCGGAGGTGATTCTTTTGAAGCTAAATTGGGCGAGCCTGTGACAATCCAGTCCGCCACTTCTACAACTATTCCTTCAGGCCGCAAGGTCTTTATCAGAGCTGCTGCCAGGATTAATTATGATACACCTCGCGGAAGCGGTACACGCCGTTATAACTACAGTGAAGTAATGGAAGTGAATATTCCATAAAGACCTTTTTATTGATAGTGGGGATGAGGATAGTTGCAGAATTGTCTGCATCCCCACTTTAAAACCAAATTTATGCATAAATCTAAGATATTCATATGCCTGGCTGTGTCTGTGCCGCTTTTGGCTGCATGTGCGGCTAGTCATGAAACATCAGACAATACAAAGACCACATTCCAGACTTCACGTGGCTGGATGCCTGAAATAGATAACAGAGCTGATGCCGTAATGGTTTATGGCGTTGGTGGAAATCCATCGGATAATGGACGTGGGAGGAAAACATTGGAGGAAAGAATAGCTTCCTGGAAAGATAGGGGATACAAGGTGGATTTTATGACTGGTATAGCTTGGGGCGAATACCAGGATTACTTTACCGGGGAGTGGGATGGAAAATGGCATCTGGATGAAGGGCAGGTTGATGCCAATGGTGATACGATATGGCATGGACATCTGGTTCCTTACATCGTCCCGACCAGAAACTATCTTGAATATTTTAAGGAAAAGCAGATCAAGAGAGTCATTGATGCCGGTATAACTTCCATTTATCTGGAGGAACCGGAGTTTTGGGCCCGTTCCGGCTATAGTGAAGCATTCAAACGTGAATGGAAAGAATATTATGGAACAGACTGGAGACCGCAGGACGAGTCTCCGGAGGCTACATATATGTCTGGTAAACTCAAGTATCATCTATATTACAGGGCTTTGGAGGAGGCGTTTACATATGCTAAGGAATATGGCAGAAGCAAGGGGCTGGATGTGAAATGCTATGTGCCGACACATTCACTTCTTAATTATTCACAGTGGAAGATTGTCAGTCCTGAAGCTAGTCTGGCATCCCTGCCTTGCGTGGATGGGTATATAGCACAGGTGTGGACCGGAACATCCCGAGAACCTGATTATTATAATGGTATCTGCAAAGAGAGGGTATTCGAAACTGCATTTATGGAGTATGGATGCATGGCTTCGATGACAGCGCCTACCGGTCGTAAAGTCTGGTTCTTGACGGACCCTATCGAGGATTGGCCGCGGGATTGGGATGATTACCGCAGGAATTATCAGGCTACATTTACGGCCCAGCTGCTTTATCCGCAGATAAATAGCTATGAAATAATGCCTTGGCCGGAGAGAATCTATACCGGACTATATAGAAAGAGCAAGGATTCGGACGAAAAAATCCATATCCCATCTGACTATGCGACAATGATGCAGATAATGGTAAATGCTCTTCAGAATATGCCTTTGGCAGAGACTGAAGTGTCCGGTACTCATGGAATCAATGTGCTGATGGCAAACTCACTGATGTTCCAAAGATATCCTGAACATGATGGATATGATGATCCGCAGCTTTCCAATTTCTATGGAATGTCAATGCCGCTTCTGAAGGTTGGAGTTCCTGTCGGAATTGTTCATCTCGAGAATCTTGGTTTCAAAATGGCACTGAAAGACACTAAAGTGCTTATTATGACATATTCCAATATGAAACCGCTTGAAAGCAAAGCTCATACATATATTGCAGAATGGGTGAAAAATGGTGGCATGCTTATATATGCCGGACGTGATGATGACCCGTTCCAGAATATTTCTGAATGGTGGAATCAAGACGGAAATAGCTATTCTTCCGCATCAGACCATCTGTTTTCCCTTATGGACATCGATACGAATCCATCAGCAGGGGATTATAAGTATGGGAAAGGTCGTGTGCGTATAATTCGCCAGGATCCTAAGGAATTTGTATTGAAGAAAGATGGCGCAAAGACGTTGATTTCAGCAGTTGAGGACTTATGTGGCGGAAGCATTGAAATGAAGAACAATTTTATACTTGCTAGGGGACGGTATCTGCTTGCTGCAGTTCTGGATGAGAGCGTTTCTGGTGAACCTCTCAAATTGGAAGGGAAATTCATAGACCTATATGATCCGGCTTTGCCTGTCGTCGATAATGTGGAGGTCAAACCTGGCGTGCAGAGGCTTCTAATTGACCTTTCCAAAGTGAAAAAGGGCAAGCCGATGATTCTTGCCGCTGCCAGCCGTGCGGAAAATGAGACTATTTCAGGACATACGTTCTCTTATGTCGCCAAGAGTCCTTCAGCAACTGTCAATGTGTCAAGAGTAATTTTGCCTTCTGTTCCAAAATCGCTGAAAGTTAATGGAAGAGATTGCCTTGATGGGAATTGTTGGGATGCTCCTAGCCGGACATATCTCTTGAAGTTTGAAAATAATCCTGATGGGGTAGATGTCGAGTTCGTCTGGTAAACATTAATATACATGGGTCTTGAGATGAAAAAAATGATTTTATGTGCAGCCTTGGCTGCTGTGGTGTCTTGTGGTATGGATATGTCTGTGGAACAGAATACTTTGAGAGCCCCGGCCTATCCTTTGGTGATCATTGACCCTTATACGAGTGCATGGTCAATGAGTGATGAACTTTATGGCTCATCGGTATGCCACTGGACCGGCAAGGAGTTCCCTTTGATAGGGGCTTTGAAAGTGGATGGGACTGTCTATCGTTTCATGGGAATTGAGGATGCTGACCTGCAGTCTCTTGCACCTGTAGCTCAAGAGTGTGACTGGACAGGACGATATACAGAGAAAGAGCCTGCAGGAGCCTGGACATCGGAATTCTATAATGATGCATCGTGGAAAGTGGGTTCAGGTGCGTTCGGGACAGATGATGATATTTATGCCAGGACATTATGGGAGTCCAGGTACATCTGGGTGAGGAGGAAAGTCGAGATTACAGATGATTTTTCCGGACGTCAGATTTATCTGAATTACAGCAATGATGACAGGGCTGTGTTCTATATCAATGGAGTGAAGATTCTGGATACTGGAAATATATGCAATCATGATGCACTTTATCCTCTAGGTGATGCAGCAATGGCTGCTCTTAAGCCTGGATACAATGTGCTGGCTGCCAGCTGCGAGAATACAGGCGGCTTGGCTGTCATTGACTTTGGATTGAAAATGCCTTCTGAACCGGTGAGTGTGCTTTCTAATACCGCTATCCAGAAATCTGCAGATGTGCAGGCTACGCAAACCCACTATCTGTTTACGTGTGGTCCTGTGGACTTGAAACTGACCTTTTCAGCGCCATTGTTTCTTGATAATCTGGAATTAGTAAGCCGTCCTGTCAATTACATATCTTATGAAACAGTTTCTAACGATGGCAACAAGCATGATGTGAGCATTTATTTCGAAGCTTCGCCAAGATGGGCGTCAGACAAGAGCTGGCAGGAAACCGTGTCTGAGACATATTCACATAATGGCATTGTCTATCTTAAAGCCGGCACTAAATCACAGGAAATCCTTGAAAAAAAAGGTGATGATGTGAGAATCGACTGGGGATATTTTTATCTTGCTGCAGATGCCGCCAGTATGGATGCAGGCGTTGGCAAGGCGGTTGATCTGAGGAATTGCTTTAAGAATGGAGGATGTCTTTCTTCAATCGGCCGGAAGGGAGAGAATTCGGATGGTAGAATGTCAATGTCAAGAGAATATGGCATGGTGAAGACTGCTGCCGGTTCGTTGATGATAGGTTATGATGATATTTATTCGATTCAGTATTTTGGTGAGAATCTGAGGCCTTATTGGAATTCTGATGGCAAATCCAATATTGAAGAGCAATTCGAAAAGGCGCGTAAGGAAGAGAAGTCTCTGATTGCGCGTTGCTATGATTTCGACAGGAGTCTCATGCGTGAGGCGGAAAAGGCAGGCGGGCATGATTATGCCGAACTATGCGCTTTGGCATATCGTCAGGCAATCCATGCACACAAACTTGTGAAATCTCCAAACGGCGATTTGCTCTGGCTTTCCAAGGAGAACAATAGCAATGGCTCAATTGGAACTGTGGATGTGACATACCCGTCTGCGCCTCTGTTCCTGTTATATAACCCGGTTTTGGCTGAAGGACTAATGAACCATATTTATTATTACAGCGAGAGTGGCAGGTGGACTAAACCATTCCCATCTCATGATGTCGGAACATATCCTCTTGCCAATGGGCAGACTTATGGAGGTGACATGCCTGTCGAAGAAGCAGGTAACATGCTTTCTCTTACAGCTGCCGTCTGCCATTATTCTGGAGATGCCGGGTATGCAGCAAAACACTGGGAAACCATGACAACTTGGGCAAGTTATCTGGCGGAATTTGGCCTGGATCCGGAAAACCAACTTTGCACTGATGATTTTGCTGGGCATTTTGCCCACAATGCGAATCTTTCTGTGAAAGCGATTCTCGGTATTGCCTCATATGGTTATGTTGCTGAGATGCTCGGCAAGAAGGACATCGCTGACGAATATATGGCTATGGCACGCAAACTTGCGGCTGAATGGATGAAAATGGCTGATGACGTGGATCATTATCGCCTGACATTCGATCAGAAGAATACATGGAGCCAGAAATATAACCTTGTATGGGATAAGCTTCTTGACCTTCAGATATTCCCGGACTCTGTCAGACAAAAGGAAATTGCATACTACCTTCACAAGATGAATGTTTATGGCCTGCCTCTTGACAGTCGCGAAACATATACCAAGACAGACTGGATTATATGGACTGCTGCTATGGCTGATTCCGAGCAAGATTTTGAGTCTTTCGTCGCTCCTGTTCACAAGTTCATGAACGAAACGGTCGACCGCGTGCCGATGTCGGACTGGATATTTACCGATAAACCTAATTACAGAGGCTTTAAAGCGCGTTCTGTGGTTGGAGGCTACTTTATTAAGATGCTTGAAAACAAGTAAGTTATGACAAGATATAGATTTCTTTCCATTATTGCTTGTGCTACGGTGGCTGTATCATGCTGTCGCGGCAGCATTGACTATGTAGAATCCCCGGTTGACTATGTCAGCACCCTTGTCGGGACCGAATCCACCTATGCCTTGTCGGCAGGAAACACTTATCCTGCAGTGGCGGTGCCATGGGGAATGAATTTCTGGACTCCGCAGACCGGGAAGAATGGAGACGGCTGGACTTACCAGTACACTGCCACCAGGATCCGTGGCCTGAAGCAGACGCATCAGCCGAGCCCGTGGATAAATGACTATGGAGCATTTTCCATCATGCCTGTTACCACAGGACCGGTCTTCGATGAGAATGAGCGTGAAAGCTGGTTCTCACATAAGGCGGAGGTCGCTACACCATATTATTATAAGGTATATCTGGCAGAACACGATGTCGTTGCGGAGGTCACCCCGTCTGAACGTGCTGCGGCGTTCCGTATCACTTATCCGGAGAAGGACATGTCCTATCTGGTGGTTGACGGCTATGCTGGCGGCTCTTATGTGAAAGTCATTCCGGAGCAGAACAAGATTGTCGGATACGTGAAGAACAATCATGGCGGAGTTCCGGAAAACTTCCATAACTGGTTCGTGATTGTCTCCGATACCCCTTTTGAGACGGTGGAGACAATAGCAGACGGCAAGATTACCGGAGCGCAGGAGGTGGAGGCTGACCATGCCATGGCGCTTGTCGGCTTTAGGACACGCCGCGGCCAGCAGGTCGGGCTGAAAGTGGCATCGTCGTTCATAAGCATTGACCAGGCGGAGCTGAATCTCCAGGAGGTAGGGGACAGGACATTCGATGAAGTCAGGACTGCCTGCCGCGACAGCTGGAACAGCGCATTGGGGCGTATAAGTGTGAGCGACCCCGACATTGACCGTCTTCGGACTTTCTATTCCTGCCTCTACCGTACCCTTCTGTTCCCCCGCGACCTTTCGGAGGTCAATGCGGCCGGCGAGAGGGTTCACTACAGCCCATACAATGGCGAGGTCCGTCCTGGCCACATGACGACAGACACGGGATTCTGGGACACGTTCAGGAGCCTGTTCCCGCTTATGAACCTCGTCTATCCGGAGCAGAGCGTGAAAGTCCAGGAGGGGCTTGTCAATGCATATCTTGAAAGCGGCTTCCTTCCTGAATGGGCAAGCCCCGGGCATCGCGGCTGCATGGTCGGAAACAATTCGGCATCCGTGGTGGCAGATGCATATATAAACGGTATCCGCGGATATGATGCTGAAAAGCTCTGGGATGCTGTCGTGTCCGATGCGCATGGCGTGCATCCGGAGGTCAGCTCCACCGGGCGCCTTGGATGGGAGTATTATGACAGCCTTGGCTATGTTCCATGCAATGTCGGCATCAATGAGAATGCTGCCAGGACTCTGGAATATGCTTACGATGACTGGTGCATCTGGCGGTTCGGCAAGGCTCTCGGCAAGTCCGAGGCGGAGCTGGCGCCTTACAGGAAAGCCGCATTGAACTACAGAAACCTGTATGATCCTGAATATAAGCTTATGGTGGGACGTAACGAGGACGGAACCTTCTCTCGCCCGTTCAGCCCGCTCAAGTGGGGCGGAGACTTTACTGAGGGAAACAGCCTGCATTACACGTGGTCTGTATTCCATGACCCTCAGGGACTCATTGACCTGATGGGCGGAGACCAGGTGTTCGGGGAGATGATGGACTCTGTGTTCAATATCCCGCCGCTTTTCGATGACAGCTACTACGGGTTCCCGATTCATGAGATCCGCGAGATGCAGGTCATGAACATGGGCAACTATGCCCACGGCAACCAGCCTATCCAGCATTTCATCTATCTGTATGACTGGTGCGGGCAGCCATGGAAAGCCCAGGCTCGTATCCGCGAGGTGATGGACAAGTTCTATACTGCAGCCCCTGACGGCTACTGCGGTGACGAGGATAATGGGCAGACTTCAGCGTGGTATGTGTTCTCGGCGATGGGATTCTACCCTGTATGCCCGGCGTCAGGTGAATTCGCCGTCGGCACTCCGCTCTTCCGGAATGTCAGGATCTCCCTGCCTTCGGGCAAGACTGTGGAAATCAATGCTTCAGGAAACTCGCGCGAGAATTTCTATGTTAAATCAATGAAAGTTAATGGTCGTGAACAGACCAGGACGTGGCTCACATATAAGGAGTTGGCGGATGGTGCATCCATCGACTTTGATATGTGCAGCACTCCTGTTGTTTCGCGTGGCAATTCTGCTGCGGACCGTCCTTATTCCTTTTCGTTAGACAATGAAAAATAAAAACATTTTGATTGCAGCATTGATTGCAGCGTCTGTGGTGCTCTTCAGCTCTTGTTCAGGAGGTGAACCGGATTCCGGTCCGGTTATCGGTGGCGAGACCGGAGGTGGTGGAAATACAGGATTGCCTGATAACACGGATGTCTCTATTCCGGAGTCTTCTTCAGATGCTGTATGCTATGAAGATATTTATGACAAGAATACTGATAATTCCTGGTTCAATATGCCTGTATCTTCTCGTGTCCCTGAAGCTCATTGGACATGCGTAGATGTTATCGACAGGGAGGACCGTAATGACCTCGGGCTTTCAGAAAATACCCGTGGTCTTCAGTATCATCTTCTCTGTCAGTCTCTTGCCGGACTTGTGAATAGAGCTTTGGAGCAGGGGAAGACCAATGTCGGAATATGGTTGGAGAATTCACAAGATGCCTATGCTAGGGTAAAGAAAACTCTCGGCTCAGAAATCGGCAGGCAGACTGGAACCGAACTCCTTTCCAAGGATTACGGTGAATGGGAAGGCAAGAAAGTCAATGTCAGGGATCTAGTTGACGGCTATGTCCTGTCAGATGTGGAGAAGAACCCGGAAAGTGCAGTAGTTGCTACTATTGCTTCTCATGTTTATAACTCAGTAATTGTGGATGTAAGGGATAAGGCTTATTTCGATAAGCTTGGAATGACCATGACTTATGATGCCACAGGCAAGACCACTGAGGATGCATGGCATGAGTTTAAGAATAGATGCAGCAATAAGGCATTGGTCTTGATGCCTGTTCAGACAGGAGAACTCCGTGAATATGCTATCAAGAATGACCTTTTCGTGCTGAATCTTAATAAGAAGCAAGGTGATTTTTACGGCGGAACAAATGTCGGGATCTTGAATGAAATACTTGCTTGGCTTGCTCCCGGTGCATCGGTCCTGGGATGGGAGCATGCTTCAGGAGAGGATGTATTCGTCTCACCTGTTTCAGCTAATGGACGCCTGATGCTTGCGGCTGATTGGAGCAGTAATCATGGCTTGACTTCTGCTGGAGCAGTTTCTCAGACTCCGGTTCTTGCAAAGGTTATCAATCCCCGGAAAATCGATTATTCAGCCTCCGCTCATTACGTGTCATTTTTCTTGAGCGATGGTGATAATTACCAATGGCTTATGAACGGTTTTGACAAGGATTATTATTCTGTTTCGTCCGTTATACCATCGAGGATGAGTTTTGGAATCTGCTCACAGGCTTTGGAGCAGCTGGCTCCTGCCCAGGAAGATTATCTTTTTTCTAGACAGGCAGACAATAGCACGTTGATGGAGTGTTTCGGCGGAGGGTATTTCTATGTGGATGACTTTGCAACCAGGACTGACAGGAAAGCGGGATTGGAACTGTTGGCGAAACGTACTGCCGCAAGCATGAATGCTCATAGGCTGAAGGTGCTTCATCTCATGGCTCACGATGTCAATTCTGATGCGGCTAAAGAAGCTTATAAGGTATTTATCGAGGCCAATGACCAGCTTGAGGGAATAGTGGTAATTCAATATTCTCCATATAATGGAGGGCACGGAAATACTTTCTGGTATACTAATAAGGCGGGTTATGATATCCCTGTTATATCTGCTGCGTATTCTTTATGGAACGGTTCTTCTGAACCTGGCCAAGGAACTCCTGCTGAGATTGCGGCCAGAATGACGGCGGTCAATAACGGTCTGTCTCATGATCTGGTTTGTGTTCATGCCTGGAGTGACTTCTCTGGAAAGAAAGGTGCTGCCGCTGCTATGCAGTGTATATCTTCATTAGGTAACTCCTATAGGGCAGTCTCTGTTCAGGAACTTATATGGCGCATCCGTATGAAAGAGCGTAAGGAGCAAACACTTAAGTACTTGAAAACTATTAAGTGACCTATTGGGTGATATGTAAAAGAACAGGAAGAAAACGAAAGTTTTCTTCCTGTTCTTTTACTGTTTTTCCTATGATTTATTCCTCAGCCGGCTTCATGGTAGAATATACGTTGGTGACATCATCGTCGTTCTCCAGAAGGTCTGTGAGCTTGTTCAATGTCTCGCGCTGCTCCGGTGTCACATCCTTCAGTTCCACGTTAGGAATCCTGTCGAATCCTCCGGAGATGAGTTCATATCCGTTGTCCTCAATGAATTTCTGGATTCCGCCGTAAGACTCGTAAGCTCCATAGATTACAACGTCTTTCGTGATGTTCTCATCCTCGTCCTCCTGCTCCTCGATGAATACCTCAGGGTCGTCATCGTAGTCGCATAATGCGAGCTGGAGCTCATCAATGTCCATGCCTTCCGTGTACTTGATCTTGAATACGCACTTATGGTCGAACATGAAGCTTACGCTTCCGCTTGTTCCGAGCGAGCCTCCGCACTTGGTGAAGTAGCTGCGGACATTTGCGACAGTTCTGGTATTGTTGTCTGTGGCAGTCTCCACAAGATATGCGATGCCGTATGGGCCGTAGCCTTCAAATGTGACTTCCTTGAAGTCTCCGAGGCTCTTATCCGTAGCTTTCTTGATGGCTCTCTCTATATTGTCCTTAGGCATGTTCTCGTTTCTTGCCTCTGCAATAAGGGCGCGGAGACGAGGGTTTCCGATAACGTCAGGACCTCCCTGCTTTACAGCGATTGTGATTTCTTTTCCGATCTTGGTGAACGTCTTGGCCATGTGGCCCCAACGTTTCAACTTTCTCTCTTTTCTGAACTCAAAAGCTCTTCCCATATATTGTATATATTTTACTGTGCGTTCTCTATTCTGCTGATATACTTGTCTATATCATAACCTTCCATCGACTGCGGATACTGATCCTTGATCTTCTTGTAGAAAGAGAGAGCCTTTGCGCTGTCGCCGAGCTCCTCGCAAGCGATGCCTGCCTTCAGGAGGTATGCGGCTGCGAACATGTTGTCAGCGACTCCTGCTGCCTTCTCGTAGCATGCCACAGCTTCCTTGTAGTTCTCAAGTCCCTCGTATGCATCACCTTTGCAGCTGAGAGCCTTTGCCTTCAGGATCTCGTCCTTTCCGTTATATTTATTAAGGTAGGAAAGCGCTTCCTCGTATTTGCCAAGCTGAAGCTCGCAGACTCCTGCATAGAAATATGCAGCTGTTCCTGCGAATGAGCCGTACTCGTCGATAATCTGGCTGAAACCGAGCACATTGCCGTCACCGTTAAGAGCAAGTTCGTAGTTGCCGGCGCGGAAATTTGTCTCTGCCGGGAACATCTGCTCCGCTGCCTCTGCCTTCTGCGGCTGCGCGTAGAACTTGTGGTAGCAAAGTACAGCCACGCCGATTACAATGATTGCTCCGAGGCATCCCCAGATAATCTTTTTGTTCTCATTGAAAAATTTTTCTACAGAAGATACCTTTTCTACAACCTGCTCTTCCTGCAGTCTCTCCTGATCTTTAAGAGTTTCTTGTGCCATATTTTCTTATGTTTTTATATTCATTCAAATGCGCCCAGCGCATAATAGACCGCAAATGTATAAAAAATAAGGAAATTTTCCAATAATAGCTTTAATAACTGTTTTTTGAAGGTTACTTGCCTCAAACAACTTTTCAATCATTTCAAAACAGCTTCTAAAACCGGGTAAAAGAGTTATCTTTGTACAATTGTATGGCGATGACTCTTTTTTATTGACAATGGCGGTGCTGGAAAAAATAGTGGTCCAGGACTACAGAAATATAGCGTTGGCGGAACTGGAATTCTCCGCCAACATCAATTGCATATCCGGCGGAAACGGTGAGGGCAAGACCAATCTCATAGACGCCATCTGGTATCTGTCCATGACGAAGAGCGCGTTCCGTTCTTCTGACCGGGATAACTTCCGCTACGGTTCTGATGCGTTCTCATTGTCAGGGACATATCTGATGCAGAATACCTTAAAGTCAAGATTCTCGATAAAGGTGACATCGAAAGGGGAGAAGAAGCTCCGCCGTGATGACAAGCCGTATCCGAGGATTTCCGAGCATATAGGAGAGCTGCCAGTGGTCATGGTCTCTCCAGATGATGTGTCCCTTGTGAGTGACTCCGGTGAGGACAGGAGGCGTTTCCTGAATATGGTGCTGTCGCAGATGGACAAGGAATATCTGTCTGATGTGCAGCAGTATAACAGGCTTCTGAATCAGCGCAATACGGTGCTGAAGACAGACAGGCCGGATCCTGCCCTGCTGGAGATCATGGATGAGAGGATGGAGACATACGCACAGCGCATCTATGAGCGCCGGAAGGCATTTGCCGGGGATCTGTCCCCTGTGGTGGAGAGATATTATCAGGCATTGTCCGGAGGACGTGAAGCCGTGGATATCTCATATAAGTCAGATCTGGACAAGGGCGCATTGAAGGATATTCTCGCCGCCGCAAGAAACAGGGACATTGCCCTCGGCTATACTTCAGCCGGGCCGCAGAGGGATGACCTGGTATTCGGCATGGACGGGCACCCTATCCGCAGATGCGGCTCGCAGGGACAGCAGAAGTCATTTCTTGTGTCTCTGAAGTTCGCACAGTACGAGCTGATGAAGAAAAGTTTCGGGGTGCCTCCGATGCTGCTTCTTGACGATGTGTTTGACAAGCTTGACATGGACAGGACCGGAAACCTTCTAGCGATGGTGGCAGGCAATGATTTCGGCCAGATATTCATAACTGACAGCAACAAGGTGAGGCTGTCCGGTATAGTGGACAGGATAACGGAGGACAGGGCGTATTTCGAGACTTCCGGAGGCAGCTTCAGAAAGGAGGAGATCCGATGAGTTACAAGGGCAAGAGCGTATCGCTGGAACGTAAGGAACCCTCATCGCTCGGGGACATCATGCCGAGGCTTCTGAAGGTCATGCGCCTGTCTTCTGGGATGAATGACCAGATAATAATGTCGGCATGGGACAAGGTTACAGGTGCAGCTCCGTACACTTTGTCGAAATATGTGAAGAATGGTGTCCTGTACTGCGGGATTTCGTCTTCCGTGGTGCGCAACCAGCTTTTCTTTAACAAGGATGCCATAGTGGATGCTCTGAACAGGGAGATTCTTAAAGATCCTCTGTTTCTTGCATCCGAAGGGCAGAAACCTGTAAAGACATTGATATTGAAATAGTTTGATGGGCATGGATAAAAAGATAAAGATTGTCGCTGATGATGCGATTCCATTTCTGGAAGGGGTTTTCGAACCGTATGCGGAAGTGCGTTATATGCCGGGGCTTGAAATCGGTCCGGCTGATGTGAAGGACGCCGACGCCCTGATGATCCGCACCAGGACCAGGTGCAATGCCGGTCTGCTGGATGGCTCCCGTGTGAAGTTCATCGCCACCGCGACAATCGGTACGGACCATATAGACTTTCCGTATTGCGACGCGCACGGGATTACTGTCAGAAATGCACCTGGGTGCAATGCCGGAGGTGTCATGGAGTATGTGTTCTCGGCGCTATACGGTCTGGCATCACGACGCGCGATAAGTCTGGCGGGGGACACTATCGGCATAGTCGGTGTCGGCCATGTCGGCAGCCTTATCGAAAGGATGGGGCTTGCCCTTGGATTCAAGATCCTGAAGTGCGATCCTCCAAGGGCTGCGGCCGAAGGGCCTTTCGGATTCTGCGATCTCGACTATCTGCTTCAGAATTCCCAGATTGTGACAATGCATACGCCCCTGGACGACACCACAAGGGGGATGGCTGATCGCCATTTCTTCTCAATGATGCAGCCGGGAGCGTTCTTTATCAATGCTTCAAGGGGAGAGGTCGTGTGTGACGATGCCCTTAAGGAAGCTATTCCGAAGCTCGGACCGGTAATAATCGACACATGGAACCATGAACCGGATATTGACAGGGAGCTGATGGACAAGGTGGCTATAGCCACTCCTCATATTGCTGGGTATTCATATCAGGGCAAGCAGAACGGGACTGCAGCTGCTGTCCGTGCAGTGGCACATTATTTCGGCATCCAGCCACTTTATGAGTTCTTCCCGAAGACAGGGCTTCCGGAGAACGAGGCGGTGAAGCTTGATCTCAAGGGCTTGAACCAGGGCGAGATAGCTGCCGTGCTGCAATATAATTACCCGATTTTCACGGATGATTTCATGCTCCGCCTTGCTCCGGAGAACTTCGACAAGCTGCGGGCTGAATATAAATATAGAAGAGAAGTATATATAGACTAAATTCAATATCATGTTCGACAAGGAAGATATAAAGAGGATAGAAGAGCGCGGTTCGACTGTCAAGGCTGCCGAGGCTCAGGTGGAACGCTTCAGGAAGGGCTTTCCGTGGATGAATATCGTTGCGCCGGCGACACCGGAGCGTGGAATCAAGGTTCTTGACGAGGATGGCATAAAGGCTGCGGCAGCGTATTGCGACAATGCATCTGTACTTGGAAAATGCAAGTTCATTCCTGCTTCAGGTGCTGCTTCCAGGATGTTCAAGGATATCTTCGCAGGGCTGTCGGCTCTGGAGGAGGGCAATGATCCTGGCCAGGATTCTTCTGTCGGAAAACTGGCTTCTGAAATACAGAAGTTTGCGTTCTATACTGAAGATATGTTCGGGACACCGGAGGACAGCGCAGAGTACCGCAGGAGTGTGGCAGAGGAAGTGCTTACGGACAAGGGGCTAGGATACGGCTCCAAACCTAAAGGAGTGCTCCGTTTCCACAGGTATCCTGACGGAGAGTGCCGCACCGCATTTGCCGAGCATCTGGTGGAGGCACAGGACTATATGCGCAATGCTGATGGCACTGCCAATGTGATATTTACGATATCTCCTGAGTATCAGCCGCTTTTCGAGGCTGCTCTTGCGGAAGTGAAGGCGAAGTACGAGAAAAGGTATGGTATCCGCTATAATATATCGTTCACATTCCAGAAGAAATCTACGGATACGATTGCAGTAGATATGAAGAACAGGCCTTTCCGTACTGAGACCGGAGAACTTCTGTTCCGTCCGGCAGGGCATGGGGCATTGATATATAATCTCAATTCTATTGATGATGAGCTCGTTTCGATCAAGAACATTGACAATGTATCCAATGACAGGTTCCTCGAGACCACAGCCCTGTACAAGAAGGTGCTTATGGGCAGGTGCCTGGAGCTGAGGGACAGAATCTTCGGATATCTGAGGGCTTTCGACGCCATTGAGGATATGCAGTCCGACAAATGTGCGCAGTTGTGTGACAAGGTGGAGGCATTCATGGATGGGGAGCTTTGCATCCAGCTGCCGCTTACCCGCAGCATCGTGGAGCGTGTGGCTCTGCTCCGTTCCAAGCTGAACCGTCCTGTCAGGGTCTGCGGAATGGTCCGTAATCAGGGAGAACCTGGTGGAGGCCCGTTCATCATTGCCGGGAAAGATGGCTCGTCCAATCTCCAGATCCTCGAAAGTGTGCAGATTGACATGACAGACGGACGCTCACGTGATATACTTGCAAGGGCGACACACTTCAATCCTGTGGATCTTGTCTGCTGCATCAGGGATTACAAGGGGAACAAGTTCAATCTTCTGGACTACGTGGATGCGGATGCGGGATTCATCAGCTCCAAGAGCTATCAGGGCAGGGACCTTAAGGCACTTGAGCTGCCAGGATTGTGGAATGGCTCTATGAGCGACTGGAATACCTGCTTTGTTGAGGTCCCTCTGGAAACATTCAATCCTGTGAAGGTGGTGCTGGATCTTCTGCGTCCGGCTCATCAGCAGTCATAGCTTCGGCTGCGTCGCCGGAGTTTCCGCCGTATAGTTCAGGATGCCCTCCGGAGCTTTTCCATTGTCCCGGGGTGCATCCTGTATGCTGCTTGAACTGTCTGTGGAAGTTGGACTTGTTGCTGAATCCGAGATGTCTGGATATTATGTCTATATCCAGTGGGCTGTCTTCGTCAAGGAGCATTACCCTTGCCCGGCTGATCCTCAGGCTGCTTTTCCATGAACGGAAGTCTTTTTTGAGGTATCTGCTGAAATAGGAAAGGAGGGCGCTCTTTTCCACATTGATGTCTTTTGCCAGTTCCGACAATGACGGGTTCCTGCTGCTGTCAGCCTGGTGCGATGCCCATCTTTCCAGGCGCATCTCTATCTGCTCGAAGCTGGCACGGCTCATCCGCTGCCTTCTGGAGCCGTCTCCATTGCGGGGCCGGCCTATTCTTGATGCCTCGCGCCTGTCGATACCGAACAGGAAAAGCTTGATATTGCCGGAAATACATGCCGACGCCACGGCATGCCTTATGATGTCAGTTTTTATCATAGGTGTCTATTTTGATTGAATATACTATATTGATTTTATCAAATAATCTGTTTAAACAGATTCTGAAAAAGGGAATGTCCGTTTCGGGGCATTCCCTTTTTATTCTGTTTTCGTGGCAGGATTACCAGCCGAGAACGTATGCGAAGATGAGAGGTGCTACGATTGTAGCGTCAGACTCTACGATGAACTTCGGTGTCTCAGGTGCAAGCTTGCCCCATGTGATCTTCTCGTTAGGAACTGCTCCAGAATAAGAACCGTATGAAGTGGTGCTGTCTGAAATCTGGCAGAAGTATGACCAGAGCGGTGTACCATGCCATCCGAGATCCTGCTCCATCATCGGAACTACGCAGATTGGGAAGTCGCCAGCTGTACCGCCGCCGATCTGGAAGAAGCCGACACCTGCGCCGGTGGCGTTCTTCTTGTACCAGTCAACGAGGAAGAGCATTGTCTCGATTCCGTTCTTCACGAGATCCGGTGTGAAGTCGCCCTTGATGCAGTGAGCTGCGAAAATGTTACCTGTGGTGCAGTCCTCCCATGCAGGGCAGATGATAGGGATGTTCTTCTCGCATGCTGCAAGAACCCAGCTGTCCTTAGGATCGATTTCGTAGTATTTCTCGAGAACACCGCTTCTGAGAATCTGATAGATATATTCGTAAGGGAGGTATCTCTTTCCTTCAGCCTTGGCCTTGTTCCAGACATCCACGAGAGCGCCCTCAAGACGGCGGAATGCCTCTTCTTCAGGGATGCAGGTATCTGTGACACGGTTGTAGTGGTTGTCAAGAAGCTCCTGCTCCTGCTGTGCGGTAAGGTTCCTGTAGCCCGGCACCCTATAGTAGTGGGAGTGTGCTACGAGATTCATGATGTCCTCCTCAAGGTTATTTGCGGAGCAGCATACAATAGAGAACTTGTCCTGGCGGATCATCTCTGCGAGAGAGAGTCCGAGCTCGGCTGTACTCATGGCGCCGGCCATGGCCAACATCATCTTGCCACCTTTCGCAAGAAGCTCTTCATAAGCTTTTGCCGCATCAACAAGGCAAGCCGAGTTGAAGTGACGGTAGTTGTGGGTGATGAAATTTGAAATTGGTCCTTTTTCCATTTCCAATCTTTAATTTACAATTGTTTAACGTCAGTGGCGGGAATTTGCTCCAAGCCGCCTGAAATTTTGTGCGAAGTTAGGTTTTTTTAAGTAATTTTGCAATCTGTTCGGCTTTTATTTGGGAAAGCTTCTTATATTAATAAAAGGAATACTACGATATGTTTGAAAATCTGTCAGAAAGGCTCGAGAGGTCGTTCAAGATTCTCAAGGGTGAAGGTAAAATAACGGAAATCAATGTTGCCGAGACTGTAAAGGATATACGCAAGGCGCTGCTTGATGCCGACGTCAGCTACAAGGTCGCCAAGGAGTTCTGTGACCGCGTGAAGGACAAGGCTATGGGCCAGAATGTGCTGACGGCAGTGAAACCGCAGCAGATGATGGTCAAGATTGTCCACGACGAGCTTGCCGAGTTCATGGGAAGCGGTGCGCAGGACATTAATGTTAAGGGAAATCCCGGCATTGTCCTGATTGCGGGTCTGCAGGGTTCAGGTAAGACTACCTTCACCGCGAAGCTTGCCAACCTGTGCAAGTCGAAGAAGGGGATGAAGGTCCTTCTTGCGGCATGCGACGTCTATCGTCCTGCCGCTATCGACCAGCTTAAGGTTATGGGCGAGCAGGCAGGCGTCCCTGTATATGCCGAGGAGGGCGTAAAGGATCCTGTGAAGATTGCCTCAGACGCTGTGGCCAAGGCCAGGGCTGAAGGCATTTCTGTGGTTATCATCGATACCGCAGGACGTCTTGCTGTTGACCAGGAGATGATGGATGAGATAGCTGCGATAAAGAAGGCTGTCAATCCGACAGAGATCCTTTTCGTGGTCGATGCGATGACAGGACAGGATGCTGTGGAGACTGCCAAGGCATTCAATGATACCCTCGATTTCGACGGAGTCGTGCTTACAAAGATGGATGGTGACACCCGTGGCGGTGCAGCTCTTTCCATCAAGGCTGTCGTAGGAAAACCTATCAAGTTCATTTCTTCAGGGGAAAAGATAGATGCCCTGGATGTCTTCCATCCGGCACGTATTGCGGACAGGATCCTCGGAATGGGTGATGTTGTATCTCTCGTGGAGAAGGCGCAGGAGCAGTATGACGAGAAGCAGGCACGTGAACTGAAGAAGAAGCTCGCGAAAAATCAGTTCTCCCTGATGGATTTCTATAACCAGATCCAGCAGATAAAGAAGATGGGCAATATCAAGGATCTTGCATCAATGATTCCTGGTGTAGGGAAGGCGATAAAGGATGTCGATATTGACAACAGCGCGTTCAAGAGCGTCGAGGCCATCATCATGTCAATGACTCCATACGAGCGCGAGCATGCCGAGCTTATCAATGGAAGCCGTCGCAAGCGTATCGCTGACGGCAGTGGAACCTCCATTCAGGAGGTGAACAGGCTGCTGAAGCAGTTTGAGGGCACCCGTAAGCTGATGAAGGGGGCAATGGATGGCTCTCTTGCCGCCCGTCTTAAAAGGCGGTAGCCTGTGCTGAAATCAATATTGATTGTCGGACTCGGCAGTTTTGCCGGCGGAGCATTGCGCTACATTGTCTCGATTCTGGTCCGTCCTGTCAGCGGTTTCCCGTTGCAGACATTCATTGTCAATGTCGTGGGCTGCCTGCTGATAGGATTGCTCTACGGATTTTTCTCCAGATATTCATCTACCGCAAGCCATTATTGTCTGCTGCTCACGACAGGACTATGCGGCGGTTTCACTACTTTCTCGACTTTTGCCAATGAGGGTCTTGTACTGCTCCAGTCCGGAAACTGGCTGACATTCGCATTCTATGTCGGCTTGAGCATTGTCCTTGGGCTTGCCGCTGTATTCTCAGGATACTGGCTGGCAAAATGTTGACAGATTCAAAGTTTTTCATGGTATTTCATTGAAAATAGTTTTTTGTTGCATTGCAAGCTCTATATTCGCATCGTTTACGGAGGCTGCATACCCAATAAAAAACTGATAATATCATGAAAAAGATTTTCACTGTAATGGCGGTGCTGTCTGCCATGTTCCTGTCAGGGACGTCATGCAAGAAGGATTCTGATCCTGAAAACAAGATCACACCTGAAAAAGAGTGGTGCTACATGGATACCCAGTCCGGCTGCTACCAGGTATTCTCCATTAGAGATGGCGTATTTGTTAACGGCATGATTGTCAATGAGGAATACTATAATGTGATTAAGGAGCAAAAGCCTGGTGCGGCATCTAAGATCAACCCTGGCGACTTTGTGGGGCTAAAGAACAGTTATACTCTTCAGCCAGCGGCTGATGGCGTGTCAGGAACAATAGAAGCCATTATCCGGAACCCTGGTTCTTCGGAAACATTCACTCAGCTGATTCAGTATTCGGAGCTTACCATGGACAAGATGACAATCCGCATTAACGATGAGACCTTTCATCTGGAGACATTAAGCTCTTTGGGGCTGTCTTATGGCACTTTCCGCGATATGATTGAGCTGGATCTGCTATAGCCGTATTCTTGAGGTGGCTGTAATGCCTCCTTCTTTTTCAATATACCGTCTAGGACTCTAGGAAGCTGCCTAGCTATTCAAAGGCAGCTTCCTGTATTGGCTTGCGGACATGCCTGTAAAACGCTTGAAATCCTTGTGGAAATTGCTGCTGTCATTGTACCCGACCATTTCGCTTACCTGTTCAGACTTCATTTCGGGATGTTTCTTGAACAATGTGCATGCCTCCTGAAGTCGGAGCCTGTTGCGCCATGGCCTGAAATCCATTCCCATCTCACGCTTCATGAACAGCCGCATTGTAGTGACATCCGTATTCAGTTCTTTCAGTATATCGCTGAACGGCACATCCTTCTCCCGATACTTTTTCGCATTGACCCACTCTTCGAGCCTTGCCCGGAGCTCGTTGAACTTGCCGTCAGGAATCCGCTCCTGCTCCGGAACCTTTACCGGAGCTGAGCTTATCGCCGGTAGAATGAATGCCGTGTTCTTCAGGTAGCGCAGCATGCATACTGCTACGAAAGCATAGCATATCAGGTATGTCGGGATAAATATCATGTAGAACCATGGGCCGGTGAACAATGTGCATAGAGCCATGGCCCCGATTGCCAGCATCAGTATGAATCCCCATTTTATCCAGCTGAGTCTTGGCGTATAATCGTCTGCATAGTAGCTGTTTGTGTCTTCGAGTGTCTTCGCCAGCGAACGGAAGAAGATGGCGCTGTACAGAAGAAGCTGGAGAACCAGGAGCGCGGCTGCGGTACGGAAAAACCACGTATAGATGCCCGGCGTCAGGTACATTGAGCAATACAGCAGCAGCGAGATGGCTGTTATTATGCATAGCTGGAGTGTGACCCATTTTCTGGTCACGACATCCGGTCTGATGAATATCAGAAGGGTTCCTGTGAGAAGCAATGCCTGATATGCTGCTACTATGACGGTGTTCATCCTGTCAAGCTGCTGCTCATATCCTGTGAGGTAGCTGGTGAAATTCAGCAGCGAGAGTATGATGAATGAGTATGCCAATGTCAGCCTGGCCTTCTTCAGCTTGTGGAACTCAGGCTTGTCAGGGATGGTCATGTTAAGAAGCACCACAGCCAGGATGGCAATAACTCCTGTCGCAAAAAGCATAAGGTCGCAATATATCTTTTCCATAGCTTGTCTTTTATCTTGTGATCGGCCTGTGCAGCGACTGCAGAAATGCCTTTCTATTGTTTTCCAGTGTCTTCAGTTCGCTTTCAGGCAATACGGTGCTGCAGAACCGTTCCCATATATAGTTTACGGCCTGTGCCGACGGGTGCACCATGTCTTCAGCATAGAAGCGGTAGTCGCGCAGCTCGTCCATCATGAGCTCATACGCCGGAAAATACAGACATTGTCCGGGATGCCCATTGACGACGTTGTCTTCAGCCAGCAGCAGGGTGCTCTTGCTGAGCTGGTTCCCGTGTGCCCCATCCTTCATGTGCCGTATCGGGCTGACTGTAAATATGAAACGCTTGTCGGGATATCTGTCTGCCAGAGAGTTGAGCAGCAGGGTGCAGGTCTTCAGAGGAAGCCGTTCCCTGGTGAACTCCCTAGCGTCACGCTTGAGGCAGTTGGACACGATTTCGCCTGTCGCATTGTATTTGAATGTCCATGCTGTGCCGAGAGTGATGATGATGACCGTGGACTTCCTGAAAAATTCAGCAGACTCCGCCAGAGAGGCATTGGCATTGTCCAGAAATTCCTCTGCGGTCGCTCTAGCCGCTGCTGTGTGGTGGCTGAATGAGCAGATGAGCTGCGAGCCTGCCCCCATTTGCACGCACTCGTCCTCGCTGAACGGTATTGCGGAATCCAGCCTCCGTATGGAGTTGCATACGGATACGGGATTATACAATGTGCCGAAAGGGTTTACGCACGCATTGAAACCCATATTCTTCATTATGGTGCCGATGTTGTCGGCGAAGCAGCTGCCGAGAAGCATGATGCTGTCGCTGAAGCTTATCTTTATCCCGCTTTCCGGAATCTCCACCGGAGTCTGAAGTTTTAGCATGTCTGTAGTGAGAAGCTGTTTGAATGTTTTACGAAGATAATGAATTTATGGCTAACTTTGTATTTCCAATAATGAATAATTTATGAGACTTAAGCTATATGCGGCGGCAGTGCTCGCTGTTATCGGAGGAACATGTGCAGATGCGCAGAGTTTCTTTTCGTGGGGCTTCGGCGGACAGCAGGCACAGCAGGAGCCAAGGGTGAAGTTCCTGTATGATGCCAATTTCAACTATCATTTCGACAATCGTGAATTTTCTGCCGGGGGCGACCGCTTCACTGGCTCGATGACTATCTACGGGGCACGTCTTACCCCATCCATCGGCCTGCAGGTCAGGCAGAGCGGCAATGTGCGGCACAAGGTCATGCTTGGCATTGATATAATGAGGGATTTCGGACGCCACCCGTCTGCGGTAGCCGCAAGTCCGGAGCATGACCGTGGGCTGGAAAATACTAGGCTTTTCAGGGAGATGACAATGTACTACGGCATTGATGCCAGGCTGGGGGCATGGAATGTGAAGGGCTATGCCGGCATGTTCCCGCGCTCATTTTCTGAGGGGGAGTACTCGCAGGCTTTCTTCTCTGACTCGCTGCGCTTCTATGACAATAACCTCGAGGGAGCGCTGATAAAGGCTTGCGGTCCACGGACTTACATGGAGATTGCGTTTGACTGGGATGGAATGTCAGGCTCGTACAGGAGAGAGCAGTTCAATGCTTTCGGATATGGAAGGTATCAGTTCTGCGACCTGTTTTCTGCTGGTCTTGCGTTCAAGTATCATCATTATGCAAATACCGAGGAATATGCAGGTGTGGTGGATGACTGCCTGTTGCAGCCGTTTGTGCGCTTCAGCTTCGGGCAATGTTGCAGCTGGCAGGACATATCGGCATCATTGGGCTGGTACCAGTCTCTGCAGCAGGACAGGCGATTCAAGAACGGAAATAGCAATTCGGGAGGTGCGGAGCTGACGTTCAATGTGCGTAACTGGAATGTGGGGCTGGAGAACAGGCTCTATTACGGCCAGGATCTGATGCCGTTCTACAACAATCTGGATGATGGCGGCTATAAGTATGGCAACAGCCTGTATGCCGGATGCCCGTTCTACAGGGTCGTCCCTGTGCATGACGGAGGATGGCATTTCTATGACAGGCTGGAAGTATATTATCAGCCGCATATCGCTGATTTTCTGGATTTGAGGCTGGCGATTACAGCGCATTTCCCTGACGGTTTCCGTTATGAGGGCATGCAGCAGAAGCTGTCTCTGATATTCAGCCTGGACAAGCTGCTTAACCCGTCTTCGGAGCGGGCTGGGGCCGGGCGTGTCTCGGGAATGAGGCGTGAACGCCGGCGCCGTAGCAGCGTGATGCAGGATCCGTTTTTCGGTATCTGATTTCTGGCAGCTCAGTATGCTTACGTGTGGTGCTGCGATTGATTATCAATGCTTTATGAATCCCAAATGTCATAAGTGCTGACTTTGAAAAATGTAACTTGCTGATAATCAGAGTTGGCTTAAGATTTTTATACATGATGATGCGATTATTTTTCAGACTTTCAGCCGCTGCTGCAGTGGCTGCATTGCTTGCGTCCTGCGGAAGAGGGCCTAGCGGTGATTTTCAGTTTGACCTGCTGACTACCAATGATGTGCATGGCTCATGGTTCGATTCTACTTATGCCGGAGGCGGTTTGAAGAACTCGCTGATGGCTGTCAACAGCTATGTGGAAGCTTACAGGGATTCACTTGGGGAGGACAATGTCATTCTGGTAGATGCCGGGGACTGCCTTCAGGGAGATAATGCCGCATATTATTACAATTATGTTGATACGTCTTCTGCGCATCTGTATCCAAGGCTCGCAGCCTACATGGGATATGATGCCGTATGTGTAGGCAATCATGATATAGAGACAGGGCATGCTGTTTACGACAGGGTGGCGGAAGAATTGAAAGAGAACGGAATACCGTTCCTTGCCGGAAATGCGTTCCGCACCGACGGCAGGACCTATTTCCCTGGTGTGAAAATATTGAAGCGCCATGGGATGAAGATTGCCATACTCGGATACACGAACCCGAATATCCGTGCTTGGCTGGATGATCATCTGTGGCGGGGCATCGAGTTCAGGTCGCTTATCCCTCTGGTACAGGAGGATGTGGACCGGGTGATGGCAAAGGAGCATCCGCAGGTGGTGATCGTGGCTGTTCATTCCGGAAGCGGACGCGGTGATGGCTCTATTTATGAGAGTCAGGGACGTGATCTTCTGAAAACGCTCAGTGGTGTGGATTTCCTAATCTGCTCGCATGATCATTCAGACCTTGTAGTGCAGCAGGACCGCATCTGTCTCATCAACTCCGGAAGCCATGCACGCAATATAGGCCATGGGCGCGTCAGGATTTCGCTGAAAGGAGGCAAGGTCGTTTTCAAGTCTGTCAGTGCCGATCTGATCAAGGTCAATGCTGAAAGGGCAGATTCCGCCATGGAAGCCTTTTTCCATCCTGATTTCGAGAAGGTGAAGGCATTTACGCTCAGAAAAGCAGGTGCTCTGGATACGGACCTGCTGACCCGCGATTCTTATTCCGGCATGTGTCCTTATATGAATCTTATACATACATTGTCCCTTTCAGTGGACAGCGCCAGGATTTCATTTGCTGCCCCGCTGGCATTCAACAGCGCAGTTCGGGCTGGAGCATTGGTCTATAATGACTTGTTTTCTATATATCCTTATGATAATCAGCTTTATGTGGTCAGAATGACCGGCGATGAGATACGCAGATATCTGGAGTATTCTTATGATGCATGGATCCAGACTTATAGGCCAGGTGGTCATGTCCTGAAAATAGAGAAAGGGGAGGACCTGCGTACCGGGCAGAAGAACTGGCATTTCGTGAATCGCCAATACAATTTTGACTCGGCTGCCGGGCTGGTCTATACCGTGGATGTCACCATGCCATACGGCCGGAGGGTCAATGTCATCTCAATGTCTGACGGCACTCCGTTTGTTTCAGATGCCTGGTACAATGTTGCAATGACCTCATATCGTGCGGCTGGAGGCGGTGGTCTGCTTCCAAATGGAGCCGGCATAGATACTGGCAATATGGAGGAGCGGATTGTTGCACGTTATGGAGATATGCGGAACATTCTTTATGACTATCTCCAGAGCCAAGGCACTATTCATGCTTCCGAGTTTGGCGATGTGGCCCGCATCGGGCACTGGGAATTCGTTCCTGCGTCAGCCCGCGCTGCCATATCTTCAGACATGGAGCTGCTTTTCGGGAAATGACACGCTGAGGCGGCTGTCCGGCTCTTATTCCTGGCGTTTGTTTATGGCTATTGTCCCTTGGCAATTTTACGTGGCTTCATTCCTCCTCGCGTGTGCATGGTGGTTTCAGGCTGCCTGACCCTCCGGGCTTGAGTGCAATCGTGTATCTGCCTTAATATCAGTAGCTTGGTGTAAAATAAAGATGCCAAGCCCCATGAAAAAATAGGGTTCTTGGCATCTTAATAAAACTGGCTAAGTGGTAATAACTACCTAATTAGTAATCAAATACGTGGTTTGTATCAGCGAAAACCCCATCCCGGAGGGTCGATTGCTTCATATTTTTCCGTCATGGAAGCATGGGGCAGAAAAATACCACCATGCTCCACCAGATGTCGATCATTTCATTTTTTCCAGGCCGCTGCGGAGGAATGAGACGAATCCATCTACGTCCAGATTGTATCCGCGGATAGGCATAAGCTGCTCTCCATCAGGGGCGAGGAGTACATAGTTCGGCTGGGCATTTACACCGAAGCGGTTACGGACAAAATATGAATTGATGCGGCCCATGTCCTTCAGCACCTTGCCGTTCTCGGCTGTCACCCATTGCGATTCAGGCATCTTCGTCTTGTCGTCAGTGTATAGAGCGACAATGATGTAGTCATTCCGCAGGATGTTCAGCACTTCTGGGGCGCTCCAGACGCGCTGCTCCATTTCCCGGCAGTTTACACAGCCGTGCCCTGTGATGTCCACAAATACAGGCTTCCCTGCAACTTTGGCCGCGGCAAGTCCCTCATCAAGAGTGAAATAGCCTGATAGCCCAAGCGGCATCTCCAGTCCGTATTCATTGGCATTGATCTGGGAAACAGGTGCGGATGAAGGCATTGACCCGTTCCTGGTGTTCAATACTACAAAATCCTGGGTCTCGATAGGGGGCAGATACCCCGCGAGAGCTTTCAGTGGAGCTCCGAACATTCCTGGAATGAGGTATGCCACGAATGTAAAGTCAATGATTACCAGGGCGAGACGGAAGACACCGATATGCTTGACCTCGCTGTCGGCCTCGAAACGAATCTTTCCGAGCAGGTATAGCCCGAGGAGGGTGAATACTACAATCCAGATGGCAAGGTAGATTTCCCTGTCCAACAGTCCCCAGTGGTACGTCTGGTCCGCTACGCTAAGGAACTTGAAGCCTAGCGCGACTTCTATGAAACCAAGCACTACCTTCACCGAATTCAGCCAACTGCCGCTCTTGAGCTTTTTAAGCAGGGACGGGAACATTGCAAAAATAGTGAACGGCAATGCGAATGCAACAGAGAATGCCAGCATTGTCACCATCGGTGTCCAGAACTCTCCCTGGGTCGATTTTATGAGGACAGAGCCGACGATAGGGCCGGTGCACGAGAATGACACCAGCACTAGAGTCAGAGCCATGAAGAAGATTCCGGCAAGACCGCCCTTGTCGGAGTTCTTGTCGCTCTTGTTCACCAATGACGATGGCAAGGTGATCTCGAAGGCCCCGAAGAAAGACGCCGCGAATACCATGAATACAATGAAGAAGATGATGTTCGGAAGCCAATGAGTTGCAAGCCAGTTGAATATGTCAGCTGTAACTGTGGCGCCGCCGAAGATGTACGTGATGCCGATTATGGCAGATATTGGTACGGTGTATAGCAGAACAATGAACAGCCCGTACATGAATGCCTTGAAACGTCCTGCGGCTGGAGATGACGAGCCTTTCATGAAGAATGAAATCGTCATCGGCACCATAGGAAATACGCAAGGAGTCAGCAGCATCGCGAAGCCCCATAGCACGGCTTCGAGAATCAGCCCCCAGATGGAGCCGCCTGCTTTCTGTGACTCTTCTGTACCTGATGCCGGATCGGAAATCGCCGTGCTGTGGCTGCCTGCTTCTATATCTGAAGTCATAGCCTGACCAGAAACGGCTGCTGAATCAGGAATATGCAGCTTCAGCGAGAACTCCCAGTCCTCCGGCATTCCGCAGTTCTCCTCCTGGCAGCTTGACGAGGTTATCACTCCTTCAAGTTTTTCGGCTCCGGCAGAAATCCGGATTTTCTGTCCGAGCTTTATCTTGTCGAAGAAAACCTGGTCGCCATGGTAGTCGCTTGCAGGGAGCATTTCATATAACTCGCCTTCAAGCGTGTACCCCTCTGGTGATGAGAACTCGACTTCTGTAGGGGTGGCATCATGGTGCACGCCATAAGTATGCCATCCACTCTTTATCTTTCCTTCGAAGATTATTTCAGTGAGTCCGTTGGCGGTATCGCCCTGCCGGACTTTCCATGTTACTGTCGGCTCGAAATTCTGAGCCAGAACAGGCATCGCGCTCAAGATGAGAGATGCGATGCCTGCAATGAACCTTGCCAATGATTTTCTGATCATATTTGTACGGTCTTCTGTTTCTTTATGCGCGGGAAAGCCCCGCATTGCGGCTACTTTGCGTAAGCCACTGACCTTGTTTCCCTTATGACGGTGATCTTTACCTGTCCAGGATATGTCATCTCATTCTGTATCTTCAATGCGATGTCAGCTGACAGCTTGTTTGCCTGCTCGTCGCTGACTTCCTCCGCACCGACAATTACCCGCAGTTCGCGGCCTGCCTGGATGGCATAGCTCTTGGTGACGCCAGGATATGCAGCTGCAAGATCCTCCATGCCCTTCAGTCTCTTGATGTAAGACTCGATGACTTCTCGTCTTGCACCCGGACGTGCACCGGAAATGGCATCTCCGACCATTACAATAGGGGAGATAAGTGATGTCATCTCGGTCTCCTCATGGTGAGCTCCGATTGCATTGCAGATTTCCGGCCTTTCCTTGTACTGTTCAGCAAGTTTCATACCGAGAAGTGCGTGCGGAAGCTCAGGATCATCCTCGGAAACTTTTCCTATATCATGGAGCAGTCCGGCTCTCTTGGCCACCTTAGGGTTCAGCCCAAGCTCAGACGCCATTATTGCACAGATATTTGCAACTTCGCGTGAATGCTGGAGCAGGTTCTGACCGTATGATGAACGATATTTCATTCGTCCTATAAGCTTTACCAGCTCAATGTTCATTCCATGTATGCCAAGGTCGATGCAGGTCCTCTTTCCTGTTTCAAGAATCTCATCCTCAAGCTGCTTCTGAACCTTTGCGACGACCTCCTCGATGCGTGCAGGATGGATTCGCCCGTCAACAACCAGCTGATGCAGGGCAAGTCTTGCCACTTCGCGCCTTACCGGGTCAAATGCGGAGAGAAGGATGGCATCCGGAGTATCGTCAACGACAATCTCCACACCTGTAGCTGCCTCCAGGGCTCTGATGTTACGTCCCTCGCGTCCGATTATACGTCCCTTGATTTCATCATTTTCGATAGGGAATGTGGTGACTGCATTCTCGATGGCAGTTTCTGTAGCTGTCCTCTGTATTGTGGTGATCACTATACGTTTAGCTTCCTTTGCGGCATTCAGGCGGGCATCATCCATGGTGTCATTGATATATGCCTGGGCTTCACTGCGGGCCTCTGCCTTCATGTTCTCCATCAGAAGGTTCTTTGCCTCGGTGGCTGTCATTCCTGCGATGTTCTCGATCTGTTTGTTCGCCTCCTGGCTGAGAGCCTCATATTCTGCTGCCTTTCTTTCCATGGCGTCTTTCTGAGACTGGAGGCTGGCCTTGGCATTGTCCAGCTCCTTCATCTTTTTCTGAAGCTCATTGTTCTGCTGGTTGAGGCTGTTCTCCTTCTGTTTCAGGCGGTTCTCTGTATCCCTGATCTGGGAGTTCTTGTCATTGACGAACTTCTCGTGCTCGCTTTTGAGCTGGAGAAACTTCTCCTTGGCCTGCAGAATCTTCTCCTTCTTCAGGTTCTCTCCCTCAAGCTCTGCTTTTTCCAGGATGCTGTCCTTGCGGCCTTTCATCACTATCCTGTGAACCATTATGTAGACGGCTATGCCGAAAGCGGCTGCCACCAGTGCGGTTGTAATCAAAATAACAATGTTCATAGTTATATATAGTTTTGTTTTTGTTCCGTGTCAATGCCGGTATATACGAAACCGGACATGGCGTTCCATATTTCAGAAAGCGTCATGTCCGGATATTTCAATAATAAAAAGCCGTCAGCCGGTCTGACAGAAAATCTTAAATAATAAGATTTGAGCTCCGTGCCGGTTCAGTAATCCTACGTTCCGCAAATCGCGGAATCCCATATAGGTACTTAGGCCTGCGCATCCCCGGCTCGAGAATACCCGGTTCCGTAGAACGTGTTGTTTTCAGCGAGTGATGGCTGGCGGCTGATTATCAATATTTTCAAGATAAGTATCTGTCTGTTTCTTAAGCATCTCAACTTCTTTCCCAAGAGCTTCCATCTTTTTCATAAGGGACATCCTTCCTCTGCTCTCCGTCAATGCCACGAATGCCAGCAGCTCTGCAAGCTCCTTTCCCGGATACTTGTCAGTATAGATAGAGAGCATCTTGTTCACAGATGTTGCTGCCAGCCTGTATATCTCCTCTTCTTCTGGAGTATTCGCTGTCAGCTCATACCGCTTTCCGCTGATGCTTATCGTAATCTTCTGCCCCATAGCTCTATTTCTCCAATAAGGAGATACATCTGTCTATCTCCGTAATCAACCGGTCGATCTTCTCCTTCGCGGCATCTCCGCTGCCTGCCGGTGCCGTAAAGGCTTCGGTCAGCTTAAGATTATCTACTTGTCTTTCCAGATCCGAAATCTGCTTCCTGTATGAATCAATCTCAGCATTCTTCTTCTGCAGCTCCATCTCAAGCATCGCTTTCTGCTGCTTTTCGCCCTCATATAGGGCGATGAGCCTCTCGATATTATTTCTGATATCTTCTAGCATCTGAAGGGCCGTTATTAATTCCTTATAATGCAAAATTAACTAAAATTTTGTACAAAAAACATAATCTGCCGATGAAAAATGCTAGAAATTCAATAATTTTGTCAGACGCAAGACAATAATCAGCAATGGCAAAGGGCAACACCATGAAGACAAGTCTATTCAGCCGTTATACGTGGCTGATAGAGACCATCGGAAGAAACGGACGCATCGCATTTGAGGGCATTGACCAGGCGTGGATGCTGTCGTCATTGAACCAGGATAAGGAGCATCTGCCTAAGAAGACATTCCAGAATCATTGTGCCAAGATAAAGGAACTTTTCGGATTCGATATACTGTGTGACAAGAAGGATGATTACCGATATTATATAGATAATGCTGAGAATCTGGAAAGAGGGGATATACGTCGCTGGCTGTTCAATTCCATCTCGGTGAACAACATGATGAACGAATATCCCTTTCTGAAAAACCGTGTGATTTTTGACAGAACTCCTGACGGGCACCGGTGTCTGCTCTCTTTGCTGCGGAGCATGAAGACTGGGCTGATGGTACGGTTCTGCTATAGAAGCTTCCGGGGAGGTAAGCCTATGGTGGTCCGTGTCGCCCCATATTGTATACGGGCGTTCAAGCTTGACTGGTATCTGCTCGGAAAAATGTTTCCTGGAGGGCATCTTCAGATCTTCAGCCTGGACCGCATATCTGAAATTGAAATTACCGGCCCGACATTTATCCTTCCTGTTGATTTCAACGGAGAAAAAATCTTCTCTGATTTTTACGGGGCATTGATTACAGATGCACCGCATCCTCAGGAGATAAAGCTGAAGGTCAAGTATGGACAGCAGGAGTTCTTCCGCGTGCGTCCGCTTCATCATACGCAGCGTGAGGTCGAGACGACACCGGAATATTCAGTGTTCAGCTACAGGCTATGTCCTACGACCGATTTCATACAGGCGGTGCTTTCTCAAGGATATACTGTGGAGGTTCTGGAGCCTCAGTCGCTGCGCGAGAGCGTGACAAACAATCTGCAGAAATCGATTGAGATGTATTCCCGATAGCATATTGACTTGAAAATCATATCACAAAGCAGTTTCTTATAAAGAAAATCTTGCTTCTTCAGGGAGTTTCTTATATCTTTGCCGTAGATGCATAGAAAACTGACCATATTCATTGTACTGGTGCTGTCGATTTTCAGCCTGAATCTCGACAGTGTTTCTGTACATGGATCAGCCTGCTGTGACAGGGCTGCCGCAGCTTTCGTGCTGTCTGATGCCGTTCCTGATGCCGGGAGCCTGAAACAGGCTGACGGCTCTCAGGGAGACTACAATGGCTGGAGCGTTCCTGAACTTTCTTCTGCGCAGGAGCAGTTTACACCTGTACGGGTATATTCCCCTGGGACGAGAGTCCGCACATCCGGCGGACGTCAGGGCTTTGACAGCTCGTCATTTCTGAAGGCGGGAAAGGTCTCCAGTATCCGCAGGGCCATAACTTTCACTACACACACCGGGCTTTTTCCGTCCGGATACGGCTCTTTTTCACATCATCTTATCAGTCTGAGGAAAATAAGACTATAGAATGTGGCTGCATGGCAGAAAGCCTTGCTGCGGGACAGGTACGTCCTGCCGTTTCATTCAGGATGGCGGAGATTCTGCCGTCCATTGTCTAATTATCTTGACTTTATAAAATTATGGAAAAAGAATTTGAGCGCGTCCGTTCACTGCGCGATATTATCATTTCTGCGGCAATGACCGTGGTCGGCATTGTCCTTATTGTCCTTCCAACATCTGTTTCAGTAAATATATTCGGAACTTGTCTTGCTGTACCTGGAGTCCTTATGCTCCTGTTTCTGAAGACTGACTACCGTGATGCCGATACCGGGATGCATTTCCGCAGGCTGATAAAATACTATCCTGCGAGCATGAAGGCTGAAATTCTTGCTGCACTCAAGTCTGACCCGTCCAAGGAGGACTGGACAGAACGCTCTGCGGCTGACGGGCTTATGCTGGATATCTATGCAGGACGTGGAGGAGATAAGGTGTTCGTAAGGGTTTCGGAATTTATCCCGTACAGCTATGAGCCATGCAGCGAATGGTTTGTCTATGACGAGAATAAGGTGGCGTCACTGATTAAGTGACTTTAGAAGTGCTTTAAAGATAACTTCTTGATTCAAACTTTTTTTCAGAAGGGCTCTGCATCGGCCGCAAGAAGCGGATTTCCAGGCTGATGCGGAGCCTGAACTTATGTGTGATTTGAAATGATGCTATTTTTATGCTAACTTTACAGCAAAATAGCATCTGCCTAAATTCTATTTATCAGAAATGGGACAGATTATGTTGTCCATGGCATCTGAACTGCTGGAATTTCTACGCTTCTGCCAGGGATGATTGATCTGAGCCGTGAGGCTCGGTAGGCAGAAGTGTTCAAATTATGAAGAAGATTAAGGAAATTCTTAAAATCGGCGTTCCTATAATGCTTGGGCAGGCTTGTGTGATAATACTTGCATTTGCTGACAACATCATGATAGGATGGCACAGCGTGGAGGAACTTGCCGCGTCATCATTCGTGAACAACGTGATGAACTTGTTTATCCTTACAGAGCTTGGGTTTGCCACGGGAATGACTCCTGTGATTGGGGCGTTCCACGGGACAGGAAACGTGAAGGGTGTAGGGGTAAGCATGAAGAACGGTCTGTTTGTCAATGCCATTATAGGTATAATCGGCATTGTCCTGCTGGCATTGATATATGCTTTTCTCGGACACTTCGGTCAGAAACCGGAGCTGATGCCGTATATCCGCCCGTATTTCGTGATTGTCGGGATCTCCACAATTTTCGCGCTTGGCTTCAATGTCCTCAAGCAGTTTACCGACGGTATATGCAAGCCTGTGGTGTCAATGGTTTTCCTGATGCTTGGCAACATACTGAACATCTTCGGCAACTGGGTCCTGATATACGGTAAACTGGGATGCCCGGAGCTCGGACTGTCAGGAGCTGGGTTCAGTACATTGATCTCCAGGATATTGATGCTTCTGCTGTTTGCGCTCTATATATGGAAGTCGAAGCGGTTCTCGGAATATATCTCTGCGTTTAAGTCGGCTTTCTTTTCCCGTGTGAAGATGAGGCATATATTCAATATGGGCTATCCTGTGGCAATCCAGATGGGGCTGGAGTCTTCGACATTCTCATTCGCAGCCATCATGGCGGGATGGATTGGAGTGGTGGAGCTTGCTGCGCACCAGGTGGTGATCACAATATCGCAGCTGTTTTTCCTGATGATGCAGGGGCTGTCGTTTGCAATCTCGATTCTGGTGGCGAACTCCTATGGACAGAAAAATTATGATGGGGTACGTGAATATGTGCGTAAGGGCTATCTTATGATGCTTACCATATCCGCATCATTGTCCGTTCTCCTGTATGTGTTCAGGTATCCTGCGGCAAGTGCGTTCACGGATTCTCCAGAGGTCGCTTCAATGGCCGTGTCGCTGTTCTTCTTTCTGTTTGCGTATCAGTTCGGAGATGCATTGCAGATTTGCTTTGCCAATGTGCTTCGTGGTATTCAGGACGTGAAGCCGATCATGTATGCCGCATTCGTAAGCTACTATGTGATAGCGATCCCAGTGGCATATATACTTGGATTCAAGGCCGGTTTCGGACTGCAGGGGATATGGACAGGCTTTCCTGTGGGGTTGACCCTTGCCGGGCTGTTCTTCTTCGCACGCTACCGCCAGGATATGCGCAGGCTCTATGCCGGTGCCGTCTTGCCAGGCCGTAATTAAAAACGCGGCTGCAGAATCATGAAATTGATTTTTGTGTAATTCGTTAATTTGTATCTGATAATAAAAAATCCCGAAGGGAAACCTCCGGGATTTTTTATGGTATGTGCTGAAATTATTCAGCTACAACTTCGAACTTGAATGTGCCCTTTACATTCTTGTAGCACTTTACCTCAGCCTCGAATTCGCCGAGCTCCTTGACAGGTGAAAGGATGGTGATGTCCTTCTTGTCAACCTCGATGCCTGCAGCAACGAGTGCATCTGCAAGCTGTGCGGTAGTGATAGAGCCGTAAATCTTGCCGTTCTCGCTGACCTTTGCAGCAACCTTTACTGAAACTGCTGCAATCTTGGCTGCAAGCGCCTCTGCGTCAGCAACAAGCTTAGCCTCCTTGTGTGCTCTCTGGCGTACCGTCTCTGCGTGCTGCTTCTTTGCAGACTCTGTAGCGAGGATAGCGTAGCCCTGAGGAATAAGATAGTTAAGAGCGTAACCTGCCTTTACCTTAACAATATCATCTGCGTGACCGAGAGAGGCCACTTCTTTCTTCAAAATGATTTCCATACTCCTGTCTCCTGATTATTTAAGAAGGTCTGTTACATACGGGAGAAGCGCGAGTGAACGGGCTCTCTTGACTGCCTGAGCGACTTTTCTCTGGAATTTGAGAGAAGTTCCGGTGATACGGCGAGGAAGAATCTTGCCCTGCTCGTTCAGGAATTTCTTAAGGAACTCAGGATCCTTGTAATCTACATATTTGATACCTGCTCTCTTGAAGCGGCAGTATTTCTTCTTTCTTACCTCTACTGCAGGAGGGTTCAGATAACGGATTTCGTTATTCTGCTGTGCATTGTTTGTCTGTGCCATGGTTATACCTCCTTAAATTAGTTCTCAGACTCTGCAGCAGCCGGAGCGGCAGCGGCCTTAGCCTGTTTGTTAGCTCTTCTCTTCTCTGCATAAGCTGCAGCGTCCTTGTCGAGTGCAACGGTGAGATATCTGATGATTCTCTCGTCACGGTGATACTGTGTCTCAAGCTTAGCGATGAATTCCGGATTTGCCTTGAACTCGATCAGGTGATAGAATCCAGATGTCTTGTGCTGGATAGGGTAAGCAAGCTGCTTAAGTCCCCAGTCCTCTTCGTACACGACTTCGCCTCCGTTCTTGGCGATGAAGTCAACGTACTTGGCAACCGCTTCCTTCATCTGAGCCTCAGACAAAACGGGAGTTGCAATGAAAACGGTCTCGTACTGTTTCATACTTAAAATGATAATAGTTAATAAATTATAATCTTCAGGAGGACAAAGTCCGCCAAAAGGACTGCAAATATATAAATAAATTTCCATATTGACAAATATTTACGATATTTGCACGACACCGAAGATTCAAGATAGAAGTGCAACACCGTAGGGCTAGCCCTACGGTGTTGTCAGGGTCAAAAAGCAATACAAAAAG
>CAKUTA010000013.1 GCA_934691625.1 uncultured Bacteroidales bacterium | reverse complement strand
GAGTTCTTCCATCAGTTTTCAATTTCAAATATTACTTGTGAATAAGATTCTTTGATAAGTTCTCGTTCAAGCCTGCTAGATCGACTATCTCCCGTACCTGAAATACCTGCACAGTTGAAATTCACATAAGTTCCATGATTTGTTTCCTCTACTGATGCGATAGCGTCGACATTAACATAGATTCTTTTGCCTCCTGCCACCTTGTGCAAGGTTATGAATTTCGCCATAATATCGTTAAAGTTTGATGTGAATTCCACCTTTTATTGAGACGCTGATTTTAAGAAACTAGTAAAGACTTATTTTCTATCCAACGTCCCAAGCCCATCTATCAGCAGAGATACGTAGTCCAGTATGGACATTGCACCATGTTTCTCTAGCATAGAGTTACATTCCAGGAGTTGCTTTTTACATTCAACAGCAGTATTATACTCAGCTTCGGTATAGTATCCACGAAAACTGGTCATAAGGGTAATGCTGCTGCAAAGTTGTGTCAGTTCTGCAGCCATTGCCTTCAAACGGATTATTTGCGACATATTGTAAGTGAGCGATGCCGCTCCGACTATTATTCTAGCTTTTTCATCTTTTATTGCAGCCAGCTTCGCCACAATGAATGCTAGATCAATGTTCTCGTTCATGATAGATCAGTGTTTAGTGTTATGCTATTTCTGTTTAAGGATAGCATTTTGCAATATCCTTAAAATCATAGCGTTATAAATATCTTTCTCAAAGATAATCTTTCTCGAAGATATTCACAACTTTTATATGCACATGCTATTAAGCTGTAGTGTTCCCAGACTCTTCAAACTTCTATTTCCGCTCATTTTAGTGGTGTCTTATTACAAGAAATTGCACTCAATCAGTGCACAAATCGGTCAAATCATGCACTCATCGAGTGCATTTTCTCAGAACTTCCTCCAGACCATCTTGTTGACGATGCCGACATAGGACTGGATGATTTTGACGACCTTGGTGGAGACATTCTCGTCCATGTAGTCGGGCACGGGAAGGCCGTTATGGCCGTTCCGGCAGAGTTCCACGGCGGTGTCCACGGCCTGGAGCAGCGATTTCTCGTCAATGCCGGCGATGATGAAGTCGCCCTTGTCGATGGCCTCGGGGCGCTCTGTGCTCGTGCGGATGCAGACCGCAGGGAACGGGTGGCCGACGCTGGTGAAGAAGCTGCTTTCCTCAGGAAGTGTACCGCTGTCGCTGACCACGGCGAAGGCGTTCATCTGGAGGCAGTTGTAGTCGTGGAAGCCGAGCGGCTCATGCTGAATAACGCGCGGATTCAGCTTGAAGCCGCTGGATGCCAGCCTGTTGCGGCTGCGCGGATGGCATGAATAAAGTATCGGCATGTCATATTTCTCCGCCATTCTGTTTATTGCATTGAACAGGGACAGGAAGTTCCTCTCGGTGTCGATGTTCTCCTCGCGGTGGGCGGAGAGCAGGATGTATTTTCCCTTCCCGAGTCCGAGCCTCCTGTGGACGTCGCTCGCCTCGATCTCGGCGAGGTTGGCATGGAGGACTTCCGCCATCGGGGAGCCTGTGACATACGTGCGCTCCTTCGGCAGGCCGCAGTCGGCGAGATACCGGCGGGCATGCTCGGAGTATGCCATGTTCACGTCGGAGATGATGTCGACGATGCGGCGGTTCGTCTCCTCTGGGAGGCACTCGTCCTTGCAGCGGTTGCCGGCCTCCATGTGGAAGATGGGGATGTGGAGGCGCTTGGCCCCGATGACGCTGAGGCATGAGTTCGTGTCACCGAGAACGAGCACGGCATCCGGCTTCGTAGCGGCCATCAGCTTGTAGCTTTCGGAGATGATGTTGCCCATCGTCTCTCCAAGGTCACTTCCCACAGCGTTCATATAGACATCCGGCTCCCCGAGCTTCAGGTCACGGAAGAATATGCCGTTGAGGTTGTAGTCGTAGTTCTGGCCGGTATGCGCCAGGATCACGTCGAAATACTGGCGGCACCTTGTGATGACTGCGGCGAGGCGTATGATCTCAGGGCGGGTCCCCACGATTATGAGGAGCCTGATCCTGCCGTTGTCCTTGAAATGGACATTATTATAGTTATCTGTCATTGTTTTTATCAATCTACGATTGCAAAATCTAAAAAATCATGTAACTTTGCTCCGGATTTATTACGGAAGTAATTGGTATCATGCCAAATGCAAGGTTACTTTCATGGAACAGGACGTTTATCACTTTATGATGAGCGTCCTTATTTTGTCCTCACGGGTGGAAGTACTCTTTTGAGAGCGCCGATTGCACCACAACATAATAAATCCACAATGAAAGTAATTATTGAATTTGGCAGGCTCAAGTTTAGAGTCGATTTGGAGTTGTCATATAAGAAAGTGTTCGTCCGTGGACATTTCCGGTTCACAGGCCGGCGCATTTCTTATGTGCGTCCGCATTATCGCAGGCGATAGTTAAATTCTCGAATCTCCATCCGAAAAGCCAACGGGAGATGTCCTTCCTGGAGGAGGTCTCCCCGCGGCTTTTAGGTATCCGCTTCAATGTCATTCATTCCACAGGGTCGGAGTATGTGTCCGGCCTTTCAGGATCGAACACCTCGTTGCAGTACATGACCGTCACGAGATTCTCCGAGTCTGAAAGGTTGACGATGCTGTGCGTATAGCCGGGGAGCATTATCACCGACTGCATCCTGTCGCCGCTCACCTCGTAGCTCAGGACCTCGTCCGTGCCCTCCTTGCGGAGCCGGATCAGCCCGTGCCCGGACACCACTATGAACTGCTCCCACTTGGTGTTGTGCCAGTGCTGCCCCTTGGTGACGCCCGGCCTGGAGATGTTCACGCTGACCTGGCCGCAGTTCAGCGTGTGGACAAGCTCCGTGAAGGAGCCTCTGCCGTCACTGTTCATCTTCAGGTCGAAGACGGCCCTCTCCTTCGGCAGATAGCTGAGGAATGTGCTGTATAAGCGCTTAGCGAACGAGTCCGCGGGGATCTCCGGTATCATCAATGTCCTCGGCATGTCGTCGAACCTGCGGAGCAGCTCCACGATCTCTCCGAGCGTCGCCCTGTGCGTCACCGGGCAGTAGCAGTAGCGCCCGTCAGCTGACGGGCGGACCTCCAGGCCCTCGAACTCGCAGCGGTGCTCCATGCCCTTCAGCGCCAGAATCATCTCGTCAACAAGGTCATCGATGTAAAGAAGCTCCAGCTCCACGCCCGGGTCGTTCACCTGGATCGGAAGCCCGTTGGCGATGTTGTTGCAGAATGTAGCGACCGCACTGTTGTAGTTGGGGCGGCACCACTTGCCATAAAGATTCGGGAAACGGTACACCAGCACCTTTGCCCCTGTTTCCTTGCCATATTCAAGGAAAAGGTCCTCGCCGGCCTTCTTGCTGCGGCCGTACTCACTGTTCCCGAACCGTCCCGTCAGCGACGCCTGGGCACTGGACGACAGCATCACGGGGCATCTGTTCCCGTGCTTCTTCAGCGTGCCGAGAAGCGTGCTTGCGAAACCGAAGTTGCCCTTCATGAACTCCTCCTGGTCCTTCGGACGGTTGACGCCCGCGAGGTTGAACACGAAATCCGCCTCGGCGCACCAGCAGTCAAGCTCCTCCGGGGTGGAGCTGATGTCATATTCGAGGACCTCGTCCACGGAAGGCGTCCCCGCAGTTCCCTGGCCTGCAGGGGCAATGCCGTAGCAGCGGGCCTTCCCGTCGCGGATGTTCCTCAGCTGGGCGCACAGGTTCCTTCCCACGAACCCTTTTGCGCCTGTGACAAGTATCTTCATTACCTTGCGAGATTTTCAATGCCGTTCAGCTCGTTCTGGATGTACTCCAGCGAGGCGATCTTAGCCTTCGTCTCCTCCAGGTCCAGGCGGCGGGTGTTGTTCGAGTTGAACTCCTCGATGCCGGCCCTCTTCGTGTCGCCCTTCGTGAAATACTTGTCGTAGTTCAGGTCGCGGTTGTCGGCAGGGACCCGGTAGAAGTTGCCCATGTCCTCGGCCTTCGCGCACTCCTCCTTGGTGAGGAGCGTCTCGTACATCTTCTCGCCGTGGCGGATGCCGATGACCTTGATGTCCTCCTTCTTGCCCCCGAAGAGTTCACAAACAGCCTCAGCCTGCGTCTGGATGGTGCACGCCGGCGCCTTCTGCACGAGGATGTCGCCGTTGTGCCCGTGCTCGAACGCGAACAGAACGAGGTCGACCGCCTCCTCGAGCGACATGATGAACCTGGTCATCCCAGGCTCCGTGAGAGTGATAGGAAGTCCGCTCCTGATCTGCTCGATCCAGAGAGGGATGACGCTGCCGCGCGAGCACATCACGTTGCCGTACCGGGTGCAGCATATCTTGGTGTTCCTGGAGCTGCGGCTCTTGGCCACGGCCACCTTCTCCTCGATCGCCTTGGTGATGCCCATCGCATTGATAGGGTATGCCGCCTTGTCGGTGGACAGGCAGATCACCGCCCCGACATTGTTCTCGATGGCCGCCGTCAGTACATTGTCCGTTCCGATAACGTTCGTCCGGACTGCTTCCATGGGGAAGAACTCGCAGCTGGGGACCTGCTTGAGTGCGGCGGCATGGAAGATGTAGTCCGTGCCCGGCATCGCGGAGCGGACGCTCTCGAGGCTGCGCACGTCGCCGATGTAGAACCTGATCTTGCCCGCGACGTCCGGGAACTTCGCCTGGTACTCGTGCCGCATGTCGTCCTGCTTCTTCTCGTCGCGCGAAAATATGCGGATCTCAGCGATGTCCGTCCTGAGGAAGCGCCTCAGGACCGCGTTCCCGAAGCTGCCGGTCCCGCCGGTAATCATCAGGGTTTTTCCTGCAAAAATGCTCATAATTATTATTGATTGTGTTCTTTCTTAAAATCCTCCGTTGATAAAGGCGCGTGTCTGTACGTAGCTTGGCTCGTAGTATGCACTCGTGTTGTAATTATCTATGGTGTCGCAGATAGGGGAGTCATAGACTTTCTGCATGGCCATAGGTAAATTGTTGTCAGTGTCTATGGATTGAATCAGACGGGCATAGACTTTTCCCATCTGAAGGGGTGTCGGAATCTTATCGGTGAATTGGGGCGATATTTTGGTGATGTCAAAATTTCCCTTCCTCAGTCGATATGTTTCAATCCAATCTTCTTCTACTTGTTCCGGGTTTAGACAATGGCTTGTTCCTGCTATCGAAAGTTCATGGAACAGTCCTTCTTTGCCAAGACGCTCTGCCACATAGCGATTGCGTCTGTGAAGCCTACGCGCCACTCTTTCTATCATGTAGCAGACGAAGTATAAATCATTAAAGCTGATTTCCTCATCTGAAAAATATTTGTTGCTCATAGCTGATAGAAGGATTTGAATTTAAGTGTCTGAAGAGCCTTGTCTGTACTGAACAATATTTGATGTGTCGGGTGTTTGAATCTTGCCAATGCCCAGAAAGCCTCTCTGCTGATACGTCCTGCAAGGAAATCTTCTACATAATCCCATACTTCATCATCAGCCATGGGGCCTTCCACGATATCATAATTATGCTTTTCTCCATGACGGCATGCGGCTACGAAGTCAAGCCATTCGTCACTCATTTCCGCGAAACTCTTCATTAGGAGTGAGCTATCGGGTGTGTACTCGTAAGAACATACAATATGAGGATCCCTTTTAGAAATAGCCCATCGCTGAGCCTGCCGTTCGAGGCGTGTGCAATAAAAACCGAATCCGAAGTCTTTATTGTAGCCAACGACTCGAATTTCAGGAGTTTTTACAACAGTATTCGTTCCATGATATATGATCGGTTTTTCCGAGGGCATATTTTTTTTAGTTAACTTTACGAATATACGAAATTATTATAAACTATACTTTCTGTTTTTTGCAAGGCTGACCAAAGGTCTTGTCGCTCATAACCATCCCTAATCGTTATACTGCTCCGCAATTTCCCTGCAATATTCCACATCCAGATATTCAGGATCGTAGCTTTTATCCCAGCCTGCCCATTCCAGTTGTTCTTTTTCATCGGAAGACAGGCGCTTACCTGCTTTGAGTCTGGATAATATCTCCAGAAGTTCCTCATAGCCCCAGATTCCGCTGCAGTCTTCAGGCGGGCAGTCTCGTTTGCCGTTCAGAAAAACTATTTCACGTTTTTCTTTATCATTGTATGTGTCAATCGATGACAAACGGATCTCATGTTCCCAGCTGTCTCCGAAATCGTATTCGAAGATGACTGTCTGGGCTTTCTTTGTAAGCAGATCTGCTATGGAGAAGTCTTCCTGATTCAGATTATTGCATTCCCATATAAAATCATCTTCGCCGGAAGCTGCGCGCTGATAGTAGGGGAGATAGCGGTCGTTCCCTTTCCTGAACTGGTTCAGATGCCCTCCACTCCAGCCCATAAGGTCAAGTATCAAATCACCCAGATGCCGGAGGCTGATGTTGGATGGAACCTCTATCTTTCTCCAGATAGCTGGCTTGCTTCCTTTTAGTGTGATGCGCAGCGTATATTTCAGGACTCCTTCACATTCAATGAAATGCGGGTAGCTAGTTCTGGTATAGGAATCCTTCTTTTTAGAGCTATCTGTTGCAGATGAACTGCTATGTGGCTTGCTCATTTCCCGCCTCGAACGGTCTAGCATGTCCAAGACATCTTCTCTGCTTCCGCCTGTCATTTTCATCAGCGTCTGAACTAGTTCTTCTGGTATCTGTTGCATAGCAATAATCTTCTTAGCTTTCGAAAATCGCTTTTATATCATCATTAATCCTTTGAAGCTCCCAATAATCGGACTGAGGTAAAGCTTGACAAAGCACATCTTTTTCAAAGTCAATATGTTTTCCATAAACAAGAAACTCCCCAATGTGACATACTAAATTATAGAGGTTATGTCCACGGATATGGAGATAAGCATTCTCTTTCGATACACCGAGAGAGCCGAGCTTGTTTATTTCATCGTCAAGATTGATACCAGAATATTCTGGCTTATTAAGTACTCTGGCGAATCGTTGCTCGATGTCATTAAGCAGAACGTTGCCATTGTCATTCAAAGAATCAGCCTGGATTTGTCCCGGTATGCAAGATGTGAAATCCTTCATCCTGAATGAACCCAAGTTATTTCTCTTGCAGTAGGAGTATAATGCTAATGGCTTGAATACTATATTCGAAAGCTGGGTGAGGAACTTTGTGAAATCGAATTCTATATTTTTTACAACAACAGTTGTGACATCTGTAAAGCGCTGCTGGAGTTGATGTGCCTCGCAGTAATGATTCTCCCATGAGTAGGTGTATGTCTGGCAAATATAGTGCATCGCATCAATGCCTTTTTCCTGCATCAGGTATCTCATATCGCTATCAATGAATATGAAGAATCTTGAGGACAGCCATTTCTGATACTTGAGGCATTGAGCACATCCTTCAGTTTTATTTCCATTTTCATTTTTGCTCTCGGAAATGAAGTAGTATGAGCCAGGATGATTTCGTTGCAGAATGGCGTCACAAAACATTTTGTCGTTTTTGTTCTCTATATGGACACTGGCGATGTACTGTCTTTTAATTATAGGTATATTCGCGAAGTATCGAGCCTGAGATTTGAAACTGTCCATAACAGTTAATTTTCTTTCACGATATCCTCCATGTATATTGCCTTGTCGCTCCACCCATCTGCGAAAATGCTTGGCGAATGGGTCGTCAAAATGAACTGGGCATTAGGATTCAATACTGTTACCCATTCTAGCAGTTCATATTGCCAGTCTATATGCAGAGAAATCTCAGGTTCGTCAAGCAGAACTATGTAAGGTTTCTGCTTTTCAAGCATGATGGTAAGCAATATGATCAATAGCTGTTTTTCGCCAGATGATAATTTGTCCGCAGAGATTGTCTGATCGGTTCCTAAATCAAATAACAGTTTGCCGGAATCTTGAACAATGACTTTTCCTGTCGCTGAAAATGCTTTGTCTATATATTGCAGCATCAGATTCTTATTATGATTTATGGCCTCCATCTGGCTCTTAGAAATGCTTCCGTTGTTACCGATGATGTCTGTCATCTGTTTAGCCAGATCAGACAGATAATAGGAATAATCGCTCTGTAGCTTTTCTAGCTTTGAGTCAAGATATGATTTCTGGCTATCTCCGTTTCTGACATCAAATGTAGATATGATGTCAAGATTGAATCTTTTTGCAAAATCATCTGCGTCAGTTATGGCGCCAAGAGAAGATTCATAGCCGAACTGCTCAGTACGGAACATCATTTTTTCCGCATTTTTATTCTTTGTGGAAAAATCGTATATTCTTTCAGCCGCTTTTGTTAAGGATGAATCATTTTTAGCCATTGACATAAATGCATCAGCGTTTCCCTCCAGCAAGCGATAATGTTCTGCTATTTCATTATCAAAAACAAGTTTAGCAGATTCTATTCTTATTCCGTCAGATATTAATCCTTCACTTTGCAGCATATGGGCCAGGACTTTCAGCAACGTAGACTTGAAAGATCCATTATTGCCGACAAGAATGTTGACATCCTTATCCAGTCTTCCGTTGACTGAATATTTGTCGTATAGATTGTTTATCTCGAAATTAAGTATCTTCATACAAGTTCTTATTTATCCAGCGCCTCGTACTTGCTCTGGCGGCTTTTGTATTCAGGGACTATGTCCTTCATGACGCGGACAATCTCCATGTCGTCGAAAGTCTTGGAGACCTCCATCAGGCGCAGCTCGTTGGCGCATGCTGTGGTGTAGTCGTACTCACGAACCTTCGCCACCATGATTTTAGGGTTTGACGTCGGGATGGTTCCCTCCTTGTCGTTCAGGACCTCCTCGTAAAGTTTCTCGCCGTCACGAAGGCCCGTGAACTTTATCTGTATGTCATTCGCTCCCGACAGGGCGATCATTCTTTTCGCCAGATCGACGATCTTCACTGGCTTGCCCATGTCGAACACGAAAATCTCTCCGCCCTTGCCCATTGTCCCGGCTTCGAGAACCAGACGGCATGCCTCAGGAATGAGCATGAAATAACGGACAATGTCGGGGTGGGTGACGGTGACAGGGCCGCCGCTGCGGATCTGCTTCTTGAATATCGGTATGACGGAACCGTTGGAACCGAGGACATTCCCGAAACGGGTAGTCACGAACTGCGTTACTCCCGTGACCTTTCCCTCGGCGATAGCCTGGTTAAGGCTTTGGCAATAGATTTCGCAGATTCGCTTGCTGCAGCCCATCACATTGGTAGGGTTCACAGCCTTGTCGGTAGATATCATCACGAACTTCTTCGTGCCATATTTCACTGCTAGGTCGGCAATTACGCGGGTTCCGTAGATATTGTTCTGCACAGCGATTGCCGGATCATCTTCCATCATCGGCACATGCTTGTACGCTGCTGCATGGAACACATATTCCGGCCTGTGCTCCGAAAAGATCTTTTCCATGTGCGCCTGATTGGCGATGCTGGTCACGATAGTCTCGTTCTTGATGCCTGGAAACTGCTTTGCCATCATCATCCTGATGTCGTGCATCGGCGTCTCAGCTTGGTCGATAAGCGTCATTTCAGCAGGCTCGAACTTCGCCACCTGCCTGACAATCTCCGAACCGATTGATCCTGCCGCACCCGTGATAAGAATGCGCTTTCCGCGGAGCAGCTTTCCGATGGCCTCCATATTAACCTCTATCTTGTCACGCGGCAGCAGGTCCTCGATATCGACCTCATGCAGCTGTTTGTGCGAAATCGTGTCCTCATGTCCGTCCCATTCGATGCCGTTGTTCATCATCATGATATGGATGCCGGCAGTGATGAACTCATCTATCATCTCGTCATTGGCACGGAACTTCTCGGTCTTCAGTGGAGAAACAAGCAGTACCTTCACGCCATCTGCTTTCAGCTTCTTCGCCAGTCCTTTTCCGTTGAGATACACCGGCTTCCCCATCAGATAAGCATCACGCATCTCCTCGCCGTCCGAGATGAATGCATATAGTGAGTATTTCTTGTCCTTGACAGCGACAATACTCTTGGCAATGCTGATGCCGCCGGCCTTGGTACCGTAGATGACTGCAGGAAGAGCACCGTCAAGGTGGAAAGAATCGAAAAGACGTTTGACGACAATGCGCTCCGCCCAGAGGAGGACGGTGCAGATGATGAACATTATCAGGACAGGCTCGAAGTCCGGGAAGAGAATAGCCTGAAAGCCGCAAAGCTTGTTCACCACCAGGTGCAGGGCATAGCAGACGACAGCGCCTGCAAACACCGCAGTGCCGACCCTCTGCAGATCGACGAATGAGGAATAGCGGACAATGCCTGAATATGTGTGCAGCAGCCTGAATGCGATTATGAAAGGCACCAGGCCTGTGGCAATGCCGAAGGTAAGTGGCCAGAATTGTGCAGCAAGACCGCTGCCGCCAAGCTCAATGCCGTATCCGACATAGGCTGAGAACAATACGATGGCGCAGTCGATTACCAGAATGCACCAGTAGGGGAGCGCCGCTTTGGAGAAATACCAGTTGGATACTCTTCTGAGAATAGTCATGTCTTTAATAGAGTTTGTCAGTTGGTGGTGTTTAATATTGTCTTGCTTCCGCCGGTTCCACATCCTCATTGCGGATACCGCTGAAAGCCACTGCGATGCCGCCGAAATCCATTACAAGCTGCCTGTCCCGGTCTATCCGGACAATGTAGCCTGTCTGTCCCTTGAACGGTCCTGAAAGGACTCGGAGCAGGGTATGATCCTCCGCGAACTTGACGAAAGGCTTGCGCAGGAAGCGCACCCGCTCAGGGTGTGCCGAGGCAATGATCATGAACGGCTGCATCTGTTCATCGCTGATGACTGCCGGCTTGTGTGAGCTGCAGTCATTGATGAGGTGGAATGGCGAGAAATTCTCGTCGAGATAGCGCTGAAGCTTCTGTGGGTCGCCCTGCAGAAAGACCAGTCCGCTAACTGTCGGCTTCAGAATCTTTTTCGGTATGCCGCGGGATATGGTCTTCTGCCACGTCTTGTGGACGAAGCACCTGAAAAGTGCGTCTTTCTTCACTTGCTCCTCAAAGCCTGCGACACGCATGTTGTGGATGCTGATGTAGCTCCAGGTTGTCGCTCCAGGTGTAAAATCCCCGTCTCCGGGTGCGGATTTAGCGTTCCGCCCGGTTTCTGGTTGCCCTTTGGAAACAATGCCTGTTTCCTCGGCTATAGAATGTGATTCAGAGCTATCCAGCGTCATTACCCCGTTCTATTTTATGTCCTCGCGCTCCATCATCGCCGATGACAAAGGCAAGCAGTTATTCATGCTGCACCAGTTCATCTCGCATTTTAAGACAATAATGTTACAAAAGTACTTAAAATTTGGTTGCAAGTCAATACTTTTTGCATAAAAATACGGGGGGGGTAAAAGTTTAGATGAGTGCATGAAAGTGCTTGACTGAAAGCATTTTCCAGTCAAGCACTTTTGGTGCGGAGTGTCTGGCGGTGTCTGATAAGGGCTCGCTTTCTCTGGATAGCGGGGCTAGCCGATGAAGTAGCGCATGAGTGATGTCTGCGGAATCTGCTTGTCGGAAACAGGGATGAAATAGTGAAGGAACTTCATGAGCCTGTGCGCCTCGCTGTATTCCGGGCAGTTCTTCGGGACAGTCGCGAGAATGCGCTCCGCATGGCTACGCAGCACGGCGAACTCCACCAGATATGCGGAATTGAACAGCACATCCGCATCCTCCTGATACGGATAGATCCATTTCACCTCCGCACGGCGCACATTGGGCCAGTTCGAGATTGTCTCACGTGCCGAGAAAGCTCCTTTGTTGAAGTCGCGGACAATGCGCCTGAGAAGGCGGTTGTCGCTGGTAGGTATGCAGTTGTGGTCATCAAGCGAGATGCTGGTAATGGTATTTATGAAAATCTTGAACTTTTCCGAGTCCGGGATATTGTCCAGAAGATGCGGGTTCAATGCGTGCAGGCCCTCGATAAGGAGAACGGAGCCTTCCTCCAGCTTCAGGCGCTTGCCGTTATATTCCCTGATGCCTGTAACAAAATTATATTCAGGAACTTCCACTGTTTTCCCGGAAATGAGCTTCAGTACGTCCTGCTGAAGGCTTGCGTGATCTACCGTATCGAAATTATCGAAGTCATAGCTTCCGTCAGGCAGCTTCGGGGTGTCCACGCGGTTCACGAAATAGTCATCAGTAGAGAATGATATAGGGTGCAGTCCGCAGGTCATCAGCTGGACGCTGAGGCGTTTGCAGAATGTGCTTTTCCCGCTGCTTGTCGGCCCTGTGATGAGGACAATGCGGACTTTCTGCGGGGAGCGGTAGCGCTTGTCTATCTCCTCGGCAATCTGCACTATCTTCTTCTCCTGCAATGCTTCCGCGACCTGGATAAGGTCGGTGGCCTTTCCGTTCAGGCACGCCTGGTTCACATCTCCGACATTGTCAAGCCCCATTATGCTGTTCCACCTGATGGTCTCCGCGAAGACGCCGAATGTCTTGGGCTGCTCGTAGAACGGAGCCAGTTGTTCCGGGTGATGCCTGTCGGGAACTCGGAGCAATGCGCCGTCACGGTATGCGTTCAGATCCCATACTTTCAGGTAGCCTGCACCAGGAACCAGCACATCATAGTAATAGTCAGCCGTATTGCCGAGCGTATAGTAGCTTATATAGACTTCCCCGCAGGTCTCGAGCAGCTTCACCTTGTCATAATGTCCGAGTTCCCGGAAGACATCTATCGCTTCAGAGATCTGCACCTCGTGGCGATGGAACGGTACATCCTGCTCCACTATCTCTCGCATCCTGTCTCGTATCAGGTCTATATCCCTGGCGGACAGCGGGTTGCCGTCGCCCTTGTCAATGCTGCAGAAGAAGCCCTTGGATATGGGGCGGCGCATGATGACCTTGCAGTCTGGGAAGATGTCCAGCGCAGCCTTGTACAGCAGGAAGCATAGCGAGCGGCTATAGACATTGCGTCCGCTGTATGTCCTGTAGTCGAGAAATTCGACATCATGGCTGTTATAAACCCTGAACTTCAGTCCCTGGGCGACATTGTTCACCCTGGCGGCGATTATCTCATACGGCTTCTCGAAATCGAACTCATTGACCATGTCGAGAAGCATTGTCCCCTCCTGGAACTCCTTATAGGTCCCGGTGTTCTTGCAGAATATCCTTACCATTGTCCGTTTTCTGATTGGAAATCGTACAAAAATAGGTAACTTTACGAAAATTATAAAAAATAATGAGCCAAATCCACGTCATAGACCATCCGATGATCCAGCACAAGCTGACGATCATGAGAAAAAAGGAAACCGGTTCTAAAGATTTCCGCGAATTACTTAAAGAGATTTCTCTCCTCATGGGGTACGAGGTCACACGCGACCTTCCGCTCGATGACATTGAAATCGAGACTCCTATCTGCAAGACTGTCGCCAAGAAAGTCTCCGGACGCAAGCTTGCCATCGTGCCGATTCTCCGTGCCGGCATAGGCATGGTGGACGGGCTGCAGACACTCGTGCCGGTAGCCAAGGTCGGACATATCGGTCTCTACCGCGACGAGAAGACACATGTTCCGGTAGTTTACTACTGCAAACTTCCTGAGGACATAAACAAGCGCCTCGTCATCGTGACCGATCCGATGCTCGCCACCGGAGGAAGCGCATGCGATGCTTTGACAATGCTGAAGGAGCGTGGATGCCAGAATATCCGTCTCATGTGCCTTGTGGCTGCACCTGAGGGCATCGCGCGTGTGCAGAAGGAGCATCCTGATGTGGATATCTTCGTCGCCGCTGTCGATGACCACCTGAACAAGGACGCATACATTGTCCCGGGGCTTGGAGATGCCGGTGACCGTATATTCGGAACGAAGTGATGCTTGATGATGGGGTACCAAAAGATTTTTCTCGCATCTCTCTGAAGTATAATAAAGGTTAAGTCCTTTATTTACAATAGATTAACGTTTTTCGAAATCAGCATGATGCCTATTTTGAAAAACGTTAACTGTTTAATACTTAGTCGATTAAGCTGAAAATTATCGGAACCACACACTTTAAGCTTGTAAATCATAGTGCTGTTTTCTTTAATTTGTTGATTTGCAATTATTTAGTATTTCTCTGTTCCTCTAGTGCAAGCCAGAAGTGCATAAGTCTGAAAAACCATCATGGCTGCTCAACGCCTCGCTTTAGGAAGCTGAAGAAACTTCCGTATCATGGAAACAGGCGGATTCATTCTCTCGTGCAGGAACCTGGTCAGGTTTCTGATATCATTATCATTGAGCTGCTTGAGAACATGGTAGTCAATATCTGCTCCGACAAAGGACTCGGTAAGCTCCTGCATTGACCTGTAAGAAGAAAAGTTCTCATATTCCTCACAGAAATCATATTCATCTCCGGCGCTTATGTCAAATGCCGTCAGAGCATTTTTCCAACTTCCGTATATTTTTATCAATGCATTGTAATCCAGGATGTTATATAACGAGATAATATGGTCAATGATCTGTTCTAGTTCAAGATTGTCAAGCCTGTCCATGACTTTGTCCAGGACACTGTATCTAAGTGGCTTATTGACTTTACGATAAGAATCTATGATGGATATGGCTTCGAGCATGGGCTTTGAGCAGCAGCTGCGTTTTATCTCCCTGGAGAATGGGCTTCTGTCCACATAGTATGCGAGCAACGACCAGCGATAGTCCGATGCTTTCTTGTGCAGTTTTCCCGCGACGGGGTTGTTGCTGACGTATGCGATGCTGCTTAGTGCCCGTTTTCGGGATTGTTTAGGAGCGGTTCCGAGTGGAGTCTTGAACAAGGCTCCTGTCCGGGAATATCTTATGTTGTATTCCTTGGTGAAGAGCCGTTCTGCATTGGCTATGGCGCTTTTTGACTTGAGAATGTTCCAAGCGTGCTCGATAATGTGAAAGTGATTGAACATTAAACTGATAGCGAGAACTTTCATGCCTTTTTCCCTGACTATGCAGCTTAAGATTGTAAAAAATACCAGAAAATCTTTGGTTTGGTAAAAAATGCCGTTGCCATGCTTTTCTTTTGAATAGTAATGGACAACCACATCTGATGGATAGGTTATCTGTTTCATAAGTTTTGTTTTTAACTGAAAATGTGCAATTAGTGTGCCGAGATTGAGAAGTTGTCTTGAAATAATTGAAAAGTTGTTCGAGATGCCATTCCTTCATCTTTTTCCCGAATCTTCAGATCGGAAGTGCCCTACTATCTTCCCCAGAATACACGTTCTAGCCGGAAGTCTGCCCTCTCAAACCTTCATATAATGATTTCAAAACAACTTCTAGGATTTTTGGCGTCAGGTCGGAGCCCATGGCTCAGAACTGGATTTTTCGGAAATGTATGATTCCCAGCGACTTAACATTTTCCAAAATTAGCTATAGGGCGATTTTGAAAAATGTTAACTATTTGATACTTAATTAATTGAATGAAAACGCGTTTTGTGTTTTCCATATTACTCTAGTGCAAGCACGAAGTGCAGGAATCTAAAAATCATCGGAACTACACACTTTGGGCTTGTAAGCCATGGTGCTGTTTTTTCTTAATTCATTAATTTACAATTATTTAGTGTTTTCTAAAATAGCACATATGTTTATTTTGAAAAACATTAATCGTCTAATAATGAGTTGATTAAGCTAAAAAACCATCATGGCAGATCAACGCCCCTCAAAACCACTAGTCGCACCAGTCCTTATCGGCATTGATCTGAACGGAATAGCCGGGCCATCTGGAGAGGATGCTGTCAGTGATGTTCTGCTTCAGGGCCGGAATGTCGCGCACTGAGAAGTCCAGGACAATGTCGAACGATATGTGATGCTCCGCTGTGTCCACGAACATGCCATGCACCTGCAGCACACCTGGGTAGGACATTGTGATGGATGATAGGGCATCCTGCATCTGCACGATCTCCTTGTTCCCAGTGATGACAGCATATATGCCTACTGTGAGCAGCACGCTGTACTTCGCATAGATCTCGCGCCTTATCCGTTGCGACAGGAAATGAATCTGTTCGGCTGTCATCTCCTCAGGCAGCGCCACGTTCACGGCTCCGATCATCTGTTTCGGACCGTAGTTGTGCAGCTGAAGGTCATACGCACCGAGCACAGGACTGATTCTGCAGATGTCCGCCTTGATGGCCCTCGCCAGACCTGCCGGGATACGCTCACCCATCAGTTCGTTCACAGGATTCATCAGCATTGTGTATCCGGCCTTTATGATTATCAATGATATAAGACATCCGAGAATGCCATCTACAGGCACATTCGCGAGCTTGTCTCCGAACAGCATGCTGCATACGGCAGCGATGAAAGTCGCGCCTGTGACGAGGGCGTCGAACAATGCATCGGCCCCGGTAGCCATTAGTGACTCAGAATTCACCTTGTGGCCGATGCGCTTCACGAAATGCCCCAGCAGAATCTTCACGATGATGGCCACCACCAGCACGGCAAGCATCGGCAGCGAATAGTCGGACAGCTCCGGGTGCATGATCTTCTTGAACGACTCTATGAATGATGAGCCGCCTGCCACAATGATGATTACAGAGATGACCACGGCTGTGAAATATTCAGCCCTGCCATGTCCGAAAGGATGCTCCTTGTCTGCTGGCTTTATCGCCAGCTTCATTCCGATAATGGTTACCGTGGCTGAAAATGCGTCAGTGAGGTTGTTAACGGCATCCAGCAGGATGGCTATGGAATGTGAAAGAAGCCCGACGACCGCCTTGAAGCCTGAAAGAAGAAGATTTATGCCCACGCTGGCCCAGCTAGTCCGTATGATGGTCTGTTCTCTATTGCTCATGATCTGAAGATTTCTATCTAAATGCTTGTTTGTCAAATGTTTAATGTTTTTCAAAATAGAGGAAACCAGGATTTTGAAAAACGCTAACATGTTGTTAATAAATTAAATACGTTCTAAACGCCGGCAGCGTGTCCCTGGATCGGCTGCATCACCTGGATCGGCTGCATGTCCCCGTCGCGACTGTATAGCTTAATGCGCAGCTGCCTCATCTCTGTTCTGCCGCATCGCCTATGTTCCGCTGACCTAATATCTGCGCCGGCTGCAGAGCAGCAGCCCCAGCATGGTGAACAAGGCATTGAATATAAGCAGCTCATAGCTGAACTTGTAGCCTCCGAACCAGTGTTCAGAATTCAGCTGCAATATCAGGCAGAGCAGGGGAGACACCACCGCAATCCATGGCACGCAGCCGTCACGCACGATGCGCCTTGTCATGATGCCGAATGCGAACATTCCGAGGATAGGACCGTAGGTGTAGCTTGCAAGCTTGTATACCGCATCGATTGCGCTGGTGTTGTTCAGCAGAGAGAAAACTATGATAGTCAGTCCCATGCAGCATGCCATCAGCACGTGTACCCGCTGCCGCAATGTCTTCGTTTCTGTCTCTCCGCGTCCATCCGTGCCCAGAATATCCACCGTGAATGATGTTGTCAATGCAGTAAGGGCCGAGCCTCCGGCAGCGTAAGAGCAGGACACCAGGCCCAGCACGAAAAGGACACCGCAGACGGCAGGAAGCTGTCCGCATGTCGCCACGGCAGGGAACAGCTTGTCCCCGGCGGCATCAGGCACATGGAATGCACCTGCGAAAAGATACAGCAGCACACCGAGCACCAGGAACATGAAGATGACCACGGTCTGCAGCAATGCGCTGGTTATGATGTTCTTCTGCGAGTCGCGCACATTCCTGCACGCAAGCGAGCGCTGCATCATGTCTTGGTCCAGCCCTGTCATCGCTATCAACGTGAACATGCCGCCGAAAAACTGCTTGAAGAAATACTGCGGATGATCCGGATCGTCGAAATAGAATACGCGGGACATGCCGCTGTCTGTGACCGCCTGGCACATTGTCCCGAATGTCAGTCCCAAAGCCTTGCTGATGAATATTGTGCAGAGTATTATTGATACCAGCATGCAGAATGTTTTCAGGAAGTCTATCCAGATTACAGCCTTGACACCGCCGCGGAATGTATATGCCAGAAGCACAAGGACCGTCACGAGAACATTGACATAGAACGGGATGCCCAGAGGCCCGAAGACCATGAGCTGCAATGCGATGCATACAAGATATAGCCTGACCGATGCGCCAAGCATCTTCGATATGAAGAAGAACCATGCGCCTGTGCGGTAGGATGAGATGCCGAAGCGGCTTTCGAGGTAGCCGTAGATGGAGATCAGGTTCATCCTGTAGAACAGAGGCACCAGAATGAAGGCTATGACCAGCTGCCCGGCGATAAATCCCAATGTCATCTGCATGTAGCCGAATCCTGATGCCGCCACCATGCCTGGCACGGAGACGAATGTCACGCCCGACATAGCGGAGCCGATCATCGCGAAGGCCACTACATGCCATGGCTGCTTCCTGTTTCCGCTGAAGAAGCTGGCATTGTCTGCCTTCTTGCCTGTGAACCAGGAAATTATGAGGATAGCGGCAAAATACGCCAGAATAGTTATTATAATGGTAGCTGTCGTCATGATTCTATAGCAGTGTTATATCCGTGATTGTGATGATGTCGCCATCTGCGCGGAAATGTATGTCACACCCCATAAACGGCATTCCGTAGATGCGCTCAGGATCGCTCTGATATTGGGGTATAGGCTTCTGTGCCAATGTCTTGCGCAGTGCAGTCAGACTCTTCTGCCCCGCCTCTCCACCAGCTCCTGACAGCTCGGTGAACTTCTTCTGGAGCTCCTCAGGGAACACGACTTCCGCCTCATGCCAATCAGTCCCGTCGGTGAACCCTCCCCGGGCATCCGCATGGGAATCCGAGTACCCTATATAAGGCTTGATATCATAAATCGGCGTCCCGTCCATCAGGTCTGCACCCGAGACAATGATTTCAGGCCCTTCGTGGCCGTTCATGTCAATGTCAATGATCCTGGCTGATGAGAGCCCAAGCCCATTTGGTCTGAACGGTGAGCGGGAAGCGAACACACCTACCGACTTGTTCCCGCCTAGCCTGGGTGGTCTGACGGTGAGTCTCCAGCGTCCTTCATTGCCGGAGAATCCCCAGATAATCCACAGATAGTCAAAACCTTCGATTCCGCGAACCGCCTCTTTCCTGGCAAACTCCCTGGTGAACACGATTCTTCCTTCAAGTTCCTTCACCACGCCGCTCTGGCGCGGAATGCCGAACTTGGAGGTAAACGGCGACCGGAAAAATGCCACCGGGAATATGTTCTTTTCTCCTTTCAATACATCTTCTGCAAGACAAGATGTCAAAGGTAGTGAAATTTTCATTACCTTTGACACGATAGCCAGAAGCAGTCTTGAAGATTTGCAAGTAAAAAACTTCAATACATCTTCTGCAAAAGACCTCGGACATGAACCACGGTAGATTTACACTTGCCGCAGCTCTGCTGGCGGCATTTACATTGATGTGCCTCCCTTCCTGCCACAGGAGGGAGAGACAAGTTATTGAAGCGCAGCGTGATACCATTTATCCGCTGGGCTTCTGCACGGACTCTTTCGACCTTGCCGAGGGAACGCTGAAAAACGGTGAGATATTTACTGCACTTATGAACAGGCTTGGGATGAAGCCGCAGGACGCGATGTCCCTCGTGGCGGTAAGTGATTCTGTGTTCGACCCGAAGAAAATGCGTGCCGGCAATCCGTGGCAGGCATATTACAGTCTGAAGGATTCTTCCGAACAGGTGCTGGAGTATGTCGTCTATAATGAGAGCAAGATCAGCCTGACCGTGTTCAAATGTACAGAACCGCTTGATGCTTGGCGTGTTACGCTTCCTGTTGATCACGTGAGGCGATATGCTGATGTTCATATTTCATCTTCACTGTGGAATGACATGCGTCGCGCCGGTGCCCCTCAGATGCTTATCCTGCATCTGGAGGACATCTATGCCTGGACTGTAGATTTCTTCTCCATTCAGCCGGGTGACCGTTTTAGCGTCATGTACGATGAGTCCGTCTGTGGTGGAGAGCTTATCGACATTGATACCGTATATTACGCGGAATTCACTCATGACGGGAAATGTTTCCCGGCAATCCGTCTGGACCAGGGGGACGGGGGCAATGTCTATTGGAACGAGAAGGGGGAGAGCTTGAAGAAGGCCTTTCTCAAGGCTCCGCTGCGGTTCTCACGCATCAGCTCCGGGTTCTCGTACCACCGCAAGCATCCTGTCACAGGGCGAGTTAAGGCTCACACGGGAGTCGATTACGCAGCTCCTGTGGGCACTCCGGTAATGTCAATCGGGGACGGCACGGTCATCAGCAAGGGCTGGGCAGGAGGCGGCGGCAACACCGTGAAGATCCGTCACAATTCAGTTTATACTACAGCCTATCTTCATCTTTCGCGCTATGCTGCAGGACTGAAGACTGGTGACAGGGTACGTCAGGGGGAAGTTATCGGATATGTCGGCTCTACGGGTGTATCGACCGGGCCTCATCTGGATTTCCGCGTCTGGAAAGGAGGCACGCCTATAAACCCTCTGAAGATGGAGTCGCCGAGCGCGGAGCCTATCCGTCAGGAGAACATGCCGCTTCTGGATTCACTGTATCAGGCATTGTCAGCACAGCTTCATGAAAACCTCTCTGTGAAGGATTCCGTCAGAACCGCAGCTCCAGACCTAGATTGATTACAAAGCAGTTAGGTGATTTCGTCCTGGTTCCGTCAGGCATGTCGATGTAGCGGTGAGTCATGCGCCAGAATGCATCCACACGCAGCAGGCGCAGGATATTCGAGATTCCGGCTCCAAGCTCCACGTAAGGCTTGTTCAGGTCGTGCATTCCGGCAGGGAAGAGCAGCGGCGCACCGGAAGAAGCAGGATCTCCGAGGATGCCGTTGTTCTTCCGTGACAATGTGCCGTATGCTGCCTTCAACGTGAAGATCTCCCTCAGATGCAGCTTCTTTATCAGAGGAATCTTGCCGAGGAAGAATCCACCGAAATTATGCTCCAATGTGAATGTCGTCCATGTATCCGACGCGAACTCATAGAACGCCATGCAGGAGAATGAGCTAGGGTCCAATATATATGTACCATTACCCTCATGCAGCTTCAGCATGGGATATGGAACCGTGCCCACAATCTTTCCTGCTGTCAGCTGCAGCTTGCTCATGCCCACAGGAGGCAGCTTCAGCTTGTAATCTACAGTCAGCTCCGAACGGAAATAGGTGTACTCATTCTTTCCGAAGCCCTTCAATGAGCCTGAAAAATCCAGCGTCACCACAGGGTAGTCCGAATGCAGGTAGGATTTCTCGAAAATTCCACGTGTCACGGTCTCGTCCTTCGAGAATCTCGCGATGAATCTCAATGCATTGGCTCCCACTGAATTTATATATGACGTGTCGGCCTTTTCAGTCCTGGCGTTCCATGTAATGTGCTGCATCGGTACGAATGCATTGGCATATACCCTCCTGAACTCCAGCGAAGTGGCTGTGTTTAGCCATGGCGCAGCCTCCCAGTCGAACCTTGCGAAATACTCATTGACAGGACTCCTTTTCTCACTGCCCCTCTTGCGCAGCAGCGACGTCAGTATGGATGTCTCGTTGAATGCCTTGGTGCCGGTCCCCAGCTGCATCATGTCGCGCTTTCCGCTCAATGTCAGCTTCATGGTAGGCTGGCGGCTTATCATCCACTCCAGTGAGCCTCCGCCCTTGAACTCCCTGTCCCTGAACCCGTAGCCGAGATACCCGGTCAGGCGGAACTTGCGGCTGACGTCAGGCGTGGTTCGGATTCCCAGCTGTACGCGGTTGCCCTCTATGCTGTTGAAGCTGTAGAGCTGCGAATACGGACCGAACGCCAGGTACTTCGTCTCCAGGTAACCGGATATCACCGTGTTCACGATGTTGTATATATTATTATATATAGGTGCCTGCTTGATGGAATCGACCATCTGGTATATACCCTGCTCCTTCTCTGAAAGCTGGTACGGTCTGGCTCCGTTCCACCACTCGTCACTATGCGCACCCGCGCCCTTGACCATCTGGACAGCTGTGCTTTCCTTTATCGCCTCCTCCCTTGCCTGCTCTCCGACCACAGGCGACATGTAGTCTATCTGCCTGTTACCCAGGAACGATACGAATTTAGACGAGTCATTCATGGTTACGGAGAAATCAGCGTAGAGCTTGTCCTGCTTGTAGAACCACAGAGAATCGCCTAGCCTCTGGTCTGTCCTGTCTATGGCTAGGTCCCGTATCCAGTTCACATTGGCGCCCTTCATGAGCTTCACATGGATCTCCCTCAGCCCGAAATCCTGTGAATCAATGCTCATCTCCCCGTCGAATGCGGCGGAAGATATGTTCTTTTCAGGATGGAATCTGATTTTCCATGTCTTTCTGCCGTCAATCATCATGCTGTCCACCAGATAGTAGTTATAATAGAGGTCACCTCCGGTAGCCAGAGGCGACGGAATCTGGACATTGAACGCATTGATGAAATTGTTGTAGAAATTGGTCTTCAGATGCATGCTCCCCGTGAACTGCGACACGGCGTTGTCCTCGTTCATCCCTGACACACGTGAAGCATCGATCACTTCCCGGCTGACGGCCGGGCTGGTGCTGTGGTATCTTCTGGAACGTGTTTCTGAAATCATGACAGGGAGATACGGCTGTCCGGAGACGACAGAAGTGTCCATGTAGTCGAATATGAATCCGAAATTCTTCCGTATAATCTTTCTGTCCAGGAACTTGTCAGCATTTGTGAGATCGAGCTCCATCTTCGTATAGACGTCACATCTGTAGGCATCGCGCCGTTCCGGATCATTGAGGTCCTTATGCTTGTCAATCTGTGCCAGGATCCATTTCATGTACCGGTTGTCAGGCTTGACCACGGCGGCATTTAGAGAAGACGTCACAGGACGCAGCCTGAAGTTCACCTCGCTGAACGCTCCTCGGCTTACACGTATCGTCTGCGTCTCGTAGCCCAGCAGCGACGCGCTCAGCATGCATGCCGCAGAATCCCGTGTCTCCATGGAGTAATATCCATCCATGTCAGTGGAGATGCCGATGGTCGTGCCTTCGAAGAATACTGCGGCGAAAGGCAGCCCATCACCGGAGACGGCATCGGTCACCCTGCCCTTTACCTTGGTGGTCTGGGCGCACAATGCCTGTCCGGCGAGCAGCGCCAGAATAAAGGTCAATGCCTTCAGACGCATCTTATATGCATTGTACGTTCCCATTTCCATTCAACGCCTGTAAACTCATCAGTAAGAAGCTGAAGGAATTTTACCTCAAGTAACTTTTTAATCATTTCAAAACAGCTTCTAAGCCTTCCTGACGGAAGCAACAAATATAGTCAATAATTTCGCTACCTTTGCAGTATAAAATGAACAATTTATGACAAACGTAGCAATCTTCGTATCCGGCAGCGGAACCAACTGTGAGGCAATAATCAGACACTTCGCCGGTTCTCAGGATGTTAAAATTTCGCTGGTACTCAGCAACCGGCCTGACGCCTATGCGCTGGTCCGCGCCAGGAACCTTGGGATCCCGTCAATAGTCGTGCCTAAGAAGGAGTTCAATGATGAAGCCCGCATGATGGCGCTTATGAAGGAGTTCGGGATCGACTTCATTGTTCTCGCAGGCTTCCTGCTGGTGGTTCCTGATTTCCTTATCAATGCCTATGACCGCAGGATGGTGAACCTTCATCCTGCCCTTCTTCCTAAGTTCGGCGGAATCGGTATGTATGGCCATCATGTGCATGAAGCTGTCAAGGCTGCCGGAGAAACGGAAACCGGCATGACTGTCCACTATGTGAGCAATACTGTAGATGGTGGTGAAATCATCGCACAGTATTCTACACCTATATCTCCTGACGATACTCCTGATGATATCGCTGCCAAGGAACACGTTCTAGAAATGGAGCATTTCCCTTTAATTCTTGAAAATTTGCTGCGTAAATAGACATTTGTCAATTTACGTCAAGAATTTACAATCTAATTTTTGAGGCATCTGCTTTTTTCTGATGCGATGTTTCGGGCTTGCGCTAAAAATTAGCGCAAGCCCGATCTGTATAAATCTACACCGATAATCATACGCCAAAATTTAGCGTTTGTTTAAAAATGCAGAAATTTACATGGGGGGGGTGGAATAAATGAGGTCTGAGGCGGTTTTTGACGTCGCATTTATAAAATATACATATTGGAAATTTCGGAATCGCATTTTATCTTCGCAGCTCGAAAATCAAAAAGAGATCGTCCGGTGGATTCACTCCTGCCGGCAGCTGATGTAAAAAGGGTTGATGATATAAATATGAAATGGCTTTTGAAAATAGCTCTTATCATGTCGGTGCTGACGTTATATGGCCGTCCTCTCCAGGCGCAGACGCCGAGTGTACCCGATACGGGGCAGGAGTCCGGGGTGCGGTCCGTCGCAAGGCGGTTCGCCATTTATTATTGGCTCGACCGTATCGACATTGATGAGCACTACCTTGACAACGAATGGCAGATTTCACAGATCAAGAAGTATCTTCTGATTTCACCGAAAATCGACAGTATCACTATATGTGCGTATGCATCTCCTGAAGGAGTCTATGAGCGCAACGTATGGCTGGCACGCAAGCGTGCTGAGGCTGCCCGTCGGTTCCTGGTGAACAATATACCTGATGGTTCTTCACTTACAGGCGACAAGATCAAGCTTCAGCCTATGAATGAAAACTGGGAAGGTCTGAAAGCGGAAATCGAAGCTAACTACACCCTTCCTAATAAGGATAAGGTGATGCGGATTCTTAATTCAAATGTCGGTAACGACACCAAGAAGTGGCGAATCCGTAATTTGGACAACGGCTATACCTGGCACTACATAATCGTTAACCACATGCCGAAGCTGAGACTGGCCACATGGATCTGCGTATGGGTGGATCCGGCAGTCCCGGCGTTGGCAGGACTGGAGCCGCAGGAAGCGGAAAGTGCGAGACCTATGGCATTGGCGCAGCCTTCACCGCTTTCGCCTGTAAATAATATAGAGGTGCCGAAACCTCTTTACGACAGGCAGATGATTCTTGCCGGCAGGACGAACCTCCTGGTTCCTGGGCTTAACTTCGGCGTGGAGATCCCTATCGGACGCCATGTGTCCATCGGGGCTGACTACTGGTATCCTTGGTGGCTGGCTAAGAACAACCAGTACTGTGGCGAGATGCTGGGTTGGTTTATTGATGGAAAATACTGGTTTACAGGGCGTAATGGTAAATACGAGTGGACGCGTGCTGACAAGCTGAAGGGACATGCCCTCGGAATCTATGCCGGAGGCGGATATTATGATTACCAGAAGAAGAGAAGCGGATATCAGGGAGAATACCTTGACCTAGGCGTCGATTATACTTATGGATTGCCTATAGGCCGTAAGAAATGGATGAGGATGGAATTCAATATAGGTGTGGGATGTGTCCTGACACAGGCTCGCCATTACACTCCGACTTCCGACTATGTGGATCTCATCAAGGATCCGGGCATCAAGCAGCAGTACTATACTTTTTTTGGTCCTACCCGTGCAGGCGTATCTTTCGTCCTGCCGATTATCGCCAGGCATAAGATAAAGGGAGGTGCGAGATGAAAAGACTGATGATGCTGATGACCGCAGCGCTTGTGCTGCTGCCACTGGACTCCTGCAAGAGAAGACCTCTTACTACTGCGGACTATTCTGTGAAGGTGGATATAGACATAGACAGGGACATCGTGAACTATCAGATGCCGCATGATCCGGAGCTTATGCGTGTTGCATTCTTTGACCATGAGACCGGACGTCTAGTGACCCAGGCTTTCCTTCCTCCGGCAGGAGGTGAGGTTAATGTCCTTCCTGAACGTACCTATGATATATTGGTATATAACTTCGATACGGAGGTGACATTGATAAAGGACGAGGATGACTGGAGAAAGATTCTGGCGACGACAAACACGATTTCCGATGCATTCAAGAGTAAGCTGAAGAGCCGTGGAACCAAGAGCACGACAGATGAGGAGGAAGAGGAAATCGTCTATGACCCTGACCACCTGTATGTCGGACGTCTGAATTCGGTAGAGCTTCCTGCCAGGTCAGTGGATTCCCCGGAGATAACACTGAAGGTGGATTGCGAGACGGTCGTGCAGACATGGATACTGGAAGTGGACAAGATACGGGGAGCGCAGTATATCGGCTCCATTTCGGCAGTCATAACCGGACTTTCGGAATACAACAGGATTCCTACCGGGCAACGCTCGAAAGAATACGCTTCTGTATTCTTCGATATTCAGAGCATCGGGCAGGACGGTATTCTGAAGACGAAGTTCAATACTTTCGGCGAGAACCCTGAGGCTGGAGAAAGGCAGATATTGTCGCTTGTCATAACCGATACTGCCGGAAAGGGATATATCTTCAATGTGGATGTATCAGACCAGTTCCCAGGAAACAAGGAGCAGATAATCCGCGTGAAGACAGACGAGATCGATATCCCGGAACCGGACAAGAAGGGCGGCGGAGGAATCTCCCCTAAAGTGGACGAGTGGAAGGATATCGTGTCGAATATCACGATTTAGCGAATGAAAATATATACTACTATTATTATCTAAATTTTTTAACAAATGAAAAAAAGTTTATTAATTGCACTCGGTGCAATTGCACTCGGTGCGTGCACCAAGACTGCCGTTGATTATGAGCAGACTGGAGAGATCGGTTTCGCTCCGGTTGTAAGAGTTAACGGCACTAAAGCCGCTGTTTCTGGTTCAGACTTTCCGGCGACATGGGACATAAAAGTTTTCGGTTACTATGACAATAGTGTAGCCACAGGTGAGTCGTATTCTGAAGGCAAGTTCACAGAGCAGTATCTTCCAGGTGTAGATTTCGCTAAGAAAAATAACTACTGGCTCGGCAAGAAACATTCATATTACTGGCCAAAGACCGGTTCTATCCTGTTCGCTGCTTACGCACCTGCTGATTATAACGCTGCGATTGTTTCCCATGATGAGGCTTCCAATGAGTTCTCTGTTTCAGAGCTGGCTCAGCCGACATTCGACCAGACTGTTGACCTTCTGTATTCTCCGTATACAACATCTGTTCTGAACGCTACTGTATCCATGGCATTCTCACACGCTTTCTCTTGGGTGACAATCCAGGCAAAGGCAGATGCTAAGATTTCCATAAAGATAAAGAACGTAACCCTTAAAGGCATGGTTGAAAAAGGCGAGGCTAAGTCGCTTCCAACCTGGACGACCTCTGGTTCTAAAGACTTTTCTGTATTTTCAAGTGAGAATGGTACGGCTGTCCCTACAGACTTTGATGAGTTTGCCGACAACAAGGAATGTGTTATCATGATACCTCAGACTCTCAGTGAGAATGCAGTTCTCGAAATAGCTTATTCTATGGATAGGGGAGATGGAACATTCGTTGACCAGAAGCCTTTCACAGCGGTTCTGAATACTATCCAGTCGGAATCCAAGGAAATCAAGAATTGGGAAGCAGGCAAGCACTATTTCTACAATATCATCTTCGGTGCTGCAAATGAAATAGAGATTGCACCTTCTGTCAAAGCTTGGGAAATCGTTACTTCAGATAACATCAGCGCCACCAAGGGGGGGGGGAGAAAGAGAATAACTAACAGTGACAGGCAGTTACATGCTGGAATAAGTTTATTATGAAATTCATCTCACGGATATTTGTGCTGCTTATTGCAGCGACGGCTTTGACCGGATGTCTTGCTTCTACGAAGTACGACAAGGCTACTGGTGATATACGGTTCAGACCTGTGATCGGCATAGGCACAAGATCCGTGGATGAATTCATTCCTTTTCCGGAGGACAGGAAATTCAATGTTTTCGCGATTTCCCAGGAAACCGGAGAAAGGTATCTTGATGATGTTGCTGTCAGCTCGCACGGAAAGAAGGGCTGGTATCCGGAAAACACTCCGAAGTGGCCTGTGGAGGAATCTCTGCGGTTCATAGGATATTATCCGGCTGACCTCCAGATGACCTGCGATGGGGATGGAACATTGAAGATGCAGACGTCATATACTGCCGGAGATACGGATGTGCTGGTGACCGATCTGACCGGTGCATACACTAAGAAAGACAGTATCGTGGGACTTCCGTTCTACCATGCATTGGCGAAGATTGACTTCCGTGCAAGGCATGCGCTGAGTGACGGAACACGTGTGAAAGTCGAGAAGATCGTGATAAAGGAAGCTTATACGCAGGGCGTGTTTGATTCCTCGGCAGACCTCAGATGGAACCCGGCCGGAGAGCAGACGGACATAACAGTCTATGCAGCCGATGGCGATGATGAGGGGGTTGAGATTTTTAACCTGGTTCCACGTTATGTGGGTGGCAGCTTGTTCGTCCTTCCGCAGGAGAACATCGGTTCATCCATTGAAGTTACCTACGCTTTCAAGACAGGTGAGAGCGCGTGGATTACCGGACAGACAGTGTCCGCTCCTGTCACAATAGATGCATGGGGCCCGGACAGGCACTATACATATACATTAAGCATATTTAAGGACAACACTAAGGAGCTGACTTATACCACAGGCATGAGCAGCTGGGACGATACTCTGAATGAAGATGAAAACTGATATGAAATATTTTATCGGGTTGGCAGCGGCAGCGGTCGCGTCTGTTTCCTCATGCACCGGCGTGCGTGTGGAGACAGATGATATCGTGCCGTCCGGAGCGCCTATCCGTCTGTCCGTTTCGTCCAGCGGGCCACAGACGAAGGCGATGTTCGACAATGAGTCATTCTCTGCCAGGGGCAATGTGCTTCAGATATGGGATGTCTATTCCAATTCCGTGGTGGAGCCGTTTGCCTATATTGCAGGCGCCAATGTGGTTTCAGGTGGAGACGACAACAGTATATGGCCGTTCCGCTCAGATGAGAACCCTGGAGCTGCTGACGAACACTACTACTGGACCAAGACTGGCAAGCACCGCTTCTACGGTGTGCTGACCAAGGATAATTCCGCTGGCGCGACTAGTGTGCTCAGGCCTGGCACAGGCTGGGGCTTCGATGCTTTCCATAAGGTCTATTCGGTGCCGGAGACGACATTGACACTGGATTCTCCTCAGTTCGATTTCGTGTATTCCAATATCCGTGAGCGCGATCTGGACAACGGTGACGGTACTTCCGCCGTGCCGATGCAGTTCAGACATCTTTTCTCGGCATTCGGATTTACATTCAATAATGACAGCCCTTCTGATTTCGAGATCAAGTCTGTGGCTCTCAAGGCTGACAATGTCGCCAGTGCGAAGATTGACTACAGTTCCGCGTGGGATCCTGATTACGTGGCGAATGGCATTCCGGAGGAGGGCAATGCGTGGGAGCCACAGGTGTCCTACAATGATTTATCTATGTCTCCTTCTACCGGAATCGCAGGGAAGGCTGCTACTGTAGGACCAGAGAAAATATATGACCTGTTCCATGGGAATACATTGACCAGTGATGATCTGACTGACTATCAGAACTACAGGCTTATCTGGCCGCAGAATCTGAAAGGCAAGAAACTAGACGTGTGCTATGAGACAACTGTGACCAAAGAAGAAGATGTTCAGATGAAAACATATAAGTATAGCAGGTCTGGCTCATATTGGCTAGAATTCACTCCGAACATTGATGCAGTTACGGCTGGAGATATCTATAAAAGCAAAGATTATAATTATAATAGCAAGTCTGGCTACTATGAATATGCCGGCAGAGGCGTCGGAACGCATGCAATAAAAAGTATAGATTATGTGTGGAATTATCGTGGAAATTATAATCAGGATAAAGACGTTACTGTAACACAGATTAAAACTGAACTTGTGGATAAGACTTTGTCTGTAGGACTTGCCGATATAACCCCTGACGGATGCTGGATTGCCGGCAACCGCTACCTTTATAACCTTGTCTATAGCGACAATGAAATCGATCTGACCGTCACCGTGATGAAATGGGACGGTGATCACGGTGGAAATGTGACCTTTGAATAATGAAGAAGATGAAACACTACATACTATATATCATAGCTGCATTGATACTGTTTATGGGGACTTCCTGCATGAAGGAAGATTCCGGAGCGAAGCTTGCTACCGAAGGGGAGAGTGTGGAACTTTCATTGGATGTTCTTGCCGGCGGAATGCCTAATGTCATTGTCAAGGGCTGGGATCCGAATGATAATAATGAGCGTGCGATATATAATCTGCGTGTCTATATCTTCTCGAAGGCAGGCAATCTGGTCGGATATGAACTGTTCGACAGGATGGATACTAAGGATAATGGAAACGATGGGTACGATGCTTCTGTGGAGCATATCCATACTCAGACTGGCGAGGTTTATATTTATGGTATCGCCAATGCCACTACATCCCAGTATTGGGTATCTGACAGAGAGAATATCCTCAATATAAGTGATGTTGCGACATCTGTGCTGACGCGAGAACAGTTCCTTGCTGCTACATATACACGTCAGAAAGAGGCTTATGATCCGCGTGATAATCAGTTTCTCATGACCGGTTATGTAAATGATGGAAATCTGGTGACGATAAAACGCAAGAGCGGTTCCAACGAGGCGGAAATCTCGGGCATTGATGATGATGCTAAACGCTTGAAGTTATATAAGACTGTTTCGAAGAATACTGTTGAGATAAAGACGGCTGATGGAATTACTTTCGTGCCGGATTACATGGAGATACATAATATGCCTTCGGTGGTGGCATTGATGCCAGTACTTCCTTCTGCTGATGAGTCACTTAGACCTGCATCCGCTGATTTCGAGAATTTCAGCCGTATCGTCCTGGACGAGAATAAGCTGACACTTTATATGCCGGAGAATTTTCAGACCAGCGACAATGAAATCGGAAGTTTTAATGAGCGAGAGGAAAATACCTATTCAGGCGACTTGAAGGACTTTACGAATGCTCCTAAAAATGCGACTTACATAGTTCTTCATGGACGGTATACTTCTGCCGAATACACTGGGAATGTGAATTATACTGTTCATCTGGGGGATTTTTCCAAGAGCATGTCTGATTTCAGGGTGGTGCGTAATTATAATTACACCTATACAGTTACTATTAACGGAGTGAAGAACTTCATTGCGGAGTCGAAGTGTGAGGATGGCAAATATGATCATGGCTCCGAGGGAATCATAATAAATAGTACCACTGGCAAGCTTCTTGATGTGGACTGCCACTATGAGGCTCGTGTGATGACTTTCAAGAAATCTGAACTGAAGAAACTGATTTCAGAAAACTTCGGATATATCCTGAAAATCAAGACGGCGTTCTGCGAGACCAAGAGCCTGCTTGTGGTTTCGAACCATAGTGTTGGTGATGTAGTTGTTAAGGCTGGAATTTACGATGCCGCGGATTATAAGGCAGCTTTGGATGACGGTCGCGAGCCAGAGCTTTTGGCTACGATAGGCTCTGACGGGGCTGTATCTGACGAGAATGCGCTGCTGCTGAATGGCGAGCCTGATTTCGGATGGGTGCATTTCGTGCAGAATACCGGGACTAGGACAACATCTGATGTTAATAATAGAAGGCAGACTCACGCCATCAGTGAGGTATGTGCGTTCCCTGGAGTCGGCACAATGAATGTGTTCCAGCTCTTCCAGAAACTCTATTCCGCCACGGTTGGTAACGACAATACATTCTTCAATCAAGACAACGGCGAGACTGTCTATGTCACTTGTTTCATTGACGAGAACTATTATGAGAATAAGAATTGGTCTGAGTTCGTGAACAAGACAGAAGATAGGGTGATGTATTGCGCTAATACATTCGACACTAGCAAGGACGGCAAGAGTTCGTATGCTGAGGCGAAGTATGTGATTTCACAGAAGTCCATTTGGACATTCTATTCTGAAGATGTCGCTTTTCCTTTCGGGATAGAGACGGTGTCTGAAGAGGACGTGGTAAGAAATACAAATAAATCATTTCGATTATTATCTTCTTTTACAAATAGTAGTCCTCAAACTTGGACTGGCAGAGCGTCCGCATTAAAAAACAATAACGGAGTAAGCTATGCTGCCAATGTCTATCGTAATGTCGGTACACAGGATATGTATCAGAACCCATATAAGGCTTGTATGAGCAGAAATCGTGATGAAGATGGCGATGGTGTCATTGATGCAGATGAAATCAAATGGTATCTTGCTGCAGAGGATGAATATAAGGGAATCTGGGCAGGAGAAGATATCTTTCCGACAGAGGCCAAACTTTTTCAGCCTACGCAGACCAACTGGCTAGCGTTACAGGATGCATGGAAAAATAATGATCCAAACTTGTATCCATGGCACTATTTTACAGCCGGTACGCAGAATACATTCTGGGCTGAAGAAGGATGTTCTACTGGAACAGATGGAAGTGCAGCAAAGGCACGTTGTATAAGGACATTGGCAAATAAAGCTAACGGTTTAAAAGATGCAGACAAATATTATGAGTCTTCGACTACAGCAGGTTCAGGAACTTCATCCGAGACTGTCATAACACTTCATCTTGCATCGGGAGCAACACGTTCATATCAGGGAACTGCGCAGCAGCCGTCTTATGAACGTGGTGAAGGACATAATAATAAACTGTTTACTAAATTCAAGGTTGCATCTTCCAATATTGGAACATATGCAAGGGGTGAGGTTCTGAATGCGAATAATGATTCTGCATTTATCTCAGCAAATGAGGATGTATGTCAGACTGAAAAAGGTGATGGATGGAGAGTCCCAACACAGAAGGAACTGTCTATCATGTCCGCGGTGATAGGGACTTCAACTCTTGTTCCGTCTGGATTTTTATGGAGCAGCACTTCCTATACTGGATTACAGCCGGGATATTATAAAAATGCTCAACCAGGAGCGGCTGGATTTGCTTTATTATCCAGTGGGGTAATGACTATTGTTCCTGGAGACTCCGGCTACGTCCGCTGTGTGATGGATGTGGAATAGGGGAGACCGCAGAACCTCTCCCGGGGCATGGCTCCGAACTAGGGCTCTGCATTATAATTTGGATAATCAAAACATCTTTTTGATTATATATACTATATTGGTGACTGGCGTCCGAAGTGATTTCGCACGCCAGTTTTTATTTACTATTTCCGGCGGCGGGAGAAGATGGTCTGCGGAAGCTCCATTGCGAAGACAATGCCCAGGACGATGCCGATGGCGGCCTTCATGGCTGTGAATCCTGTCGTGGACGAGAGGCTTAACTGGCTGGAGACCATGTAGTATGTGAACCAGAACACCCCTGCTCCAGGTACCAGCGGAAAGATTCCGCATAGGAGAAACACCGTACTCGGGCATTTGTCCCACACAGCCGCGAGGCGCGAGAAGATGCAGACCAGGGCGGTGGCGAGAATGATGGCAGTGAATGTGGATGTAACCCCGGAACGTATCATCAGCAGATACGCCGCCCATCCAAGCGCCCCGATTGCTCCTGCTGCGAAATACTGCTTCCTCGGAGCTCCGAAGAGAATCGCGAACGCGAAAGTCCCTATGAATGCGGCGAGCGTCTGCCAGCCAAGTCCGGCAGTCTGCGGATTGACGCTCATCCCGTCCAGGTCAATGATACCTCCTGCAATCCATCCGTCCAGCATGAACGAGATGCTGACACCAATGGCTATACAGAAGAATCCCAGCATCGCGTCAGTGAGCCTTGTCAGTCCTGCGATATAGTCGGAGTTCATGAGATCACGTACACCGTTGACGAACGGGACACCAGGAATCAGCGGCATGATGGCGCCTATTATTATGTTGCTTAGGCTGCTGCCGAACCCCAGGCGGTAAGATGCGATGCAGAGCAATGTCGCCAGCAAGGCATTGCAGATGCCTCCGACAATCTTCGACATGTAGCGCTCGCTGAAGAACAGGCAGAACACGTAGAGCATGGCACCGATGACGAAATCCGCGGCGCAGTCCATGAAGCCGCCCCCGAACACGGCACAGAAGCCCGATGCTCCGAATGCCGCTCCGGCGATCTGCTCCCATGCCGGCTTCGGCCTGGCTCCACGTATCGCTTCAAGTCTTTCACGCGCCTCCTCCAATGTGTATCTCCCTGCGGCTATATCATAGCTAAGGCGGTTGACAGCCACGACTTTCGACAGCTGGATGGCGCGTATGGGAATGAACTCCACTTTGGCGTACCTTCCTGGTGCACTTGTGGTAAATATGCCGTTGCTGAGGACAAAGAAATTCCCGGACTCTACACCAAAATGTGCAGCAATCCTCGCCATGGTATCTTCCACCCTGGAGATTTCTGCACCGTTCTGCAGAAGGATATGTCCGGCTTCTGAGGCAAGCTCCAGCACCGCGTCAGTGTTCTCTACCGCATTCATGATCAGCATCGTTTTCGCCGCAAATATAATGAATCTGCCTGACCATGCAACATCCCCGGCATAAAAGTGCTGACCTGAAATCTATTTCTGATGCCGTTGCGCCATAGAGCAGACCATCAGGTACCTGACATGGGAGCTCTAGATATATCTTGCTGTCACGCTCTCCTTGCAGGCGCGCACCTGTTCTGGGGTACCGCACGCCACGATGCGCCCGCCTTCCTCTCCTCCGCCTGGGCCCATGTCAATGATGTAGTCCGCATTTCTCATGACATCCAGGTCATGTTCTATGACAATGACGGTGGCGCCTTGTGCGACAAGCCGCTGAAAAACATTGATAAGAGTTTGTACGTCAGATGGATGCAGGCCTATCGTCGGCTCGTCGAACACGAACAGGGAGTCTTCCTGGCCACGTCCCATCTCGCTTGCCAGCTTAAGACGCTGCGCCTCTCCTCCAGAAAGGCTCGGAGTTTCCTCTCCAAGTGTGAGATATCCAAGTCCAAGGTCCTGCAGCACCTGCAGCCGCTGCCGTATCAGCTTCAGGTCTCCGCATGCTTTCAGCGCATCCTTTATATCCATGTCCATCAGCTCCGGAAGAGAATAGGCATTGCCTTCCTTGTTTTCCCTTTTTATCATGTATGCCTGGCGCGAATATCTGGAGCCGCGGCATTCGGTGCAAGGGATGTTCACATCCGGAAGGAACTGGACATCAAGGCTTATGATGCCTGTACCGTCGCATGTCTGGCAGCGCAGCTTACCGGTGTTGTAGGAGAAGTCACCATCCTTGAAGCCATGCTCCCTGGCATCTGGAGTCCTGGCATAGATTTTCCTGAGCTCGTCATGGACATTGGCATAAGTCGCCACTGTCGAGCGGACATTGATTCCGATAGGGGAGGCGTCGATGAGCTTCACCTGCCTGATGCCGCCGGCTTCCACCTCCTTCACGTGCTCCGGAAGCCTGCTGCCCGAGATTCTTGCCTGAATCCCGGGGATGAGACTTTCCAGGACCATTGTCGTCTTTCCTGAGCCTGATACGCCTGTCACGACAGTCATCCTCCCTTTTGGAATGTTGATTTCCAATGGCTTGACAGTGTGCAGCTGCCCTGTAGACATGTGTATTGTTCCCAGGTCGAAAAGATGCTCCGCGGAGATGCATTCACGCGCATTGATATCAGCCTTGCCTGAAAGGAACGGCCCGATCCGTGATGCGGGATTGGCCTCGATGTCCTTCATGGTGCCTTGCGCGATGACTTCTCCTCCTTCGGAGCCCGCTCCTGGCCCCATCTCTATGAACCAGTCTGATTCTGACAGTATCTGCGTATCGTGATCCACCAGCACTACAGAGTTGCCGTCAGCTACAAGATCCTTCATTACGGCTGTAAGTCCTTCTATATTTGAGGGATGCAGTCCTATTGAGGGCTCGTCGAGTACATAGAGCACCCCCGTGGTGCGGTTTCTTACAGCCCTGGCGAGCTGCATTCTCTGCCTCTCTCCTGTGGACAATGTGGATGAAGACCTGTCCAGTGCCAGGTAGCCTATTCCCAGGTCTGTCAGGCGCCTGGCCGTATCAAGGAATGACTCGCAGATGCTTTCCGCCATCGGCCTCATCTCTTCAGGAAGCGATGCGGGCACGCCTTTCACCCATACGATGGCTTCGGTCAATGTCATTGAGCAGACCTTGTCAAGGGAGATGCCGCGCAGTCTCGGAGCCCTTGCTGCCTCGGAAAGCCTGGTGCCATGGCAGTCGGGACAGACGTCTGTCTTTAGAAATCTCTCCACACGCTTCATCCCTTTCTCGTCCTTGACCTTGGCCAAGGCATTCTGCACGGTATAGACAGCATTGTAGTATGTGAAATCCAGTTCTCCCGCCTGGTTGGAATTCTTGGCATGGTAGAAGATATGCTTCTTTTCCGCAGGTCCATGGAACACGATGTCCCGCTCCTTTTCAGTCAGCTCGCTGAAAGGCACATCTGTACGCACGCCCATTTCACGGCATACATCTGTCATGAGCGACCACATCAGTGTGTTCCATGGAGCTACAGCACCTTCGTCAATGGAAAGAGACTCGTCAGGAACAAGTGTGGATTCATCCACGGTCCTTACAGTACCTGTGCCGTCACATGTGCGGCACGCGCCCTGGCTGTTGAATGACAGCTCCTCGGCTGACGGGGCGTAGAACCTGGCGCCGCAGACAGGGCATGTCAGCTCCTGCCCTGCGGCGATTTTCAATGTCGGCTCCATGTAGTGGCCGTTGGGACAGCGGTGGCTTGCCAGGCGTGAGAACATGAGCCTCAGGCTGTTGAGCAGCTCTGTTCCTGTGCCGAATGTGCTTCTTATGCCGGGGATTCCAGGCCTCTGATGCATCGCCAGAGCAGCAGGAACGTACAGCACCTCATCTACCATTGCCCTGGATGCCTGTGTCATTCTGCGCCTTGTGTAGGTGGACAATGACTCCAGATACCGTCTGGAGCCTTCTGCGTACAGAACCCCGAGTGCCAGGGATGATTTTCCGGAGCCGGAGACGCCTGATATCCCGACTATCTCATTCAGAGGTATATCTACATCTATGTTCTTGAGATTGTGCACCCTGGCACCGCGGACCAGTATCTTGCCTGGTCTTATATCATTGACTTTCATTTCTATATGCTTGTTTTACCACGGCGGTGCAGCAAAGATCCTGGCTTGATTGGCGCCGCCATTGCAAAATTACGGAATTTTATGCCTACATTTGAGAGGCTGTTTGAATTTTATTCGTCAGAAATTTTACGAGGAAGATCTGGAAAGCTATTCCTGAAAGGCCTATAAAAATAAATTCAAACAGCTTCAGAATGTTTTATTGAAATTAGCCCAAGGATAACACTCACTTTTGACATGAAAAATATAATGAAACTCATTATGCTGGCGCTCTGTCTGCCTGCATTGACATCCTCCTGCGCAGGAAATCATTCCGGAAAAGCGGACACCATCAGGCTGATGACCTACAATGTGGGGGTATTCGGGAAATATTCCGAGGATAGCGCACCTGAAATAGCGTCGATGATAAAGGAACTGGACGCCAATACCTGCACTCTGAACGAGCTGGACAGCTGCAATTCTCGTCATGACGCATATCAGGCAAAATACCTTGCTGAATGTCTTGGAGATGGCTGGGATTATGCCTTCGGGCGTGCGATAGCGTTCCGCGGTGGGGCGTATGGCGAGGGGCTTGTAACCAGGGATACTGTGCTGAACAGGTACAGCATAGTGCTTCCTCAGGGAGACGGGGCAGAGCAGCGTGTCTGTGTAGTCGTCGAGGCAGACAGATATGTGTTCGCCGCTACTCATCTGGACCATGTGTCAGAAGCTGCAGCGATGGCACAGGCCAGCATTATAACATCATCTCTTAAGGATACATACGGAAAAAGCGGAAAGCCTGTATTCCTCTGTGGCGATATGAATTCCACACCGGATTCCAAGGTGATGCAGACCATGTTCAAGGACTGGAGAAACCTTTCAGGAACAGCCCTTACATACCCTTCGCGTAAGCCTGAGATATGCATTGACTATATCCTTATGCTTGATAACGGGGCAGATGCGGAAGTCCTCGACTCGCGTGTATGCACATCATTTGCATCAGGCAATGTCGAGGACGCTTCCGACCACCTTCCCGTTTACGTGGAGCTTCGTCTGAAGTAGAGCCTTCTAGATTTTCGGCAGATGGCTGAGGCTTTCCGCGATCTGCTCATCCGTAGGGATTATGTCGGTCATCTTGCCGTCATTGAACTGCTCGTAGGCTTTCATGTCGAAGTACCCTGTGCCTGTAAGTCCGAACAGGATAGTCTTCGCCTCACCTGTCTCCTTGCACTTGAGTGCCTCGTCGATTGCGGCGCGTATCGCATGGCTGCTTTCCGGAGCAGGAAGCGTTCCTTCTGTCCTGGCGAAGAATTCTGCTGCCTGAAATACCTCTGTCTGTCCGACTGCACGTGCCTCCATATATCCGTCAGCGTAAAGCTGCGACAGGATGCTGCTCATGCCATGATACCTGAGCCCGCCTGCATGATTGGCTGACGGAATGAACTGGCTTCCAAGCGTGTACATCTTGGCTAGCGGACATATTTCTCCGGTGTCGCAGAAATCGTATGCATATCGGCCTCTCGTGAGGCTCGGGCATGATGCCGGCTCCACAGCTATTATGCGGTACGTTTTCTCGCCACGTAGCATCTCGCCGGCAAACGGGCTGATAAGTCCTCCCAGGTTTGAGCCGCCTCCTGCGCATCCGATGATGATGTCAGGTGTTATTCCGTATTTGTCCAGCGCAGCTTTAGCCTCAAGCCCGATTACTGACTGGTGCAGCAGCACCTGGTTGAGCACCGAGCCGAGCACATACCTGTAACCCTCGTGAGTGACAGCTGTTTCCACGGCTTCAGAAATGGCGCACCCCAGGCTTCCCGTCGTGTCAGGATGTTCAGCAAGAATCTTGCGGCCTATCTCTGTGGTCATGCTTGGAGATGGAGTGACATGTGCCCCGTAGGTGCGCATAACCTCTTTCCTGAACGGCTTCTGCTCATAGGAGCACTTGACCATGAACACCCTGCAGTCCAGATCGAAATAGGCGCATGCCATACTGAGGGCGGTACCCCATTGCCCCGCACCTGTTTCGGTGGAAACACCTTTAAGCCCCTGCTTCCTGGCATAATACGCCTGGGCTATTGCCGAGTTCAGCTTATGGCTGCCAGAAGTGTTGTTGCCCTCGAACTTGTAGTATATCTTCGCCGGTGTTCCCAATGCCTTTTCCAGGAAATACGCCCTTACGAGCGGTGATGGGCGGTACATCTTGTAGAAATCCAGTATTTCCTCAGGAATAGGGAAGTATGCGGTGTCGTTGTCAAGTTCCTGTCTGCATAGCTCCTCGCAGAATACAGCTTTCAGTCCGTCTATGCCTATGGGCTTCATTGTGCCTGGGTCCAGCAGCGGCGCAGGCTTGTTCACCATGTCTGCACGGACATTGTACCATGCCTTGGGAAGTTCGTTTTCACTGAGGTACGTCTTGTAAGGGATTTCGTTTTTCATGATAATAAAAGATTAATGTTTATATGTATATACAAAGAAAAAAGCCCCGTCGCAGCTGCGGCAGGGCCTATGGTATCGGTTCTATCTGGACAATACTACGGCTGAAGCCTCCTACGACTTAAGTAAGAAGTAAGAGCGCCACCACCAGGATGTATTTCCAGAAAAAATCATATTTGTTCAAATGTTTCGTGAGCAAGTTAGCGTTTAATGAAATAAAAAGCAATAGTCCGGTGAAAAAAATTATTCCTCAATGGACACTTCCTCGATTCTGAGCCTGAACGTGCCTGAAGGCGCATTGACATCCACCTCGTCTCCTGCCTTCTTTCCCATCAGAGCCATTCCGATAGGCGACTTGCAGGAAATCTTGCCTTCCTGGATGTTCATTTCATGCGGGCTTACGATGGTGCATGTCATCCTTGCGTTTGAAGCCAGGTTGGTGAACGCCACCTTGCTGAGCAGTGAAATCCTGTCCTTGGGCAATGCCTTCGTGTCAATGACCCTGGAATACTGCAGGAGCTTCTGCAAGAAGCGTATCCTGCTTATTGCCTTGCCCTGAGCCCTTCTGGCGGCCCTGTATCCGGCATTCTCGCTCAGGTCTCCTTCTGCGCGGGCCTCGGACAGGTCCTCCTTGATCCTCGGGTATTCTACCTTCAGCAGAAAATCAAGCTCTGCAGCGATCTGGTCGTAGCGTTCCTTGGACAGATATTCCATTGCTTATTTCTCCTTAGGAAGAATGAGATTAAGCAGCACGGCAAGCACGAACACGACAGCTACGCAGTTCTCCGCGAAGACGGTCTTGATGATGTCCGGGAAGATGTTGAACATCTGCGATGCTGAGGTGAATCCCAGGCCGACGCTGAGCGACAGGCTGGTTATTATCATGTTACGGTTGCCGAACCCGCATTTTGCCATCATGCCGAACCCTGCGAAGAGGATGCTTCCGAACATCATGATGGTACATCCGCCCAGCACAGCCTGCGGGATGGTAGTAAGTGTGAGTCCTACGGCAGGGAATATTCCTCCGATGATCATGATAGCAGCTCCTGTAGCGATAGCGAAGCGGTTTACAACGCCGCTCATTGCTGCGAGACCGACGTTCTGGCTGAATGAAGTGATAGGGGTGCAGCCGAACAGGCCCGATATTGTGCTGACGAAGCCGTCGCAGGCGATACTGCCTCCGAGCTCACGGTTTGTGGGCTGGCGCTTGAGTGCTCCCGCACATAGTGCGCTTGTGTCTCCGATAGTTTCAGTCGCACTGACGAGGTAGATGGCTGTTACAGAAAGTATTGCGCCCAGATTGAACTCAGGCTTGAACGGAAGGAATTTCGGAAAAGAGATGACTCCTGCATTGTCCAGGGCACTGAAATCCACCATCCCCATAAAGAGGGAGAGGATATAGCCGACAATAAGGCCGGCAAGCACTGAAAGCGAGCGGAGGAAACCTCTGCCGAAGACCTGGCAGAGAAGGCATGTTAGCAATGTCACTGAACCTACGAGCCAGTTGTGTGCTGCACCGAAGTCGGGAGCGCCCTGGCCTCCTGCGAAGCTGTTGGCTCCGATCGGCAGGAGTGAGAATCCGATGGCAGTCACCACTGTCGCTGCCACTATAGGCGGAACAAGCTTTACCCAGTATTTGACGAACAGGCCGAGGACACCTTCTATGAGACCGCCGATTATGACTGCTCCCATAAGCGTGCCCATGCCCATGGAAGAGCCTATGAAGATGGCAAGCGAGAGGAATGTGAAGCTGATACCCATCACTATAGGAAGTCTGGAACCGACTCTCCATACAGGGTAGAGTTGCACCATGGTACCGATACCTGCTATGACCATGCAGTTCTGGATGAGGGCTCCCTGCAGGGCTTTATCAACGCCGACGATGCCTGCGAGGATGATAATCGGGGTGATGTTGCTCACGAACATTGCGAGCACATGCTGGAGGCCGAAAGGAATGGCCTGAGCTACTGGAACGCGTCCATTTAGCTTATAGATGCTGGTCTTTGCCATAATTATTTGTTCCTGAAGTGAATAGTCTGGCTTACATAGTCCATGTCTTCGATTATGGCGATGGACTCGAGGTGATAGCCTGCAGCGCGGAGACGCTCTCCGCCTTTCTGCTGCCCTTTCTCGATGGCGACACCAAGTCCGACGACTTCCGCGCCTGCTTGTCTAACGATATCTGTCAATGCGAGCATCGCCTGCCCGTCGGCAAGGAAGTCATCGACAATGAGAACCTTTTCTCCTTTCTGAAGGTAGGGCTTCGATACGAAGACATTGTTCATCTTCTTGTGGGTGAACGAGTATGCCTGCGACATGTATTTGTCGTCAGTGCTGTTGGCGGTTTCGCTCTTCTTTGCGAAAACTACAGGGACGTCATACAGGTCTGCAAGAAGTGTCGCTATGGCGATTCCGCTGGCCTCGATTGTCAGGATCTTGGTCACTGTCTTGCCACGGAAACGGCGCTTGAACTCATAGGCGATCTGCCTCATGATGTCAATGTCGATCTGATGGTTCAGAAAGTTGTCCACTTTCAGAATGTTTCCCTCCTTGATTATACCGTCGGAGAGAATCTTTTCTTCAAGGAAATTCATGTCTATGTCTATTTGGCTGGTTCTGTTGATGGTGCTTATCTGAAGATGTCATTCAGCACAGCTGCCAGGCGCAGTCCGGCCCGCAGAAGCTGCTCCTCCGCGGTTCCTGACCATTTGCCCACATAGTCGTAGGATAGCTTCGAACCTACAGGGGTGCTGTCATAGATCTTTTTCGAGATTTCGTAGGTCTGCCTGGCCCATGACTCCGGGGTGCCCTCGGCAATCTCCCTGTCTATATCCCTGCCGTAGGTGTCGATCTGCTCAACCCATTCGGAATATGTCCATTTGTGGGCGCTCTCCACTATGCCTGAATCCCATACGGAATGGAGGTTCGTTCCATTCCTGAAATACTGTACCTGCCATCTGTTGCCGCCCAGGTCGGATCTGTGCCCCATGTGCATAGGGCAATGCAGATCTCCCATGAGATGCACGAGGAACTTCAGTGAAAGGGCCTTCTCTTCCTTGCTCAGATTCCCGCTCTTGAGTGCCGCAATCTGTTCCTCGACAGCCCGCACTACATCTCCGTGCTCATTGACCTTCGCATTGTCGAAAGTCTCGTCAGTATCAATGTTCTTGTAGTGCCATGTGCTGGTGTAGCTGTATTCTGGAGTGTGGCTGGCATTGTCCATCCAGTTGGCCCAATATACGATGGATTTCCCGTCCAGAATCATTGAAATCTGTCTGCCGGCTTTTCTTGTCAGGTGCTTTTCCGCGATTGCGCATGTCACGTCGTGACCTTTCTGACCCCAGGAGTAGCCGTTTACGGATAGAAGAAGCAGTCCTGCACCGACGCAGGCTGCCTTGAATATTCTGCATAGATGTTTCATGGGCACAAAGATAATATAATATTTGAAGTTTGCTCTCTCAAACCTTCAGATAAAGAGTTTCTTTGGGTGGAAATGTAAAACAACTTTACACGATTGTAAAATATCTTTACAGCCATGAATTTGCAGCTGATTGCATATTCTCTGATTTTCAGCCGTTTATGTGTGATGGCACGGGGCGTGCTGCTATGCTGGGCATAAACGGAAGAATTATGAAACCGATGATTACGATATTGCTTCTTGCGGCGATGCAGCTCCACGCAGGGGCTCAGGATACGGCATCTGTGCCGCAGGAGGTCATGACATTGCGGCAATGCATGGAGTATGCTGTCAGCAATTCCACGCAGGTCAGGATACAGCAGTCCAGAAATGGCGATGCGCGTATGGACAGGCGTGATGCCATATTGAACGCATTTACCCCTACGGCGGAAGGAAATTCTTATGGCTACTACCGATGGGGCCGTTCCATTGACCCTGAGACGAACACGTATGTTACCACGACGTCCCTGAACCAGGGCTTTTCAGTTTCTGCCGGGTTTACGCTCTTCAACGGCTTCTCCGCTATCAACAACATTAAAATCGCGAAGACGTCCATGGCGATGGGCTTGACGCTGGAGCAGCAGGAGAAGGACAAGGTGTGCCTGGCTACCATGGAGGCGTATTTCAATGTCCTGTATTATACTCGCCTGGCGGAGATTCTTGCAGAGAAGGTGGACAATGCCAGGGCAGCGGCAGCGTTGGCAGAGCGTCAGGAGGAGCTCGGGTCGAAGGGGCATGCCGATGTGGTGCAGATGAAGGCAGACCTTGCCGACCGTGAATATGAGCTTACTTCGGCGTGCAACAGCAGGGACAATGCCAGAATAACATTGGAGGATGTGATGTATTGGCCTGTGGATAAGGAACTTGTGATAGATACTGATATCGCGTCGCTTGATAATGTCCAGGATTCGGGCAGCAGCACAGAGGATATCATCAGCATCGCTTCCGGCTCAATGCCGTCTGTCCGCGTGGCAAGGTTTACGATGGACAATGCCTTCCGCAGCCTGAAGACCGCGAAGTGGCAGTTCCTCCCTACGCTTGGACTCTATGGCGGATGGTCCACCAGCTATTATACCTACCCTGGACAGAAAGGCTATACCCCTGAGAGGTACTGGCATCAGTTCAAGAACAATGGCGGTGAATATCTGCAGCTGTCGTTGAACATACCTATATATGACCGTCTGGCGCAGCACACGCGCCTTGCCAAGAAGCGCAACGAATATCAGCGTGCCGGCATGGAGTATGACAAGGCGCTGCGCGATGTTGAGTCGGAGGTGCGCCGCGCTGTGCAGGACAGGGACGGAGCAGAGTCCGCCCTGCTTCAGGCGGAGCGTCGTGCGGAGGTCTATGATGAGGCTTTCCGCCTGAATGCCAGGAAGTTCGAGCAGGGACTCATCTCGTCTATCGAATATAATACGGCATCTTCGAACTATCTGAAGGCGCAGGCGGAGAAGCTGAATGCCGAGCTTCAGTATCAGCTCAAGCGTCGTGTCGTGGAATACTATAGCGGGATTTCTTATCTGGAGCAGTGTTTGGATGCAAAGTATTGATAATTAAATGAATAACTAATTTCAAAATAGCGTAAGCTGCGATTTTGAAAAGTGCTAAAATATTGATTTCTAGGGATTTTAATGAAAAATAGTATGGACAAGATCATTGAAAAGAAAACGGGGATAGCCGCGGCTTTCACCAGAAAAGCTGTGAAATACTGGGCAGGAGCTGCATTGGCGATATTGCTCATTGTCCTGATAGCGACGGGGAAAGGGTCTGCATTGAGGGTGGACGGGGGCACTATAATCACCGGCGAGGCTCGTCAGGGGGAGTTCAATGACTATATTCGTGTCAGCGGACAGGTGCAGCCAATGACTACGGTCCAGATAAGCCCGACCGAGGGCGGCAATGTCCAGCGCATCGTGGCGGAGGAGGGGAGCAAGGTCAATGCCGGAGATGTCATTGTCGTACTCTCTAACGAGAACCTTGATATGCAGATACTGAATTCTGAGGCGGAGCTTGCCGAGAAGGAAAATATCCTTCGTAATACATTGATTTCCATGGAGCAGCAGAAACTGTCTGTGCGTCAGGACAAGCTTTCGCTGCAGGTGGATGTGCGCCGGGCAAAGAGGGCGTATGAGCAGAACAAGGCGCTGTACAATGAGAAGCTTATCGCCCGGGAGGACTATCTGAAAGCTGCTGAAGATTACGAGCTTGCAAAGGATAAGCTGGAACTGGTCGTGGACAGGGAGCGTCAGGACAGCCTGTACCGCAGCACGCAGATTTCACAGATGCATGAGAGCCTGGAGAACATGCGGGTGAACATGAGCATGATACGTAAGCGCAAGGAGAATCTTTCCGTGAAAGCCCCTATAAGCGGCGAGCTCGGGCTGCTGGACGTGGAGCTAGGACAGTCTGTAGCAGCCGGAGCTAAAATAGGGCAGATTAATGACCAGGATTCGTATAAGATTGAGGCTCAGATAGATGAACATTATATTGACCGTATTGCCCCTGGACTTGAGGCTACATTCGAGCGGCAGAACGAGAAATTCTCCGCAGCTATCCGCAAGGTGTATCCTGAGGTGCGGGACGGAAAATTCAAGGCTGATTTCCGCTTCGAGGGGCAGCAGCCTGAGAATATCCGTACGGGCCAGACATACTACCTGAACCTGCAGCTTGGGCAGCCTGCCGAGGCGATCATCATTCCTCGCGGCTCTTTCTATCAGAATACAGGTGGCAAGTGGGTGTATGTGGTCAATGCTGATGGCACCAGGGCTGTAAAGCGCAGTGTCCGTATCGGCAGACAGAATCCTCAGTATTACGAGGTTCTGGAGGGGCTGGAGCCTGGCGAGAAGGTGATCATCTCGTCATACGACAGCTTTGGCGACAAGGATGAGCTTATTATTAAACGGAACTAGGCATTTTAGGCTTGTAAGCCATAATATCAGTTTTTCAATTCACTGATTTACAATTATTTAACATTTTTCAAAATAACGTATATGACGATTTTGAAAAATGTTAATGCGCTGATATTTAATTGATTAACTAAAATATACGCTTTATGTTTTCCTATTTTATCTGACGCAAGCCTGAAGTGTATAAGTCTGTTATTAAATAGGAGTATCTATTGATTAGCAATGATTTAGAAACTGTTTTAAAATGATTGAAAAGTTGTTTGAGGTAAAATTCCTTCATCTTCTTCCCGGGTCTTCAGGTCAGATAGGCACCGCTATCTTCCTAGAATCCCCGGTCGAACTTGAAGTTTTTTCCTCTCAAACTTTCAGACAATCATTTCAAAACAGCTTCTTATAAATCGCAAAGTCACGGATTCAGACATTTGAAAAATGTAACTTATAGATAATCAGTAAAAGTAATAAAATGTAGTCATGAATACATATTTTAAATTTCTGTCGAAGAACAAGCTTTATGCGGCAATCGAAGCCTTCGGGCTGTCTGTCGCATTGGGCTTCATAATACTGCTGGCCTCCTATGCGAGAACGGAGTTCAGTGTAGGGGCAAGGCAGCCTCTTTCCAGGCAGCTGTATGCTGTCGGTATGGGGAACTGTGTGGGAATGACATACGGGACGGCGGAGGAATTCTTCCCGTCAGTGCCGGAGATAACCTCATGGACCAGAATGGGGGTGTATGGTGATGCCGATGTCATTGTCAATGAAGACTATTATGCGGCCAAGGCGGTCTGCGTGGATACTAATTTCCTGCAGCTGTTTGACTACAGGCTCTCTGGCTGTGACAGGAACTGCATACTTTCCGGACGGAATGATGTCATTCTTTCCGAAAAGTTCGCGCATAAGGCATTCGGCAGCTCTGACCCTGTGGGGCGCTCCATTGAAATAGGACGGGACAAGTTCACGGTGACCGGAGTAATCCAGGATTTCGGGCCTTATGATGAGTTTGAGTATTATGATATATTCCTGAGCATCCGGCAGCTTGATGGTAAGGTTCAGAGAATGGACAATTTCGGGATGGTCAATACTTTCGTGGCTTTGCAGGATGGTGCCTCGCCTGATGCTGTGGCTGAAAAGCTGCTGGACAAGTACTTGGATTACTGGAAGGACTTCTATACACGTGACGGCTCCAGCGGAAACTTCCTGTGGGGCTCCACGCTTACCCGGTTTGATAAGCTGTATTTCAGCAAGATAGATATATACAGCCCTTTACGGCATGGAGACAAAAAGATTGTGGAGGTGCTTCTGGCGGTTGCATTGATACTGCTGATATCAGCCATCTTCAACTATATAAACCTTACTGTGGCGCAGACGGGGAAAAGGGCCAAGGAGATGGCTACGAGGCGTCTTCTCGGCGAGTCTTCAGGCAGCATTGTCCGCAGGTATCTTGCAGAGTCGTTCATCTTTACATCCGTGTGCGCGCTCCTTGGCGTGCTGGTGGCTCTGCTGTTCAAGGGCTGGATGGAGAAGATTCTCAGTACTGAAATAATACTTGTCCAGGATGCTGCCACCATTGCCGCGGGCATTGCTGTACTTGTGGCGGTGTCAGTCCTTTCCGGACTTCTTCCTGCATTGATGGTGTCAAGGTTCAAGCCTATAGCTGTAGTGAAGGGTGATTTCCGGTTTCGCAGCAAGATGGTGTTCAGCAAGGTCTTTATCGTATGCCAGAACATCATAAGCACAGTTCTCATAGCGGTGGCATTGACAATGACTCTCCAGATGCGCCACCTGGTGTCTTTGCCTGTAGGGTATAATACAGATTTGCTCTCGGTCAAGTCATTTGCGCTTGGCTATAACAATATGGCAGCTCAGGAGGCTCTGCATCAGAGACTTCAGGGGCTTCCGCAGGTGGAGACTGCGGCTATGGCAGTGCAGCTCCCATTCTCGTGCGGCAGCAATGGCGTGCATATCGAGGGGGAGGGAATGTCGTGGCTGCAGATGTCTTCTGTTGACAGCACTGCATTCCGCCTGCTTGGATTTCGTGTTATTGAACAGTATTCAGATCCTATTGCCGGGACATGCTGGTTCACGGAAGAAGCGAAGCGGCGTTATGGGATTACTGCCGAGAACAGGACTGTCGGGACTAACAAATATGGCGAGCCTCAGTATGAGTGCTGCGGCATAATATCAGATTTCCGCGCTCGTGACCCTCTTTATAAACCGATGCCGGACAGTCATTGTGCTGTGCGGAATTATCCGGATGTATGTTTCTGCCATCTGCTCAAGATTGATGGGGACAGGAAGGAGGCGCTGAATGCGGTGCGGAATGTATGGTATGAAGTGGCAAAGGAATATATCGGTGTGCCGCGCGAAACGGACATCTATTATATAGATGACTTCCTGGCGGATTCATTGACAGGGACGCGGAACTCTATGAAGCTGGTGATGACGTTCATGGTGCTTGCCATCCTTATCTCGGCTCTGGGGCTGTTTGCAATGTCTGTCTATTACACGGACCAGCAGGCGCGGCAGATTGCCCTGCGCAAGATTTTCGGCTCGGACGTGGCTTCAGCTGTATGGCGGCTTTCAAGCTCGTTCCTGTGGATGGCGGCTGCGGCAGTCGTGATAGCGGCTCCTCTATGCTATATTGCTATTCGCTATTATCTCTCGGAGTTTTACAATGCCATAGCCATTCCGTTGTGGGTAATTCCTGCGGCTGCAGCATTGACATTCCTTGTGGCATTCGTCTCCATAATCTCCCGTACCTGGCATTCCGCCTCGGAGAATCCTGTGGATACGCTGAAGCAGGATTAAAAGAAAGGTTGCATGGAGAGAATCGGATTTGTATCTTTGCCTTGCACAGAACTGCCGGCACTGGTCGGTACTGGAGCCTGTGGACAATTAATGAAAGAGAAGTATGAAACAGATTGCAACATCTAATGCGCCTGCGGCCATAGGCCCTTATAGCCAGGCGATTGAAGTTAACGGATTCGTATATGCGTCGGGGCAGCTCCCGATAGATCCTTCGACAGGCGCTTTTCCTGATGGAGGAGTGAAGGAGCAGACCAGGCAGTCCCTGCTGAATGTCAAGGCAATATTGGAGGAGGCAGGACTAGGCTTTGCCAATGTTGTGAAAACCACTGTGTTCCTCGCCGATATGGGGGATTTTGCTGCAATGAATGAGGTTTATTCCCAGTTTTTCTCGCAGCCGTTCCCTGCCAGGTCAGCAGTAGCTGTCAAGACCTTGCCGAAAGGAGCCCTGGTAGAAGTAGAGGTGGTCGCTGCCAGGTAGAGCTTGGCGATTCTGGTTGTACGCACCTGGCATGATGTGCAGATGCTGAGGAGAGCACGCCTGGCGCGGCTATCCCGATATGTTCACGTCTGGCGAGGCATGGAGCGGCACTCTCAGCATGCACCTGTCTAGTACAGTGTGGAGCGTAACTGGCTATCTATCATGTGATTAACCGAATTTCTACTCTTGTTTTTCAGGAGTAGAAAACTAGCTAATTATTTGTATACCACTGAATTATGCTCCATGAAAGATAACGTAGAGGAATGCAGATAGGCATAAATGTATTGTGTAATTCGTGGATAGAGGACATAAAAAAGGCTGACCACTGTATTGGCCAGCCTTTTTTGTATATTGTCTGAAGGATTAGTCGTGGAGACCTTTCTTGCGGAGATAGGTGAGCAGCTGCTCCGGGCGGTCAGTCTGAATCAGTGATGCGCCGAAAGCGATAACCTGGTCATAGATTAAATCAGGATTTCCGCAGTCAAGAGCCTTGTCATCATCAAGATATCCGCAGAGGCTGCCCCAGATGGTGTTCACCCAAAGCTTTGAGCCGCTGTCTAGAATCTGCTTGAAGCAGTCTGTGACTTCAGGTGTAAGCTTCTTCCAGCATACCTCGTATGCGAGAGGAACAGTCTTGGTGTCCATATATTCCTTGAAGAGCTGCTGCCCGCGCTCTTTCTGGATGTCGATGATAGGCATGTACATCATGTTGTGCTCATGAGAGGCCATCTTCGCTGCTACCTCTGCGACAGGATGCTTGCCTTTGATAAGAATCTGGTCGGTAACACCAAGCTCCTCTGTCAGAGCGAGGACCATGTCATAGTACTCGTATCCCTGATCGACATTTACGCAGATGCGGTTCTTGCAGCACTCCAGTGCCTCGCGCAGTGTGCAGATATGGAGCGAGTCTGTAGCGACACCATGCGCACGCCTAAGCTTGAACTGCTTCAGCTCATCGAGGGTGTAGTCGCTTACAAGGCCTTTTCCAGTGGTGCAGCGGTCGATAGTCGCATCATGAGAAAGCACGAGAACACTGTCCTTGGTAAGCTTGAGGTCCAGCTCCATGATGTCTGCCCCCATTCTTATAATGGACTCTATCGCCGGGATAGAGTTCTCCGGATAGTTTCTCCAGTCGCCCCTATGGCAAGCCACTACGACATACTTTGAATGCGGATCGTGAATTTGTGCCGCAATCATTTCCGCGCGATTCGCGTACTTTGGAGCGGCTTCTTTGCAGGATACCATGCAGCATACAGCTGCAATGAGAATCATCAGTCTTGTTTTCATATCTTTAAATAGCGTTAAGAATCAAAATCCCCGGCATTTTGTCCCGAATGATCTGGCCACCGGCTGTGCAAAAATACAAAATCTTTTTGAATTGTTTTAGCGGTTTCTTTGCCTGAACGGAATATTTTTGATAACTTGCGCAGCTATTTGCGGCAGAACAGTCTGGGCCGGACGTCTTCAGATAACTGCCGAGGACTATGAAAATGTCTGATAATTAGAAACTATTTTGAAATGATTGAAAAGTTGTTTGAGGTAAAATTCCTTCACCTTCTTCCCTGGGTCTTCAGGGCAGATAGGCACCGCTATATTCCCGGAATCCCTGGTTGAACCTGAAGTTTTTTACTATCAAACTTTCAGATAATAATTTCAAAACAGCTCCTTAAAGAAAAACACAAAATAACAGAATGGGAATCATTGATTTTTTCAAAATCAGCGGGCCTTCAGAGAAGAAGGTGCCTGAAGCCGATGTCCAGAGGACATACAAGAAATTCGCTATACAGTCGTTCCTCGCCGGAACTCTTGGATATAGCTTGTACTATGTATGCAGAACTACACTCAATGTCGTAAAGCAGCCTATCATGGACAGCGGACTTATGGACGCTACGCAGATCGGTATCGTCAGCTCCTGCCTGCTGTTTGCCTATGCGGTGGGCAAGTTCGTAAACGGCTTCCTCACGGATTACAGCAATATCAAGCGTTTCATGGCCACGGGCCTGTTCGTATCAGCCCTGATGAACCTTCTTATGGGGGTCCTGGGTGTGTCAGAGACAATGGGGGCTGCCTCCAATGCCGTCTTCTTCATCTGCTTCTGCATAATGTGGGCAATCAGCGGATGGACACAGTCCGTCGGCTCTCCATGTGCTGTCGTTGCGCTGTCCAGATGGTTTCCGCTGAAGACCAGGGGAACATTCTACGGATTCTTCAGCGCCAGCCATAACCTTGGCGAATGGTTCTCGTTCCTTTTCGTCGGAATCATTGTCCGCTCATTCAGCTGGCAATGGGGCTTCCTCGGAGCAGCCATCGCAGGCTTTGTCGGAGTAGCATTGATCCTCCTCTGGATGCACGATACACCTGAGGGAAGCGGACTTCCTTCTATCGAGGTGCTTACAGGTGAGGCTAAGGAAGTGAAGGAGAAAAAGGACAATAAGAATATAAAGGAGATCCAGAAGCAGGTGCTTAAGAATCCTGGCGTGTGGATTATCGCACTTTCCAGCGCATTTATGTATATGAGCCGTTATGCAATCAACGGATGGGGCGTGCTGTTCCTTCAGAAGGTGAAAGGCTTTGATCTCGGCGATGCGACTTTCATCATTTCCATCAATGCCATCCTTGGCGTGATCGGAACAATCTTCTCCGGGTGGATTTCTGACGTGGCATTCCGCGGGGACAGGAAGGTTCCCGCGTTCATCGCCGGCATCATGGAGACCGTCGCATTGGGGCTCTTCCTTTTCGGCGGAAACAGCTGGACATTGAATGTCATAGCGATGGTACTCTTCGGAATAGCCATCGGTGTCCTCATCTGCTTCGTGGGCGGTCTCATGGCTGTGGACATCGTGCCTAGAGAGGCTTCCGGAGCGGCACTTGGTGTCGTGGGCATGGCAAGCTACGTGGCAGCAGGTGTGCAGGATATCATAAGCGGAGTGCTGATTGACGGCAATGCTGTCGAGACCGTAGTGGACGGCGCGAAGGTCATGAACTATGACTTCGGTCCAGTGTCATGGTTCTGGATAGCTGCTGCCGCGATTTCATTTATCCTGCCGGTATTCAACTGGAAGAAGCACAAGACGGCGGAACAGGTGTCTGGGAAATAAAGCGTATATCTCTGTTAATTAATGCTTTAGTGCTTTTCAAAATCACTAGATGCACTATTTTGAAAAGCGTTGAGTAGTTATGAGTTAACGAGTTATGTAAAAAACCGATGAGCTGACGGGTTACGAGGAAATCCAGGCGCGTGACTCCGAAATAAAAAACAGCAGGATGACCAAAAATCTTGGTCATCCTGCTTCTCTTATGTAATCTGCTATGTAATCAGAATTATTTTTCTTCCTTAGGAGCTATCGCACCCCAGACAACTGCGCTGAGACATGCACCGATTATAGGGGCACAGATGAAGATCCAGAGCTGCTTCAGGGCCTCTCCGCCGACGAAAAGTGCAGGGCCGATGGAACGTGCAGGGTTTACGGATGTACCTGTAAGAGGAATGCACACGATGTGGATGAGCACGAGCGAGAGACCTATTGCGAGACCAGCGAAATTGCCTGCGCCAACCTTGGAGTCTGTCGTTCCAAGTACGACAAGCACGAATATGAACGTGGCTACAATCTCTGTGATGAATGCGCCTCCGAGCGTAACGCCGTTAGCCGCATTGGCAACATTGGCACCGCCCATCTCGAAGCCAGTCAGCGAAACTATCCACCAGAGAAGAGCCGCTCCTGCGATACCGCCGATAATCTGGCCGATCCAGTAGCCGGCAGCATCCTTCAGGCTCATCCTTCCGGACAGATAGACGCCTAGTGTGATGGCAGGGTTGATGTGACATCCTGTGGTTCCGCCGATGGTGTAGGCCATGGCCACTACTGAAAGACCGAATGCGAATGCGATGGCTAGGGTTGTCCCGCCGAAGACTGCACTGCCGCAGCCGAGAAGAACCAGCACGGCTGTGCCGATGGCTTCTGCAATGTATTTTCTCATAATATTAATAAGGTTTTTGAAGCGTGTGGAGGAAATTTCCTCCGGTGCTTTATTGGTTAAAGTGCCCGAAAGTTAGATAAAATTAATGAAATGGCATGCATCTGTCGTTTTATTTTTATAATTTTGAAGAAAATAGGAACATTTCTCAGAAATTTAAGCAGATTCTGAATGGATACACATATAGTCATAATGGCTGGTGGAATCGGGAGCCGTCTCTGGCCTGTCAGCACCCCTGAAAGACCGAAGCAGTTCATTGACCTGCTTGGGGTCGGGAAAACTCTCATACAGCTTACGGCAGAACGGTTCATGCCGATATGCGGTCCATCCGGAATATGGGTGGTCACTTCTGCCGGATATGTGGACATGGTAAAGGAACAGCTTCCGTATGTCCCGGAAGACCAGATACTTGCAGAGCCTGTGGCGAGGAGTACGGCACCATGCATCGCCTATGCATGCTGGAAGATAATGATGAAGCATCCTGATGCCAATGTGGTGGTGACTCCATCTGATGCTATAGTTCTTAAGACGGACAGGTTCCGCTCATGCATCAGCAAGGCCCTGGACTTCACGGCATTGTCTGAAAGCATTGTCACCATAGGCATTCATCCGACGCGACCTGAAACAGGGTACGGATATATCTGCTCCTCGGCTGCGGAGATGGACACTGTCGTCAAGGTGGACGCCTTCAAGGAAAAGCCTGACGCCGAAACTGCGGACAGATATCTTGCAGCGGGAAACTATTTCTGGAACGCCGGAATATTCGTGTGGAACGTGAAGACCATCGTGGCACAGCTGCGCAAGTTCGCACCGCAGATAGCCGGAGTTATGGACAGGCTGTCTCCAGCATTGTTCACACCTGAAGAGAGCAGGGCATTGGCAGAACTGTTCCCGACATGCGAGAAGATTTCCATCGACTATGCGGTCATGGAGAAATCGGACTCCATATACGTCATTGCCTCGGACCTGGAGTGGTCGGATCTCGGCAGCTGGAGCTCTGTCGGAGAAAAGAGCAGTCATGACGGGCATGGAAATACGGCTGTGGGGGCGGACATCAGGCTGAACGGGTGTGAAAATTGCATAGTTCATGCAGCTGACGCCGGAATGGTAGTAATTAACGGGCTGAAAAATTACATTGTCGCGGAAAAGGACGGCAATATCCTTGTGTGCCCGGTGTCGGAAGACCAGAAGATCAAGGATTTTACAGCTCATAAATAATGACTTTTTATATATGCGTATAGCGATAGTTGGAACCGGCTATGTCGGGCTGGTAAGCGGAACATGTTTTGCGGAAATGGGGGCGGATGTCACATGCATTGATGTTGACAGCAGAAAGATTGAAAGGCTTGAGGCCGGAGATATCCCGATATATGAGCCGCAGCTTGACGAGATGGTTCTGCGCAATGTGAAGGAGGGACGTCTCCATTTCACAACAGATCTTGCTGAATGTATCGATAATGTGGAGATCGTGTTCAGCGCTGTCGGGACGCCTCCTGATGAGGACGGAAGTGCTGACCTTAAATATGTTCTGGAAGTTGCCAGGACTGTAGGCCGCAACATGCATGACTATGTGCTGCTGGTGACCAAGTCCACGGTGCCGGTCGGTACTGCCGCCAAGGTCAAGGCAGCCATAAGCGAAGAGCTTGCAGCACGGGGCTTGGACATACCTTTCGATGTCGCCTCCAATCCTGAATTCCTGAAGGAAGGTTCCGCGATACAGGATTTCATGAGTCCGGACCGGGTCGTCGTGGGCGTGGATTCGGATAGGGCGAAAGACCTGCTGACGCGCCTGTACAGGCCGCTGATGCTGAAGAGCTTCCGCGTGATATTCACCGATATAGCCTCGGCCGAGATGATAAAATATGCGGCTAATTCAATGCTTGCGACACGCATCAGCTTCATGAATGATATCGCCAATCTCTGCGAGAAAGTCGGGGCAGATGTCAATATGGTACGCCAGGGCATAGGCGCGGACAGCCGTATCGGCAGCAAGTTCCTGTATCCCGGATGCGGATATGGCGGAAGCTGTTTCCCGAAGGATGTCAAGGCATTGATACGGACTGCACAGAAGAACGGATGCGAAATGCGCGTGCTGGAAGCCGTCGAGGAAGTGAACGAGGAGCAGAAACATCTGGTATTCAAGAAACTGTACCGGCATTACGGTGGAGAGCTGAAGGGACGCAAGATCGCGATATGGGGACTGGCGTTCAAGCCAGATACAGATGACATGAGGGAGGCAACTTCGCTTGTCACGATGGACCTGCTCATGAAAGCAGGCTGCGAAGTGTCTGTATATGACCCTGTTGCAATGGATGAATGTCGCAGAAGGGTAGGGGACAAGGTCCGCTACGCCGCGGATATGTACGATGCGCTCGAGGATGCGGATGCGCTGCTGATGCTGACCGAGTGGAAACAGTTCAGAATGCCGTTGTGGGATAAGGTTAGGACCATGATGCATACGCCTCTGGTGATTGACGGACGTAATATATACGACCCTCAGACGATGGCGTCAATGGGATTCTCATACTCCTGCATAGGAAGAAGATAGGGGGCTGTATGATATCGGAACGTCCTCACTATAAGACGGTAATCATCTCTGACGTGCATATCGGGGCTCCTTTCTCCAAGGTGCGCGAGGTGACGGAATTTCTCAGTGCCGTGGACTGCGACAGGCTGATTCTCAACGGGGATATCATTGACGGCTGGCAGCTGAAGAACTCCAGCGACAAATGGACTGTGGTGCATTCTGCGTTTTTCCATGTCATCATGAAGATGATGGAGAAGCATGGGACAGAGGTGATCTATGTCACTGGGAACCATGATGATTTTCTGGATCCGCTTGTGCCGTCAAGGATGGCGAATATAAGCCTAGTGCATGAATATGTGATACGTGAGAAGGGACATTCGTATGTGGTCATACACGGACATGCATTCGACAGCATAACCGCCAGGCTCACATTCCTGGCGAAGCTCGGCGATATCGCGTACAATCTCCTGCTGAAGTTCAATAATGTATGGAACAAGGCCCGCCAGAAGCGCGGAAAGGACTACTATTCTCTTTCGGCAGTGGTGAAGCACAAGGTGAAGCAGGCGGTGTCCGCCATTTCCGGATTCGAGTCTGACCTGGCATCGTTTGCAAAGGCAAAGGGCTGTGACGGAATCATCTGCGGTCATATACATCATCCTGAGGATAAGATACTGAAGGGAGGGATACATTACCTCAACTGTGGAGACTGGGTTGAGTCGCTTACCGCCCTCGTGGAGGACCGTGATGATAGCTGGCGTATCGTAAGATACCGCGGATAGTGCTGTATGACTTCTGATTAACTGATATGGACAAAATATGAAATTTCTGTTTATAGTGCAAGGCGAAGGCCGTGGGCATCTTACCCAGGCCATGACAATGGAGCGGCTTCTTCGTGCCCGCGGGCATCAGGTCGTGGAAATGCTTGTGGGCAAGAGCGAAAGCAGGACTCTTCCTTCATTTTTCACACAGAAGGTCAGGACACCTGTGACATTCTTCGAGTCGATAAACTTTGTGTCCGCAGCTCAGGGGAAACGCCCTGATGCTCTTAAGACCGTGCTCTTCAATATAGCCATGTCCTCGAAGTTCATACCGTCCATCTCATTGATACGTACACATATAAAGGAGAGCGGTGCTGACGTCCTGGTGAATTTCTACGAGATTCTCGGCACGATCGCATACGGGCTGACATCCAAGGATATCCCTATGGTCTGCATAGGGCATCAGTTCCTGTTCCTGCATAAGGATATGCACATTCCTGAGTTCGGCTACGAGGGACATCTTGCATTGAACCTGTTTTCCAGGGCGATAGCGACCGGCGCAGAAAAACTGCTGGCCCTGTCTTTCAGACCTATGCCTGCTGACGGCAGGATTGTCGTGGTTCCGCCTCTGTTGCGCACCGAGATCCTGTATTACCGTAACTGCAATGAAATCACTGATGAAGGCTATATCCTCGGATATATGCTCAATACGGGCTTTGCCGAAGAAGTCAAGGCTTGGCATGATGCTCACCCGTCTGTCCCGCTCCATTTCTTCTGGGACAATGCCGACGCGACCCCGGTCAAGGTCGTTGATGATACATTGAGCTTCTACTATCTGGATGACAAGGAGTTCATGAAGCAGATGGCAGGATGCCGTGCCTATGCATCCACAGCCGGGTTCGAGTCCATCTGCGAGGCAATGTTCCTGGGCAAGCCTCTTATGATGGTGCCTTCACACATTGAGCAGAAATGCAATGCCTATGACGCCACGCGCTCCGGTGCAGCCGTGGAAGCAGACAAGTTTGACTTGAGCGTGCTTATGGATTTCATCGAAAGCGGACGTTTCCGGCGCGACGAGAATTTCCCTGACTGGGTATATCAGGGATACGATACCATCATGTCTGAACTTCTGAACCTGTAGCCGTTCCGGCAGGGGCGATGCTATCTTCCGTCAAGAAAGCACTCCAGGGCTTCGCATATATCCTTGTAGGTGCTCTCGAAATCCCCTGTGTACCAGGGATCTGGAATCTCGCGCTCCTTTCCTGCGAGTGACATGAGCATCTGTATCTTGCCATCAGCATCGCTGAACCTGCTCTTCATGTCCCTCAAGTTTTGCCAGTCCATGACGAAGATATGGTCATAATACTGGTAGTCGCTGTCTGTCACCTGTCTGGCTCCTCTTCTGGTGAACGGGATTCCATGCTTCCTGAGAGCATCCTTTGCCGGAGGATATATATCATATCCGATAACCTCGTCAGAAGTAGCCGCAGATGCGATTTCGAACTCAGCTTCGAGTCCGCGGTCATTCACCATCTTCTTCATTATGAATTCAGCCATAGGGCTTCTGCAGATATTTCCCAGGCATACAAAAAGTATCTTTTCCATTCTGCAAAAATACATCATCGCACCCGGCATTGCAAGGAAATATAGCCGTTATTTCAAAACAGCTTCTTGTCCTGCGGCTAGCGGTCGTAGGCAAGTGCCCTGGCATCCTCGGAGCCTGACTTCATCTCGTCATACTTCCTGTCCCATTCGCGGTAGTAGTCCAGTTTAGGATCCTCGAAAAGTGTCATCTGCTCAGCCGTGTCGCGGGTAAGCTTCGACACCCCCATGCCGACCTGCCTTATTGGGGATTCCCCGTCCCATATCTCGGTAAGCATTCTTCGTGCCTCGTTCAGTATCAATGCCGTGATGTCGGTCGGGCTCGGAATGCTGCACTGCTTCTGCGCTACGCTGAAATCGGCGAACTTTATGAACATGGAGACGCATGAGCATCTGAAATTGTGCCTTCTCAGCCTGTGTGCCACGATGCATGCCACTTTGAACATCTCACGGTCCAGTTCATCAGGGCTTATCACATCTTTCGCGAAAGTCCTCTCCGCGCTGATGCTCTTCGCCTCCTGCACTTCGGTCTCCACTGGGTCGCTGTCCAGCCCGTTGGCATTTTCATGCATCTGGAGCGCAAACTTCTGTCCCACTATCCGCACAAGCATCGGCAGCGGAGCCTTCGCCAGATCTCCGATAGTCCTTATCCCGTATGCCACAAGCCTGTCACGGGTCTTCCTCCCGACCCACAGCAGATCCCCCACGGGAAGCGGCCACATCTTCTCCTGCACCTCGTCCATCCATAGTGTATGCACCTTGTCCGGCTTCTCGAAATCGGACGCCATCTTCGCCAGGAGCTTGTTGGACCCCACCCCGACATTGACCGTGAAGCCCAGAGTTTCCCTGACCTTGTCCTTCAGCTGCCGCGCCACCTCCTCAGGCTCCTTACCATATACTCTGAAGGTCATGTCGATGAAGCACTCATCTATGGAAAACTTCTGCAGTACAGGGGAATACTGGTGGCAGATCTCCATGAAGCCGTCGGAGCATCGCTTGTACCATGTCCAGTCGCCGCGGACAATGACCAGCCCCGGACAGGTCCGCAGCGCCATGCTCACAGGCGTTGCCGTCTTAATGCCCAGCTTTTTCGCAGGTATGGATGCTGCCGTGACGATGCTTCTGCGGTCGGAAGGGTCACCTGATACGACGGACGGCACGAGACGGATGTCGGAACCGCCTTCGGACAATATCTTCACGGCGCTCCAGCTTAGGAACGCCGAGTTCACGTCAATGTGGAAGATCACCCGCCTCATGCTGCCTGCCTCTATTCGTTTCCGTCGTCTTCCGGCAGTATTATCTCGATGCTTCTGGATTCGCAGTTCTGCGTGGTCTTGTCCTCTTCGCCCCCTGTACCAGGAACGGTTACGGACACCACCTTGTCATAATAGTATTTCAGCGGCCACCCTGTTTCCAGATGGATTTCCTCTGTCGTATATTCCTCGCAAGTCATCGTGATATTGCCTATGCCGATGGAAAGGCTGTCTTTCAATGCGTTGAGCTGATCGTCCCGTACCTTGTTCCCAGCGAACGCCCCAGCTAGACTTGCGGCCGTGGATGCTGTGAACTTCTTGAGATCCTCGGACGGTACTTCAGTGAATGTCCTGACGACAGCGCTGTACTCATCCGTAAGCTGGTTGTCTACCCAGAACTGAGTCATTGCATTCAGCGAATCCTGACCGGCAATCAGTGGTGCGCACTTGTCATTGAACGTGTATGTTTCAGCCGTGTCCAGCGCCATCCCGTGAAAGAAGAGGAACTTTCCCAGCTCGTCATTCACAAGGTTCATTGTCACCTCCGGCGAGCAGAACTTCATTCTCAGAAGCTTGATCAGCTTCTTCTCCGGGACACCCTTCATGTCTGCACTTTTCCTGAGGACGGACATCATTGGCTTCAGTCCTGCCTCATTGTACTTCACCAGCTCCGGAATATTCAGGAACTCCTCAGGAACACCCATCTCGGAAGTCTTGAGAAGCACATTCATCGGCCCGCACTGCTTCCTTATGGCGCACATCATCTCATTTTCCGTCGGGTCGTTGCTCCAGAAATCGGAATATGAAATCTGCACGGTGTAGGAGTCCTTGGTCTGCGAGAGAACCTCCAGCGTGCGAATCTCGCTCTGGCGGCTGGTCCATGTGGTGTCCCCGTCGGCATTCACCTTGTACTTGTCGGTCTTGCATTCGTAGGAATATTTCTCTCCTGGAGTCCAGTATGCGACAATGTTGACGGTAGAGTCTTTGATCTGTGCTTCGGCGCCTGTCCCGGCTAATGTCAATGCCAGCGAGGCAATGGTCAGTCCAATGTTTTTCATGTCAATTATTTTTTTATAAGAAGCTGTTTTGAAATTATTATCTGAAAGTTTGAGAGGGAAAAACTTCAGGTTCGACTGGGGATTCAGGGAAGATAGCGGCGCCTATCTGACCTGAAAACCCGGGAAGAAGATGAAGGAGTTTCACCTCAAACAACTTTTCAATCAGTTCAAAACAACTTCTAAAGTTAGCAACATTCAAGAAATAATCTGCTTCATCCTGATGATTTTTTTCTCATCTGCGAAACTTGAGCTATATTTGCTTTCACGGCATTTGGCGCCGTGCATATTGTATTACGAACTATATTAAAAAATGAGAAAAAAGAGTAAAAATATGGTGAGATCAGTCTCGTCAATGTCGTTTGGAGAC
>CAKUTA010000012.1 GCA_934691625.1 uncultured Bacteroidales bacterium | reverse complement strand
GCATATCTGATGTGAAATACTTTCTTTTTAGACTACAGAAAATTTATGCGTAATGCACAGGGTTTTCCCCCTGACCCGACAGCTGCAGAGCATGGAATGTAATGTTTTGATATATAGCGATATAGATAAAACTCTACTCCTGGTTTTCGGGAGTAGAGTTTTGCTTAAATAGCTGTGTATTACTGCGTTATACTCCACGAATACAAATACTGGAACGATGAGTGAAAACAAATTAAATATGCATATTTCTGCTAATTGATTAAATGTTCGCTTGTTAACATTTGACCAATTAATAGAGTTTCTGGTTCAACAAGAAGAGGGTGTTGGGCATGGGGGGGGGAAAAAAATTACGTCTCGGATTCTCGGTATATGAACGCACGCTCACTGACGACCAGGGGCAGCCGTTCCCCATATTGAGAATGAAGCTCAACAAAACAGCTTCCAAGGAAAATGCCGCATCCGTTAAAGAATGCGGCGAAGAGATTTCCCGACAGCACGGAGCATCCTGTCGAAGCCAAGATCCGTAGGGTGTGTCCCGTCAACGGTCGCGATGGAATCATCACCAAGGAACGCGCCTGAATCTATAAAATAGATACGCCTGTCCGTCTTCATTCTGCGAGTCACAACATCCCGTGCCGCAGACTGCTTCGCTGCCTCGAACTCCTCACGTGAACGCGAGAAATTCCTGGTTTCCCGACGCTCCGTATTGAGAAAGATCAATGGAGTATCAGGATGCGCCGCACGTATGACATCCACGAATTCATCGAAACGCCCATAGATTTCAGAAGCATCAGGATTCGAGAACGCATCGAAAATAAACGCGTCAGCATCTATCCCGGCAAGGAACTCTGCATAGCTTCTTTCCAGACGGCTCTTTCCGGAGAAGCCCATGTTCGGGCAATAATACCCTGCCCTGCGGCTGAGCAACGCCGGCCATGTCATGCCAGCCCTGGAAGCTGCTGCACCATGCGTAATGCTTGAGCCTACGCATACGACCTTTTTTCCGAAAGGATTAGGCAAAGCTTCCAGTACAGAGCCCTCTGTCACCCCTATCTCCAAAGAATATGTCCTGTCAAAAATCGGAAGATACAGCAGACATTCCTTCATCGAGGCATCCATATCCGTCACCATGGTAGATTCATGAAAGCTGAAGTCTCCTGACATTGACGGAGTCCCGACACCGGCAAAAACCCATCTTCCATCCCTCTTTATATACAGGTCAAGCCCTTTCTGCCCTATAGCAGACATATTATTCCCTGCCATCTTGCCAGTTGTAGTCCATCTTGCGCGAATAGAACGGGAATCAGTCCTGAAACACAGAAAAAGCCCTGTGGACTGAGCCGCATACTCATTTATGCCGCTGTCCCCGAAGTCGAATGAACTAGACACCCTTGAAAGCATAGTGCCGCATCCATTCTCCGGATGGCCAAAGACTCCCAGATCCCTGGCATCGGCATAATGATATCCGGCATTTGCCCGGTCTTGCGCATTGACATAATCCACAGACGCCGACAGGCGGATATCCCTCTCAGATGCCCCAACATATATATTATATGTATCAGAGTCTATCTTCCACGAATGCGAATCAGTCTCATAATGCGAGAATGCATATTTGCTCATCCCGAGAGAGACCTTACGGCTTTCTCCCGGAGCCAAGGATACCTTGGAGAACTGCTTCAGTTCACGGACAGGACGAGGAACAGACGGAGACTTCTGCCCGACATAGACCTGAACAACCTCCGCAGCCGCATGCTTCCCTTTATTGCGCAGCATGAAGTCCAGATAGACATTATCCCTGTCCTGCCGTACAGAAAGATCCGAATACTCGAAATCTCCGTATGTCAGACCATATCCGAAAGGATAAAGCGGAGCTATGCCACTCCTGTCATATCCACGGTACCCCAAAAACACACCCTCCCTATAGGTGACAATCTTACCGTCCCGGTCGGCACGCTTCATGTGATACTGGTCAGGGTAATAGCTCGCATAGCAAGGGTTATCCTCCAGCTTCGTCTCGAAAGACATCGGCAATCTGCCTGAGGGTGATATCTTCCCCGACAGAATACCGGCAAGGGCATTACCTCCCTGCTGGCCGTAATACCAGCCCCAGAGTATTGCGGAGACCTTGTTGCGCCATGACGCCATCTCCACGGCGCCACCTGCACAGATGACCACTATCACATTGTCATTCAATATACTGACATCATCAATCAGCTTCAGCTGGTCTTCGGGAAGCGAGAATTCCCTGTCACTGTCCTCTTTTTCTGTAGTCTTATCGAAGCCCAGAGACAGAACCACTGCCGAAGCTCTGCCGATCCTGTCAGCCGCCCCGGATACCGACTCCAGATATTCCACATTGTAGCCAGGAACAGATTTCAGTCCGTCATACAGCGGGACAGTATGCATCGGGGACACGGAGCCGCTTCCGCCCCCGAAAGGCACGACTGTCGAATACGGCCCCATAAGGACAATATCCTGACAGCCTTCCAGAGGAAGGGAAGAATGGTTTTCTAGAAGGACAATGCTTTCAGCAGCAATCTCTTCTGAGGTTCTATCCGAGGCAGGGTCATCTTCCGGAATCAATGCATCCTTCTGAGGACGGTCCAAGAAGCCGAAAGCAATGAGAGTCTGAAGAATGGCTGTAACCTTTACATCTATCTGAGCCTCTGTCAGCACTCCAGACGATATCAGCGGAAGAAGTTTTTCCCTGTTCAGGCAGAATCCGGCAGGCATCTCCAGGTCAATGCCATTCACAGCAGCCTGCAGCGGAGAATACACACTGGTCCAGTCTGACATGACTATTCCATGAAATCCCCAGTCATGGCGTAATGTCCTGCCTATAAGATACTGGCTCTGGGATGCATGCACGCCATTAACAAGGTTGTAGCTGGTCATCACCGAGCCTGCATCGGCTTCCACCACAGCAGCCTTGAACGCAGGAAAATAGATTTCGTTCAATGTACGCTCATCCACTTCAGAGCTGACATGATGCCGGTCATATTCCTCATTGTTGCAGGCGAAATGCTTCACCGCAGCCATGACTCCCTGAGACTGGACTCCCTTGATATATTCCACAGCCATACGTGATGCGAGATAAGGATCTTCACCCATATATTCGAAGTTCCTGCCACATAGAGGAGTCCTGTAGATATTGACCCCAGGGCCAAGAAGTATATGCACTCCCCTCGCCCTGGAATCCCTGCCAAGGGAGACGCCCATACGACGCACCAGCTCACGGTTCCATGTTGCAGCAGCCGCTGCTCCGCACGGATACAGTGTGCTTTCCGTATCATTGCGAACGCCCTGGGGACCATCAGCCATACGGATTTCCGGTATGCCTAGCCTTTCTACAGGACGGATATGGAACTCATTGTAACCTCCTATATAGTCCAGCTTCTCCTCCAGCGTCATCTGTTTCACAAGCTGCTGCGCACGATGACGGCACTCAGGAGTTATCGTCTGGGCAGCAGAGATGAAAGAAAATGCGCAAAAGAAAATCAGAAGCGCCGGTTTTATAAATAATCTCATCTTAATATGCTTAAAGACAGCAGGCCTGATTTCATCAAACCAGACCTGCATTGTCTATTTTCAGTATTTATTTCACAGGAGCGACTTTTCGGATATGATTCTTGTTGCCGTCGCTAAGGTAGAAATTGCCTCCGGAATCACGTGCCAGCATACCCTGGGCAGCGAATTTAGCCTCGGTAAGACCGTCACCGTCAGCATAGTTGCTGGAGAACGGAGTTCCTGCCACAGTCTTCACAAGTCCCTTCGAATAATCCCCTTCAGGCCCAGGGATGAGCACCCTGAATGTAAAGCCTAGTATGTCATTGAACCATACATAGCCGTTCTCATCCGCAACAATTCCCGAAATATTCCCGAGAGTGGCAGTAAGAGGGCCTTCTGTCCCATCCGTATATGTATCCTTGGTCGGCTTGGCGCCGCTTCCGCAGATTGTGGTGACTTTCCCGTCAGCAAGACACAGCTTGCAGATTTTCCATGTACCGTTGCCGCCGATAAAGATATTTTCCTTCCTTGCATCCCAGGCGATGGTATAAGGAGAGAATCCATTGAGGTCATACGACTTCTCATATTCACCGTTATATGCCACGACAACGCGCTTATTGTCACGGTCAGCGACATACATGTGGTCATTGTCATCGAAAATAAGGTTCATGCAGCTCTTGAGCGCCTTGTCTATCTTCGAGATATTATACGTGCTGTGCTCATAGGAATCGCCGTTTCTGACAATCTTTCCTATATAGTTCTTGCCTTTGGCGCAGACATGGAACTCGCCCTTGGAATTGAATGCTCCTCCCCAGTAATATACCCCTGAGCCGACAGTGGCTGAAGGAACGGCTATCGTAACGGACCAGTCAGCAGGGTTTGCACGGAGAATCGCATGCGTATTGGTGCCTCCGCGGGCTGTAATCCAGAGATATCCGTCAGGACCGAAGCCGACATACTCCGGCAGCTGGATAGACGCTTTCGTTCCGATGCCTTCCTCGTTCTTTGCCGCACCGCTGCCGATTACTGTGCTGACAGTAAAGTCAGGGACATAATAGCATGTAAATACAGGAGTTTCCACCGGAGCGGCTGACCTGGTCTCGACTACAGCTGTCTTGTCACCGATTCCAAGCTCAGGAACCTTGACCTTGATGCCTGTTTCCGTCAATGCCGTGATTTCCAGAGAAGTCTCTCCTATTGACACTTTGTTCTCGGATATTTCTTCAGAGAATCCAGAGCAGAGGATCTCCATTTCATCACCGGCAGTCACCATAACCGGAGATACGCCTGTGACCTTGACTTCACGAAGAAAAACATACGTGAACAGGCCGGCTGAGACAGGCTGCATATCACCGATAGTGACAGTGACTGCTACTTCTCCGCTGCCTTCCGGAACAGTCACCTCTATTGCAGTATCCTTTACACTGATAATTTCTGCAGCAGCATTTCCGAAAGTTACAGAAACAGCAGAAGCATCAGTACCGAAGTTCACGCCCGTTATGGTAACCTTCTCGCCTGCAGAGGTCTTGTCAGGTGACATTCCTGTCACTTCAGCCGGTTTCACGGGTTCATTGAAAGTAAATGACACAGGCTCCGAAGTCTGGTCACCGACGGTAACCGTCACTTTCACCTCACCAGGCTCGCCGGCAGGAGCAAAGACCGAGAGCTGCTTCGCTGACGCCTTGATGACTTCCGCCTGGGCATTGCCGAACTTGACGACATTTTCTGAAGCCTCTGCGGAGAAGTCCGAGCCCTTGATAATCACAGGGTCACCCTCCAGCCCCGAATCAGGAGTTATAGAGGATATTGAAGGCGCCGGTGTCTCTGGCCCTGCAGGCTGGTCAGGTTCGTTTTCCTTGCATCCAGCCACGACAAGTGCGAAAATGGCACCAGCCGCAAGTGTTTTCAACAATGATTTCATATTTCAATTGGTTATTTGTTGTATCGTATGGATATGTAGTCGATCGCACTGGACGAAGCCGAATCCGGATCCAGATGCACATTCGCGTAATCAGCCCCATCGCTGCAGGCATCGCTTACAGGCATAAGACGGATATACACCCTGTCTTTTCCAAGCATCTCCAGCGGGAGAGGAATATCTATAGGCTTGTATGCCACCAGAGAGGAATACAATGTGTTGCTATAGACAGATATGTCAGGAACAGTATATTCCGCTATCATCTTCCACTCAGCATCATTCCCGGAAGCCATGGAACCTGTCTGCGACCATTCAGCCTTCCAGAAACGCGGAGTGTTCACCTTAGTATTCTGGACGCTGATCTGAAGTGACAGCCGGTCCGTGGAGAGGCCCGCCGTAGAGAATTCCATAAGCCAGGCATATCCCCTGCCGGCATCAGCATCCCACCAGTTCTTCGCAGAAAATGAGCAATAGCAGTCTGCGCTGCACCATGTCTTGCCCTTCATTGATCCTGTGCTGCCGCCATTCGCCAGCCTCAGCTTGTTCTCCTCGTCAGACGTGGCAGGCGCAAGCCATTCCTCATTGCCATTGAACATTGCTACCCAGTCTTCCATTTCAGTAGAATTGTAACGGTCATGAGCAGGATCCAGGACAATACCTAAGCCATTGATATTCCCTACATTATATCCAAAATATCCATTAGCGGAAATTCCCATCGGACCAAGGTAGGAGAATGTAGCCTCGCTGTCCAGATGCTGACCATAGCTACCGGTATAGTCCAGTTCTTCCGAACCGGTGTACTTCGTCTGGTATGTGTGGGTAAGCCAGCCGTTTTCGCCATAGGTAGGACGCATCACCCCTGCATCTGGATCAGGATTCCAGAACCTGTATTCGGTCAGAAGCGCAGAAAAGCTGTCCTCCACACTGTCATTCATGTGTCCCCAGATATCGGACTTATTCTGATGACGAATCTGATATCTTCCGATATTTCCCAGCTCTTCGTCCAGGTCAATGTCGAGAGGGTCAGCCCCATTCTTCCACTCGAAACGGGAGAAACGTTCATGGACAATCACACCTGAGATGCTTCCTGAGCCATAAGGCAGCCGTGTACCGTCATTGCGGTAGCGGCATACGGTATTCGTGTACATATACATGGAATTGCCGTCCTTTCCTCTGACCAGAAGAGGAAACTTCGAGATGCGATTCACATTTCCTCCGATGGCATACCCTTCATTTATCGGGGAAATGCTGCCTTTTCTTACCGGGAACTCCACATCATCCAGGGAGACATAAGTGTAGATATCGTCATCCGTAAGAGTCCCTATAGTGCGGTGCTTCACAGGCACATCGGAAGCAATACCGGCAACCACAGAAGTCGCCATGGACTTGGTCACGCCTGTAATTTCGTATCTTTCAGGGTTGTCTTTTCTTGTAATCACCGCCCCATGAAGAAGCAGCTGAACCTTGTCATATTGTGAGAAGATATTGTCATCTTCCGTATCAGTCAGAAGCATGAAGCCATATCTGCCGTCAGCGGATTCCAGATATGCGGTCCTCCCCGATATGGAATAGTCGATAGTCGAAGTCGTCTTCTGCTCGTTGTCACCGGCATTGCCGCTTCCCTTGTCGCTCACGATGATTCCTTCAATCAGCACATATTCGTCAACAGGCTCCCCTGTAGCATAAAACTGTCTGGCCTGGCCGAAAGTAATCACTTCGCCAAGAAGCTCACGTGCGGATTTCTGGATATAGTTCACACGGAGACTTGTCTTTTCGCCCCACCCGTCCACAAATATCAGGCTGATGGATGCGTTTCTCACAGCATTGTCCTCAGGATTGGCTTCCGTAGTGATTTCCAGACTCTTATGCCGGGCATCGCTTCCGCTTATATCCACAGACGATATCCACTCGTCAGAAGGTGACAAGTACTGGATATCCAGTATCATATCGTCAATGTCAATGTTCGTCTTTATCGCCGCAGAATACACGCCGCCGGCACCAGGGCCGATAATGGAGGAGTTTTCCATGGAGAGCTCAGCCTGCAGCATGCCTTTCTGCTTCACCGTTATAGTGTCCCTGCGGGAGTCAATGTCACTGCACAGGACAAACCTGGTCATCCTGCGGAATCCCTCGTTCACATCAAGAGAGGCTTTCACGATACCATCCCCTGCCCCGGAAGAGGTATTCAGCGCAAACCAGGAGGCATCGCCAGATGTCTCGATATGATAAGGGCCATTGGAATATACCGGCAGATCGACAATGCCGCCGTCTGCTTCCAGGACAAATTCATTGGAAGGAGTCCCCAGTTCCACAAGAGAAATGTCCGCAAGCGGATCGCTGCAGGAGAATGCTATCGCAGAAGATATGGCTGTCAACAATATTCTATTGAATCTCATATTATTATCATTTATCATTACTATCCTTTCTGGACAATGGTGAAACCCGTCTTGACTATAGCGGCGAAGTCGTCGATATATGTGATGGATATGGTAGCGGAACGCATCGCTCCGGTAGTGTTCTCCTCCAGCACGAACTCAAGCCCGTCTTTTGTCAGATGCACTCCTGACAGCCATCCATCGCCGCCGCTTATCTTGAAGATCGTGTCGGCATCGTATGCGTATATATTGTTCCTTACCGACCTGACCAAGGCCGTCTGTGCCTCGCTTCCGAAAGTCCCGGAGACAGATGCCAGCTGAAGCTCCGGCTTGTCCGCTGTCTGTGTCAGTGACATGACAGACTTCATAGTACGGCCAGTAGGGTCATCTATCGTCACCAGTATGTCAGCATGACGTTCCGCCTTGGTCACATTATAGTCCAGCTCCAGATCCAGATGATCAGCATAGGCCTTCGCCGCAGTAATCCAATACGGGCCAGATACCGCACCACCAGCAAGAGAAACAGTATCACGCACGTCTCCATCATGAAAAATCGCAGCAACCATCAACGCATCCGTACTGTATTCCAGATTGCTGACCACAGGGAATGACACCAGACCTCCGCCGACAGCGAGAGTATTGGACCGGGACGTGAACCTGTATGATGGATTGGTCACAGGACCGGCCTGTGTCAGAAAGACCGTGTCCTTCAGCTCACCCCTGCTGAGAACGAGCCTTGCCTGACGTGCAATCCCGAGGTTCTCCGTATATGTGAACACGATTTCAGAATTGCCTTTTCCTGATGTCCTGTCCAATGCAGCCCATTCTATGTCACGGTCAAATGCAGCCGTCCATGAGCCATCAGCATAGACAAGAATATGTGTGGAGCCCTCTTCCTGCCGGAGACTGAGCTTATGCGAGTCCACAGCCAGAGGCAGCTTCATGTCAAACGCCTTGTCGCATGCCGAGGATATCATGGACGCCATAAGGCCTGCCAATATTATCTTATTGTGTTTCATATCGTTCCTGTATTATTAAAGTCCATATTCCGCATATTCGCTGTTATCCAGATTGTAATCAGAATAGACCACCTGGGTATCAGGTATCGGATAATAGCGATGGCACGGAAGAGCATTGTTCACAAGTGTTCCGTAATCGCTGTTCTCTGTTACTGCCGTGTACCAGATACCCCACCTGACCAGATCGAACTTGCGCTGAAACTCGCCGAACTTCTCCCGTGCCGATTCATTGCGTATTTCTTCCTGCAGACGCTCGTATGTACGGAACACATAATCAGAAAGCCCGGCACGGCGCCGCGTTATGTTAAGATACTCCACAGCCTTATCGAACTCCTGCTTTTCGCAATATGCCTCTGCCATAAGCAGAATCGCATCGGCATAGCGGAACACTTTATAGTTATTGGAATCCTGGCTTGTCCTCATGCCCGGGCACCAGAACTTGGGCCCCATCCATGGACGTGTGGCATTCTCCAGCGACGCGAAGACCTTGCCGCCATATTCCCAGGCATAGTTGCTGTCCTTGCGGATGTCGGCACCCTTACGCGGCTGAAGCCCCTGGCAGAAATATACATTCGGACGTGCGGAGGACCAGGTAGTGGCCTGGGAGCCAAGCTCCGGGATTTCAATGCCGTCATATATGCACCCTCCTTTTCTCGTCGGGGTGCAGATGCATGCGACATTGGATGTATATACAAGTCCGCCTTCCGTATAAGAATGCTGGACCTCGAATATGGATTCGGGGGTGTTCCTGTTACGGAACCACGAGTTCTCCGCAATGCCGTAGGATGCCAGATCCCCATATATCTTTTCAAGTGCGGAACAGGCTTCTATCACATTGTCCCAGTCCCTGTTCCATGAAGCCATCTTGGCGATCATGATCCACGCCATGGAAGCTCCGAGACGGCGCCCAGAATTATCCGATGTCCTGGTCTGAGGCACCAGCGGAGCAATTTCCTTCAAGTCTTCGATACATTTTGCACGAGTCTCGTCCGCACTCATACGGGGAAGCTTCGCCACGCGCTCCAGTGCATCATTATCCTCCACGTCATCGAAATAGAACGGGACATTGCCGAAAAACGAGGTCAATGTCCAATAGTAGAATGCCCTCAGAGATTTCGCCTCGCACAGCAGGGAATTTCTTTCATCATCAGATATCTTGCCGCATCCGCTGATTCCGGCGACAGCGAAATTGCAGCGCTGGACCCCGAGATAGCACTGCTGCCACACAGTGGCACCGAAACGCGGCTTGACCGGGCTTATATCGAGTTGTGCATCAAACGTACCTGATGCACAGTACATTATATCCGTACAGCATTCGGTGGCAAGAAAATATGGGTACTGATATATGGTCTTTATCGGGACATAGCATCCGTTAACCACCGACTGGCACTCGGTATAGTTCCTGAAATAGTTATCAGGAGTGGATATCGAAGACGTGTCCTCCTTCAGAGCGCAGGAGCCAAGCAGCATTGCCACAGGCAGGACTTTCAGAAGAATTTTTATCTTGTTCATGACTAGTATCTTATTTGAATGCTGAATGTTATGGTTCTGGCTTTCGGATATGCACCGAGATCGACGCGGCGAAGTGTCGATGATGTTCCCTGGCTGGACACATCAGGGTCAAACCCGTTGTAGTTCTTCAGCAGGAACAGATTGTCCCCTGCCACAGTGAATGTCATATCACGGAGATGCGAGTGTGCCTTCCTGGAGAAATCCAGAGTGTATCCGAGCGACAGGCTCTTCAGCCTGAGGTAGGAAGCATCGTGGATAAGGAAATCACTTGGCAGCGACACATCGGTATAGCCTGCCCGCGGCTTGTCCGACTGCGGATTACGCTCAGGATGCCACCCGTCCAGCATATAGCGGTACTGGTTCGTGTACATTCCTCCCGACATGTAGAATTCGCCGTAGTTATAGATCTTTCCGCCAAGGGAATATGCGAAATATACGCTGAGTCTCAAGCCTTTCCACGAGAAAGTGTTCTGAATTCCTCCATAAAGCACAGGATCCGCAGAGCCCTGATATACGAGGTCATCCTGGTTAAGGACTCCATCATGATTCATATCATAGTATTTCGGAGTACCGTTCTCATTTTTAGAATTGATGCCGACGTAGCCATGAGTGACCGCATTGCGGCTGCGTTCCTCATCGCTTTTCCATACTCCGCCATATTTGAACCCCCACAGTGAATTCAGCGGATAGCCCTTCACATAGCCATACATCATATATCCATTATTGCCAGGAGATGTAAGGGTGGGCACGAAATCCTTGCTGCCTATATCCTCGACCTTCTGGGTATTGTGTGAAAATGTAAGTGTTGTTGACCACTGGAAATATTTTCTGACAATGTTCCTGGTATCAAGTGTAAGCTCAATTCCACGGTTGGAGACCTTTCCAAGGTTCCGGAGATGACTGGTATAGCCAGTCTGGTTAGCCACCTGTACAGAAAGCAGAAGGTCTGTCGTCCAGGATAAATAAGCATCAGCCGTAATCGAAAGCCGGTTTCCGAACATTGACCAGTCCAGCCCGGCATTATATGAGGCTGTCTTTTCCCATGTCAGCTCCGGCTGCGAAAGGCGGCTGCGGTAGAATGCGACAGGCTGGCTGTCGTCGAAAAGATAGCCGTCTGTGGTGCTGGATAGTGCCGCCAGTGACTGATATGCGCCGATGGAATCATTTCCGGTAAGCCCGGCACTCAGCCTGAGAGACAGATCGTCCATCCATTTCACATTTTTCATAAATGGCTCATTGGCAATATTCCAGCGGAATGCTCCTGACGGAAAGAATGCCCACTTGCTGTCAGCCGCGAAGTTAGAAGCCCCGTCAAAGCGCCCTGTCGCCGTGATATAGTAGCGTGACGCCCAGTTATAATCAGCTCTTGCAAAGGCCGACATCTTGCTCTTGCCTATCAGGGAGGTCCCTGCGGAATAGGTCTCCTTGTCCAGCACAGCGTTCATGTTATTCCAGAGGACGGCATCATCCATATATCCTTTTCCTGTAAGGGAAAAGTTCTCCGCACTATATCTGTATGCTGAAAATCCAATCATAGGCACAAAGCTATGCCTGCCTTTACAGAGGTTATATTTCGCGGTGGTTTCATTGTTCATCGACCATTCCCCGTATTCGGAGCGGTATGCCTGTCCGCCCTCCCCCTCCGACTTTGCAGGCAGGTTTCCGGGAAAATATCGGTAGATTCCACGTTTATAAAGATAGTAGGAGAACACGCTTGTCACAGAGAAGTCCTTCACAGGAGTCAGCTCCACTGTAGCAGAATGGTTCATGGTATGACGCTTCGTCTGGTTTGTATTCAGGTCAATCATGCTTCTCGGCGTATTGATCTTCTGTCCGAGGTTATAAAGCGGGTTCTCAGATGCATCAGGTGCAATCATCGGTGAAAGGTACTGGGCAGCGTTCCACCAGGATGTACCGCCTATGGAGGCCTTGTTCTCATCGACGAAGCGATATGTGTATGAGCCGCTGTATGTAAGCTTCAGCCATTTGAAGAACTGGCGCGACATCTTGACACGGCCTGTGAAGCGTTTCTGACCGCTTCCGTCGATGATTCCCTGAGTATTATTATAGCCCAGGGACACGAAATAGGATGACTTCTGTTCTCCGCCGGACATTGACAGGCCGTAATTCTGAGTAACGGCAGTACGGGTTATCTCCCTTATCCAGTCAGTGCCTCTGCCCAACGCCATAGGATCCTTATAGACAGAGCCGCTCAAAGGAGTATCTGTGCCGACCGACAGATGGGAAGCATCCTTTCCGAAATATGCATAGTCATTCCTGTACCGCGCGAACTCCGATGCATCCATTATATCCAGAGACTTCGGCAATGCCGAGACACCGACGTCCGCGCGGAACGAGATATTCGGCTTGCCTCCAGCATTGCGCCCGGACTTGGTCGTGACTATGATTACACCGTTTGCTCCGCGGGAACCGTATATAGCCGTGGAAGATGCATCCTTAAGAACTGTTACAGAGGCGATATCCTCTGAATTGATATCATTGAGGTCATGAATTGCGTCCAGCACTCCATCTACCACGAAAAGAGGCTCATTGGATGCTGAAATGGAGCGCGTTCCACGGATGCGGATTGTAGTTGTGGAACCTGGTGCGCCGTCAGTGGACATGAAATCCGCTCCGGCAATACGGCCCTGAAGAGCATTGTCCACAGACAGTGCCGGAGAGTCCTTTATGTCATCCATCTTCACACTTGCGACGGAACCGGTAAGGTCAGATTTCTTCGCCGCCCCGTATGCGATCACTACCACATCGTCCAGCTTGTTCTGCTCTTCCGTAAGGCTGAAGTCAATGACATTGCGCGTGCCAACCTTCTGTGTCTGAGGAATAAATCCCATAAAGTCAGCGCGAAGCACATCTTCAGCATCTGCCATGATAGTATAGTTTCCGTCAATATCCGTCACCGTTCCATTCCTGGTGCCGTCTATAAAGACAGAGGCTCCCGGAAGCGGCTCGCCGCTCATATCCCTGACACAGCCTTTGACAGCCCTCTGCTGGGCATGAAGCCCGGCGGACAGGAGCAGCACAGACAGTGAAAGAAGCAGCGTATTCAAATTATGTTTCATATTTTTCAATATTTGAAGTTGAAGTCCATGAGAATAGGCTTATGGTCAGACGGAAGCCCGACATAGCCGGAAACGTATGTGCACAGCTGCGGCCTGCACCAGTCGTCAATCAGAATCTGCACATTCGACAGTGCAGAATACATCGACGGGGAGGCATAGGCCATGTCCACTCTCTTGGCATCACCCAGTACGGAAGAATAGAACTCGCCATGGTATCTGGTGCCTATGACATCAATAAGGTCAGTGCCATCCTGGATTTCATCCTGGCACAGGAATACTGCATCATCTTCCGCAAGATTATAGAAATGTTTGTCGAGACGTGAATATGAGTTCATGTCACCGAGCATCAGCCAGTCCTGCTGAGATGAGTATTCTGGAGCATTGTGCAGGTTCGTGCATATCCAGTTCATCTCGAACTGACGATACAGGTCACCTCCGTTTGCGGCGGCAGATGCAGGGCGGTCCGCTGTGGCAACGCCATATCCATACGCCTGCGGCCATAAATGAGCGGATATGAAGTTCACGGCACGTCCTCCGGCATTGACCTGGAACAGGCCTGCTCCATGGACAATCGGCTTCCCGCTGATTTCAGTATTTGTCACCTGACGAAGCGTCTCTATCGGATATCTGGAAGTTATCACCTGCGGATAGCTGTCCCTGTCACCGCTGACAGATACATAGGCATGCCCATATCGCCTTGCGAGTTCGCTCCATCCGTCAGGAAGATAACGGTCCGCCTTCGGCATCGTCGTCAGTACCTTATCCTTATATACCGTCTCCGCCTCGCACCACACGCAGACGTCAGGGTTATAACTCTTCACCCATGCCACGAAATTATCATAATTGTTATGCTGGTCAGCCCACATGCCGTCCTGAATGTTCCAGTAGAGGACACGGAGGTCACCGTTCTTCACTTCAGCCGCTTTCCGGACCTCGAAGTTATCCAGGTAGAATCCATTTCCGGAAGTTGCGCCATTATTTGAGGTAGTCAGCACAACAGCGGTAGAAGTATTGGCATTCTCCAGATATGCTTCCAGATGGTGCCATGTCTTGGAGGCCGCAGCAGAGGCTGGAATCTCGACGGCATCTTCTGCCAATGCGAAGCTATATGAGGATTTAAGGTATCCGCTCTTGCCTGATTCAGGCGCAATCTGCTTTCCGTCAATGTGCAATGACCGGATACGGCCTCCATTGTCAATCTTCAGCAGGAGGTTGTCGGCAAATGCCGCCGACGGGCAATAGTCAAATGATATTGTTATATCCTCATTGCCCCCGATGAGACGGGTCAGCGGAGCCTTGAACATGCCGCCATATTCATTGGCTGTCCCGATTCCGGCATACCCGGGATACTCCTGCACCCGAAACAGCAGCTCATAGTCCCCGATATTGCGGCTGGTTACATAGGATGCGCTCATCTGGCGTGCATCCGCCACTGTCTTTCCCGATACAGAACTCCATACGTCAGGCTGGATAAATCCTGTTCCTGGTGTGCTGTAGCTGACCTGGGTCAATGCCTGTTCATATCCAGTGAGGGATGTTCCCATTGAGGTTCCGGTTTCCTCCGCATCCGGACGGCAACCATACGAGCCGTTGCCCGACATTATATCTCCTCCCCACACGAATGTGTCAAATCCGTCATAGAACAGAAGATCATCGTCAGGGGCATAGCTTATATCGCATGTAATCACTTCATCAGGAGCCAGATGGCTGATATCAAGATGCGTCTTCATCATCAGGTGTCTGGAGTCGCATATTGTCAGTTCCAGTCCTCCAGGATAGTCCCCAGGTGCGATGAATATAGGGAATTCAGTGGCGGAGCTGCCATTTACAGGGGAAAAGGCGCCTGATTCAGTCGCATTCAGCACCACGAATCTCTTTCCGCCTTCCACACCGAATTCAGCCATGGACGGGGCGAAGTACCCTGTGCCGGCAAGAAGTGTTTCGCCGTCGGAGGCTTCCAGTTTCAGTGATGCGATATCGGCATTGCCTTTCAGCCTGACATTTACCAGAGCAGCAGAATAGCCGAAAATCAGACGGTTACCGGTTTCTTGCCTATACTCGGCATAACGTGGCAATGACATGGCAGTTTCCCTTGTCTTATGGCTGAACTGCGAGAATGGTATTACCAGACCTGTGTATTTCGACACGCCGGCCCAGTCTGATGAGGCTTCTGTGGTCAGCACTGCATTATACGAACCTGTAGCTGTCTGTTCCACATCTGCAAAGACATAACCGTCAACGCATTCCACAGGATAAGTCCTGTTTCCCACAGTAATGGCGAATGCCCCTGCATCATCGCCTGCATGAAAATATGAGGAGGCGCCACCTTCAGCCATTTCTATATAGAACCGAACCTTGCCATCCCTTACGATTATCGGAGCGCCTGCTGCATAGTCGCCTTCACCTGGAACGGCAGGCTCCTGCCGGTCGGCATCAGGGCTATCGGCACCTGTCCTGCCACATGCCTGAAAGAACAGCGCAGCAGCCATGGAAAGGGCTATAAAAACTTTAGATCTCATATTAATGAAGCTGTTTAAATTTCGAATATTGCTTCCAGAGGCAGATGGTCGGAAGGATGGCAGAAGCCACGTACCTGAGGATCAGAGACAGGCATAGTGTAATCATCATAGATGACCGAGGCCTTCTTCACCAGAGCATCCAGTGCAGGAGTCATATACATATAATCATATCTGAGCTTACTGAAAGTGGTCCAGGAGAACTCCTGATTATGTTCCTTTACCGAATCAATATACGGGGTCCGGTGCCTTATATAGTCGTGCAGGATGAAGCACGAGCTGTCAGCAGGAAAATCATATACATCATTGTCAATGGATGATATAGAATTGAAGTCTCCGAGCATCAGCCACAAGTGCGACTCCGCGTCCTTATCCGCAAGCACCGTATTATTGCAGATATAGGTCATTTCCTTCAGCCTGTAAAGATCTCCACCATTCCTGGCAGCGCTCTGCTTCTGAAGCTCAGGCGACTTTCCATTATATTCAAAGGAGAAGCGCTGCGGCCATGTATGTACAGTCACGATATTAAGTTCATGGCCACGGACATTGATTTTCGCCCAGCCGGATCCGTGAGCCACTGTGGAGTCCTTCACCTCATCGGTAAAGCGTCCTGCATCGGAGATAGGGAAACGGGAGGTGACCACCTGGGGATAATTGTCCCTATGTCCACCTATATATATGTACCGGTGTCCATATCTTGCCGCGAGCTCTGCCCAGCCGTCTGTAAGATACCTGTCCTCCGGTGCCATCTTCACTCCTGTACCTGTCCTGAATATGCTTTGGGCTTCAGCCCACACACAGATATCCGGCTTACGTGACGCCACCCAGTCTGTAAACCGGCAGTAATTATCGGCCTGACCGTCCCACATTCCATTCTGTATATTCCAGTACAGGACTTTCAGCCCTGCTTCATGCCTGTTATCTGCGGAAGCGATAAGGGCTGTCATGAAAACACATGTAATTGCAAGAAGAATTTTCCTTTTCATTTCAGTTATCAATTTCAGCGCTGCAAAACTACACATTCCACGTTTCTAACCAGTTTCACTTTTGTAATAAACTATCACCAGTTAATTTCAATATTGTACAAATGTTGATTTTCAGATTTCAAAGATGTGCAACATTGCCCTTTAATGGCTAGCTTTGCCGTAAAGACTACATTTATGACATTTCGGAAAATTCTCTGCACCTTTATCATCTGGCTGGCATCGACAGCTCCCGGACATGGAACCGATGAATATCATTTTTCCAGAATTCCATACGGAAACGGCCTTTCACAAGACGGAGTCTCCACTATAGCGGAAGATGATGCAGGATGCCTCTGGATGGGCACAGGAGACGGCCTGGACAGATATGACGGATATGACATCAGGACATTCCGCCATAACCCTGAAGACATCCACACTATACAGAGCAACATAATAAACAAGGTCTATAAGGACTCAATGTCCAGAATATGGGTATGCACCGCCAACGGGCTGTCAATATATGACAATGAGATGGACAGATTCTCCAGGTTCATACTTGCGGGAATACATTCCGTAGAAGACATAATAGAGCTCAGCGGAGGCAGATTTTTCCTTATAACGACCAGGAATGCATCCTACATCCTGGACAGCATCTCAGGCAGCTTCAGCGAGTTCATGATGGACGGCAAGTCTTTGTGCTTCTACGCATCCCTGCATGACGGAGACAATGTCATCCTCTGCACAATGTCCAGGGACATGGAGACATTGAGCTGGTCTGAGGGGACAGGACTCTCCCGAAAATACAGCCCTGTCAGGCTGCCTGACTTCGGAAGGGCAATATTGCCCGTCGGCGATGAGACCTACATCATCGGTACTCATGGAAGCGGAGCATTGACCGTCAATGCCAGAAATGGAGAGACGGAGCATTGTTTCACAGAATCCGGAAAGTTCGTCAATGCCATGGTATATGACGACTCAGGCCATATCATAGTCGGCAGCACTACCGGGCTGGTGTCCTACATGAACGGGATATGCATAAGCAGGTCAAGTTCATCCACTATGGAGAAACTTGTCAGGGCTATATACCGGGACAGCCACGGAGGGATATGGGTAGGTACCGAGTATGGCGGGATAAGATACTGGAACAGCCGGAAGAACATGTTCAGGCCGGTCGTGTTTCAGGATGCACCTCACGCCCTTGATGATGACGTTACTACAGCAATCGGGACAGATCCTGACGGGAACCTCTGGATAGGGACAAGATATGGAGGCCTGGACAAGTACTGCATGGATAGTGGAAAGCGGACTCACTATGAACTGGACAATATAAGGTGCCTGTATTTCATGGACGACGGGACAGTCCTCGCCGGCGCAGAAGTATATGGCCTGTACGTAATCGACACCAGGACGGGGCAGGTCATAAGGCATCACAGCAAACCTTCCGATATAACATCCATCATTGATGCAGGAGACGGAAACTTATGGATCGGCAGCCTGGTCGGACTTTTCAGATACACTCCAGGCAATAATTCGCTACGGAGAATCAAGCTGCCTTCATCAGAACCGATAAACAGAATCCTGACACTTTTCAAGGACATTGATGGCAGTCTCTGGGTCGGGAGCAAGGAAAGTCTGAAGATATATGGCGGAGAAGAGATGGAAGACATTACGCCTAGCTGCCTGAAAGACCTTATCCAGGTCCGGTGCATCCGCAGGACTACGGACAGCACATTATGGATAGGGACATCGGACGGTATGATAGAGTACCGTGAACCGAGTAATGGCGAGCCTTCAATATCAAGGATCCAGGGACTGCAGACAGCTGCTGTCAGAGGAATCGAAGCCGACGACGAGGGGGTTCTATGGATAGGCACGGACAACAGCCTGCGCAGATACAATCCGGGCAACGGCTCGCAGCGTGTCTATACCTACGGAGACGGTTCCCGACGCAATTTCAACACATACGCACATTGCAGAGGAAATGATGGAACACTCTATTTCGGAGGAATCGGGGGTGTGACAGAGTTCCAGCCAGGAGATATGGTACTGAACGAGCTGACTGTCAAGCCAATGCTTTCCGGCCTCATGCTTAACAATCAGGAAGTGGTGCCAGGTGATGGCACAGGGATCCTTCCGAAGAGCCTGTCCGTCATCAGCAGGATCGTATTGAAGCATTATCAGAATTCAATAACATTGAGGTTTACATGCCCCGACTTCACCTCGGAACAGGGAAACAGATTCAGGTACATGCTGGAAGGTGTTGACAAGAACTGGGTAGCGGCAAGAAGCCGTGAAGCGACCTATGTGAATCTGGACAAGGGGCATTATGTATTCAGGCTGGCGGCATCGAACAGCGACGGTGTATGGTCTCCAGAAGAGGCAAGGCTGGAAATACGTGTACGCCCGATATGGTACAGGACCGTGATTGCGCAGATTCTGTTCTCCGCACTTGCACTTGCGCTGCTGCTGCTCGGAATCCACAGGCTGATACGCCATATAAATGCAAAGAACGAGCTCAGGATAGCGGAAATGACAAGGCGCTATGAAAACCAAATACGGCGTGCCAGGATCGACAGGTTCATTGCTCCGTCATATCAGATCAGGCCTCAGGATGAGGAATTTCTCACGCATGTGCTGGACAGCATCGGCAGCAATGTCAGCAATCCCGACTTCAGCGTCGAGAAGCTGGCATCCGATGTCTGCATGTCCAGGGGAAATCTGCACCTGAAGCTCAAGACCATAACCGGGAAGACGCCTATCGAGCTTATACGGACCATCCGCATGGAGAAGGCCTGCGACCTTCTGAAAGATGACAATCTGTCCATAGCCGAGATAGCAGAACAGACAGGTTTTCAGACCGCGTCATATTTCATAACCGCATTCAGGAGGTCACTTGGCATGACTCCAGGCAAATATGCATCCATGATGAAATGACAGACGGCAGACAAGTTGTCATTGCCATAAGACGGCACGTAACTTGCACATGCTCATAATGTCCTGCCCGAACAGGCAGGACAGGCATATTGACATTTAAAATTGAATCATTATGATTACCGAGAAATTGCAGAACGCAGTGAATGATCAGATCACTGCTGAGTTATGGTCTTCAAATCTGTATCTTCAGATGGCTTTCTATTTCGAGAAAGAGGGTTGGGATGGTTTTGCACATTGGATGCACAAGCAGTCTGACGAGGAAAGAACTCACGCCATCACACTCGCGGCTTATCTTGCAAAACGTGGCGGAGAAGCAAAAGTTAATATGATAGATGTCGTCCCGGCAGGATGGGGCAGCGTTAAGGAGGTCTTCGCAAATGTTGCTGACCATGAACGCAAAGTATCAAAGCTCATTGACGATCTTGTAGATGTAGCTGCCGCTGAAAACGACAAGGCCACACAGGATTTCCTCTGGAGCTTCGTCAGAGAGCAGGTCGAGGAGGAAGCTTCTGTTGACGCTATCGTAAACAAGATCGAGAAATGCGGTGACAACGGACTGATTTTCCTTGATGCTGAACTTGCAAAGAGGTAATTCAGGGTATTGAATATTGAAAGCCGTGGGCCTGATGCTGTTGTTTTCCGCATCAGGCCCACGGCTTATTTTGTATTATATCTAGAACGCTATTGACACACCTACTCCGGCAACAATGCTGGTACGGTAGAAATCATCCTGTCCAGGGATCTGGAGATTCTTTATGTCAAGCTTCTCTGCAAGTCCAGGGATTCTTTCGGCAAGAGGCGCAAGAACCGGGGCAAGCTTTGCTGCAACAAGAGCTCCGTTTCCGCCGTAGTCTGCCTGCTCCTTGGTGAAATGCAGGAAGAATGTCTTATAGACGCCGAGGTCGATATTGATCTTCTTTGTCACATGAAACTGTGCCCCCAGACCTCCTGAAACCGAACTTGTAGAATAACTCATATCCGAGATGAACCTGGCATCATTTCCGAAGCCGAATGTGCTGCTGTTGGCTCCGATACTGAGGGTGACAAGCTTGCATACATCATACTCGAGACCGCCGAGAATCTCGAAAGAATTATGCTTCAGATAGTTCTGCTTGTCATTCAGACCTGTTTCGTTGTTATACTGCTTGGACTGCTTGTCGAAATAGTAGTTGAAGCCGAGAGCGATGCGGAAATTAGGCTTGATGGAATACTGCGCTCCGAGATTCAGGTTTCCTGGAATGTCCGCAGCCACCTTCTTGTCATCATCAAACTGCGAGATTCCGGTGGTGTTTGCTGAAGTGTTGTTCTTCAGGCGCACTTTAGTATTGAATTCATAACGTGCGGAGAAATTGAACTTCCCTGTCTTGTAGTCCACAGAGATTACCGGCGTGTAGGCTACGTCGCTCTGATGAGCATCCAGTTCCTTGTCGCTCACAAGGCCGCCTGTCATCGCAGCCGCCTGTTCAGCCGAGATCGCACCTCCGGAAAGCTGTGACACAGCAGCTCCGAGCACTGCTGAAGCAGGAAGCATCTGTCCCCCATACTGAAGCTGGATATTCTTCAGACTGCCGTTATAATAGTTTGAAAGGTAGTTCACACGTACTCCTGCAGACACGCTCCAGTTCTTGCTGATCTTATAGCCGAGATTCAGCTGTCCGGCGAAATTGTACTGCTCACCTGTAAGGGCAATGTCCGCATCATATCCTGTAATCATCGTAGTCCCGACAAGGTTGTTTATCAATGCAGGAATCATTGCCACCGGAGCTTCGAAAGAGCCCAGCCCCTGGTCATACCTGGATTTTCCGCCTCCGGAAACTACTCCGAAATGGAATGAGCCGAACCAGTTGTTATGCTTATAGACCAGGTCCAGATGAGGCAGGACCGGCACAAATGTCTTTCCTGTATATTTCTTATAGCCTTTGCCGCCATTGTCGATTCCATACTTCAATGGCTCGTATGTAGATGTGGTGTAGCGCCTCTGCACAGCTGTCTGCACATCGAAGGCCAGATGCCATCCGTTTTCCATGAATGCTACTCCGGCAGGGTTGAAATATGCACTCTGCACGCCTATTACGGCATTCTGTGCAGGGTTTCTCAAAAATGCTACATTCTGGTTGGTGTTTGTCACATAGCCACCGGCAAAAGCGGATATGGATGCAGCTGAAAGTGCTGCCGTAAGAATAAGTTTTTTATACATTTCGTCGCTTTTAATTGTAAAAACAGCGACAAAATTAGATTTACAACCACATAATATAAAATATTTCGACCAAATGACATAAAGATAACGTTTTTCAGCATTGCCCTGTGTCCGGTTCGCACATATAGAGAAGACGGCAAGCCCGCTGTCCGACGGCCAGGCATACAAAGTCAAGTACGCCACAATGCCGCAGAACAGGCTCTACTGCACAACAATGTCCGTGACACGTTCATAATAAAACGGCTCACGGACATTGATCATCATTCTACCCGCCTGAAAGTCACTTTGATGTACTTGACTTTATACGTCCATCCGGTCCCTGATACGATATGCTGCCACTGCCTCTCACTTCTGCCGAAACCGACGGACATTTCAATTTCTCAGCATCGACCTCGCCTGAACCCGCCACACTTAACGATGCTGTGCCAGCTGTGCCGTTCAGCTCCACGGAGCCGCTTCCTGCGACTTCCGCATTGACCTCATCAGCCCTTATGCCGTCGATATCTACTTCGCCACTTCCTGCGACAGATACATCAATTCTTCCGGTCTCTGCACTCTCAATGCCAAGTTCCGCAGAACCTGCAACCGAGATTTTAACCGCCGCTGAAGCGAGCATCCCGAAATCGGCTTCTCCGCTTCCGGAAAGACTGACTGACAATGTGTCGCCTGGAATATTCAGAGAACCGCAGCTGAACTCTGACGAGCCCACGATATCAAGTGACCTGAGCGACGGAGAATGAACTGTCACTGTAATGTCGCAGCTGCCCGTATAGACCTTGTCCTTAGTGTCGCAGCGGATATTGAGAATCCCGTCCTCGACATCTGCCTTTATATAAGGCATCACATTGTCAGGAGCTGTGATGTTCACATTATCGGGCACATCATCCTGAACAAGCTTCACCTCCACATTTCCCCTGCAGACCAAGGCATTGAACCTTCCCACAGCCGTATCCTTCCTTACCTGGACATCGCTCGGATTTATCACCTCAATGCCGGAAAGTTCCGCAAGGATCTTCTTCTTGTCGAATCTGATTGCGCATGAAGACGCGCATATAGCTACCGCAGCCACTGCTGCCATATATCTTACTGTTCTCATTGCATTATAATTTTATTCTGTAAAAACTTCCGGTCCTATCCCGAGCAGCTGCATCTGGCGGCGTATCTTCGGCAAGGCCGTATCTATAAATTCCTTACGTTTTATATCCAGCACTTTCTCCTTGGCGTCAGGGGAGATGAAATATCCCAGTCCACGCTTATTATAGATGACACCGTCATTTGTCAGCTTCTCGTAGGAGCGCATTATCGTATTGGGATTGACACCCAGGTTGGCGCCGTACTCCCTGACCGACAGGATACGCCCGTCAGGCTTCAGTGTGCCGTCCAGAATCTGGTCGCATATATTGTCCAGAATCTGAAGATATATCGGTTTATTACTGTCAAATTCCATAATCAATTATTGTTTAATGGTTTTCAGACGGAAATATACCGCAGCGGCAAGAGCCGCAAAGACAATGATATCCCAAAGTGTCGCCAGGAAATTGTATGCAGGTATAGCCCAGTTCATAAAGTCAGGATTCATCAGAAAACGTTCAGCCAGACGGCCTCCCCATGTCACGAAATTATCCACATCTATCAGCCCCACTGTCATCAGTAAGCCGAACAGCATGCTGAATATCATCTGGAAGCCGATCACAATAAGAATCGGATAGAGAATCTTATGCTTCCTGAAGAAGATCGCGCCAAGGAGGAAGAACAATGTCGTCGCGGCGGAGCTAAGATACAGGGAGAGGATGCTGACATGTATAGGGGCGTCACTGGCGAATGCAAATGTAGCCAAAGCCTCGATGCCACGTGCGGCAGATGAGAACAATGAGCCTCCGCAGCTGCTGTCGATAAGGCAGATAAGCCCGTCAAGCGACATATATATAATGCCGAAAACCAGGGGGACTATGACTACCGTGTTCAGGAGCATTGACAGAAACTTCTCGAACACGGAAGCAGGAATCAGAATAAAGGCTGAACCGGCACGCTTATCCGTGATATAGCCATAGACACTGGCAGGATAAGTGATGACCATGATGGCAGAGACAATCACACCGATAATTATCCTGGTGGTCTCCCCCGGTGTGCTCCACTCTCCGCCGAACAGCAGCGAATAAACTCCTGTAAAAGTATATAGTATCACCGGGACTGCCGCCATGAGCAGCAATGTGGGCCCATAAGTAGATACCCAGCGGCGAAGATCATATTTGAAATATCTGCCGAAACGGCCGAATGAGAATATATTGTTCATGATATTACTTTATTTGGAAAAGTCCTTTGATTAATTCCTTGTTCTTGTGTACGGCATTGAAGAGAGCCTCTATATTCACCTTGCTTTCAGCTCCATCCGCGTTAAGATATACCTGGATAAATCCTCCAGGAAGCTGCTCGCTGTAAAGAGACTCCGGATACAGCTGCGAGCCATAATCGAAATAGATATTCCGGGAGATGGTCTCGATGCTTGCATTCAGCAGCACATCCTGGCGATCCAGTATTATTATCGGATCAATGATATTCTCCAGATCGCGGACCTGATGAGTGGATATTATGACCGTGCTGTCCTCGGCAGTATATTTCATAAGTGCGCTCCTGAACTGAGCCTTAGACGGGATGTCCAGCCCGTTAGTCGGCTCATCCAGATACAGATACTTGCAGCCAAGAGCAAGGGAAAGAGATATATAGGTCTTTTTCAGCTGGCCTGTTGACATAGCATTGAGCTTCTTCTGCGGATCATTCTCGAACAGCTCCATTATCTCCAGGAACCGCTCCTGGCTGTACTGCGGCCAGAACTCGCCTGTCGCTTTCGCATATTCCACAGCTTTTATCGGCAGCACAGGCATCTCGTCAGCGAGATAGAACTGCCTTGCAAGAAGTTCAGGATCACGGCTGTAAGGGTCTATGCCGTCAACTTTTATGCTTCCGTCCAATGCCCGCTTAAGTCCGCAGAGCAATGTCAGCAGCGTGGTCTTCCCCACTCCGTTTTCGCCGAGGAGCCCGTATATCCTGCCAGGTTCAAGGCTCATCGTTATGTTCTTCAGCACCGGAACTTTTCCATAGCTGAAACCCAGATTTTCAATTTGTATCATAGTGTATGAGTTTATTAATACACTGCAAAGATACAACACATTTTCATATCTGCAATAGATTCAATGATTTTTCTTGACTTCAAGGCATGATTCCGAACCTCCTGGACTATTGAGATTCACATAAAAGTTTATCACACAGCTATTTATAAGAATATACAAAAGCCCGGACCTATGAAAAAATATAGGTCCGGGCTTTTTCATATTTACGCCGCACTAATCTAATTTATTAATATACAATAATTTACCACACCTGTTCAGAAAAAGCATCTATTCCAGAGGATCAGAAACTTTCAGACTGGAACGTGCCCTCATATATGATAATGCATCCATGCACTGCATCAGTGAAGAATCATTGACATCGACGATTTCCGTAATCCTGGAAAGCGTCTCCGGAGAAAGAGGCTTGAAATCCGGTACCTTGACGCCCCACCCGTTCTCGTCACAAAAGCTTGAACGCCTCATATACACAGAATTGCAGAAGGCGTCTAGAGCGGAGTTCTTCAGCCCTCCGGCATAGAATTCCTTGACAGATGCCGCTGCCGGGACTTTCGCTAGCGAGTCTGCAAACTCTCTGTACCGTCTTATGACATTGTCCGCATACTCGGCATCCGTCCATCTCCAGTCGATTCCTTCGCCAGCAAGGAAAGGAGAAAACGGCAGTTCATCACTGTTTTCGTTGTTCAGGTAGTAGTTCAATGCCGAATAATAGCCGTCGAAATATACTGCGGGGCGAGGAGATTCACCAGCGGCAGCTGCAGGGCAATGCTTCCTGCGGACATCGTATGAGTGGGCCGTCAGATCCACATACATATCCAGCGTCTCTCCGGGAGCCGCCATGAAATCAACATATACAGGATGTGTAATGACCATTTCCGCAGGGCCGTCCAGATGGAATTCGGATGATGCATAGGCAGCCGCCGTATCTATCCTGACAAAATATTCTTCCTGATCCTTTTCCAGGTTATTGACATAAAGACGGATAGTTTTGCCTATGCCTGCATGATATCCATACAGATGGACATTGACAGCTGTCTCGCCGTCCTTCAGAGGGATCTCCGGAAGCCCCACATTCCTGTCAGGAGCCATACGGACAGATTTCGGCACCCCGTCCAGAGTCAGCGGCTTCTTCTTGCCTGTCAGGTCAATCCCGAACATGCGGAATGCATCCCCGGAGCGCTCCTCGGAGAAGTCTATGCTTTTCACCCCGTCAGGCACCGCAGGAAATGTGAGCGAGAATGTATCCATGCCGCTCTCCGGGATATAGAACTTCTCGCCAAGGACAAGCTTGTCACTTCCTATGCACGGAAGTTTCTTTCCGCCGGCAACGATATGTGTGCCCTTGTCCAGCCTTATCCAGAATTTCGGAAGATATACAGCACTGAAATGCAGCACGGTAGTGGTGTCTGTCAGTTCTATCCTGCTTATGTCCAATGTCTCTGTCGTATAGAAATCCACCATCGGGTATTCTACCACCCTGTTCTTCTCAGCGCATGAGTGCAGCGCCATAGCTATAGCCACCATTGCCGGCAGCGCATAAAAAAATTTCATCGCCCTGTCTTTCAAAGTATTCTCAAAGATAGGCATTTAGAAGCTGTTTTGAAATAATTGAAAAGTTGTTTGAGGTAAAATTCCTTCTTATCGCAGGAATACGCTATTTTTGCATAAGGGCAGCAAGTCAGATTCTTAATTATTGAACACATTGAAAAGAATAATCATTGCCACAGACTCATTCAAGGGCTCGCTTTCTTCCGCAGAGGCAGGTAATGCGATAGCAGCAGGGATACTGGATGCAGTTCCTGATGCTGACGTGAAAGTGGTTCCGGTAGCAGACGGAGGCGAGGGCACGGCAGAGGCTCTGTGCAGAGCCTTGTCAGGCACCATGCATAGCATCAATGTGCAGGATCCTCTCGGCCGTCCGATAAATGCATCATATTGCATAGCAGGAGATCTGGCAGTCATGGAGATGTCCCAGGCCAGCGGGCTGACGCTGCTGAGGCCTGAAGAGCGTAACCCGATGCTGACCAGCACTTATGGAACAGGCCAGATGATTCTAGACTCATTGAGGAAAGGCTGCCGCAGGTTTATTATAGGTATCGGAGGGAGTGCCACTGACGACGGTGGCACCGGAATGCTGGAAGCATTGGGATTCAGGTTCATTGACAATGACGGATGCGAGGTACGCGGATGCGGGGCTTCACTGCATAAGATTGCCTCGGTGGACTGCTCCTGCGCCATTCCGGAGCTGGCGCAATGCCACTTCAGCATTGCCTGCGACGTGGACACTCCATTCTGCGGTCCTGACGGCGCATCACGGATGTTCGCTCCCCAGAAAGGTGCAGATGCAGGAATGACAGAGGAGCTGGAACGTGGCATGGAATCTTTCGCCGGAGTCATAGAGCGGTTCAATGGCGTGCAGCTATACAGCATGCCTGGCAGCGGTGCAGCCGGCGGTCTAGGAGGAGCCTTCATGGCATTCCTGGGCGCGGAGCTGGAACCCGGAGCCGAGACAGTGCTGGACATATTAAATTTCAGTGAGTTGATATCCGGATGCAGCCTGGTGGTCTCAGGCGAGGGCAAGATGGATCGCCAGACAGTCCATGGCAAGACCCCGGCAGGCGTACTGAAATATGCGTCAGCGCAGGAAATTCCCGTCATTGCTTTCTGCGGAAGACTTGAGGACAAGGATATCCTTGCCAATGCAGGATTCACCGGGATCTATGAGGTTGACGCCAGAGGGTTGCCTCTCCAGAAGGCCATGAAACCAGACATTGCAGCAGAAAACCTCCGCAGGACAGCATGCATTGTTTTCAGAAAAGCCACATTTTTCAGAATTTTTAACTAAATTCGTAGGATATAAAACCAATACACAAAACAATCGATATGAAACGAAATCTACTGACAGCTTTTTCTTTCGTCATGATGGCGGCGGCATCGTGTTCCGTAAAGCCGGATGTGCCGGTATATATGGACGAGAGCAAGAGCCTTGATGAGAGAGTCGCAGATGCCCTTTCAAGAATGACAATGGAAGAGAAGGTCGCAATTCTCCATGCCCAGAGCAAATTCTCGTCTCCAGGCGTACAACGTCTCGGCATCCCTGAGCTCTGGTGCACCGACGGACCTCACGGAATCAGGCCGGAAGTGAAATGGGACGAATGGGATCAGGCGGGATGGACCAACGACTCCTGCACGGCCTTTCCTGCATTGACCTGCCTCGCAGCCACCTGGGACAGAGAGGCATCAGCATTGTACGGAAAAAGCATCGGCGAGGAGGCACGCTACCGCGAGAAGGATGTGCTGCTCGGACCTGGAGTGAACATATACAGGACACCTTACAACGGACGCAATTTCGAATACATGGGAGAGGATCCGTTTCTGGCAGGTGAGATGTGTGTACCTTACATACAGAATGTACAGAAGAACGGGGTGGCTGTCTGCCTGAAGCATTTCGCACTGAACGACCAGGAATGCAACCGCCATACTGCTGACGTCGATGTAGATGACAGGGCGCTATATGAGATCTATCTGCCGGCATTCAAGAAAGGAGTGCTGGAGGGTGATGCCTGGTCTGTGATGGCATCCTACAACCTCTACAAGGGGCAGCATGTCTGCCACAATAAATATCTCCTTGACGGGGTGCTTAAAGGCGAGTGGAACTTCGGAGGAGCCGTAATCAGCGACTGGGGCGGGGCATGCGATCCTGACCAGGCTGCAGAATACGGGCTTGACCTGGAGTACGGCACATGGACAGACGGGCTGGCAAGCAAAGGCAAGAGCAGCTATGACAGCTATATGCTTGCCGATCCATACCTTGAGCGCCTCCGTGACGGACGCGCATCGCTCAAGACTCTTGACGACAAGGCAGGACGCGTACTCAAACTCATTTTCCGCACAGCGATGAATACCCACAAGCCTTTCGGCTCGCTCAATTCTCCAGAGCACCTCGATGCTGCACGGCGGATAGGAGCAGACGGAATCGTGCTGCTGAAGAACGATGCCTCAGCTGACGGCTCAAAGGTCCTTCCTATCGACCTGTCTTCGAAGAAGAAGATTCTCGTAGTCGGGGAGAACGCCGTGAAGATGATGACTGTAGGAGGTGGTTCCTCCTCCCTGAAGGTTCAGCATGAGATTTCTCCTCTTGAGGGAATACTGGCAGCCGTCGGGGACAATGCAGAAGTCATTTACGAGAGAGGCTATATCGGCAGCAGCTCCAATTCATACAATGGAGTAACCACAGGGCAGGATCTCACAGAGGCACGCACTGCTGAGCAGCTTATCGAAGACGCATCTAAAGCAGCGGTTGAGGCTGACGTAGTACTCTTCTTCGGCGGACTCAACAAGGATGCCCATCAGGATTGTGAAGGCGTTGACCGTCTCGCCTACGGACTTCCTTACGGACAGGATGAGGTGATCGAGGCGCTTGCGGCAGCAAATCCAAATATTGCAGTATGCCTCGTCAGCGGAAATGCGGTAGCCATGCCTTGGGTTGGTCAGATACCTGCCATCACCCAATGCTGGTACTGCGGCTCACAGGCAGGAAATTCCATCGCCGATGTCTTATTCGGAAAGGTTAACCCTAGCGGAAAGCTTCCGTTCTCATTCCCTATACGAATCGAGGATTCACCTGCACATGCATTGGATGCATACACATGCGGCAATGACGTGAAATATAAGGAAGGAATCTATGTCGGCTACCGCTGGTTCGACACCAGGAACATCAAGCCGCTGTTTGCATTCGGCCATGGCCTGAGCTACACCGAGTTCGAATACAGCGATTTCAAGGCAAGCCCGTCCGTTTCAGCTGACGGAACCCTCAACGCTTCTGTAAAGGTAAAGAATATAGGCTCCCGCGAGGGCAAGGAGGTCGTGCAGCTGTATATCGGAGAGCACGACCCTGTACTTGACCGCCCTGTCAAGGAGCTCAAGGCATTTGAAAAGGTCAGCCTCGCTCCAGGCGAGACAAAGACTGTCCAGTTCAAGGTTCCGGCATCGGATCTCGCATATTTCAATGCTGACACCCACAGCTGGGTTCTTGACCCTGCACACAGCTTCACCGCATATTTCGCCGCAGCTTCAGACGATATCCGTGGAACGGCTGAGTTCCGCACCAAGTAGCTAGTTGTCCGCTGATTTTAAAGCCGCTGCTGATTATCAACAGTTTACGAATCCCAAATGTCATAGGTGCTGACATTTGAAAAATGTAATAGTCTGATAATCAGCAGCGGCTTATATATTTCAGCCAGAAATTTCAGTAAGATCAAGTAATCCTAAAAAATTCACTATCTTTGAGAAGTTGAGCTAATTTTTTGATTATGGAAACAGGACTGAAGCGATTCCCTATCGGGATTCAGACTTTTGATAAGATTATCGAGGACAATTATCTATATATCGACAAGACTGGATATGTAGATGAAATTGCCAATAAATATCAATACGTGTTCCTGAGCCGTCCGAGAAGGTTCGGAAAGTCACTGCTGTCGTCCACTTTCCACAGCTATTTCGAGGGAAGAAAAGAGCTGTTCGAGGGGCTGAAGGCTGGAGAAAGGAAAACGGAGTGGAAACGTCATCCAGTTTTCCATTTCGACATGTCCACAGCCAAGCATGTGAACGAGGAGCTGCTGCTGAGCGAACTCAACATAATGCTCAACAAATATGAAACTGTCTATGGAAAAGGTCAGGATGAAATTTTTCCGAATCAACGGCTTCTAGGACTAGTTCAACGCGCTTACGAACAGACTGGGGAACAGGCGGTAATCATCATCGACGAGTATGACGCCCCGCTGCTGGATGTGATGAACGACAAGGTCAAGCTTCCGTCGCTCAGGCAGATCATGAGGAACTTCTACAGCCCTATCAAGAGCCTCGACCCGTATCTTAGGTTCGTATTCATCACTGGTATCAACAAGTTCGCGCAGCTCAGCATATTCAGTGAGCTTAACAACTTGAAGAACATCTCCATGATGCCGGAGTATTCAGCCATCTGCGGCATCTCGCAGTCTGAGATGGAGAACAATATGCAGAATGAAATCAAAGCTCTCGCCGAGGAACAGGAAATCTCTTACAAAGAAGCTTTAGAACAGCTGAAATATAACTATGACGGATATCATTTCTGTGACAAGTCTGAAGATATCTACAACCCGTTCAGCCTAATCAATGCATTATCTGATAAGTTCTTCGGCAGCTACTGGTTTGACTCCGGGACGCCAACATACCTCATCGAGCGCCTGCGACGCAATCCTATTGACGAGACCTCGCTGGACAAGATTACGCTCGTGCCGCAGTCAGACTTCGACGTATCTCCCGAGCTGTCGGACAACTCCCTGCCGATGCTCTACCAGACCGGCTACCTCACCATAAAGTCCTACGACAGGAGAATGCAGCTCTACACGCTAGGATATCCGAACAAGGAAGTCAAGATTGGCTTCACCAGAGGGCTTCTCGGCGAGTATCCGAGCAGTACAGGCACAGCGTCAGGCTTCGTGGCGCACTTCTATGCAGCAATGGACTCGCAAAACATTGATCTCGCAATGGAGAAGCTGCAGGCCTATCTCGCAGGCATCCCGAATGACCTCGAGAACAAGACCGAGAAGCATTATCAGACCATCATCTATCTGATTTTCTCGCTCCTGGGATTCTATATCCGCACCGAGGTCAAGTCCGCCATCGGACGTGCCGACGCTGTATGCTACACCGACAGCTGCATCTACGTCTTCGAGTTCAAGGTGGACGGCTCCGCCGAGGATGCGCTCAGGCAGATTGACGAGAAGGGATACATGCTACCGTACAAGTTCGAGGAGGGCAAGAACCTCGTCAAGGTCGGTGTGAACATCTCTTCTCAGACACGCACTGTAGAGAAATGGATTACAGAAGAGCTACATGACTAGAGAACAATTATATCAGCAATTCCTGCATGAATTTCCTATAGATACTTTGCGGGAGCTCCCGATTAACAGATATACAAATCTGAACAAAAGTGATTCATTCTGCTACTGGCTTGAGACCAAGCTGGAAACATTGGGAATGATCAGGGGAACCGCATTTTACAAGTACGGCATTTATGAGTACAAGACAGAGCCGGCAAGAAGTAGTGCAGCTTATTCTCACGATAAGAGGTATGCATGGAAAGCCAGGCTCGGACGGACTGCAGAGGAAGCCTATGCTACTGTACTGAATGGCATCTGTGAAATCGCCGAAAATGCAAGAAATGGTCACTTTGAAAAGATAGACAACACGAAAGTCGTTGATTCTATAGTCAGATGGAAAATCGCATTTCTGTATTCGAATGAAAAGCTTGTCCCCATCTATAAAACAGAAATGCTCGTAACACTTGCCGAACATTTCGGGATGAAAGACGCAGGAGAGGCGGCTCAAGCCGACTTGAACACATTTATAATCAAGAAAAAAGGAGAAAAGAACATATTTGATTTCTATGATGAGCTTTTAGGCATTCTGAAAGGCAATCATCTTAAAGACGAGCATCCTTTGATAAATAGCAATACTCCTCGATACTGGATTTACTCTCCTGGAATGAAATCTTCGAAATGGGAGCGATGTAGAGAGGACGGGATTGCATGCATCGGATGGGAAGCTCTTGGAGACTTGTCCACATTTAACTCACGAGAAGCCGTACGTAAAGCTATCCAGGATGTTTATGGTAAGCAGGATTCTTCTTGTAAAAATGACACTCTCGCAATATGGGAATTTTCTCACGTCATGCAACCCGGGGATGTGATATTCGCGAAATCAGGACAAGAAAGATTGCTGGGCCGAGGGATTGTAACTTCTGATTATGAATTTGATGAAACCTATGAAGACTTCAATAATGTACGTAAAATTGACTGGCAGAAAACAGGAATATGGGATACCCCATGCAAGTCTGTTCATAAAATACTGACGGATATTACACCTTATCCAGACTACGTAAAGAAATTGGAAGATGTTTTTAGCAATGGAGCTGGACGAAATTACTGGTGGCTTGTAGCTAACCCTAGAATATGGAGTTTCTCCAGTATCCGGCCTGGAGAAGAACAAGACTATACTCTGTTCAATAATAACGGCAATCCGCGACGTATTCTGAAGAATTTTCAGAATGCAAAAGCTGGAGATGCCATTATCGGGTACGAAGCCAACCCTGTAAAAAAGATTGTGGCAATTGCTGAAGTGTCGAAAGATACTGATGAGAAACTGTTCCATTTCAAGAAGACGCGATCATTGACCGAACCGATATCTTATTCAGATGTGAAAGAAAACCCGGAACTATCGTCTATGGAGTTCTTACGGAACCCTAACGGTTCGCTTTTCAGGTTGACTAGAGGAGAATATGACGCCGTAATGGATATGGTCCTGGAACAGAATCCAACTGAGGTCCATATAAAATCCGAAAAATACGGAAAAAAGGAATTTCTTTCAGACGTATATATTACAGAAGCAGACTACGATAGCCTAAGCCATCTCCTTAAGGCCAAGAAAAATGTTATTCTGCAAGGCCCGCCAGGTGTAGGAAAGACCTTCTCTGCAAAAAGGCTTGCATATTCGATTATGGGAGAAAAAGATGACTCGCGTATTTCTTTCATACAGTTCCATCAGAATTACAGTTATGAGGATTTAATGCTCGGTCTCAAGCCTAATGCAGAAGGCGGATTTGACCTTAACCATGGCATTTTCTATAACGCATGCAAAAAAGCTCAAGATGATAGCGGACGAGATTATTTCTTCATAATTGACGAGATTAACCGTGGAAATCTGAGCAAGATATTCGGAGAGCTGCTTATGCTGATAGAAAACAGCTACCGCGATGTTGAAATACAGCTTCCTTATGGAGGAGAACGTTTTTCAGTTCCCAAGAATCTATATATCATTGGCATGATGAATACTGCCGACCGAAGCCTTGCTTTGATTGACTACGCGCTTCGAAGACGTTTCAGTTTTTTCGGAATAAAACCTGGCTTCGTGTCTGACGGGTTCAGAAAGTATCAGGTTAAAATCGGTAATAAGACATTCGACAACATCATAGATGGCATCAAGAAGCTTAATCTCACTATTGCACAAGATGCCTCACTCGGTGAAGGGTTCTGCATTGGGCATAGCTATTTCTGCAGTCAGGATTCATATGATGAAATATGGATGAAGAATGTCATCGAATACGACATAAAGCCAATGCTGGAAGAATATTGGTTCGATAACCCTCAAACAGCAGACGCCGAAGTGGCAAAACTGGAAGCAATGCTGAAATGACTATTGACAAGAACATTTTCATAAAGAATATCTACTATATGCTCGCCTATGCCTTTCGGGAGCTTAGGCAAGACAATTATGCAAGTATTGCTGGAGAGAAGTTTGAAAATGTAAATCAGTTACTAGCCGAAATTCTCAAGCGAGGTGTAGCATTTCAGCTAAAGCAAGGACTCCATAAGGAATATGCATCCCAAAGAGATGCCATTATCAATGTTAAAGGAAAAGTCAATGTTTACGGGACTTTAAAGGAGAAGCAGCTCCGAAGGGCACGCCTTGTCTGTGACTTTGATGAACTATCAGTGGATTGTGTTTTCAATAGAATCATAAAGACCACGATAGGACTGCTCCTGAAGAAAGGAGATATCCGCCAAGAACAGAAAAACGCTTTGAAGAAGATATTGCTATTCTTTTCAGAAGTATCTTTTATTGATTCCAGACTGATACATTGGGACCAGCTACGATTTGACCGGAACACAAGAACATACCATTTCATCTTGCAGATCTGTCACTTTATTCTAGATGACATGCTGCTGACCACGGAGTCCGGCGAATATAGACTTCCGACATTTTCAGATGGATATATGTGCAAACTATTCGAAAAATTCATTCTGGAATATTATCGTAAAGAGCATCCTGAAACAAAGGCCAGAGCGAAACAGATCAGATGGAATATTGACAGCAGCTGTTCAGATACAGGAATTCTACCTGTACTCCAGACAGATATTTATCTCACGTTGAAGAATCGTATTCTAATTATTGATGCGAAATATTATAGCCACACCATGCAGTCCAAATTCGACAGGAGGACAATTCACAGCAACAATCTCAATCAGATTCTCGTTTATGTTCTCAATGAGGATGGCAACAGACAGGATAGAGGAACCGTTGATGGAATGCTTCTCTATGCAAAAACAGATGAGGATATTGTCCCTGATGGTCAAATGAAATGGCAGGGCGGAAATATCATCAGCTTCAGGACATTGGATTTAAATTTGGATTTCACGGAAATCAAAAGGCAGCTGGACCGGGTTATCCGATGATCTATAGCCTCAAGCCGCATGCTATTTCAGCCGATTGTACCTGAAAAGAAAAATCGCTATCTTTGAGAAGTTGAGCTAAATTTTTGATTATGGAAACAGGACTGAAGCGATTCCCTATCGGGATTCAGACTTTTGAAGAAATTATTAATGGGAATTATATCTACATCGACAAGACTGGATATGTCAATGAGATTGCCGATTCTTATAAATATGTGTTTCTGAGCCGCCCGAGAAGGTTCGGAAAGTCGCTGCTGTCGTCCACTTTCCACAGCTATTTCGAGGGAAGAAAAGAGCTGTTCGAGGGGCTGAAGGCTGGAGAAAGGAAAACGGAGTGGAAGAAACACCCTGTTTTTCATTTCGACATGTCCACAGCCAAGCACATGAACGAGGAGCAGCTGCTGCGCTGCCTTGACTATAAACTTGCTGAATATGAAATAATATATGATAAAAATCAAAGTATTGACGACACAGATGTGAACGCCAGACTTGAATTTCTGATAAAAACAGCTTACGAGCAGACTGGTGAACAGGCGGTAATAATCATCGACGAATACGACGCTCCACTGCTGGATGTGATGAACGACAAGGTCAAGCTGCCGTCGCTCAGGCAGATCATGAGAAACTTCTATAGCCCTATCAAGAGCCTCGACCCGTATCTGCGGTTCGTCTTCATCACCGGTATCAACAAGTTCGCCCAGCTCAGCATCTTCAGCGAGCTGAACAATCTTCAGAATATATCCATGATGCCGGAGTATTCAGCCATCTGCGGCATCTCGCAGTCTGAGATGGAGAACAATATGCAGAATGAAATCAAAGCTCTCGCCGAAGAACAGGAAATCTCTTACGAAGAAGCTTTAGAACAGCTGAAATATAACTATGACGGATACCATTTCAGCGAGAAGTCAGAAGACATATACAATCCGTTCAGCCTCATCAAGTCATTGAACGAAAAGCGCTTCGGCAGCTACTGGTTCGACTCCGGGACTCCGACATACCTCATCGAGAGACTGCGGCGAAATCCTATCGACGAGACCACGCTCGACAAGATTACGCTCGTGCCTCAGTCAGACTTCGACGTCTCGCCCGAGCTGTCGGACAACTCACTGCCGATGCTCTACCAGACTGGCTACCTCACCATAAAGTCCTACGACAAGAGGATGCAGCTCTACACTCTCGGATATCCTAACAAGGAAGTCAAGATTGGCTTCACCAGAGGGCTTCTCGGAGAGTATCCGAGCAGCACCGGCACGGCATCAGGATTCGTGGCACATTTCTATGCCGCCATGGACTCCCAGGACATTGACCTCGCGATGGAGAAGCTGCAGGCCTATCTCGCCGGCATCCCTAACGACCTCGAGAACAAGACCGAGAAGCACTATCAGACCATCATCTATCTGATTTTCTCGCTACTCGGGTTCTATATCCGCACCGAGGTCAAGTCGGCTATCGGACGCGCCGACGCTGTCTGCCACACAGACAACTGCATCTATGTCTTCGAGTTCAAGGTGGACGGCTCCGCTGATGAGGCATTGAAACAGATTGATGAAAAAGGCTATATGCTTCCGTACAAGTTCGAGGAGGGCAAGAGCCTCGTCAAGGTCGGGGTGAACATCTCCTCGCAGACACGGACCGTCGAGAAGTGGATCACGGCGTGAAATGCGCAGTGCCGTTTTTACATAATTCACTGGTTTATAATTATTTAGTATTTTTAAAATCACGTATGTGACGATTTTGAAAAATACCAACATATTGATATTCAAATAATTAATAGCAACATACAATCTTGTGGGAGGGGGCGCCCTCTATCCGGTGCAAGCCTTAGAAGCTGTTTTGAAATTATTTTTTGAAGGCTTGAGAGGAAAAAACTTCAGGTTCGACCGGGGATTTGGGGAAGATAGCGGTGCCTATCTGACCTGAAGACTCGGGAAGAAGATGAAGGAATTTTACCTCAAACAACTTTTTAATCATTTCAAAACAACTTCTTAAGTGCATAAATCAGTTTTTTGACACAATAGTAACCTTCAAAAAAAGGTGCGCATCCGGAAAACAGATGCGCACCTTTCAATTTTGTTATGCTATCTGATTAAAGCACTGTCATGATCGCGCCGACGAGGGCAAGGATAGCATAGAACTCAGGAAGAGCGGCGTAGATGAGGGTATTTGTCATCACACTGTGTCCCTGGCTTTCGCCTACGATACCGTTTGCGCAGACCTGGCCCTGACGGATTGCAGAGAACAGGCAGACAAGGCCTACAGCAAGTCCGACACCGAAGAGCTTCGGCCCCATCACCGCAAAGTCAGGCTTGAAGACTACCAGCCAGAGAAGGAATCCCACGAAACCGTAAAGACCCTGTGTAGCAGGAAGTGCTGAGAGAATCATATAGGTAGATGACTTCTCAGGATTCTTTTTGAGAGCACCCTCAGCCGCATTTGCAGCGATGGTCGTTCCGTAGCTGGAACCGATACCGGCAAGGCCAAGCATGAGGCCGAGACCGAGATAACCAAGAATTTCGTTCATTGTTCTTAATTTTTATTTGTCATTATTTGTTTTCGTCAAAGGGTTGTATTTTGCTCCGGCACCCTCATATCCGGAATTTTTGAAGTACTCCACAAACGTAAGACGCAGCGGGTGCACAAATGCTCCGAGGCATGACATCGCCAGGTTAAGCACATGCCCGAAAATCAGTATCACGATGCTGAAAATCCAGTTCACCACAGGAACCGGGATATTCAAGATCATCGTTCCCATGATGTTGAACGCATTTCCAAGCATACCTCCGGCAAGACCGAGGGCATAGAGTCGTATGTAGCTCAGAACATCGCCAAGAAGTCCTGTCACCATATTGTAGGTATCCCAGAGCCCTGAGCCGATGTTAACCAGCGGATTACGTCCAGGAGTATTGAAGATGAATATCGCAAGGCCGCTTACTGCCGCCAGGGCGATGATCACCCACTTGAAAGCTTCTGCAGAAAGGACTTCAGTCATTCCCAGAGCTATAACAATGATACCTCCGACAATGAGGGTTGTCCATCCCCATGTTCCCACAGTCTTGCTGAAGCCGAAACGCTTCGTGAAGTTTATCGTCTTGATAATCATCGCGAGACAGATGTGGAACACACCTATCGCCACCGCAAGCACCATCTGAACAGGGAATCCTGCAATCTTTCCGTCAGGGAACCAGCCGTCAATGCAGATAGCCTTCAACCAAGCAGGAGCCCAGGATGCACTCAATATGCTCATTCCGAAGAACGTGCCCAGGAACAGCCCCACAAAGAAGGTCATACCGCCGAGAAAGCCGATAAGCCTGTACATCTTGCCCAGACTCGAATCCTGCATCTTCAGCTTCATGTAGAGTGCTATCAGCATGAGCACTATACCATATCCGGCATCGCCCATGCACATGGCGAAGAAGAGCATGAAGAACGGCCCGAGGACAGGCGTCGGATCGAACTCGTCATAAACAGGCATGCCGTACATTCCGGTCAGGACCTCGAAGTTTCTTGCGAACCAGTTGTTATGCAGCTTGATCGGAGGATTATCCTCCTTGGTGGCAGGCTCATGAGTATAATAGACATCCATCGAGTCGAATGCCTTGAATAGCTTCGCGTCATCTTCAGTAGGGGCAAAGCCGGTAAGCACAGTAAGATAATTATCCATCGCCTTCTCCGTCGCCACCTCCGCAAAATACAGATCCAGTTCTCCAAGCTTATCATTATAAGCCTTTTCTATCTCCCGTGAACAGCTCTTGAGATTGCCGAGCAGCCTATTCTCCCCATCAAGCTTTTTCTGAATCTCCTCCAGAGCTGCCTCCGCTTCATTCACAGAACCAGCAGGAGCTGATATAGGCTCTATAGGGAAGCTATATTCTTCAGATTCCGGAGCAACAGTCACGAAAAAGACTGCCGTATCGGACTCGCTTATCACCTGCAGAGGCTGGATTTCCGCCCATGAAGCATCAAACTTCTTCTTCGGGCAGCTGTAGAACCTTATTTTCAGGCCACGTGCCTCAAGCTTTTTCAGGCTCTCGCTGCTGAACTCGCCCCACGGCTTGCGCTGCGCAAGATCCTTCTTCGCCGACGCCACCTCTCCCCTAAGCTCGCTGATCTGCCCATCGGCATCAAGGACTGCCTTCACCGGATCACCAGAAAGTCTGAAACCGGCTGTTCCAGGGACTTCCTTGCAGCTCTTCAGCACAGAAAGAGCCCTCTTCGCATCATCGGCTTCCGCGAGAATCCGCTCCGATTTTTCATCGACAGGCTTGAGCGAGCGTGTAACGTCAATAACTCCAAGCTCCTGGAGCTTTGACAGGAATTCCTCTGTCTGCCCTGAAAGCAGGATAAAGGAATATTTGGTCATCGGGCTAATCATTCTTCAGCTCCTCCATAGCTTCTTCCTCCTCGTGACGGCTCTTGACAATCTTGGATGAAGCCTTGCTCAGGTTCTCCTCATCCTCCATATATCTCTTTATCTTTCTGATAGCCTCCTGATAGCCAGGAATCTGCACCTTCTCGTAGAGGTTAACCTTCTGTGTGGTCTTCTTCCTCTGCCAGTCCAGGATCCTGCTTTTCTCCTGATAGACTTCCGACTCGATGCCAAGGCGTGTCAGCTCCTTAAGGATATTCACGCCGTCAGCATACCATGCCGGCTTCACGAAAGCGTTGAACGGGTGAATCTCATAATGGATTTCCTTCAGCTCAGGTGTCTTCACTCCGGCAAGCTTCGCAGTCACCAGCTCCACATCCGTAATGGATATGAGTCCAGGATCAAACTCGTTCCAGAGCGCGGCAAGATAGTCGTACTTCTTCATGGAGGCATTCAGTTCCTCAATAAGCTTTTCCGAGCGCTCCTTGGCCTTCCGCACTTCGAGACGCAGGGCGGACTCCTTGTTCTGCAATGTAGGGAGTGCCTTCTGACGCATCTTCAGCTGCTTGCCGAGGTTGTTCAGGGATGTCTTATTGTATTGGAATTTAATTGCCATAATTAATTTCAATTAATGGGTCAACATTGACCTTTATGCTTTCCAGTATTTGTCGATCAACGCCTGCTTGATGCCGGTCTCGGCCTTGGTGAAATACTTGCCGAAAAGTTCCCATGCGGTATCGAGCATTTCATTGATCGTGATATTGACATCGATGGAAAGCAGCCTTGTAGCATACTCCCTGGCATATTTCAGACAGCGGTGATCATAGTCGCTGAGGTCGAAGCCGTTCTCCAGCTTGGTCTTTGCATTCTGCGCATCCGCATACAGACGGACACTGGCATTCATCACCTGGCTGTGATCCTCACGGGTCTTCTTACCCTGAACCAGCTGCTTCAGTCGAGAAAGTGAGCGGAACGGGTCAATGATGACTTTCCCCGAATCAGCATCTGCTCGCAGATAAAGCTGACCTTCAGTGATATATCCTGTGTTATCAGGAATCGCATGAGTAATGTCACCGTCATTCAATGTAGTCACGGCAATGATGGTGATTGAACCGCCTGACGGAAGCTGCACTGCCTTCTCGTAGATCTTCGCGAGGTCCGAATAAAGGGAGCCTGGCATGGAATCCTTCGAAGGGATCTGGTCCATACGGTTGGACACGATACTCAGCGCATCCGCATACAGGGTCATATCTGTAAGCAGCACAAGCACTTTTTCATTCTTATCCACAGCGAAGTACTCGGCCGCAGCCAATGTCATATCAGGAATAAGCAGACGCTCCACAGGAGGTTCCTCCGTCGTGTTGATGAAGCTGGTGATCTTGTCAAGCGCACCTGCGGATTCGAAGGCATTGCGGAAGAAAAGATAATCATCGTTTGAAAGTCCCATTCCTCCGAGGATAATCTTGTCCACATCCGCACGGAGAGCCACATCAGCCATAACCTGGTTATAAGGCTGGTCGGCATCGGCAAAGAAAGGAATCTTCTGGCCCGACACGATAGTATTGTTAAGGTCAATGCCCGCGATACCGGTAGGAATCAGTTCTGACGGCTGACGTCTCTTGTACGGGTTCACGGAAGGGCCGCCGATTTCACGCTCTTCGCCCTCGACTTCAGGACCGCCGTCGATAGGCTTGCCATAAGCATTGAAGAAACGCCCCGACAGCTGCTCGCTCACTTTCAATGTAGGAGGAGCCCCAAGGAATGCAACTTCAGCATCTGTAGGAATGCCTTCGGTACCGGCGAACACCTGCAGTGTAACCGCGTCGCCCTTGGTCTTGACCACCTGGGCAAGACGGCCGTCAACTGTGGCAAGCTCGTCGTTTGCTACCCCTGAAGCCTTCAGTGACACTGTGGCCTTGGTAATAGCGTCCAGCTGTGTATATGTTCTTTGATAAGCTTTATTTGCCATTTTCTTCCAGAAGTTTTGAAAGTTGTGAGTTATATTTCTCGAAAGCCTCGCTATGGAATTCCGTATAGTTCATCTGGCGGAGATCATTGATCATCTCCTTGAAGAAGTTGCGGCACTCCTCGAAGTTCTCGAATTCGAACTGTTTCCCGCATATATCGAGAATCAGGTTCATCATATATTTCTGACGCTCAAGCGGACAGAGGCTGTCCACTGCATCGAACGCATCCTGCTGAAGGAATACGAAGTCCAGAAGTTCAGATTTCCAGAATGTCTCATGATAGCTCATTGGAACGCCATCATCACCGAGGATATTGATCTGCTCGGAAGCGTCACGTCCCTGACGGATGATATTCTTCGCCCTGGTCACCTTGTCAGCCCATCCCTTCTCGATCTTCTCGTCAAGGAATTCACGTATCTCAGGATATTCCAGATATTTAGAATATGAGTCGATAGGGTTCACAGCCGGATACCGCTTCTGGTCCGCACGGTTCTGCTCCAATGCGTAGAAACATCTGGCAGCCTTCTTCGTGGATTCAGTCACAGGCTCCTTCAAGTTACCTCCGGCCGGCGAGACTGTTCCGATGAATGTCACGGCTCCAGTTTTCCCGTTGTTCAGCACGACCATACCTGAGCGTGCATAGAAGCTGGAGATTATGGCCGAAAGGTCCACAGGGAATGCATCCGCACCAGGCAGCTCCTCCATTCGGTTACTCATTTCCCTCAACGCCTGCGCCCAGCGTGATGTGGAGTCTGCAAGCAGCAGACATTTGAGCCCCATCGCACGATAGTATTCGCAGATGGTCATCGCCGTATATACGGATGCCTCACGGGCAGCCACAGGCATGTTGGAGGTGTTGCATATAATAGTGGTACGTTCCATCAGGTAGCGTCCGGTATGCGGGTCGATAAGTTCAGGGAACTCGGTGAAGATCTCGACGACCTCGTTTGCGCGCTCGCCGCAGGCAGCCATCACGATAACATCGGCATCGCCCTGCTTCGCGATTGCATGCTGTAGCACAGTCTTTCCGCACCCGAAAGGTCCAGGAATGAAGCCCGTACCTCCCTCGGCGATAGGGTTCAATGTGTCAATGACCCTGACGCCTGTCTCCATTATCTTGTTTGGCCTAGGCTTTTCCTTGTAGCACTTGATAGCCACCTTCACAGGCCATTTCTGCACCATAGTCACAGAAACATCCTCACCGTTCTCGTCGGTAAGGACCGCCATGGTATGGTCAATGCTGTACTTGCCTGCCTGTTCAATGCTTTTTACAATGTATGTCCCCTTGAACGAAAACGGAACCATAATCTTGTGAGGCAGCCAGCCTTCCTTCACTTCTCCAAGCCAGTCAGCGGCAGATACCTTGTCGCCAGGCTTGGCTATAGGGGTGAAGTCCCAGAGCTTCTTATTGTCAAGCGGCGCAGTGTACTCGCCTCTCTTGAGGAATACACCCTCCATCGTGGCAAGGTTATTCTGAAGTCCGTCATAGACACTTGACAGAAGTCCAGGGCCGAGTGATATCTCCAGCATTCTGCCCTCGAACTCTACAGGGTCCCCGTTCTTCAGTCCTCGTGTGCTTTCAAAGACCTGTACGGATGCATTCCTGCCTTTCACCTTGATAACCTCGGCCATAAGCCTGGTTCCGCCCAAAGTGATGTAGCAAAGCTCGTTCTCTGCCACCGGTCCGTCCACTTCGACCGTGACAAGGTTAGAAACGATGCCCGTTACCTTTCCTTTTGTTTTCATCTATCTTAAATATTTAATTTTCTCAACATTCCAGCGTCATTGCTGTTTCTACAATATTTCAGATTTCAAAGCCTCTGGCCTACACTCTTTGATTTTCGTTGCCCCTGCCCTAAATCCCTTCCCTCGGGGACGGGACTTTGCATCGCCTTTCAGGCTCCAATTATCTTAAATATTTAATTTTCTCAACATTCCAGCGTCAATGCTGTTTTCTGCAATATTTCAGATTTCAAAGCCTTTGGCCTACGCTCTTTGATTTTCGTTACCCCTGCCCTAAATCCCTTCCCTCGGGGACGGGACTTCGCCTCGCCTTTCAGGCTCTAATTATCTTAAATATTTAATTTTCTCAACATTCCAGCGTCAATGTTTTTTACATATAATATTGGTTATCAATAAATTAACCATTCTCAAAATAGTACATTCACGTATTTTCAGAAAACGTAATCTACTAATAATCAGCGCAATGCACAAAAATCAGATTACAACCTTGTCGGCAGCGGCACGGATGCCGGTATATGAGCCACGCACCTCATCCACCAGACGCGCAAACATCTTCCGTCCTGTCTCATCATCCAGTTTCAACCACCTGTACACGATATGCAGCTTGGCAATGAAGCCCAGCACCGCATCAATGTTGAAATAGTCGAAAGTGGTCAGCTCATCAATCTTAGCCCACATCAGATCGTCTATTCCCCTCTCACGTGCAAGGATATCATCAGTATTCAGCACAGATTCAAGCCTCTGGGACTCCGCGAATTCGCCAGGAGCATCCAGAAAGATGTCAGTTCCGGCAGGGCGCCCAAGAGCATTGTTCAGATACGAGACCTTGGCGTTCCGCACATTGAGGTCAAACCTGAAATACTCCCGCAGGAATGCATCCTTCGAAGAAAGAGCCTTCTGATAGAACTCCAGGTCCAGCTTGTCATCCTGATAGCCATCCATCAGGACATCTATCAAGCGGTTATCTTTAGCGGAGCACATCTCCCTGATTTCCTGCAGGATAGTATCCGCAGAAACGCCTTCAGCCCCTTTCCAGTCAGGGCTGATGTCAGGAAGGCCCGCTATTAGATATTCGAAATTAGCCATATCTATTCCCCGAAAAGAAGTTTCCTGGTGGCAGGGCGGAGATACTCGCTGATAAGTTCCTTGAATGTATCGTCCGTAAGGCTGATGAAATAGCCTCCATCCTTAGGGCCAATGGTGAAGCCACCGGCAATCTTCTTGGAGAAAGAGGCATTGACCTTACCTTTAAGAATAGATGCAAGTTCATTCCGGACAAATGGCTCCAGAGCCGATTTCAATGTTTCCGGAAGCACAAGTTCCAGATCCACTGCCTCTTCAGCATTGAACTTCTCTGCAACAGCCTTGACTATTTCTTTCACGAATGCCTCATCTGAAAGCACCTTCTCCGTCGCAGCTCCAGTCATCTTGAAAACAAGAAGGTTCTCAATATCCTTTCTGGTAGCCTGAATGCTCTGAGACGCAGCCATCTTGAGGTCGCCGGACACCTTTGTCCTATAGTCCGCCGCTTCCTTCTCGGCTTTTGCGACAATGTCCTTTGCTTCCTTTTCCGCCGCAGCCACTATTTCAGCAGCCTGGCTCCTTGCCTTGGCGAGAAGGGCCTCGCCCTCTTCCTTGCCTTTGGACAGACCCTCGTTATAAAGTTTGTCTGTCAATTCCTGTAACTTGTTCTCCATATAGAGTATTTATATTAATCGTTTTTAACAACAAACAAGCAAATTTACACATTTTGCCAATTATTGCAAATTAAGTTCCACACTTCACTCGATTTTTGTCCTAAAAGTCGCCACTTTCGTTTCGAAAGTGTGAACGAAATTTCGAAAGATGAGGCATCGGATCTTCATCACCAGCCAAAAAGACAGGAGGGAAACAAACAGTATTTGTTCACCCTCCTTCAGATTTATCTGTCCAGATATCTGGCTATGCATCCATGGTCATCAGGCGCAGATGCGGCTGGCATGAAGCCCTACAGCCTGTTGTATTCGTCATCGCTGACAGGTTCAAGCCACTCGTTAGGCTCGCTTCCAGGCTTAGTATTCTCGACCGCGACATGCGTGGCAATATGCTGGAACCATGAGTCCTTCTGCGCTCCATGCCAATGCTTTACGCCTTCAGGAATATCCACGATATCGCCAGGCTTGAGGGCAACCGCAGGCTTCCCCCATTCCTGATACCAGCCCCGTCCGCTTACACATATAAGGATCTGACGAGCACCATGGTGGATGTGCCAGTTATTTCTGCACCTTGGCTCGAAAGTCACATTTGATGCTGGAAGCGCCGACTTTTCATCCGCACCGAGATTTACAGGCTTTATCGGGTTCAGATAGCTGTTACCCACAAAATATCTGGAGTAATTGACATTAGGTTCACCCTGCGCCCAGGCTCCGGCCACAGCATCAGCGGCATTGTCGCACCGGGACAGCCCATTGGCGCTGAGGAACCTGCACAGTTCCTCGACCTGGGCTTCCGTATTGCCCATATTTACAGCCCCTGCCTTGTGGGACGCAAGCTGCGGAGCCACACCTTTAAGTGCAGAAAGCGCCGCGACAGTCACTATCTCGCGATCAGCCGGAGAGAGCTGGTCTCCTGCGAAGATATCGCCGAACAGGTGCGCCTTCAGGTAATAGTCATCCTGAGGGCAGAATGCATAGTTGAACGGCCTTCCGCTGAGCCTTGTCTGATTTTCCGTACCAAGTTCCAATGCAGCCGCGGCATCGTCCCACTCGGCAGGTCGAACCCATTCCTTGCCATCCTTCCATGAAGGGTTTCTGTCTTCGAGAACCTTTGAAAGGACACCTAAAGCATTGAGCGAGCGAGGAAAACCCGTATATGCATACAGCTGGGAAAAAGCCTCCTTCAGTTCATTGACAGTGACGCCGCCGTCCAGAGCTTTCCTGATAGCCGGTTCAAGGCGCACAAGGTCTCCCTGAGCTTCAAGAGCTGCACATGCAGCAAGGTCAAGCTGACGCCCGGACAATGTCTGGGCAAAAATATTTGTTGCCATACCTAATAAGATTGATAATGCTGTTGCAATAATATATCTCATAAAAATTCATTTTTCCAATGCTGCAAATTTATTCATTACGCCTATAATGCAGCATACCAGAAGCACGGCAAAAAGTACCAGGATTGCGGTATTGCACTCTCCGCCTATACTGAAAAGAACAGCCCGACAGATGTGGCAATCATCACTCCTGCAACAATTTTCTGATAGAATTTCTTGTCAATGCTCCTGAAGCCCATGCCCACCTTGGACAAGTTGCTGATCAGCTGCGCGATAGTCGATACCGGCACCGCCACTTCGATGCCATAGACTGAGGTAATCACAGGGAGAAGTATCATCCCTCCGCCAAATCCGACCGCACCGGACATGAATCCGGCGACAAGCCCGACTATCATCAATATAAAATCCTGTGTCATGATTTAATAAATGTACACCTGCACAGTCCGGACAACCAGCATTGCAAGACATCGCAAAGTTATCTAAATTAAAGAAATTTCAGTAAATTCGGACCTGTTATTTTAAAGTATCCGTCATGAGAAGCAGAATAGTCATTTCCACATTGCTCCTGATGCTGGCCGGGATATCTGTCGCCGCACAGAGCCGCATGTTCATCTACACCATGGTGTCACTGGGCGACACCTGGTCCGGCGGCGTCAGGATTGTTGTCGACATGGGGACTCCGCAGGAGAAAAAAACGGGCTTCAACTACAACTGCATCAAGGATTCCAACGGAAAGGACAAGACATTCAACACCAGGATAGCGGCATTGAACTGGCTGGCAAAGGACGGCTGGGAGCTTTTCGACCCGCACACAAACATTGACTCGACTTTCCTGATGCGCAAGGATGTGTCCGGGATGAGCGAGGAGCAGGTGCAGACATTCCTGTCGAAATACAATATCGGGCCATCCGGAACAAGGGCCAGAAATCAGGGCAATAAGCAGAATTGATGGCCGGATGCGATATGCCGGCATCACAAGGATGACATTGGCATCGTTGAATCAGGGAAAGAATTGGGGACGTGATTCGCGAGGCAGGGCATGGGACATGTTGCGACGGTGCCACGAGGTAAAATAGTACCACGTTGGCATTCAGCGAGTTACGAAATTACAGCGTGAGATTGGAGCCATTTTTTAGCTCGAAATCCACGCTCCCATAAAACATCCGCTGATTATCAAGTAGTTAGCCGCAGCCCCATGGCTCCGTCCCGCAAGACGACGCACGGAAGCGGATAAATGATAATTTACCGTGGCTTGACCGTTCATCAAAAGGGGCAAGAGTTCGTCTCGCTGCTTAGCTAAAGACTCATTTTCAGAGATATTACGCTCAATCATTTTAACTATTGAACTTGCTACCTTATTATATTCACATAAAACACTTGAATGTGGGTAAGGTATTTCTATAAATGAAATTTCTGGAACAGTAAGTTGTTGCTGAACAGAACCGTTTTTCTTAAATTTCATTCCTTTTATTACTTGATGTAGATAAATGTAAGCCCCTTCTTCTTTTGGTGTAATAGCTAAAAGTCGAATGATAGGAACAAATGGCTTAAGTCTTCTTTCGCAATAACCAATAGTACCTCTTGCAGCTACTGTTATACTGCATCCTTCTATCGTTGCTTTGTCTGTGTAGCCATAAAGGCCTCTGTTTTCCGTTCCGTTTGAAAATATAGGAATCTTACACTCTTGTGTTCTTATTTTAGAAAATGTAATAGGGCAATCGCCACCAGCTTTTACTGTTGCGATTTCTCCAATGTGTTTCTTTTCAAGATTTGGACAACAAAAAATATAATGTGATGTTATAAGTCGTAGTTGCTTCTCTAAATTATCATTTATCCCCCTTACCGAATAAATTCATTATAATTGCCACAAAAACGATGAAAGAAAAATTCATAGAAACAATATTGGAACAAGCGAGAGCAATCTTCGATACTGTTCAATGTTCAAGCCTTAAAGAACTCCTGATCAACAGTCTGAACGGCCTGGACATAATTCCGACAGCCACATCAGAAGAATCCGTCAGAAAAGCAAATTCAGAACTCCTTTCCGCTTTCATCTCCGCAAAGAAAATAGAAGGCAGCTCTGCAAAGACACTCGCATACTATGAGAACACAATAGTAAAAATGTTCAGCACGATAAAGAAACCGGTAGCTGAAATGACGACTAATGACATCCGAACTTATCTTGCGGAATATCAAGAAGAACGTCAATTAAGCAAAGTCACCGTTGATAACATTCGCCGGATCTTCTCCAGTTTCTTCTCCTGGCTTGAAGACGAAGACCTCATACTCAAAAGCCCGGTACGCAGAATCCACAAAGTACGCACCGACACCTTGGTAAAAGAAACCATAACAGATGAACAGCTCGAACAGCTCCGTGACAACTGCACAGAAATCCGTGACCTTGCCCTCATCGACCTGCTCGCCTCCACCGGAATGCGAGTCGGAGAACTCGTGCGGATGAACCGCAGCGACTTGAACTTTCACGAGCGCCAATGCATAGTCTTCGGAAAAGGCAACAAGGAACGTGAGGTCTATTTCAATGCCAGAACCAAAATCCACCTACAGCAGTACCTTGACAGCAGGACAGACTCAAACTCTGCCCTTTTTGTTTCACTATCCAGTCCAAACAACAGATTGACAATCAACGGTGTAGAAGTCCGACTACGCACCATAGGCAAGAGCATTGGGCTGAACAAGATTCATCCACACAAATTCCGCCGAACCCTCGCTACAATGGCCATAGACAAAGGGATGCCAATAGAACAAGTCCAGTGCATTCTCGGACACGTCAAAATCGACACCACCCTCCACTATGCGAAAGTGAATCAATTCAATGTGAAAATGTCCCATCGGAAGTACATTGGATAACTATCAAGTCCATAAAATTCACTACCTTTGTCCTGGAGCTACACACATGGTTTCCGACAAAAGTAGCCGATATGGATCGAGAAGTACAATTCCTCCTGTACAATATGCCTGAAGATAGCGGCAAAGTGCAGGTCGTCATAAAAGATGAAACGATATGGTGCACCCAAAAAGCTATGGCGCAGCTGTTTGGGGTCGGCGTTCCTGCCGTCAGCAAACATCTGAAGAACATATTTGAAGAGGGCGAACTTGACAAGGAAGTGGTTGTTTCCAAAATGGAAATAACCACTCCTCACGGAGCTATGGATGATAAATTCCAGACTCATACTGTGGAATTTTATCATCTGGATGCAATTATTGCTATTGGCTATCGTATAAATTCCGCCAAGGCCACTAAATTCCGGCAGTGGGCAACTAAGATTCTAAACGAATATATCCGCAAAGGCTTTGCATTGGATGATGAACGCTTGAAGCAAGGCACCGCATTGTTCGGGAAAGACTACTTCCGAGAATTGCTCGAAAGAGTACGTTCCATCCGGGCAAGCGAACGCCGTATCTGGCAGCAGATTACTGACATATATGCCGAGTGCAGCATAGACTACGACCGAAATTCGCAGACGACAAGGGATTTCTATGCGATGGTTCAGAACCGCTTCCACTACGCCATCACAGGGCAGACAGCTGCGGAAATCGTCTATACAAAAGCCGACCACACGAAAGAGCACATGGGACTGACAACTTGGAAGAACTCCCCGGACGGCCGCATACTGAAATCAGATGTGAGCATCGCAAAAAACTATCTTCAGGAGAAGGAAATCCGCCAGCTGGAACGTACCGTAGCGGGGTACTTCGACTATATCGAAGATCTCATAGAGCGCGAGAACACATTCAATATGGAGCAGTTTGCCGCCAGCGTCAATGAATTTCTGACATTCCGTCGCTATCAGATTCTTCCGGACAAGGGCAAAATTTCTGCGGCTCAGGCAAAGAAAAAGGCAGAAGATGAGTATGCGCTGTTCGACCCTACGCAACAGATTGATTCAGACTTCGATAAGGAAGTTAGGAAGATGCTAAAAGATGAGTAATTTTTGATAATATGGAAAGCACATATAAGATCAGCGACATCATAGACTCCTATATTTCAGGAGACTGGGGGAATGATTGCATGACAGACGAAACTCCATGTCAGGTATATTGCGTAAGAGGAGCAGATATTGTTCCCATATCGAACTCTCAATACAATGACATACCGCTACGATATGTATCTACGCGTTCTTTTCAGACTAGATGCTTGCAAGAGGGGGACATCATAATTGAAAAATCAGGAGGTAGCCCTACGCAGTCCACTGGACGTGTAGTCTATGTATCAAAAGAGTTGCTTGCAGCAAAAAAGAATATTGTCTGTTCCAATTTCTGCACGGCATTCAGAATAAAGGAAGGCTGGAATGCCCGCTATGTCTTTTTATACCTTCAGAATGTGTATAATTCTGGGGTGTTTTTCAATTTCGAGGGGAAAACGTCAGGGCTGAAGAACTTGATGCTGGACGTTGCATTCAAGTCTATCCCGATAAAGAGAATCGCTATGACAGAACAAGCCGCTATAGCTGATTCTATAGCTGTACTAGACAAAAAACTTTCACTCAATCGTCAGATAAATGATAATTTACGTGCAAGCCGAGTGCAGAGCCAAACGAAGTTTGAGCTATGCCGAGGCGCAACCGTAAATGCCGGCGTAAGTCGGAATTTAGAATTAAGCTGAACGTATGGGCTAAAGCAAATGCTATCGGCATGATTTCAGATAAGCCGACTAAAAAGCGCTCGTTTTCTTGCCGTTATCGGCAAGAAAATTTATATTTGTGTCGGTATTTGTTATTTTAATGCCGACAAGTATGGATTACATCTCTACAAAAGAATATGCGGCGGCACATGGTGTTGCTGAACGTACAGTAAGAAACTATTGTATTCAAGGTAAAATTGCCGGAGCACAGCTTGTCGGCAAAACCTGGAATGTACCGGCAGATGCTCCTCTCCCGCAGCGCAAGAATGCAAGAATTCAAATATCTCCACTCTTGAAGGCATTGCGTGAGCAAAAAGAGTCCGGAACAAAAGGCGGAATCTATCACCGCACGCAGATAGACCTGACCTATAATTCAAACCACATCGAAGGCAGCAGGCTGACAAAAGAGCAGACCCGCTATATATTCGAAACCAACACGATAGGAATCACTGACAATGCAGTTAAGGTGGATGACATCATCGAGACCACCAATCATTTCCGTTGCATCGACTTTATAATTGACCACGCGAAGGAGCCATTGACTGAAAGTATGATAAAACAACTTCACGGGTTGCTGAAAAGCGGGACATCAGATGCATCAAAATCATGGTTTGCGGTCGGCGAGTATAAGCGTCTGCCGAACGAGGTCGGCGGGATGGAAACAGCATCGCCGCAAAAGGTGGGGATTGAATTGCGTGCACTGCTGAAAGAGTATAGAGGCAAAAAGCCAATACGCTTTGAGGATATACTTGATTTTCATCAGCGTTTTGAATCAATACACCCCTTTCAGGACGGCAACGGCAGAGTCGGGCGTCTGATAATGTTCAAGGAATGCCTGAACCACAACATCGTTCCGTTCATCATCACGGACGAACTGAAGATGTTCTATTACCGAGGTCTGCACGAATGGAAAACACTCCCCGGTTATCTGACAGACACCTGCCTGACAGCACAGGATTATTACAAGAAGCTCCTTGACTATTTCAGAATCAGATATTGACAACCGATGCCTGACCGTTCATCAAAAGGGGCAGGAGTTCGTCTCGCTGCTTAGTGAGTTCTACATTACTTTTTTCTATTAATCCAATTTCTGCGAATATCTGCGACTGCCTTTCATCAAACTCTAATAAGATTTCATTTTGTGGTAAAACAACATAGATTTCATTAAAAGTCTGATTGGTTAAGTTGTTTATACCTGTGCCACAAGCTATGCTTTTAATCTTCGCTTTGAAATATTGACTATTGAACAAATTGAAAAGTAAATATGCACAATGTTCCTTTGCTGTAAACTTTGTCAAAAATGCGCCAAATGTATCTTCTGATGTGAATTGAAACATTGCAGATTTACCAATATGCTCTTTACTTCCACTTGACATAGTCATTATAATATCTAATGGTCGAATACGTTGATTTTCTGAGACAAAAGAACTCGGAATATAAGCGACATTGCTATCATATATAAGATGGTTGTCCTGGATATTATTTCCACGCAATACCAGTACTCCGTTGTTAGAATCTACCATGTCCTCTTTTGCATAAGATACGCCACGAACACTTGCGGCAATATCATTAACAGACAATACATTCCACCCTTGCGGTATCTCACGTTTCAACTTCTCATTCCACACCATAGCCCCACCGCTTGACTTGTACGGCTTGCCCTCCTCGTTCGGGAAGTCAAACTGCACAAACCAATAATCGTAGAGTTGCTTTGCCATCGCCTCTAAATTATCATTTATCCGACGATTGACATCTATCTTAGCGCAAAATGATCGTATCATATTTCCGATACACTCCTCTGCAGTTAAAGATAATCTGGGAATGGGGTATCGCATTATCTGATCCTTGTCTCCACGAGGCATCTTGCTGCCCTTAACACCTTTCATAACATAGTCGTAGAAAGAGTCTTGAAGCAACGATGCGTAAAGAAATTCTTGAGAATGACCAGATTTTGCCCGAAAGACAAGAACATCGGCAGAAGCTCCTCCTTCTCTATCCGCAAACCATATTTTCTTAAGATATGGACGTATATTCGCAACTAAAATATCCCCACTCTGATAGTGAGTAAGGACGCATTTCTGTGGAGGCAGATTTTGTGCAACACATCGTCCACCTTTATTCGGAAGTAACGAGTCTGTTGTAACATAATCAGTGAGTTGTACATCCTCCATTGGAATTTTATCCGTTACAAAATCAGCTATTTCGCTCAATTGACGTTCTTGCGCTCTCATTTCTTTACAATTTTCTCTGCAACTCATTTATCTCAGCCTCAAGCTTTTCTTTCTGCTCATCCAATGGAGTGATTGGATGGCACTGTCCTCTATTCAATCCATAGGCATTTACAAGGCGGATGTCAATCTCTCTTATCAGCTTCTTTTTCCGATCTATCTGTTTTAAGATGTAGCCTTTACTATTACGTACTGTAAAACGCAATGACACATAAGCCACAATGGCCGCAATAATAGACGCAATCGCTCCTATTACCCCAATAACAATACTCAGGTTCATACTCAATTGAATTTAAGACTATCCAGCTGCTTCATTATCTCCGCTTCCAGCCGATGACTTTCTTCGAACTGCGCCGTAAGCTCAGCCTTGTAACTGGACATCCTCTTGTTGAACTCCTCCTCTGTAATATCCACATAGTCAATCTTAATGTCGAAGTACTGCCCGGCGGAGAAACTATAGCCCTTTTCCGCAATCTCCTCAAAGGACGGTGTAACGGAGAAATCCTCCACAGCCTCCTTGCCACGGAAAGTCTTCACGATCTGCCTGATTTCTTCAGGGCGAAGTTTTGTCTTCTGGTTGCCATTGTCCTTGATGGTCTCGCCCAACTTGCTTGCATCGATCAAAACAGGCTTCTCAATACCAGACTTGTCGATAAAAACGACACTGACATTCGTTCCCGTGTTTGCGAAAATGTTGCTCGGCATACTTACTACTCCTCCGAGGAAATGATTATCAATGAGATGCTTCCTGATCTTAAATGCGATTCCACTCTTGGCTGTAATGAAACCTGTCGGGACTACAATTGCCGCCTTACCACCGTCTTTCAAGCTATAAAGAAGGTGCTGGAAGAAGCACAAGTAAATCTCCATCCCGGACTTATCCTTGTTCGGAATGTTCGGGACACCGGCGAAAAAACGTCCTTTATATGGGTCATTGACCAGGTCGCTATGATAGTCAGAGAAATTCAGCTTGAACGGAGGGTTGCTGACTATGTAGTCGAATTTCCTCAATGAGCCGTCCTCATTCTTGTGGAACGGGTGTTTCAGAGTATTTCCCTGAATCACGTGAGTCAGAGAATGGCTCATACTGTTAAGGATAAGATTCAGCATCATCATAGTAGAAGACTTGTCGCTGATGTCCTGGGTATAGACCGAGCAGTTCTGTTCCCCTATTTCGTGAGCCAGAGCAATCACGAGCGTACCGGTACCGGCAGAAGGGTCGTAGCAGGTCACATTGGAGACATTGTCCGCAGGGTTCACAAGCAGCTGCGCCATAATGGATGCGATTGCGTGAGGTGTGTAATACTCCGCATAGTTCCCTCCTCCGTTGGCATTGTAGTCCTTGATAAGATATTCGAAGATGGTCGAGAAGAAATCGTACCCTGCCTCGAATGCATCTTCAAACGAGAAACTCGCCACATCTCCAATAAGCGACCGGCAGAAGGCATTTTTCTTTGCTGCACCACCCGAAACCACATCTGAAAGCGGCTTCATAATGGACACCTTCGTCTCATCATCGTTCAGGATATAGAATATCTCCTCATTTTCCTTGGCTATGCTTTCAAGCGTGGAGTCGAACAGTTCCGCAAATACATCCTCGTTCTGACGTTTTGCCAAAAAAGGTATCAGATGTTCCTTTTTCAGAATGATGGTATCCAGCATCAGATCGCACATCTCCTCATAGTCGTCTTCCGGAAGTGCATCAAGTGCTGCAAAGAAGTCTTCCGCTTGCCCCAGTTCTGGCTTTACTTTCTTCGCCTCATAAATAAACTTGTCATTCAAGAACTTGTACAAAAAAGTCTCGATGATGACAGTATATTCATTGCCGCCTCCGGCCAGGCCATTGTCCACGGTCGTCTTTTTCAGCCTGTCAATCAGTTCATAAGTCTGTTGCTTGATTGTCTCTATATCCATAGCTATCTTGTTATCTGATACTCCCTGTTAATTATATCGCTGACATATTGGCGTACTGGCCTGTCCGTATCAATGTTTTCCTCCTTGAAATGTCTGGTGACGTATGTGAGGATATTCTTCTTGAAATATGCCGGAACCTCCAGAATCGCCTGATTATGGAAATATACATCATCCACATCTTGCTTTATGGCAAGCAGTATTACCGTCATCTTCTGTTTATCTTCCGTCCAGGCATACTGACGAGGTCGTGTGTTATGTTCTATCTCCTCCCTATCCTTTTCACGCAAACGCTTTTCCACTTTGACAAACTTCGTGTCCCCATTATACTTTATTGCATCAAGGGCATCACGCTCATTGATTCTCTTGATTCTGCGAAGTATGTCATTGACATTCTCGACCCTCTTGTGCATATTAAACTCGTCCTGCTGCTCCATATCCTTTTTCTGGAACAGTCTCATAAATTCCTCAAGTATCGAGCGGTATTCAGGATCGTCCGTATCAACGCAAGCTCCTATCTGCTGTCTTGCGTGAGCTACCGCCTGCCTGTATTGTTCCTGAATCTCAAGTTCACCCTCACCGCGCTTCACAAATGAGAACTCTATATTTTCAAGTGCAGTGTTAAGCAGCTGCCGCACATTGGAAGCCTCATCAGAATTATCTATGAATCCGAGCAAATCCAGCCTGTTCTTTGCAGCCTTGATGAGATTATGTATATTCTCCACCTCGACAATGCGCTCGTTTTCTGAACCTTGAGAGATGAGCATATTCTGAAGACTCCTCATATCCTCCAGCGCACCAACAATCTTTCTTACACTCTCCCTGTCATCCACCATATTCAGCTGTCTTGAAAACAGTTCCGGATTATCCAGTTCGTACCCAGACAGAGCTTTCTTGGCATCTTCAAACCGTTCCTTTGCCTCCTCAATGGTCACAAGCAGTTTGTCTGTATCCTTGAAATTGTCCTTCCCGACCTCGTGTTCCAGCTCCGACTGATACTCCTTGTTGGTCTTGCTGTACTCCTCCTCGATATTGGCAAAATCCACGACATAGCCATATTTCATATCCTTGTACGGACGATTGACCCGCGTAAGAGTTTGTAACAGGTTATGCTCCTTAACAATACGATGCAGATACAGCTTCTTGAGCCTTGGTGAATCAAATCCCGTCTGGAGCATCTGGAAGACTATCAGCAAATCCACCTTCCCGTCCTTGAACAGTTCAATCCACTTTGCCCTTGTCTCCTTGTCGAAACTGTCGTATGTGATAAGAGCCGCACGATAACAGCCTTTTCGACAAGGCGACCGCTTGACTTCCATCTCATTTGCAGAAATACTCCTGTAAACGATGGAACCGTCTTCATCAGTATAGTTACCCAGCTCGCTCTCGTCAGCATATTTTTCAAGGAAAAGCCGATACATCATTTGTGCCTGCTCCTTGCTGTTGCACACTACCATTCCGCCCAATGTCCCGTCTCCATTCTTCACTCTGAAATCCCTCAAATCCTCAATGACATAATCAAGCAGCGGTTGCACATAGACGTGATGGGCATAGATATCAGTCTCTTTTAGACTGTGAGCCTTGATTCTGATGCTGTTAAGAGCCTCTTGCAGTTTAATCTTATAGTTGGAGCCGATGTCCTCACGTATGAGACGGCGCGTATAACCGTCCGCAATAGAAGCATTGTAGAAATATGTGTGGATGTAATCGCCAAAAATATCCTTAGTGTTATACTCCCTGCTGATAATCGGCGTCCCGGTAAGAGCAATCTTCACCGCATTCACATCACTCTGAATCAGATTCTTCAGGAAACACCCGTCGGGACTATAATTTCGGTGCGCTTCATCGATGAAATATATTCTCTGAACCGGAACATTATAGGCATTTTTTGCCAAGGCCTTGGAGTCATTGGAAAACTTCTGGATATTTACGACCGTTATTTCCGGCTTGCCTTCCCTGTTCTGCGTCGTGAGGCCACTGCCGATAATCTTTGCAAAATCATCCTTTGTCTGAACAGAATTGACCTTCAGTCCTCTGTATGTAAACTCTCGTTGTGCCTGAATCATAAGGTCAAGTCTGTCAACAATGAAAAAGAACTGAGGAACGACACCTTGCCTTGAGTAATAGTCCGTAAGATACTTCACATTGTAAAACGACAATGCCGTCTTGCCGCTTCCCTGCGTATGCCAGATTATCCCCTTTCTTTTGCCTGAATCAAGGAATCTTTCAATAGCCTTGGTAGCGAATATCTGAGGATACCGCATAATGTGTTTCTGCAGACCATTATTGTAATCCACATAAGCAATGCCATATTTCAAAAGAAACCAGAACCGCTCGAACGAAAATAAGCTGTCGCAGATTCTCTTGGTCGGTGTGTTCGCCCTGCAATTCGTCTGACACTCGCTGCTGTTCTTATATTGCGGCACATTGTTGTCCCTTAAAAGAATCTCCTCGTCATTTTCAGAGACCGGCACGACATTTCTTGCCACAGGGAAACTGTCCTGCCCCTCTTCCCGGAAGCAATTGTATTTAGTGTCCTTTTTCCCGATTGTAGCATAAAAGGCTCCAATTGTAGGCGTGACTTCATTGCAGTCATACTCCATATCATTGCTGAACACCATAATCTGCGTGATGTTCAAGTACCTTCTGAACGCCTGATTCTGAAATCTGACTTTCATCCGTTCCGTCTCAGCCTGAATGCCCTTATGGTTGTTCTCTTTCTTGACTTCGATAAAAGCCAATGGCAGTCCATTGACAAACAATGTTATATCCGGCCTATAATTATCACCGTCCTTGTCCCCGCAAGTCATTTCCGTAGCGACCTGAAATGTGTTGTTATGGGCAAAGTTGAATGGAGACGAAAGGTCAATGATACGTTCTTCAGTGTTCAACAGCACTTCTTTGTAGAATTGCCGCCCCAGATCATCATTTGAGAGAACCGCCTGTATTCTGACCAGCATCTTTTCAGCTCCGTCTTCTGCCGCATCAGGGTTCAGCTTTCTATACGCTTCCTTAAAATATGGCAGCAGAATGTTCGTGCGTGGATCATAATCCGTCTTTGGAGCATTCACATATTTCGAATATAATCCTTTCTGAGAAATGTACTTATATCCCATCCCCATAAGATGCATAATCGTAGGGAACTTCACACGACTGTCCTCGCTGAATGATGCCATATAAATCTCTTTTTCTGAAATGTCCTTGCTCTTGCAAAAGTAACAAAAAATATTGACAACTTTCACTATATTTGCAGTTTGCAAAAGCATAGAGAATTATGGCATAGAGCAACTTTATAGACTACGTGAAATTGTAGACATAAACAAGCATTGACAATTATAGACAAAACGGCAATAGAGCTATCTCTATTGCCGTTTTTATTTTAGAAATTTTCTTATTTTGGGTTTAAAACTGCATTTCTTGGAAAATTTTGTTACTCCGTTGTTACTCGAAGCGAAATGTAAAATCGACATTACAAGCTCATAAAATTGTGTTTTAGTTACGGATTGTTAATGGTTTTTCATTGATTTTGTTACCCCATTGTTATTTCAAATCATTTTGCTTATATTTACCTATGGTTATAAACCGTTGATTATTATGAGAAAAGACGATAGTGACACCATTAAGGAACCGATAAAAATACGGTATAAGGAACTACAGAAAGGCGGAGCCTCAATTTATCTGGACTGCTATGTCAACGGTATCAGGGAATACAAGTTTCTGAATCTGTATCTGAAGGAGGAAAAGACACGGGCGGACAAACTTTGGAACAAGGAGCAGGTTCGTCTGGCCAATGCAATAAAGGCACAATACATCATCGATATTCAGAACGGAGAGTATGGATTCATAGATAAGAACAGGACAAGGAAGTTGAGTTTCATCAAGTATTGCGAGGATATGGCCGAGGACTATGAGGAAAACGGCCACAAGTCTTGTGCGATTCTCTTGCGTAGCGCAATCCAACGCCTTATACGATATAAGGGAAAGGCCATAATGTTCAGTCACATTGATAAAGAGTTTCTTATCGGATTCATCGAATTTCTGAATAATGACGCCAGAGATTTTGATAGGGAGTGTAAGGACAAGAAGCGCAAGCAGAAGCCTATCAGCAATGTGTATAAGGAGGCGTTGTTTGCAAGACTTATGGTCGCTCTCAACAAGGCTGAACGAGACGGCATCATACTTAAGAACCCTGGTAAGGACATTGATCGAAGCATAAAGCCACATTCAGAGCCAAAGAGCCGCTGTTACCTGACATTGGATGAGGTTCAGAAAATCATTGATACAGACTATAGACCCGACAATGATGTAAAACCGGCTTTTCTGTTCAGCTGTTTCAGCGGATTGAGGTATTCTGATATCCAGAAGATGACTTGGAAGGAAATCACTGTAAATCAAGATGGGCTCGCACAACTTGAGACATCTATGAAGAATACGGGAAAGCCTCTCTATCTGCCTCTTTCTGACAATGCGCTGAAATGGCTCCCGGAAAGAGGAGACATGCCGGAGGAGTCACACGTGTTCTATAAGTTGCCTGATCAGGTCACCAATGCAGATGTTCGCCTAAAGATACTTGTCAAGAATGCTGGAATCACCAAACACGTGACTTTCCACGTGGCTAGACACACCTTTGCGACACTGACATTAAGCTATGGTGCAGACCTTTACACCGTATCGAAGTTGTTAGGCCACAGTAATGTGCGCACGACTCAAATATATGCGAAGATTGTGGATGAGAATAAGAGAAGGGCAGTGAACCTTATACCAACATTGTAAGCATTTAAAGTATAAATAATGGAAAAAGCAGGATTTGTGAAGGCTGGAAGCTTTGTACCAGATGAGAATTATTCAACTTGGTTGAAGTCAATCAAAGGGAGACTCAGGCACGCCCAAATAAAGGCATCCGTGCGGATTAACCAATCGATGCTCGAATTCTACTGGGAACTAGGGCACGACATCAACACTTTGCAGGATACATATTCTTGGGGAAGCGGATTCTTCGAGAAACTGAGCCTAGATTTGAGAAACGAGTTCCCTGGACAGGAAGGCTATTCCGTCACCAACCTTAGATACATCAAGAATTGGTATATATTTTATAGTCAATGCAATACAATTCGTTACCAAGTTGGTAACGAATTAAATGATTCAATGCCGGAGAAGTTCGCATACATTCCGTGGCGACATCATATCGATATACTTAGAAGGTGCAAGAATCTAGATGAGGCCTTGTTCTATATTGATGAGACTATCTCTAACGGATGGAGTCGCAGCGAGATGAACAGTCAGATAGACTCGAATCTTTTTGCGTCCAAGGGCAAGGCTTTATCTAATTTCAATGAAAAACTTCCGGCAATTCAAGGCAAGCTGGCCGACGAAATACTCAAAGGTGAATATAAGCTTGATTTTCTGCCGATTGCAGGAGATGTCGAGGAAAGAAAGCTGGAAGATGCATTGGCCCAGAACATTACTCGATTCCTTCTGGAATTGGGAAGCGGTTTCGCTTACGTTGGCAGACAGATGGAATTGAGAATCTCAGGACCTGATGCGACATCATTCTTCCCGGATATGGTATTCTACCACATCAAGATGAAGTGTTACGTCGTGGTGGAGCTCAAAGTGGTGGACTTCATTCCGGAATTTGCAGGGAAGATCAATTTCTATGTCAATGCTGCCGACGCTCTTCTGAAAGGTGAGGACGACAATCCTAGCATCGGTTTGTTGATTTGTCGCGCTCGTAATAAAACAGTGGTTGAATGGTCACTTAAAGGCATAAGCAATCCTCTCGGTGTCGCCACTTATCAACTGCAGCAAGTAGTAGATAATACTATTGCGGAACAGGAAGACTGCAAGAAAAAGTAAAAAATCGTCATAGACTCCAATTGGAGTCCAAGAACGGAACCGAAAAACTCATAGACATTTGCACCGTGACCTCACAACGAGACCACGGTTCTTTTTTTCTGTGCGCACAAAGAAGGGAGCAATTGTTCAATTTAACAATTTACGACAATGTCTTCTACAGAAGAAAAACTGACATTTGAGCAGATACCACAAGCAGTATCTGAAATCAAGGCAGAGATACTCTGTCTAAAGGGGATCATAAATGAAGCCCTTAATAAAACTGATGAATCCTCACAAGACAAATAGATGAATATTGGAGAGTTAAGCCAGTATCATCCTGATCATCCGGCAAAGTCCACTATTTATGAATGGGTCGGACAACACAGAATTCCTGTTCATAAAAGTGGAAAGAAACCTCGCTTTCTACGTTCCGAGATTGATTCCTGGCTAAATGAAGGCCGAGCAAAGACTCAAGCGGAGATTGACGCAGAAGCTCTCGAATATGTCAGGCGCAGGAAAGGAGGTGTGAAATGAACCAGCCCAAACACATTTCTGAGATCATACTCGAAATAGCATCAGATGAGAACGATCCGAGCGGTCGTATATTACGCCAGATTCCATTCATTCAAGACGAACTTGCCAAAAATGAAAGGAGTGATTCAAAAAATTCGCCTAATGGACAAGCAAACGGTAAATCCAATAGGCTCAATAAAGAAGATTAACTATGGATATGGGAATCAACAAAGCTGCCGCCGACTCTATCTCGGAAGAAATAGAAAGCACATTTTCCAATGACAGCATAACGGAAATCGGAATGCTGACAATCAAGAGCGCAAACAGAACGGTTGAGGATGCCGCTCATCGCCCAGATCCAGAGCAATTATATCGGGAACTTTGGTATGAAGGCGAAGTTTGTTGTCTGTTTGCAGACTCGAATCTCGGGAAGTCCATTTTCGCAGTCCAGATGGCAGATGAGATTGCCAGAAGCAGAAATGTACTGTATGTTGATTGCGAGCTTTCAGACAAACAATTTCAATTGAGATACTGTAATTCAGCAAGTGGAGAAAGACATCTATTTCCTGAAGGCTTATTCCGGGCTGAGGTTAATCCATACGCAATAGGTGCCGATGGTTACGAGGAAAGCATTATCAAAGACATAGAAACTGCCGCTCAAAAGAAAAACTGCAAGGTCATAATCATCGATAATCTTACATATCTCTGCAATTCGGCTGACAAAGGTGTTGATGCAGGATTGTTTATGATGAAGTTGATGGCAATGAAGAAGAAGCGAGGGTTGAGTCTTTTGATTATCGCCCATACTCCCAAACGTGACCTGTCGAGCGCAATCACACAAAATCATCTCGCTGGGAGCAAGAAATTGTACAACTTCTTCGACTCCGTATTTGCCATAGGAATGAGCGCAAAAGACAACCGGTTGAGATATATCAAGCAAGTGAAAGTCCGAGCCGGCGCATTCACCTATGATGCTTCCAACATCATTGTATATGAAGTGGATAAGGTCAATGGTTTTCTCCGATTCAACTTTCTTGAGTTTGCTTCCGAGAGTGAACACCTCAGACATAGAGAAACTGCTGAAATCAGTGAACAGGAAATGCAGGTAATTGAATTGAGTAAGCAGGGGCTCTCCTGCAGGAAGATTGCAGAGCAGGTTAGAATCAGCAAGTCGACCGTCAGCAACATTCTCGCCAGGCATAAGGACAAACTGTCCAATGTCCAGAACTCACCTACAGAAGATGGACAGTTGGACAATGGACAACAAAAATCAATAGAGCCAGAAGTCAATGAGCCAACACTCTTATAGTTTGCAGCGTTATGCAGGTGTGTCATCCAGATACACCTGCCCCAACTGCGGAGGCAAACGATGCTTCACGTTGTATGTCGATGAAAACGGCAACTCACTTGACAAAAGAGTCGGACGATGCGACCACGAATCAGGTTGTGGTTATCATTATACACCCAAGGAGTATTTTAGAGACCATCCTAATCTTTCTACTGAGGCACATGCAACATCGTATAACAACAGAAACAACAGTTTAGCAAAAACGCGCCAGCCTCGCCAATTGTTCTTTATCCCTGATTTATATGTGACCGGCTCTGTTCGTATAAGTTACGACAGTCATTTGACAAGTTTCTTAAGGACAATTGTCCCCATAGAGATACTCGAGACTGTTTTAGTTGAGTACAAGATAGGAGTAACCAGACAGAGGGACACGATATATTTCCAGATTGACAAAGAAGGACGATGCAGAACTGGGAAAATAATGAAGTACAATCCAAAGACAGGGCATAGAATTAAGGATGAGAATATTTCCTGTAAGGTTTCTTGGGTGCATTCAATCTTAAAAGCCAGAAAGGTTCTCCCAAAGGACTGGCAGCTGACTCAATGCCTTTTTGGCGAGCATTTGCTTAACAAATACCCACAAAAGCGAGTTGCGTTAGTAGAAGCTGAGAAAACGGCCATTATTTGTGCAGTCCTTATGCCCCAATATCTTTGGTTGGCGACTGGCGGCAAGACGCAATTGGGAGACAAGCTGAAAGTTCTGAAGGGCAGAGATGTCATTGCATTCCCAGATATTGACGGCTATGATGCCTGGAAAGAAAAGCTATATGGAACAGGAATCAAAGTCAGTGATTGGCTTGAGCAAAATTCAACAAGCGAAGACAGAGCGAAAGGTGTTGATATTGCCGACATCCTGCTTAGGAACTATAACAACTACTCTGAAAGCACTTCCGCATTCAGGCTTTCCTCCCCTGATACAATACTTAAATACTTTTCTGAATCATCGCACAATGAAATTAAAGCATTGATTGATGAGTTTGAGCTTATTCAGGTATCTGTCACGAAGTTGCCGTAATAATCCATAGCGATTAATTGCAGAATAGTCATCTGAAAAATGTACTTTTGTCAAAATAGTCACGGTCATAATTTTATAAACTAATACCAACAGACAAAATGCAATCAATCGGCTCCAATCAGAACATCACGATAGGCACGGTTATAGAGCATCACGAGACTATCAACAAAACCACGAACATCTACCAGACTCTACAACCTGCCAGTTCTCCCAAGGCGAACAAGAACGTAAAATTCAACAACAAGCGAGGGAACAAAATAAACCTATATAAGGTAATCTACTCTCTTATCCATAACGATTTCTTCGTCAATGAACACGGGCAGCAGCCAAATCAGAAGGAAGTATTCCACGCTTTCGGAGAAATGCTTGGTACTAACTTCGAGAACTTTCAGAAAGACTTGTCAGAAGGAGCCAAAAGAAAGACAGATGGAGTGAAATCCGTTTTTGCATCATTGGAAGAGACTTGGGACAACCATATTGATGAACTTTTGAAGGACTAAATTTCCTATTTGGGAACATTTAAGTTAGAATTGACTTCGACTGCAAAAGTGCCTTCTTTAAAATTATTTCTGTATCCTGTAATGGTATCTATCAATGAGTATCGGCAAAATAGCCTGTACTCGTTGAGGTCTGCATTCCATAGACCTGAGGACATCGGCACTTTGACAACAACGAAAGACTCCAAGCGTCTAAAGTTTTCATCTGCCAAAAACATACGCATCTTCCCCGGTTTTTTGCCGACCTTTGCAGAAGCAAATTGAATCTTGATATGGAGTCTATATCTTGACGGTTCAGACGTTTTCGCCATTATTGTTTTACATATTAATCGCAGATTCTCTTCATCAGAGACAGTCGATATAGACTCAATCACAACGCAAGGAAACGGAGTCCATTTTCGTGGCCCAGGAATATGCTCGTTACCGAGTTGTGCGAATCCGTGGTATGCCGACACGAAAAGATTGTGACCGGGGATATGTGTTGTGCCGTCAAATAGCGGACGATGGGACGGAACGGCTTTGGCGTATTCGTTCCAGCGGAGCTGAACATCGTGGCCAAGTGTTCTCCACGCAGCAAGCGCACGGCGGTGGATTCCAAAAACGGCAATCTGACCAGCCGAAATTGGGAACATGCAAACAGACTTCTTCCGAAAATAGCATTGTCCATTCTTATGATAGAATGTAATGTTTCCGACCGATGCCCAGCAGTCGGAGAATCGAGAATTTGGAATATACTTCGGCATAGCCTCAATGGTTGATTGGTTGATGACATCGCCAGGATTGGAGGACTGCGCCCGAAAAAAGGATTCCTACAAGTCTTCCCCATATAGGTAACTCATAGGGACTTTAGTAGGGGCAAAGTTACAGATAATCTGGGGGAATATTGAATACTCAGCATCGCTTAAATCTCTCAGAAAGATGCAAAGCCGGTTTTGCTCTATCGGCATAATGGTATATCCTAATTCGCTCTTCCTGCGTGTAATGCGGTTCCACTATGCACTGACATTGGAGCGTGTAGATATTTCACCGCTCGACTCGTAGGAAGTCGGAAAGGGCGATGCGGAAGCATCGTTCTTTCTGTCTTCCGGAGAGTGAGCAGGCAAGCCGACAGGCCCGGCATAATGGGAGCGGAGTGACAACGCAGCGATTCCGCTCTGCGAGTCTGGGAGAGACGGTGTGGAGAGCAGCGGAACACCGGCTATAACAGTCTCGCGTCTCCGCTTGCCCTCGGAGGATGTGTCGGGAGCGAAGTGGACGACACTTCCGGAAAGGAAGAAGCGGGCGTCAAATAAATCAAGGCGAAGCCTTACCTCTTTCCCGACAGGTCTGGTGCGGACGCAATGGAGCGGAAGCGTAATGGAGTCCGTGCCTGTCCTGCCCATAGGGAGTGGCGAGCCGCGCTTCTCTGGCCGCAAGGCCTGTGATGCGTGGGTGAACGAGCCTCTCCCGGACAGACATTGCGGAAGTGGACGGTGACGAAAGGAGCCGTCGTCTTCCGCAATACCGCTGACATCCAGTGAGCGGATGCGAACGATCAGAAAGAACCATCGGCGAAAGCCGATACCTTGCCTACGTAGTGATTTCTTGAAGTAGAGAGCTCCGCTCGAAGACTTGAAGAAATCACGTAGAATGCCCGCAGCTGTGCTGCTAAGGCTGGCGACTCCTTGGACTTCCGGCCGTCTTTCAATGGATAAGGGTGAATTACGGACAATGCTGAATTTGAAAAGACCACCCACGCACATCACTCCGGAAGTCCTGAACTCCCTGACGGGCCTGGAGGCCGTTGGCCCTTGAAGGGAGTTCAATGTCGCCAGCCGCCCCGACGGAGCGGATTCGGAGGCGGGATGGCCGAACTCGCACTGACGGAGCAACTTAACATAATCTAGATTGCGTGCGGAGCGAAAACAGACGGTGGGTAGGGACCCGCCGACATCATCAAGCATCATAGATCAAGCAAGGTGAGTAGCCGGAGCATAGCGGAGGATACTGACCGCAACTTACCTTATTTCATGTCAGCGTAGGACGATAGTCCGTAGCGTGTGGGTTGGCTTGAGCGAGTCTGTAGCCGATTTATCGGCAATAGTCTTGCTGCGCGTGGCAAATGACCGCTTGATTTAGATAGACATGTGAAGACCACGTAACATATCAATTAGAGAACAATATGTCACGTTTTGGGTAATAGCGACATCTGGTATCTTGACTCTATTTTGCCTGTTAGGTTCGCTAGTCTCATTTGTTACGAGTTGCATACCCTTCACGGAGGCAGTGGCAATAAGAAATGCATCTGCTATATCAGCACTTGCAAACTCACTTTTTGCAGCAGCTAAATATTTGGAATTCGCGTTTACAGAACTAACAATACTACGTTAAAAATTTTAAAACACAGTGACATACAGCCACTTACGTATATAATAGCCCGTCAAGGGGTACTTTACAGCACCTCGCAGACGACATAGAAAACAGTTGAAAAAAGTGTTAAATAAGATGAAGATTTCGCTTGAAAAATTTGGATAAGTGTTTGATTTTCAGTAACTTAATAATGCAAATCAAACAAGTTACATAGATGAAAATCAAGCCACTTATCCAGCTCGGAGAGCTGATTGCAGACGCCCTCAAAAGCCAGACAAATTTAAGCAAATCTTTTCAATCTTTCTTCAAGGAAGCCATGGAACTTTTTCTTACCATACCGAATCGCATCAACTTTCTCCAAATGGAGAGGTTCGGACATTCGTCTGAACAGCGCTTCCGCATGAATTTCCGGAAGAAGTGTTGTAACTGGATCCGTTTCAACAAATCGTTCGTTGCTGAAGGGAATCCGGAACGACGGGCCATCGCCATTGATCCGAGTTACATCAGCAAGTCCGGAAAGAAGACTCCAGGTTTGGGCTACTTCTGGTCAGGCTGCGCTTCTTCAATGAAGTGGGGCCTGGAGTTGATGGGCTTTGCTCTTGTCGATGCCGATGCCACCAGCGGCACACACTTGATTGCGAAACAGACATTCAACAAAAAGAGGCGTGGGCGCGTACCCGAATATTTGAAGCATATGGACAATCCGAACTCCCTTGTGGGACAATATCTCAGAGCCATCAATTCGCTCAAAGATGAGCTTGTTTCAATATCCAAGTGTATGGTTGCAGACGCCTTCTTCTCCAAATAGAGTTTCGTTACCGGACTGAACAGTCTGGGGTTCAGCCTCATGAGCCGCTTCCGAGACGATGTCAGACTTAAGTACCTGTATACCGGTCCCAAGACAGGACAAAGAGGCCGTCCAAAAAAGTTCATCGGAGATGTCAATCTCAAGAAACTTGACATGAGCATATTCGAAACATTTGCTTCTGGCGACATTGCCATCTACTCGGCAATCGTATGGGCTGTCAGCTTAAAGCTGAGAAGTCAAGGTCGTCATCGCAGACTTCAACGAGCCGGACAAAAAGGCTCAGTCCAGAAAAGTATTTTTCTCGACCGACACATCAAAATCGGCTATTGACATATTTGAAATTTACAGAACTAGATTTCAGATCGAGTTTCTGTACCGTGACGCAAAGCAATATACTGGCCTGTGTGATTGCCAGTCAAGGAATAGCGACACCCTGGACTTCGCCTTTAACATGTCGCTCTCCACAATCAACATTGCAAGACAGTTCGGAACTCAATACAGCACCCCTCTTTCGGTCGGTGATGTCAAAGTGCTGCTGCACAATGCTGCAATGGTCGAACGATTATTTTCCATGTTTGGAAACAGACCAAACTTGAAGATAAATAACACTGATTTCAAAGAACTATTATTCTACGGCGTTCGCGCCGCTGCATAAAACTTATAAAATTAACGAACTATTGTTAATTAGTAGGCTTATTAATATACTATACCTTGTTTTGCTGGTCGTCGCAAGTGATTGATGTGTCGAGGCTTACAAGGACGCTTTCAAGAAAAAATATGACAAATTACACGAGGTCGCCCCTTTTCAGTATGACAAATTACACGAGGTTTTTCGGGGCTGAAAAATGCTTGCGAAAAGCTGTTTTCTCATGGGGATTGGTAGGAAATTGGTAATGACTGATGTGATATGCCAGTATATTCCGCGCAACGACGTCAGCGGCCATACAAATCCGTATGAATCCACAGGGAATTATGACAAATTACACGAGGTTCCGGACAAGTCCGCACGGGTGCGTCAGAGTCCGTAGTCGTCCATAAGGCCACGGATCGAGGCGATGAGATGTGCGATGCGCTCCTTGCGGACTTTCTCCCTGGCGGTCCGGTCAAGACCGTCATCAGGGATGCGCTCGCATGTCTTCTCCCACTTGTGAGGCAGCTCCGCCATCACGGCCGGCACCCGTGAGGCCCTGTAGAGCAGGTCGAGGTGCGCCTTCATCTCGCTTTTTCTCATGTGCGCCTCGTCCGTAAGGAACGACTTCATCCGTGCCTCCGGCCAGAGCGTCTCCGGATCGTTGATTACACCGGTATTGGTGGTGTGGCGCATCCCGTCGCTGGAGTCCACGAACGTAAACCTGCACTCCGCGAGGGCGTGGAGCGCCGCCTCTATCTCACGATAGAACCTGCCGTCCGTCCTGCGCCCCTTGATGAAGAACTGCATAGGTATCGTGAAGATGTATTTGCTCTGGAGAAGACGGTTCACCGGATGGCTTATTTTAGAGACAGACACGTCGCCGTGGTCAGTGTGTATGACAGCACGGTCGTCTATGGCATCGACGCTGACCGGCCCGCTGAGCTTCTGCCCCTCGGTCACGAACTGGAAGAGCGCCACGATGGCGTTCTTGATGTCCTCTCCCAATGGCGGAAGCCTGTAGTGGGCGCGTATGAAACTGCCTCCGGCAACCATCATCTTTCCGGTCTGTCCGTCCTGGCCTGTCTGCTTCTTCTTGGCCGTCCCTTTATCTTCTTCCTTCTTCATGATAACGAAATGTATTCAGTCAATTTACCATAGCAATACAAATAAAGCATAAATATAATACATTACGAAATTTATTTGTACATTTGCTTCCGAAGGAGAGTGAGAGACTGACACTAAGCGAATGTGCAAGGAGTGTCGATGTGTACCACCCGTGTGTACACAAACGACCCGGTCCTCGGGGGCTCGGACCTCCTTGCCGCCACGGATGGCGGGAATACAGGAGCGTCTCCGAAGTCGCGCTTCGAATGAACGGAAAATGAAAACAACGATTGAGATATGGGAACAGTGAAAGACGAGAGCCGCCGCAAGAGCTGCGACCTTCATGTGCGGCTTACCGATGCCGACATGCAGACCGTAAGGAGCAACTGCCGCATAGCCGGATACCGCTCGATGAGCCGTTTCGTGAGGATGCGGCTTACCTCTTCATGTATGCCGAGGAGGACCGCCGTACAGGAAAACGCTGCTGGCAACGTGCCCGACTGGATGCAGGAACAGATTGAGAAGCTGGCTTTGCAGGTCCGTGGCGTGGCGAAGAACTACAACCAGTCGGTGACCGTGATGAACACCCTAGTCAGGCACGTCGCCGACAGGGACTCCCAGAGGATGATCATCCGCAGGGCCGCGAGGCTGGATGCCCTGACGCACGAACTTGTCGGCATCCTCCAGGATATACGCAGCACCGTTGGTGAACTGAAGGAGAGCCTCAGTCAGCAGGAAGGACTCAAAGAACTTGATGAACTTAATCAAGTAAATTAACTCATACACCATAATTATCTTATGCAGGTCATATCAGTCATCGGTCATGTCGCAGGGAAACTGGAGGAGGTCGAGTCCGCCGGCCGCCGCTTCCTGAGGTTCAGGGTCAAGGCGGACGGCAACGCGGACGGTTCGGAGTTCGTCTACACGGTAGTCACTTCCAGGATCGCCCTTCAGGAGAAACTCTATCCGAAGGCGGACGTCTATGTCTCCGGCCACCTTACCATCTTCTCCGGACAGAACAATGCGGCCACGATCCAGGCGCTGGTGATACAGGTGATGGAGCCTGCAAGGAAGACGGCGGAGGAATTGAACATGGAGCATTTCGTCAACAGGATACAACTGCAGGACATATGATCGTCGAGATACACAAGTCATCGTCCTCGATGTCGGGGACCCTTCAGTACAATGAGAACAAGGTGAGGGCCGGCGTGGCGTCAATCCTCTGCTGTCATGGCGTAGGCTCGATGGAGATCCCCGTCATCAACCGCCTGTTCGAGGACAGGGAGAGGCTGTCACTGCGTGAGGCGCAGCACCTGTCGTTCCAGATGTCGGTCAATCCCGGACCCGGAGACGGCATAAGTGAGGAGAGGATACCGGAGTTCGTCAAGGACCTGATGGAAGGGCTGGGCTACGGGGAGCAGCCGTGGGTGATATTCCGCCACGAGGACACGGGGCGCGTCCACTACCACGTCGTGTCCACCAGGATCGACTCCGAAGGCAGGAAGATACGCGACTACTACGAGAAGAGGGCCTGCGACAGGCTGGTGAAGGGACTTCAGGACAAGTACGGCTACGTCAAGGGCGGAGGTGCCAAGAAGACCGAGGGCGCGAACGTGACGATTCCTGTCTTCCGCTACGGTGAGGGTGATGTGGTCAGGATGATGGAGGACTGCCTGCGCTATTCCCTGACCTACAGGTTCACCACCGGAAGGCAGTTCGCCGAAGTCCTGCGCTGCCACGGAGTCCTCGTCCGCGAGGGGCTCGGAAAGGATGACCTCAAGGTGCACCTTTCGTTTCAGGGGCTCGGCGATGACGGCAGGCCGTGCACGGCATCCGTGAGCGACGTGAAGATGAGCCATGACGTGATGAAGGCGGTGGACGAGAGGATTGAAGAGTGTGACGGTCTGGATGTCAGGCGGGAGAAGGCCGGCCTTCTGAAGAAGGTGTCCTCAGCGCTTGAGAAGTGCGGCGACATTCCGTCCCTTGTCAGGGCATTGAAACCGCAGGGCGTTGATCTGGTCATATACCGCGACAAGGACGGCATCCCGCGGGGCTCCACCCTGATCGACCATACGTCGGCCTGCGTCTTCAAGGGTTCCGAGCTGTCGAGGTCCGTCGGAACCGCCATCCTGGAACTTCCGGAGAGCTGCCCGACGCATGACGGGGAAAAGGATGACAGGACGAAATCATCAGGGGCCGCTGAGGCGGAATCCTTCAACAGCGGCGTGAGCGAGGCGCTGTCGGTGCTGTTTGACGCTGTCCTCAGCGGAGAATGCGGCAGCACGGGAAGAGACCTTGATGAGTTTGACAACAAAAGGAAGAGAAGAAACAAAAGGAGAATGATATGAAGATTGACATGGAAAAGACCAAAGCCCTCATGGAGCAGGTCGAACTCTGGCTGAAGAGCAGCGAGAGTGAAATTCGGATGGACCTGACCTTGTGCAAGACCGGAACGCCGGACACCTTCAAGGTCAGGTATGACGCGGACAGGATCGGTCTGCTCGTCCTCATGCTTGAGACGGATGCCGACCTCTGCGACGTCGCATACTCGGCCATGCTGAAGTATTTCGCCGACATGAGCGATCAGGAAAGGGAGGAATCGCTCCGGGAGTTCGCCACGCTCTGCCGGGAGGTCCACGGGCACATTGAGGCGGAACTGTCCAAGGGCGGGAGAAGTGAAATTGACCGGAACAAACTCTACAATTGAGCCATGGCCATAAGACCCGAATACGAGAAGGCGTATTCCACATTCATCGTGATGGGCATTTTCGTCCTTGCGGTGAACATATACTACTATGCGTATCCGCTATGGGACTCAATGGGCATGACGCATCCAATAGCCGTGAAGATGTTCCTGAAGATGCGCAAGGCCGGATACTTCGCTTCGCCGCTGTACACGAAAGGACTGGCGCTGATGCTAAGCCTGCTTACCGTGATGACGCGTCACGGCAGGAGAAACAGCCTTCCGTGGTGGCGGATCTCGATTGTCGCCGTTTCGGGAGTCTTCCTGTATTTCTTTCCGTTCGGCAATCCGGCCGTCTATACGGCGGCCTCGGCAGTCGGGTACTTGACGGTCATTCTCGGTGCATCCCTCTCCCTGTATAAGCTGACCGGGTTCATCAAGAAGCGCAACGACTTCAAGGAGACGTTCCTGCAGTGCGAAAAGAAGATCGACACGGAATTCTCCGTCAATCTCCAGACGCGCTACCAGTACAAGGGCAAGCAGCATACGGGATGGATCAATGTCGTCAATCCCTTCCGCGGCACGATGGTCCTCGGAACTCCAGGCTCAGGAAAGTCATTCTCGGTGTATCTGCCTTTCATGGAGCAGATGATACGCAAGGGATATACCATGTTCGTGTATGACTACAAGTACCCTTCGCTCACGTTTGACGTGTACAACATGCTTCTGCAGAACATCGGCTGCTATGACATGCTGAACCTGAAGCGTCCGATGTTCTGTGTGGTCAATTTCAAGGACCCCAGGTATTCTTTGCGCTGCAATCCTCTGAATCCCCAGCACATAACGAGCCTCACGGACTGCACGGAAATTGCCGACGTGATAATGAAGAACCTTGTGGAGACCGACAAGAAGGACTTCTTCACGCAGTCCGCGCAGCTCTACATCGACTGCTGCACATCGTTCCTCTGGGTATACGAGAAGGGCAGGTACTGCTCCTTCCCGCATCTTGTCGAGCTGATGTGCCATCCTGCGGAGCATGTCATCGGACTCATATCGCAGTATCCCGAGCTTCAGACGAAAGTGGCGTCCTTCAAGGAGGCCCTTCAGAAGAAGGCCAACGAGCAGCTCGCCGGCCAGACCAGTTCCGCCACGGTTCCCGTCGCGGGTATGTCCACGCCGTCCCTCTACTGGGTCCTCTCCGGGGATGACTTCAAGCTGGACATCAACAACCCCGACGAGCCAAAGATAGTGTGCGTCGGCAACGATCCCGACAACCAGGCGACCTACGGGGCGGCCCTGGCACTCTTCTTCTCAAGGCTCTTCAAGCTGGTCAACCACCCGGGCAAGCTGAAGAGTGCCATTCT
>CAKUTA010000011.1 GCA_934691625.1 uncultured Bacteroidales bacterium | reverse complement strand
CCATACTTGTACCTATATTTGCCTAAAGGTACATCTTTTTCAGTTATTCTAAACACAGGGTTTTCCCCCTGACCCCAAATCGGGCTTCTGAGCCGCTCCACGGCAGGTATGGACATAAAAAAAGCGGACACCGATTGCTCAGCATCCGTCTTGGTAGCGGGGGAAGGACTCGAACCTCCGGCCTCCGGGTTATGAGCCCGACGAGCTACCAACTGCTCTACCCCGCGATGTTATTGGACTACAAAGGTAGTCATTATTTTTTATAATGCAAACTTTTTTCACTTTTCTTCAAAAAAAAATTCAGCCGCGGCCAGGAATCCATCTAAAGGGTTTATCACATAAGTCGTTAATTATCAGTACAGTATTATTTTCGGTAGTTTAACACTTTAAAATCCGAAAAAGTTAAAAATATTTGATAGAGTTCGTTCAGAACTCTTTTTTTTGTCAAATTTATTTTCTATATTTGTGGTATATATTGGTAAACACTACGAATATGAGACTTGTAGCGAAACAAAGCGGACGCTTCACATACTTGTATGCCATCAAGGGATACCGCACAGAGGAAGGAAAGAGCACCACCAAGGTCGTCGAGAAGTTCGGAACCGTCGAGGAGCTTCGCGAGAAGCTGGGAGGCGAGGACCCCATTGAGTGGGCGCGTGCCAGAGTCGCGGAGATGACGGCCGCCGAAAAAGAAGAGAACCAGAATGTCGTTGTGGGATATGACCCGAAAGCGTACATACAGAAGGGCGAACAGCGCAGCTACAACGGCGGCTACCTGTTCCTGCAGAAGATATACTATGAGCTGGGACTGGACTATATCTGCAAGAAAATAGCGAAGAAGCACAAGATGCTCAAGTATGACCTGAACGGCATCCTTTCCATGCTTGTGTATACCAGGATACTGTATCCCGGATCGAAGCGGTCCTCCCTTGAGGATGCCGGGAAGCTCTTCGAGCGGCCCGAGTGCACTCTGGAGCAGGTGTACAGGGCACTGTCGCTGCTTGCCGAAGAGTTCAATGAAATCCAGGCCGACGTATACAAGCGAAGCCGGAAGCTCTGGAAGCGCAACACGCAGGTGGTGTACTATGACCTGACGAACTACTTCTTCGAGTGCGAGGAGGAGGGCGGCCTGGTACAGTTCGGGCGCTGCAAGGAGGGCCGTCCGCTGCCTGTCGTGCAGATGGGCCTGTTCATGGACCATGACGGCTTTCCGCTGGCGATGTGCATCGAGCCGGGAAACAAGGCCGAGACCAGCACGCTCAAGCCTATGGAGCAGATACTCAAGGACAGGTTCGGCCTGTCGAAGCTGGTGGTGTGCACCGACGGCGGACTGTCTTCATACGAGAACCGCAAGAACGACAGCGTCGGCGGCAGGTCATTCGTTACAGTGCAGTCCCTCAAGAAGCTCAAGGGATATCTTCAGGAATGGGCGCTGGACTGCAAGGGGTGGCGTACGGCCGGCTCCGACAAGGAATACGACATCAGCACCCTGGACTCCAAGGAGCATTGCGAGACGCTTTTCTGCAAGGAACGTTGGGACCCCACCAAGATGTCCACCGGAGAGACGCTGGAGCAGCGAATCATCGTCACGTTCTCATTCAAGTACAAGGCGTACCTCTCTTATGTGCGCGAACGGCAGGTGAGCCGTGCGGTCGCCCTGCTGCAGAAAGGACAGGGCGTGACGTCCAAGCGCAAGAGCCCGAATGACGCCAAGCGCTTCATCAAGGCAGAGCACTGCACAGCGGACGGAGAGCTCGCGCAGACAGAAAGCTACTCCCTCAATCAGGAGATGATAGACCAGGAGTCCCGCTTCGACGGCCTCTATGCCCTGTGCACCGACCTTGAGGATCCTGCACCGGACATCATCAAACTGAACGGCGGCCGATGGATCATAGAAAACGGCTTCCGCATCATGAAGACTGACTTCGACGCCAGACCGGTCTACGTAAGGAGGGACGACCGCATCAAGGCTCACTTCCTCACCTGCTTCCTTGCCCTGCTCATATACAAGTATCTGGAGAAGAAGGTCAACCGGGGAGGCAGGCACTTCACGACGGAGGAGATAGTGGGCACGTTGCGTTCAATGGACTTCCTCAGCATTGACGGTAAAGGATATGTCCCGGCATATACCAGAACTGACCTCACGAACCATCTCCACGGCAGCGCAGGGTTCAGAACTGACACGCAGATAGTCACCAGACAGAAGATGAGGGGCATCATCGCCCAGACGAAGAAGCGCGAGAAAGATGATGACGGAAGCGACAAGCGCTAGGGACGGATGGCCGAGGGGCTTCGGACGGCGTAGCCGCCCGTGGCTTCGTGAACGGGAGGGGCCCGCGCCTGAGGCGTGGGAGGGATAGCACCGACAGGTGCGTACCGGCTCGAAGTCCCTCGGCCGCAGGTTCCAAAAGGGCCTGTCTACTACAAAGTCGGAAAAAATCCAAAGGCCCCAAATCGCCAACTCGGCGGTCTGTAGCCTTGAATTATCCTTGTTTCTACAAAACTAAGTGTCAAAGACGGGAAGGTAGTCATTATTTTTTATAATGCAAACTTTTTTCACTTTTCTTCAAAAAAAAATTCAGCCGCGGCCAGGAATCCATCTAAAGGGTTTATCACATAAGTCGTTAATTATCAGTACAGTATTATTTTTCAAAATTAACATATAGGTAATTTTGAAAAACATTAATATACTAATAATCAGCGCATTGCCCTCCAACAAGACCATCTTTGAACTACTTCTTGCCGGTAACGACCATGAACGTGACTGCGGCAAGAGTTATCAGGACTCCTACTACAATATTGACGGTCAACGACTCCCCGAAGAAGATAGCGCCTACTGCAATCGCTGTGACAGGCTCGAATACGCCGAGAACCGACGTCCTTGTCGCCCCGATGATCCTGGTTGCTATGGCGAGAGTCAGAAGAGAGACCAGTGTAGGAAAGATCGCCAGTCCTATCAGGTTCATCCAGCAGAACCAGCCATGGATCCCGCCCAGGAATTCCCCGCCAGAAACGGCATTGTGAATAATGAACAGAAGCGAGCCTATGCCCAGAGCATAGAATGTCAGGACATGGCTTGACACCGCGCGGAGACGGCGGCTGCGATTCACGATGACAAGGTACAGCGCATACGCCAGAGCTGAGCCTCCTGCCAGAAGCAGGCCGACGAAATTCAATGAGACATTGCCCGAAGGCTTGCTCAGAATCACCACCCCCGACAAATGTAAGCACTATGGACATCCAGACCTGCCATGTCGGATAGACTTTCAGAAATACCATTATCAATGCAACCAGAACAGGATACAGAAACACGATTGTCGTAGCAAGCCCTGCAGGGATATAATTGTAGGCTACGAAAAGCAGCATGCTGCTCATCGCGAAAAGCACACCCAATATGCATAGCCTTACGAACTGCGCCATGTTCACCCGGAAAGTCTCTTTCCTGAAAAGGAGCCACACCCCAAGAATGGCTACCGCCAGCAGATACCTGATCGACAGCATTGTGTCAACAGATACCCCCATAGAAAGGAGCGGTTTTGCGAACAAAGGATTAAGACCGTATGTGACTCCGGTGATTATTCCGGCAGCATAGCCCCATACGATATTGCCGTTATTCTTTTCCATAAATCCGAATGCAACGCTTTAGAACTTCTGCATTGTCGAGATATCAGCCACGGATAAAGGCTATGATGCCGGCGACGTCATCCTTTACGAAAGACTTCTGCTCACCGGTCGAGAGATTCTTCACATTGACCTGACCGGCAGCCGCCTCATCACCGCCATTGATGGATACAAACGGGATGCCCTTCTTGTCTGCATAGTCGAACTGCTTCTTCAGCTTCGCCTGGTCAGGATAGATCTCGCATGACACTCCTGCTTCGCGCAGCCCCTTGACTACCGGAACGATATACGGGAGCACAGACGCATCCATATTCGCAAACAGCAGGGATGCTGAACCTGCAAGCCCCTTAGGGAACTTGTCCAGCCCCTTAAGGACATCGTAGATACGGTCAGCGCCAAAGGATATGCCGACACCGGACATGCCAGGAAGGCCGAAAATACCTGTAAGGTTATCATAACGTCCACCACCGCAGATACTTCCGATAGCGAAGTCAAGAGCCTTGACCTCAAAAATGGCCCCAGTATAATAGTTCAGTCCCCTGGCAAGCGACAAGTCCATCTCCACCTTCTGGGAAACGCCTGCATTGGCGATGAAGCCGAAAAGTTCAGCCAGCTCATCCAAGCCCTTCTGTCCCTCTTCAGAGACTATTCCGGAAGCGGATTTTCCTTCCATCAGGCCACGCATGACAGAAATCTTTTCTTCCGTAGTCCCCTCCAGCTTAAGCACAGGCTCGATAACTGCAATAGCCTTGTCGTCAAGCCCTTTTTCTCTCATCTCAGCCTCGACAGCCTCCAGACCGACTTTCTCCAGTTTGTCGATTGCCACTGTTATATCTGTTACCTTGTCCGGGTATCCGCAGATTTCCGCAAGGCCGGTAAGCACCTTACGGTTATTTATCTTAATGGCGACATTGATGCCGAATCTTGAGAAGACAGTATCGACAATCTGGACAAGCTCAAGTTCATTGAGCTGGGACCGGCTTCCGATAACATCCGCATCGCACTGGTAGAACTCACGGTAACGTCCTTTCTGAGGCCTGTCCGCACGCCACACAGGCTGAATCTGGAAACGCCTGAATGGGAACGCTATTTCATTCTGATGCTGAACCACATAACGGGCAAACGGAACAGTCAGGTCATACCGCAGCCCCTTCTCGCAGACCTCGGCAGACACCTTGGCGCTGTTCAATGAACTATCCTCATTTCTGCAGCTGTCCAGGTCAACATGCCCGAAAGCATCGCCGCTGTTCAGGATTCTGAAGAGCAGCTTGTCCCCCTCATCACCATACTTTCCGAGAAGCGTGGAAAGGTTCTCCATCGCAGGTGTCTCGATCTGCACATATCCGTAAGCCCTGTAAACTGAACGGATTGTGTCGAATATATAATTTCTGGCGGCCATTTCCTCCTGGCCGAAGTCTCTTGTTCCCTTTGGAATTGACGGTTTCTGTGCCATAATATTTCACGTTTATTGAAAAGCCACCTCCGGCATGACACCGGAACAGCTCTGTAAATTACAAAAGTAACAATAAATAGTAAGAATCTATGATTATTTTTTACCTTTGTGTAACTGCAGAAGCCTATATGGACAATTTATGGCAGTCCTCCGGCTCAAGGCCTCTGCAGACAATACGACAGAAAAACATTCATGAAAACCTTTAATTTATATGAAAGATTTTGTTAAAATGACATTGGCCGTGATTTGCGGCCTGTTCATCATGGGGATCATCGGATCAATCCTGTTTTTCGGATGCATCGGAGCAGTCGCTTCCCTTGGAAGCAGCACCCCTGTAATGCCACGGTCAGGCGTACTGCTTATGGACCTGGGCAAGGTCGCGATGTCAGAGCAGACACAGGAAGTAAACCCTATGGCAGTTCTCCAGGGTGACGAGACACAGTCCATCGGGCTCTGGGACGCGGTACAGTCAATCAAGGCGGCAGCCGCAGACCCGTCCATACAGCATATCTACCTCAAACCTGAGGGGTTCAATGCAGGCATCGCTCAGATCGAGGAGCTCCGCCGTGCGCTCACAGACTTCAGGAAAAGCGGGAAAGCTGTAGTCGCATACCTCGAGAACCCGACAACCGGTGCATACTACCTCGCTTCCGTAGCGGACAAGATATACATGGGAAGCTACTGTGGAGGTACCAGCATGATGACCGGCGTCGGCACACAGATGTTCTTCCTGAAAGACCTTCTGGACAAGCTGGGAGTCAATGTCCAGCTCATCCGCCACGGGAAATACAAGTCCGCCGGTGAAATGTACATAAAGAACAAGCCAAGCGACGAGAACATGGAGCAGAACCAGGAAATGATAAACTCCATCTGGGACAACCTCGCCAAAGAGATCTGCGAAAGCCGAGAGCTATCACGCCGCCAGCTTGACAGCCTGATAGACAACCTCTGCCTCTGCGTGCCTCTGGATTTCCTGTCCAACTCACTTGTAGATGAGCTCGTGACAAAAGAGGAAATGAAAGACAAGCTTGCATCTCTCGCAGTGAAGGACAGCTACAATGATGTGCAGATGATTCCGTTCAAGGATTACGTGACCGTAACCTCTGCAGCACAGACCGTCGCCAAGAAGAAAATAGCAATAATCTTCGCCGAGGGGGAGATCGTGGACGGAAGCGACAAGCAGGCTGTGGCGGGTGACCGTTTCGCATCACTCATCGCAGACGTCCGCGCGGATTCGACAGTGAAGGCTGTTGTGTTCAGGGTCGCATCACCAGGAGGAAGCGTGCTCGCATCAGAAAAGATAAAGAGCGAGATAGACCTGCTCCGCAAAGACAAGCCCGTAATCGCATCCTACGGAAGCTACGCAGCATCAGGCGGATACTGGATTTCCAACAGCTGCGACAGGATCTTCTCTGATCCGTCCACATTGACAGGCTCCATCGGCGTATTCAGCATGATTCCAGATTTCAGCAAGACAGCGAAAGATCTTCTTAAAGTCAATGTCACATCCGTGGGTTCCAGTCGACACAGCGACATGTACTCGATGATCCGCCCGCTTGATGCACAAGAAGTCGCATACATGCAGAAATCCGTCAATGACATCTACGACGCATTCCTCGCGAACGTCTCGGCAGGCCGCGGAATGAGCACTGAAGATATCGACAAGATCGCTCAGGGGCGCGTATGGACCGGTGCCGATGCGCTGAGAATCGGTCTGGTAGATGAACTCGGCACACTCTCGGATGCTGTGGCATACGCTGCCGGAACGCAGGGCGATACCGACATGGATGACTGGCAGATTTCATGCTATCCTAAGCCGCAGACAATCATCGAGATGATAATGGAGTCACTTTCCGGAACCACAAGCGTCATGGCAGGAACACCTTTTGCACCTGTCGAGAAAGCTTATAGAGACTGGAACTGGAATTCTTCAGAAAGGATCTACGCCAGAATGCCTTACATCCTGGATATCAGATAGATTTTCCCGGGACGGCTTCAACACATACGAGCGAAGCTGTCCCTGATGAAGCCTTTACATATTCATCCACACGACAATAGAACCTGCCGGAAGCATAGCCGCACACAGCTGCGACATGTTCGCCGGCAGGATTTTTCTTTTCCATTGCCGGACAGACGATTACCAGTGCATGAGCTTTCTCGTCCCTGTTCAGTTTCATGTCGATAAAGATATCGCTAAGTTTCTTCCTGCCGCGCGTCCCCAACGGACGCATCCAGTCCCCGGCACGCCAGCCACGAATAAGGAACGGGAAAGTCAATGCGCCAGAATCTGCAGCCAGGACGGAAGAGCATGCAAGCCTCCGCGCCAGTCTTGCGGCATCACCGTCCGACGACACCAATGACACCTTGACGTCATAACCTCCAAAAGAATACATAGATGCCCCCTCCACAATCGAACATACATCACTTTCAATGATTTCAGGAAGTACAGGCAACCGTCCGCGCCGTGCCGCTGTTACGCCTTTCTTGACAATAAGGCATCCGCCGGATGTCAATATCCTGTAGCCTGCAGCATAGAACTCCTTTCCGGAGAAAGTCCCTGAGCCCTTTACCAGAGCGGCTACAGGATCAAGCGCCCTGGACTTGAATCCGAAAGGCTCCAGAAGCCGATAGAGTATATATTCCCAATGAGATTCAGCACGTAGAGCCGTGACATTGACACGCAGGCACTCCCCCGCCTCAGGCATCCCGCAGACACGGGATCTGGCAGCATTGAAATAATCATCCGCTATAGCATTCTCCTGCGAGAATACAGACATCTCGCGGCTGAAAGTGCTCAGGAATGAAGGGTTCAGGCTCTCGAACACAGGAAAGACAAGATGCCTGATACGGTTACGCTTATATACCGTCTCGGCATTAGTCCTGTCATCATGATATGCTGCATGACACACATTGACATAATCCGAAACCAGTTCCCGGCTGAACTGCAGAAGCGGACGTATAAGCCGTACTCCGGCAAGTTCCTGTTTCGATACAGGTACTTCAGATACCGGCCTCATCCCTGAGATGCCGCGCAATCCGGTCCCGCGGAGGAGATTCAGCATGAGGGTCTCTGCATTGTCATTCGCATTATGTGCCACTGACACAGCATAATAGCCATACGTCAGGCAAAGCGATGCAAACCAGTCATAGCGCAATTCCCTTGCCGCCATCTCTATGCTCTGTGCATGTTCTGCCGCATATTTTTCAGTATCGAAATCCACAGAATGGAACACGGCGCCATGAGCCAAGGCCCAGGAACGCACCAGCTCAGCATCTGCATCGCTCTCGGCACCACGGAGATGGAAATTGCAATGAGCCACAGCAATATGCACGTTCAGGCGGCTGCGGACAAACAGCTCCGCCATGCAGATGGAATCAATCCCGCCGCTTACAGCAAGAAGGGCTGTCTCCCCTTCAGGAATCAGCCCCTCCAATATCTTGTCAAATGCGTTCTGCATAAATATGTGTCAGCTCTTTCTTGAAGCTATCGTATATGAGAAGCCGAATGCGAAAGATTCCTTGAACTGTATGGCTTTACGTCCATCAGGATACTTCTTCAACGTCTTCTCCGTCTTGACAAGCACCTTGTCATCATATATGAGGTTGGTGGTCAGGGTCAATGAAAAGTACTTCGCGATCTTCCAGTCAAACCTGTTATCCCAGTTCACACGGATATTCTGGGGATTGTCCAGATAATCCGAGAAGAGGACCAGCTGTGAAGTATATTTGAAGTTATCATTGATCTGAAGTTTGCCATCAATCTTTATCTGGGCACCGAACTCGAACCTGGCCGTGCGGTATGCATCTCCAGACTCCTTGCCTGCCACGAAGTCATCGTAAGCCACCTTATCCTGCCCTGCCAGAGCAGCAATCTCATCCGCACTCATCCCGTCGAAACGGTCGTATTTCTTCTTGAGGTCCATTCCATAGGACTTCCTGAGGGTTTCGTCAGTGACGACAACAAAACCGCCGGTCAGAGGGGCAATGTTGATAGTCAGCCATTTGGCCGGAACCCAGTCAATACCGAGTGCAATGTTGGTGTATGCAGGAGATATGAAACCTGACTTCAGCTTCCTGCTGCCCTTCCAGTCGCTTTTCCCTGGCTCCCAGTCATCCTCGGCGCCATCCGGCTTGGAAGGCATAGGATAATTATAGCTGTTTGTAAACTGAGACTTGAAGTTGAACTGTGCAGAATAGTTCAATGCCTTCGCTGCCTTGTAGCCAAACTTTCCCTCATAATACATACGGTCATCGCTCTTCTGGATAAAAGGCTTATCCTCGGAATACAGAAACCCGTAGTCCAGCTGCAGACGGTTGTTGAAGAACAGGTCATTCTTCTTATAGTTGGCATTGGCATCAATGAATGACTTAAGAGTCACATTGTTATATCCGCCAGCAGCCCAGTTTGTAAGACTTGTCTGGCCAAAGTCAATCTTCGTCAGAAGCGAGTTGGTCCAATACCTAGGCTTCGGAGTCCTGATCTCAGCTACAGGTGCCCCGGCAATCGCCTTTGCCGCCTCTTCTGCGGCTTTCTGGGCATCCGTCACATCCTGTGCGGACAATGAGGCCACCGCGAGGAGCAGCGCTGATGCACTTATAAGAATCCTTTTCATATCTTACTGATTAGTAGGCAATGGCAAACACAACCCTCTCATGAGAAGGCTTCCCGGAATAAATATCCGTGCCCTCCTCCTTGCAGACAACACTGTCAACAGGAATACACCTGATAGTGGCCTTGGTCTCGTCCTTGATCTTCTGTTCGGTCTCGGCAGTGCCATCCCAATGGCAGAGGAGGAACTTGCCCTGGGTAATCTTCTCCTTGAATTCTTCCCATGAATCGCATTTCTCGATTCTGGAAGCCCTGAAATCAAGTGCTTTCTGATATATGTTCTTCTGAATATCCGACAGAAGTTCCCCTATATACTTGTCAATGCCCTCAAGAGAGACTGTGTTCTTCTCCATGGTATCACGGCGATGCACCTCAACTGTATCATTCTGGAGGTCACGCGCTCCTATGGCAAGTCTTACAGGCACGCCCTTAAGCTCCCACTCGGCGAATTTGAATCCAGGCCTGAGGGTATCGCGGTCATCAATCTTGACAGAATGGCCGGCTGCCTCAAGCGATGACTTGATCTGGTTCATCTTCCCGATGATTGCAGAATGTTCTTCTTCAGTCTTGTAGATAGGCACCATAACCACCTCTATAGGAGCAAGCGCAGGAGGAAGCACCAGTCCGTTGTCATCTCCATGAGCCATGATAAGGGCACCCATAAGACGTGTAGAAACTCCCCATGAGGTCGCCCATACATATTGCTGCTGGCCTTCCTTATCAGTATATTTCACATCGAAAGACTTCGCGAAGTTCTGTCCGAGAAAATGGGATGTACCTGACTGCAAAGCCTTTCCATCCTGCATCATAGCCTCGATCGTAAGTGTATCTAGAGCACCCGCGAACCTCTCGTTAGGGCTCTTATGACCGACAATTACAGGAAGAGCCAGATAGTTGCGGGCGAAATCAGCATATACATGCACCATTCTCTCCGCCTCTTCCTGAGCCTCCTGGGCCGTCGCATGGGCAGTATGCCCTTCCTGCCACAGGAACTCGGCAGTCCTGAGGAACAGGCGGGTACGCATCTCCCATCTTACGACATTGGCCCACTGATTGCACATGATAGGGAGATCCCTCCATGACTTGATCCAGTTCTTATATGTGCTCCAGATTATGGTCTCCGATGTCGGTCTGACGATAAGCTCCTCATCAAGCTTCGATGACGGGTCCACAACCACACCATTCCCGTCAGGATCATTCATAAGACGGTGATGGGTCACCACGGCGCATTCCTTTGCAAAACCTGCAACATGTTCAGCTTCACGGCTGAAGAATGACTTCGGAATAAATAGAGGGAAATAAGCATTGACAGCACCTGTCTCCTTGAATTTAGCATCAAGGACATGCTGCATCTTCTCCCATATTGCGTATCCATAAGGTTTGATGACCATACATCCCCTTACCGGAGACTGTTCTGCAAGGTCCGCCTTGACTACCAGGTCATTATACCACTGAGAGTAATTTACCGACCTTTTGGTTATCTGATCTGCCATCGTATAAAAATTTTATGCGGAGTATGCCAGGATACTGCCGTATAGGGTTTTATCTGTTTCACCGCGGTGCCTGGCCGCCGTCCGTGTATTGTTTTTTAACGATATTATTGCTAATCTTGCAATAATATTCATACAGAAGCATTTGATATAATGCAGGTATGAAAATTGCATTTGCAGCCTGCAATGCCTCTAGCAGGCACAAAGATACAAACTTTATATTAATTATAGGAGGTCCGATTATGAAAACGAACATCTTGGCTCTAGCCGGGGCGCTGATGGCATTGGCATCTTGCGGCTCCGCGTCACAGTATGCGTCTTCCCAGGAATTCCAGGACGGATTCTACAGCAGACCGTCCGAAAGCGAGACCAGGGCAGCCGTCCAGGCTTCCCGTTCAAAGGTCAATGACCTCGTCAAGGAGACTGAAAGCTCCCAGCTGTTCCTGAAGGCTGGACAGACCGACACATTATTTGTTCCGGACAATATGTCCACGACATTGAAATTCGACAGACAGGATAACGCTACTACCGTAACAGTCACGAATTCACCTGCATACTCATTGTATCCTGACGGATTCGCCGACGGATTTGCGGCAGGATTCGCATCTTCATACTGGCCAGGCTCATATTGGTACCCGTACAGCGCGTCCTGGTACTGGGGAGCAAACCCATGGTACTATTCGGGAATATACTGGAACAGATGGTACTGGAGCGATCCATGGTACTACAGTTCATGGTATTGGGATGATCCATGGTACTGGGGACGCCCTGGATATTATTGGGCATGGCACTACGACCCGTGGTACTATGACCCATGGTGCCCGCCATACCATCACCATCATCCAGGCCCATGGCATGGTGACTTCGGTCACGGAGGCCGCAACACCTACTGGGGCAGCAGGAACTCCACGACAATCAACAGCCGCACAGATGCAATGGGTGTCACTTCTTCAAATGTCAGACGCAACACTGGCACTGTGACCTCAGCAGTCAGACGAGGAACGACCGCCTCAGCATCAGGGACAAGGGCCGTATCTTCTTCATTGTCACCTGTCCGCAGAGTTTCATCCGCAGGAACTGCTTCACGTCCGTCATCAAATTCCGCTACCGGGAGCAGCTATGCAGGTGGCACTGTAAGGCGCACAAGCGGAACAGTTTCCAGAGGATATTCATCAGCATCAGGGAACAGCAGCACTGCATACCGTCCATCAGGCAGCTCCAGCAAACCTGCAGGCGGTTCTGTGTACCGCAGACCTGTGACAAGCCAGTCCACAGGCTCCTCATACAGAGGAAGCAGCTCATCGTCAAGCAGTTCCAGTTCAGCATACCGCAGCAGTTCTTCAAGCGGCTCATATAGCGGAGGAAGCTCCTACAGAAGCGCCGGCAGCAGCTCATCCTCCTATCGAAGCAGTTCATCCGGCAGCTCATCGTCATACAGAAGCAGCGGTTCTTCATATAGCGGAGGAAGTTCCTACAGAAGTTCCGGAGGCTACTCTGGAGGCGGAGCTTCACATTCTTCCGGCGGAAGTTCCGGAGGAACAGTCAGAAGACATTAATCAGGAATAAACATGAAAAAACAGACTATATCAATGCTCCTGCTGGCAGCCATTGCAGCAGATGCAGGAGCCCAGACAGTCGCTGACGCATTGAAGTTCAGCGAAAGCAACTATTACGGCACAGCGAGGAGCATCGCCATGGGCAATGCCTTCACGGCTCTTGGAGGCGACCTCGGCTCCATAACACTGAACCCTGCCGGGTCAGCGGTGAACAGCTTTTCGCAGGTGGCATTCTCGCCAAACATAAGCATACTTTCGTCTTCAGGGAAGTACAATGCGATGCCGTCAACCGTAAACACATTCGGAAGTGCAGACAAAAGTTCCTCAGTGAAGTTCACAGTCCCTAATGTCGGCACGGTAATTAATCTGAAGACAGGTTCACGCAGAGGACTCAAGAATGTTTCTCTAGGCATTGTAGCTAACGCATCCGCCAACTTCCTTGACGATGTGACAGCCCATGGAAGCAACACAGCCACGACATACGCAGGATATCTCGCTGCAAATGCCGCAGGTGTCAACTCTGCCAGCATCAATGATGACGCATACTACAACACCAGCATTCCATGGCAGACCATTGTCGGATGGCAGTCAATGATAATCTCAAACTACAGCAGTAAAAATGATGACTATCTCGGCGTCACGGAGAAAGCGACCAGCCTGGGAAATGACAATTACGATATAACGCTTGCCGACCTCATCGATCAAAGATACGGACGCAGGGCGCATGGAAACAAGTATGATATAGCATTCAATGTCGGGTTCAACTTCTCTGACAAGTACTTTGCCGGTGTGAATATAGGCGTCTCGTCTCTTGACTACTCAATGAGCCAGTATTTCAAGGAGATAGCTGCCACCCCCGAGAATTTTCAGATAGACATGGCGGATAATTCCGGGAATGTGCAGAGAACATATTTCGACCAGCTCCGCTCCAGGTATTCCTACGATGCGGACGGTGCAGGCATCTATGCCAAGTTCGGCTTCATCGCAGCTCCAGTGAAAGGGTTGCGTATCGGAGTCGCAGTCCAGACCCCTACAGCGAACTTCATAACCGAGCATTGGCAGGTAGCCGGAGAAACATACTACATGAATGGGGATTTCAATGCCAGTGCACAATCACCTAGAGGCGAGTATAAATATAAGTTCGTAGCTCCGGCGAAAGTGGATCTCGGCATCGCTTACACATTCGGCCCATACGGGGTTCTAAGCGCAGATTACGAATATACAGACTACAGCAGGATGAGGTTTGTGGAAACGGATACCAATGACAACTCCACATTCGACGGCGTCAACCAGGATATAAAGGACTTCTCGGGAAAAGCACACATGCTGAGAATCGGTGCTGAAATCAAGCCTGTCCCGTCATTTGCCATCAGGGCTGGATACAATGTCACCACATGTGCCGAGAGGTATTTCGAGGATAACATCCAGAAGACACCGAAGGCATACAGAAACGCCATCTCAGCAGGCGCCGGATACAGTTCCAAGGGTTCATTCTTCTGTGATCTCGCTGTACGCGGCACAAAGTATCCCGACGAGTACATCTACCCGTACGACACCTATATCGACGGGGCATTGTCGCCGGAGATCCAGCACAGAAAAAGGCTTTGGGATATAGTAGCCACCTTCGGCTGGAGATTCTAGGAAAGCCGAGCTAGATGCGCTTCAGATAAGAGATTGAGTCCGGGCCTTCATTGAAAAGCAGGTCCATGATGGACAAATCGGAAATAAAGCCATACTTCAGGGAAAAGACCTGCCAGTATGGCTTTTCCAGTTGCAGGCTGTCAAGAACGGAGTTCGCACGCTTAGGGTGAAAGACTCCACGCATGTCCCTACCATAAAGGCCAGATCCATAACAAGTATATTCTTCAGTGAACCTGATATCCGCGGCAATGCCTGTCTTGGCTAGAAAGAAGCGGATAAGGTCAAGGTCAAGGTCAAAAAGATATTCGTGGCGACTGTCCATAATGGAGAACAGCTCATCACGGTAATATTCAAACCATGCAGAAGACTCGTAGGCGGATATGATAGCCCGTTCCATTCTCTGCAACCATGGCCTGGACCAGTCGATCCTCAACCTCCGTATCGGCAATGCATAGGTTCCGTTCTCATGGACAACAGGCACGGACAACGCCTCCACGCCACCTGACGCATAGATACGGCACCGGTTACGGTACGACTGCTTCTGGTAGTTCTCACAGGCTTCGATATATACCTCCGCCGGTATATAAGAGTTTACCCTGCCGGTTGACAGGGTAAATTCTTCAGCTATCGCCGCAAAATATGATATGGGCGGAAAAAATGCTATTTCAAGCAGCATCTCTAGTCAATCTCGCCTTTCTCGCTAGGCGAATTGGCCTTTACGATTCCGCGCTTTGAAGAACGGATGAAGTTCAGAATAGTGGTCTTCTCCTCTGAATCAGGGAAACCGGCCTCAACCTTGGCGCAGCCGTCGGTGATATTGTACCCCTGAAAATAGATTGTATCGTAGATGTCCTTTATATTTCTGACGACCTCTGCTGAGAAACCCCTTCTGCGAAGTCCGACGATATTCACGCCAGCATAGCAGATAGGATCACGGCCGCAAAGAGCATAAGGAGGGATATCCTTGTTTATCTTGGACATTCCGCCTACCATGGCATGGCAGCCGATCTTGGTGAACTGGTGAGCCTTGGCTCCACCTCCGATTATAGCCCAGTCTGCCACCTCGGTCTCCCCTGCGATCCCTACATAGCTTACGAGGATACAATGATTGCCAACATTGCAGTCATGTGCGATATGCACGTATGACATTATAAGGGTATTGTTTCCAACCCTAGTGACACCCTTTCCACTTGCCTTGGTACCACGGTTGATGGTAACGCACTCTCGGATAGTGACATTGTCTCCGATCTCAACGTATGTAATCTCGCCATCAAACTTGAGATCCTGAGGAATGGCTCCGATGACAGCTCCAGGGAATACTTCGCAGTTCTTGCCCATCTTCACATAAGGATAGATGACAGCATGCGGATATATCTTGCAGCCATCGCCGATCTGCACATCGTCATCAATGAAGGCGTATGGCCCGATTTCGATATTATCACCTAGAACAGCCTTGGGGCTGACAGTTGCCAATGGATGAATCTTATTCATAATCAATTATTTTACTTTAGAAAGGAGGGCACGGACTGCCTTCGCTGTATTTGTATTTATCGTATGACCAGGCTTGAACGCCGTCACCTTTGCATTGAGATAGCCGCCCGTCAGTCTCATATCCCCTATCATATCCAGCAGCTTGTGCCTGCCGCATTCGTTAGGGAAATGAAGCTTCAAGTTATTGAGGTATCCGCTTTCGCTGACACCAAGCTTCGGCTGTTTGAACAATTCCGCCATCCTGTCCAGCTGCTCCTCCGATACCGGATGCTCCACTATGACTATGGCATTGTCCACATCGCCTCCCTTCACGAGGTTATTCGCGAACAGATACTCGACTTCATGGAAGAATACGAAAGTGCGGCACGGGCCGATTTCATGTGCGTAATCCTTCGTCAGATCCCACGCGGCGCTCTGGACGCCAAGCACATGTGAGTTGAAATCAACTGTAATATCGTATGAAGGGGCCTCTGCCGGGGTAACCCTTACCCACGAGCCGCTCTTTTCGTCTTTAATCTCCACCTCATCAGGAAGTGTGATATAGACACGTTCAGCGTTCTGCTCCACAATCCCGGCTTCAGAGAAAGCCTTCACATAAGGCAGGGCGCTTCCATCCAGGATAGGCACTTCCACATTGTCCAGTTCGACAACGGCATTGTCAATGCCCATTCCTGTCAGTGCCGACATTATATGTTCTATTGTAGATACTGAGACTTCCCCATCCGATATCGTCGTGCTTCTCGCCGTGCTGGAGACGTTCTCCGCAAGAGCATTGACGAAAGCTTCTGTCCCTATGTCCTTACGGAGGAACACTATCCCGGTATTCTCCTGGGCCGGCTTGACGGTCATCTCCGCAATCCTTCCTGTGTGAAGTCCCTTGCCATGGAACTGGCAGGCGCTATTGAGTGTATGCTGCTTCATCTATTTTCGTTACAAATTCATATAATTTTGCAAATATATGTATTTTTCAGCGACTTACACAATACAGAAAGCTTTTTGGACTATTTTAATAATGCTATTCCTTTCCCTGCTGCCTGAATACAGCATAGCTTCTCATATAGTTCTTGATAGGAATTGCAGGGGATCCTAGAAGGACCTGACCGGATTTCCGGATGTTTCCTATGACTCCGGCCTGAGCCGCAATTGTCGTGTTATCAGCGATTTCTATATGTCCGGCTATGCCGACCTGCCCTGCCAGGATGCAGTTCTTTCCGATTTTAGCAGATCCGGCGATACCGCACTGGGCTGCCATCACGGTATTGTCACCGATAATCACATTGTGCGCAATCTGGCAGAGATTGTCGATTTTCACGCCATTCCCGATAATGGTCGATTCCATCTCGGACTTGTCGATGGTGGTCCCGGCACCGATCTCGACATTGTTGCCGATGACGACATTGCCAAGATGCTCTATCTTCTCCCATGTACCGTCAGGCTGCGGAGCATTTCCGAAACCGTCAGAGCCAATCACGGCATTGGAATGGATAATGACATTGTCCCCGATGACCATTCCAGGATAGATGCTCACACCAGGATATATGATACAGTGGGAGCCGATCTTCGTGTTGTCACCTATATATACGTTCTCGTAGATTTTCGTATAGTCGCCGATTACAGCATGATGACCGACGTAAGAGTGGCTTCCAAGATACACCTTCTTGCCGAACTTGGTGGTGAGGAACCATGAGGAACGGAATCCGCGATGTCTGCGGTCTGTACGTTTCTGCGTCGCTACGTATTTCAGCAGATCCGCCACTGCAATGTAGGCATCATCGACTCTGATCATTGTGCAGGCCACAGCCTTCTTCGGCTCGAATGTCTTGTTTACCAGCAGAATGCTTGCCTTGCATGTATATACGTAATGTTCATATTTAGGATTTGCTAAAAAACATAGCTGCCCTGATTTCCCATGCTCTATCTTTGCAAACGATGTAGCCTTTGCCTCCGGGTCGCCATCTACGGTTCCTTTCAGCACCTTCGCCAGCTGTTTGGCTGTAAATTCCATATTCCTGATATTTTATTATCCCTGTGCAGGACAGGACTGTTAATAATTTCTACAAATGTAAGCACTTTTATAGGAAAAGATGAAATTATACGGACTTTTTTTCCCTTTCGGAAAATTTTGACTATCTTTGCACCGTGAGTTGAGATAGGGGACGGGCGCGTCTCCTATCTTTTTTATAAATCCGGCATTGACCTTTCCTGCAGCGGCATCGTGAGCAAATGGTAGAGAAGTGCGGAAACGAACAATTTGACTATGGACAAGACATTGATATACCAGGAAATGACGAAGCCCGTGGAGTCACGGGGCTGCTTCATCACCGATGTTACGGTCAGCCCTGACAACGACATTGTCATCGCCATCGAATCTGAGAACGGCACCGTGGACATGGACGACTGTGTAGCCGTAAACGACGCCTTTCTTGCGGTGTTTGACCAGGACAGCGAGGACTATTCACTGACAGTGACATCTGCCGGGCTGGATCAGCCGTTCAAGATAACGAAGCAATATATCAAGGCCATAGGCTCCGCCGTGACTGTGCGCACCAGAGATGGAAGAAAGATTACAGGAATGATGGAATCAGCTGACGAGAACGGATTCACGGTCTCATTCGAGGTAAAGGAGGCTGTCCCGGGGAAGAAAAAGAAGGAGCTGGTAAGGCATGATGAGACTTTCGCCTATGGCGATGTCAATTCTGTGATGCCGCACATTGATTTCGAATAATTATAATTAAGATAACATTATGGATTCAGAAAAAATCGACCTCAAAACCGCGTTTGCGCTTTTCAAGGACGAAAAGCATATTGACCGCCCGGTAATGATGGGTGTGCTCAAGGATGTTTTCATGACACAGCTTACCAAGACTTTCGGTTCCGCAGACAATTTCGATGTCATCATCAATGTGGACAAGGGAGACTGCGAGATCTACCAGAACCTTGAAGTCGTGGAGAACGTCGAGAACCCTAACACTCAGATTTCCATTGACGAAGTCAACAAGAACGGAGATGACTACGAGCTTGGGGAGACATTCACCAGAAAGGTCGAGCTCAAGGATTTCGGAAGACGAGGCATCCTCAATATCCGCCAGAACCTTCAGGGGCGCATCATGGATATCGAGAAGGCGAACCTCTATAATAAATATACCGACAAGATCGGGGAGATCTTCACCGGAGAGGTTTACCAGACATGGTCGAAGGAGGTGCTTATCCTCGATGAGGACGGCAATGAGCTCAGGCTACCTAAGAGCGAGCAGATTCCGGGAGAGCATTTCAAGAAGAATGACACCGTCCGCGCTATCATCAAGAGCGTGGAGATGAAGAACAATACGACTCCATATATTGTCCTTTCCAGGACTTCCGATGAGTTCCTCAAGAAGCTTTTCGAGCAGGAGGTTCCGGAGATCTTCGATGGTCTTATCACCATCAAGAAGGTCGTCAGGATTCCTGGCGAGAGGGCGAAAGTCGCGGTGGAATCATACGATGACAGGATTGATCCTATCGGAGCCTGCATCGGTGTCAAGGGCTCACGTATCATCGGCATTGTCCGCGAGCTCAGGAACGAGAACATCGATGTCCTGCAGTGGACAAGCAACACACAGCTCCTTATCCAGAGGGCGCTCAACCCGGCAAAGATATCTTCCATCGACATGGGTACAGACGAGAACGACAAGATCAAGGTATTCATGCTTCCTGAAGAGGTCAAGAAAGGTATCGGCAAGGGCGGCTGCAACATCAAGCTTGCAGGAATGCTCGTAGGACGTGAGATCGAAGTATGGAGAGAGATGCCGAAAGAAGATGGCGAGGAAGAGGGAGACGAGGAGGATGTACTTCTCAGCGAGTTCAGCAATGAGATCGATCCATGGGTCATCGAAAGGCTTCAGTCAATCGGGTGCGACACCGCGAAGAGCGTGCTTGCGCTTGATCCCGCAGATATCGCCAAGCGTGCCGACCTCGAAGACGAGACAGTTGATGAAGTCGTGAAGATTCTCCGCGCAGAATTCGAGGACGAGGACCAGCAGTAGAACGGTCCATATTTGATTATTAATTTTTTAAAGGGGTTTTATGGCAGAAATCAGACTAAACAAGCTAACAAGGCAGTTCAATATCGGACTTCAGACACTGGTGGATTTTCTTAACGGAAAAGGTGCCAATGTGGAGATGAATCCAAATGCGAAAGTATCCGAGGACTATATCCCGGATCTGGAGAAGGCTTTCGGCGGAGACGCCAAGGCCAAGGAGGATTCTGAGCGCGTCCAGATAAAGATAAAGGAAATCATAGAGAAAGGCACCAAGAAGAAGGATGATGATGAAGATGAGCCTGCAAGCGGCACCGTGATTATCCGCGGCGCTGCCGGCAGTGCATTCAGCAAGTCGGGAGAGGCTGCCGTTCCTCCTGAGGAGTCGGCAAAGGACATTGTGCCGGAAGTAAAGAAGGTGAAGCCTGAAGAAGCTCCGGTTAAAGCTGCAGAACCTGAACCGTCTGTCCCTGCCCAGGAACAGGAGCCGGCGCCAGCTGCCGCTCCGGAAGTCAAGGAGACGGAACCTGCTGAAAAAGAGGAACCGGTCATAGTGTCCGAACCGGAGGCAGCTCCAGCTGTTGCCGCCAATGTGGCAGAAAATGAAGTAAAACAGGAAGAGAATTCCGTACAAACCCCTGCGGACGAGGCTCATCCTGGCATTGCCAAGAAGTCGGACATAAAGAAGAGTGACCGCACCGTCAAGGAGTTCAATCCTAAGGTGGACAAGGCCAAGCTCAAGGCTGAGCATAAGCTTCAGAAAGCTGCGTCCAGCACAGAGGAGGAGGATTCCCCTGCAAGCACAGGCGGGCTCAAGATTGTAGGCAAGGTGGATCTTTCCCAGTTCGAGCCAAAGAAGAACAAGAAAAGAGAGCGCATTGCCAAGGGTGGAAGCCAGAAGGTCGATGTCAATAAGATAGACAGCGACGACAGCCGCAAGGACAGCAAGAAGAACCGTCAGGGCAACGGTAATGGCGGAAACAATAATGGCGGCAATGGAGGCCAGAACGGGAAGAAGGATTTCCGTCAAGGCAACGGCCAACAGCAGGGCGGAGGAAAGAGCCGCCGCAAGGACCGCAACAATGACCGTTTCAAGCCTGCCATGACCGAGGCTGAGCAGGAGGAGATGCAGAAGGAAATCCAGAAGCAGGTCAAGGAGACCTACGCCAGGATGAATGACAGCAAGTCCAAGAACAACTTCGGTGCAAAGCACAGAAAGGAGAAGAGGGAGCTCGCTTCGCAGAAGCTCCAGGAGGAGATGGCTCAGGAGGCCGCTGAGAAGAAGATTCTCAAGGTGACGGAGTTCGTCACTGTCAATGACCTCGCCACCCTCATGAACAACACCCCGGTAAACAAGGTTATCGAGGCATGCTTCAGCCTGGGTCTCATGGTGTCCATCAACCAGAGACTTGATGCTGAGGCGTTGGTGCTTGTTGCGGAGGAATTCGGATACAAGGTAGAGTTCGTGACTGCAGATCTTCAGAATGAAATCAATCAGGAGAACGATGAGCCTGAGAATGAGGCTGACCTCGTCACACGTCCGCCTATCATCACTGTGATGGGACACGTCGATCATGGTAAGACATCGCTCCTGGACTATATCAGGCAGACCAATGTGATTGCCGGCGAGGCAGGAGGTATCACGCAGCACATCGGAGCATACAACGTGGTGCTTCACGATGGCAGGAGGATCACTTTCCTTGATACTCCTGGTCACGAGGCTTTCACCGCGATGCGTGCACGTGGTGCCCAGCTTACCGACCTTGCCATCATCATCATCGCTGCCGATGATGCAGTGATGCCACAGACTGTCGAGGCCATCAACCATGCACAGGCTGCAGGTGTCCCTATGGTATTTGCCATAAACAAGATCGATAAGCCGGGTGCTCAGCCGGAGAAAATCCGCCAGCAGCTGGCACAGATGAACATCCTGGTAGAGGACTGGGGAGGAAAATACCAGTGCCAGGAAATTTCAGCAAAGAAAGGCCTTAATGTGGACAAGCTCCTGGAGAAGGTGCTCCTCGAGACAGACCTCATGGACCTGAAAGCAAATCCTAAGAAGCTCGGTGTCGGCACTGTCATAGAGTCTTCGCTTGACAAGGGACGTGGCTACCTCGCGACTATCCTTGTACAGGACGGAACAGTCCACACCGGAGACATGATGCTCAGCGGATGCTACTACGGCCGCGTAAAGGCCATGTTCAACGAGCGCGGCCAGAAGGTGGACGAGGCTGGTCCTTCAACCCCTGTATCAATTCTCGGTCTGAACGGTGCACCTAGCGCCGGCGACAAGTTCAATATCATGAACGACGAGAAGGAGGCCAAGGCCATCGCCAACAAACGTGAGCAGCTTATCCGTATCCAGGGCATCAAGACCCAGAAGCACATGACCCTCGAGGAAATCGGCCGCCGTATCGCTATCGGAAACTTCAAGGAGCTCAATATCATCGTCAAGGGTGACGTGGACGGTTCAGTAGAGGCACTGTCAGACTCATTGATCAAGCTCTCCACAGAAGAGGTACGTGTCAATGTCATACACAAGTCTGTAGGTGCAATCTCAGAATCAGATGTCATGCTGGCAACGGCTTCAGATGCGATTATCATCGGATTCCAGGTGCGTCCTTCGGCTGACGCAAGAAACCTCGCAGAGAAAGAGGGTATCGAAATCCGACTCTACTCCATCATCTACGATGCCATCAATGAAGTTACAGACGGTATTGAAGGTATGCTGGAGCCGGAGAAGAAAGAGGAGGTTACTGCCACCGCCGAGGTCAAGCAGACTTTCCACATCTCCAAGGTCGGCACTATCGCAGGATGCCTTATCAAGGACGGCAAGATGCTTGCGAAGAGCAAGGTGCGCCTAATCCGTGACGGCATCGTGGTCTACACCGGTGAGCTGTCATCCCTGAAACGAGGCAAGGACGACGCCAAGGAGGTTCTTGCAGGCATGGAGTGCGGCATCGGTATCGACAAGTACAATGATATCAAGCCTGGCGATATAATCGAGGCATTCCAGATTGTGGAAATCAAGAGAACGCTGTAAAAGCAGCTGCAATATTAATGATTCCGGATGCATGGGCAATTCCTGCATCCGGAATTTTTTATGCAGTTAAAAGGAGGGTTTTGCGTGGAATGTAAAACATTGACTAATAGAGTATTGTCTACTTCTCTACTCCGCAGATTATGGAGCAGAAAAATAGATAAACAGCTGATTAACAGACAATAATGTTCCACTAACAGAAAAGAAGCTCCTTGCCTGAAGATATAGCAGCGCGTGGTGAAAAGGGCGGATGGCGGGTTTGAAGAATAATAGCCCGCACATGAGTTTCTGCAAGTCTGAAATCATCCTTCCGAGACTGAATCTGTGGCCATTCTCTTTTACTCTGTAATGGATTTCCTATAGAATAAATGATCCTCCGGGCATGGTGTCAAACTAAGAACATTCACATACTACATTAATTATCAATATATTACAATGCCGCACCGGGTTTTCTGAAATGCCAAGACCACCATTTTTTCATAGGTCTTGGCATCTGTACTTTTCGCTAACCATTTAAGTTCCAGCAATATACACAGTTTTCTCAAATCCTGGAGGGGCAATAATAATCGGATGATAAGGGATAGGGCCACCAGAGGAGAAAGCAAGGTGCAAGCAGTGAAGTCAGCGCACGAGTGAGCGCACATTGTCCGTATAGACATCTGGACGGGTGTCGGGGCCGATTGTGGTGAATGACACATTATCCAGGATGACAGAGCCGACATTGCGGAAATATGCCCCGTAGGACGGGAAATATGGCCATTTGTCGAAAGGCATTGACAATATCTTTTCACTCAGGCTGTCATCAGGGATACCGATGAACGAGAACGAGGAATTGGAGATGCGGACAGTATCAGTGGCTGCGGATGTCCAGCTCTTCACGGACAGCGCCATGCCCCAGCAGTCCGAAGCCTCATATCCGTCAATCGAGACTTCTGTGCAATGGTTGTCATCCTGCAGCGTCATGCTGAACGGAGCCATGACATTGTCCGCAGTGCAGTTACTGATATGAATTCCTGAGACAGTACCGGGAGCATCTCCCCATGCGCCAGGTTCGATATTGACAGCATAGAGCATATTGCCACCTTTGTCAGAGCCGGTCCTGTGCGGATAACGTCCCGGGCCATTGAAGCTGCACCCTGAGACATCGACATTGTCAGAAGGCATTATCATGCGGATGCCGTTGCAGGAAGAATTGAACGAGCAGCCTCTTATCTCCATGTTTCTCCATCGTCCGCCCGCAATGCAGTCATCGCCTGTAGAGAAGCAGCAGCTGTCAATGATAATATCCTCTCCGCCGCGGATATGGATACCGTCCCAGCCCTGCGTGACCATCAGCCCGTGGAAACGGCAATTCTTCAGTTCATAGCCAAGCACCGCATAGTTGGAGGCACGGTCAATGCTGATGTCCGACATGGTGAAACCATCCGTTTCCGCAACCAGCACGGCATGAGGCCCGCGCATTCCCTCCTCTCCAAGAGGATTGACCAAGTGACCGCCGTCAATCTTTCCTGCACCCCTCAACGAAGCACCGTCAGCATGCCTGGCGATTATCAAGGCCTTCGTCCAGATCGTATCGGCGGCACAGTTCTCATTCGCAGTACCGTTGCCCGAATCATAGCGCGACATGTCACTGTCTGTGACATAATGCCCGTAGGCATCAATGTTCTGGCTGGCGACAAGCTCCGCACCTGGCATAAGCTCCAGCGCCACGCCTGGCTTCAGATATATGGTACTGCTCATGAACCTGCCAGGCGGGACGACCACAGTGCCGCCGCCAAGACGGAAACAGCTGTCCAGTGCGGCATTTATCACTTCAGCATTGTCCATGACGACGTCTCCTTTCGCGCCCATATCGGTTATTTTCAATGTATTGGAATGCTGGCAGCATCCAGCCGCCAGCAGCATTGCCATAAGCAGCATTCCAGGCTTTCTGATCATATCATTCAATTTAAGAAGCTGTTCTGAAATGATTGAAAAGTTGTTTTGAGACAAGTAACCTTCAGATAATAATTTAAATAACAAACCCTGAAAGTCTGGCAAAGGACTTCCAGGGTTCATGCTGTCCGGACTTCCGTCCAGTTGAGATACCACGATTCGAACGTGGACTAAGTGAACCAAAATCACTTGTGCTGCCATTACACCATACCTCAATTCAACTCGGCAAAGATAGGATTATTTTCCGTCTCTGCCAAAAGTATTTCCCGCTAGCCTGGTAAAATCGACATAGCGCTCCTGAACCGTGCCCTTGCCGTCAATCCGCAGAATGAACGGAAGAACAGTCAGGTCGAATGTATCCAGCAGCCGCTGCGTTTCCGGGGACATATCTCCTTCAGGAATCCTTACGAAAAGCACACGCATCCTGCGGTCCATCCGGAGCATCTGCCCTGCCGCCTTTATATTTTCATGGCAGCGTCCGCAGTTCTCATCATAGAACATCACATAAGTGTCGCGGCGCAGCCCGGCAAGGTTCCAGCTCTTCTGTCTCCGCACCGAATCCGGTTCCGGACATGGCTTTCCGCCATGAGCCATCACGCCGCGCACACGCATATCCGGGACACGGGACCCGGGCATAGCCCTGGACAGGAGATCCGACATCGTCCTGGCATAGCCCACCACCTTAAGCGAATCAGCTGCCGTATCCCAGATATCGGGCCGCGACAGTATATACTTGTCAGCCAGATATTTTGTTCCCTCCTTATAGCAGCCATCCTGCATCGCGGAGATATAATAGAACAGATCTCCAATAGACTCCTTGAAAGCTGCAGGACTCGCAGCAGTACGCTCCGAAATCCTGTCTGCCAGTCCATTGACATCCGCCACGCACAGGCTGTCGCCGAAAGAAGAGAATATGCCACTGAACATCTCCATTGATTTCTGCGAGCCATACTCGTAATCATCAGAGGAATATATGTTCCGGAGCATCAGACCAAGTGCCGGGACATCAAGCCTGCGTCCGAGGATAACATTGTCCTTCCCGATAAGAAACATCTGCGGCGTTTTCAGCACACCATACTTTCTCTGGAAATCAGATTCCAGCTCCGGATCCCATAAATTATGTACCGTCACCTGAGCTGACGACACCCCCAGACGTTTCTCGCGATATGCTTTCCACGCCAGGCTGTCCGCGCCTGAATAGACAGCATACACATCCATAGGACGATGCCATGCATCAAGGAATGTGCGGAGCATAACTGTCTGCACGAGACAGTCAGGACACCCTGTATCATAAAAGTACAATACCGAATAATGTTCCTGAAAATCACTGCCAAACAATGAAATCACCTTTTCCTTACTGTCTTTCAATGACAGTTCCGGCGCCCTCTCCCCCACCAGCGACTGCCTGTTGAAATCCGCATATATCTTCGCGTTCATCAGGTCAATGTCGCTTTTCATCCGCACCTTCCCGCTGAAAAACCACTTGTCCGCAATATCTATCGCGACTGCCTCGGCATCCATCACCTCCGATCCGATGTAATGCGAATACAGATACAGGGCAACATGCTGGCGTACAAGCGAGTCCGTGCAGCTTGATATAAGGAACGAGCACTCTTCCTCCTGAGCATGGACATCCAGGGGTTCTATCGCCTTCACATAGCTGTCCAGCTTATGCTCCAGGGCACGGAAAGCGGCATAATCAAGCGCCTGCGCCATCGCCGGCCTGACTGCCAGCAGCATGGCACAGAAAAGAGCCGCAATATATTTTACAGCATCGCACATGACACTAATGGACTTCCGGAAGCACGACGCCTGCAGGAAGGAAAAGCGAAGTATCGCCATGATGCTTCAGGATATCCCTCACGGCAGACGATGATATATGCGCAAACTCCTGGGCTGTAGGTATTATGATGGTCTCCACATCAGGAGCAAGCTTCCTGTTCGCATCAGCGATGGAGCGCTCCGTCTCGAAATCAATCATATTCCTGACACCACGAACAATGTGCCTTATGCCAAGGTCATGACATGTATCTATTGTCAGATTGTCATATTTTATGATACCCACCCCGTCAAGACCGGCTACCGCCTGACGGATTATGTCAATGCGCTGGTCCATATCGAAAAAGCCGCGCTTGTCCTGATTGATGCCGACAGCGACGACCACCTCATCGAACATGGTGAGGGCTCTCTTCAGGATATTCAGATGCCCCGCCGTAAAAGGGTCGAAAGACCCTGGAAACAATGCTTTTGTCATAATTGAAGAATGATTATAGCTGCCAGTCTATAGGAGTCTTCCCTTCAGCCTGGAGGATTTCATTGGTCCTGGAGAAATGCCTGCAGCCGAAAAAGGCACCCCTTGCCAGAGGCGACGGATGCGCCGCCTCCAGCACATAGTGCCTCGACGTGTCGATAAGAGCCTTCTTGCTCCTGGCGAAATTACCCCAAAGCAGAAAAACGACTCCGCTGCAGTGAGCTGAAATATAGCTTATCACGGCATCAGTAAATTCCTGCCACCCGATTGCACTGTGGGATGCAGGCTCACCGGAACGGACTGTCAGCACAGAGTTCAGGAGAAGCACCCCCTGTTCCGCCCATTTTCTCAGATCCGGGCACCCGCTCATACAGATCCCGAGATCCGTTTCAATCTCCTTGAAGATATTTTTCAGAGACGGAGGAGCCGGGACATCCGCCGGAACAGAGAAAGACAGTCCCATGGCCTGGCCATACCCGTGATATGGATCCTGGCCGAGAATCACGACCTTGACCTTATCCACTGGAGTCAGCTCGAATGCCTTGAATATCTCCCTCCCCGGAGGAAAAATCTGTTTTCCCTCCGCTTTTTCACGATGCAGATACTGCACCAGGGAAGCGAAATACGGCTTGTCGAACTCGTCCTTCAAAGCCTCCTTCCAGCTTTCTTCTATCTGGACATTCATTTCTGGAACACAAATTTCAGGACATCGTCGATGGTCTTCACATACTCGAATGTCAGGCCTGCGATATATTTCTCATTGATATCCTCTATATCCTTCCTGTTGTCCTCTGAAATCACGATAGCAGTGACGCCGGCCCTCTTGGCAGCAAGAATCTTCTCCTTGATACCTCCGACAGGGAGCACACGTCCCCTCAGCGTCGTCTCGCCAGTCATTGCAATGCCTTTTCTGACAGGCTCATTCCTCAACGCCGACAGCATCGAGCATACAAGAGTGATTCCGGCAGAAGGGCCGTCCTTAGGAGTGGCGCCCTCAGGAACATGCACATGGATATCATGCGCATCAAACTCCTTGGAATCCATCCCTGCAAGCTGAGGATGAGCCTTTATGTACTGGTACGCGATAGTCGCGGACTCTTTCATGACATTTCCAAGATTTCCGGTCATGGTAAGCTGCCCCTTACCGTCACTGACAGAGCTTTCCACGAACAGGATTTCTCCGCCCATCTGCGTCCATGCCAGGCCTGTCACCACACCGACACCTTCATTGCCGCTCTGCTTGTCATGGAATGCCGTAGGCAGGCCTAGATACTCCTTCAGATGCTCCTTCTTGATGACAGAAGGGAACTCCTCGCCCATCGCAATCTTCTTCGCAGTCACCCTCGCTATCTTGGCTATCTGCTTCTCCAGGCCGCGGACCCCGGACTCATGTGTGTACTGGTCAATGATTTCTGCCATTGCCGGCTTGTCAATGCGGAGCTCCTTCTTGCCTATTCCGTGCTCCTCAAGCTCACGCGGCAGCAGGAACTTCTTCGCGATCTCCATCTTCTCCTCGGCAAGATAGCCTGTGACATTGATAAGTTCCATCCTGTCCAGAAGAGCAGGCTGGATAGTCGAGATATCATTGGCTGTAGTTATGAAAAGCACATGAGACAGGTCATAGTCTACATCCAGATAGTTATCATGGAATGTCACATTCTGCTCAGGATCAAGAACTTCCAGCAACGCCGATGACGGGTCGCCCTTGAAGTCGCTGCTAAGCTTGTCGATTTCATCCAGCACCATCACAGGGTTGGATGTGCCGGCACGTGCGATTCCATTCAGGATACGTCCTGGAAGCGCACCTATATAAGTCTTCCTGTGTCCACGAATCTCCGCCTCGTCATGCATGCCTCCGAGGGCTATGCGGACATACTTTCTGCCTATCGCCTTAGCAATGGACTTGCCGAGGCTTGTCTTGCCCACTCCCGGAGGGCCGTAGAGACAGAGAATCGGGGATTTCATGTCCCCGCGCAGCTTCAGGACAGCAAGATATTCAATGATTCTCTCCTTGACCTTCTCCAGGCCGTAGTGGTCATCGTCCAGAACTTTCTGCGCATGCTTCAGATCCAGATTATCCTTGGATATATGGTTCCATGGAAGCTCCAGCATGAACTTTATATAGTTATACTGGATGCTGTAGTCCGGGGATGAAGGATTATATTTCTCCAGCTTGGCAAGCTCCTTGTCGAAAATCTCCTTCACAGAAGCCGGCCAGTCCTTCTTCGCAGCCTCGGCGCGAAGCTTCTCCAGATCCTCATCTTCATCCATGCCGAGTTCCTCCTGGATAGTACGGAGCTGGTTGTTAAGATAATACTCCCTCTGCTGCTGGTCAATCTCATTCTTAACCTTGGAGTTGATCTCCTGCTTTATCTTCAGAAGTTCCACCTGGGTATCCAGGACATTGAGAAGCTTCATTGCCCTGACTTTCAGGTCCTCATATTTAAGGAGCTCCACCTTGTCGAAGAAATTCTCGACATCAATGGTCGTCGCGATGAAGTTCACGAGAAAATTGAAATCCTCTATGGACTTCAGCGCATTGGCAGCCTCCTTCGGGGCGAAGGATGAAGACTTGATTATTGCGGCAGCCTTCTCCTTCAGGGAGTCTGCAATCACACGTATCTCCGGGTCATCATGATTAGCCTCGATATCCTCCAGATACCTCACATGAGCACGAAGGTACGGCTCCGAAGATATGACATCCTCGATCTCGAACCTCTTAAGTCCCTGAAGGACCGCCGAGATGGTACCATCAGGCATTTCAAATGTCTTTATGATCCTGGAGACAGTGCCGAACGGGAACAGGTCGTCAAGCGCCGGATCCTCGACACCGACATCGTTCTGCGGCACAGCGCCAATAAGGGAGTTTGACTTGTGCGCGTCCTCTATAAGCTTGATGGATTTCTCGCGTCCGATAGTTATCGGGAAAATAGATCCCGGGAAAATCACTGCATTTCTCAATGCGAGCAACGGCAATGTGTCAGGCAATGATGTCTCGTCCACCTGCGGAGGTATGTCTCCGCTCATGACCGGGATAATGCTGACTTCCGCGCCTGCCGGCGAGAACACATCCGAATATTTATCTGCCATATTATTAATAAGTTTTGAATCTTTTAATTTCTTAGAAGTTGTTTTGAAATTATTGTCTGAAAGTTTGAGAGGAAAAAACTTCAGATTCGACCGGGGCTTCTGGGAAGATAGCGGTGCCTATCTGACCTGAAGCATCGGAAAGAAAATGAAGGAATTTTACCTCAAACAACTTTTCAATCATTTCAAAACAGCTTCTTAACCGCATGTCCAAGACATTACGTGACACAATCCGTCCCGACTGCCAATTTGGCATTGGCGGCGGGAACAACAGTCGCATATAAGATAGTCAATCTTTATGCCAATGCAAATTTGCTGAAAATTCGTCAGAAAATCACACACAGAGCCAATTTCTCACGTAAAAGTTTGCTAATAAAAAAAATAAGCGTACCTTTGCCAACCGATTCGGATTGAAATCGATAGTAAATTATATTAATATCAGTTATCATGACCAAAGCAGAGATCGTAAACGAGGTTGCGAAAGCAACCGGACTTGAGAAAACAACAGTACAGACTGTTGTCGAGGCTTTCATGGAGAGCGTGAAGGATTCCCTTGCAAAAGGCGAGCCTGTATATCTCCGTGGTTTCGGCAGTTTCATCATCAAGCACAGAGCAGAGAAGGCTGCACGTAACATCACGAAGAACACTACCATGACAATCCCGGCACACAACATCCCGGCATTCAAGCCAGCAAAGGTGTTCGTAGGTTCTGTTAAGAAATAACAAATAAAATCTTTTAATCTATGCCAAGCGGTAAAAAGAGAAAGAGACATAAGATGGCAACGCACAAGCGTAAAAAGCGCTTGCGCAAGAACAGACATAAGAAGAAGTAATTTTTCAGTGTCTGCCATTTTAGCAGTCTGCTAAGAGAGAGAGGCTGACCGGTAGTCCGGACGGCCTCTTTAATTTTGTGAAAAGGCAATGCCTTTTCTTACTGTCACTAATATTGTTTTATCCTGATGGAGTCTGAAAAAGAATCAGTTAAAGATCTGATTGTAGATGTAGGCGAAGAAGAGGTAAGGCTGGCCCTAATGGAGAACCACCGCCTCATCGAGCTGAACAAGGAGTCCAGCAACGGGCACAGCTTCACGGTCGGCGATGTATTCCTCGGCAAGGTGAAGAAGGTGATGCCCGCACTGAATGCGGCCTTTGTTGACATCGGAGACGAGAAGGAAGCTTTTATCCACTATCTGGATCTAGGTCTGTATTTCTACGCATTTGACGAGTTTGTCCGCAAGACGAACCAGAACACGAATGCCAACGACCTGTTCTCAGGCATTGAGCTGCCTCCTATCCTCGCGAAAGAGGGGCAGATAGAGAATATCCTCAAGCCTGGACAGATGATCATTGTCCAGATTGTCAAGGAACCGATCTCGACCAAGGGCTCACGGCTCACTGCAGAGATTTCATTGGCAGGACGCAATATTGTACTCCTCCCTTTCGCAAAGAAAGTGAGCATATCTCAGAAAATAGCATCCAAGGAAGAGAAAAAGAGACTTGAGACGCTCGTCAAGAGCATTCTCCCGAATAACTATGGTGCGATAATCCGCACAGCTGCCGAGGGCAAGAACGCAGCCATACTGGTTTCAGAGCTGAAATCGCTCATCAGCAAATGGGAAGGCTCATGGACGAAACTGTCCAAATCCAAGAATGTCCAGCTGCTCTTTACAGAGTACAGCAAGACGACCACCATCCTGCGCGATCTTTTCAATGATTCCTTCTCAAACATCTATGTCAATGACAGGAAGGAATTTGAGGAAATCAGGAAGTATATCGCCCAGATTTCCCCAGACAAGGAGAAAATCGTGAAGTTCTATGACGAGGACGAGCCTGTGTTTGACAAGTTCGATGTCACAAGGCAGATCAAGAGTTCTTTCGGAAAGGTGGTTCCTATAAAGCAGGGGGCATATCTTGTAATAGAATCGACAGAAGCGCTCAATGTCGTAGATGTCAACAGCGGCATCCGGGCGAAGACAAACGACCAAGAGGAGAACACCTACGAAGTGAACCGCTATGCGGCGGAGGAAATCGCGAGACAGCTGAGGCTCAGGGACATGGGCGGTATTGTAATCGTGGACTTCATCGACATGGAGAACCAGGAGCACAAGAATGGCCTGTACAAGTACATGACCGAGCTGATGCTGGATGACAGGGCAAAGCACAATGTGCTGCCGCTCACCAAGTTCGGTCTAATGCAGATAACCAGGCAGAGAATCCGTCCCGTGACACAGATAAACACGGAAGAGACCTGCCCTGTATGCCATGGCACGGGGAAAATCTCACCGAGCATCGTCATTGATGAGGAGATCGAGCGCAAGATTTCATATTACGCCAATGAGAAGAATATCCGGTCCTTCATTCTGAAGACCGGCCCTATCCTGGGAGCGTACATTTCCAGAGGTTTCAATTCTTTCCTTAGGAAATGGAGAAGGAAGTACAAATGCAAGATAAAGCACGAAGAAGTCCTGGACTTCAGTGTCCTGCAGAATGAACTATATACCGAAAGCGGAGAGAGGCTTGACAGCTAGTCACGCATTACGGTAGATGAATATTTTAAGATGATGGCGGCCCGGAAGCAACCAGGCCACCATCATCTTTTTTCTGACGGCTGGACTCTGGAGCGCACCAGTATACTGAGTATGAGCAGTATCGACAGGAACACACAGAGGCGGCCGACGATATCACCCTGGCTTACAAACATTGTCATCCTGTCATTGAGATTGACCTGTCCGGCAAGTACAGCAGGCGTCCACCAGCCGGTGGACTTGACGATATCTCCACGCTGGTTTATAATCGCCGAGATTCCCGTATTGGCGCTTCTCGCAATATCGCGCCTGGTCTCTATCGCCCGTAGTGAAGCGTAGCTCAGATGCTGCCTATAGCCAGGAGTGTCACCCCACCAGGCATCATTAGTGATCACTGCAAGCATCTTAGCGCCTTTTCGAACATATTCGGCGCAATGTTCAGGATACACTGATTCATAGCATATTGCACAGCCGACCGGGACGCTGGAAGTAACTATCCCTGAAGAATCCCGCGCAACGCAGTGCAGCAGCGAGACATCCTCCTGCCCGATGCAGCGTCCCATCACACCGCCGAGAAGATCGTCAACCTTGCAGAAGAAAGCGGGATACGGCGTCATCTCCACACCGACCACCAGCTTGGACTTATGATATATCCCGGCATCTCCTGTTCCGTCCATCATCAATGCTGAATTATGGGACTCCACCCACCTGCCACCACCGAGGCTACGTGCCGTGGCTGACGGCGCCGCGCCGGAGTCAATGAAGGTGTACGACGATGCCCCGAAAAGAAGATTCACATTCCGATATTCAGAAAGAAGATTACGGAATCTGCGATATGTGCGGCTTCTGTCGAAATCATCAGTCACTACATCATTCGTGAATGTCTCTGGCGCAAGAAACAGGAGCAGGGATGTGTCACTGGAATTTCTCCCGTCCAGGGCCGACATCATCTGAGACTGCAGGATTGCATTCTGCTGGTCCTGGGACAGAGCCTGAAACTTGTGATACGGGTCGATATCAGGCTGAAGGGCAACGACTTCCAGCGGGGCATCACTTTCCTCATAGGAGCGGTACATGGATACAGACAGCGCCATAGGAAGAAGCAGCACCACTACGTAGCCGAGCAGCGCGGCAGACTTGGCCTTGACATTAAACCGGAACCATCTGCCGTCGGAGAGCGAGACCATCAGGCCGAACAGCCCCAGATTGCATGCCCATATCCATAATGAGCCGCCAAGCGTGCCTAGATATTCATACCACTGGGCCAGAGAGACCGTTCTGGCAAATGAGTTTCCAAGGACAAGCCATGGCCATGAGATCTGAGCCACCGTCAGATAGTACTTCTCCCAGGCGATCCACAGCATTGCCAGAAAGATATACGGCAATGAGCCCTTAAGCACTCTGCGGCTCCAGCGGAACATGCCGAATATCAGCGACATCTGGAACGCATTGGCAACACAGGCGAAGATTCCGCCGCCTATGGTGGCATTGCATACCCAGAATGTCGTGGCGATGTTCCACAGCAGGAAGGCGATGTAATGCCATATCCATACACGCTTCATGCCTGAAAGGGCCGCTATGTGCTCCATGCACAGCAGAGGGACGAGGCCGAATAATGACAATATTCCTGTATGCGGGACAAGATATGGCACGGACATCAGCACCACAAAGAGCAGCACCAGTACGGCCATGAGGATTTTCTGATTTCTCATAATCTATATACATTCACCCATGGATGGGCAACACATCGGCAAAGATATGAATTAAATTATTATCTTTGCATGTTTAGCTACATTGACGATATGCTGCTGGATATTCTTAAAGGTTTCATAATAGGTATCTGCGCGTCAGTCCCGCTGGGGCCGATAGCTATTCTCGTTATACAGAAATCGCTCAGCGAAGGCCACAAGGCAGGATTTCTTGCAGGTCTCGGCGCATGTCTGGTGGACACGATATTCGCAGTCATTGCCATATTCGCATTGGCGATAGCCGAGACTTTCATCGAGAACTACAGTATTCTCATCATGGTAGGCGGCGGGATCGTGGTTACCGTCCTCGGGTGCAGCCTTGCCTTCAAGGATCCGTTCAGGAAGATGAAGAAAGAGGAGCCCACCCCGTCATATTCGCTTAAGGACTTCTTCCAGGCGGTCATCATGGGGGTTTCAAATCCCGGGGCCATACTGGTGATTTTCGCGCTTTTCGCGTTCTTCGGCATTGAACTTGAACCGCATGACTTCCGAGTCGCACCTATCCTGCTGGCATTGAGCGCAGGCTCCGCGCTGTACTGGTTCTTCTTCTCATGGATATTCAGCCGGATGAGAAGGAACTTCAAGCTGGGCACGATATTGTGGATAAACAGGATTACAGGAATAATCGTCACAATAATAGGTATTGCGCTTGTCACCGAGGGCGTCATGGAGGTCATCTTCGGTCATGCATGACTAATTTAACAGATTTTCAGCAAAATGGATATCAAAGGATTTTTTACGAACTGGATAGTGAAGAATGTGCTCCTGGCGGCAGCTGCAATACTGGCGCTGGTATGTGTCAGCAATTTTCTTCTCAAGGTCGGCACGCACCACGGGCAGGAGATAGAAGTTCCAGATTTCGCCAATATGAGCGTATCTGACGCCAGGCATATCGCTTCAGACTACGGCATACGTATCAATGTGACGGATTCGGTCTATGTCAGGAAGATGGGGCGCGGCCTTGTCTTCGCGCAGTTCCCGAAGGCAGGAAGCCACGTAAAGAAAGGACGTGAGATAAAGCTGACTATCAATTCCGTAGTTCCCAAGAGGGTGACAATGCCAGACCTCGTAGGGTTCTCCATGCGTCAGGCCAAGGCCGAGCTTCTTGCCAAGGGTCTCGTACTCGGACGCCTCCGCTATACCGAGGACATGGCCACTAACAATGTTCTGAGGCAGCTATACAGGGGCCGCGACATCAAGGCCGGTAAATCCATAGACAGCGGCTCGGAGATAGATCTGGTAGTCGGACTCGGCACGGACAGCCAGACATATATACCTGATGTCACAGGGATGAAATACATGAGAGCTGTGGATGCGCTGCATGATAATTCTCTGAACATCGCCAGGCTCAGGTTCGACAAGGAGATACGCACATACAGCGACTCGCTGGATGCCGTAGTCTATCGGCAGACCCCGTCGGCAGGCGACATGCCTGTCACAATGGGCTCTGAAATAACGCTTTACCTTTCTTCACCAGACAAGAGCAGATAATGTTGGAGCAGGATATGATGTTTCCTGTAGAGGAGAATGAATACGCTCCTGACGGGATTATAGTGGAGGAAGGGGCGGACAGCGCTTCGGAGGAGGATGAGCAGGGGATGTTCGAGCATTTCAGGCTCAATGTTGACAAGGGGCAGACGCCGCTCCGTGTGGATAAATATATGGCGTGCCATCTGATGGACACGTCGCGCCACAGGGTGCAGCTGGCGATAAAGAACGGATATGTGAAGGTGAACGACAAGCCTGCAAAGGCAAATCTCATTGTCCGTCCTGGCGACATCATAAGGTTCGTGATGCCGTATGAGCGCCGCGGATTCGAGGTGCTGCCTGAGAATATTCCTCTGGATATAGTGTATGAGGATGAGGATCTCCTGGTGGTGAACAAGCCTGCCGGAATGGTCGTGCATCCGGGGCATGGCCACTTCGAGGGGACATTGATCAATGCGCTTTCCTATCATCTCGGCATCTCGCAGGGACCTGATGCGAAAGATGAGCGCATGGGAGTCCTGGTGCACAGAATCGACATGGACACTTCCGGACTGCTGGTGGTCGCGAAGAATGACGAGGCACAGCTCGACCTTGCCGGACAGTTCTTCAGGCACACCATCGAGAGGAAATATGTTGCAGTCGTATGGGGCAACCTGAAAGAGGACGAGGGCACCATCACCGGGAATATCGGCAGGGATCCGAATGACAGGCTGCGTTTCAAGGTCTATCCTGAAGGAGACAAGGGAAAGCATGCCGTGACGCATTACAAGGTCATCGAGCGCTTCGGTTATGTGACCGTGGTCGAGTGCCGTCTGGAGACAGGACGGACACACCAGATACGTGTGCACATGAACTATATCGGACATCCTCTCTTCAATGATGAGAGATATGGCGGCTCCGAGATACGGAAAGGGACAATATATGCAAAATACAAGCAGTTCATACGCAACTGCTTCGAGCTGTGCCCGCGCCAGGCACTGCATGCGAAGACTCTTGGGTTCGTACATCCGCGGACTCGTGAATTCATAAGATTTGACTCTCCACTACCTGCCGATATGCAGTCACTTATAGACAAATGGCGTGATTATGCCGGTAATATGCCGTCTGAGGAATAGCTGTTTAATAGCGTTCAGTCCGAAAGCATTGATCTCAATGAATCGTCTGAAAGTGCCTCTAGAGCTTCTTCTTCCGAGCCGCATGCAGACAGTATTTCATCGAATTTCGTCCAGCGGTATGCCGACAGAAGCGAGCGTTCCACCCAGTAGAGGAATTCTGTTGTAGCACCATCGCGCCTCAGACGGTTCTCTTCATCTTTCGATTTCAGGTACAGCTCCAGCCCGTCAGACGTATCATGCCATAGATCCACGAAAGCATAGTCATAGCCTTGATCCAGCATCTGCTTTCGCATAAAGGCAAATGCATCATCATGGATGATCCTGATTTTCCCCTTGTCCGGGAACTGCGGAAGTATATATCTAGAGAAAAGCTCAATGACCTCTGCATCACGTTCAACTACATCTACAGTTTCAACCTCCGACTTGCGTGATGCCATGAATGTGAAATATCCCAGCCCCAGGCCGAATGTGACTACACGTCCTGACACAATGTCAAGCGGCTGGCGCATAGTTTCTATCTCGCTCGGCTTTACCGCCATCCACTCCCTTCCGTCCTGTTCCACAGCAGGATACATGAAACGTTCAGTAAAGTAGCCGACCTGAGGGACCTCCCGAAGACCAGGCTCAATACTGATGTCATCACGGATAAAGGCTTCATAAGGCTTATAGCAATAATGCGTGAAGCGCCAATGATGCGATGCCACATCGGGAAACCGTATAGAAGCAATATAGGGATCGCTCTGGTAATCAGATATTTCAAGCCTTTTTACCGCATCCATGAAATATGCGGATGTGATGTGGTCCTTTTCCGGGACACCAGAGAAGCCTGCCATGAATGCAGCATACAGCGCTTCTTCAGGCAGATGCCCGTCGGTATCTGCACTCTTCACCAATGCCTGCGTTATCGCAGCCGGTGTCTCGTCAATATACTCAGACATAGCCCATGCCGCCCTATTGTTTGCTTCGCGCAATGCCGCCAATTTCTCTTGCCACTTTTCCATAGCGTAAATATCTGCATTTTTTCTGAATTTTCTTCCAAAATTTCATGTTTCGGAAAATATGTATTAAATTTGTGTTCCTTTCGGACACAGAATGCGGCAGCTTCCAACTAGGCCAATTTCAGCGATGGGCTTCATGTTATGAGTCTTCCGGAGGGATTTGCGAGCGTGTTGTAATTGGTAGCCAAGCCAGACTTAGGATCTGGTGCCTAGTGCGTATGGGTTCGAGTCCCTTCGCTCGCACGAAGAAGAGGCTGACCCAAAAGGGTTGGTCTCTTTTTCATATATGGTGACGTAGAGTTGCCGGAAGGCTCCATCCCCCTCCGGAACTTTTTCTTTCGGGAGTCGCTCACGAGGCCGCGGCCGCCCTATTGCACAGCAGGTGGCATGGGGCATGGTGTTCTGCGGATTTAACAGGTTTAGCTGGACGGCGCCACGCCACTAGCAGCAAAGACATTGATGCTCAATGACTTGCAAAATAGAAGTGTGGAATTGGAGACTTTTTTCAGCACGAAATCCACGCCATATTCAAATCTCCATTGATTATCAGGGACTTATGATGGGCACCGTGGCACTATCCCACAAATGGTCATCTGGAAATGACGTCTGATATGGAAATAGGGCTGACAAGACGCATGGTCAGGCAAGCCCAGCCTTCACGTTCCCGGCGGCATTGCAGTTCAAGACCATATTTCGATGCCTCCGCAACTATATCCTCAACATCTGACACATAGAAGCCGCTGAGGAAAAGCAGCCCGCCCACTTTCAGGGAGCTGGCATAAGTCCGCAAGTCCATGATTATGACATTTCTATGGATATTTGCCAGCAGGACATTGTATTTTCCCATCTGAAGCAGCGAGGCATCGCCGCAATAAGTCTCAACCTTCCGTCCCACGCGGTTCAGGCGGGCATTGTCATAAGCTGACTGCGCAGCTACGGCATCGATGTCTATGCCATAGACCTTGGCTGCCCCCATCTTCGCTGCAAGAATTCCAAGAATTGCCGTGCCGCAGCCCATATCCATAACGACATTGCCACGGATTGCCTGGACATTGTCAAGCATCGACTGGACCATCATATATGTGGTATCATGATGCCCCGTACCGAAAGCCATCTCCGGACGAAGACGGATATTGTACCTGGCACGTGGCGCGGACATGTCGTCAGCCTGCTTTATTGTCACCTTTCCGTCAACAACAATCGGTTCAAACGTACTTTCCCACTGCGCATTCCAGTTCTGGAACGGAACCGGCGCAGCTTCGAACATGGTCTTGAAAGGAAGCCCAGCCAGCACGGCTTTCAATGCTGTCCTGTCGAACTGCGGCTTCTGGATATAGCATTTCACGGCATCTCCATCCGTCATGAAAGAGTCATACGGAAGGTCTGCAAGCATAGCTTCCAGAATTTCTGCATTTTCTTCAGTATAAGGGTCAATACTGACCTTAACTTCAATATAATCGCTGCTGTCCATCGCCAACTTCTAATTATTTATAATCCTCTCTCGACCATCTTCGCCTGTTTCAGGAGAGTAAAGGCTCCAGGGTTACTATGCCCACGCACCTTTATCTTCTTACCCTCTCCCTGCTTCCCTCTCCTCTGGAGAGGGATGTTTTTCAGGCCTACTTCTAATTATTTATTATCCTCACTCGGCCATCTTCGCCTGTTTCAGGAGAGTAAAGGCTCCAGGGGCACTACTTTGTTCCTAAAGTTTCGCGATCCTCGGCATCGCCAGAGGCCGTGACATCGCCACGCCTTGTGGTCTGACGCTCCTCACGTTTTCTGCGGCGTTCAGCCTGACGTTCCTCCCTGGAGGACCTGCTCTGCACCTGGCTGTCAATGAACTGCTGCATCTTCGAAGCACTTTCACCGGCTTCAGGAGCTGCCTCCGTAATCACCACAAGCGAATCCATCCGCGCATTGAGCACCGAATCCACAGGATTGTCATACGCCGTCTGCAGAGAATCCAGCATCTTCATCTTGCTCCCATCCAGAGAATCCAGCTGAGCATCAGGATTGAATCCCATAGACTTCTTGCTGGCATCGATAGCATCCTTCATCGACTCGTTCTGCTTGACCGCCAGGTCAACCCCCTTCGTGAAGATATTGTGGATGGAACTTACAAGATTCATCTGGAGCGTATCTATCTGCGCCGTGAACACAGGGACATTGGTACTCTTGTACTGAGCCTTCCCGATACGATACTTCCAGTTATCGAAGTTTCCGAAGATATTGATACCGAACCTGAACGGAATCGGAGACTTCAGCACAGACACATGATACTTGAACGTCTGGTCAAAGTTCTGCATTCCGCTCATTGCCAATGTATAACGGTCAATCTTCAGCACAAACGGGAAAATCTCCAGCCTGTTGTTGCTTATAAGCCCGCTCACAGACATGTCCGCCATTTTTCCTGACTTCTTGTTCTTGAACATCAGCATCCTAGCAAGCTTCTTGAAGGCCGCGCTCTCCTCCAGCACGACATCACGTCCGCTTATCTTCATTATTCCGCTCATCGACGGAGTGACGAAATTCATGTTCGTATCCAGGTCCGTAGTCGCCGCCATCTCGCAGTCAAGCATTCCCTTGAATGAGGTCAGCATAGGCATGATCGTATCCACCGCCGGGAACAGCTGGACGACCTTGTCCGCCGTGATATCAGAAAGATTAAGGTCAAATCCCGCCTTGATATCCGTCTTCGTTCTCGTTGAATAGAAGCCCTCGAAGAATATATCTCCCATATTGGAGGTGGCAAGTGTATTTGTCAGCTGGATACAGCGCTCCTTCATGGTCATGTCCGCGGCCAGCCACGAAATCTTCAGGTCTGAGTAGTCCACCTCGTTTGCCTGCAATGATATATTGGCATTCAGGTTCGCAGGAACGACAATCAGCGCATAGCTGCTGTCCCTTGCATCCTCCTGCGAGGCAGAAACAGTAGCGAGATATTCAGCATCATCCAGGTCGGCGTCATTGACCAGCGTCTCCGGCGAGAACTTGACCCCGGCGCTATAGGCCGTCAGCAGCTCATTGGCGTCAATCTTCTTAGAAGTCAACTTAAGATCCAGAGTCATCGGCCCGTATCCAAGCAATGCCTTCCTCAGGCCACTGAGAACTCCATTTGCAGAGAGATCCGAGTTCCCCGGACGGAAAGTGAAATTGTCCAGATGAACAGCATCATTGCTGAAAGAGCCTCTGACATCCTCTACCACATTCTTCAGAGGGAAATAAGGGGTTATGACAATGCCGCTATGTATATCCAGGCCCCCCTTCATGTCCCATTCCTTCAGGTACTTGGCGAGTGACTCGTTCAATGTTATATCAAGGTCGCGCTTGCGGAAATCCTTCTCCGCAATGAAATCCGGAACCGGACGGCCAGCCATCTTCGCACGTATCATCCTGTGAAACAGCGAATCACGCGGAGTTCCAGGATATACCCGCTGGAGTGAGTCCAGAAACATCTTCCTTCTCTGGTTGTTCTCGAAAGCAGTCATACGTGCAGAAGCATTGAACTTCGCATCCTTGAAGCCGTACCTGTTCACGCCCTCACGCGCGAAAATGCGGGAACTAGAGCTGGACAGCGAGAGCCTTGGCTCCATCATCCGTCCTTTCTCCTGCTGCGAGAACGTAAATGTATTCTCTGATCCTATCACTCCTGCGAACAGAGAATCCGCACCCGACAGGAACACCTTGCCAAGTTCCAGACTGCCAACTATCGGGTGATGCTCGCTGCCATGCTCCTTGCACTCGATCTTCGCCGCATTCTGAGCAGCGGCATGCACTCCTGAGCCTCTGACTGTCATATCGCTGCCATAAGTGGCATAGAGAGAATCGACCTTGGCTGTAAGAGCCATGACCTTAGTGCCCTTGGGCATACTTCCATCCACCTTGTTCGCAATGGTCCGGACACCTATCTCCGGAGAGCCGAGCCAGGCATATAGAGAATCTGCCTCAGACACCAGCGCCACGCTATGGCTCCTGATATATCCGTCAAGTCCTGCCTTATAGAAATTATACGGATCCATCTGGGACAGCCTTATCTTTCCCGTAAGCAGAGCATCCAGCTCCCCGGAAGCCCTATACCCGCATGAATCAGGCAAAAATGCCATCATCTCATCAAGAGATGCGTATGCAAGTCCCTCCACGTCGAACATAGGATCTTCCCCTGCGACATCCGACACCGTGCCCGTCAAATCAAAGTCAAGTCCGCCGAAATCAAGGCACATATCATCAATGCTGATATCCAGACGTCCTGCATTATCTGTGGAGGCATTGATATCCGCCGCAACGCTTCCATCTGGAATGCCAGGGTATTTCACATCGGCCTTAGGAAGCACAAGCTCGGCAATCAGTTCAGGGAGAGTCCCACGTGCGGGATTATAATATCCGTCACAGAGAGACGTCAGTGATATTTTCGCATCAGTCTTAAGGTTCATCGCCTCAGGAAGAAAATTCTTGCCGAAATACTGTATAATGTCCTCTACGCTGCAATCATCGACAGAGGCCTCTGCCTTCAGGTATGTGCTGTCAGCAAGGAAACGGGCTTCACCCTTTCCTGTCATGGAGATAGTAGCCACATCAGCCTTGAAATCATGCAGCACGACTTCAGGAACTTGCGTATCGTTCACGCTTACATGCCCTTTAAGTCCAAGCGGCACGATAACACGTCCATATTCGCTCATGCCGAGAAACGCTTTTGCTCCGGCATCGAACGCTATCACCTTGTTTTTCTCCCTGATATCCAGATGCTCCATCGCGACAGCCAGGGTATCTGCAGGAAGACGACCCGAGACGAACAGGCTGTCAACCTCCAGCCCAAGCCTGCTGGCAGAGGCCGAAGCGGTCGTGAGCTTTCCATGGAAATACATCTGTTTCAGCAATATAGCAGCAAACACCGTATCACGGCAGTCTGTATAGACAATCTTCGGGCTGCCAGTCAGACATACATTGTTGACAGTTATCACTGGCAATGACAATGCTGACGTATCTTCTGCCGCGCTTTCCCCGGAAGCGCCTGAAGTCTTCAGCACGTTCCAGTTAGCCTGCCCGTCGCCGAAGTAATGCGCAAAGACATGCGGCTTGTCCATGCTGGCCTCATGTATGCGAATCTTTCCGAAGATAGCGGAAAGATAGTTCACCGACAATGATGTCTTCCTGATCGCCGCCAATGTGTCCGCACCTTCTGCACGCCCGGCATGCCTGAGGATGCCGTCTACACCAAGGGAATCAAACTGTGCATACCTGTCATGCGGATATGTCACGACGAGATCAGTCACCTCCAGATTCAGATTCGGGAAACTTTTGAATACCGACGCTGATATTTTCCCTATATGGACATCTGCATCAATATATTGCGGGATATACCGGTCCGCCATCTTCATCAGGAAGGCAGAATTCAGTGCAATCTGTATCACAACAAGGAGCAATACCCATATTCCGGCTATTGTCCCTGCTGCTATCTTCAATCCGCGGAAGCGCTTGCGCCTCGGCGGATTTTTCTCCACATCACCTTTTTTGTCCATATCAATGAACTCATTTATAACCATTCTCCGGGAAAAGTCAGACTTCCCGAAACTTCATGCAAAGATAATGAAAGTCTGCATTATGGGCAATAAACAAGCCACGCCATAAAACAGCCAGAGGGTGGCTAAAATCATTTAGTCACCCTCTTATATATCCTTGTTCAGATATAATGTCTGCGCCTGGCTTACTGCTCGTCCTCAAGCTGCAGATGCTGCACGTAGATAGCCTTCTGAATCTGCTCTCTTCTCTTTACAGATGGTTTCACAAAATTCTTTCTGGCACGGAGCTCACGGATAGCACCTGTTTTCTCAAATTTTCTTTTGAATCTCTTGAGAGCTCTCTCGATGTTCTCACCTTCCTTAAGCGGTACAATAATCATATCTGAATCACCTCCTTTTGTTAAAAATCTACTGAATCCGAATAAGTTACGTTATTCTTTCCAGATTTAGCGGCTGCAAAGATACGACAATTATCCGGATTGGCAACCTTTCATGCAGATTTTTATGGATTTTTTCAGAATTGCTTATTATGCTGGATCTCCTCCTGAAAGATCTTCATTCCCTCAGTCGCTTTAGCCTTGATATGACGGATTCTGCGGTCACGCACATTGACATCGCCCGGATCTATCAGATATACAGGAGTATCAAGCGGGGCATATCTGTAAAGCCCGGCCGCAGGATAGACACTCAGTGAGGTCCCGACAATCAGAAGTATATCTGCTGCCGAGACTATATCTATGGCCTTTTCTATCTTCGGGACCGGTTCTCCGAACCAGACGATATGCGGACGCAGCTGATGCCCATTGGGGGCCTTGTCTCCAAGATGGATTTCACCATACCCGATGTCGAACACCGTCTTCTCGGAGAAGCTGTCCTCCTCGTTGCAGCAGTTCTCGGGCCTGACCTTGGTCAGTTCGCCATGAAGATGCAGAACCCTGGAGCTGTCGGCACGCTCATGAAGGTTGTCCACATTCTGGGTGACGACATCTACATCATATATATCCTGCAATGCTGCAATCGCAAGATGCGCATCGTTAGGCCTCACTCCGGCGAGCTCTTTTCTTCGGATATTATAGAAATCAAGCATCAGCCCGGGATTCCTGTTCCATCCGTCAATGGAGGCGACTTCGTGAGGATCATAATTGTCCCACAGCCCTCCATTATCACGGAATGTGCTGATGCCGCTCTCGGCGCTCACACCGGCACCCGTCAATACCACAAGTCTTTTCATTTTGAACATATTTTTCGTAATCAGAACGTGCTGCGACGCGTCATCTTAAAGTCGCATTTTACCTTCCGGAGATTGCCGTCCAGAATCATCTCGGCAGCAAGACGCCCCATCTGGTTGAAATCCGCGGAGATGGTGGTGAGTCCGTCCAGAATTATCTCATTGATAGGAGCCTCATTATACGAGATGATACTGAAATCCCTCCCTGGCTTCAGATTCAGTGATTTTCCGGCCCGAACCAGGTTAATAAGCTCCATGTCCAGCTGACCATTTATTATAAGGTACACCTCTCCTGCATGAACGGCAGATGCTGTTATCCGGTTAAAATACCTGCAACTTATATTATTGGCAGAACAGAACTTCTCAACAGCTTTCACTACGGCTGCATGATAGAGCGAGGAAGTCTCTATGATTACATTGAGGCTGGAAATCCTGCTGAACTTGTCCATCCCCATAGCCAGCCCTGTCGCAGCATCATTCTCATAATCCTGGTACACCGCCCCATAGTTACCAGGCAAATCATCGATACAATGATCCAGCAGAATCAGCTTTCTGTTCGGTATTCGCCGCAATGCCTTTGCAACCCTTTTCTGAGTCTCCTTATCCAGAGGAAAGTGCGGCGTTACGACATAATAGTCGAAGTCTCCAAGATTCTCATCTATATAGTACTCCAGCAAGTTCGCCTGCTGATTATGAAGGTACATCGTGATATCAGCCTTGCCGCCTATTGTAGATGCGAATGAATTGAACAATACCTGTTTTATGTTACTGAGTTTGTCGAACAGCACCAGCACACGCATTTTTCTGTTCCGGTCCTGCTCCGAGATGAAGTACCCTTTGCCTTGGGTGGAATCCAGCAGACCTCTGTTTCTCAGAAGAAAATACGCTTTCTTGACAGTCTCCTTGGAGACATCCAGCAAGGCAGACAATTCATTCATTGACGGCAGCTGCTCCCCGCTTTTGCATTCTCCGGACTTTATAGCAGCCTCCAAGGCATTCATTATCTGCTTGTACACCGGAGTTCGCGAGTTGCTGTCCAATTCAAGTCTAATGGGCATAATGCGAAAATTTAAACGGTTTCAAAAAAAAGATTATGCGCTTCCTCAATGCGCAACACACCAAAGCACAATAATCCAATGCTGCAAAAATATAAAAAAAGTTTGCAAATATGGTTGGCAAGGTGAAAAATTAGACTTATATTTGCACCACACCACAACGAACCAAACATTGGTGTGGAGACGACCGTCAGGAGCCGCTCCTAACAAATTTTCCTATGCAAGGGCCTGACTACTTGCTGCCTTGAAAAATATGAGATACAGATTCACTGAAAAAAGCTCTTATAAATGGGAAGTCCTGCTGCTCCTCTGGATGGCTTATCTGCTCAACCAGGGGGACAGGCAGGTATTCAACACTGTACTTCCGTCCATCAGGGACGCTTTAAGCCTCACAGATGCTTCAGTAGGCCTTATCGCCACCATCTTCAACCTCTTCTATGCCCTGATGGTGCCCATAGGAGGCTGGGCAGGAGACAGGTTCAGCAGAAAATGGGTCACTACCATAAGCATCATCTTCTGGAGTGTCGCCACAGCATTTACAGGTCTTGCCACCAGCTTCATCTGGCTTGTCGCGCTGCGTTCTGTCGCCACCGGAGGAGGCGAAGCATTCTTCGGGCCAGCAAACTATTCCCTTTTGGGACAATACCATACAGATACAAGAGCGAGAGCAATGAGCATACACCAGACGGCTTACTATGCAGGTGTCATTCTGGCAGGATGGCTTGCCGGACTCATCGCCGATTCTTTCGGGTGGAAATATTCTTTCATCATCTTCGGAGCGGCAGGAATCGTCTGGGGACTTATAATGATATTCAGGCTGCATGACAAGGAAATTCCGGAAATGGCAGAGGAGAAGGGAAAACCGGGATTCTTCGAAGGTTTCAGGACGGTGTTCACAACCCCTACGGCACTTGTTCTCACCATAGGTTTCAGCTGCGAGATTTTCGTCATCACCGGATATATGACATGGGTTCCGGCATATCTGCAGGAGGAGTTCGGGCAAAGCCAGGCAATGGCAGGATTCAACTCGATGGGATATACCTATGCAGCAGCATTCGCTGGCGTCCTGCTCGCAGGTTCATTGTCAGACAAGCTTGCATTACGGAGCCGTTCCTACCGAATGATTCTTCAGGCTATAGGACTTGCCGGAGGCGCAGTATTCCTGTTCTTCATGGGTGCAAGGACATCTATATGGCTCGTATATCTTATGTTTGCCGGCTGGGGATTTTTCAGGGCATTCTTCGATGCAAACATCTATGCTGTATTATATGATGTAACCCCGGAAAGGCTGCACGCATCCTGCTCAAGTGCAATGATAATGACCGGGTTTGCAGTTGGAGCATTGGCCCCGGTGATTCTGGGAATCCTCAAGCAGAGCATGGGCAGCCTCTCATCGGCATTTCCCATACTCGGAAGCATCTGGCTAGCCAGCGGAATACTGATGTACATATCTTCCAGGTTGCATTATAACAAGGATTATAGTAAACACTGTACAAATGAATAGCGAACAGAAACTTCGCAAGCCGAAAGCTGGACTGCTTTTGATTGCATCACCTCGTTTCAAGAACCTTGGTGGGCCTCTGCGCGGAACTTACAACGACCGCAAGCTGAAAGCAGCGGAGGAGATAAAGGCTTCACTGGACTTTCTGGATATCATATATCCAGGCATCATCTACGAACGTGACGACGCAGAGAAGGCCATCAGGATGTTCTATGACAGAGATGTGGATTTCATCATATCCGAATTCCTTTCGTGGAGCGAGGATTTCGCATGGATCCGTTTTTTAAGGGACATGCCAGATATTCCCATGATATTCACCAATGTCGCCAAGAGCAGGATGACGTTCGAGACCACACTTGACGAAGATGACTTTATAGACTACCTATGTGCGGGGACACTTGTCGGGTCTCTGGAAGGTTCCGGAAGCATCAGACGCATTCCGCGGCATAATGTCTCGACAGCTATGGGGACACGTGCCGAGATTACGGAGAAGATCCGGGCATTTTCCAGAGCAGCACTCACCAGAAGCATCCTGCGTCACTCCAATGTCGGCCTCATGGCAAACATGAACGAGGCGATGTGGAGCACATATATTGACAACTATGACATCTTCACGAAAATAGGCCCGGAGATCCATTATCTGCCGTATAGTGACTATGGAGAGTATCTGGAGAATCTGACAGACGAGGAGGTCATGGCGTATGCCGATGAGCTGGTGTCGAAATACCGGATGATGGACGATGTCGAGCATGATAAGTTCATAGGATGTGTAAAGGCGACATTGGCCATTAGAAACATGGCGCGTGATAACGATATCGACTGCTTCATCTATAACGATATTGACCGCGCCACCTTCAAGACAGCCGGCTGCCGCGCCGGTTTCTATCCGCAATGGTTCAATGACAATGCCTGCGTTCTCGTTCCTGAGGCGGATATCGGAGCCGGGCTAATGACCTATATGCTCAAGCTCATGACCGGGAAGCATGTGAATTTCATCGAGCCATTCCACATAGAGGACGATTTAGGGACATTCGCAGGCGGACACGCAGGTCCAAACGACCACAACGACCCGAATTGGCAGGAAAATGTCCTCATAGCCAGGGATGTGCGTTTCGCCAAGACAAACTGGAAATACGCAGGAGCACCATTCGCATGGTATCGCATCAGCCCAGGGCAGAAGACTATGGCTGGACTATATGAGGAAAACGGGAAATACAAGCTGATATGCACCATTGTGGAATCTCTCCCTGGAAAGCATCTCCTTGCCACATATTCCCACAGCATATTCAGGCCTGCCGTACCCGTCAAGCAACTGTTCGGGAAGATACTGGAAATCGGCGCGACACAGCATTATGCAGTCGTGGACGGAGACTGGACAGCAGAACTCCAGAACCTCGCCGGAATTATGGGATTTGAGTTCTATAACATAAAATAAGAATACAATGAGTTTCATGTACAATCCGTTCCCTTACGATGACCCAAGGCCGGTCAATCGTCCGGAACTCAGCAACAAGACGAAAGATTCAATCACAGCGGGCACTGCTGCAAGTGCAAAAAGACTCGCTGCGGAACTTGCAGAAAAAGCCGCCGACAAGAACATTGCCATAGGCATCGACGGATATACGACAGCACAGTGGCAACTCTTCCTGAACCTCCTTTACAGGGAGCTAGGCATCCTGGGAATAGGGCTGGAAACTGTTGATGGCAACGCAGCCACCTTCATCAGCGGCGAAGAAATCGACGCAAAAATCGACGCAATGCTGGAATGGGACACAAAAAAAGACCCGACACTTCTGTTCGGACGCATTTACAAGGAGGGGTATCAGGGATTGCTTGATTCCGGGAAGGTAAAGTCGTTCAGGGAAGACATCAATGCCAGGAAAACCGGTAAAGGCAGTGTCATAGCCGTATATGGCTATGGGACATTGATTCCAGAATTCAGGGATCTCTATGAAGTCAATATATTTTTCGATGTCACGCCAAAGACCAGCATTCTGCGCATACGGGGCGGTGAATACACAAACATCGGAAGAAAGCGCCCGGATGCACCTGCCCGTATAATACGCAGATGCTACTACTGCGATTTCGAGATGGCGGTAAACAGCAGGAAGGAACTTCTCCAGTCGGATGCAATAGACTACATGATGCTCTCCGATGACGCTTACAACATCAAGATGGTACCACGCGAGGCATTTGACGAGATATGTGCCCAGCTCGTTAAATATCCGTTCAGGGCGAAGCCAGTATATCTTGAGGGGGTATGGGGAGGAACATACATGAAAAGGCTCCGGAATCTTCCTTCCGGGATGCGCAATGCGGCATGGGTCTTCGATTTCATCCCGATGGAAGTCAGTGTGCTTGTAGAGGCCGGAAACAACCTTCTGGATATCAACTACTGCACATTTGTCCACAAGGAAGGAGTGAACCTCATGAGCGAGGATTGCGTGAAGAAGTTCCACGGATATTTTCCTATCCGCTTCAATTATGACGACAGCTACCACAGCACAGGCAACATGAGCATACAATGCCATTCAGGCGCAAAGTTCAACATTGAGCAATATGGAGAATTCGGACGTCAGGACGAGAGCTACTATGTATGTGCCACAGGACATGACGCCAAGACGTTCATCGGATTTCGTGACGATGCCGACATTCCGCAGTTTTTCAAGGATATAGAGGCGGCTGACACTGAGCATAAGCCTTGTGACTACATGAAATATGTAAGCTATGAGGAGTCCAGGCCAGGTCTTCAAGTCATGATTCCTGCCGGAACTATCCACTCCAGCGGCCGGAACCAGGTCGTCCTGGAAATAGGCTCGCTTACAATCGGCTCCTACACATATAAAATGTACGACTACCTTCGTCTGGATTTTGACGGAAAGCAGCGGCCTATCCATACACAGCTCGGAGAGAAGACCGTCGTGCAGGACAGGCGCACAAGCTGGGTCAGAGAGAACATTGTCCAGAAACCAAGACTGGTCTCCGAAGGCTCCGGCTGGCAGGAATATATTGTCGGGGAAAATCCGCTTCTGTATTTTTCACTCAGGAGACTCGAATTCGAGAAAGTCTGCGAGCAGGACACACACGGAGAGCGTTTCCACGTGCTCGCTCTGGTAGATGGGGAGAGAGTCCGTATCCGTAGCGTCGAACATCCTGAAAGATACTACGATGCAGAGTATCTTGATATCATCTGTGTCCCGGCTGACATGGGAAAGTATGTTATTGAGAATCTAGGCAAGGCTCCAGTCCGCATTCATAAGACAATGCTTAGAGACGGCTACCAGAACGACCCAGCATAATGGAAGACTATTCAAAAGACAGCGTCTCCCCCATCCTTCTGGATGTAGGGGGGACGTTCATCAAATGCGGTGACGGACGGGAGATTCCCATAGATTCCAACGGGAGCAGAGATGAAATCCGGGCCTCACTGAAAGCTGCTGCCGGTACAGTCTCGAAAGGGACAAGAATCGCAATAGCGATTCCAGGCGCCTTTGATTACCGTAAAGGGATCTTTCTCATGAAGCACAAGTTCGCCGCCGTATATGGCGAAAAGTTCCAGGATATTATACTTGATGGTACCGGATTGACAGAAAAGGATGTATGCTTCCGTTTCATTCATGATGTAAACTGCATGCTCCTGGGAGAAATCAGATGCGGTGCAGCACAAGGGAAAGGAAACACAGCTCTAGTCTCACTTGGGACAGGACTTGGTTTCGCGATGTTTGTAGATGGAGAAATTCTGGAGAATGACTTGAAATCGCCGGCTGTATCTATCTACAGCATCCCGTTCAGGGATGGTATTCTGGAAGACTATGCGTCCAAACGCGGAATTATCAGCAGCTATCTCCGCCATGCCGGTATCGGTGCCTACGCACTGACAGTAAAGGAAATAGCTGATAGGGCACATGAAGGAGACAAGGCTGCACTGGCAGCATTCCATGAAACGGCATCGGTCATAGGCAATGCAATCTCCCCTATCCTGACAAGATACAACATAAAATGCCTGCTCTTCGGAGGGCAGATATGCAGATCCTTCGACCTGATGAATCCAGTATTGAAAGATGCCCTGCGTGGAATTCCATCGCTGGAGCACATCTCCACCATATCAGATTTCGGCAATGCCACTTTCAACGGGCTCAGAAACAGTTTCTAAGCATATCTGGCACAACGCCCTCCGGACTGATTAAAACTCAACCGGAGGGCGTAATTATTATCTTCACTATTGTTATTACTCAAAGACGAGCAGGGCAATGCTTTGCGGAGCAAGGGATGAGTCTGACAGGGCATCATCTTCCGGAGACTGCGCCATGACCAGCTTTTTTGCAGGGACTGCCACCTTGAACTCCAGAGGCATGTCCTCGGAAACATTCCAGACCACGATGCCGGTCTTATTACCAGAAACGAAAGCCTTCGCCATAGCAAGACCATGAGAGGCTTTAAAATCAAAGCCTTGGACATCCATAAACTTTCCGGCCTTCAGCAGCTCCTTATGGCGATCCTGAAAATCCGCAAGTCTCTTCTGATAAGTTCTCATTTCCACAGGATCCTGAGAGCGGACAAGCGCAAGGTCTGGCTTTGTAGTGACATTGGCGTAGTCCCCGGCCTCAGGAATTCTATTTTCCTTAAGATAGCGGACATCCGCCAGATAGCGGCATTCGATTTCGTTCTTCAAGTGACTGACCAGAGTAAAATTACTCATGTTACGGCTTGTCACCGGAGCCGGATTGCGGACCGTCATCAGAAGATCAGGGAAAGTATATTCAAGCATTTCAGGAAACCATGTAGCTCCAGAACTGCCTGTAAGCCGATCCTCCATCGCTTTCTGATCCGGCGGATAGACATCGAACGAACAGCCATGGAATATATTGATACTGCCAAGTTCATAGTCAGCCACACCTTCTGTCATCACTACGAACTCAGGATCGATGGCAGACATATCATTCCTGATTTCCGAGATGAGATCCAGCCTGTCCTGCTCCACGACAACAGAGGGAACCGGATGACCATGATCCGGAGAATAGCAGAACATCGGCGACCTTGTAGCCAGCTGGTCATAGATGATTCCATCCGCGCCATAGTCATGTGCCTGCCTGGCAAGCGAAATCATTCTCCTATGCCATACATCACATCCGAGGCATGCACGTCCGTGAGTTCTGGATGGCGCGTCATAATACTTGTGCCATGTCTCGGAGACCAATGAACCATCCTTGCGTGTCATCGTGATGAACTTTCCTGTATCCGGCCAGAATTGTGTGCCATTCTGGTCAATCAGCTGGCCGTTCACATACATGATGGCCCTGAGCCCCCTGTCGTGGATACCTTTTACAGCCTTGCGGAGAGCCATCTCTCCACCACGTTCAGGATCAGGATAATAGTCCGGATAGAACCTGTCATGACCACCATGCGCCCATCCAAAAAGGCCGATAATATCCAGTCCTCTTTCCTCTGCGGCATCTCCCAATGCGCCAGCAAACTCGTCATAGTTCCACAGGATTTCCTCATTCTGCTGCTTCGTAATGGCCAGAAGCCAACCAGAGCAATCCTTGAGCCATTGAGGCTGACGGACATACTCAATGCAGGTATCGAACCATGACTTGTAGCAATCGGCAGCCTTGTGCCAGCTTCCGGAATATTCCTTCAGTCTGAACTCCGGAACTTGATATTCCTGACCAGGGAAGCAGGTAAAAAGATGCCGCAGGGAGACAGAGAAAGTGCTGTCCGCAGGTGAATAATAGACATTGAAGAATTTAGCCCTTCTCCCGGGATCATGGCTCGCAATGTACAGTCCTCTCGTCCCGGAAGAGAACGTGCACCACTGCATGGACATATTCCTTGAAGGGTATCCTGCCGAGAGGATGAATTTCCCATCCTTTTCTTTCCACTGGGTATCCCTGTCCATCGGCTGCTTATCATCCTTTTCGGACGGACACTTCCTATACATCTCGCCCATTCCGAACGGCATAAGCAAATGGTAGTCCTCCAGCTTGAAATCCAGGCCGTCCACAAAAGGTCCCTCCAGACTTTTGATAACATAGCCCAGGTTATCATTGCGGACAAAGGCGTGAGCGACAAGATCTTTTCCTTCCTTGACCCATTTAATGTCCACAGTCATCCCTGGAATCTCCGAGCAATCCGTCACCTTGATTTCATTACGGGTGCTATCTAGGGACTCTGCGGTAAGCACATAGCGGACTCCAGGAGTAACGACTGAATCCTGCGCCATGAAACTTGGGACACCTTGGCCACATGCTCCCAAGAGGCATATCAAGGCGGCCATTGTCAATAAAAATACTCTGTTCATTAGAATGTCATTGCGTTAAGTGTCACCGGCCAATGGTCGGAAGCGTACTTGATGCCGTTGTACGGCTGTGTCACAGTTTTGAAGGTCATTCCTGTAACATTTTTGTAGAATATAAAATCAATGTTGCTCTTCTGATCTCGTTCCTTATCCGAAAAGCCATTGTAGCTGACAATGTTATCAGTGCTGAGGGCTGATGCCCTGGCATTCTTGAATCCATTCTCCAGATATGGCTTCAGACTGATAGAGCGAGAATCGCTGGACTCGATGGAGGCATTCATATCCCCAAGGACAAAAATCGGGACGGAAGAATCTTTCCCGACAATATCATCAATCTTGGAAAGGATAAGATTTGTGGAGTTTGTTTTAGCAATGACATCGACATCCGACGAGCCGAGATTATAATGCGTCGCGAATGCATAAAGCTCCTTTCCGGTAGCCTTGTCCTGGAGGTGAGCCCAAAGACAGACATGATACTGTTTCTGGGTGCTGTCCCACGTGAACGACTGCACATTCGGTGTCGCACTGAGATAGAAAGACTTGGAAGCCAGCAGCCTGAACTTGCCGGTCAGGAACATTATGTTCACATTGCCACCGGACGAAGTTCCGGTGTTCGGGACCTCAAGGAGGGTGTACTGAGGCAGAAGTGTCGTCAGATCCGTCCGCTGCGAGGCTCTCGCCTCATTGAGGCTTATGACATCCGGACAAATGTCATTAACTAGAGCTTTCACGGCGTTCTTGCGTACGGTCCAGTGGTTGTCACCTGTGTCGTTACTGTTCACGTACCTGATATTGAACTGCATGAGGTTAATGTAGTAAGGTTCGCCAGACCCCGAATCACCATCCGGCTCCGCCGTCCCTGAACACGAAGTCAGGGCCAGCAGACCGGCTGTAAAGAAGCGCATAAATTTTCTCATTATGTATCAATCATTTAACAACAATATCATCAAGGAAGAACCTGCGGTCACCATCCGCTTTTCCGGCGCCTGCTCCAATGAATATCCTCGTGGCTGAAGACACACCTGAAATCTTCACGGTAGCCGTATGCCATCCATAGTAGTCGCTCTCCGGAGTGCTGTCCCAGACAATTTCACCCACAGTTCCTTCACCTGAAGCCACATTGACGCAGATGTCATCCTTCGCTCCCACATAGCTTGAAGGCATGTACAGGCAGCATTTGAACGAGAGTGTCACTTCTGACTTTCCGCCAAGGTTCCCAAGCTCGGGAGTCGTGATTCCGTGATCTCCTGTCTTGGCACCTCCTAACATGATATAACCAGTCCGGCTAAATCCGGAGACAACCGTCCAGCCTTCCTTTGTATATGCCGGAGTGACCACATTTCCAAAGTAACGGACCTCGGATCCAAGCATATAGTCCGTCCCGGCGATGCACTCGGAGAAATTATTGAATATTAAAGATCCAGCCGGCCTGTCCATATTCTGCACATCTCCCGGAGCCACATAGAACCCGAATCCAAGCTGAACCTTCGTATCTGCGGAAGTCAATGTCCTGGTCGGAACCAGCTTTATATGAAGAGCCTTTCCAGCTGAGATTTTCTTGCCGGAAGGAACAGTGAATTCAGTCCTCGTGATGCCGTTTGACGTAGTGTTCTGGGCCAAGAACGTGTTTTTAGCATTCGTCGCCAAAGCGTCGGTGTTGTTGACTTTATTCCATGTATATTCCGTAGGACTCCATGACTCGCCATCATTGCTCCAGAAAATGTTCCATACCTGCTGTACTTCACTGGAAGAACTATTCAGGGAGAATGTAACTGCGACCTTGCCCGAAATATCCTCGACTGCCGGACAGCTCAAATGCCAGCATGTTCCATCAGCATTCCATCCTGTCGAATAAAGATAGACATTATACGGAGTTGATGTCTTTCCCTGAGCGAAAGCCATCTCACCATCAGTTCCGCCGACCCTTTCAATGCGTCCACCGTTGGTGAATGTGACTGTCTGACCGCTGATTGTGGCATTCTTTATCTGAGGAACAGCCGAGCCCTCCGTGAAGTCATACGTACAGAACATAGGCTCGAAGAGTTTCACTTCTCCGCTTCCTATCCTGTCCAGTACAAGGTTTATATCGCCAGCCGTCCTCGGGCAGAGCCTGCCTCCGATTACGATTCCCTTGACAGAGCCGCTGTTTTCCGGAATGACACTGCCGGCGAACGACGCAGATGAATATATATTCAATCCGAACGTCTCTTTTTCAGCATTTTCCATAAGCACCTCACCAGAGAAAGTCTTTCCTATGAATGACTCGGCAGCCTGGACATTCTTGATCTCAACGAGATGATATTCAAGTGAATGCAACTGTGCGACAGAGGCATTTTCAGGCGCTGGAGAGAGACCGTCCTCCTTTTCCGCAATCATTTCAGGAGATACTGAAAGCCTTGAAGCTTTCTTGTCCAGGACAGCGCCCTCAAGCTTGAGAGTCACCTTTGTTCCGGCATCCAAAGATGTTGCTGATGAGAAATTCAAGGCCGCATACGAGGTCCCATCCGTAACGACAGCAGTATTGTCCGGAAGGTTAGCTCCAGAAGGATTAGACAATACTGTCACAATAGTCTTGACAGGTTCACGGATTGTTCCGTCACCACCGGACAATATCTCGGTAAGTGTCTTATTCTGTTCGGAAGGAACTACTATGTCCGAAATGGCCTCGACAACGACATCGTCCAGATAGAACCGTCTATCACCGGAACCGCCACTGATGCCGATTCTTATTCTGGTGTCTTTGCCGGCCCCCTTTATGACAACGCTTCTCTCCTCGAAATCTGTCCAGTTGTTCAGATCCGAGATCTCTCCGTTCTCAACAGAACCTTCTCCCTCTGCAACAGATACAGCAATATTGCAGGATGCCTTTCCCTCCTTGTCATTCAGATAATCAGCAGACTGGTACAGGACAGCCTTGAAAGAAACTTTCACGTCAGCTGTTCCGTCGCCAAGTTTTTCTTCGGAAAGAGGAGGAAATACAAGAGCGGCCTCGCCTGAGCCTGAGCCGATTCTGACACTGCCCCATTCGCCTACCACAGTTCCGCTCTTGCCGACGCCATCGTAGCCAAATGCAGACGCATCAAAAGCCTCTGCTGAAGACCTCAGATAGCCAAGAGGCATATTGTAAGGACATCCTATTGTCACATTGTTGAAATCGCAGTAATATAGAATCTTGTCTCCGGATGGCGGGGTCACCTCGTCAGGCTCAGATCTGGTAAGGAGAAATCCAGTGCAGAACTGCACATTGTCGCCCGCACCGAGGGATGTCTCCGGCACAAGCCTGAGGTAAAGGGAGCCGCCGGCCGGGACGACACCAGGGACCGAAAAGAAGATAGTCCTGTTGAAACGGGCGCTCTTGGTGAAGCCTATAGTGGTACCGGTGTCCGTCCAGTTCTCGCCATCAATGCCCGTATAGACCTTCCAAGAGGATGCCACTGAGCTTGTCCAGCCCCAGAACATACGCATATCGCCTGAAAGATTCTCTTTCACAGGTATCTTGACAACAATGTCCTTTGCATCTTCCGTACCCCAGCCGGTAAACTGCGCATTGATCTGATAATAATTCGTAGATACAAACGCCGCCTGGGAAGCCGCTCCGCTCATTGTTATGGTAGCGCCACCTTCAAACTTGCAGCTTCCGCCATCAATCTCAGCGTTGGCTATGCCGAGAGTGACATCCCTATCATTTATATTCTGGAATATGGAATATGCCGGAATACTATAACCTTCTGATTCAGGTGCTTCACTGGAAGCCTCCTGGCTGACATTGAACAAATGGACCGTCTGTTCATCCTTTGACATTACCGAGACCTCTGCCGTCCTCAGATTGCTAGTGCCTTTCAGCACGGTAGCGGTGACGGTATCATCCCCAATTCCGGAGGATTTGCTGAATGAAATCCATTTGGCAGCAGAACCATCCGATTCCGCTTTGACCGTCCACTGAAGATTGGTCCGGATGGAAATTTCAAACGTTCCTCCTTCTCCTGAGATTTTGATGCCCTCGTCTGACGGAGAATCGACCGTAAGGTATCTTGCCTCAGCTATAGTTGCTTCTTTACATCCGCTTACCAAAAGGAGCCCTCCTATGATGAGCAGAATGCCTCGCAGAAAAAAGTATATCTTTTTCATTTGTATTTTAAAAATAATTTCTACATTTGCATCACACTTGGGTATGGTATGGTATGGCATAATTTCCGAGTGCAATTATAGACATTATGAAACTAAAAAACAACTTTTTCCGAAGAAATCGTTTTCTTCTGATTCTGGTGACGGTGCTGACCATTTCCCAGACCACGTCCGCACAGAACAGAAAGATTACAGGAAACGTGGTGAGTACCACATCGGAGCCAATCATCGGAGCAAGTGTCATCGCAGCAGGAACCTCCATAGGGACAGCCACAGACATTAATGGAGACTTCGCATTGACCTTGCCATCAGAAACCACATCAATTATCGTATCCAGCATCGGCTACACGCAAGTGACGGTGAAGCTGACAATGAAGGACACCTATAATGTAACACTGGAAGAGGATGCCAATTTCCTTGACGAGGTTGTTTTCGTCGGATACGGTACCATGAAGAAGAAAGACCTCACAGGTTCAGTAAGTTCCGTCGAGGGAGATATGATCAAGAAAAGACAGACCACCGAAGTGACAAACGCCCTTCAAGGCGCAATTTCCGGACTCACAGTCACAAGAAGCAGTTCCGGCCCCGGCGCCGATGCCACCTTGAGGGTCAGAGGCATCACCTCCATGCAAGAGTCATCGCCGCTAGTCATCATCGATGGAGTGCCTGGTTCTCTCTCGGATGTCCTGCCTGGAGATATTCAAGACCTGACAGTTCTGAAGGATGCCGCCTCAGCGGCCATCTATGGATCACGCGCAGCTGCCGGAGTCATAGTCGTGACTACCCGCAGGGCAAAAGAAAGCGAAAAGGCTTCCGTAGATTTCTCATATACAATGGCCATGGACTTCCCTACCGCAATGCCTGAATATGGTGACGCTGTTGACTACATGGAGGCCATGAATGAGCTAGCCTACAATGACACCCCCTCAGCTGGAAGGTATTCCGTATGGCCGCAAGAGTACATACGCAGCTACAACACATTGCACAAGTCCAATCCGGATCTCTATCCAGATACGGACTGGGCAGGGATGATTCTAAAGAATTACGCTCCCAGACAGAAATACAGCCTATCAGTGACAGCCGGAACAAAAAAAGTGAAGACAAAGGTTTCCCTCGGCTACGACAATGTAGAAGGACTCTACACAGGCGATTCCTACACATGGGACAAATACGCTGTCCGTGTGAACAACGACATCGAGCTGAATGACTACATGTCATTCTCCATAGACCTCAATGGAAGAATAGTTGACACCAGCGCACCATATTATAGCCCGGCAGGATGGATGCGTAACGCCGGCCCTATCTACGCGGCCGAATGGTCCGACGGCAGACCGGCGTCAGGAAAGGACGGGACAAACCCTTATGCAAAAATGCTTCACGGAGGAACAAAAGAATCCCGCTCCATTGTCGGCGGAGGAAAGATCCAGCTTGACATCCGCCCTCTCACAGGACTAGTGATTTCCGGCATATTCTCCCCGAAATTCAACGAGAGCCGTGAAAAAGACTTCAATAAGGCTGTCTCCTACACTCCTTATGACAATCCTGACGGTCCGGAAAGTTTCCTGGCCGGTGCAAACACAACCGATCTCACGGAAGTTCGCACCTCGTCATACTCCTATACAACTCAGTTGTTCGCAAACTACAACAAGAACTGGGACAAGCATTACTTCGGTGTGATGGCCGGAATCGAGGAATTCTACAACAAATGGCAGAATATCTCTGCATCAAAGAACGACTATATCACAGACTACTTCCCTTATCTGTCGGCAGGTCCGGACGACAAGGTCACAGCAGGCAACTCCACGCCTTACGAAAATGCTTATTTCTCGGCCTATGGGCGCGTCACCTATAATTATGACTCAAGGTACTACATTCAGGCAAACTTCCGCGCAGACGCTTCCGCCAGGTTTGCGAAAAATTACAGATGGGGCTATTTTCCTTCCGTTTCAGCCGGATGGGTTGTCAGCCGGGAGGAATTCATGAAGAATCAGAATGCAGTAAGCCATCTGAAACTCAGAGCCTCATACGGAAATCTAGGAAATGAGAGAATCGGAAACTATCCTTACCAGACGACAATGAGTTTCACAAGTCCATCAGTATTCTCCGGCAGTTCAGTAATCGGAGTCCAGGGTGTGACCAACTCCAAACTGGCCATTGAGGACATCACCTGGGAGACAACTACGACCTATGATATCGGAGCTGATATGAATTTTCTGAGAGACCGGCTCGCAGTGAACTTCGACTGGTACTACAAGAATACACGTAATATGCTAATAGAACTTGACATACCATCGTTCATGGGTTATTCCGCCCCTGATCAGAACGCCGGAGACATGCACACAAATGGATGGGATTTCACGATAGGCTGGAACGACATGATAGGTAATTTCAGCTATGGGGTCAGCTTCAACCTCTCGGACTACAAATCTGTCATGGGTGACATCGGAGACAAGCTAAACATCTCAGGAGGAACAATCATCGCATCCGGACTTGAGTACAAGGCCTGGTACGGCTACCTCTCGGACGGTATCTTCCAGAATACGGATGAAGTGTCCGGCTCAGCAGTTACCTCTGCAACCGTACAGCCTGGAGACATCCGCTTCAAGGATATAAGCGGGGCCAATGGAGTACCGGACGGAATCATCAACAATGACTATGACCGCACCGTAATCGGCAGTTCACTCCCAAGAATGAACTACGGAGGCAGCATCTTCTTCGGATGGAAAGGTCTCGACTTCAATATGACCTTCCAAGGCGTAGGCAAACGGGACGCCATGCTTACCGCCCAGATGGTACAGCCACTCTACAGCTACTGGGGAAATGTTCCGAAGTTTGTTAAGAACAGCCACTGGAGCCCGTTCAACACCATCAGCGAAAACCTTTCGGCAAAGTACCCAAGATATTCCCAGACAACAGGAACCACTTCTCAGAACTACGCAATATCTGATTTCTGGCTGATAAACGGAGCATACTTCAGAGTCAAGGATATAACCATAGGCTACACATTACCACGTAAATGGCTTGATACCATAAAGGTAAGAAATCTGAGACTATCTTGCTCACTATCCGATTTCTTCACAGCATGCCATTTCCCTAAAGGGTGGGATCCTGAAGTCAGTTCGACAGGCTATCCTATCACCAAGAGCATAGTATTCGGAGCAAGCATCAAATTTTAGGAGGACATGATGATGAAAACGAAAATAACGATACAACTTGTAACCGTTGCACTCGCTGCGGTGTCATGCATCAATCTTGATCTCGCGCCTTTGGACAAGCCTGCGACCGGCAACTGGTACAAAGACAAGGAACAGGTGATAATGAGCCTGAACACTATCCAGCTTGTACAGTTCTGGCTTTCAGACCGCAACGAGGCAGGAATGACCGCTGATCTTGACGAATTCACAGACGATGCGGTCAACAGGAACTCACAGAATTCCATGAAACTCGGGACCACAACCGGAAACAGTTCAGTCAATGTCAAGAATATCTGGAGCTACACCTACAAAGGAATCAGCAGATGCAATGCTATTCTTGACAACATGCACAAGGCAAAGGACACCATGTCTGATGAGGAGTACAGGATGCTTGAAGGATGCGCCAAGTTCTATAGAGCATGTTTCTATTCAAGAATATGCATGCTCTTCGGAGACCCGGTGTTTTTCCTGAACGACATCACTCTGGATGTAGCATACTCCACAGGAAGGACTCCTGTACTTGAGGCTCTCCCGAAAATAATCGAGGACTTCGACTATGCTATTGAGAACTGCCCGGAGACATATTCAGGCCAGCAGATGGTAACAAAAGGGGCCGCACTCGGAATGAAGGCCAGGACAGCATTGTACTTCGGGACCATGCTCAAGTTCCAGGAGCAGCCCGACGAGGCTGCCTCCAGAAAATACCTTGAAATGGCACGAGATGCCGCCAAGGCCTGCATTGACCTTGGCGTCTATGACCTGTATCCTGATTTCAGCGAGCTGTTCCTCAGCAAGACACACAACACTTGCGAGGCTGTGTTCAGCATAGCAAGGTCATACGAACAATCCGGAGGAGTCGAAAGCCAGTACCTTCACAAGCTCGGTGTCACATCAGGGCTTCCCCGTATGCACAACGGCTACTGCTCTAACAATCCCACCTGGGATCTTCTCTACGCATTCCTCTGCGATGACGGTCTGCCTGTCAACGAATCAAAGAGATTCAATCCCAAGAACCCTTGGGAAAACAGAGACCCGCGCCTGAAGGCCACAATCCTCGAACCTGGGACAAATTTCTGCGGCATTGTCTATGACTTCCGTTTCAATGCGCTTAAAGTCTGGAGTGACAAGGCCGGCGGAATGGTGCCGAACAACGACAACATGCTGGTGAACACCGACCCCAAATTACCATCAAGAACGGGTCTCATCAAATGCAAAGGTGTGGACGAGGATTGGACAGACGACTTCATCACAGCTCCGGACAAACAGATTCTCAGATATGCTGATGTACTGCTGATGTACGCAGAGGCGAAGATTGAGCTTGGAGAGACCTCGGACGGAGAGGCGGCGGCAGCCATAAACAAGGTCCGGGCAAGAGCCTACAAGACCACTCCGGAGAACACTTCCGCATACCCGGCCGTCACCACCACAGACCAGGCCAAACTACGCACAATCCTAAGAACCGAACGACGCATGGAGTTTGCAGGAGAAAGGCTAAGAATGTTCGATATGTGGAGATGGAGAATCGCAGAAAAGGCACTCAATGGATATGAATGGGGCTTCGCCTACAACAAGAAGGCCGAGCTTCAGAAGCTAGGCGCCGACTTCATAGCCTACACCCCGGATGTGGACGAGAACGGAATCCCTGATCTCAATGGTCTGTCCTCCTTTGCCGCCGCCCAGACAATTCATGAAAGACACTTCTACAAAGAGCAAGGCTATCTCTGGCCGATTCCGACCAATGATGTGCTCGTCACAGGAGGCAACATCCAGCAGAACCCTGGATATTAGTGAACTTTCCGGATATGAATACTCACTTCTTCAAATTATTATTTGCAGTGGTCATCCTTCTGGGAGGATTCTCCCAGAAGGCATCCGCTGAACTTAAACTGATGTCCTTCAACATTCGCTACAACACGCCAAAGGATACTGGAGTCCTGAACTGGGAAGTTCGCAAATATGCAATTCAGAGGATGATGGATTCGGTCAGACCTGATGTGGTAGCGGTGAATGAGGCCAGATCCAAAATGCGTACAGACCTGAAGGAACTGCTTCCCGAATATGACATGATTGATATTAGAGGCACCGGCTCCGGCAAAGGAGCGAATGCGGTAATCCTCTACAACAGGAACACTGTCAAGCTGCTGAACAGCGGCTGGTTCTTCCATAGCTCCACACCTGGTGAGCCGTCAATGTGCTGGAACGTGACGACAAAGCAATGGAGAGGGACTGTATGGGGACTGTTCAAGGAAAAATCCACAGGAAAGAAGTTCTACTGGTACAGCACACACCTTTGCCTCGGAACTCTCAACTGCGACCTTGAGGGCAAGCTGAACTCAAGTCTGCTGAATCTGGACATGATGCAGTCGCAGGCCGGAGATAAGGCTACCGTATTCCTAGCCGGAGATATGAATGCCTCATACGAAGCCGACGACATAAGGCGGTGGGGGCTCCAGCCATATTACTATTGGATGAATGACGCCAGGCTCACAGCCCCAGAAAGCAGCGATGCCACTACGTTTAACGCATTCGGGAAAATGGAGATCACCCGCAAGCACGTGCTTGACTATATCTTCTACAGGAATGCAGACGTCACAAAGTTCGAAACACTGAATAGCTCCGACTGGGGCGTACCCTACATCTCGGATCATTATCCTATAATGGTAACAGTTAATCTGAAGTAATAATATGACCTGTTCCGGAAAATCATCTCTTATCCTGATGCCTATCATCTGTATGACCGCGCAGAACATGTACAGTCAGCAGACAAGACCCAACATCGTCCTTCTTCTGGCTGACGACTGGGGATATCCTCACGCAACACCCTACGGAGACAGGGTCGTGGATTCCAGAATCTTCGACTCTGTGGCCGCTGAAGGGATGCTGTTCACAAAAGCGTATAGTGCAGCTCCGCATTCCTCACCTTCAAGAGCCTGCATATTGACCGGATGCTATGCCCACCGTCTTGGAGAGGCGTGCAACCTTAATTCGTACTTTCCCCGTGATTTGACCGTGTACCCGGAAGTGCTTGAAAAAGCTGGATATCTGACTGTGTACTGGCACAAGGGGTGGGGGCCGGGAGTATTCTCGCACACAGGATGGGAGCACAATCCGGCAGGACATGAAGTACAGAATCTGGCGGAATGGATCGAGCAGGCTCCGGCAGACAAGCCTATCTGCGCATGGATGGGCAGCCGGCGCCCACATAGGCCATATTCAGTAGGTTCAGGAGAGGAGCACGGATTCAACCCTGATTCATTGCAGCTGTGCCCGGATCTCCCGGATGCTCCGGATGTCCGAACCGATGTAGCCGACTATTACTATAATATCCAGCTGTTCCAAGACGAGTGTGAAGAGGTGATCGAAGCCTTGAGAAAATCAGGACGGCTTGAAAACACCCTGCTCGTCATGACCAGCGACAACGGCTACTCGTTTCCAAGAGCCAAGTCCAACCTGTATGACCTAGGATGTCACATTCCGCTTGCCATCAGATGGCCGGGAGTGGTCAAGGCGGGGGCTGTCTGCCACGGGTTCGTCAGTCTGATGGATCTTACGGCCACATTCTACGAGGCGGCTGGAGTAAAGGGGCCTTCAGACATGGATTCCCGCAGCATGGTTCCAGTCTTGAAAGGAAAACGCGACGGAACCCGCAGGGAACTTTATCTTGACAGGGAACGGCACACCAACACCAGACCCGGCGGCTACGGCTATCCGATGAGAGCAATGGTGACCAGGAAATATCATTACGTCGAGAATCTTCACCCGGAAAGGCTGCCGGCCGGAGTTGATCCGGTGTTCGGAGACACAGGAAACGGTCCGGCGAAGGCCTACATGTCGTTCCACAGGGATGAATACCCGCCAGAGATCTTTGAACGGGCATTCGGCCTGCGTCCGGCAAGGGAGCTGTACGATGTCAGAAATGACCCGGACAGGATAGTAAACATAGCTGAATCATCTGATTACCAAGCAATCGTAAGAAGGATGGCCCGCAAGCTGCACCGATGGATGCGACAGACAGGTGACCCGAGAACCGATCCCGAGGACATGTCGTTCGATGAATATCCTTACGTACGCAAGGCAATGAAGGCTCTTGTGCTCGACATGGACGGAACTCTGGCGGATGCGGATGGAAATGTCCTGCCATGGGTCAGCGACAAGGTGAAGGAGTTATATGCAAGAGGAATCAAGCTCTACCTTACCTCCTCTGAAAGCGAGGAAAGAATCAAGGAAATCATCGGAAGAAGCCTTGCTGGAGCGGAATTTGTCAAAGTGTTCGCCTGCACCGATGCAAGCGATGTTGAGGCATATTCATCGATCCTTTCAGGGATTGTGAAAGAGCTGGGAGTGACAGGAAGGGAGGTCACCCACCTAGGAGATGATGAAAGAGGAGTGCTCGCATGCAAGAAAGCAGGTGTGATTCCTGCCGGTGTGACCCGGGGAGAATGCGATGCCCAGCAGATGCTTATCGCCGGTGCAAGTTACGTATTGTCTGATGCGGAAGACCTCGCCCTATGCATGGATTTCCTGTAGAAGTTGTTTGGGGGAAAATTTCAAGACAGCTTCTTAAACGACATAAAATTTACAGACATCATGAAAAGAAGTAGGAATATGGAGGCCCTATATCCCTTTGTCGAGCTCAAGTCAGATGGCTTGAGGCTGGAAGTCTCTGTTCCGGATAAGGACAACGGCTTTTACAGAGGAACACGTTTCGACCGGGCAGGAGTCTTCGGATGCATTGAATATAACGGTATCGTTTTCTCTGACAAATGGTTCGACAGACACGACCCGTATCGCCACGACAGTCTCACCGGTCCTGTGGAGGAATTCTCTCAGAACGGATATGACGATGCCGGGCCTGGCGGTCTTTTCGTAAAGCCTGGAGTCGGAATCTTGCGTCGTGAAGACTGTTCGAATTATGACTGGTTTCATCTTTACCCAGTAGCGGATGAGGGATGGCGAGACATGGATGTTCAAGAGAACAGCATCACGTTCAAGCAGGCTGTAAACACTTCCGTATATGGCTATGCCTATATGAAGAAGATCTTGCTTGACAGCGGGCCGGGGACTTTCAGCATTGAACATATCTTGCAGAATACAGGAGAAAAACCGCTTTCAGGCTATGTGTACAATCATAACTTCTTCACACTCGGAGGACGTGGCACAGGGCCGTGGACAGACATTAAGCTGCCGTTCGAACCTTCCGGGAACTGGAGATGCAAATATGACAGCGTAACGGTAAAAGGACAGAGATTCCAGTTTTCACGTCCGTTGGAGACAGGCGAGACTGTCTATATGGGAGATATCCATAATGCATCCGGTGCCTGCCCATACGGCTTCAGCATAAGTTCGGTTCTGCCTGCAGCAGATACGCTTTCACTTGATAAGACAAAAGCCCAAGTAGAGGTTTCTTCTGATGCCGAACTCCATCATGCCGTGTTCTGGGGCATAAAGCGTGTCGCATGCATTGAACCGCACACACCCTACCACATCCTGCCAGGCTGCACATTCCGCTGGTCCGTCCGTTATAAGCTGTCTGTGGAGAAAAGCTGTGGCTACCCTTCCTTAAAATAATACCTTCTGAGCCAGTACTCGAACAGGGGGTCCTGAACAGACGGCTCATCCTTCTCATTGAAAGAAATCACCTCTTTTTTCATCAGCGCATCCTTAAGCCTCTTCACATTCGCAGACGAATTAAGTCTATACTTTTCAATGACTTCAGTCGTACTGAACTTCACATTGCCATCCAGCACAGCCTTCAGCATCCTCTCCTGGAAACCCGTCAGGTCGTCCATTATCGAATTGAAGCGCGGGCTATGGACGGAGAGCATGCATGCAAGTGCATCATTCAAGGTTATCTCGCTGATATAACCTTTCGACAGGGAGTCGCAGATAAAGAAGAAATGGTTTATATACCATATATTGTTACGGAACATCCGTATGACTCCCTGCAGAAGTTCCCTGTCAAGGACCTTGCCTCCGGCCATGAAGCCTTTCATCACATGGTCAGAGATTTCAGCGTCAGAGATGCTCGGCAATGTATATCTCTCGGCAAGATGCCAGAAGAAATGCCGGCGACGGAAGATGCTCTCCATGGCATTGACCCTGGAGCCCATGAATATGAACGAGCAGGCAGGCCTTCCGTCGCCACGTAAAGATGTCATGGCCTTTTCAAGAGCCTTGAAGAATTTCTCGCCCTTTTCGGAATCAATGTTCTGGAATTCATGAAAAAGGACTATCATCTGCGTATTCCGTTCAGCCGCCAGGGAAAACGGAAGCGCTGCCACAGCATTGATATCGGCAGCTCCCGCCTCTCCTGAATCTTGAAAAACATTTCCGCTGTCAGAATACCGGACAGGGTCAAATTCCAGGGATGTGCCACCAAGCAGACGCATAGAAAGATCCTCGAATTCCTCTTTAGTAGAGGCCACCGAAGAAAGAAGTGTCCCGGCATAGCGCCTGATGAACACATCAGGATCATGTATGGCGGACATATCCATATCGCAGACTATGAACTGCTTGCCGGAGGTGCGCATATTCTGCAATGTCTGCTGCACAGCAGACATCTTTCCCGATTTAGGCGGCGACCACAGCACAATGCTCTCCCCCTGTGATATCAGGTTTGCCAGCGTGACACAATCCTGACGTCGGCCGGTAAAATATTTTCCTGTGACATATCCCGCAAACTGGAAAGGTGTATCCATCAGTTCCTATCTTTAGCTGCCCGCAGGCCGTTATACATTCCAGGCTCAGACAGAGGTGTTTCGCTTTCCGCAGAACCCGGCTGAAACATGGCAAATTTAGTAAAATATTTTGCGGAATATAAGAAAAACACTAAATTTGCAGTCCTAAAAATATCAGATGACTGTCAAGCTCCGGAAAGTTCCGCATGCGATGCGGGCGCTTGCAGCCGAAACTTAATAAGTTTTTATACAATGTACGCAATCGTAAACATTGCAGGCCAGCAGTTCAAGGTAGAGGCTGGTGCAGAGATTTTCGTCAACCGCCTTGCTGCGAAGAAAGACGAGTCAGTAGAGTTCGATCAGGTACTTCTCGTTGACAACAACGGTGAAGTCAAGGTAGGAGCTCCTTACGTAGAGGGCGCAGTCGTAAAGGCTACTGTTCTTGAGGATGATACCAAGGCAAAGAAAGTGCTGGTATTCAAGAAAATCCGTCGTAAAGGATTCCAGAAGCTGAATGGTCACCGCCAGAAGCTCACCAAGATCCGCATCGATTCTATCGCTTAATTTTACCATCTAATTTACAGGAGATTTTGAATTATGGCACATAAGAAAGGTCAAAGTAGTTCCAAGAACGGTCGTGAATCACAAAGCAAACGACTCGGACTCAAGAAATTCGGCGGAGAGGTCGTTAAAGCCGGAAATATCATTGTCCGCCAGAGAGGTACTGTCCACAATGCGGACAAGAATGTCGGAATGGGCAAGGATCACACTCTCTATGCACTTGTTGACGGCACAGTAGTTTTCAAGAGAAAGAAAGAAAACAAGTCATACGTGTCGGTTGTCCCTTTTGAGAACTAAACTCGAAGGGTCTTGAAAGACATCAGAGGATTGCACTTCGAGTATCGGCGTGCGGTCCTCTTTTTATTTTTACATAGGCATATATGCCGTCGCAGAAGTTGTTTTGAATTTATTTTCAGACAGTTTGAGAGGAAAGAAAGTCAAAACAGGTTCATACTTAGAACAAATTAAAAACTTACAGATATGCTGACACTTAAGATGCTTCGTGACGACCCGGATTTCGTGGTCAGGAAGCTTGCAGTCAAAAATTTCGACGCAAAGGCAATCGTTGACAAGGTTCTCGAGCTTGACACCGAGAGAAGAGCCCTACAGACAGAGAGCGATGCCATTCTCGCACAGCAGAAACAGAAAGCCAGCCTCATCGGCGGTCTTATGAAGGAAGGAAAGAAAGCAGAGGCCGAGGAAGCAAAGAAAGAAGTGGCCGAGCTCAAGGCTAAATCATCTGAGCTTCTCGCAAAGGCTGACGCGACAAACAAGGAGCTGGAGTCACAGCTTGTCCTCCTCCCTAACATCCCATGCGACCTCGTTGTCCCTGGAAAGGGGGCAGAAGATAACCAGGTTGTCAAGATGGGCGGTCCAGAAATTCATCTCCCGGAGAATGCTCTCCCGCACTGGGAACTTGCCAAGAAGTTCGACATCATCGACTTTGACCTCGGCGTCAAGCTCACAGGTGCAGGTTTCCCCGTATATAAGGGAAAAGGAGCCAAACTCCAGAGAGCACTCATCAGCTTCTTCCTGGACAACAACACCGCAGCCGGCTACAAGGAGGTTGAACCGCCTATCATGGTCAACGCTGCCTCCGGATTCGGCACAGGCCAGCTTCCTGACAAGGAGGCCCAGATGTACTATGTAGGTCTCGATGATTTCTATCTCGTGCCTACAGCGGAGGTTCCTGTCACCAATATCTACAGGGATGTCATCCTGAACAATGACCAGTTCCCGCAGAAGCTCACTGCCTATACACCATGCTTCCGCCGCGAGGCAGGTTCATACGGCAAGGATGTCCGCGGTCTGAACAGGCTTCATCAGTTCGACAAGGTCGAGATTGTACGTATCGAGAAACCGGAGAATTCATACGCCGCACTTGACGAGATGATCGCACATGTGGAGAGCCTCGTGAACAAGCTCGGGCTCAAATACAGGATTCTCCGCCTCTGCGGTGGCGACCTCAGCTTCACATCAGCTATCACATACGACTTCGAGCTCTGGTCTGCTGCACAGGGAAGGTGGCTGGAGATATCTTCTGTCTCCAACTTCGAGACATACCAGGCAAACCGTCTGCATCTCAGATATAAGGACGAGAACGGCAAGACACAGCTCTGCCACACGCTGAACGGAAGTTCACTGGCATTGCCTCGTGTCGTGGCAGCTATGCTCGAGGATAACCAGAAGGATGACAGGATCGTTATCCCTGAGGTCCTCCGCCCTTACACCGGGTTCGACTACATAGACTAGCCTGAATGAAGACGATATTAGGAATTGACCCCGGAACCAATATCCTTGGCTTCGGGGTTATCCGTACAGAGGGCAGCAAGGCGGAATATCAGGAAATGGGGGTGATAGATCTCCGGAAAGAAAAGGACCCATACAAGAAGCTATGCAGGATTTTCAATGAAATAGGCAAAGTGTGCGACACATGGGTTCCTGACGAGATGGCCTTGGAATCGCCTTTCTATGGCAAGAATGCCCAGGTCATCCTGAAGCTGGGACGCGCCCAGGGGGCGGCGATGCTGGCAGCTGCGACAAGGGGCATCCCGGTAACGGAATATGCTCCAAGGAAGGCAAAGGAGGCCGTGACTGGCAACGGTGGAGCGTCCAAGGAGCAGGTCAATGTCATCCTCCAGAAGACTCTCGGCATCAACATCGAGGAGAAGTTTCTTGATGCAACTGATGCTCTTGCAATCGCGCTGTGCCATCATTACCAGATGACGAATCCGCTTGCCGGAATAAAGACCGATTCTTCATGGGAGAAGTTCATTGCGGAAAATCCCGGAAGAATAAAATGAGCCTCATCTGAAGAAAATATACCTGACGGATTAAACTTCCGCCAGGTTTTTCTGTCTAAGAGGCTGTTAGATTTCGGAATTTCATGAAGAATTTCCTTCTGAGATTCCGGAAGTGTGTTACTAAAATCAAAGACCGACAATGAAGAACATCATTGCAACGCTATGCGGGCTGGTCACAATGCTCGCAATTTCTTTAGGTGCATCCGCGCAGCAGCGGACCGTCACAGTCACACTGCAGGACTCCACAAATGGCGAGCCGGTAGGGTACGCTACGGTGTCATTGGCGAAGCCCGGGGCTACAACTGCATTGAAATATGCCCTCAGCGATGACAAGGGCAAGGCTGTGCTAGAAAAGGTGCCGGCCGGAAGCTATGTATTCAAGGCTGAGCTGCTAGGATACAAGACATTCACCAAGGACATAACATTGAAGGATGCCTTGAATCTCGGCATTGTCAAGATGGAGCCCGACAGGCAGGTACTTGATGCCGCAAGCGTATCAGCGGCAGGGAATCCTATCGTCATAAAGAAGGATACCATCGAGTACAATGCATCTTCATTCAAGACCACTGACAATGACATGCTGGAGGATCTGCTCAAGAAGCTCCCTGGAGTGGAAGTGGGTTCAGATGGTTCCGTCACGGCAAACGGTCAGACTATCAGCAAGATAACAATCGACGGAAAGACGTTCTTCCTGGACGATCCGCAGCTTGCCTCGAAAAACATCCCGGCCAAGATCGTGGATAAGGTCAAGGTAGTCCAGAAAAAATCCGACCAGGCCCAGTTCACAGGAATCGACGACGGGCAGGAGGAGACCGTGATCGACCTTTCCATACAGAAAGGCATGATGAACGGGCTTTTCGGCAATGTGATGGCCGGAGGAGGACATGACTGGCCGGAGAACACTGCCAATGGAGATGGAGACTGGAGATATCAGGGTGCAGCATTCATGGGAAGGTTCACCGACAAGAGCCAGCTCAGCATCATACTCAACGGCAACAATACGAACAATCGCGGGTTCAACGACATCGCAGGCTCGATGATGCGCGGGATGCGTGGAGGCGGTGGCGGAATGGGCCGCGGCTCTGGAGGTTGGGGCCAGACTAACGGCATCACGACATCGTGGATGGGGGGAATCAACGGTTCATGGGACTTGTTCGGGGACAAGATGGATCTGGGAGCCAACTACCTGTTCAACAGCACGAAGACCGATGTTCAGGAACGGAGCGAGAAGACCACATTCCTGGACGATGGCTCCAGCCTGATAAACAACAATGACGGATTCAGCCTGAACAAGACTGACGGCCACCGCTTCGGCATCCGCCTGGAGCACAAGTTTTCGGACAACACGTCCATCCTGTTCCAGCCTCAGTTCAACTTCGGAAAAGGCAATTTCTCGGAATATTCCAAGTTCTCGACTGACGGCATCGCAGCAGGAAGCGATGAAGCCATAAAGAAGAATGAGGGCTTCAACAACAACACGGGCAACAATGATAACTGGACTGCAAACGGATTCTTCCTGTTCCGCCAGAAACTCGGCATCCCTGGCAGGACATTGTCATTCAATGTGGACTATAAGTTCAGCAACAATGATCTTAAAGGTCTGAACCAGTCATTGACAAAGACCTTCGCCACAGATGAGGCAGCCGATGAAATGGAGACGGTGAACCAATGGTACACCCAGAATTCCAAGGCATCATCAATGAGCGGGCGCCTCGTATATACAGAGCCGCTGGGGGCAGGATTCTATCTGGAGGCCAACTATCAGTACAGCTGGAGCCAGAACAAGTCCACAAAGGACACGTATGACTCCGGGGCAGGTGCCGACATTGAGAAGATGGAATTCATCCGTGACGGAATGACCAGGAATGACACCTATTCAAGCGACATTCTGAACCAGTACCAGACACACCGCGCAGGATTCAATTTCATGTACCAGAAGGACAAGCTGCGTGCACAGGTCGGAGCCTCGGTGATTCCGACCATAACTCACAATGAGACTAACGGGAAGAGCTATGACAACAAGGTGGTCAACTGGTCGCCTTCTGCAATGCTCTGGTATGACATAAATGACAACACCAATGTGCATGGCTTCTATTTCGGGCGCTCATCACAGCCTACCACATCGCAGCTCATGCCAGTGCCGGACAATACGAATCCGCTTAACGTATCCCTTGGAAATCCATATCTGACACCATATTTCAGCCATGATATCAGGACAAGGTTCGGTTATTCCAACAAGAAGAAGTTTGTCTCTGTATATGGTAATGTCGATGGAGGCTTCGTGCAGTCCCCTATCGTGTATGCCAGCTGGTACAACACCAACGGAACATCGTTCTCGCTCCCTGTAAACGGTCCGACGTCTGGAAATGTAAATGCACGGCTGTTCGTCAATGCTCCTATCGCTAAGTCCAACTTCAGCTTGTCTTCGGTAACGTCTGCAAGCTGGTCCAAGGCTGCGTCATACGTCGGAAGGAGCTCGTTTGATACCAGCAAGTATTATGATGACAACGAGTTCGACTATGCGAAGTTCAATGAGGATTTTCCCGACCTGGACAAGAGCGACATGTTCATAAAGAACCTGACTCAGACAATGAATGTCACCCAGCGGCTGAAGCTCACATATAGGAACAATTTCGTGGAGCTGACCGCTTCTGGACGTTCCAGAGTTGCCAAGTCATGGTACACCATTGCATCTGTCAATACAAATGTCACCAGGAACAATCAGGTGGCAGCATCAATGAACTGGACCATTCCTGGAGGAGTAGGGCTGGTATCCGAGTTCAACTACAACTGGTACAAAGGGTACGCCAGTCCGCAGGAGAATGAGTACATCCTTAATGCGGAGCTCACCAAGCTGCTCTTCAAGAACCGGTTCACCCTGTCCCTCAAGGCATACGATCTGCTGAACCAGTCCAAGAATCTGTCCGTAAGCGATTCATCGAACTATCACACTGAAACTTGGAACAATACTCTGGGGCGATACGTGATATTGTCTCTGACCTGGCGCTTCGGAAACATGAATAATGCTTCGAAAGGAAGACGTGGTCCTGGAGGTCCAGGACATGGTCCAGGTCCTGGAGGCCCTCCACCTATGATGTAGTATATTTTATAGATACGAACAACTGGCGTTTTTCAGAATAGCTTCCAACAGCATTCCGGGAAACGCCAGTTTTTTTATAGAAATCCACCCAACTCCAGTCCTGCACGCCAGTCCAGCCTGCCAGTCTGTTTCATGCCGTGTGCACCCTGGAGCGCAATCGCCTGCACCACGGACACTTGAGCATTTTTCCACTCCAGGAACCATGGAGTAAGGATTTACCTAATATGCCGCAGCTCACCGCGTTGCGCTCCACGGAGGCGATGTGGAACACAGCCATGCGGGACCGGCACGGGGCGGAATGGGATTCTCAGAAAGGCGCAGACTGCCAGGACACCTGCCCAGCCCATGGACAGCTACATCGCAATC
>CAKUTA010000010.1 GCA_934691625.1 uncultured Bacteroidales bacterium | reverse complement strand
AATTGAACTTTTCCACGCCAAAAGATGAGTTCTTCAAATATTTGTTGTAATGTTGCACTTGCTTTTTGACTCTGCCGGCGGCAGAAGAATTTCCGTGCATATTTTTCTTTCGGCAATTTTTCGTAAATTAGAAGCTGTTTTGAACATATATAAGACATGGACGAGAACAATGCGACAGGACAGCCGGCAGCTGCCGAGCCTGTGATATCTTTCAGGGATGCGGAAATTGTCAATGGCGAGACGCCTGTCATCTACGGTCTGGACCTGGATGTCTATCCCGGCGATTTCGTATATATAGTCGGCAAGGTGGGCACGGGAAAGACATCCATAATAAGGACAATAATTGCCGAGAATCCGCTCGCGAAAGGCTCGGGAAAAGTCTGCGGATATGAGCTCAACGGCATAAAGGACAAGGATATACCATTTCTGCGTCGCAAGATAGGTGTAGTGTTCCAGGACTTCCAGCTGCTGATGGACAGGAGCGTGGAGGAGAACCTGGAATTCGTGCTGCGCGCCACAGGATGGAAGGACAGCGGCACCATAGGATCGAGGATAGAGGAAGTGCTGAAAAATGTGGGGATGGAAAGCAAGGCGCACAAGATGCCTCATCAGCTGTCCGGAGGAGAGCAGCAGAGAATCGCCATCGCACGGTCACTGCTGAACGATCCCAGAGTAATCATTGCAGACGAGCCGACAGGTAACCTGGACAACGAGACTGCTGACGGCATAATGCAGCTGCTGACAGGCATAAACAGGAGCAAGGGCACGGCAGTGGTGATGGTCACACATAACAAGTCAGTTTTCGAGAAGTATCCCGGAAGGGTGATGGTCTGCAAGGACGAAGCCTGCCGCGAACTGAAATAAACCGCGCAGATGACCCGTAAAGAAAGATACGAAAATATCGTGGCTTGGTTCGAGGAAAACATGCCCGTCGCAGAGACTGAACTGCACTATGACACTCCTTTTCATCTGCTCATAGCGGTAATCCTGTCAGCTCAATGCACTGACAGGAGGGTCAACATGACCACGCCTGCGATTTTCGAGGCATACCCTGATCCCGCGTCATTGGCCAGGGCCTCATTCGAGGAGCTTTTTCCGCTTGTCCAGAGCATCTCCTATCCGAACAGCAAGACACGGCACCTGATAGGCATGGCAGAAAAGCTGGTCAATGATTTCGGCGGAAATGTCCCGTCAGATATAGATGAACTGATGAGCCTGCCAGGAGTCGGACGCAAGACAGCCAACGTCATCGCATCCATAGTCTATGACAAGCCTGTCATTGCCGTAGATACCCATGTATTCCGCGTCGCGCACAGGCTCGGCCTGTCAGATGGAAAGACGCCTGAAGCTGTTGGCAAGGAACTTGAAGCAAATATCCCTGCGGACAAGAGAGCTATCGCACACCACTGGCTCATTCTCCAGGGTCGCTACATCTGCACGGCACGCAAGCCACAATGCGGTGAGTGCAGCCTGACAAGATGGTGCCGGGAATTCGGGAAAACAGAACAGGACAAACAGGTTACACATTGGCAATGAACGACATCATACATTTCACATCGGAAAATATATTTCTAATAGGCTCCATATTGGTATTCACGGCTATACTTGTCTCAAGGACAGGTACGAAATACGGTGTCCCGTCCCTCCTAATATTTCTGCTTGTTGGTATGCTTTTCGGCAGCGACGGGCTCGGGCTTGTGTTCGACAATTACAACCTGGCACAGTTCCTTAGTATAGTCGCCCTGTGCGTCATCCTGTTCACCGGTGGCCTTGAGACCAAGCTGAAGGACATCCGCCCTGTCATAGGCCCAGGCCTGGTACTTTCCACGGCAGGTGTGCTGCTGACTGTCGTATTCACAGGCGCTTTCATATATTTCCTGTCCAGGATAGAGAAGATAGGCCTTTCCCTGTCCATCGTCATGTGTTTCCTGCTCGCGGCGGTGATGTCCTCTACAGACTCGGCATCGGTCTTCAGCATATTGAAGAACTGCAACATGCGCCTGAAGCAGAACCTCCGTCCTATGCTGGAGCTGGAATCAGGAAGTAACGACCCGATGGCGTATGTGCTTACCATTGTACTTATAAATGTCGCTAAACTACTGTTCGAGCCTTCATCTGCAATAGATGGAATAAACTACACTCATCTGATAACCAGCTCCCTATGGACGCTGTTCCTGCAGATGTCAGTCGGAGCGGCCACTGGTATCGGAATCGGTTTCGCCACCGTGTGGATCCTCCAGAAGGTGAAGCTGAACAGCACTCCGCTATATTCCATATTGCTGCTGGCTATCAGCCTGTTCACATTCTCCATGACACAGATGGTGCAGGGCAACGGATATCTCGCTGTCTATATCGCAGGCTTCATAATCGGCAACAAGCCGATGAACAACAGGAAGGAGATTCTTTCCTTCATGGACGGGATGACATGGATAATGCAGATAGGCATGTTCCTCAGCCTCGGGCTTCTTGTGAACCCGCACGAAATGATTCATGTCGCACCCATTGCACTGCTTATAGGCATGTTCCTCATATTCGTAGGGCGTCCGCTTACAATATTCATCTGCCTGATGCCGTTCAGAAAGATTTCCTTTAGGGCCAAGCTGTTCACCTCATGGGTAGGTCTAAAAGGCGCGGTGCCGATAATCTTCGCCACGTACCCGATAGTGGAAGGCATTCCCGGTTCGGAACAGATATTCAACATCGTGTTCTTCATAACTCTGCTGTCTCTCATCTTCCAGGGGATGTCCATTCCTAAGGTAGCCAGGATGCTTCACCTGAATCTGCCGGAGGAAAAGGCTCCGGACACATTCGGAATAGAGATACCCGAAGAGGCAGGAAAGCTGCAGGACTACACACTGACGGATGATGACCTCAACGGAGGCAACACATTGAAGGAGATCAATCTTCCTGAAGGTGCCAGGGTGGTGATAATCAGACGCGACAGCAGGTTCATTGTCCCGGACGGAAGTGTGGAGCTGCATGCCGGAGACCAGCTCCTGATGATATACGGGGAAGTCGAGGAGGAGATTCCCGGGATAAAGGACATAGTGGAAAAGGTCAAGACTGAAAAGTCACGGCTTTAACACCATTGTAACACTTTGAAGCTATCTTTGGTGCTGAAAATCAGACAATATGGAAACCAGTAAAAGAATTCTTATCGTTGATGATGAAGAGGATATCTGCAACATCCTCAAGTTCAATCTAGAAAAAGCCGGCTTCAGCGCAAGTACTGCACATTCCGCAGAAGAGGCCCTGACAAGCGGTGTCAACGGCTACGACCTCATCCTGCTGGATGTCATGATGGAAGGCATTTCAGGATTCAAGATGGCAGAGATGATGAAGAAAAATCCTGACACAGCCGGAATTCCGATCATTTTCATATCGGCAAAAGATACAGAGGATGACATGGTGACAGGGCTTAACATAGGAGCCGACGACTACATATCCAAGCCGTTCTCCATCAGGGAGGTGCTCTCCAGGGTCGCAGCCGTTCTCCGGAGGAGCTCGGCTTCAGCCTCTGCATCACACAATGTACTGAGCTACCGCTCGCTTCTGATGGACCTGGACCGCAAGAGTGTTTCAATAGACAGCGTTCAGATTGACCTCACAAAGACCGAATTCGAAATTCTCCGCCTTCTGCTCGAAAATTCGCCACATGTATATTCACGCGACGAGATATTGTCGAAAGTCTGGTCTGAGGATGTCATTGTGCTGGGACGCACAGTGGATGTAAATATAACCAGGCTCAGGAAAAAGCTCGGCGAATACGGCAGCTGCATTGTCACAAGGCATGGGTACGGTTACTGCTTCGAGGAAAAATGAGCGACGCTTCGGGGAAAAGGATTTCATTGAGCTCCAGGTCTTTCCTGGTCGTGGCGACACTATTCCTGTCATTCGCCCTGCTGTTCATATTCTTCCAGTACCAGAGGGAGAAAAAATACAGGATAGAGATTCTCAACACCAGGCTCCAGAGGTGCAACCAGGACATCCGCGACCTGACGGGAAGTGACATGCCTGCTCTGGCAAGGTACGAAGACATGCTCAGGAGCGAAGGCATCCGTGTCACCATCCTGGACATGAAAGGCAATGTGATTTCAGACAGCCAGGCGGACTCGGTGCAGCTTGGCAACCACCTCGACAGGGATGAAATCAGAAAGGCCGTCACATACGGGTCTGGATACGACATCAAGAGACAGTCCAGGACACTTGGAGGAAAATGGTTCTATTCCGCGACAGCATTTCCAGAGGACAATCTTATAGTCCGGACGTCACACATATACGACGTCTCGCTTGCAGCAATGCTGACATCCGACAAGGGGTATCTCTGGATGGCGCTGGCGATGTCAATACTGCTTCTGTTCATCTATTATCTTTATATGCGCCGTCTCAAGCTGAACATCAGGCAGCTTAGCATATTCGCAGACATGGCGGAAAAGAACCAGGATATAGAGAATGCGGATATAAGATTCTCGGATGACGAGCTTGGCGAAATCTCCAGGAACATCGTACATCTGTATGCAAGGCTGCAGAACAGCGAGGATGACAAGACCAGGCTGAAACGTCAGCTCACACAGAACATCGCACATGAGCTGAAGACCCCAGTAAGCAGCATACGCGGATACCTTGAAACCATACTGGACACCACAGACATGGACAAGGCGACCGAAAAGGATTTTCTGGAACGCTGCTATGCACAGAGCGGAAGGCTCAGCAACCTCATCTCCGACATAACCACCCTGTCAAAAATAGAGGAGGCATCTGAAAGTTTCTCCTCCGAAGATGTGGACATAGCCAGGCTGCTGGATAGCGTCAGAAAGGATACAGAGCTGCAGCTGAATGAAAAAAATATGAGAATGCTTCTGCTCGTAGCTCCGGGGACAATCGTCCATGGAAACCAGATGCTGCTATATTCCATATTCAGAAATTTGACAGACAACGCAATAGCCTACGCAGGAGAGGACTCCACGATTACAGTCCAGTGCCAGAAGGAGGATGCGAAGTTCTTCTATTTCAGCTTTGCTGACAATGGTGCCGGTGTCCCGGAAGAGCATCTTCCGCATCTGTTCGAGAGATTCTACCGTGTGGACAAGGGGCGTTCAAGGAAGCTCGGAGGCACAGGTCTTGGGCTTGCTATCGTGAAGAATGCTGTAATTCTGAACGGAGGGCGGATCACTGTCAGGATTGCCAGAACCGGCGGTCTCGAATTTCTGTTCTCGTTGCCTAAGCAGTGAGAACAGAAATTTTCCAATTTTACGCAATATATTTATTTACAAACATTTAGTGTTTTTCAAAATAGCACATATCGCGATTTTGAAAAACACTAAAGCATTGACTTTTAATCAACTAGCAAAATACACTATCTGCGGCGGAGGGTGAGGATATCTATTTCCGGCCACGCGCCCCAGCGGAAAGCTATATTGCCGCCGGTACCGGTGCTGACATAAAGCTTGCGCTCCCCTTCTTCATACAGACCGCCCCATTCAGGGTAGATGAACATTGACGGAGAGAAATTTCCTATCCTGAACTGCATAGCATGCGTATGCCCTGAAAGCGTCATGTCGATATCCGTATCCGGCAGAACCTTACGGCGCCAATGCGTTGGATCGTGGCTCATCAGAATCTTGAATATACCATCAGGCAGGCCACGCTGCGCCTTCTCCAGGTCGCCGCGTTCAGGGAACGGAGGCAGGCCATCATTCTCCACACCGATAATGGCAATGCTGTCATTTCCGTGACGTATAATCCTGTTCTCGTTCATGAGGAGATCCAGCCCTGCACCGCGTTCCATGCCTATAAGCCTGCGGATACCAAGCTCCTGTCCATCAGGAGTATCGTATTTCACATAATTAAGATAGTCATGGTTTCCTAGCACAGAATATACTCCGTCTGGAGCCTTCAGGGCGGCTATATCATCCAGAAACGGCTCCAGCTCATCAGGTGACAGATTGACAATGTCTCCTGTGAAAAGGATCACGCCGGGTGAAAGGGCATTGACCTTCTCCACTATCCTGGACATCACTGAAGGAGAAATGCTGAATGTGCCGACATGCAGATCCGAGATATGGGCTATCCTGTACCCGTCGAATTCCGCCGGAAGATCCTTGAAAGGGATTTCCACCTCCCTGACAGTCACGCGCTTCCAGCCGAAGGCAAGACCATACAAGGACACGCACAGCATCAGAGCCCCGGCAGACGCGCCGATTATGGTCCCCGCCTTTGCACATGGTTTCCACGCCAGACCTGCCAGTCTCCCGACAGCAGAAAGCAGCGCAAATATTGTCTGCGGAATGAACACGGCAGTAATCAAAGCCGTCATAGCATACCATCCTGCCATGCTTGAACCGCCGAATGCAACAGAAACGGCAATGGCAACCAAAGGCAGCCAATGAAGCCATTTCATAAGTCCCTTATATCTACGGAGATACGCGCACCATATCCATATATCGGCAGCAATGAAGCCTGCCATCCCGAAAAGCACGAATTTCATGACACCTGATAAAATAACACGGCGCGAAATCATTACAAATTCCGCGCCGTGCAAGAAAGTGCAAGAATGATTCATGCCTTGCGTACACCTCGGATAAGCCCGATAAGATAGAGTCCGACAATAAAGATGACGATAACAGCTGCCGCCTGCGTCTGGAACGCATCCGTGACAAGTCCGAGCATCGGAGGTATTACAGCTCCACCTGACACGCCCATGATCAGAAGCGATGAGGCCTCATTGGCTTTTTCCGGAACACGTTTCAGTGATAAAGAGAACAGAATCGAGAACAGATTCGCGAATCCGGCTCCAAACACTGCAATACATACTATTATCCAGGTCAATGACTCGGCGAATATCAGTCCGATGAGACCGCACAATGCAATTACAATACTGACAGCATAAAATTTACGCTCAGATACTTTCATCAGCAGGACACCACCGAGAAAGGCACACACGGTCCTCGTAAGGAAATATGCACTGTTTCCCATTCCAGCCTTATCGAGAGCCAATCCGCAGCGTTCCTGAAGCAGTTTCGGAATAGTGACGCCCATCCCGACATCCATCCCGACAAGGACAAGAATTCCTATGAAAAACATAAGGATATACTTGTCTCGAAAAAGAGAGAATGTCTTTCTGAATGATGAATCATTGCCGGCCTCATGGACTGATTTCACAGGAGCCAGATACAGCCACACGGTAGCGGCAAAAGTTATCAAGGCATATATCGGGAACATTGCCTTCCATCCGAAAACACTTCCGGCACAAACAGCCACGATAACAGGCCCCAGAAAAGAACTTACAGCCTTTATAAATTGGCCGAGAGTTAGAAAGCCGGTCAGCTTGTCCGAAGCCACGACATCTGTCATCAGCGGGTTCAATGCCACCTGAAGCAAGGTATTCCCGATACCGAGCAACGCAAACGCCACGATAACGCCTGCGAAATCATACCATGCCATCGGCAGAGCCATCGCAATCAATGTGATGACGAAGCTTGCAAGCACAGTATTCTTTCTTCCGATACGCCCCATGATGACCCCTGCCGGTATCGACAGAACCAGAAACCAGAAGAAACATGACAGGGAAATCATGCCAGCCATAGAGTCTGTCATACCAGCGAAATCAGCCTTGACATAACTGGTAGCCACACCGACAATATCAACGAATCCCATTATGAAGAATCCTGCCATCACGGGAAGAACGGCCAAATGCTTTTTATCCGTCATAATCAGTCAGTTATTTCAGTGTCAGGTTCAGCCTGCATCTCAAGTCTCAGCACGCCACCCTTACGGATATCGTCCAGGCTCAGCTGAATGCTGCTTCTCTTCTGCCCGTTCAAGTCAATGCTTCCGATATAGATATTGTCCGGGGAGTTGTTTTCTGTCTCGATGACAAATCTCTTACCACCGTATGCAGGATTCTGCTCAATGGTGACCTTATCGAAGAGAGGGCTTACAATCTGGAATGACGGGTCAGGTGACGTAAGTCCACGCACATCGAAGAGTCCGATAGAAGCCATCACATACCAGGCTCCCAGCTGCCCCTGATCCTCATCCTGGCCATAGCCATAACCATGAATCCCCTCCGTTCCATAGAACTCATTACAGATAGTCCTCATCCACTTCTGGGATAACCAAGGCCTTCCTGAGAAGTTGAACATGCCGGAGATATGGAGATTCGGCTGATTTCCATGATTATAATATGAATGGAGGCCTGCAAATGCATTTACTGTAGTGCCGCCACCGAATATGCTCTCCCGGGAGATGATGAAAGTACTGTCAAGCCTGGTATTGAACTCATCCTGACCTACCATCGCCACGAGTTCCTCAGGAGCCTGAGGGACATAATAGGTATATTGTACGGCATTGCCTTCCTGGAATCCTGCCCAAGGAGCATAAGGGTCGAAATCCTTTATGAACTCTCCCTTCTGGTCTCTCGGCCTCATGAGCTTCAATGAAGAATCGAACACGTTTTTCCATCCTTCAGAAAGTTTCATCAGTTTCTCGTATGACCCGGTATCCCCCATAGCCTTGGCAAACTGAGCCACTGCATAGGAGTTATATGCATACTCCAGAGTATGAGATACGGAGAATGTCGAGCCAAGACTGTCCGTATAGAATGAAGGATCATAATTATACGGAGAGTATCCTTTCTCCACAAACTGTGCGATATCCATCTTTCCGGCGCCTTCGACACGTCCCCTGGACTCCAGAGCGTCTTTAAGAGCAGCAGCATACGCGGTTTCAATATCGAAATTACGGATTCCGCAGTTATAAGCTGCAGCGATAGCCAGCCCTACGAAGTTCGTCCCAACACCTGAGACATACCGGCTGCATGCGATTCCGTCACCAAGCCAGCCGGCATCCTTATAGACAAGCAGCTGGGAGGCAACCCAGTCGGCATAGTACTCAGGCCAGGCAAGTGTCCAGAGCTGCGTAAGATTCCAATAGCCTCCCCAGATAGCATCTGTATTGTAATGATTATGTACAGGCTTTCCATCTTTTCCAAGAGGAATCTGCCCCACACGACCGTCATTGGCAGGATAAGCCCCATTCACATCACTGGCCAGACCACGCCCGAGAAGCGCATGGAAAAGTCCAGTATAGAATTTCACCTTATCATCATGAGTCCCGCCCTCGACACGGATACGACCAAGATTAGCCTCCCATTCCTTGTGCGCAAGAGCCGCGCACTTATCGAATGACAGGTTCTCAGCCTCTTCTTTCATATTCAGGCGTGCATTCTCTATGGATGTATATGACAGTCCTACCTTCACCGTAACAGTCTTGCTTCCGTCGCCGAAGTCAAGATACATACCTGCGCCAGGCCCCTTCTGCTCACGAGTGCCAGCATATACAGTCTCGCCTATAAACGTACCGAAGGAGACAGGCTTGGCATCCAGAACCGCGCTGAAATACATCGGGACTTCGCCACCATGCTGATATTTGTCCACATAGGCAGGTCTCGTGATGACATACCCCTCAACCCTACCGTCTTCTGTATAATGGACTCCGGCATCAGCAACAGGTCCGCTCTCACCCATGCGTGTCCCGACATTGAAGATAAGATGTGAGGGTGCTCCAGCAGGGAATGTGTAGCGATGAAACGCCACACGCCTGGTTGCCGTAAGTTCAGCTTTCACTCCATAGTCTTTCAGCAGCACGGAATAATATCCCGGATGATTGACCTCGTCTGACTTATCGAAACGTGAACGGTAGCCTGCATCTGGATTGTCCATGTCACCCGGGACCGTCTTGAGTTCCCCCGTCATCGGAGCCAGCACGACACCTCCCACTTGGAATTCATGAAAATTCGCGAATCCTTCGATGGAATTATGCCTGTAGTCATAACCTACAGCCTCCCATCCGCTAGGATTCCCATAATGCCCGTCTGTGGTAGGGGCAGGCTTTGCCATCCCGAAAGGAACGGCCGCAGGCGTATAGAAGAACCATCTCGAATGGGCTGTACCGATCTGAGGATCGACATAGTCTGTCAATGATTCTTTTGGTGCCGAGCACGCAGCAAGCAGCAGGGATAACCCTGCTGCCGTCAATGTTCTGAAATTATTCATTTGTCAGTTTTTCACCTTTATACAATGCAATGACACCGAGAGATTCTAGAGCCGCATCCTGCATAAGGAGCGAGCTGGCACGTTTCTGAGATTTGCCCGTCCAGTCCTCATAGAAGAGGCCATTTGAGAATCTGGCGTTTGTCCATGCATAATCAAGATTATTGATAAATGTAGATATATAGTCAGCAGCCTTCTTGTGGTAAGGAAGAAGTTCTATATAAGCCTTCACAAGCTTTATAGTGAACCACGGATCATGATCCGGATAAGACAAGGCAAGAGGCGAATCAGGTCTTACGAAATAGTTATACGACCCTTCAGCTGTAGCTATAGCCTGCTCCAGATAAGATTTTTCCCCTGTTATCTGATACAGCAGAACTCCGTTTGAGATCATTGCTCCGGAATTATATGTCCACTTGGTCTTGTTGATGGTACCTCCATTGGCGGCCTTGTCATTCCAGTAGCAGTTGTCTTCAGGATCTCTTAGATTCTCCACAAGCCACGAGTAAAGACTTTTGGCAAATTCCAGGACCTCACTCTTCTCTGACACAGGACAGATCTTGTAATAGCGGAGCAGGAACATTGTCGCAAAGCCGTTAGCGCATGCCGGCTTGTTGGAATTCCCGTCCGACGGCACATTGATAAGGCTTTCATTCCACCAGAGAGCACCTCCGAAAGTATCATCAAATCCAGATTTCAGGAACTTCACAATACGTCCGGCCCGGGTGATGTAGGTATCATCCTTAAGCAGGTTATAGGCCTCGACCAGGTCCAGCCCGACAATCGAGTTATCATCATAGAAGCGGTCTCCATTACCGGAAGTCCCATCCGTCTGGGATGCATATCCACCTATATTCTTCTTTCCGGATTCAGCCCAATATACCTCAAACCTGTCCACGAATGATTTATAGTCAACATCATAGCCCAGAGCATGAAGATCTGCGACACCGGAAACCAGACCGTCATAAGGCCACAGATATGAATTTGCAGGATCACCATCCTGAGCCGGATAATTTTCTCTGTACAGTCCGGCTACTTTCCCATCTGAAAGCTTGTAGAACAGGTTGATTGCATCGAACAGTGACTTGGCACGCTCGTGATAAACAACTGTCTCCTGCTCAGGTTTGTTCCCGTTCCCTGAGGACGGTTTCTCAAACTTCTCAACATCATTGCTGCAGGCGCAGGAGCACACAGTCAGCGAGAGCATCGCTGTTACAGCTGCAGAAACGCTTATTCTCATCATAATGAAGAAATATTTTCAAATGAATGGATCATCTTCCCGTCAGAGTCCGTATCTATCACGATAGTGGCATGCTTCATATCAAGCGAGCCAGACATCTTCCAAAGATGGTCCCACTGGCTCCAGCCAAATTCATGAAGTTCATAGAACTCAGGGCCTTCACCGCCTACAGGACGTTCAGCGCTTATGCTGTCACCTCGTCCCCAGCATGTATCAGCGCCATTCACTTTGGCGATGAAATAGTATCTTTCCTCTGTCCAGCTGAGCCATGAAGGAGGATTTGTCTCCGGGCGGTCGCTCTGGACAAAACGGATATCTCCAGCACCGTTGAATCTGCCTTCTCCCTTATATGAAAGCACCGCAATATTGTCGAATGTACAGCCCCAGATGCATCTCACCTCAGTGCCTATGGCATCAGCCTTTACGCTTAATGTATTGAAGTCCACCGTAATCCTGGTAATGCCATCCTTTACAGGAGAGTCCATCTCGGAATCCGATTCCTTAAGCTTGCCTGCCGCATCAGCAAAATACGTGAAAGCATCACCAGAAGTTGCCGACCGGAACTGTATCTTGCCGGACTTCAGTTTGGCATAGATGATGAATTTACCTTCCGAGGCAGCTCTGAAATGCTGCCCTTCTTTCTCGGCACCGGTTCCATAGAGATACAAGTCCGCAGGGATATTGTCTATACCCTCACCTCTTGTCACTTTAATGGAGGCACTCTTGTCCACCATCTTTACTATTCCGCCCTTGGATGCGGTCACAGTCCATTTCAATGTCCCGGTCTGCTCAGGAGATATCCCAGCCTTACGGGCAAGGACATTGAGATCGGAATGAGTAAGAGTCAATGTATTCTCGGCACCAAGGTCACTCTTCATAGTGGCAAGAGGCGAGGAGAAATCACCGTTTTCCTTATCTATAAGCACAGTATAGAGCAGGATTCCGCCATCATCAGCCTTTCCTCCAGTCCACGAGAATGTGATGGTTTCTGTGGATGTCACATCAAGTGTAACTGCCGCAGGACAATGGAGCTCATCCGGAACGGTGAAATCCGTGTCCAGCTCGTATTTAGGCAGACAGCTGCCGAACACTGCCAGAGCAGCAGGTATCGAAAGCATTGTCAATATATTAAAATGTCTCATATATTCTTAACTATTAATTTTTTACCATTCTGGATTCTGTGAAAGGCTCTTGTTAAGGTCACGCTCAGACTGAGGGATAGGCCACAAATAATGCTTGGCAGCATTGAATGTCCTGTTCTCCACACGGACATAGCCATTATCAGTCCCGACAGTCTCGCCGGTCTTGATTCCATGGCAGTATCCGTTCAAGACATTTTCCGCTATTCTCCATCTGATGATATCCTTGAAGCGGAGGCCTTCAAACGCGAATTCACTGCGGCGCTCATTTCTTACGATGCTGCGCAGGTCTGATTGTGATGCTGATGAAGGAAAATCCAATGCTGATGAAGCAGTGAATCCTGCCCTCGACCTTATCGAACGCACTGTCTTATTCCACACATCAGCGGTCATTGTGCCTGTCTCGACATTAGCTTCAGCATTCATGAGCAGTATGTCAGCATAACGGATGACAATCGGGTTAAGTCCGGAATAGAAGTTTGCCCTGTAGGTATTATCCCAATATTTCTTCACATAATATCCAGTAGGAGTTGTATCGGATTCTCCGCCGAATGCATCTCTTCCTGAGCCTTTGTCGCAGCTGATTACAGCCTCCGAACCATCAGGAAGGATATAAGAGTTGCCTGTGTATATGATGGTAGCCTTGAGCCTCGGGTCACGGTCGGCATAAGGAGATGCCTCGCTATATCCTGAGCCTGATTCTGTAATAGCTTTTCCGTTCAGCATGATATAGCTGTCCACAAGTTCCTGGAGCGGAGCCATCAGAGAATAGCCTCCGATGGATGGCGGGACAATATTGTAGATGACCTGATGTTCCCGGCTTGAGGGCTTATACTGCACGTCCATGATGACTTCACTATTATATTCGTTGGCAATCTCAAAAAGTCCCTGGTATGACGGGAACAATGAGAATCCCCCTTCAGCCATAATGTCGGAGGTCAGTCTCTTGACATCATCCCAATTGCCCTCGAAGAGCTGGATCCTGGCTGCAACAGCTACCGCTGCCCAGTGCGTGATACGTCCACGGTCAGAGCCCGAGTAGGATTTCGGAAGGGCTCCGGAAGATATCACCTCATTCAAGTCCGCCATAATATTGGAAACGACTTCAGCCTTAGGAGTCCTGGATATTGTAGAAGACCCGTTTACTGAAATGACATCCTCTGTATAAGGGACATCCCCGAACCTTGAATATAGTTCGTAATAAATGTATGCCCGGATAACTTTTGCTTCAGCGACATAACGGGCTTTCAGTTCAGAGGACAGCCCAGGTACCTTGTCAATATTGTTAAGCAATTCGTTACATACACGTACACCTGAATATCTGAAATCCCATACGGACTTCACATAACTGTCTGCTGTAGAATATGAGCCGTTTCCGATACTCTGTGTATAGCCTGAAGGCATCTTCACATAAGCATTGTCTGTCATACCTTCACTGTACATCAGTTCATCCATGCTCGCAATATACTGATAGCACGTGTTGACACCATCAAGAGCGGCATCAGGATCCTCCGACCAGAAGGTAAGGTCGGTCTCCCTGTCGTATGGGGCTGTATCAAGGCTCACACATGAAGCGACAAGACCGGACACCGACAAAACAAGAATTGGTATAAATATCTTTTTCATACTCTTGACCATCAATTAAAATTTAACATTGAGACCGAGCGAGAATACTCTTGCCAGAGGATACTGGCGGCCGCTGCCGTCACCGTTGTACTCAGGATCCCATCCGCCTTTCATCTTCGTAAGAGTCAGCATATTGTCAGCACTCGCATAGACTGTAAGCTCCTTGAATCTGATTTTCTTCATCATAGCCTGAGGGAATGTGTACCCCACCTTGACATTCTTAAGTCTCAAGTATTTGGCATCCTGAATCCAGAAATCGGACTTAGCTGCATTATTGGCAGACTCGGAGCCCATCGTAAGCCGTGGATATGTGGCATCCGTGTTTTCCGGTGTCCAGCGGTCCATGTGGAAGTCGAAGAGAGGACCTTCATTGTTATTATGGAATGCCTCCACAGACTCGCCTCTCATCCAGCGGCTTCTCTTTCCGACACCATTCCAGAACATCGAGAACGAGAATCCTTTCACCTGGAATCCGTATGAGAATCCGAACAGATATCGAGGGAAATCATTGCCAACTATAAACCTGTCATCATCTTCCTTGATAAGACCGTCCCCGTCCTTGTCAATATACCTGATATCTCCAGGTTTAGGGGTGATTCCATCAAGATGAGGACCGGCAGCGCACTCCTCTTCATTCTGGAAGAATCCGTCAGACCGGTATGCATAGTAGGAATTCAAAGGATAGCCTTCCTTGATTATGGTGTTCACATCGCCTCCGCTGATTATTTCCTGCCCATGCACATCAATTACCTTGTTCTGGCTGTCAGACACATTGGCGGCGAAATCATGGCTGACTTTCCCTGTCTGAAGGTGATAGTTCACGGCCAGTTCCCATCCCATCGTGCGGACGACCCCGGCATTCTGGACAGGCGCTCCGTTTCCGAAGATTCCAGGAACCGGAAGGTTCACAAGAATATCACGGGTGCGGTTGTTGAACCAGTCAAACGTCACATTAAGGCTGTTCCTCAGGAAACCGGCATCAAAGCCGATATCCGCCATTCTTGTGGTCTCCCACTTGATATCAGGGTTAGCTGACGAGAATGACACTGTAGAAGCCAGTTCATTGCCGAAGCTGATGCCGTTAAGCACAGATACTGTCTGCATATATTGGTATGCCCCTATCCTGTTGTTGCCGACAAGACCCCATGATCCTCTGAGCTTGAAAGATGACACATACGGCCGGATATTCTCCCACCAGTTCTCCTCTGACAGACGCCATCCGGCAGAAAGTGAAGGAAAAATTCCAGAGCGGTTGCTCTTTGCAAAGTATGAAGACCAGTCATCTCTGACATTGAACTCAAGAAGATATTTCTCATTATAGTTATAAGTCAGCCTGGCAAAACCAGAATACATAGACCAGTCGGAAGCCGAGCCGCTGTTGGAAACCTTGTCGCCTGTAAGGCTGCCGACAAGAATATCATACTTGGAATTGTCCGTAACCCTCTGGGTCGAGAATGATCTGGACGAGAAGCCTTCATAGGAATATCCTGCAAGAAAGCCGAAATTATGCTTGTCCCATGTCTTATCGTATGAAGTCATAAGATTCACAGTGATATCCTTGGATCTGTAGCTCTCTTCTGCTATATGATTCTCGGCATCACCAGTTCCCTCAAATGCTTTTCTGTTCTCATGCTGAAGATTGTTGTTCACCCGTCCTCCGACAGTACCGACAAGTTTCCAGCCTTTAAGTATCTCGAAGTCAGCCTTGAGGCTTCCGCTGATATCATCATTCTCCTGCCTCCGATATCCGCCCTGCTCCAGACGCTGGAGTGCGTTGGAGTTACTTCCGGACGGATATGTATAGGTTCCGTCAGGATTCTTGATATCATAGATTGCAGGCATACGGTTTGCCTGCTCGATAATCCAGTTGGTCCAGTAGGCATGCTCCCGGAAATCATTCCTCGTAAATGCTGAAGTCATCTCAAGGGTGAGCCTGTCATTCACCTTATGCGTCAAGTTCAGCCTTGCATTGTATCTCTTGTAACCATAATCCGGTCCCTTGAACATACTGTCCTGGTTCACATAGCCGAGAGACGCCATATATGTAAGCTTTCCGCTGCCTCCGGTCATTGAAACATTATGCGACTGCTGCGGAGCGACATTCCTGTAGATTTCACGGATCCACTTCACATTAGTGCCTCCATTCCGGTACCCTGCGATATCTTCAGCAGTAAACTTGGTGCTGCGTCCGGAGTTGACAGCCGCTTCATTATAGAGCTCCGCATACACCCATGAATCCACGACCTTAGGAAGGCATGTAGGCTGCTGAAGACCGTAGTTGAAGTTATATGTGACTTCCGTCTTTCCCTCTTTTCCTCGTTTAGTAGTGACAAGGACTACGCCATTGGAAGCCCTTGAGCCATAGATTGCTGTAGAAGAAGCGTCCTTCAGGATGGAGATCTGGTCAATGTCGGCCGGATTCACATTCGCAAGAGAGCCTTCGATACCATCTATAATGACCAGAGGATCATTGTTGTTCATGGTGTTAAGGCCACGGATATTCATTGACGGAGCACTTCCAGGGCTGGAGTTATCCTGTCTGATGATAAATCCTGGAGTAGTTCCCTGAAGTCCTTCAATGGCATTCACAATCGGCTTTTCTTCAAGTTCTTCCGTAGATACTGACGCCACAGAGCCAGTCATGTTCACCTTTTTCTGGGTGCCATATCCGACAGCCACGACAGCATCCAGGAGAATAGCATCCTCCTGCATTGTCACGTTCACAATGCTCTTCCCTGTGGCATTGACTTCTTCTGTCCGGAATCCATAAAAAGAGAACACCAGTACCTGATAATCTGACGGCAGCTCCAGAGAAAAAGCCCCATCTGCATCAGATGCTGTCCCGATACGTGTCCCCTTCACCATGACGGAAGCACCCGCCACAGGCTGCGACGAGGCATCCTTGATATGACCAGTCACGGTTCGTGAAGTCTGGGCTGACATTGTCCACGCTCCTGAAAAGGCCAGACACATGGCAGCGATTCCTGCTGCCATGCTTCTTGTCATTTGTTTGAAATCAATCATATATAAAGATTATTAGTTTGCTTATCCAATGCGGCAAGAGCGAACACATAGGCTCCGGCCGAAATAGCCTCACTGGCACCCCCCCTGCTGAATAATACAGGTGTGCGCCATTCGCTGTTATAGAAAACCGTTTCATCAGTGCCGTGCACCTTTATGGAAGCCCGCTTCACCGCAGCAAGTCTTTCAAGAGAATCCTCACCGTCAATAAAGATAAGTTCCGACTGGACACGGTTTATTTTCACACCATCTGCCATAGCCAGCTGTCCGGAAAGCTCCTCCATCATTGGATGGACAATGTACTTCGCTGCCCCTGTAAGTCCACCGCCGATGACAAGAGCGCCATCTACAAGGGAACAAACACCAGCAAGAGAAGCTCCGGCACACCTTCCGAACAATGAGAAGCTTTCCCGTGCTGCGTCCTTGTCTCCTTCCCGTCCGCCTTCAGCTATCATGAATATATCAACAGGCTCCAAAGTTCTGTCATCACCTGACAATCTACGGTACTCCCTCTTCACAGCCCTGATGCTCACACCTTCCTCGACAATCAGATGTCCATCGAAAGGATGTCTTGTGCACCAGAGGTATGATCCTATGCCATTATCTCCGGACAGTATCCGCCCATCACAAACAATGCCGCAGCCGAAGCCGGTCCCGAATGTAACCCCGATAAGATTACGGTATCTTCTCTCTGAGCCAAGCCTTTCAAGCTCGCCGTTCAGCCAGGGAAGTGTCCCGGCCATGGCCTCACCATAAGCAAATAGATTACCGTCATTGTTTATAAACACAGGAAGACCGAACTCATGTTCCAGATACGGCCCGAGAGCGACTCCTCCCCGGAATGTCGGGAAATTAGGCAGTTCACCGGCAATGACTCCATTCGCATAATCTGCCGGCCCAGGAAAGGCAAAGCTGATGGCGGACGGACGTTCATCAAGTCCGTCAATAATTTCTGCAAAACCATCCCTTATATTCCGGAGACATTTATCCAGATCATCGGCAGAAGACGGCTTTACAATCCTGTCCAGGATGGACCTGCAACCGCGCATCGCCCCAAATACCAGATTTGTTCCTCCGGCATCAAGTGTCACGACAATCCTGTCATCATGCTGATAGTTCTCGCCCATAATATCTAGAGAATGAAACTGTCTTTTACAAAAGCCTTGACAAGCATAATGTCCCCCTCACTGTCATTCGTGACAGTATAGGCACCGGCAGCTGCAGGGACAATGAATGTTTCCAGATAGTTATATCCGTACTTTTTCCCATCAGACGTTGTAAGTTCAGCATGCTCACCTTCTACAATCATCCATACATGCACCTTACCCTTCTCATCTATGTGCAGCTGACCTCCCTTATGTATAGTATATCTATGCACATCGTAGAAATGGTCATGATGGGTCGGGACATGCTCTTTCACGTATGCAGCTGTTTCCTCCATCACATAAGGATGGCTGATAAGCGTTTCCTGGACCAGTCTCCCCTTCCGGTTGAAACGCACATTGGCAAGGCCATGCCTGATATTGATAGGCCTAGGCCTGCCGTCCATATCAAGACGTACCCAGTCATACATCTTGAATGTAAATATGTAAGGAGCGCTGCTTATCTCCAGAACCAGATTACCTGCACCAGAGGCATGGATTGTCCCGTTAGGGATAAGGAAAAGTTCATGTTTTTCCGCATGATGCGCCTGTACATAATCCGTGATTTCCAAAGGTTCCGCCTCGTCCTGACTCTTCTTCAAAGCTGCGGAGAACTCTTCCTTGTCGATATTGTCCTGAAATCCGAGATATACCGTCGCATCCGGGGAACACCTGAGGATATAGTACGTCTCGTCCTGCGTATATTCCTTACCGAACTGCGAACGGATATACTCCGGACGCGGATGGCATTGTATGGACAAATTTCCGCCGCCTATGGTATCAAGGAAATCGAACCTTATAGGGAAATCAGCCTTGAATGCATCCGCACAGTCCCCAAGGACATTACGATATCTATACTCCATCAATGCGCTGAACGATGTTTCGAACAATATTCCATCATGGCTAAAAAGAATGCCATTCTCATACGCCATCAGTTCGTACGACCATGCGATATTCTTCTCACTCCTGTTCAGGCCTTCGATATTGTCACGCAGCCAGTTACCTCCCCAGACTCCAGGAGCGAACCATGGCCTGACGCGGAAAGGAGTCTTAGACATAGCTTCAAGTCCATCACGCAACGTCTCGCCGGAAAGGAACGTGTACTCATCAATACGCTGTTCATCCACCATCCAGTCTATTTCATCAAGCATCGCGGCCCTTTCTCTATCCAGAATCGGCCATTCAATGAAATAGCATCGCTTATAGGAGGAGCGCACATCCAGCGAGGTATCACATCCGAGATTCCGTGCAGCCCCGGCTGCCATTCTGAACTGCAGCTCATTTTTAGGGAGATCCACATATACCAGGGCTGCATCGTCACGCTTATATAGCCCTGTCAGTCTTGCCCCTGTTCCATATATGATAGAAACATCAGCATCGTCAGCAGGCCTGACAGAGCCGAGTAACTCACGATCAAAGAAATCGATAAGATGGAGAGTCGTCATTCTTCCGAAAATAGAATCAGCTGCCCCCATAAACGGTTCCAGCAGAATATCTATCTCAGGTGAAGGACGCAACGCCTTCGCAACATTCACCGAAGCCACATTCAGCCCTTTACTTGAAAGAGCCGAAGCGAGACGCCCCACGATCTTGTCCCAGAACACGCCCTCGAAGCCATCAATTACAATCGTCCTGCATCCGGAAAGTTTCTCTGCAAGAACATCAACACCCACGAATATCTCGCCATCAGTCACGAATGACGGATATAGTTCATATTTTCCGAACTCCGCTTCGGACGCCTTCAAAGGAAGGATATAGCTATTACTTTGTCTTAACATTTTTAAATATATGTACCTACATTTAATCGAATGTGCAAATTAAAGCATATAATCCTGAATATGCAAGACGTTTTAAGCCTAAAATCAAAATTTCTTCTCAAAATCAAGCATAAAAAAACTTCCCACGATCCGAGAAGCTGTTCTGAAAATCATGGGAAGTTCGCATCGGCTCCGCTTTCCGCTACCGCGTAGCAGTAATCGTATATGTAAAGCTATCTGCCCTGTAATAACCGACATTATACTCTACCGGAGTTCCGTTCACATCATACACATAACGTTTCCGGACCAGCACCGGGTCAGATTCGGATATATGAAGCTTCTCTGCAATCATCTTTCCGGCAAGCCCGGCAGACAGTTCCTCCACTGACGTATGCACGACCACTCCATATTTCTTCTCGAGCAGTTCATAAAGAGGCATAGCGAAATTATCATCCGCATCAATATTGAATATAGGATTGAACCACGAGAAAAACACCACAAACGGAAACTCCTCATGCCCACGGACACGTTCCAGCTTGAGACAAGATTTATTCCTGTCATCAAGACGGAAAAATGCTTTCACTGCAGGCACCGGATCTTCATAAGAGACATGAAGTTCATAATTCCGGACCTTGATTCCGAGGCGTTCCATTTCCTGTGAAAAGCTCATCCAGTTCTTCACCCCACTAGTTACAGTCTTGCGGACCACCCACGTGCCATAACCCTTCTTACGGCACAGGTACCCTTCAAAAACCAGTTTGTTTATGGCCTGCCTCAATGTGTTTCTCGAAACACCCAGGTTTTCGGCCAGATCTATTTCATTGGGAAGAAGCTTCCCATTCCGATATTCCGGTTCCGCTATCATTTTCTTGACAGCTTCCTCCGCAACTATATGAAGCGGCTTCCCGCTTTTCTTCTCTGCCATAACATCATCCCTGTTTATCTGATACACTTCCCGTCGGGAAGAAGTACAAAAGTCGGGATAAATGTTCAAATTAGCAACTATGTACAGACATATCCGACAAACCTTCAGGAACTCGTGGCAGGATCACAAATCAGGCCGCCACAAAATGCCTGGCGGCACGGAGCAGATGCCTCAGGGAGCTTACCATCTCATGAGTTTCCTGAAGAATGTTGAGATAGACATACGATACAGTGATATTGTCCCTGGACGACTGCATTCTCTCCATCTGTTCGTTTCTTGTCCTGGACAGGCAGAGCTTGAAATCCTCGCATTGCTCACGAACCTTGTCTGCCTCGGAAAAATCACCAGAAGCGATTACCGCACCGGTACGTTTAAGAAGATACAGCATAGTATCACGCAGAGGCAGGAACTCCTTTATACGTTCCTTGTCCAGAGGCACAAAGCTGTTGTCGATATGCTCCTCGCAAGGGTCGCATATACGTCTGAGGCTATAGAGGATATCCTCGCAGCAGTTTCGTCCCAGATGGAACCATGTATTCTTCTCGATAGCCACATCCGGGTCTATCCGCCGGAGACCAAGCATCTCCTTACGTCGTGCCTGCTTGAGTTCCATGCGTTCCTTACGCATCTCGTTCTCGGCTTTCTGAAGCTTTCCCAGATCCTCGGCAATGAATCCGTCTGTAATCTGCTGATATGTACGGTTCACGAAATCAAGGAAACTTGCCTGGCTTTCCTGGATATGTTCGGCAAGCAGCTGAAGAGTCCTGCCGCTGTCCTCCGAAGTAATCATTTCATTGAAGATGACATCGCCTTTCTCCTCATCATTTTTCTTCTTATAGCGTATATTGCTTCTCACCAGCAGGAAAAGCGACAATGCTATGATGACAGCGGCAGCCGTAAGTCCTCCGAAATTCATGATCAGAGCCACAATGAAAGCCAGAAGGAAAGACACACCGGCCGTGATGAACCACCCGCCGATAACCGATATGACTCCTGTAATACGGAATACAGCGCTTTCCCTGCCCCATGCTCGGTCCGCCAGAGAGGTTCCCATCGCTACCATGAAAGTGACATAGGTGGTGGAAAGAGGAAGGGTCAAAGATGTTCCGAGAGCTATAAGAAGACTGGACACCACCAGGTTCACAGTCGCACGTATCTCATCGAAAGCCGCTCCCTGAGGAAGCACAAGTGCATCATTGTTAAACCTTTTCCCTATCCATCTCTTGACCCGCGACGGGACAAGTTCTGATATTACAGCCGCTGTACTGGTGCTGAAACGCACCAGTACTCTTGCCATCCTTGACGAGCCGAACATCTCATCTCCGGCATCCTGCCTCGCAAGATCCACCGATGTCTTGACAACATTCAATGCTTTCTTCGATGTCGCCAGAGATATCACCATTATCATTCCGGCTACGACAAGGAACACCACCGGAGTCTTTGCCGGACCATTCAGCGAATCCATCATGAAGCCGCCCGCATCGCCGTTCCCGTTAGCCACAAAATCCGTGTATGCAGAATAGCCGGCAAGAGGGACACCTATGAAATTCACAAGGTCATTTCCGGCGAAAGCCATCGCAAGGGCAAATGTCCCGGCAAGGACCAGGCACTTGAACACACTGATATTCAAGGCATACAGAATCTGAGAAACCACAGCTGACACCACAAGGCAGATTCCGCATATAGTCCATGAATGTGTGCCTATCCATTCGTGCGCAGCCTCGCTCATGAACGAGAAATTCCCGATTCCCTTTATCAGCATGAAATAGATTATCGCAGTGAATGCCAGGCCTCCGAAAATGCCTATCTTCCATTTCAGAGCAGGTCCCTTATATGTAAAGGTGAAGACCAGACGGGATATATACTGGATAACCGTTCCCGTCACGAAGGCTATGGCGACAGAGACGAAAATGGCCATGATCATCGTCAATGCCTTGCTGGTGTTCATCAGGTCCCCGATGCTTCTCGTCGGATCTCCTGCTGTCTTTATCAATGCGATAGCCACAGTTCCGCCCATAAGCGCGAAAACCATGGAAACAGTAGTGGATGTCGGGAGTCCGAGCGTATTGAAAATGTCCAGGAGGACAATGTTCGACGCTATCACAGCCAGGAATATGAACATCACATCCTCAAACGAGAACATCGAAGGATGGAACACGCCGTTTCTGGCGACATCCATCATGCCGTTGCTCATGGTCGCCCCGAAAAATATGCCTGCGGCTGCGATTATTATTATCGTTCTGAATGTCGCGACCTTGGCGCCGATCGCCGACTGCATGAAATTCACTGCATCATTGCTCACACCTACCATCAGGTCGAACACTGCAAGAATAAATAGGAATATCACAAATCCCAGATAAACAGATTCCATAAATTCTGCACTTCTTTTTTTATCAGTGCAAAATTCGGCATGCGATATTATACCGATATTTCAGTAATGCTACGATAATATTACATCACTGACGGCACCGCTCCTAGATAGTATAGCCCCAGTCCTCCACAGCCCTGTGCCAGTGCTCATTGACAGTGCTGACAGTACGCTCATCGTACTGGTACCTGTTCTTTCTGAAACCTTTCTTCTCCCCTACATAAGCAGCCATCAGCGGTTTCACAGCCTGGAAATCACCAAGACCAAGTTTCCCGTATATTTCCTCGGCCTTTGCGAGAGGATCGCGCTCGAAATCTTCGAAACGCACCTCCATCAGATGTCCTTCCGGAATAAGGGCCTTGTCAGACTCATATTTATCGTAAAGTTCAGTATAAGTCTCCACGATCTGCCTTTCAAGCTCGTCTTCATCTATATCCTGAAGCTGAAGTGTCTTGATGGTGTTCTTCACAAAGCTCATCGTGGACTTATAGACCGTGTACGGGTTACGCATCATATAGATGAACTTCGCATCAGGATAAAGCTCCAGAAGCTCCTTGACCCGTCCGGTATGAGGCGGATTCTTGCTAAGGAACTGCTTCTTCCCGCTGACATGCAACGCTGTATCAATCATCTGCTTCTGACAATGCTTGAACTCGCCGAGCTCTTCTTCCGTAAGATCCTGCATCAGAAGATAGCGCCGTCTGTATTCAGCTATATGGCGGGGGAACATCCAGAAATGATAATATGAATATGGTGTCATGTTTGTGAATGCGAACTCCTCCTCCTGCGGCTGGTCAGGGTTCAGCTCCAGAGAATCAGTCGGACGGCTGTCCGGCATCACTGCCTTCATGCACCAGCGGAAGAAAGGCCTTCCACAAAGCATAAGGTGCGGGAACACGGTCTGGTACGTGGAGCAGTACCCGAACTGAGGATCCTTTGAAAGCACATTGTGTATGAATGTGGTGCCACTGCGCCAGTGGCCTATGATAAATACAGGGTCCTTCACACCCTCGACAGGAGCAAGCTTCTCCGCCTTGCTGTCGTTCAGCTTGTACATCGGTGTAAGAATAGCAGATACGAACTTGGACAGGCGGTACTTGGCCTTGTATCTGCTGTCCACCTCGCTGCCGCCGTATGTCACCTTGTTGAAAGTCCCGAGTCCTGCACCGACAAGTGTATTGACCGGAAGATTATCGAAATTGAAAAGTCCCATTCTAATATTTCAATTTAACATTGTCAATGTGGAACATGGCTCCTGGAGACCCCACATAGGCTCCGCCATGACCTGACGAGAAACGCAGGATTATGTGGGTAGGCTTCTCGCCAGGAGCCGCCCAGCCGACCTCATGCACAGGAACAGCCTGTCCCTTGCTGTTCTTGCAGTGAGGAGCCTCTTCCCCACCCTCGATCAGCTTCATATATTGCTTGTATTCAGGATCAGCAGTTATATCTCCGTAGTGGATCACAGCCTCATGGGCATTGACCCATCCCTTTGTGGTGACGTCATATCTTTCCCACGCTGTACCGACACGTTTCGCATAGACATTGCCGTCTGCATCCTCCCACCTTTTCTGGAGAAGCAGGCACATCTCGGCGCAGTTTGTCCCAGGAATATCCTGGACACGGCTGAATCCTGTCATTTTCAGACGTTTTCCTCCGTCTCCTCCCTGCTCGAACTTATAGTCATATATTACGCTGTTGGGATGTTCAGAGAAAGGAATCCCCATCATCAGCTTCGCCTGCGGATTCTTCGTGTCGCGGACAGGCTCCGCGACCTCTCCGAGGAACATTGTCCCGGTCGCAAGCACCGATATATTTATAAGCCCCATGACCTTGACACGTTCTATCCTGGTCTCGAGCCTTGCGGCCATTCCGTTGCCGTGATGTTCGGGGAATACTGTGCAGCTGCTCTTGGTGACACCTTTCACCACCGCAAGCACGCTGGAGGTCGCCCATGGAGAGACCTTAAGATCAGGGACAAAAGGGGTATTGTCCTTCAGGGTATCACCAGGAGCCATTTCATAAAGATACTTCGTCTTGCCACCTATGACAAACGACTCGTCAACTCTGCGCACAAGCCATTTCTCCATATTGCCATACGGTATATTCTTCACCTGCGAATATGCAGACGGCGCAGATACTGCAAAGGCAGCGGCAAGAAGGCTAAAGATAGCTTTCCTCATATCTTCCTCCAGTATTTCTGCCAGGTATAGCAACCCTGCCTATAACTTTATCCATAATACGTGCTGCAGCTCCTTCCGGTGTGCCGTCTGTAGTATCCACATCCATATCAGCATTTTCCGGGACATCGAACGGAGCGGACACTCCAGTGAAATTCTTCACCTCGCCTTTGCGTGCACGGGCATAAAGTCCCTTCACGTCACGTCTCTCGCACTCCTCCAGCGGAGTGGAGATGTACACCTCGAAGAAGTCTTCATCCCCTATGATGCCGCGTGCTATCCGGCGCAGATCCTCCGTCGGGGAGACGAACGATGCTATGGTGATTATTCCTGTATTGTTGAACAGCTTGCAGACTTCAGCTATACGTCTTATGTTCTCCTGCCTGTCATCGGCAGAAAAGCCGAGATTGGAGTTCAGGCCTGTCCTGATATTGTCACCATCAAGTACCTTGCACAGAAATCCACGCTCTGCCAGAGCCTGTTCCAATGCTGAAGCCACCGTACTTTTACCTGAACCGGAAAGACCGGTGAACCATATTGTAAGACCTCTCTGCCCAAGGAATTTCTCCTTGTCAGCGCGTGTCTGTATCCTGTTGAAAACCGGGTATATGTTTTCCATCCCTTATTTTTATCTTCTTCTAATAATCCAGGTGCAAAAATACGACATTTTGACAAAAACCCGGTAATGCAGCGACATTTTGACCAACTATTTGTTGTTTTGGAATATTTTAATCTGCATTTCCAATATTTTTCCGTAAATTGCAAGTTTGCAAAACCAACACAAACATTCTTATGAGCGAAAAGGCCACAGCCGGAATCCGGCAATACATTGACGAAAACAAGGGCAGGTTCTTCGACGAGCTGTTCTCATTGCTGCGCATCCCATCTGTAAGCGCAAAGCCAGAACACCAGCAAGACATGGTCAGATGCGCACAGCGCTACGTGGAACTTCTAAAAGAGGCAGGAGCCGATGAGACGGCAGTGTTCCCGACAGAAGGCAACCCAGTAGTATTCGGACAGAAGATAGTCAGTCCAGAGCTGAAGACGGTGCTAGTCTATGGGCACTACGATGTGCAGCCTGCTGAACCGCTGGAGAAATGGAATTCGGACCCTTTCGAGCCTGAAATCCACGACGGAGCCATCTGGGGACGTGGCGCGAATGACGACAAAGGACAGACATTCATGCACATAAAGGCATTCGAGTATCTTGTCAGGAAAGGTCTCCTCAGGCACAATGTGAAATTCATCTTCGAAGGCGAGGAGGAAGTTGGCAGCAGGAGCCTTCCGGCATGGGTCGAGGCAAATAAGGAAAGGCTCGCCTGCGATGTGATCCTGGTATCCGACACGACAATGATTTCAGACAAGGTCCCGTCCATCAACTGCGGCATGCGTGGAGTCACATATCTGCAGGTCAATGTGAAAGGACCTGACAAGGATCTGCATTCGGGGCACTACGGCGGAGCCGTGGCCAACCCGATAAACACATTGTGCACCATGATCGCCTCCCTCATTGACGCTGATGGAAGAATCACTATCCCCGGGTTCTATGATGACGTCAAAGAGGTTTCCGATGCGGACAGGCATGAGCTGGCAAGAGCGCCGTTTGACATGGACGAATATAAGAGGAGCATAGGCATTGATGAGGTCAAGGGAGAGAAAGGATACACCACCATGGAACGCACAGCCATCAGACCATGTCTTGATGTCTGCGGCATCTGGGGAGGCTACACAGGAACCGGCAGCAAGACAGTGCTCCCGTCCGAGGCCCATGCCAAGATTTCCATGAGAATAGTTCCAGACCAGAAGGCAGACAAGATCATTGACCTGGCTGCAAAGCATATACTGTCCATAGCACCGCCTTACGTGCATGTGACTGTGGATAAAATGGAGGCCGGCAACGGATTCCTTATCCCTATAACGTCATCCGCATACAAGGCCGCATCCATGGCGATGACGGAAGTCTATGGAATAGAGCCTGTTCCGAGCCGTGGGGGCGGAAGTATCTGCGTGCTTGCCGATATGAGGAACATACTGGGGGCGGATCCTCTGCTTATGGGATTCGGTCTGGAGAGAGACACCATCCACTCCCCTAACGAGAGCTACCTTCTCAAGCAGTTCTTTGCAGGAATCGAGTCCATCACCCTGTTCTACGAATACTGGAAATAATTCAATAACACACAAAAAAATGAACGAATTGAATGATATCATCGCGCATTTCGCCACTAAAGGGGAAGTCGCAGAAATCAAGCCTCTCGGCAACGGACTTATCAACGACACCTACAAGGTGACCACCTCCGGAGAAGCTCCCGACTATGTTCTGCAGAGAATCAACAATGCCATTTTCCAGGATGTCGATCTGCTGCAGCACAATATCGAGGTCGTGACGAAGCACATCCGCAAGAAACTGGAAGATGCCGGCGAGTCTGACATTGACCGCAAGGTGCTCACTTTCATTCCGGTAAAGGAAACAGGCAAGACCTACCTGGAGTCCGGCGACAAGTTCTGGAGAGTGTCCATGTTCATCCCTGACGCCTACACATACGAAACAGTCAACCCTGAGTACTCCTACTATGCAGGAAAGGCCTTCGGAAATTTCGAGGCAATGCTCTCTGACATAGATGAGAAGCTCGGCGAGACAATTCCGGACTTCCACAACATGGAGCTGAGGATGAGCCAGCTCGTGGAAGCGGTAAACGCAGACAAGTGCTGCCGCATAGATGATGCGGAGGAAGGAGACGGAAGGAAGCCGATAGAAGGTGATCCTGACCACAAGGACGAAGTGGTGGCAATGCTGGAGGACATCGACGGGCACGGTGTGGAGATGTGCAAGGCGGAGCAGCTGCACCGAGATGGAAAGCTCCCTAAGCGTATCTGCCACTGCGACACCAAGGTAAACAACATGATGTTCGACAAGGACGGGAACATTCTCTGTGTCATTGACCTGGACACTGTCATGCCAAGCTATGTATTCTCCGACTTCGGTGATTTCCTCAGGACAGCTGCAAACACTTCCGCCGAGGACGAGCCTGACACGAAGAAGATCAGCTTCAACATGGACATATTCAAGTCTTTCGCCAAAGGCTACATTGAATCCGCAGGAGGTTTTCTCACTGATATAGAAAGGAATAATCTTCCTTATGCGGCGTGCATGTTCCCGTTCATGCAGGCAGTACGCTTTCTCACGGACTACCTTAACGGAGACACCTACTACAAGACAAAATATATCGACCATAACTTCGTGCGTGCCCGCGCCCAGATGGCGCTGTTCCATAGCGCGATGGAGCACACGAAAGAAATGGCCGACTATATCGCCTCCCTGTAGGAGCTACAGGCGGGACATGAATTCAAGGGCAATGTCAACGGCCTTCAGCCGCACTCCCCTCGAAAACAGATGATCACCATGTGGAATGATATGCAGCTCTGCCTGAGGCAGGGCTGCTTTTATCTTATCAGCAAGGTCCAGCTCCACAATGCGGTCACGCTCCCCAAGCAGCACACATGCTGCGCCATGATATGCTGATATTGTACGGAACGTGTCCAGCGCCCGGGCTTCGATGAAATACTTTCTGGAAAGGCATGAGCCCCATACCTCCACATATTCCGGGATATTGACAGGATCAAAAGTGACAGTCGCCACACGGCCTGCCTTCGAGTCCGCCTCGATATTTACAGCCGGTGCAAACAGAACCAGCCCGGCAATGCAGATGGATGAAATCGAGCCATCATAGTCAAGTCCAGGGACAGTTCCTCCGGATATCGCGGAAGCAGCCAGCAGCACGGCCAGCCCTCCGAGCGAATGGCCGCACAGCACGATCCTGGAATGTCTGCCGAACCGGTCAGGATGTTCCGTGACATATTTTACAACGGCCAGCAGGTCAGCAGTTTCTGTAACAGGAGTCATCTCCGTTATCTTGCCGCTGCTGCGTCCGCTTCCGCGGAAGTCCAGCCGCAGGGTATCATATCCTGCGGCATTGAAGCCTTCCGATACCCCGAGAACAGGGTTCTGGCTGCTGTTCATCATCAGCCCATGGCACAGAATCACAAGCGGATGCCCGTGGCCTGTTTCAGAGGAAGCCAGTACGGTGAACACGGCACCGGAAGGTGACGGGACAATGATTTCCTTATCGTTCATGCGGCACCTCCTACAATCCCACATTGACAATGACTCCAGCCTTGGCTACAATGCCTGGCTGAGGAATATTGCCATAGTCATAATACTTATGGTTCAGAAGATTATTCACCTCGACATATAAGCTATATCCTGGAATCGCACGTCCCGGCTTGCGTCTGAAGCCTGATGTCCATGATATTCTGGCATCAACCAATGAATACGGCCTGTATGGCTCCAGACGGCCCGTTGACACCTTGTTCTCGAACAGTTCATAATTACCGACACGTTCCTGCCAGCGCCACGTGGCATCAGCACATAGCCCGTCCCATATATGGAATCCCGCTTTCACAACAGCCTTATGCTTCAGATACTCAAGCGCATATTTCGACTGTATATTCTTTCCTAAAGTCTTGTCCTGGTGTATATGGCTGTAAGAGACATCAAGCGTCCTGATGAAGAAGTCATCGCGGACAAGCATCGATGGAAAATCCAGACGGACAGACACTTCCTGGCCGAAGGTATTGATTTTCGTATAGTTGACAGAGCGCCATGGAGCGTCTTCCCCCTCTGACAAATCCTTTATCCAGTCTATCATGTCGCTGCCGTGGTTATAATAGACCGTCGCTACAGCATTGATCCATGGCCTTGAGAAGCGAAGCCCGCCCTCTACAGACTGCATTCTCTCCGCCTTGAGATTCTTATCCGCCTGGTGTCCGCCTACAGAATAGTACAGTTCCGTGAAAGTCGGCATTCTAAGTGACGAGTTATACGAGGCATATATTTTCCAGTCCCCGAGGAAACGCCAGCTGACATTTACCCCTGGATAGAAGCGGAACTTGTCGTTATTACCGGTATTGCGGACAGCAGCCACGCCTGCCGATGCCGAAAGATTTCGCCATTCAGCGCTATGCTCCAGAAAGATGCTGTAGTTCGTCCTGTTCAGGCCTTTCTTGTATTCGGCATCCGTCCCATGGATTTTTCTGGGATGCTCACGGTCCTCGCCGAGGTTAGTGCTGAGCAGATCCTCATTCCGGACCTCGAATCCCAGAGCCGTCTTGCCTGCGACAGTTTCTATCCACGCATTTATGTTCGCCCCCAATACGCTAGTCCTATGATAATTATATTTAACGGCATCAGGCTTTCCACGCACAAGCTCGAATCTGTCCTCAGCCCTGTTCCAGTACAACGCAGGCTTTACCTTGACAAATCCCCGGGTCTGCGCCTGCACAGCAGCGAATGTCTTGAATGTATGTTCGAACTGGTCATCAAACTTAGCGCTGTAAAATGTGTTGGAGCCGAAGTCCCTGGAACTCAGTCCGGCATGCCACTCCAGATCTGCGGCATGACTTCTGAACGCACCCTGATAGAATGCCTTTACCGTATTATAGTCGCTGTTCAGCCCTCCTTCAGAGTTCCTGCTGAAACCGTCGGAACGCAGATAGCTTGCTGAAATCTGGTTCATCACCTTTCCTGTAGCCAGTCCCAGGCGTGCGCCTCCGTTGAAGAACCCGTAGGAACCGCCCTCTGCGTGGGCAGACACTCCGGAAGATGAATTCTTCCTTGTCACGATATTGATGGCCCCCGTAAGCGATGACGAGCCATAGGCTACCCCGGCAGGACCTGAAAGTATTTCAATACGATCAATATCATTGATGTCCACAGGAAGATCGACAGCATTATGCCCCGTCTGGGGATCACATATATTTATACCGTCAAGATAGATTGCGATCTGGTCGCTGGTACCTCCACGCATGCTGATGTCTGTCTGCGCTCCCATATCACCGCGCTGGCGGACATCCACGCCGGCGACCAATTTCAGTATATCATTGACACTCACCACAGAAAGCGATGAAATAGCTGTACTGTCCATCAATGTCACGATACGGGCGCTCTTCCCCAATAAAGAGGGGATCCTGCTTCCAGTAACGGACACGGAGTCCAATGTCAATGTCTTTCTAAATGAATCGGGATTCTCATGTTCAGCAGAAACAGCTGCATGACAAGTAGTTGACAAAATTGTCAGGATTGCTGCCACACGGCAGGTCCATGTTCGTTTCATAAAATTATCTCACATATTAAAAAGTAATACGGGACAAATATACGAATTTACATGGACAATCCTAATCTGCATCCGGCGTATATGTCCGCAGGGCAAGCCGCTTTACAAGCATAACAAAGCCTCCGGTAAGTATCAGGTTCAGAACTATTGTCAGCACGGAAACAAGCAGAGCCGGACCTCCGAGGCTGTACCCTATGGCAATGAATATGACGCCTGCACCGACCTCACCGCGTGTGAACATGCCTATCGACAGCGCCAGCCGCTCGCTGAACTTGCGGTCGCGGTAGAAGAATATCGGCATAAGCTTTCCGATATTGGACAAGGCTGATACAGCCACCACATGAACGGCAATCATCCCCCATGACATCATCGGCTGGGAACCGGTAATCGAATCCGCGCTTCCTGCGCCGGCATTCAGGTCAATGCCTATGAACTGGGGCATGCTGACTCCTACCAGGAACATGAAAAGATATGAGATTGCTGTGGATACATTGTACTCCACCCTGGACCCGATATGCTGCGGAGCCATTATCATGCCCAGCACAAATGCAGGCAGAAGAACTTCGATATGAACCCCCTCATGTTCTCCGAAGATATGTTCTGTCAGCATATATATCCCCTGTGTAACTGCTATGACCAGCACTGAATACAGGAGAATCGCCTTCCAGTCCTGCCTCATCCTGTATGTGGACATCTTTTTCCACCCGAGGACAAGAAGAAGCACCACAATCGTCAGGATAGCTACCATCTGCCATTTCATGCCTATCATGAAAATCTGGAGCGGTATCATAAGAAGTATAGTGTCGAGATCATCGAAGATGGCCAGCACCTGTATCTTCCTGTACATCCAGCTGGATTTAAGCTTCAGGGCTGCCAGCATCGTGAAAAGGATTCCGGCTGAGGTCGGTGCGGCAAAACGGCTCATCAGCAGTGTCTCCTTCCATGCCTCCCAGTCACTCCAATACTCCGGAGGCAGAAGCACATACACATAATATATGCATATAAGAATCCACGGCATGGCAGCCGTTATCATCGCTATGAAATAATCCAGGGCGTATGATTTCCATCTGGTCTTGTCTATCTCGAATTCCCGTCCGACATTGATCATTATGAATGCCAGGCAGACATAGAGAAGGACATCTGTAACAGATTTTACGGTGGAGGAGGCATCTCCTATAAGCATAGGAAGCAGCTGTGAAACGGCAAGTCCGGTCAGAAGGAACAATGAGAAAACAAGAACTTTTCGCATAGGAGCCTATTGATGTTGAGTTGTTAAAAATTACAGCCACAAAGATAATAAAATTCGACTATTATTCAGCGGTATTTCCTTATATTTGCCAAGATTGTGCGCATTTTTCATGGCACTCCATCAATGCAATGGCTGGAACAATTCGGAATAACATAAAATGGGCATGGCGTGCATCCGCAGACAGCAGGACCGCCATAACGGCATGTTGTCTCATGGAGGTGCTCCATGTGGCAGTATCCATGCTGTTCATCTGGATAAGCAAGCATATCATAGACATTGCCACAAGGGACTCCGGAGGGAGTATCGGCATGAGCGTCATCTACCTGATAACCTGTGTCCTGGCGCAGCAAGGCCTTTCCATAGCATGCACAAGAATGGAGATCCGGTATGAGGTAAGGATGCGTGGCGGGATGCGGCAGAGGCTGTTCTCCAGAATCATGACAAGCCGATGGACTGGACGCGAGAGCATGCACTCCGGGGATATGCTTAACAGGCTCATGGAAGATGTGCAGGAAGTCAGCGAGACATTGTGCATGACAATGCCGAGAATTGCAGCAACTGCGGCGCAGCTCATCCTGGCGACATTGTTCATCTCGGGAATCGACGCAAGGCTGGCTGCCATCCTGTTCTTTATAATGCCTGTGGCACTGTTACTCAGCAAGAGTTTCTTCCTGAAGCTGCGCCGTCTGTCCAGGGACATCAAGGACACAGACAGCAAGGTGCACAGCCACATACAGGAAAATATCCAGCACAGAATGCTGATTGCCGCATTCGAGCAGACCGAGGCTGCGTCCGGAGTCCTTGACGGACTGCAGGTGGATCTCGAGCATAAGGTGATGGCAAAGACCGACTACGCCCTGTTTTCGAGAACATTGATAAGACTCGGCTTTGCAGCCGGCTATGCAACCGTACTGATATGGGGAGCATACGGGCTTCAGGACGGGACATTGACATTCGGGATAATGGCGGCATTCCTTCAGCTTGTTTCGCAGATACAGCGTCCGGCAGTGGAAATCAGCCGTCTGGCTCCAGGCATAATAAAGACATCAGCTTCCATAGAGAGGCTTTCCGAGCTCGACATGCTTCCGCAGGAAGAGCAGGGAAAGCATATAATGCTGCCAGGATGCCCTGGAATACGCATCGAGGATCTCTGCTTCTCATACCCTGATGCTGAGCGCAAGATATTCAGTCACTTCTCTCATGACTTCACCCCGGGGAGCTGCACAGAGATTATAGGCGAGACCGGAATCGGAAAGAGTACGCTTATACGTATAATATTGGCTCAGCTGACGCCGGACAGCGGGAATGTGACATTATACAGCGAAGGAAAGGAGACCCCTGCCGATGCATCAGCACGCTGCAACTTCATATATGTGCCACAGGGGAACTCCCTTATAAGCGGCACTGTACGTGATAATCTGATGCTTGGAAAGACAGACGCCACGGACAAGGAAATGGAGCTAGCCCTATACAATGCCGCTGCAGAATTCGTGCTGGGACTTCCTAACGGCCTGGATACGGTATGTGGAGAAGCCGGCGCCGGGCTGAGCGAGGGACAGGCTCAGCGCATCGCCATAGCCCGAGGTCTACTGCGCCCCGGCGGCATCATGCTGTTGGACGAGCCGACATCGGCGCTGGACCGCACCACAGAGCAGACTCTTCTTTCCAGGCTATCGAAATGTTCCAGCGGCAGGACAATCATCATCATCACGCACAAGACAGCTGCTTCAGGATTATGCACGGACACATTGAAGATATAAGGTGAAGAGCCGGCGGACAGGGACTTTTTTCCATACCGTCGGATCATCTCTTCGAGTTAGTATATATTCAGTTATCTGGTTCCTGCAAATATTCCTCATCGGAACAGTGGCAAAGTAACACAGAAACACTGAAAATCCGTTGTATATCCATGGCAAAATTTGCCAAATCAGCATTTCTCCACATGACTGGCTCTATAATGCGACGGAGTCTCACCGGTTATCTTTTTGAAAGCCTTGGACATAGCAGATGCATCCGCAAAACCTGCCATCTGCGCAAGTTCCGCCATCGATGACTTGGTTCCAGATGCCAGCTGCTTCTGAATTTCCTCGATACGAAGCCCGTTTATCCAGCTGTTGAAGTTCATATCATAGATATTGTTCAGGAAATCGGACAGCAGACGCTGGCTGATACCCATCTGATTCGCCGTATCGCCAAGCGTCAGCCCCTCCTGTAGATACATCTTTTTACTGCTGCTCATCCATGTACGGACAATCTCGTCTATAGATGCCGACCGGGCCGATGTCTTCATATCGCCGGCAGCTTTAGCGGATTCTGGTTCAGATACAATCCCTGCGCCTCGCGGAGACATAGTTTCCATCAGCTCCGGCTGGTACGTGAATGCAGGAGACACAATGGAAAAGAGCCGCTGCAGATTTATCAGCGCTATCGCGAATACTATGAACAATGCTGTCGTCACCCACATCTGCACCAGTATAATCTCTTCCGAGAATGACAGCAGCTCTACAGCCGAGAAAACCAGATACAGGAAATATGCATAAAGGACAGATGTCAGCTTCTTGTTCTTCAGCATATCATTTCCGGAGTAATAGGCTCCGATAATCCGGTTATAGCTCCGGCATCCATCCATGAGCCACACCCCGAGATACCCAAGCTCGACAAATATGATCACATAAAGCATATAACGAAGTATCCTGGAGAATGTCGTCATCACATATTCGCTGTACAGATCCACATCGAACACGAATCCATAAAGTATAAAGAATCCAGCATAATGCGCTAGGCTAACCAGCACCACCGGGACAAGAAACATGTACACGTTCCTCATCGTTATACGTGGATAGCGCAGCAGAAAAAGCATGGAAGATGCACCCATCAGCGCCTGAAAGAAGAAAATAAGTGGAGACAGGAAGTAATTGACCAGAAGATAATCAGCATGGAAATTCTGCAGGAATATGACCGTCGCATCATTGAACACTTCCAGAAACGCAGCATACGCCACAAACTTCTTGACAGACGCATATCCCTTATGAGAAACCTCGGAATAGTCATAGTGCACAGACATAAGCACTATTCCCATTACGAGGCAGATAATCCCGCAGCAAAGATATGTCAGAAATTCCAGTAATTTTAGCGTCATAACGAGACAAATATAATGAATTTCTGACGAAATATACAATCATCGCTGCAATGCAGAACGCATGATCTATTTCTCAGAAATTCTACGCTTCTTCAGGCTGTACTGCTGACGAAGACTCTGAAACCTGCTCGAACTCCCCTTCTGACAGCATCTTGCACGAGCCATCAAAGTGGGCGCCAAGCTCCACTACAAGTCTCTGGACGTGAAGGTCACCCTTCACAGAGCACGTATCCTTGAGTGTCAATGTATCCTTCACATAAAGGCTTCCTGTCATCTTTCCCCAGAAATCGACATTGTCGCAGACAATATCGCCATTAATCTCTGCCTTCTCCCCTACGACAACACGCCCTTTGGAAAAGATCTTTCCTTCGAAGATTCCGTCGATCCTGATATCATTCGGCGAATTGATCTCGCCTTTTATCACTGTCCCCGTTGAAATCCTGCTGACCTCATTTACATTGACAACAGGAGTCTGTGTCTTGCTCATTCTTGTATCCGTTTTCAGTTTCAGTCCAACTATACGAGTCCCTTTCCATGGCAGTTCTTGTATTTGAGCCCTGAGCCGCATGGACAAGGGTCATTTCTGCCGATCTTCTTCTCCACATGCACAGGCATCTTTACCTTAGGCTGTCCGCCGTTGGTGGAGAGGTCTCCATGCTGTGCCTGCATCCTGGACATGTCCTGCCTTGGCTGCTGCGGTTCTCTAGGCTGCTGAGCCTGGTCAGGCTCGCGCAAGAAGATGGTCGCACGGAACAGGAACGAAAGCACATCCTTGTCCAGGGCCTCCAGCATTGCAGCAAACAGGTTATAGCTCTCAAGTTTATATATGACGAGAGGATCCTTCTGCTCGTAGGCCGCATTCTGCACAGACTGACGGAGATCATCCAGATCACGTAGCTGCTGCTTCCAGTGGTCATCTATCTGATATAATATGATGGACTTGCTGAGTGACTTGGCAAGCTCCTTCCCTTCTGTATCGTACGCTTTCTTGAGATTGATCACGAGCTGGAGAACCTTGCGTCCGTCAGTGATAGGCACTGCAATGTTCTGCCATTTCTCGCCCTGCTTTTCATATACATCCTTGATGAACGGATACACCTTGGCGATCATGGCATCCATACGTCTGTTGTAAACCTCACGCATGTGCTCCGTAAGCGCTTTCTTCAGGTCATCCTTCTTGGCATCAGACCAGAACGCCTCGTCAAATCCCGGGTCAATGGAGAGCTGCGCCATGAGATATGCCGAGAAATCATCATAGCTCATGCCATCGGCATTATTGATAATAACCTCGGAAGCATCGATCATCATGTTCATCACATCGATCTCGATTCTCTCGCCTGAAAGCGCATTGCGTCTTCTGGAGTATATCGCCTCACGCTGATAATTCATCACATCATCATACTCCAGCAGCCTCTTACGGATACCGAAGTTGTTCTCCTCGACTTTCCTCTGGGCTTTCTCGATACTGTTGGAGAGCATCTTGCTCTCAAGGGCATCCTCATCAGTCATTCCCAGCTTATCCACGATAGCCGCAATCCTCTCTGAACCAAAAAGCCTCATCAGCTTATCCTCGAGAGATACATAGAATGTAGATGAGCCCGGATCGCCCTGACGTCCTGCACGTCCACGCAGCTGGCGGTCCACACGGCGGCTGTCATGACGCTCGGTTCCGATGATCGCAAGTCCTCCAGCAGCCTTTACCTCAGGGGACAGCTTGATATCGGTTCCTCGTCCTGCCATATTTGTGGCGACAGTGACTGTACTTGACTGTCCTGCCTGTGCCACGATTTCAGCCTCCCTAGCGAACTGCTTGGCATTAAGTACATTATGCGGAATTCCACGCATTTTCAGCATTCGGCTGAGAAGCTCTGACGTATCTACATCCGTAGTGCCCACAAGCACAGGGCGTCCTGCGGCACGAAGTTCCGCAACCTTGTTTATAACCGCCGCATATTTGGCTTTCTTGGTCTTATATATAAGGTCATCGAAGTCTTTTCTGATAACAGGGCGGTTTGTAGGGATAACTACCACATCCAGCTTATAGATGGACCAGAACTCACCGGCCTCAGTCTCTGCCGTACCTGTCATACCGGCAAGCTTATGGTACATTCTGAAGTAGTTCTGCAATGTGATAGTGGCGAATGTCTGTGTCGCAGCCTCCACTGTCACATTCTCCTTCGCCTCTACTGCCTGATGCAGGCCGTCGCTCCAGCGTCTGCCCTCCATGATACGCCCGGTCTGCTCGTCCACAATCTTCACCTTGCCGTCATCGGAGATGATATAGTCAACGTTCTTCTCAAACATCGCATAAGCCTTGAGAAGCTGAATGACAGTATGTACACGCTCGCTCTTAAGAGCGTAGTCCTCCATCAGGGCATCCTTCCGGCTCTGCTTCTCCGCAGGGGCTTCATCGCTCTTCTCGATATCCGCCACCATCGAGCCTACATCTGGGAGTATGAAGAAATTCGGGTCTGATACCTCTGCTGCGAGCATATCGTGTCCCTTGTCCGTCATATCCACAGAATGCTGCTGCTCGTTTATCACGAAGTAGAGGTCATCTGTGACCTCAGGCATGTTGCGCTCATTGTCCTGGATATAGAAATTCTCCGCCTTCTGCATAAGCTGCTTCATGCCAGGCTCGCTGAGGAACTTGATAAGAGGCTGATATTTAGGCAGTCCCTTATGACAGCGGAAAAGAAGTTTCGCGCCCTCGTCCTCCTTGCCCTCGGCGATGGCCTTCTTGGCATCGTTCAATGTCCTGGTCACAAGCGCACGCTGGCTGGTGTACAGCTTTTCGACATAAGGTCTGAAAATCTTGAACTGCTCATCGTCCTGAGACTTGGCTACAGGTCCGGAAATGATAAGAGGTGTTCTCGCGTCGTCAATAAGCACGGAGTCAACCTCATCGACAATGGCGAAGTGATGCTTGCGCTGCACCAGGTCCTTCATTCCTGTAGCCATATTGTCCCTCAGATAGTCGAAGCCGAACTCGTTGTTCGTTCCGAATGTCACGTCGCACTCGTAAGCCTTCCGGCGGGCATCGCTGTTAGGCTCATGCTTGTCAATGCAGTCCACTGAAAGTCCATGGAACATATAGAGAGGCCCCATCCACTCGGAGTCTCGCTTGGACAGGTAGTCGTTCACTGTCACCATGTGCACACCTTTGCCGGCAAGGGCATTGAGGAATACAGGCAATGTCGCAACGAGTGTCTTTCCCTCTCCTGTGGCCATCTCGGCAATCTTTCCCTGGTGAAGGACGATACCTCCGATAATCTGGACATCGTAGTGGACCATGTCCCAGGTGACCTCGTTTCCTCCGGCCATCCAATGGTTCTGCCACAGCGCCTTGTCTCCTTCGATCTTCACGAAGTCATGTGATGCGCTCAGATTACGGTCGAAATCATTGGCCGTAACCTCCACTACAGGATTCTGCGCGAACCTGCGTGCTGTCGATTTCATTATCGCGAAAGCCTCAGGAAGAATCTCGTTCAGGATCTTCTCGATCTCGGCATCCTCGTCCTTCACAAGCTTGTCGGACTCGGTGGCAAGGGATTCCTTCTGGCTTACAGGAATATCGCTTTCAAGCTGCTCCTTGATTTCAGCAATTCTCTTCTCGAACGGTTCCTCGACCTCACGGATTCGCCTTTTCAGATCCTCTGTTCTCGCCCTGAGCTCATCGTTGGAAAGCTTGTCAATGCTTTCGTATGCGGCAAGCACCTTGTCAAGAATAGGCCGGACCTGCTTCATGTCCCGTTCGGACTTGGTCCCGAACACCTTCTTTATTATGTCAACTAAAGCCATTGTTAATCGATTTTTATACAAACGTACAAATATAATGAAAAACGCACGTAATCTAAAATTTCGGCCGGAAAATATGGTCTGGCCTCTTAACTGTTGGAATTGAGCCTCCGAAATGCTATATTAGCGAAACTAATAATGACCGGATATGCCACATATCTCGCAAAGAGGAGCGGATCTTCCTGCTTCACCTATACGCAAGCTCACCCCATTCGCAGAACAGGCGAAGAAACGGGGAATGAAAGTCTATCATCTGAACATCGGACAGCCTGACCTGCCGACGCCAGGAAAGGCACTGGAGGCTATCAGGAGGATCGACCGCAGGACCCTGGAATACAGTCCAAGCCAGGGGATGAATTCCTTGAGGAAGAAATTTGCAGGATACTACAGAAAGTTCGGCATTGACCTTTCACCGGAACAGATCATAGTGACAGCCGGAGGCTCGGAAGCACTTCTGGCGACATTCCTCACCTGTTTCGACCCTGGCGACGAGGTCATAATCACTGAGCCTGGATATGCTAATTATCTCGGCTTCGCTGAAGCGGCAGGGCTAAAGGTAAAGGCTGTCACATCCAGAATAGAGGACAGGTTCGCCCTACCTTCCGCAGATGATTTCAGGAAAGCCATAACGGCAAGGACAAGAGCCATTCTCATCTGCAATCCGAACAATCCTACCGGGTATCTGTATTCATCGGAAGAGATGTTCCAGATCCGTGACCTCGTGAAGGAATACGACCTTTTCCTGATCGCCGATGAGGTATATAGGGAATTCGTATATACAGGCGAGCCATACGTATCCGCCCTTACGCTGTTCGGGATAGAGGACAATGTGATAGTGGTGGATTCCGTATCCAAGAGATATTCGGAATGTGGAATACGCATAGGCATGGTCGTGACAAGAAACGCGGCTGTCCGTGAAGCCCTGCTCAAGTTCTGCCAGTCCAGGCTCAGTCCTCCCTTGCTCGGTCAGATTGCCGCGGAGGCATCTGTAGAGGGCACAGAGCTATACTCACGAAAGTGCTTCAAAGAATACAAGGACAGACGTGATTTCTTCATCAAGGCTCTGAACGAGATACCTGGAGTGTACTCCCCTATGCCAGAAGGCGCATTCTATACAGTCGCCAGGCTTCCGGTGAAGAATGCTGAGGACTTCTGCAGATGGTGTCTCACCGATTTCTGCTATAGGGAAGACAGCATCGACGACACGTCAGGCGACGGCAAGATTCATTTCAGCAGCCCGCTTCCTGGCCCGGCAACGCCAGGACCTGAGTTCAAGGGAGAAACAATAATGATGGCCCCTGCCTCTGGATTCTATGCGACACCAGGCCTCGGCATGGACGAGGTAAGAATGGCCTACGTTCTGAACATCAGTGATCTGAAACGCGCGATAACCATCTTGAGAGCGGCTCTCGAAGAATACTGCAAATCCGGCAGAGGCTAGCCAAGCAGTGATTTCAGCCTGGAGACCGTGCCTTTCGACAGTATCTTGCATGATACCTGGCTCTCAAGAGCACGGAATCTATGGCAGTCTGACCCGGCGATGCTGTACCAGCCGTTTTCCAGGATAGCTTCAGCTTTCCTGAGAACATCTTCGCCATATACTCCGACTATGGAAGGAATATTCAGCTGCAGCTCCGCGCCCATGTCCACCAGACGCCTATAGTCAGACATCTCCATATACCTGTAACGCTCAGGATGGGCGATTATCGGCTTGTATCCGGCGACGATGATGCTGTCTATCATATCCCACAGGTCTATCGGAGGCGCCCATGTGGAAGTCTCCACAAGCAGCTTTCCGTCTCCGTGAAACAGGAAGTCCTTCTTTTCCAGCCTCTCCTTGAAAAGACTGTCCAGCATATTCTCAGAAGCCAGCTTAAGCTCGATGCCGCCGGCCCATTCAGATTTCAGCCGTTCAAACCTTGCACGCAGATCCTCTGTCCTGTTCGGGACATCCTCCATGACATGAGGGGTGCACCATACGGTCTTCACCCCCTCATTTTCCATAAAGGTCAATATGGACAACGCCTCTTCCTTAGTACGGACACCGTCGTCCACACCATACAGAATATGCGAATGATTATCTGTAAACCCCTGCAGAAGCCCGGACTCATGCAGATTCGACCTGCTGCTGAAAAAACCGAACATCGCTATTTTCTGTCTAAGCCTGCATTCCCATATCCGTAGCCATAGCCATAACCATAGCTGTGAGAATAGCTGCCATACCTGTTTTCAGAGAAATCTACGCCATTGAGCACCAGAGCCATATTACGGTAGAGCTTTCCGCCATAAAGTGCATCAAGCGCAGGAAGCGATCTCTTGTCGAACAGCCCGGCCCTTATCACGAATATAGTATAGTCTGCAGCCTTTGCAATAATGGAGGCATCCGCTACGATATCGACAGGAGGGCAATCCATGAAGATATAGTCATAATGCGCCGAGAGTTCCTTTATCATGCTGCTGAAGCGTTCAGAATCCAGAAGTTCAGCCGGGTTCGGAGGTAATGTCCCGACAGACATTATATCCAGATTCTCCCTTATATTCTGAATAGCGGACATCGGATCCGAGATCTTTCCGTTCAGGTAGGCAGACACACCCGTCCTGTTATGGTCAAGCGATATTCCAAGCGTGCCTTTACGCAGATCCAGATCTATCATAAGCACCTTAGACCCCTTAAGAGCCATTGTCGCAGCCATGTTCATTATTACGAATGTCTTGCCCGCATTAGGATTGAATGAGGTCACCATGATCTTCCTGCAGCCCGTTGACTGTGATGTCATGAAATCAAGATTTGTCCTGAGGACACGGAATGCCTCATTTATGGAATCCCTGTTTGCAGCCTCCACGACAATACGCTTGTTATGCGTATCGCACATGTTGCCTCTCAGCTTGTTCATGAATCCTGCGCCCTCCCCTATCTGTGGAATTTCCGAAAGGAAAGGCACCTTGACTGAAGCGATGTCCGTCCGGTTCTTGACCCTGTTGTCAAGCTGCTTAAGCAGGAAGAATACACCGAAAGGAATACCCATTCCAAGAATCAGGGCTATCAGCGCAATCATCTTCTTATTAGGAGATTCAGGCCTGTCGCTTCCGTCAGGAGTCATGACCAGACGGGTATTCCCGACATTGACAAGACTTGCTATCTCGTTTTCCTCACGTTTCTTGAGGAGATAGACATAAAGTTCCTCCTTTATCTTCTGCTGGCGCTCTATGGAGAGAAGCTGCAGCTCCTGTCCTGAAGTATTTGATATCTTGGACATTATGGCATTCTCCTCAGCCTCCACCTTTGCAGACTGCAGCTCCAGGGTGGAGATGAGATTGTCCACAGAGCGGTTGATTGCAATCCTGAGGGAAGCGATTCCCTGGTTCAGGTCAGCCACGAGAGGGTTCTCGTCGCTGCTGTCATTTATCAGCCTGTCCCTGGTCAGGAGCATATTGTTATATTCCTTTATCTGGGATTCTATATTATTGCTCTCTATGCCTGAGTTTGCAGGAATCAGAGCTCCTGCATGTGCAGAATCCTCCAGGTATTCCTTTATGAATCTGGCGATAGCCAGCTGGTTGCTCACCTCGAATGACTTTGTCTGATAACGTGAAGATGCCTCCAGGTACGCATCGGACAATGACTGGATATCGGTAATCTTGTGGGAAGACTTATAATCCTTAAGATTTTCCTCGACACCGCCAAGCTCCTTCTCGATGATAACCAGACGGTCATTGATGAAAGACGTGGTATTTCTGGCGGACTTGTTCTTGTTCTCGACCCACTGTGCGTTATATACGTCAATGAGAGTACGCAGAATGCTTTCCGCACGTGCAGGGAAACGGTCCTTGAATGTAAGGACCAGCACCGTGGATTCCTTGCCGGAAAGCGATACAGAAAGGCTCTTCGTACATGCCTTGGCAAGCTTCCTGGCATTTACCCAGCTGACATGGAGAGGCTTCTTCCACTTGTCATACATCATTGTCGGGAATAGCACAAGCTTGCCTACAGGTGTATCAAGAGTATCGCCAAGATGGCCCTCTACATTCACATCAAGCTCCTCGACATCCTTGCCGGCGACCATGAACTTCTTCATGACGAAAGTGCTGTCCCCGCGTTTCACAAGCTCGAAGGAATATGCCGACACAAGATTATCCCCTGCCTGCTGAAGAGCAACAGGGGAATCAGTGTAAAGCTCACGAGTGCGGAAGAACTGCTTCTCGACGTATGATGTCTCAAGACCGAGCTTTCTTATGACATTCGCCATAATATCAGGAGACGTGAAAGCCTCCATTTCGTTATAGACATTGGAGCTTCCTGTAGATCTGTACCTTGACACACCGCCGGTAAAGGATGCAAGATCCCTCAATGCAGAGTTCTCGTTGCTGTCATCAATGATGACTTTTGCGGTCCGGCTGTATGTAGGTGACGTCCTGTAGATATATACTACGGCAAAGAATATGCATATCACTACCGATACAACATACCACCACTTGTGATTCCAGACAAGAGCCCAGATATCTGCAAGGTTAAGAAACTCTCCTTCCGACTCGTTCTGTCCGTTATAAGGCTTGTTGTCAATGTTTTCCATCGGTATATGCGTTATTTTGAATTGGAAACTGCAATTACAAGGTTGGCAATCGTCACGAGGAATGAGCCTACGGAAATCCAGAAAGATGTGGACTTCAGGCTGTTCTGGTTGATTGTCGATTGACCGGCCCTGACCTTATTCGGCTCGACGATCACGACATCGTTCTGCTTCAGATAATAGGACGGGGATGTGAACAGGTCCATAGACCTGAGGTCATTCACATATACGGTGCGTTTCCCGTTGATTTCACGGACCACGCTTACACGGTCCCTGCGGCCATATATGGTAAGGTCGCCCGCAAGGCTGAGCGCCTCCAGCAATGTTATCTTGTCACCTGTGACCTCGTAAGTTCCAGGACGTGTGACTTCGCCAAGCACCGAGACCTTGAAGTTCAGGAACTCGACAGAAACCACCGGATCCTTAAGAAGATTGCGTGAAACGAGCGCCGTCTTCACTGTCTCCGCCACTTGCCAGCGGGTCATCCCGGCTACAAATATTTTCCCGACAATAGGGAAATCCACATAGCCGTCATTGTCCACGGAATATCCGAGAATCCTGTTATACGAGCCGTTCACAGATGTTTCGGCGCCAGCCTGATAGCTGACATTCGTTAGGTTGAACATTGCCGAGAGTTCCGGGTTTCTGCTGGATACAACAATGGAAATCATGTCTTTCGGCTGCACGAGGATGCCTTCCTCGGCTTTCATGGCTACAGTAGTGTCTTTCTGCGCTTCCTGCAGATAGTTAATATTGCGCGATGTCTTGGATCCGCATGACGCCAGCAGTATCGCAGCAGCTGCCGTCGCCAGTACAGGTATTATTCTGCAATTCATGTTTTTTCAATCAGTTTTATTAAAAACATTGAAATGCAAAGATATTCATTTTATTCGGAAAATCATCAATTCTCACAAAATGAAAAATATATTCTTGCTATATTTGTAACATTAGAAGTTGTTTACAATGGAAAATCGCAGACCACCTATATATATGTACACCGACGGGGCATCAAGCGGTAATCCGGGACCTGGAGGATACGGGGTCGTCCTGAAGTGCTCAGGCATGGAGAAGGAGATGAGCGGAGGATTCATAAGGACCACGAACAACCGCATGGAGCTTCTCGCAGTGATCAAGGGGCTGGAAGCCATAAAGTGGAAGAATGCGGATGTGGAGGTATGGAGCGACTCCTCCTATGTCGTCAAGGCGATAAACGAGGGATGGCTTCAGAAATGGGAACGCAAAGATTTCGTGAAAGTGAAGAATCCTGACCTGTGGAAGCGGTTCCTGCTGATATACAGGCAGCACCACGTGACATTCCATTGGCTGAAAGGGCACGCGGGGCACCCCGAAAATGAGCGGTGCGACTCTCTCGCTGTGGCAGCCGGGGCAGGAGCCGCAGCAAGAGGCGAACAGCTTCCTGTGGATACAGGATTTGAAGATGCAAGACAGGGCAGTGACGGGATTTTCGGTGAATAGCTGCCTTTTCTCCTGAGGAAAAGACTTCTATCCAGGAAAAGCAGCATTGAAAAACCGGAACAGTTTCGTAAATTTGAAGATTTGAAAGATATACATATAATACCATGATAAACAACAAGCTTACAGTCGGCATAACACAAGGTGACGGAAACGGCATCGGATATGAGGTAATCATAAAAGCCCTGGCGGACGCCAGGATCCTGGAAGGCTTCACACCTGTAATCTACGGCTCATCCAAGATTTTCGGCTTCTACAGGAAGCTTATCCATAATATCGAGCAGCTGGACACCTACGTCATCAATTCGGCAAAGGATGCCAAGGCAAGAAAGATAAACATACTTAACTGTCTCCCGGACAATGTCTATGTGGAACCTGGACAGGCGACTCCAGACTCGGCGAAATCGGCGATAACCGCGCTCGAAAAAGCCGTAGCCGATCTGAAAAGCGGCGACATTGACGTGCTGGTGACAGGCCCGATCAACAAGAGAGCGATGACAAATGCCGGATTCGGCTTCACCGGACACACCGAATATCTCAAACAGCAGTTCGGAGCGAATGACGTGGCCATGTTCATGATCAGCGGACAGCTGAAGATAGGTGTGGTCACAGGACATATTCCGCTGAAGGACGTCCCTGCCAGCATCACCTCGGAAAAGATTCTCACGAAGCTGCGCCTTATGAACGCATCGCTGAAACGCGACTTCGGCATCGCATATCCAAAGATTGCAGTCCTCGGCCTCAACCCGCACTGCGGTGACGACGGACTTCTCGGAGACGAGGAGGAGACAATCATCGCTCCCGCAGTAAAGGCAGCCAACGATGAGGGCATAATGGCATTCGGACCATACTCCCCTGACGGATTCTTCGGGCTGGCGAACTACAGCAAGTTCGATGCTACGCTTGCGATGTATCATGACCAGGGACTGGCACCGTTCAAGGCTCTCGACTTCGAGGACGGCGTGAATTTCACGGCAGGGCTTCCTGTAGTAAGGACTTCGCCTGACCACGGAACAGCATTTTCCATGGCAGGACGTGACGAGGCCGATCCTATGTCAATGATGTCCGCCATCTATGCGGCAATAGACATCTACAGGAACAGGGTGGCATACGACAGGCTGGAAGCAGGCAAGATGCAGGTAAGGATGCCTGAGGACAACAGGCCCGAGCGCCCAGGAAGACCTCAGATAGAATAAGGAGCTGTACAGCTTCTAATCCGATCAGGACAATGCAAACGGAACTCAAGCCGGAAATACAGTTTCTTAAGGGAGTAGGGCCGAAAAGAGCCCTTCTTCTGGAATCCGAATTGGGTATAAAGACTGTCAGCGACCTCATAAGGACATACCCGTACAAATACATTGACAGGAGCACAATCATCCCGATTGCCGGCATCCAGACTGGAAGCGCGTACATACAGGTGCGAGGAACGGTGGTTTCAGCCACGGTCCTGGACAAGGGAGGCAAGGAGGTTGACCCGTCCGGCGCCAGGTTCAATGCCGTAAGCAGGCTGAGCGTAATAATAGCCGACGGGAGCGCCCAGATGGAAGTGGTGTTCTTCAAAGGAATAAAATACATGCTTTCAAGGCTCGTTCCGGGAAAATCATTCATATTCTTCGGCAAGCCGTCATTCTACAACGGCAGGATCAATATGGTGCACCCTGAAGTCGATGACATTTCAGCATCCGGAAGCGGAATGCTGTCAGGCACATTGACAGGAGTATATCCTTCCACAGAGAAGCTGAAGAACGCAGGCGTCACAGGCAAGGTGATGAACAGGATCATGGCATCCGCGCTTCAGGCCATGACTGGCAGCATACAGGAGACATTGCCCGAATATGTGATGAAGGAGAAAGGGCTCGTGCCGCTGCCATTCGCATTGTCCAGCATCCATTTTCCGAAAGACATCTACGCCCTCAGGAAAGCCGAGTACAGGCTGAAGTTCGAGGAACTGTTTTTCCTGCAGCTGTCACTGCTGAAGCAGAAGTATATCCGCAGCCGCAGCGAGCACGGCATACTGATGCCGAAAGTCGGCGAGGCCTTCAATGCCTGCTACAATTCATTGCCATACAGCCTCACAGGTGCGCAGAAGCGTGTCATAAAGGAAATCCGTGCCGACATGATGAGCGGCAGGCAGATGAACAGGCTACTCCAGGGAGATGTAGGTTCAGGAAAGACAATGGTGGCCGTACTGTCCGCGCTCATAGCATACGGGAACGGATACCAGTCATGCATAATGGCACCGACGGAAGTTCTTGCCAGACAGCATTTTGCCAACATAAGCAAATATCTTTCGGGGACAGGCGTGGAGGTATCTATACTGACAGGGACATCGAAGACAGCGGAGAGGCGTACATTGCTTGCGGATCTGGCATCTGGAAAGACTGGAATAATCGTCGGCACCCACGCATTGATTGAGGACAATGTAGTGTTCCGGAATCTCGGCCTGGCGATCATTGACGAGCAGCACAGGTTCGGTGTGGACCAGCGGGCACGGCTCTGGCGTAAAAGCAGCAACGGAATTCCGCCGCATGTACTGGTGATGACAGCCACCCCTATTCCCAGGACGCTGGCTATGACATTGTATGGGGATCTGGACGTGTCCGTGATAGATGAGATGCCACCTGGAAGAAAGCCGATTCAGACAATCCAGATTACGGAGAGGAAAAAGCTGCAGCTGTTCAGCTTCATGAAGGACCAGATAGCGAAAGGACATCAGGCATACGTCGTATATCCAATGATCTTCATCAACGAGAAGCTGGACTACAAGAACCTGGAGAGCGGGTATGAGGAAATCGTGGAGGCGTTCCCGTTCCCGCCATACAAGGTGGCGATAGTGCACGGGCAGCAGAGCGACGAAGACAAGGCATTCAACATGAACGCATTTGTGGCAGGAAGAGCAAACATTCTGGTTTCAACCACAGTGATAGAGGTCGGCGTGGATGTGCCGAATGCCACGGTCATGGTCATAGAGAGTCCTGAACGGTTCGGGCTGAGCCAGCTGCATCAGCTGCGCGGGCGTGTAGGGCGAGGCGGAGGAGATTCATACTGCATCCTTGTCCGCGGCGACAAGCTTAGTGACGAGTCAAGGAAGCGTATCGACCTGCTATGCCAGACGGAGGACGGGTTCGTGCTCGCGGAGGAGGATATGAAGATGAGGGGTCCAGGTGACCTGGAGGGGACACAGCAGAGCGGCCTTCCGATAGAGCTTTCCATCGCATCGCTAGCAAAGGACGGACAGATTCTGTCAGACGCAAGAGAGTATGCCTCGCACATCCTGGAGCAGGATCCTGACCTGTCCCAGATGAAGAACAGGCTGCTGGCGCAGGAGCTGCGCAAGGACAAGTATTTCAGGCAGGACTACAGCAAGATAAGCTAGGAACATTGAATATCATATATAATGAAAGGTTTAATCGGAGCAGGCGGCATTGCCGCATTGACAATCAGCGCATTATTGACAATGAACTGTAGAAGTGAAGAGACATCGGCGGACTATATCGAGCCGTCGCAGATCGAGATCAAGGACGGAAAGATGACACCGGAGGCCCTGCTGGCATTCGGAAGGCTGTCGGACCCGCAGCTGTCACCTGACGGCAGATATATCCTATACGGTGTTAGCTACACATCTGTCGAGGATAACAGAAGCTGCCGTAACCTATTCATCGTCAATGCAGACGGGTCTAATACACGCCAGCTGACAAAGGACGGGAAAAGCATCAGCTGCGCAAGATGGACAGACGGAGGAAAAGGCATAGCGTTCATCCAAGGCGGGCAGATATGGAAAGCCACGCTGCGTGGAGCTGACGGCAGATCTCCACGGCTGGTGAAACGTGTGCAGCTGAGTAATGTACCGGCTGGAATCGGCGAATTCAAGCTTTCACCCGACGGCAGCAGGCTCATGTATGTAAGCTATGTGCATAGCGATGTGCAGACACCTTCAGATACGGACCCGAAACTGGACAAGGCCACCGCATACGTTGCTGAAGACCTGATGTACAGACACTGGGACCACTGGGTCACGGAGCTGCCGCATACTTTCATCGCTGATTTCGACAAAGAGATCACTCCGGACAGCAGCATTGATATCCTTGCATCTGAAGATAAGCTTTATGAGCTTCCTATCGAGCCTTTCGGCGGACTGGAACAGCTTGACTGGAGCCCTGACGGGAAATATATCGCGTATTCCTGCAAGAAGAAGACAGGCAAGGAATATGCATTCAGCACCAATACTGAAATCTACATCTACAATACAGCCGACGGGACATGCGATGTCATCCCAATGGGCGGAGGATATGACACGGATCCGGTATGGAGCCCTGACGGCCGGCATATTGCATGGCTGAGCATGAGGAGGGACGGATATGAGGCCGACAAGGTCCGTCTTATGGCAGCGGATTTCGCTGACGGGAAAGTGAGCGGCATCCGCGACCTGACTGCCGATTTCAAGTACAATGCCGCAGGCCCGGTATGGGACAATGCTTCCGGAAGCATCTATTTCAATGCTCTTGCCGAGGGGCTTCAAGGAATTTTCCGCGCAGATATCAATGGCAGCATATCACGTATCACTTCCGATACCCAATGGTGCGACTATGATTCACCTTTCGCCATCGTGGAGTCGGACAAGGGCACGACGCTTCTCGCCTCATGGTGCAGTATGGACTTCCCTACCGAGCTTGTAAGCGTCTCGGCTGAAGATGGAGCCTCTGTGCAGATAACACATGAGAACGACCATATACTTTCACAGCTTGCCCCGCACAAGATGGAGGCACGCATGGTCAGAACCGTGGATGACAAGGATATGCTGACATGGGTCATGTATCCTCCGCAGTTCGACTCCACGAAAGTTTATCCGTCCATTCTCATCTGCCTCGGCGGTCCGCAAGGCACGATAAGCCAGTCATGGTCATACAGATGGAACTACAGGCTGATGGCTGCCCAGGGCTATGTGGTCGTGCTTCCGAACAGGCGAGGAACCACCGCTTTCGGTCAGGAGTGGTGTGAACAGATTTCAGGTGACTACTCCGGGCTGAACATCCAGGACTATATTTCCGCTGCACGGGAGCTGAAGGCTGAGCCTTATATAGGCAAGATGGCGGCATGCGGTGCCAGCTACGGAGGATATTCAGTGTATTATCTCGCAGGAGTGCATGACGACCTGTTCGACTGCTTCATCGCACATGCCGGAATCTTCGATGAGAAATATATGTATTACGAGACAGAGGAGATGTGGTTCTGCAACTGGGACAACGGCGGTCTCACAGAATATGCCTGCACCCCTGGGCAGACAGGCCCTGCCGGTGACGGGATCACATTCGGAGGAATTCAGCAGGCAGGCTCTCCATGGAGTTCTGCGGCAAAAGCAAGGTGGCACTACTCGCATTGCCCTGCCGACAATGTCACCAGATGGCATACCCCAATCCTCTGCATTCATGGCGGCATGGATTTCCGCATCCCGTATGACCAGGGCATGGCAGCATTCAACGCCGCGCAGATGATGGGAGTTCCGTCAAAGCTAATCGTATTCCCGGACGAGTGCCACTGGATTCTGAAGCCGCAGAACGCACTTTTCTGGCACCGCGAATATTTCGACTGGCTCGACAAGTGGTGCAAGTAACGGGAGGTCATCAATGGAACAGACATACGACATCGAGAAATACACTGACAGTCTGGAGCTGGAGCTGATACGCATCTGCCGTGAAAGCGGCATGCCTGTAACATCCGCTCCGTCAGGCGGGGAAGGCACTCCGTCCATGCTGCTGTCAAGCCCGGACATTGACGGGCAATGGCAAAAGCTTGGCGGAGAGTATATTGCGGATGCAATGCCGCAGATAGCGGAATATCCGACAGTGGCGGTGGCATGGGCAGCATACCTTGGAATGGCTGTGGCATGCGGATGGGATTCGGACTGGGCTGCCTGCATGAACACGCCATATCATGCATATTACGGCAAGCAGGGCTTCGATGACATGGACGACCACATAATACAGGATATTGTGGGCCTGGATCTGCAGTCCGCGGAGGCAGGTGCAATACGGAATCTTTTCCGCAGATGCGCCGATGCCGTCATTTCCCTTATCCGCCATGAGAATATAGAGCCGCAAAGCATAGCTGCATATCACGTGTTCGTGGCGTCATGTCAGGAGATGTACAGAATCGGGGCGGCCGTAGAGCTGCATCTACTGGGATATAAATTCGAGGCGCATGATATGTAACACCCTGTAAAACAATAAGATAAGCATTTTCAGAGTTCCAATTCCGTTAACTCTGAAAATGCTTATCTTATTAATATCAAGCGACTTATGCATCACCGCACAAGTCCTGAAACATGCTACTTGATGAACTGCTCCTTCAGCCGTTCAATCTTGGCATCGGCATCATCACCCTTCGCGCCGAAATAGAACTTGATTTTAGGCTCTGTTCCAGAAGGGCGCACAGATACTACATCGCCAGCCTCATCGAAGAACTGCAGCACATTGGAAGATGGAAGCCCTGTCTCCTCTGTCTTAAGGTAATCCACCACCTTGACGACAGGTGAGCCGATAAGCTCCTTCGGAGGATTCTGGCGCATATCAGCCATAATCTGCTGAATCTCTTCAGCCCCGGTCTTGCCCTTACGTACAAGAGATGTAAGGCCTTCTTTCCTGTAACCGTATTCCTTATATATCTTCTGCATCAGCTGATAGAGCGTAAGTCCTTGTTCAGCAGCCCATGCAGCACATTCGGCAACCATTGAGCATGCAATCTGGGCATCCTTGTCACGCACGAACTGGCCGACATTGAAGCCATAGCTTTCTTCACCGCCGCAGATGAACTCCCCAGTCTTCTCGTTACGCTTCACAACCTCGGCAATGTACTTGAAACCTGTAAGGACATTGTAGATCTTGACACCGAAGCTCTTTGCGATTTCAGCGATAAGCTCAGTGGTCACGATGGTCTTCACTACGTAGGTCTCCGGTGTAAGCTTGCCAAGTTCCTTCCAGCGTGTAAGGATATAGTAAGTCAGCATAGCGCCTGCCTGGTTACCGTTGAAACGGACCATCTTCCCGTCATTGTCACGGACTGCGATACCCATGCGGTCTGCATCAGGATCTGTAGCAAGCACGATGTCTGCGCCCTCACGCTCAGCGACTTCCAGAGCCATCTTCATTGCTGCCGGCTCCTCAGGATTAGGTGATGCCACGGTCGGGAAGTTCCCGTCGCTTACGTCCTGTTCAGGCACGTGATACACATGCTCGAAGCCGAGACGGTGCAGGCATTCCGGAACAAGTCTTACACCGCATCCATGAAGCGGAGTATAGACAAACTTCAGCTCAGGATGACGTTTGCGAGCATCTGGAGTAAGCATAAGTGAAAGGATATCATGAAGATACTTCTCATCTACCTCCTTGCCCATAAGTTCGATTTCGCCACATTCCTCCTTAGCCTCGAAAAGGACCTGCGAAGGATCAGTAATCTTCGCCACCTCTGCGACAATGTCCTTGTCCACCGGAGATGTAATCTGTGCCCCGTCAGACCAGAACACCTTGTAGCCATTATACTCTTTCGGGTTATGGGAAGCTGTCACCATCACTCCGGCGATGGCCTTTTTCTCCCTGATGGAATAGCTGAGTTCCGGCGTAGGGCGGATATTGTCGAACAGAAATACGTGCATCCCGTTGGCAGACATCACGTCAGCTGTTATCTTCGCGAAAAGCTTGCTGTTGTTGCGGCTGTCGAAAGATATGCATACACGGACATCATCAGGGTTGATAGGATCTCCATAGGCATCCGTACATTCCGAAGCATGCGCCTTGATATAGTTGGCAAGCCCCTGGGTCGCCATCCCGACAGTATATTTGTTCATCCTGTTGGTCCCGACGCCCATGATTCCCCTGAGTCCGCCGGTTCCGAACTCCAGGTTACGATAAAATGCATCCTCGAATCCGGCAGGATCGCTGTTTCTCAATTCAATGACCTTACCTTTCGTCTCCGGATCGAAATCTCCATCCAGCCAGCTCTGGGCCACTTCTCTAAAATCTTTTGCCATAGTTCTATATTTTAGTATAATTTTCTCTATCTGAGCCCGTGCCGCGCGGCACATCCATAAATCATACAAAAATAATAAAATTACGTAACTTTGCGAGCGGAAAATCATGCAAATCTGATACATGACATTGACTGAATTCATATTGGAGCATGCGGATGATGACACGTCGCGGCTTATACTGGCAAGGGACAGGTGGCAGGACATTGACATTGACAAGGCTGCAACCATCATAGAATGCAGGAAGAGGCTTCGCACGAAACTGCCTGAATGGTACGCTGTTCCTGACATCCTATACCCTGACAGGCTCAGTTCAGAGCAGTCAAGCTCTACATCCACGGCTTTATATAAGGCACATCTTGCCGAAAGGATCCTCCGCTGCGGAAGAGCTGCGGAAGCTTCAGAGGGACGCATCGCCGACCTCACAGGCGGACTTGGAGCAGATAGCCTGGCGTTCTCACGCATTGCCTCCAGGGTTCTCTACAACGAGATGGATGCAGAAAGGGCAGCTGCCGCAAGGCATAACTTTCCCCTTCTCGGAGCCAGGAACATCGATGTCATGAGCTACCGTGTCGAGCCTGAAGAAACAGGACAGCATGGCTTCTGGGATGAGCTGCGCAGCTTCCATCCGGACATTGTCTATATAGATCCTGCACGCCGCTCTGCCACAGGGAACAAGGTGTTCCTGCCAGAGGACTGCAGCCCGGATGTCCTGACACTGATGCCCGGCATATTCAGCATTGCTCCCGCCATGCTGCTGAAGCTGTCGCCGATGGCGGATATCTCCATGCTGCTGAAACGTCTGCTGGAGCATGGTGCTGCCACGGTGGAGCTTCACGTGGTCGCATCAGGAGGAGAATGCAAGGAGCTGCTGCTATGGTGCGTGCCATATAAAGGCAACCCCTTGGATACCAGACTTATAGTCAGCGAAAACAGAAAATCTGTCACAGCACCGCCAGCAGCAGATGGCAATACTGTTCCACGGTTTCTGCAGAATCCTGACAGGCTTTCCTCCGTGCATTATCTGTTCGAGCCGGGGAAGGCGCTCGCAAAGGCTGGACTATTCAATGCCATAGGCTCAATGTTCAGGTCCACTGATAAGGGCAATGATGACACATCCCAGGAGTCAGAAGATGTCATGCTCAAGGCAGGACGATCCACGCACCTTTACTTTTCAGAAACGAAGCCGGCCGGCGATGCCTCCGATTTCGGCAAGATATTCAGGATAGTCAGCATTATCCCGCTCAACAAGCAGGGCATCAAGAACTTCGGCGCCAGATATCCTGAAGCTGAAGTGTCCGCCAGGAACATTCCCATGACAAGTGACGAGCTCAGGAAGAAGCTAAAGGTAAAATCAGGCGGCGACATCCACATTTTCGGGATACGCATCGACTTCGGTGCCGCCGCATCATCGGCATACCTTATCGCTGCCACGAGGCATCCTTCCTCACAGCAGTAGCTATTTTCCGGCGTCGGGGAAAAGGTAGCGGAGCCAGAAGGCATGGTTCGCCTCCGTGAAGTGACGCCCCTGATAGCCGCGGTAGCCATGCATCCCGTCAGGATAGATCATAAGCTCGAACTTCTTGTCAGCCTTCTGCAGTGCATCCACAAGCTGGAGTGTACTCTGGAAATGTACATTGTCATCGCCTGTCCCATGAGTGATTTTCAGCATCACCGAACCGTCATAGCTATCTTCAGTCACCGGGTATTCGGCAGCATACGAAACAGCTTTCGTGCTGGCATAGCCGTCAGGATTCTCGGCAGGAGTGTTCATGAAGCGCTCGGTATAATGCGTATCATATAGCGCCCAGTCATAGACTCCACCTCCAGCTATCCCATAATGGAAGGCATCAGAATGCCTCATGACCAGCAGAGCCGTCATAGTGCCGCCAAAGGAGAAGCCCTCCACGCCGATCTTGTCACCCTGCACATAAGGAAGCGACTTCAGATATTCAGCCCATTCCACAAAGTCCAGTACCTCCCGCTCATCCAGCCTTCCGTATATCATGTCCAGCCCTTCCCGTCCGTTATGGCCGGAAGCACGACAGTCAGCCACGACCTCGATTATACCGTTCTCAGCATACCACTGATAATATCCCGCCCCACGGAAATAGTCGGTAACCATCGGAGTGTCAGGACCTCCATATATATCCACATGCACAGGATATTTCTTCGAGGCATCGAACCCGTCAGGATACACAATCATTGCAGGCAGCTCCAGACCATCGGAGGTAGTCATGGATATAAGTTCCGGGAGGGCGAAACTTGCAGCATCGTACCCATCATAAGCCATATCAGCGACCTTGAATGAACGCTCAGGCCTTGCGACATCGTATATCCACACCTGCGAAGGAGTCCTGGAGCTGCTCACTGAAGCCACTACATGCTTCATATCAGGAGACGGCACTGCCGACTTCACATGGAGCTCAGGTGAAGATATACTCCTGACTACACCACCGCACACAGAATAAAGGCCGCTCCTGACCCTGGAATCTCGCTCCGCCACAAAAAGTACCTCGGACGAGCTGCCGTCAGATGCCCCGTCAGGCTCATTCACATCCAGCAGGGACATGCGCCAGTTCTTCCCGTCAGTCAGACGCTTAAGGACCTTGCCGTCATACGAAAGATAATATATCTGCTGCCATCCGGTCTCGAAGGAGCGTACCATATATATGCCACTGCGTCCGAAAAGCATCCCGTCGATCCAGTCCAGCCATGTACGGTATGACTCATGGTAGATATGCCTTTTAGATCCGTCCGCCGCTGAAACTGCATACAGGTCAAGCGTATTCTGGATTCTCGGCTCCCTCTGGATATAGAAATCCCTGCTGTCGCTTCCCCAGAAAGGAGTGCCGAAATACTGGTCTTCTTTCTCATTGAAATCTGCCCATGCGATGCTGCCGTCATGGACATCAGCTATTCCGATCCTGACTTCAGGGTTGCTGTCACCGCATTTAGGGTATCTGGTCATTCTTACGGATCCGCCCTCTGAAGATACCCCAGGGAGCTCCACTGCGGCGCCTGCATTCTGGGAATATGCCAATCCCATCCCTGAACGTGCCGCATCATCCGAATATGGAGAATATATCGGAAACACAGGCACATCGGAATTGTCGAAACGGTAGAATCCTATCTTCCTGGAGTCAGGGGACCACCAGAATGCCCGGTACCGTGAAGGACGGCCGAAGATCTCCTCGTAATACACCCATGACGCATAGCCATTCAGAATCACATCTGAGCCGTCAAAAGTAAGCCGTTTCTCATTGCCGGAAGCGATGTCATATACATAAAGGTCATTGTCCCTGGTGAACGCCAGCATGGACGAGTCCGGAGAAAATGTAAGATTCACAGCACCGGCAGGCCTGACAGGGAATCCTGAATATTTTTCAGGAGCGCTTATCCCCATCTGCCTTCTATGGTTACGGACCTTGACCGCAAACGCCGACGAGTCCATATACGTCCCGTCATAGGAAAATAGAGCCTTGTCATTGTCAAGCCATTTCCAACTTGACGGTATCTTGTTGAACTCCTGTGCGTCAGCCTGCATCGAGGCAAAGACAGCCGTGGCAGCAATGCCTGCACGGCAGAAAAAGACATTGATCCTGTTCATAAAAAATACTCGTCCCTGAAATTCACCAGGTAAACTTTCTCCACGGCCCTGGTGAGTGCCGTATATAGCCATTTATAATCGTCCGCAGTGAAGCCTTCCTGCCAGAACGGATTGTCGATGAATACACACTTCCACTGTCCGCCCTGCGACTTGTGGCAGGTAATCGCATTAGCATACTTAAGCTGAAGCGCATTGTAGAACAAGTCCTCACGCACAGCATCATAGCGTTTCTTCTTCGTGGGAAGATGCGAGTAATCCTCCAGAACCCCCTGATACAATGCATTCTGCTGCTCGTATGTCAACGATGCCGACTCCGATTCCAGGGTATCCAGGCACACCTTGGCGGAAATCTCCTGGTCGCCATAGTCTGGGAACGACAACCGTGCCTGGGCAAAATGCAGGCCATACCTGTCTTCATAGTGGCTTATGGATATGAGCTTGACTATATCCCCGTTGGCAATGTAGTCAATATCCTTGCCCCCCTCCAGAAACTGGTAGCAGTTCTTCACTATCATCAGCTTGTCATCACGGACAAGCCTCTCCTCCTTATATTGTACAGAAGCCCGGATGCCGGCATTGTACCGGTTCGCCCTCTTGTTCGAGCGGCAGAGTACAATCGTCTCATCCTCACCGTAACGGTCGTAGGCATCTGTCAATGCCTCTATCAGCTCCCCTCCCGAGATACGCTGTATATCATCGAACCCGTCAGTCTGCAGTTCAAGCGTCTCTACAGGAAAGACATTTCCGCCTGACTCATAGTCCTCCGCGATCATTGTCCTGAGCTTGGTGGCGTTATGCAGGATTCCCGATGCCTTCTGCTGGCGTACCACAGTCGTAAGCATTGACCATGACACCCCTCCGAAACCGTCCATATACTCCTTAGCCAGAGCCGGGCTGTATTCATGCCCGACAGGCGGGAGCTGGGCTGCGTCGCCTATCAGAACCAGGCGGCAGTCAGTTCCGTTTCTGACGTATGTCACAAGGTCTTCAAGAAGGTTTCCCGTCCCGAACAATGCCGTGGACTGCTGTCCTCCGCCGTCAATACCGATAAGCGAGACCTCGTCCACCACGAAAAGCGTATCTTTGGACTTGCTGGGGGACAATGAGAACTGCCCGAAGCCGTCAGCTCCCACTGAACGCTGCCTATATATCTGCTTGTGTATCGTATATGCAGGACTGTCGGTGTACATTGACAGAACCTTGGCAGCACGCCCGGTAGGTGCAAGCAGCACGCATGGAACCTCGAATTCCTTCAGGGTAGCGACAACCGAAGCCACAACCGTCGTCTTTCCTGTTCCGGCATAGCCGTTAAGAATCATTATGTCACCGTCATCCCCTGTCAGAAAATCCCCCATCTGATGCAGGAAAATATCCTGGCACGTGGTCGGTTCATACTTGAAATGCTCCCTGAACTTCGAATAAAGAAAATCAGACTGTGCCATCGGCTACTTCCTCCCGCTGAACATCATCATCACCACCGCCATAACCGGATATATCTCCACACGTCCCAGGAACATGTCAACAATAAAGACAACCTTCGCCATGACAGGGACTCCGTTGTAGTTCCCGAGGGTGCCGACAGACTCCAGCGCCGGTCCGACATTGCTCAGGCTGCTTATCGAGGATGCCAGAGAATTCTGCACATCCATACCTGAGAGTATTGTCAATGCCATTGATGCGGCTATGGTTATAAAATAAAGTCCAATGAACACTATATGAGGATAGATCTCATTATTGTTCAGAATGTGCCCTCCGACATGCACCTGGTTAATGGATGAAGGGTGCACGGAGTTCTTCACCTGCTGGCCTATCGTCTTGAACATGAGCAGCATACGGTCAGCCTTCACGCCTCCTGTAGTAGATCCTGCCATGGCGCACGGCACTGTTATCAGCACCGTGACAATACAGGCGAACAGCGGCCATGTATTATTGTCCGATATCGCAAATCCTGTAGTGGAGATGGCGCTTATCACCTGGAATATTCCTGTCATGAACGAGTCTCCCCAGGTGAAGCCCCCGTCGCTCATCTTGAGAGACAACGAAACCAGCAGCGATGCCACCACTATCGTCATGACATAGAACTTAAGCACAGGGTTGTTCAGAGATTTGAGGCTCCTGGATGCAAAGACCATGTATATGATTCCGAAATGTACCGAGCCCAGGAACATGAACGCAATCGTGATAATATTAATCGTGGTCGAGCCATAAGCGGCTATCGACATGTTCCTGGTGCTGAACCCTCCCGTAGCCGTCACACTGAACGCATGGTTTATGGCATCAAATGCTGACATCCCTGCAAGCCAGTAGCACAGGAATGATGCGGCAGCAAGTCCGAAATAGACTGCCGTGAATACCCATACGGTCTTGTTTGTACGAGTCTTGTAGCCTTCCCTCGACAGCGAGGACACCTCCATATTGGTAAGCCTCAGCCTCACAGGGCTGGACGAAGGAATGATCAGCAGCAGGAATACGACCACTCCGAGTCCGCCGATGAAATGCGTGGAGGAGCGCCAGAACAGAAGGCTGTCAGGAAGGACTTCCACGTCACTCAGCACTGTACCGCCGGTGGTGGTGTATCCTGACACCGCCTCGAAGAGGGCATTGATGACAGAAAATGGCCCGCCCCACAGGACATACGGCAGCATACCGAATATAAAGGACAATGTCCACGAAAGGACAATGATCATGTATCCGTCCTTCAGGCTGATATTCGATGACTTGCGCACGAATATGAACGGAAATATTCCCACGATGAACGTTATCGTGAAACTGATTATCAATGCGGCAAGGGCACTGTCATTTCCGCTTCCGATGGAGACCAGAATGGACAGGAACATGAAGAACGCACTGGCCAGCAGAGCGAAGCCGACATTCCTGGATATGACCTTCAGATTCATTGTCCTGCCTCCTGGTTATGCCTTTCCAGAGTATCGCGCATTGTCTTGATACGCTTGCGGAGCTGCATATTCTCGCCCACGACCTCCGTAATTCCGTCATTCAGCTCCGACAGCTGGTCGTCTCCTTCAAATGTATAGGAATATCTGCTTCCGAAAGAGCGGTAGTTCTTCATGCCCGTAAGCATCCTGTATATAGGATTCACATAGTACGCCATAAGGAAGAACATAAGCAGCAGGACCAGAAGCAGTCCGACTGCGACAGCTACAGCCCCCGGGATGATGCTTCTGTAGAATCCCCTCTCGAATGTAGCGGAATTCTTCTGCAGGTCATTGTATATGGCTGTGTTCAGGATATTTATATCAGAGCGGAGCCTGTTATAGCGAGGCTGGAGCCTGTCGAAATACCACTCGCGCGTGTTTATGAAATCCGACAGGATAGCCTGCGGAAGTTCCAATGTAGTAAGCATATACGCCGAGTAGGAGTAGAGGACCGAGTCCGCGAGAGGAAGCATGCTTGCCGATGTCAATGAAGACTTGAGGCTGTCGCAATGCGCGATGAAGTCATTCTGCCTCAGCTCAGGAAGATGCTTCGTGGAGTTGTCGCCGATAACAGCCAGGATGCCAAGATTATAGGCATTGGCGGCATCAGCCAGCTTCTGGGCGGCGTTGATGCTCCCGATATTCGCCGCAATGAGGTTGGACACATAACTGCTCATCCTGCTGTATTCCATTATGGATATGAAGCTGGATACCAGCAGTATCACAGCGATGGAACTGAGGCTCAGGACGAGCTTCATCTTCATGGTAAGCTTGAATTCACGTATATATGTCCGCAGTTTTCTGAACATCTTGCATTGCAGCTTTTAGGCAGCCGGCCATCCCAGCATCTTCAAAACATGCAAACTTACACAAAATACGTTTATTCCGCAAACAGATAATGCGCATTGTACTCCCGCACAAGCCTTTTCATGCGAACCTTGCCCTTTATCATCATCGGGCATGAGATTATCGTGCAAGGGACAACAGTAACCACGGCGACTGCTGCAGCTGTCACGCACACAGCGCCTATTGCGTAGTCAGACAACGCCGTGTCTGCCGCCAGCCCCAGTGCACCTGCCAGGCCGACACCAAGGCCTACGCCCATGATATTATTCCCTGACGCAAACACCTTGACATCCCTGGCGTATTTCTTGACTGCCCCAGGAGAGAAGTACAGACCGGCGTCTTCAGGTCTAAGCGGTTTATTGTCAGATGTATATATCCAGCCTTTCCTGTATGTCAATGTCCCTTCCACCTTGCCCGGCTTTACGCTTATGCGCTCCGTGACACCAAGATATGACTCCTTCACTTCCAGAGACGGATCCGGCGCCAGGATGTTCAAGGTGTCGGAGGCCGGCTCCAGGGAGGTCTCCATAGTCTGCGCACTCATGCTGCACCATGATAGTATTCCCATGGCACATAAAACTATAAACGCCAGAGGCTTTATCCGTTTTCCTTTGCTCATAGCATATCGTCCGTCATATATTCCGGGTTCCAAATATATATGATGCATCATCCGCCCCGTACGCTGCATCACATGCTGCACCTCCGGGACTTTTCGCCAGACCGATATTGATTATTAACAAGTTACGATTTTCAAAGTCGCATACCATGACATTTGAAAATCGTAACTCATTGATAGTCAAGACAGGCTTCCTATTCCGGCTTGTAGGAATCCTTCAGCGTAGTGGTCCTATTGAACACAGGATGTTCAGGAGTGCTGTCCGGATCCTGGAAATAGTATCCGGTACGCTCGAACTGTACAGCGATGCCTGACTTGTCCTCCAAAAGGGCTGGTTCTGCATATCCTTTAGAAAGCACAAGCGACTGCGGATTCAGGAAGTCCTTGTAGTCCTTGTCCTCAGGGACCTGGCTCATGTCAGCCAGAGTGAACAGCTTGTCATACAGACGGAGCTCTATCTCTTTCGCATGAGCGACAGATACCCAATGGATTGTACCCTTGACGCTTCTCCATTCGCCGCTGCCCGGACGTGTTGACGGGTCGAATGTGCACTTCAGCTCCACGACATTGCCCGCAGCATCCTTGACAACCTCATTGCACTTGATGATATAGGTATATTTCAGGCGCACCTCCCCGTCAGGCTTCAGACGGAAGAACTTCTTCGGAGCATCCTCCATGAAGTCCGCGCGGCTGATATACAGCTCGCCCGTGAACGGAACCTTACGTGTAGCCCCCTCAGGTTCAGCAGGGTTCAGAGGGCAGTCGAACCACTCCACCTTGCCCGGCTCCCAGTTCGTGAGAGTCACCTTGACAGGATCCTCCACCACCATATAGCGGTTGGACCTGGCATTGAGATCCTGGCGCACGCACCATTCCAGAAGCTGTATATCCATAAGCTGATCACGCTTGGAGACACCTATCTTCTCGCAGAACATCTTCAGAGCCTCTGCCGTATATCCTCTTCTCCTGACACCGCAGAGCGTAGGCATCCGCGGATCATTCCATCCGCTTACAAGCCCTTTCTGCACCAGCTCCAGCAGCTTGCGCTTGCTCATGAGAGTATATGTGAGGTTCAGGCGTGCGAACTCGTACTGATGGGACGGATAGATGCCCAGAGTCTGGATGAACCAGTCATACAGAGGTCTATGCACATCGAACTCCAGAGTACAGATAGAATGTGTGATATGCTCGATGGAGTCGCATTGGCCATGGGTGAAGTCATACATCGGATAGATGCACCACTTGTCCCCGGTACGGTGATGCGAAGCATGCTTGATACGGTAAAGAAGCGGGTCACGGAACATCATGTTCGGGCTTGCCATATCGATCTTCGCCCTGAGCACCTTCTCGCCGTCAGCATATTTTCCCGCCTTCATCTCGCGGAACAGCTTCAGGTTCTCCTCCACGCTCCGGTTCCTGTATGGGCTCTCCACACCTGGCTTATCTACCGTTCCACGTCCCTTGCTGATTTCCTCCTGGGTCTGGTCGTCAACGTAGGCAAGCCCCCTCTGAATCAGCTCTTCAGCCCACTCATACAGCTGGTCGAAGTAGTCAGAGGCATATCTTTCCTTGTCCCAGTTGAATCCGAGCCACTGGATGTCCTCCTTGATCGAGTCCACATATTCAGTGTCCTCCTTCGTAGGGTTCGTGTCATCAAAGCGGAGATTCGTCTTTCCGCCATATTTCTGGGCAAGACCGAAATTTATGCAGATGCTCTTCGCATGCCCGAGATGCAGATATCCGTTAGGCTCCGGAGGGAAACGAGTCAGAATGCTGTCCACCTTCCCTGATTTCAGGTCAGATTCGATAATCTCTTCGAGGAAATTGAGTTTCTTCGGCTCTACAGCCTCGCTCTTAACTTCTTCCATATTCTGTAATATTTATAAAATTCTATACCAATGTGCAATATGCGCCATTCCAACCAAACTGCAAACTTAAGAAAAATCCGTACAATTCTGAAAATATTTCCGTATTTTTGCAACTTCATAAATAAGGATGAGAACATGATAAAGTCAATGACTGGATACGGCAAGGCAGAGGCCAGCCTGGAATCAGGCAAACTGACCATCGAGATCAGAACCCTGAACGGAAAGACAGCGGACGTGAACATCAAGTCCACACTTCTCCCTAAAGACAAGGAACTTATTGTCCGCCAGAAACTTGCAGAAAAACTGCACCGCGGCACGATAGATTTCTTCGTAACATTCGAGGCGAATGCCGTCTCGTCAGCGAAGCACATCAACGCCGAACTGGCAGAAGAATATTTCCGCCAGATAACAGCGCTGGGCGGCAAGCTGGGCATCCAGGCCGATACAGCATTATACATGAACTCGATACTGAGGTTTCCCGACGTCATAGACAATACCAGGCAGGATATCATCACTGAAGATAACTGGCCTGAAGTGGAAGCAGCTATAGACAAGGCGATCGTGAACACATGCGACTACCGCTCCCGTGAGGGCGTAGCTCTCTATAAGGATGTCACAGGACGTGTACAGAACATCCTCAACCTCGAGAACGAAGTGGAATCATTCGAGGGCGAGCGTATAGCTGCTGTCCGCACAAAGATCGAGAAAGCCATTGCCGACCTGCTCCTCAAGCCTGACCAGAGCCGTTTCGAGGAAGAGATGGTATATTATCTGGAGAAGCTTGACATCAACGAGGAGAAGGTCCGTCTCCGCCAGCACTGCAAATATTTCATGGACACTATCGACGGAGATGAGTTTCCAGGAAAGAAGCTCGGCTTCATCATCCAGGAGATGGGACGCGAGATCAACACGACTGGCTCCAAGGCGAACCACGCCGGAATCCAGAAGGTCGTTGTCCGCATGAAGGACGAGCTCGAGAAGATCCGCGAGCAATCCATGAACATCCTCTAAGACATACAGGCCAATGTGGGTTCTTTATGCTATAGTCTCAGCATCACTGCTGGGACTTTATGATGTATTCAAGAAGCAGTCGCTGAAGGACAATGCCGTAATTCCAATCCTTCTTATAAACACCATAATATGCGCATTGTTCTTTTTTCCGTCCATAATCGGCTCAGCCATGTCGCTGATTGCCCCGGGAAGCGCATACTATACACCTTCAGGAGATCTGCATGCCCATCTTCTGGTAATCGCTAAAGCTTTCATAGTCCTGTCCTCATGGATATGCGGATATTTCGCGATAAAGAGGCTGCCTTTGACCATAGTCGGGCCTGTCAATGCGACAAGACCGGTGATGACGCTCATCGGGGCAATGCTTATCTTCGGGGAGAGGCTCAACCTGCTTCAATGGGCAGGTGTCTGCACAGCCATATTCTCGCTCTGGCTTCTAAGCCGCAGCGGCAAGAAGGAAGGCATCGACTTCAAGTCCAATGTATGGATTCTTCTGCTGATTGCAGCTGCCGTCCTCGGCGCCATAAGCGGTCTGTATGACAAATACCTCATGTCAGCATCCGGAGCCGGTATGGACAGGCTGTTCGTCCAGGGATGGTACAACCTTTATCAGGCAATAATAATGGCAATAATCCTTGCGGCGGTATGGCTGCCTGAGCGCAGGAAAGCCATCAGGAACGCATTGCCTAGCGAGAAGCCCGCATATACCCCATTCCGGTGGAAATGGACTATTCCTTTCATCTCCGTGACATTGACCGCAGCCGACCTCGCATATCTGTACGCATTGACATTGCCGGGAGCGATGATCTCTGTCGTATCCATGATACGCCGCAGCAGCGTCCTCGTCTCATTCGGATTCGGGGCATTGCTGCTGCACGAGAAAAACATAAAGGGCAAGATCATTGACCTCGCCCTAGTATTCGTCAGCCTGCTCCTTCTTGTCGCAGGCACCATCTAGCTATTTTCTGGACACAGGCACCACCGTGACCTCGATCCCCTGCTCCTGAAGATTTTCCAGATACATCTGAGGAATCCTGTCATCAGTGATTATGCGGTCGATCTCCCCGACATCGCAGATCTTGCTGAAGCCTTTCTTGCCGAACTTGCTGCTGTCCACCAGAAGGACCGTCTGCTGCGAGGCATTCATCATCATCCTGTTCAGGTTGGCCTCCATCATATTTGTGGTGGTCACGCCGAACTCCAGGTCCACTCCGTCCGCACCCATGAAGAGAAGATTGCAGTTAAAGAACTTCAGCATATTCTCCGCAAATGAGCCTACGACAGAGACAGAGCTTTCACGGACAATCCCGCCAAGCTGCACTACATCAATATCCTTGTTCTGGGACAGCAGGGATGAGGCTGAAACAGAAGCTGATATCACAGTTATATTTTTCTTGTCCACCAATTCCTTGGCGGCATAGAGGATAGAAGTTCCCGAAGCCATGAGGATGGAGTCATGCTCGTTTACAAGCCGCGATGCCACCTTGCCTATCGCCCTCTTCTCCAGCACATACTGCTTCTCCTTCTCATTGATATGCCTGTCCCCGATATACGGGCTTATAGGAATAGCCCGTCCATGGGTCCGGTACAGCTTGTTCTGCTTCTCCAGCGATGACAGGTCCTTCCTTATAGTGACCTCGGAAACGTCAAGACGTTCGGCCAGGTCCGAAACGGATACGCTTCCCTGGAGCTGAAGAATATCCAGAATAGATTTATGGCGCTCAGCAAGTGAGGTCAAGGATTCCGTCTCCGGAATGTTATTTAACTGTGGCATGATAATGCTTTATATTTAGTTGACTATTTCCTATATACATCCAGCTCCCCGACATTGAGTCCCCAGCAGCCGTCCTGCACAATAGGGACCTTCCTGCCGTCAAGGTCTGTCCGGTATTCCACCTGGTCCAGGAATGTATGCGAGTGCCCGCCCACGACAATATCGATATTATGCGAGTGTTCCACAAGCTGCGGATCCGTAATACCTGCACCCTCAAACCCTATATGGGTCAATGCGATGACCAGGTCACAATGTTCCTTGTTCTTCAGCCAGTCCGCCCACTTGTCTGCGGTTTCTATCGTATCGAACTTGGGGATACGGTCTGATGTTTCCCTAGGCACCACACGTGTAATATCGGTAAGGAGCCCGAAGATTCCTATTTTCAGTCCGCCTCGGCGGATAACAGTATAAGGCCTGATGTATTTTCCAAGTTCAAATGACGAGAAATCGTAATTTGCGCACACCACAGGGCATTTGACGTTCTTCATTCTCCGCGCAAGCTCCTCGATACCGTTGTCGAATTCGTGGTTCCCGAGAGTGATCACATCGTATTTCATCGCATTGATGATATCCACCTCGATATCGCCATGCAGCCTGGTGAAATACGAAGTTCCCTGGCTGAAATCACCGGCATGCAGCAGCAGGACATTGCGCCTGCCGTCTGCAGTACGCACGCTGTCAACATAGGCTGCACGCTCTATCGCACCTCCTATGCCCTGTCCAGCGACCTTTTCCCTGAGAGGTTCCAGATGGCTGTGTGTATCATTGACATGAAGTATCACAAGATCCTGCGCAGACGCCATGGATGCAGTCATCATGACCACCGCCGCAAGAGACAAAATTCTTTTCATAATTTCCTATTCTACAATCCTTATTCTGCCGTCGGTATGATATTCCAGAGGCTTTCCTTCAGCCGTAAGCCTTTTCACATAAGGCAGCACCACATCTATGACATATTTGTCCAGTACGATCTTCTCTACAGCATTCTTCTGCAGAAAGAGACCGTCGCCGCCATTCAGCAGGAAATCAACAGTCGCCACGCCATAGATTTTTTCATCGTCTATCGGGCTGCCGTCAATCTCTGCCGAAACCAGCCTGCCGTCCCAGGTTATGACACAGCGTGCACCTCCCGTCACCTGCCATTTTTCCCTGGCAAGCTGCTCGAATATAGCACGCAGGTCACTGCCTTTCAACGCAATGTAGCAGAGCTTGTTGCGGAACGGGAACATCGACATTATATCATCCAGAAGCACGTCCCCTTCAGGCATATTGACACGTATTCCTCCGAAATTCGCGAACCCCACATCCACCTTCTTTCCTGTAAGCTCATGGCACTGTCCCATAAGGAGGTCGATGAACCAGTCTGAAAGAGCGCACTCCGGGTATTCCTTGATCATGGCTTCCGGGGAATATGCCACAACCTGCTTCACATCAGCCATCTCCTGCTGTGCCCCGATCATTATGCGTGCCACCGCAGGGGTCACACCTTTCCTGAACACCTTTCCGTCAGGGGCATAATATCTGGAGCCCCTGAGCTCCCCCATTGATTCTTTCACATTGTCCGCTCCTGAGAACTTCACCCCTGTCCTGGAGCCGTCCATCTGTGTACGTTTCCACTTCACGGTATAGTCCTGAGCCTGAAGAGCGACAAAGGACATAAGCATTGCCAGTGAAGCGACGAAAATATTGATCCTATTCATATTTATTTCATTCTAAGCCATTTCCAGAGGTCCTTGAAAGTGGATTTCTTTCCGAACATCAGGATTCCGACCTTGTATATCTTGGCGGAGAGCCATGCACAGAGCACGAATGTCAGAACAAGAATCCCTACTGAAAGGGCAATCTGCCATACCGGGACACCGAACAGCACCCTGGTAAGCATGACCATAGGCGAGGTGAAAGGAATCATCGAGCCCCAGAACACCAATGCGCTGTCAGGGGATTTGTATGCAAACATTGCGATGAAGAAGCCTATCATCAGCGGAATAGTAAGCGGAAGCACAAGCTGCTGGCTGTCAGCCTCATTCTCCACTGCGGAACCGATAGCCGCGAACATAGAGGCATAAAGCAGGTAGCCGAACACGAAGAACAGCAGGAACACTATGATGAGCTCCACGTAATTGATGCCGCCAAGAGTTGACAGAATGGCTGTCAGTTCAGAAGGCTGTGATGCAGCAGACATCGCCGCGCCGAGCTGCTCCTGTCCGGTGCCCATGCCTGTCGCCATCATCGCCACCTGGTCTGCGGAGACATCCGCTCCACCCATGAAGCTGCTCCCGGCGATTCCTCCGATTGCAGCAAGTATCAGCACTGTCAATGCTATCCACATGAAGAACTGCGTAAGCGCCACCAGGGCGACACCTATTATCTTCCCGAAAAGAAGCTCGGTAGCCTTGACCGATGACACCAGCACCTCGACCACACGGCTGGATTTTTCTTCGATCACACTGGACATCACCATTCCACAGAACATTGATATGAACATGTAGATTATCATGCCCAGGATCATTGACAGGAACATATACAGTCCTGATTCACTGAGAGTCTCCTTCCCTGATTCATCCATCTTGTATGACACCAGGCTGATGTCAGGCTTTATGGTCTCCATGATCTTATCCAGGCCGTCTATGTGATATGAGCTTACCCGGTACTCCTCGACCGCATCATTTATATTGCCGGTTATCTCCTCGGTCATCTCCATTCCAAGAGGCTTTGCCGAGTACGATACTGCCGTGACAGTCTTAGCCACGGTATCAAGCGGGGAGATCACCAGCAGCGCATCCATCCCGATGCTGTCCAGCTGTTTTTTCAGCACATCCGGATCGGCATCATCATACTGCCTGAATTCCGTGGTCTCCGTATCCTTCAGGAACGGCATCACGATACCTGACTGATCCACGACAGCGATCTTCTTGGACTCTTCCTTCGCCATAAACATGATAAGGGAAGGAAGGGTGCAGAGAGCCGCGAACAGCACCGGCACCAGAAAAGTCGTGATGATGAATGATTTTTTCTTTACGCGGGTAAGATATTCGCGCTTGATTATGATATTTACAATATGCAGATTCATTGTCCTGTCCTCCTATATTATGCGCCCTCGGTAACGAGCTTGATGAATATGTCATTCATCCTCGGAAGCAGCTCCTTGAACGAGTTCACTGCAAGTCCCTGCTTCAGCACTGCTGCCAGCACCTCATTTCCAAGTCCCGGTCCTGCAAGCGAGAGTACAGCCGTATGGCGCCCAGCATCGTCGGTATCTGAAATAATGGAGAACACATCCGGCACAGCCTCGAGTGCAGACTTGCCGGTATATATAAGCTCCACATGGTTGTTTCCGTATCTGCGCCTTATATCAGCGACACCTCCTGTTATCACCAGATGCGACTTGTTGATAAGCGCGATGTTGTCGCACAGTTCCTCGACAGACTCCATGTTATGGGTGGACAATATTATTGTGGCACCCTGCTCCTTAAGCTCCAGAATTTCTTTCCTTATCAGTTCAGCATTGACTGGGTCAAATCCGGAAAACGGCTCGTCCAGAATCATCAACGCAGGCCTGTGCACCACGGTAGTGATGAACTGTACCTTCTGTGCCATTCCCTTGGAAAGTTCCTCGACTTTCTTTTTCCACCAGTCCTGGATGCCGAACTTGATGAACCATTTCTTGAGCTCAGCCCTGGCGTCCCTCTCGCTCATGCCTTTAAGCTGAGCCAGATACATAGCCTGGTCGCCGACCTCCATCTTACGGTACAGCCCGCGCTCCTCCGGAAGATATCCGATCTTCTCGACATCCTTCTGCGTTATCGGACGTCCGTCGAAGAGGACCTCGCCCGAATTCGGTATCGTGATCCTGTTTATTATCCTGATCATCGTGGTCTTTCCGGCGCCGTTAGGCCCAAGAAGCCCGAAAATCTGCCCCTTCGGAATCTCGAGGCTCACATGGTCAAGAGCCACTTTCTCACCAAAGTTCTTGCAGATGTCCTTACATTCAATCAATGCCATATAAAATACTTATTTCAAAACAGATTCTTACACCAATATCTTGTTCACAAGCTCCATCAGAAGCTCGTCCTGTCCTGCCTCCCCGCTGCCTCCGCCTTTTCCTCGGTAGTCATATTCCTCCAGCAGTGCCATGACCTTCATGCATCTGCGCACAGGATAATTTCTCGCCGCAACATCATACTCCTCCAGGAAATACGGATTCACCCCCAGCAGCTTCGCCTTCTCCATCTTCTGCATCCCGGGATTCTTCATAAGAGCAGCCTCATACTTCAGAATCCTGTAGAAATGCGTATATAGCGGCGCGACAGCCATCGGCATTGCAAACTTTGGGCCCGAGCCTATATAGGCGGCTATCTTCAATGCCTTGGCGGCATGGAGATAGGAAAGTTCCTTCGTCAGCTCGAATATGCTGAACTGCCTGCTTATGCCCACATTCTTCTCTATATCTGCGGCAGTGACACGTATGGTGCCCTCAGGCAGATTCTTCTGCAGCTTCTCGGTCTCCACCGCGATCCTGTCAAGTTCCGTCCCGGCAGACTCTGCAAGCAATGCTGCCGCGTCAGGATCGATGGCCAGGCCTTTCGACTTGTAGAATGCCGTGATCCACCCTGGCATCTCATAGTCACGCAGAGGTTCGGACTCCAGGACAATGCCCTTCTTCGAGATGTTCTTGTACAGCGCCTTCCTCTTGTCGGCGGATGCCCCGTGCATAAGAACCACCAGGACTGTGGTCTCCATAGGTTCAGCAGCATAGACGCCGAGATTTTCCAGGGTCTTCATGCTCTGTGCCTCTTTCAGGACGACAAGGCGGCGTTCAGCCATCATCGGATAGCTCCTCGCATCAGATGCCACAGTATCGGCGTCTGTATCAAGACCATAATATACAGTCTGGTTAAAGTCCCGCTCATCATCTGCCAAGGCATATTTCATTATAGCATCGCAGACAAGATCCGGATAATACGGCTCAGAGCCCATCAGCAGATACACAGGAGCGAAGATGCCGTTCCTGACATCTTCAATTATCTTTCTGCATTTATTTTCAAGCTCCGTATATTTCGCCATAGTATGCTGCAAATTTAAGAATTAATCTTCAGAAGCTGTCCCTATTTCGACATCAGTCTTGCTATCAATGTGAGGATAGATGCTGCTGCATCTTTCCCTGGCACAGGTATCCGTATCTCCTGCTTTCCTGTCACCTCATCCGTATGCACGAGCGTATCCACAAGCCTGGCGGCAGCCTCCGGGGACTGCAATGTCCGTGCAAGCCCTGTAAGGAAATCCATACCCTGCCTGATAAGCTCGTCAGGGGCGGCAGCACCTTCCTGATGCACATCCTCGGCTGCATCCTCAGCCATCCCTGTATCAATGTGCGGTTCCGCAGGTTCCGCCGCAGGTTCAGGATCATAGATTTCCATCGGCTGGATATCCATATAAGGCATGTCAGCCATTTTCTCATGCCTTTCTTCTGAAGCCAGCTTCTCCTCGTCAACATAGCCTGCGACAGCGTCCATGATCTTGTCCATCCGGCTGTCGTCAAGGATGACAGTGTCGTCGCCTCCGTCCAGCACGCCATCGAAAAGCGATGACTTGAAATCAAGCGTAGCAAGCATCCTCTCCTCGAATGAGTCTTTGGATATCATGTTGATCACCTGGATATTGCGGTTCTGCCCGATACGATAGATCCTGCCTATCCTCTGTTCCAGAACCGCAGGGTTCCATGGAAGGTCCAAGTTTATCACAAGGGATGCCACCTGGAGATTTAGCCCTGTGCTCCCCGTATCAGTGGATATGAACACGCGGCATTCCGGCTTCTCAAGGAAATCATCAATAAGCTGCCTCCGCTTCTCTGATGGCACAGAACCGCTCAGCGACGAGTAGCCTATGCCTATCTTGTCCAGTTCCATGCCCACAATCCGTGTCATGCGTTCCCACTGGCTGAATATCACGACCTTGGCATCACCGCTCTCTGTAACATTCCTGACAATACTGACCGCCTCGTCCACCTTGGTATCATATCTCGTTTCCTGATCCAGTATATATGTGCTGTCGCAGACCATACGCATCTGGCTCAGCAACAGCAGCATGCGTTTCCGGTCCTTGTCGCTGAGGAAATGCATCCTCTTCCACTTGGAGACAAGCTGCGCCACACTCACCCTGAAGTCGTCATGCATTGTCTTCTGCTGCGGGGTCATAGGGACGAAAAGATTCTGGTCGGTACGCTCAGGAAGCTGGATTGCGACATCGGCCCTGCGCCTGCGGAGAAGCCTCCGCGACAGCCTGTCCCCGATCATGTTCAGGTTACGGTAGGACACTATCTTCCCGCTTCCGTCCTTGACAGTGGTCATGTCAATGAACTGGTAATATGGCCCGAGACAATACTGGTCCACGAACTCCATCACCGAATAAAGTTCCTCCAGCTTGTTTTCCAGAGGAGTTCCCGAAAGCACCACGGCATAGTCAGGCTGTATCCTTCTCGCAGCCCTGGATATCTGGCTGTTCCAGTTCTTAAGGCGCTGTACCTCATCCATTATCAGACATTCCACACACCCGTCGCCGAATGCCTTGATGTCGTTGCTCATTGCATGATATGACACAATCTTATAGAAAGCCTGCGACTTGTACAGCTCCATCCGCTTTATCTGCGTGCCCTCGACAATCACAGCCTCCGAATCCGTAAACCTTTCTATCTCCTTCTTCCACTGATATTTCAATGATGCCGGACACAGCACGAGAACAGATGAAATCAGTCCTGCCCTACGCATCAGCTCGGCAGCACCGATAGCCTGCACAGTCTTGCCAAGCCCCATTTCATCCGCAAGAATCGACTTGCCCTTTCCGAAAGCGAACCGGATTCCTTCCTTCTGGTATGGATACAGCCTGGTCTTCAGAAGCTTGTCCAGCTCAGAGTCTGTGACTCCTGCCAGATAGCGTTCCCTGTAGGCGGCATCCTTCATCTCCGCCAGATAGTCAGTCACATCAGGATAGCACCGGAAATCAGGGTCAATCTCTTTCGCCCTGGCTATAAACTCAGCCATCCGCTGAAGGCTGCCGTCCAAGGCCTTACCATCTTCGCCGAACCATCCTTCCGACAGCTCCTTCATCTCAGCCCAATGCGAACTTCCGATGCGCAGGCATACGCATCTGTCTCCCCTATATGATATATATAGCGACGAATATGGAGGATTGACCACAGGCACTTTCTTATGCCTATCATCCAGCCATATCCTCACAGCCTCGATATGTTTGCATGTCCCGAGCCTGTTGGTCCTGAAATCCATGCAGGAGCAATAGTTCCATCTGCTGTCAAGCCCTCTATAGACCACCTTGTAGATATTCCTGGTCTTGGGATTCCTGACATCGAACACTCCGTACGCAGCGTCATCGCCATGCGGAGCGATGGACAGCACTTCCCTGGCCGCGAACTGCCTGCGCAGTTTACGCTGCCACTCCTCAGGGCTCATCCCCTTTGGCTTCACAATATTTGACAACTTCTTCTCCATAACATGTCCTCCTTTCCACGAACAGCATCAAATATAATAAAAGCCTGGTAAAAGTGCAATGCCACTATAATAAAGGAGTTGCTAAAGGAGTTTCTTCACCACCTTGAACCAGGAATACGGCATATAGCGGAACGGAAGATCCAGCATCGTGCCTGTAGTGATGACAGAACGGTAATGAGTGAATGCATCGAAGCTGAGCTTATTATGATAGCTGCCCATGCCTGACATCCCGACACCGCCGAACGGGACATTCTCATTGGCTATATGCATGATGGTGTCGTTGATGCACGAACCGCCTGAAGACGTGCGGCGCAGCACCTCTGAACCATGTTTTCCGAAATAGTACAATGCCAGAGGCTTCTCCCTGGATGTCACGAACTCCGTCACCTCATCCAGCCTACGGAATGTCTGCACAGGAAAGATCGGGCCGAAGATTTCATTCTGCATGACAGGTGCATCCGGGCTTACATTGTCCAGGACCGTAGGCTCGAAATAACGCTCACTCCTGTCAGTATGCCCCCCGAAGACAATGTTACCATCCTTCAGATAGCCTGCAAGCCTGTCAAAGGCTTGCTCATTCACGATACGGACAAAATGCTGCGACTTCTGAGGATCTTCGCCAAGCAAGGCATGGAACGCCTTTTCCAGCTCTGCAAGGAACGGAGCCTTTATATCCTCGTGGAGCATGAGATAATCAGGAGCAATGCATGTCTGCCCAGCATTGAGGCTCTTGCCCCAGGCAATGCGCCTTGCTGCCACTTTCAGATTGGCCTCCTTGTCCACGATGCATGGGCTTTTCCCGCCGAGCTCCAGCACTACAGGCGTAAGGTTTCTTGCCGCTGACGCCATCACGAGCCTTCCCAGGGAAGGGCTTCCTGTAAAGAATATCATATCCCAGCGCTGCTCCAGCAATGCCGAGTTCACCTCACGATGTCCTTGTGTGACAGCAATATATTCTTCCGGGAAAGTATCCGTAATCATGTCTTCGATAACCTTGGACACGTGCGGAACGTATGGCGACGGCTTAAGCACAGCCGTGCAGCCTGAAGATATGGCGCCGACGAGCGGAGTCAGAAGGAGCTGAACAGGATAGTTCCACGGAGATATTATCAGGGCGGTGCCCAGCGGTTCGCTTATGATCCGGCTTGTCGAAGGGAACAGCTTCAGAGGTGTGCATCTACGCTGCGGCTTCGTCCACTTGCCTATTTTACGTATATGGGTACGGATTTCACCAAGAAGGATGCTGATTTCCGTAAGATATGCCTCCTCGTATGATTTATGAAGATCTGCCCATAGAGCATCGCAGAGAGGCTTCTCCCATTTCAGGACTGCCTTTTCAAATGCTTTCAGGTTCGCCTTGCGGGTATGGACATCCAGAGTCGCCCCGCTATGAAAATATACTCTCTGCTTCTCCCGGATCTCCCGGATCCTCTCTACAGATGTGCTTGTCAGTTCCATTGAAGTTTTTTTTCAAAGATAATGCTTTTCCTTAGAAGCTGTTGCGCTATTTCTTCCTTCCTGTAAAATGGTCCATCACCGAATATACGCCGAACACCTTCCCGAAAATGAAGTCGAACAGGAAGTTAGGCAGCAGTCCCTGCCAGATGCGGATGAAATGGTATGCGAAAGGTATCCCGCGGAAAGACTTCCCTGCCTCGATTGCCCGTATGATCTTCCCGGCTGTCTTTTCGGGCTTCAATATCGGGAACACCTTGGAATTGACCCCGTCAAACATGCCCGTATTAATGAAGTAAGGCGCCACTGAGGTCACACGTACATTGCTGTGCGCCTGCTTGAGCTCGATACGCATAGACTCTGTCCAGCCGATGACAGCCCATTTGCTGGCGCAGTACACTGACAGTTTCGGCACTCCAAGCATGCCTGCCGCTGACGCGATGTTGCAGATATGACCATGGTCACGCTTCAGCATATCCGGAAGGATATTGAGAGCCACAAGCATCGGTGCCGTAGCATTGATATTCATGGTAAGGTTTATATCCTGTACCGTCTGGCGGTCAAACGTATTGTTTCCACGGACAACTCCTGCGCAGTTGATGAGGATATCCACATAACCGACCTCCCTCTTGACACGTTCATAGGCGGAGGCAATGGCATTGGCATCAGCCACATTCACCACATAGCTGTGTATATGTCCCTGGGCCGCTCCCTTGACAGACGGACGGACATGCCCCAGCTCCGCTTCAGTAATATCTATATTTGCCTGGCTGATATCCCATATTATCAGGTTTCCGGCACCCTTTTCGAGGCAGATGCGCCCCATAATTCTGCCGATTCCCGACGCCCCGCCGGTTATCAGCACATTCGCTCCTTTAATATCCATCCAACTTTTATTATTTTCCAGACTTATGCACTTCAGACTCGCACCAGATAAAGGATGCCTGACTAAAGCGTATTTCTATTAATCAATTAAATATCAATATATTAACATTGCCCAAAATAGCTACATGCGCCATTTTGAAAAGCATTAAATAGTGGTAAGTCAACAAGTTATGCAAAAAACAAACTTTATGAGGTTCGGCAAATTTAGCACAAATTACGACAAAATCATAAAATTTTTCGACCATAAGACAATGCTGCACTCTGAAGGTTTGAAAGGGCAAACTTCAGGTCTGACCGAAAGGTCGGGGAAGATAGCAGTGCCACTATGACCTGAAAACTCGGGAAGAAACAGATTCTTAAGTTATATTTGCAACAGCATAATATATCAGAGATGAAAGACAGAAAAAGTTTTTTAATAGCGACTTTGCTGGTGTTCAGCATATTAGCAGTGACATACTTCATCAGAACTGACATTCTGAAGACATTTCTGCCAGCAGCCGTCGTGAAGTACCGTATCATAGGACCTCTGGCGACATTGACATTGGCAGGAACACTCTGCCTTCCATGGCAGATGACTCTCGCGATGGCATTCTCTCTTACAGGCGACTTCATGGGAGCATACGGGAGCTTCATCGGACAGATGGGATTTTTCGCCCTCGCCCATATCATGCTCATCACATATTTCACAGGAAAGCTGAGGTCAATGCGTCAGGACATGAAAGGCCGGCCGGACGCCGCTTCCAGCCGCAGAAACGGAAGGTGCGCAGCCGCTGTGATTATCGCTGCCGCATTGCTTGTATTCGCATTGCTCTGCATCGTGCCGCACGCCCCGGCAGGCGTAATCCGTATAGGATGCACGATATATGCTGCCCTGATCTGCTCGATGTTCAGCCTTGCCATGATGCAGCACGAGCTTATCTTCGCAGCAGGTGCCACTCTGTTCCTATTCTCAGACATGATCCTGTCCTGGAACAAGTTCGTATGCCCGATAGCTGCAAGCAAGTGGCTCATCATGGTGCCATACTATGCAGGCCAGCTGCTCATCTGGTGCGGGGCCTTCAGGAAGAATTCCGGAGCTACTTATAGATGAACGAGAACTCGTCGAGATACAGCACAGTGCCGCTGGCCCCAGTAAAATAGTCTCCATAGCGGCTCGACGCTGAAACGATTGCAACGACTGTCGGCGTGCGGTCGCTCCGGTATGTTATCGGAATGTCGAACTCCTCGTATGCATCCATCCATTTACTGAACTCGAAGTTTCCATACCCGATTATCGCAGGGTCATTATCATAATCGATGAACTGCTCATCGGAATTTATGACATGGAAACGTCCCTTTTCATCGATGGCCCCGGCCGGATAGCCGCCCCACGTGCTGCGATCCCAGTCAGCAAGAATAACCTGTATCTGCCCTATATCGGTCTTGCCCATCATATCCTTATGCTTGTCATCGGAGTAGTTGACCGTCTGAGGCTGGTAGCAGTAGTAGCCATGCAGCGATGAAGGTCTCCCATTAAACGGCACGCCCCATGCCAGGTCAGCACCGCTCATGCCCATCAGCTTGACAAACTCTCCGGTAAAGATATTTCCGGAAGCGAATTTCATCACGATATACTTGCTGCTGAGCTTGGCAGCCTTCTTGCCCTCACCTTCCACAGCCACGAAGTTTTCTTCAGGTTCAGTAGTGTTGCTGCCGAGAGATGCAGTGCCCTTATTTGCCGTGGCCCATATAGCCTTATCGGCATCAGAAGCATCCGCGCCATACGGATACCATCCCTTTCCTGCCTGCGACCAGTTATCGAAACTCATATTGTACAGCTGCGGCTTGTTTTCAGGCTCCTCCTCGCTCGCATTCACTGCAATCAGCTTCCATTCGAAATCCCTGAAGGCATGCAATATGATACGGTTGGTATCCCTCAAGTCCAGAACGGTTCCGCGTGCCATCAGAGTCTCCTGGAATCTCGTCGCATCGGTGTACTTGATTTTCGATATTTCAAGCTTGTCCAGACTTGCTCCGTAAGGCATTGTCACAGACACTGTAAGCTTCGAAGTATTGATGGAAGAGCTGACCTGGCCGGAAATCTCGAAAATCTCATATCCTGCCACATCGCGCGGCACCATCATGTCATTCTCCATGCTGCATCCGCACGTCATGCAGATGGCGGCGCATAAAAGCAATCCCTTTTTCATGCTGCCTCCCATTTATTGACGTTTTCCGACCTGGAAATAGTACATGATAGCAAACCCCACCCCCAGAAGATTAGGCTTGAAAGTCGTCCCGAAATGAGACAGAGAGCTTGTATATACCTGATTCTTGGTCTGTTTCGTATAAGAGTAGTTACACTCCAACACACTGATGGACACCTCGAATGAAAGATTGTTCGTCAGGAACATCGTGATGCCAGGGACAATTCCTATATTAAGGGCATACGATTCCGAGAATGTCCCGTTCTTCTCATCACCGTCGAGCTGATAGGACTTGCCCTGCCCCTTGGTACCTCCTATACGGATCTCATTGAACATGCCGAACACACGGCTGCCGAACAGAGGCACATAGTTTCTCACGGCAAACTGGCCGGAGTAGTTCATGCTCTTGAGATAGTGGTTCGATAAGTCGAACTCATTATCAGAGTCCAGGCTTAAGGCTGCATTGTCCAGATTCATTGAAGTATATGAATATCCGAACCTGGCGCCGACCGCTGTGTTCTTTCCTATGAAATAGAACGCCGCAGGCGATATCTTCACAGTCGAAAGCGTACCTTCCAGCCCTGTCACCAGGGACATAAGCTCATATCCGACGTCACCGTTTCCAGCAGAATACCTGCTATATGATATGGAGGCACCCGCTGTCATCATCCCTTTCGGTACAAATACGGCGCTGGCATCGCCAAGACCTCTGTCGAACTTCTTTTCATGATTCTCCGCAATCGCCATTGTCCCAACGGATAACAGCACCGCAGCCAATAAAAATCTTCTCATAATTCACTCAAATACAATTCTGCGAAATTATGATAATTTTTTTTTCTATCAAAATCCATTAGGTACAGACATCTGCGGGCAGAGTCAAAAAGCAAGTGCAACATTACAACAAATATTTGAAGAACTCATCTTTTGGCGTGGAAAAGTTCAATT
>CAKUTA010000009.1 GCA_934691625.1 uncultured Bacteroidales bacterium | reverse complement strand
GAAAACTCTGGCTTATTCCACACTCTGATGACATTGCTTGCTCAAATATATACTTATTAAAATTAATATACAATGTAAAACAACATAATCCCGCTGCGCAGGAACTTATAGGCTGGCATTATCCGACGAGAGAACGGACGATGCTGCGGGATGTGCGGAGAATGTATCTGGACGCGATGGGAGGCGATGTAATGGCATTGCTGCCATGGGCCAGGGTGGAGGAGGCATCTGGCTGACAGGATGAAACCGGCATAGGAGCAGACGGTTCATCGAACCCTAGAGCCGGCACGTGATGGCAGTCCGGATCAGGCACAGCTGCGCGGGCAGTGGAATGAAATTCTGAAGCTCCGGTAGATTGTTCTATCTTATCAATGTTTGCTGGGCTGATGCCTGAGCCCGGCATTATGCAGATACGCCCCGCAGCCAGCCTGACAAGGCGGGATATCAGCTCCACGCCATCAAGCGCCCCAGGCTGCTGCCCGGAGGTCAGAAGCCTGTCGCATCCGAGAGCAATTATCTGTTCCAGCGCCTGTTCAGGATTCCTGCATACATCAAAAGCCCTGTGAAAAGTCACGCTCATCGGGCCTGCAGCTGCAACCATGCTCCGGCATGCATCCATGTCAATGTCTCCTTCCGGCGTCAATGCCCCTATGACCACGCCATCGGCTCCCGCTTCACGGCAGAAGCTGATATCAGAAAGCATTGTCATGACCTCTGACGGAGAATATACGAAACTTCCCTCCCTCGGACGGATAAGGACATTGACATTTATCCTGGAAGCTCCTCCTGCGGCTGTTTCATGAGCGGCCCTGCATGAACATCCTGCCAAGCGTGCAGCTTCAGCCACGGCTTCGGATATCAATCCATGACTCGGCGTCACGCCACCGCAGCTGATTGCAGAACAAAGTTCGGCACGTATGGCACCGCCATGATATGCTTCCGCAACATCAGCAACAGATGTGCAGCAGACTTCTATCTTTCTCATACTGACATTATAATCCAACGATTCAAAGTTAGTTACAATTATTCAGAATTCGCAAGTATTCTTGTCTGTCCACGTTACCCCTCTCCTAAATCATCTCCCTCGGGAAGAGGACTTACTATCGCCACAAGGGCTCAAAAGGAGTGTTTCGCAATTGGCATTTCGACCCTCCGGGACTGGGCTTAGGGCAATGCTGTCCGCATATCAGATTAACACTCAAAGCATTACAGCGGCATATCAAAATTCTTGAGATGCCAGGACCCATGAAAAAACAGTGGTCTTGGCATTTCAAGAAATTCGATATACCTCTATAACATATTAGATATCAGAGCAATGCAAACAAAACATAATCTTAAGTCTAATCCCGGAGGGTCGAAATGCCGAGCCTAATGGACATTGCGACCGGAAAACACGGAGAACAACTGCAAGATGTTTTCGGATTTGTGTGGATAATTGTTATATTTGAGGATACAATTAAAAGGTACGATATGAACGGATTTGTGCTGGAACTAGATTCGGAATACATTATCGATGGAGCCAGGATGGAGCTGACTCCTAGACAGATATTGGAGGAAGCCACCGGGAAGAAAGGTGATGCCGCCGAAACCATAGGATGCACCGGGAAGCAAGAACCCTGGCAGCGTCCGGAGCCGATAGTTGACGAGAGCATGGATCCGGCACCTGACAGCAGCGCTTTCTCCTCCGGAAAAATCGACACCTATCTAAGACAGATGTCATCTTCATCACGGAGAGCCAGGAATATCCCGGCATTCTGTCCCGAAGAAATCACCAGAGCCGAAATCGCAGGCGCATTGACAGGAACAATCTGGAAGACAGGACATTTCAGGCTTGACGACCTGACCATTGACATAACATGGGAATGGGAGACCGCCACAATAGGCAACATGGCAGCATTCTACAAATCCGTAGAGGCCGCATGCAGCTATCTGGATCTTCTCGGCATCAGGCTTGGCAGCTATGGTTTCACAGACATTACGAAAGACAGCGGAAAGGATAATGCCGAAAGAAAGAACCGCGGATGCAGGATGAAGATATCCGTCTCGGCTGAAAGCTCCGGGATGACGCATGATGAAGACGACGAGCCTGTGGACATTGCCGAGACCATTGACAGGGATATAATGAACACGCCTGACATGAATCCTGCATTGCCGCAATATGAGATGCCTTTCAGGACTGCGAATCCCGTCCTGGGGAAAAGCAGGAAGTGTCCGTCACACGTATCGTCCGACAGCTCAGACTGGCTGATATACATTCCTTTTGACACATGCAAATTCAGGCTCGGGGGTTCACTGCTCGCAGAAAAGTCCGGGCAGGCAGGAGGCAAGGCGCCTGATGTGATGGATTCGGACTATTTCATAGACTGCTTCGAGGTCGTCAGGGAGTTTGTAGAGGATGGCGTAATCGTCTCTGGCGCTGCCGCCGGTCCCGGAGGCATGATCTGCACACTCGACAGGATGGCATCTGCTGTACCAGCAAAGGCGGGGAGGCTATCCGGCATTGATGCCGACATCTCTGGCATAAGCCGCTCATACGGGGAGAACGACCTTGTCAAGATACTTTTCGGAGAAGTCCCCGGAGTCATCGTGGAGATCAGGGACAGCGACTTCGACTATGTCGATGCCGAAATGCTGCTTCAGGATGTGGCGTACTACCCTATCGGACATCCAGGCGAGACCGGGCTGAGAATAGCCAGCGGCAGCCAGGAAGGTGTCGCCGGAATACTCCAGGCCCTGCTCGGGCAAGAGGATATCGTACCGGAAGGAGAAGACTGACACGAAAAACATTATAGATATGATAAACAAATATGCCAATGTTCCCTCAAAGGGAGATGGTTCCAAAAAGCCAAAGATATTCGTTCTGGACACAAACATCATCCTGCATGACTACAAGGCCATCAGAAAATTTCAGGACAATGACATTGTCATCCCGATCGCAGTCCTGGAAGAGCTGGACAAGTTCAAGAAAGGCACGGATGCGCTCAGTTTCAATGCCAGAGGCTTCATGCGGGACATAGACCGCCTGACTGAAGGCAAGATGTTCGGCAAGAACGGGGTTCCGCTCGGCAAAGGGCTCGGCAACATCAAGATAGAGCCTAACCATCCATTCCCTGACAGCATGAAAGACCTGTTCCACGATGACATCCAGGATCACAGGATACTGTCTACTGCCATCTGGGTAAGGGACAGCTGTCCGGACCGCTTCGTGGCACTTGTAACCAAGGACATCAACTTGAGGATGAAGGCGAAAGCAGCAGGAATGGTAGCGCAGGACTATCTCTCCGACAGAGTCGAGGACGACAAGGTGGAGTTCTCGCAGAGGGAAGTCCTGGCTCTGGACAACGTTCCGGCAGAGATCATGCAGGAACTTGCATACGGACAGCATAATACAGTGGACTGGAAGAGCCTGTGCAAGGCAAGACCGTCCGCAAACCAGCTGTTCAAGCTGAAAGGAGGCTCGGTGGACGAGACCGTATGCGCAAGGTATGACGCCGACATTGACAGGATCATACTCGTGAGAAAGAGAGAGGCATGCGGAATCAAGCCAAGAAATGATGAGCAGAAATTTGCCCTGGACGCTTGCCTGAACAAGAAGATCCAGCTTGTGTCATTGACCGGAGGGGCAGGAACAGGAAAGACATTGCTGGCTCTGGCAGCAGCCCTGGAGCAGGAGAGAGACTTCGACCAGATAATCGTGTCCAGGCCGACAGTGGTACTCGGAAACCAGGATATAGGCTTCCTGCCGGGAGACCAGAAGAACAAGATGAGCCCATTCCTGCAGCCGCTCATGGATAATCTCAATGTTATCAAGGCATTGTACCGTCCAAGCAGCAAGGAGTACCAGCATATCGAGAAGCTGCTGAATGACGAGAAGCTGCTCATAACTCCGCTGGCATACATCAGGGGAAGAAGTCTCGGAAAAGCATTCTTCATCATCGACGAGGCGCAGAACCTGACTCCTCACGAGATCAAGACTGTAATCACCAGGGCCGGTGAGGGCACCAAGATGGTGTTTACAGGGGACATCTTCCAGATTGACCAGCCATATCTGGACCAGTGGTCCAACGGCCTTACACATCTCGGCGAGAAAATGGCGGGACAGAAACTGTTCGAGCATGTGTTCCTGAGGAAAGGGGAACGTAGCGAACTGTCCGAGATCGCCTCCAAGCTGCTATAGACAAGATGCTTAAATTCATAAAAGAATGGATGCTGCCTCTGGCGATATTCCTGGGGGCAGCATCATATCTGGTACTGGACATGGTGCCATACCTGGCCTTGCACGTGGAGCCGGGCTTTTCCGCTTTCTCGAAAAATGTGCAGCCCGTCCTTATCGCGACAATGCTGTTTCTGCAGTTCAACAATGTCTCCCCACATGATCTGCGGTTAAGGAAATGGCATTTCATTGTCCTGGCATTCCAGGTGACAATGTTCGTGCTGTTCACATGGATCGCCGCCGAGCTGCCGGACGGAAACCTCAAGATTCTGGCGGAAAGCGCTATGCTGTGCTTCATCTGCCCGACTGCAGCGGCAGCAGGCGTAATCACCAGCAGGCTTGGAGGCAGCCTTTCTGACACCATAACATACGTGGTGCTGATAAATATCACTGTCGCGTTCATCATTCCTATAGTCATACCCGTATTCAACTCCGCCTCGGACGCTACTTTCTTCAGCAGCTTCTGTGCAATCTGCATGAGGGTCTTTCCGCTGCTGGTCCTGCCGCTTCTGCTCGCGTGGCTCATCCGCTACACAGCCAGAAAGCTTCAGAAGAAGCTGATGAGATATGCAGGATGGGCATTCTACTTCTGGGGGCTGTCCCTGGGCTTCTCGATCTATCTTGCGACAAGGGCTCTCGTGAACAGCCACATCTCATTCTGGATCGTGGTGCTGATAGGTATCCTGTCATTGGCCTGCACCCTCATCCAGTTCAAAGTGGGCAGAACTGCGGGCAAGGTCATTGACAGCAAATCCAGCATTGACACCAGTGCTGACGAGATCACTGCAGGACAGTCGCTCGGACAGAAGAACTCCGGCTTCCTGATATGGCTGGGATGCACATATCTGACCCCTGTGACCTCTGTGGCAGGCGGCCTCTACAGCGTATGGCAGAACATCATAAATTCCATAGAGCTGTACGAAAAGGAGCATGGAGATATTGCAAGACATGCATAAAATGATTAAATTTGTATTTTCGGATGAAAATCCGAGAGAATTTTCCGGGCTGCCAAGCACGACATGACAGCTCCAGATATGGCTTTGAAAAAAATCAAAAAACTATTTTTCAATATGTTAGAAAACAAAAAAAGGGTGTACCGTTTCGGAGGCAAGACTGCTGAGGGCAACGGCACCATGCGCGAACTCCTTGGTGGAAAGGGCGCCAACCTTGCCGAGATGAACCTTCTCGGAATGCCTGTTCCAGCAGGTTTCACAATCACGACAGAATGCTGTGCCGAGTACTATGCTCTCGGTGGAGGCTACTCAGATGCACTCAAGAAAGAGGTCGCAGAGGCTCTCGAAGCAACAGAGAAGCTCATGGGCAAGAAATTCGGAGATCCGAATGACCCGCTTCTCGTAAGCTGCCGTTCAGGCGCAAGAAGTTCAATGCCGGGCATGATGGATACGATCCTCAACATCGGACTCTGCTCCGCCACGCTTCCGGGACTGATCAAGAAGACAGGCAATCCCCGTTTCGTATATGACGCATACCGCCGTCTCATCATGATGTACTCTGACGTAGTCATGGAGAAGGCTGAGGGCATCGAGCCTGAGGACGGCAAGGGAATCCGTCAGCAGCTTGACAGGATGATGTCAGACCTCAAGGCTGCTAAAGGCTATACTTCAGATACAGAAATCACAGCTGAGGAACTCAAGGAGCTTTGCGAGCAGTTCAAGGCAAAGGTAAAGGAAGTTCTCGGCGTAGAGTTTCCTGATACCGCTAAAGAGCAGCTCTGGGGTTCCATCGGTGGCGTATTCAAGTCATGGAACGGAAAACGTGCCATCACATACAGAAAGATCGAGAAGATTCCTGATGACTGGGGCACGGCTGTCAATGTGCAATCAATGGTATTCGGTAACATGGGCAACACCTCAGCTACCGGCGTGGCATTCTCGCGTAACCCTGCCAACGGAGACAACAAGTTCTACGGAGAGTGGCTTATCAATGCCCAGGGAGAGGATGTGGTTGCCGGTATCCGCACACCTAACCCTCTTAACGAGGCCACCAAGACAGAGAAAAACAAGGATCTCGAGTCCCTGGAGAAGGCCATGCCGGAAGTATATAAGGAGCTCGACGATATCAGAAAGAGACTTGAGGAGCACTTCCATGATATGCAGGACATCGAGTTCACTATCCAGGAAGGACATCTCTGGATGCTCCAGTGCCGTATCGGAAAGAGAACCGGCCTTGCAGCACTTCAGATGGCAATCGACATGCTTGATGAGGGCATGATTGACGAGAAGACAGCAGTGATGCGTGTCTCCCCTGCTCAGCTTGACGAGATTCTCCACCCTATCCTTGACCCTGCATCAGAGAAAAAGGCGGAGCTCATGGCACAGGGCCTTCCGGCATCGCCTGGCGGAGCTGTAGGAACACTTGTATTCTCACCTGAGGATGCAGTGAAGGCAGCAGAAGAAGGCAGGAAAGTTATCCTTGTCCGTGAAGAGACATCCCCTGAGGACATCGAAGGTATGCGTGCAGCTGCCGGTATCCTCACCGTCCGTGGAGGAATGACTTCACACGCAGCCCTCGTGGCACGCGGATGGGGCAAGTGCTGCATCGTAGGTTGCGACGCAATGCATATTGACCTTGAGAACAAGATCGTGACATTTGCCGACCATGACAAGCAGTTCAAGGAAGGTGACTGGTTCAGCCTCAACGGGACCAAGGGTCTTGTATATAATGCCAAGATCGACACGATGGATGCTTCAGAGAACCCTCTGTTCGTCAAGTTCATGGCTCTAGCAGACAAGTTCCGCAAGCTCGGTATCCGTACAAATGCAGATACACCGGAAGATGCGGCAAAGGCACTTTCATTCGGAGCCGAGGGTATCGGACTGTTCCGCCTCGAGCACATGTTCTACGGAAAGAACTCGGAGACCCCTCTTGCAAAACTCCGCAAGATGATTCTCTGCGATACAGACGAGGAAAGAAAGGAAGCGCTCACAGAGCTGGAGCCATACATCATGGCATCTGTAAAGAGTACACTCCGCATAATGGACGGCAAGCCTGTCGTGTTCCGTCTTCTCGACCCGCCTCTTCACGAGTTCGTTCCTAAGACAGAGGAGAAGAAAGAGGAGCTTGCAAAGGAGCTTGGAGTAAGCGTAGAGGAAATCGAGAAGCGTGGCGAGTCTCTCCATGAGGTAAACCCGATGATGGGACACCGTGGAGTACGTCTGCACGTTTCGTTCCCGCTTATCGCCGAGGTCGAGTACAGGGCCATCTTCACAGCTGCCGCTGAACTTCAGGCAGAAGGCCTGCATCCGGTTCCTGAGATCATGATTCCTGTAACAATCTCAGCCCGCGAGCTCAGCTTCCAGAAAGCTATCTGCGACAGAGTCAAGGCTGAAGTCGAGGGCAAGTACAGCACTTCCATCCACTACCAGTTCGGTACAATGATCGAGATTCCTCGTGCTGCACTCACAGGTGACCGCATGGCACGTACCGCAGAGTTCTTCTCATTCGGCACCAACGACCTCACACAGATGACATTCGGCTTCTCACGTGACGACGTCGGGACATTCATGGGAGAGTATCTCGGGAACAAGCTTCTCGATGCCGATCCGTTCAAGACTATCGACACCAAGGGCGTCGGCAAGCTTGTGGAGTATGGTATCCAGAGCGGACGTTCCAAGAGGCCTGAGCTCAAGTGCGGCGTCTGCGGAGAGCACGGCGGAGATCCTGATTCAATCAAGTTCTTCAACAAGATCGGAATCGACTACGTATCCTGCTCACCGTTCCGTGTACCTATCGCCCGTCTGGCTGCGGCACAGGCTGCGATTGCACAGAGCAAGTAACAGCAATACTGCATAAAAGAAGGAAGCTGGCCACGACAAGCGGTCAGCTTCCTTCTATTTTGGCTAATAAATTAAATATCAACATGTCAGCATTTTTCAAAATCGTCATATATACTATTTTAAAAAGTGCTAAATGATTATAAATCAGAAAATTGAGAAAATTAACAAAAAAAAGGGACTGACCGTGAAGACGGCCAGCCCCTTTGCATTCCCGGAGACAAACCTAACCCCGGGGATGATATGCGCTAAAGTCTTATGATTATGCCTGATGTAGCATTCAGTGTAAGAATATCGCCCTTGGAGGTGCGCCTGTAGCTGCTCTTTCCGAGAGACATCAGAGGCTCCACATTGCCCTTCACAGACGATGTCGCGGAACGGTATCCTGAAATCTCATCGTCAAGGACAATGGTCTTGCGCTCTCCGGTAGGGTTCAGGGCAATCAGGAATGTCTCCTTTCCGTTGCTGCGGAGATATACCATAGGATAAGGCTGCTTCTCGTTGAATACCGGGATGAAATCGCTGTCCGCCCAGAGCGCCTCGCTGTTTTTTCTCAATGCAATGAGACCGCGTGTCCAGTTAAGGATTGATCCGGGGTCAGCGTCCTGCGACTCGACAGTTATGTTTCCTTCTGCAATAGGCTTTGCCTTGCCGGCATCGAAAGCCTTTTTCCAATCAAGATACTGCGGATATGATGTCGCAGGGCTCCACTCTGTACATACCGGAAGATAGAGTTTGTCAGGGCTGCATGTGCTGAATCCCGCGGTCTCCCCTTCCGTCCACTGCATCGGAGTGCGGGCACCGGCACGCTCCTTTCCGTTATGGTTAGCGCCTTCCACATTCGGGAGATCCGCAAGGGAACGCATGCCGATTTCATCTCCATAATATAGGATCGGCAGAGGCATTGTCATCACCCATGTAAGCATCACCTTCAGCTGGTCAGGAGTGTTGCGGGCTCCCATATTCAGCCTGAGGTGGTCATGGTTTCCCGTAATGGTCGCGAAATAGCCCATTGTCCTGGTGCTTCTGATGCAGTCAGTGAAATAGTCGTAATACTCCTTCAGCATATCAGCTGGTGTAGCAGTACGGTCCACAGCATTCTCTGGCCAGGCATTGCCGTAAAGATCTTTCACGGACGGCTGTCCGCCGTTCAGTGAGAAATAGCTTCCGCCGTCAGCCTGATGCTTCCTGTCGAAATACATGCGGCGGTTATGGCTCCTGGTCGAATTCAGATCCATATCCACATTGTACCCAGCCGCAAGGCACCATTTAGGAGAACCCCATTCCGCCATCAGAACATGATCCGGGTAGTTCCTGTCAGACCATTCCCGGATTTCCCTCCAGAGATTCAGGATCTCCTTCTTATCCTTGTCATTCTTCACAAGGCTGTTTGCCATATCGACACGAAAGCCATCCACACCCTTTCCATACCAGAAGGCAATGATATCCTTCAGCTCCTGGCGAACCGCCTTAGGGCCTGGGGCATCGACGCCCTGCTCCCACGGATGGCTTGGGTCAGGATTTGCAAAACCATAGTTGAGCGACGGCTGGCATGCGTAGAAATTCTTCATGTAGAACTTGTTCCTCGGACAGTCGCTCTTCATCCATTTCCCTATGGTGTTCTGCATATATTCAGGATCCTTCAGCATTGTCTCCAGATCTTTTTCCGCCTTGGCATCCGGCAGACGGTCCGACCAGATATAGTAGTCGGAATATTGCAGGTTCGTGTCCTCCATGCTCTGGATGAACCATGGATGCTTGTCCGAAGTATGGCCCGCAACCAGGTCAAGCATAACCTTGATACCTTTAGCATGAGCCTTCTGTATAAGCTCCACCATATCGTTGTTTGTCCCGAAACGCGGGGCTACACGGTAGAAGTCAATGACATCGTATCCTCCGTCAACCCATCCGGAAACAAACAGGGGGTTAAACCAGATGGCCGACACACCGAGACTTTCGATGTAATCGAGCTTGGAAATGACGCCCGGAATATCACCTATGCCATTTCCGTCGGAATCCTTGTATGATGACGGATAGACTTGATAAATGACCCCGTTGCGAAGCCAGTCCGGCCCCACATTCCATGTCTGGTCAAAGCTGCCTGGAACAGGCTGGGCTGCCATGGTTGTGCTTCCTAGCAAAATGGCAGACAGAATCGCTATTTTCTTCATTCTAAATTGATTTATTTCAATCTTCAAATATGCAAATTTTTCAAGGTTCCGCAATGATTCATTCTCCGGAAACCGCCTTAAACGGCTCATCAGGGCTACCTGTCCAGCGATAGAGGACTGCATTGCAGCTCTGATTCCCGTCAGAGGTCCTGACATTTTCAGATATATACCATAAGCCCCCGCCGAGAGGTGCCATACCTGTGCTGCCCCACTTGAAGCGCCAGCCATTGATACCTGTAGCCGCATCCTTCAGTCCGGCAGCATTGTCCAGTGACAGCTGCCTCTGACGACCGCGGATATATGGAACTCCACGCAGCGCAGCCCTGTAAGGCCTCTGTCCAAGAGAAAAGGCATACAGGCTGTAGTTCGGATATTGAGGCTTCTTTCCTTTATACACCGCCATAAACATATCGCCTGTATAAGGGTCATAGGCAAGATTCTGCACACCGTAGCTCGTATTGCCTGTAAAGATGAAGAACTTCGCCTTCGGCTTCTTCGGTCCAGAAAGGTGCACCGTCCCGAACTTCACAGGCTCGGCCCACCTGTCCAGGCTTTCCAGATCGTACTGAAGGATAATCTGATAGTCATTGTCGCCACGGTCAATGTCACTGTAAATGCCATAGGCCACATACAGATACAGCCTCCTTGCCGCAGAAATCGACTTTTCCGAAGAGCCGACAGCCGGAGCGATAGTCACGCCGTCAATTCCGGAACATCCGAAGCGATGCTTAATAGCCCTGCCGCCAATGTTCACCTCCGCAGAGTAATCCGCACATGGCTCCCTGAGACAGACCGTCCTCATCACCTCGCCATTCTCCGGATCAGCACCAAGCCCATCAAGCTTGTCAACATCAATTATGGCAATATAGAATACAGGTTCCGTCACAACATCCACGTCCAGAACCTTCGCTATCCCCTGCCCTATCTGGTCATCCTTGCACTCGAGAGAAGCATAGACCTTGCGCCCGGCAGGGTCGAAGGTCATTGCACCAAGATGTCCCTGGATACGGTCAATCGAAGCAAGGACATTGCCTTCCATATCCACCTTCAGGAAACGGCTGGTAAATGACATATACATGCATTGTCCTTCCGGATCATAAGCAATCCCCTGGACATGCTGGGCCTGTCCGCCTACCAGTACATTTGAAGGCAAAGGGCTCTCTGCCAGAGCCCCGGCCCCGGCAGAGAACCATATAACTGCTGCAGCTAATGCCGCAAGAATTTTTCTCATATCTGGCATTCGTAATGACCGCCCTTGCCGAACAAGTGATTTTCTACCTCATCCATCAGGCCTGCCCTATATATAAGGTCTATGCCTGTGAACCTGTTCCGCATGAACGGGATGGCACGGAAAGTACTGCGGAGCTTCTCCCTGCTGACTCCTATCATTTCAGGCTCATAAGGTGCTCCCACACGCTTCAGGCAGCTGTGTACCTCGTCAAAAGGAATGATCTGCCTTCTGATTTTTTCCCTGAGCTCCGGCCAGCTGTCCCGGACTGCCTCAAGCTGCCGGCGCACCCCATCCTTGTCGGTGTACTTGCCCTTGCTCTCAGCAAGTCCCCTTGCAAGATGTCCTGGCTTTCCGGCAAAGACCTCATGGATATGCTTTTCCATATCCTCCCATTCAGGCCACTGCGCGACAGCCTTGTCCACATCAAACGCTGCAAAGTCCTTGTCCAGAAGATACTCGAGGCATGCGGTAGAGACAAGAGTACCGATAGAGACCTTGAATCCATGTGAGACATGCTTGCCTTTATAACACAGTCCTTCCATATCCCAGTAATGGCTGAACTGATGATCAGTTCCGGACGCAGGGCGGCTGGAAGACATTGCCTGCATAGCGAAACCACTCATAATCAAGCCGTCAGCCAGTTTCCCAGTGGCTTCGACATCACCTGATGCCACAGCATCCGGGTCGGACAATGCCTCACGCAGATGCTTCTGCACAAGAGAGAATGCAAACGGGTCGATGCTTTCGCTGTCAACTGCGTCGGCAATAATCCAGTCAGCACCGGCAGGAATCTTGGCCATCAGATCACCGTATCCAGATGCGGACATCCCTTCCGGGGCCTTTGCCGCAACAGCAGGATCGAACACCATGCCAAGAGGGGCAGGACAATCAAATGTCTGCTTGTTGCCCTGGTACGTGATAGATGCGCCGTAGGCGGTATATCCGTCCATTGAAGCAGCAGTGCCTACTATTATATAACGCCTGCCGAGATGGCTCGACACAAGCTTCGTAAGGTCATTTATGACACCTGAGCCCACAGCCACGGCTATGACATCGCGTTCCTTCAGAAAAGCCTCAAGCTGCTCGATATATGACCATTCAGCAAACAGGTCCGGATCCGTGAAGATAAACGGGGACTCCGTATCAATTCCTGCAGCCCTGAGGTATCCGTCAACTGACTCTCCTGCAGCCCTGTATGTATTATGGTCCGCAACCACAATAGCTTTCTTCCCCGGAAACAGTTTTCTGAACATAGCCGGAACCTTTTCCATTGCCCCGACCCCGAATTCCAGGGCCTTGGTATCTCTTGCCCTCTCAAGGGCCATTTCAATTTCATTCATAGTCAAAAAATTTATAATCCAAATTCATCCGGGTAGTCATCTACCGTGTTTGTTGTGATGTAATCCTGCTCGAATTTCTTGCCGAAACGGTCAGTAGCAATGACTTTCACTTCCGCTGACGGATCTTTCAGAGCATAATGGAACATGTGGGAGTTGTATGTCCTGTCATAATTATCGCCACGTCCCTGAACTCCGCAATGGAAGCCTGTGGCCCAGGCATCACGGCTCTTTCCCGTGGTCTCGCTCCCGAAAGGAACCATCTCGCCGGAAAGGCTGCCGTTTTCATAGACCTCTATCTTCCATGCGCTGTCAGCATTCCAGATATCGGCAATAAGGTCATTGTCAGCATGATAGAAGAACTGATATGATTTATTGAAACCAGGGAAGAATACATCTCGGCCCCGGTACAGGCGGACCTGGAAATTTTCACTCTTTCCTGTAGCCTTGTAAACCCAGTCAGTGATGCCGGTGCCCTCTATCCTGTAGATGGCATAGCCGTTAGGTGTCCCGTCAGTATTGATGGTTGAATGCCACCATGCACCGCAGGCTGCACCATGCACATGCTCATAGTGATCAGAATATTCATCATTCTCAGCATAATGGGTATGGCCGGACATCACATGGACGCACGCATATTCCTTCAATAGGGCAAGCACCTCCTGAACATTCTGATTCTTGCTGTTCCTGAGCGGAATGTGCACGCAAAAGATAATCATCTTATCCTTAGGGACATTGGCGAGATCCTGCTTCAGCCATTCAAGCTGGTCGTCACGGAAGCCAAGTTCATAGTCGTCGTGTCCTGCAAAAATCATGTCATCCATCCCGATGATGTGAGCCTGCCCGCGGTTGAACGAGTAGTTGATAGGGCCGAAGGCCATCTCGAAGTTCCTCTGCACAGCAATATCATGAGCCACAGTATAGTCCTTCATCTTCACATTGTTGACCTTATAGTCATGGTTACCCATTATCTTGAAGATAGGAAGGCCGGCGTTCTTGTCTGTGGAAAGAGCAATCTTCATCAGAGGAAACACCTTATTGGTATAATCTCCTCCGGCAGTATTGTACCCCACGTCGCCCAGGACCATGCCATAGACAGGAAGCGTGGAGGCATTGACCTGCTCAATGATATCCGGCACAGTCTCGTTCATATACCTCGCGATATGCGAGTCATTCTGGCACTGCGGGTCAGCAATGCAGAACAGATTGAAATCATTCTCGACCGCGGCAAGCTTCTCCAGAGAAAAGTCATAGCGTTCCTGCCCACTTGAAAGCTGCTTCCAGAAATAAGGCTGCCCATCCTTGACAGGGATCTTGCAGTCCGCCGGAACAGACACGAACACCTGATAGGAGAACTCTCCGCGCTTCAGCTGATATACGCCGTTGGCATCTGTCACGCTGCAGCTGTACCCGTCACTGACAGTCACGCCCTGAAGCCTGTTGCCGTCAGTATCCGTCACCACGCCGTAGATGTCATTGCCTTCGGCTATTGAAGTATTGAGCTTCGGCATATCATCCTTGCTGCAGCCTGCCAGTATCGACGTTGACAGGACTGCGAGCATTATTGTATTTTTAATGAAATGTCTCATCTTTCAGTTTCCGTTATTTCCAATAGTAGTTTTGCCCAAGAGCTGGATTGAGATTGGTCGCAGTCTTAGGAACCGGCCTGAGATATCTCTTCTCCTCGAAGTTCCTGACCACGCTATAGACAAGGCGCCCGCTGGTGCCGTTCTCCAGTGAATACTGGGAATTAGATGCATTCAGCACGATATATGACACTCCGCTTTCGTTTCCGGCCTTATCATTGACGACACACACATCATTGATTCCATCTCCATTCAGGTCGTATGCCGTATCCATAGCCGGGATATACATTCCATACCACTCCTTGTTCAGAAGTTCCCCGAGATGCCAGCGCATGAGATCATCATATCTGCGTCCTTCAAGAAGCAGCTCGACGGCACGTTCCCTTCTGATTTCAAGGATATCGCTGTCACTGACCCCGTAATATTCTTTAAGATAAGGGTCTACCTCTGAAGGCCTTTTACCGTTGACTCCGGCTCTCTCGCGGAGAGGTCTTATAGTCCTGTTCCAGACATCATCGCTGAACTCTCCAAGTTCGGCCTTCGCCTCGGCATAGTCAAGAAGAATCTCGGCATAGCGGAAGATCGGAAGAGAGTTATAGCAGATACTGGCAGACTCATACCCCTTATCATCAATATTGAACTTTATCACCTGGTATCCTGTCAATGTGACAGAGAAGTCCGGGGCGGTCGGAGCAGGAACCCCACCGACCAGCTTTTTATAGCCAGGAGTGATTATGCTCTGCTGAAGCCTGTAGTCACGGTTCTTGATCTCTTCCGTAAACGGCTCGTTTTCAGCAGTATGGCGAGAACCGTCAAGATTCAGATATGTCTTCACAAAGTCCTGGTCCAGAGACCATCTCTCGCCCATGCTTCCTGACGTATAATACCATGTGAGAGAATGGAATGTAGTAAGTCCTGTGCTCATCTCACGTGCCCAGATGATTTCCGTATGGTCAACAGACTCCTGGGTAAAGAGCTTCCTGTACTGTGTCTGGACATTGGCAGGATTGCTCACAAGAGAATAGGCACCTGAGTTCATAAGCTCCTCATCTGCCTTGACGCACTCGCGGAGAAATTTCTCCGAGCCGTTCTTGTCTTCCCAGGCCTTTCCTGTGGAAGGATCCACGCTGTGGTATTTTCTGTAGGTCCCCTCGAACAGGCAGACTCTGGACTTGAATGCCAGCGCGACATACTTGTTTACCCTGGCATTATTTATCCACGGATCCTTGTCATAGCAGTTCTCGCATGCATACGTAAGATCCTCCAGGACCTTGTCCATCACATACTCACGGCTGTCACGCCCCTTGTAGAGCTGTTCCGCATCATCCGGGTCAATAGGCTCGTCATACCATGGAACCGCACCGAAGTCCTTGACCTTGCTCCAGTACTGCCATGCTCTCCAGAACCTTGCAGTACCCTCATAATGCCTCAGGGTCTCTTCCGAAACGCCTTTCACTTCCCTGAAATGTGCCAGGAAATAGTTAATATTATATATTGCATTCCAGTCACCAGAGCTCCAGCCTCCCTGGATATCAGCATTCCATGACGGGTTTGTCAGGAATGTGAACGAACTCTTGGTCGCCACGATGTCCGAGTAGCCATCTCCGAAACCAAGCTCCTTATAATCCGGAGTATATTTCTGGAGGAAACCGTTGGTATATGTCACCAGCGAGTTCTCGTCCGTGAAGTAGTCCCCCGAACCGATCTCAGCGATAGGCTCCCTGTTGAGAAATCCCTCGCAGGAAGTCAGCAGCAATGCTGCCGCGGCAAATAATGATATATTGAGTTTCATCATATCTTCTAGTTAAAATGTGATATTCAGACCGAAAGTATAAGAACGCATTGTCGGATATCCGTCACCGTCACCATAGTTGTCGGAACCGGACTTGTTCGTACCCCAGTCCTGGTCTCCAGGATAAAGCCCTTCCGGATCATAGTTCTTCGCATGATGCCTGAGCGGCGTGAACGTAAGCAGGTTTTCGCCAGAGAAGAAAATCTTGAGATTCTGAAGCCTCATGGCCTCGACGACCTTCTTAGGGAAGCTGTAGTCCAATGTCAGGTTCTTCATCCTGATATACCTGGCGCTCTGCAGGTATCGGGTATTCGGCTGTGAAAGGATACGCTGCGCACCGCTCGCCTGATAAGCGACAAGCCTAGGCCAATAGGCATCACGGTTATCTTCAGACCACCTGTCCGATGTGTGCCAAGGCAATGCCATGCTGTAAGGGCGTCCGTACTGTCCCCAGAAATACCCTGACTCCTTGGCAGGATACCAGTCGCGCTTGCCTACGCCCTGCCACATCATGCTGAGGCCGATGCCGTTCCAGCTGATGCCTCCCTGGATGCTGTACATATAGCGAGGGTTCGTATTGCCTATCTTTATAAGGTCGCCATGGTTATCGAGGGTATTGTTCCCGTTGTTCACATAACCGTCACCGTTAAGGTCCTCATACCTGGGATCTCCGGCCGACCATACGACATTGTCCCCATCGAATTTCGTATAGTTGGCATGAGTCTGCGCTTCCTCGTCACTCTGGAAGAGGCCTGTACACTTATAGCCCCACAGTTCACCGAGAGTCATGCCCTCATAGTAGTGAACCGCATAGTTGGTAGGCAGAGTATTGGTCTTGCTGGTATAGCGGGTAATCTTGCTCACATAGTCCCATACGGAAGCCTTGATATTGTAGCTGAGCACCTTACCTGCAACCTTATAGGAATCTCTCCAAGAGAGGCTGAACTCCCATCCGTCAGTTCTCATGTCGGCATAGTTTCCTTTCGGTGCACTGTTTCCATAAACCGCCGGGAGTTCATCGCCAGTCACATACATGTCCGTAGTCGCCTTCCTGTATATGTCTCCGGAGAAGTTCAGACGGCCGTTCAGAGCCTCGAAGTCGAGACCCGCATCATAAGTGGTAGCCTTCTCCCATGTCAAAGAGCTAGGGATAGGAGCCGGAGCTGAAGTATAGTTGAACACTGTTCCGTTGTTAAGCAGAGAAGACTGGGAAATGCTCATCTTCGACAGATAGGCATAGGCATTACTGATAAGGCCGTTTCCTGCCGTACCGGCAGAGACCCTGATTTTCAAATTGTCCAGCCAGTCCGCATCCTTCAGGAAGCCTTCTTCAGAGATACGCCATCCGGCAGATGCAGAAGGGAAGAAGCCCCATCTCTGATTGGAAGGAAACTTGCTGTTCCCGTCATAACGCCCGCTGGTCTCGAAAAGATATCTGGACTTGTAGCTGTAGCTGACACGATAGAATGCACCGACCAGAGCTGATGAAGAGCTTCCGTTATCCGCGATCTTCATCGCCTCTCCGTTAAGGAGATCGAAGTTAGGCCGGTCAGGAATCATGATTCCCTCACGGCTGATGAGATTTGTCTTGTAATTGAAGTCCTCGATGTTCCAGCCTGCAAGAACCGTCAATGAATTATTTTTTCCGAGCTTCGGAGTGTATGTCAATGTCGCATTGCCAACAAGCCTGTTACGGTTATAGGATCGTTCTTCATAGAGAGAGCCTGCCGGCCTCTGCGCAGGGCTGTCAGGAGCAGTATAGAAAGTATAGCTGTTCAATGCCTGGCGGCGTTCTGTCTGGTTATAGTAGATGCTGAAATCAGCGCTTCCGACAAGAACATCCTTTATGAAGTCTATGGTGACGGATGTTTTGTTGGTCATGTCGAATTTCTTGTCCTTTCTCCATGAGTTTCCCTCGACAAAGCCAGCCCATCCGGTATATACGGCAGCCTCTGTCCAGGTGCCGTCAGGATTGGTGACAAGGGCGACAGGATAGCCCTGATGATTAATCATACGGTTGATATTCACCGGAGTAGAGTCAATGCCCGTATGGGCAGTAGGCTGATGCGAGGTCCTTATCATGAAGTCGGTGGTATTATCCACCTTGAACCATGGCCTGATCTTCACGGAACCTTTCGCCTTCACATTGAACTGGCGGTATTTCTCATCGCCGGCGTTATAGATTCCGTCCTGCTCGAACATACGCCCGGAGACATAGTAGTTGGCGATATCGGAACCGCCTGTAACACTGACATTGTGCTGCTGTCCGGTAGTGAACTTTCTGTAGAACACATCATACCAGTTCGTATTTCCGAAGTATTCGTATGCCCCCTTGTTGTTGATTGTCCACTTCTCGTATGAAGGATCGCTGTTCCGCTTCTCCAGTTCGCTGTACCATGTTCGGGAGAACTTGAACACATTGTTTATGTTCGCAGGATCCGTTCCCTTGTCATTAATATATGACTCCAGGAATGTGGTCGTGAAATCATACCCATTAGTCACCATCTGAGGTGTCACGGTCCGTTTATATATGGAGAATGTTCCGTTATAGGAGATTTTCGCCTGCCCCTTGGATGGTGTCTTGGTAGTAAGGAGGATAACACCGAATGTACCCCTGGCTCCATACACAGCCGTAGAGGAAGCGTCCTTCAGCACTGTCACAGATGCGATATCGTCCGGATTGACTGTGGACATGTCCGCCTCGATGCCGTCCACCAGAACCAGGGCAGAGCCACCGGAGCCGATAGAGTTCTCCGCACCACGGATACGCACTGTCGCGCCTCTGTTAGGCTTGCCGTCAGAAAATGTCATCGTCAATCCCGGGACAGCACCCTGCAGAGTCCTGGAGATGCTCATCGAAGAGCCCATTCTCTCTTGCATGTCGTCCGTGGTGATGCTCTCGACAGCACCCACGATGTCACGGCGCTTCTGGATTCCGTATCCGACCACCACACTCTCTTCAAGAGAAGTGTTATCGGCAGCCAGAACCACATTAATAACTTTGCGCCCGGCCACTTTTTCAGTTACCTTCCTGTAGCCCACGCAGCTGAATTCCAATGTCGCGTCAGATGGAACGGTGATAGAGTACACACCGTCGATATCCGCAGTCGCCCCTTTAGCCGTACCAGGTATGAACACAAAGGCTCCGACAACAGGTTCTCCGGTTTCGTCAAGAATCTTTCCCGAAACAGAGATCTCGCCCGTCTGCGCCATGACATACCGAGGAAAGGCGGCAAGGAGAGTCAAGACCGAAATAAATACGGTCAAATTATATCTCAACTTCATTTCAATTATAAGAATCTGTTTAAGTTTATTAAAAAAGTCCTTTGAGGCTTAAGTTCGTCATCTCCTTCCGGACTTTCTCGTCAGATAGTATTCACTATCCGCCTCGAAGATCCGTCGAACCTGCCTAAATTTACTTCCTCAAAGTTTCTAATAAATAAATTTAAACAGCTTCTAAAAAAACATGATACTAATAGTCTTGCCAGATTCCGGTTCCATGTTCTCAATAATTGAAGTTTACTATTTTATATTTTAATGTCTTCCAATTATCTTTTTCATTTCATCTTACAAAACGTAGTAAAAAACGTTTTTCAACTGCAAATCTACACATATTTTTTCACCAGCAAAATATTTTTCAAAAAATTTTGAAAAGAAATGAAAATTATAGAAAAACTTGCAGTATATTTGCAGTGCCAGATATTCCGGATTCCAGTCCCGATAAGACTAATCCGAAGAAAAATGAAACCAACTAAATCGTGGATCCTCTCCATACCTATATTAATAGGTGCATCACTTCTGTCCTCCTGCACAGAAGAAGCCGAGTCTCCGCTCAAGAGAGCTGCGGATGCAGTGGATCTCCCCTACAACGCAGGAGCCACATCCAAGGTTTCCGTAAGATATCACGGGAACTGGGCTACACGCATTGAATGCTCAAATGAAAACGGAGCCGGGACCTCGCCATGGTTCACAGCCACACCATCTGAAGGCATAGGCGACGGAAGCGAGTACCAGTGGATCGAGATTTCCGCTGAAAGGAACTCCGGAGACAAGCGTACAGGAAAGCTCTACCTCATCGGAGGCGACATGGAGCAGGTAATCACTGTCACACAAGCTGACGGGCACTTCAGCATAAGCTCCCCTAGTGTAAACGGAGTCATCAAAGCCGGTGAAGAGACGAATGCCACTCTCGACATCAGCTGGGACAAAGCATTCGGAGAAGAGAAAATCTCCATTGACGCCGGGCTAAAAGGGGCATCAGACGGCCTGTCAATCGCAGCCAGCACGGAGCATACCATTGAGAAAGAAGGCAACGGCTCCTTGTCCATACCTATTTCAGGAACCCCGTCATCTCTCGGCGAACTCATCTTCTCCATAGTATTCAAGGTAGATGGAAAAGTGATTTTCGAAGGAGACATCACATCTTCAGTCAGCTCTACCAACGAGATTTTCTCCGAGGACTTCGGAAAATTCGTATGGGGCGGACATTACGACACCAACAAACCGGGCGTTGCACCTGGCGGAAAGCAGGCTGGCAAGGAATACACAGGAAGTGAGCCTGGTGACGGAAGCGTAACCGCCGGTTCAGACGGAGCAATGGACGCATTCGGCACAATGACTGATGAATACCGCATAAACAGAGGCATCGAGAAATGGTCGGGAAGCAAGGTCTACGAGCATCCAGGGTATCTGAAGCTGGGGACAGGTTCAGCAGGAGGCTGGATAATGACTCCTGAGCTCAGCGGGCTTTCATCCTCGCCTGAAGACATTGCCGTATCCATGGATCTGCTGAGGTTCGACAATGAAAACGGAACATATTTCGTTACTGCAGAGGGCACAGGAACTGTCACAAACGGCACCATTGACAGCAACGTGCTGCCGGCACAGTCTTCAGCATCAGAAAGAAAATGGACGACATTGACGTTCACCGTGAAAGGCGCGACAAACAAGACCAGGATCAAGCTTGCATGTGAGAAATCCGCGGCCGGATACAGAATCAATCTTGACAATGTGAGAGTCATGGGCGCAGCCAAGCCCGTCATTACAGAAAAGCTTCCGGCCCCATCGGCAGAAACAATAAAGATCAAGCCAGGGACAAATTCCATCAGCCTAGAATGGGACGGCATCAAGGGCGCCACCTCATACGACATATCACTCGCAGGAAAGGACTCACCGAGCTTCAAGAATTCAGTCAATACAGCAGAAGCGGCATACACATTCAGCAGCCTACTGCCTGGCTACTATTTCTTTACGGTAAAAGCGCTGTATGACGGCAATCATGCATTCGACTCTGATGAGGTCCAGGTCCTGGTCGGGACATCCGGATATGCTGTCAAGAAACTCTCCGCACCTGCAGAGCTCACATGCCCGGCAACCACACCATCAACAGCCGACCTCGCATGGAATGAAGTCAGCGGAGCATCCGCATACAGGATCACGCTCTCGGATGGCACGGACGAGACAAGATACATCACCACAGATACGAAGTACACGATTACAGGACTCAGGCCAGGGACATCATATACCGCCAGAGTAAAGGCAACGGTAGGAGACGGCGCTTCGGACAATGATTTCGATTCAGACGAAGTCTCCGTAGAATTCACCACCGCCGACCCCGCACCGCTGACCAAGCCGTCATTGACGCTCTACAGCAAGACCTACGGCTATGCGATAGTTTCATTAGGCTTCGACACCAAGGAGCAGAAAGACTCCAAGTTCAACATAAGGCTATACGACGGGGACAAGCTGATCCGTGAGCACAACGGCTTCAATTTCGATGTAAAATACACTCTCCACGGCACCAGATTCCAGTTCTCCGGACTAGAGGCAAACCACGCCTACTCCGCGCAGATACAGAGGATATCGCTGAATGCCAACGCATTCAAGGATTCAGAATGGAGCGACAAGTTTACATTCACCACAGACCAGACTCCGGACAAGAGCGGATATCTTCTCTGGGCGGACTTCGACAACCACAAGAGCGGAGGAAACGGGCCTATGCTGGCATTCGGAATATACCCGAAGACAGAGAGCAAGTACAACGCCACTACCGACGAATGCCCCGACGGCTGGGACAAGGCCACCCCTGTCAAGAATGCTGGAAACATCGCAGGATGGGTCTCAGAAGCAAATGGTAGGAAGGACTATATAAGCAGATATCTTCCAGGATGGGATCCGGACCAGGTCATAAAGGATGGCAACAGGTACATATACCTTACCGGCGGAGTAATGAAGTTCGGAACCGGCTCAAAGTCCGGACGCCTTGACTTCCCTGCATTCACATCACTTGATTCCGAGTCCACATTGGAAATCACATTCGATGCAAGCCCATACGTAGAGCCTAACAACTCCACAAGCCTTATCGAGGAAGCTCCACAAGTGAACGAAGGAATCAGCTTCGATGTCAAGATAGTATCCGGTCCAGGCTCAATCTCCACTGCCGACGGAGCTTCCGCTGGGACCACGTCTGCGACACTGAAGAACAAGACAGTCACGGAAATGAAGGCTGACCCCCAGGGCTTCATCTCTATGACAAGCCACAAGGTAATTGTCACAGGGGCTACAGCCGAGACAATATTCTCGATACAGACCCAGAACGCGTCCAGGAGGATGTGGCTCGACAATGTGAAAGTCAAGAAAAACTAGCAGATATTGATGAAACGCTTATATTTGATGTTTGTGCTCCTGTTTACGGTTATTACCGCAGGAGCACAGGTTAAAGTCGATGGGGGACCTTACCTCCAGAATGTTACGGAAGACAGTTTCACCGTAGTGTGGACCACCACCGGACCAGCCGTAGGCTGGATAGAGCTGGCACCGGATGACGGCACGCACTTCTACAACTCCGACAGGCCCAAATACTACGATCTCCGCGGGTTAGGGCGCAAGCCTATAGGCACGCTGCATAAAGTGACCGTAACAGGCCTGCAGCCCGGCACTACATACCGCTACAGGGTCATGTGCAAAGGCGTATTGTCACAGGAGAACCGCGCAAGGATAGTTTATGACGCCGGATACGGCATTGACCTGAAGAAGCGTCCGACGCAGGTAACCACCAAGGCGAAAGAATATGAGCATGTGGATTTCAGCGTCGTGAACGACATGCACGAACACGATTCAGTGCTCCAGGTTCTTTTCAAGGATGCTAAAGGCAAGTATGATTTCGTATGCTTCAACGGCGACATGACTTCTTCCATTGACAGCACTCCAGTCATCATGGACAACTATATGCGAAGCGCATCCAAGCTGTTCGCATCCGACACACCGCTCTATCTCTGCCGTGGCAACCACGAGTACAGAGGAAATGATGCCATCAAGTATCTGGACTATTGGCAGACCTCCACAGGCAAGACCTACTATTCAGCATCTTACGGAAAGTTCTTCTTTCTGTTCCTTGATTCGGGAGAAGATAAGGTAGAAAGCGATGTAAGGAATCTGGACATCATGATAACGGATGCCTACGTGAAGGAGGAGGCCGAATGGCTGAAGCGCACGCTGGAAAGCGACGAGTGCAGAAATGCCGCGATAAAAATAGCGTTCTGCCACATGCCGCCGAATGAGAACGGATGGCACGGCAATGCGATGGTCAGCAAGTATTTCGTTCCTCTCCTGAATGAGGCTGGGCTGGATCTGATGCTATGCGCCCATATACACAGATACAAATTCTGCGAGCCAGGGACAATTGGTACCAAGTTTCCGGTCCTGTGCAATGCAAACCAGCAGAGGCTCGACTGCCATGTAGATGATAATGGAATAAGCATCCGCATCTTCGACAAGTCCGGTGCGAATGTCCACAGCCTGAAATTCAGCAGCCGCTAACACATAATTGCGAAATGGGGCCCTCTTTCGATTAGAAACCACAGGATTTCATTTCGCAATTATTTTTTTGTTTTAAAGCATTATTCTTCATATTTTTGTATAATGAGTTGATTAAAATGCACTGAAATGATAAGCATTGCGGAAAGGCACAAATACATCAAGGAGCAATTGGCAAAAAATGGATTCATCAGAGTCCTGGATATCGCGGAACAGCTTGGAGTCACAGGAGCTACCATCAGAAAGGATCTCAGGATTCTTGAAAGTCAGGGAGTCCTTTTCCGCACACACGGCAGCGCCTCCCCGGTAAAGCCTCATGTGATGGACATAAGCATTGACGAGAAGAGCACACAGCATGCAGAAGATAAACAGGCAATTGCCAGGGCTGCCCAGACATTGATAAAGCCGGACGACGCCATAATACTGGCATCCGGTTCCACCGTAACAGCTTTTGCAGAGGTACTGAAACCTGAAGGAATGCTCAATGTCGTGACACCATCTTTAGGCATCGCCGTCCTGCTGCACAGCAGGAGCGATGTCAAGGTATTCATTCTAGGAGGTGCCCTGTATAAGAATTCATTCTCGGTGCGTGGAGAATATGCCGAGGAAGGGCTCAAGAATGCCAGCTGTTCCAAACTATATATCGGATGCGACGGCATCGATCTGGCTTCAGGAATCACATGCGCCACCATTGAGGAGGCAGAGCTGACCAATGCCATGATGAAGGCGTCGTCACAGACAGTCGTCCTGGCGGATTCATCCAAATTCGGAAGACGAGGCTTCGGCAAGATCGGCAACATTGAGGATATAGACATCATCATCACAGACAGCGGAATATCTGATACCCTGAAAGAAAAAATCGAAGATGCCGGGGTGCAGATTATAATCGCAGATTGAGAAGTCTTTTCCCGTCAAACCTTCAGATAATAATTTCAAAACAACTTCCAGGAAAACAGCATCAGAGAAAGATAGCCTTCTACAATGATCTGAAGCAGCGGTGAAGGACATTGCCGATGGCGTCGGAAGATGCTGACTTGCCAGAGTCAATGAACGATGACACTCCGCCATCCCTGAAAAGGCCGAACACCCTGGTGCAATGCCTTCCGGCAGAGCTGATATCGTGCGAGGAGAATATCACAGAAACGGCACCACGTGGGGCATCAGTAAGAGTCCGCAGCGCTATGAGCACGTTCTCCCGTGTGTCCACATCCAGAAATGCAGTCGGTTCGTCCAGCAATATGACATCAGCTTTTCTTACCACTGCAGCCGCAATGCATGCTTTCTGAAATTCCCCGTCGCTCAACGTGGATATATCATGTCCTGCAAGATTCTCTATTCCAAGCAGGCTCATCGCATAGGCAATACGCGATTCCATTTCCCTGTCAATTCTGCCGAGCCAGTCCGTATCACGGAATGAGCTGAGCCCGATGAAGCGCTCCACGAGGAAGCCTGAGACTTTAGGCACCCTTGACGGCACCAGCACAACCCTCCCTTTCCCGGCATCAGAGGCAAGCTCCACTCCACCATTCACAGGCTTCTCCAGACCGGCGACTGTACGGAGCAATGTGCTTTTCCCAGTGCCGTTGGCACCGCACAGCAGCACACATTCCCCCGGCTCAAGTCCGAAAGATATTTCCCCGGTCAATGCCTTGCCGCCATATCCGGCATAAAGCCTGTCAGCTTTCAGTCTCCAGCCCATAAGTTCCTAGATGCGCCGTCCCGCCGGGATATCTATCACATACTTATCATCGAAAACAGGGTCATCCACCCACTCCTGGATTTTCCAGGTGTGCACAGAACCAGGCTTCAGCTTCGCCATCTGCATCATACGGCACAGCTCCCCCGCGAAGTCACCGCCCTTCAGATAGAATATATCCCCCGCATATTTGCCTGCGACCCATGGATAGAAATTATCCAGAGCAGTGACAGCACGAGAGACCACATAGCCGAACTTGTCAGGAAGTGATTCCGCACGGGCATTGACCACCTGTACATTCTCCAGCCCGAGAGCCTGCGACACTGCATCCGCCACTATTGTCTTCTTCCCTACTGAATCACACAGCACGAACTGGACTTCGGGAAAAAGGACAGCAAGCGGTATTCCTGGAAATCCTCCGCCAGTTCCGAGATCCAGGACCTTGATTCCGCTGCCGGAAGTGCTCCATGCGCTGAAAATATCAGGGCGCTTTTCCTTCAGATATTCCGCAATCGCCAGGGAATGAAGCACATGCCTAATGTACAGGCTGTCTATATCCTTGCGAGAAATCACATTGATCTTAGAATTCCAGTCATTGTACAGAGGCTCCATCGCGCGGAAGCATGATTCCTGCACCGAGGTCAGTTCAGGGAAGGATTCACGCACCAGGGCGACAAACTCATTGACATTCATATCTATTCCTCCTCCAGCATTTTACGGATAATCTGGGTGCGTGCCCGGCTTATCCTTGTCTTGACAGTGTTTATCGGCAGACCGGTCTTGTCTGATATCTCCTTGTATCCAAGGTTATCCACATAGCACATTTCAGCCACTGCGCGGTAAAGTTCCGGAAGCCCTCCTATGCAGCTGAGGAACTTCTCATGGTCCTGCGCAGAAATTATGCACTCCTCTGGGCTCAGCTGCCCGTCAGCGACATTATCCGCCTTATCGTTGCTTCCGTCTATGGAATTGTTGTCAATGACCTTGCTCTTGCTTGCCGCACGAACCTTGTGATCAAGGGCATTGTTGCGGGCGATGGCAAAGAGCCATGTCGAGAATTTCATGTCCACATTGAAGGTATGGAGCTTCTGGAAAGCCTTCTCAAAGCTCTCGATGCAGATATCCTCCACTTCGACAGCATCATTGACCATCTTCCCTATGACGGCACAGACTGCCCGCTCATACTTGGCGTGCAGAGCCGAAAACGCAGTCTGGTTCCCTTCCAGAGCCATGCGAACCAGCACCTCGTCGTTTACGCTAGTGAGCTTCGAGCCAGTTTTTGCCATAATTGCATTCTACAGTTAAAGGAACTGATAATTCAGTCACATGCTCCATCTGTTCCTTGACGATGGACATCAGTGTTTCTATTTCATCATGAACGGTATCGAACAGGAGTTCGTCATGTATCTGAAGGACCATCCGGCTTTCAAGCCCGGCCTCGCTCATTTTCCTGTCAACGCCTATCATCGCCATCTTTATTATGTCCGCCGCAGTTCCCTGGATAGGGGCATTGACGGCATTCCTCTCGGCGAGAGCACGCACGGTCGCATTTCTGGAACTGATATCAGGCAAGTAACGCCTGCGTCCGAAAAGAGTCTCCACATAGCCATTCTCCCTGGCAGATGCCACGGTGTCATCTATGAATGAGCGTATGGCAGGAAAAGCCGCGAAATAGTCATCTATCAGTTTCTTGGCCTCGATTCTGGATATACCCAGGCGCTGAGCCAGCCCGAATGATGATATCCCGTACATTATCCCGAAATTTGCTGTCTTGGCAATACGCCTCTGCTCAGGCGTAACTTCGTCATGCGATATGCCGAAAATCTTCTCCGCTGTGGCGGAATGAATATCCCGCCCTTCGCGGAACGCCTGTATAAGATGCTGGTCCTGGCTGATATGCGCCATGACGCGCAGTTCTATCTGGGAGTAGTCAGCCGACACTATCACGCCATCAGGAGTGCCAGCCACGAATGCTTTCCTGATCTCTTTTCCGCGCTCAGTCCTGATCGGTATATTCTGGAGATTCGGATTTGACGAGCTGAGGCGGCCAGTAGCCGTAAGTGCCTGGTTAAATGTGGTATGTACCCGGCCGTCCACACGTGACACGTATGACGGAAAAGGCTCTATATATGTGGACAGCAGCTTCTTGACTGCACGGAACTCCAGTATCTCGTTTATTATCGGATGTTTTCCTGCAAGCGCTGTAAGCGTGGCCTCGTCCGTAGGATAGCTCCCGCGCCCGGTTCGTTTCGCCTTAGGATCCAGCGCCAGCTTGTCGAAAAGCACATCGCCCACCTGCCTTGGGGACGATATATTCAGGTCAGGCACTCCTGCCATTTCCCTGATCTTCGCCTCCAGCGCCATCATTTCAGAGCGAAGGCCAGCAGCAAATTCATCCAGCTGCTTCAGGTCCACTTTCACGCCATCGCGCTCCATCTTCGCCAGAACACGCATAAGCGGCTCCTCTATTTCAGAATACAGACGGTCAAGGGAGCCTACCTCCATCTCTTTCCGCACTTTCAGCCCTGTCAATATCGCCGCGGAGGCATTCCTTATGGCTTCATGCCCATCATCTGCAGGCGGCTCATCGAAAAGCGAGACCGGCTCTCCTTCAGACTTCTCTTCAGTGTCCGCCTCCAGGTCAATGCCAATATACCCTTTCGCCAGCACATCAGGCTTGTGGCTCTTCTCGGGGTTTATAAGGTAATGCATCAGGCTGACATCCATAAGACGGCCGCATAGATGAACATTTTCCTTTTCCAGGCTGTTCAGCTGCCGCTTCAGGTCATAACCGTATTTCACCACGTCCGGGGACTCCAGAATCTGCCTGAACTCCGCAGGAGCACCGTATGCCGCATCGGTCTCCACGTCATCCTGCCCGGCACTTGCCGCGACAGCTATTCCGCTTCCAGCATCGTCCATCTGGATGGCTACCGAGCCGTTCCTTAGCGCGACCTCAACAATCTCCGCAGGTGTTCTGTCAGCAATGGTGATCTTCTTATGTTCTTCTTCCGGAAGCACATCATCAGAAGACTTCGGAATCAGTTTCTTCAGTGAGCTGAACTCATACTCCCCGAACAGCTCTGCTACTTCCCTGGTATAGCGGACATTGACATGCATATCCTCATGAGGCAGCTCCATGTCAGTCTTTATCGTCACAAGCTCATGGCTCAGCCTGATATGCGGCTCCGCCTCCCTGAACTGCGCCTGCTGACGCGGTGTCAGCTCATCTATATGCCTGTAGATATTCTCGACCGTCCCGTATCTTGAAATCAGCTTTTCTGCCCCGACTTCCCCGACGCCCTTGACTCCAGGCACATTGTCAGCGGTGTCACCGCAGATCGTAAGCATCTCGATAACCTGAAGAGGACTTGATATACCATATTTTTCGCATACAGCCTTCGAGTCCAGGACAATGTTTCCCTCCCCGGCACTTCCGGGTTTCACCTGGAAAATGCTGTCATCCACCAGCTGCCCGTAATCCTTGTCCGGCGTCACCATGAACACTTCCAGCCCTGCCTTCGCCTCGCGTTTCGCCATCGAGCCTATCACATCATCCGCCTCATACCCAGGAACCATCAATGTGATTATTCCCAATGCCTTGCAGAGCCCCATAAGAGGTTCCAACGCATCTATCACCAACTGCGGCGTCTCTGCCCTGGTCGCCTTGTATTCCGGGTACATCTTGTTCCTGAATGTCCCTCCGGGTGGGTCGAATGCAACAGCCATATAGTCAGGATGTTCCCTGGCTATAAGCTCCAATATGTATTTAGTGAACCCGAAAAGTATGGACATATCCTCCCCTTTCGAGTTGATCATAGGACGACGCAGGAAGGCGTAGTACATCTTGAATATCAATGCGTGTCCATCGATCAGAAATAATCTTTCTTTCATTTCCATTGATTGACAAGCCTAGCCCCGAGAAGTTCCCGGGAAAAGACTGATTTGTCAAAGATAAGAAAATTCCTCGAAAAAGTTTTGTATTTCTATTGAAAAAGGCTATCTTTGTAATCCTATTTGTGAAAAATATAAAAAAGTAAGATAATGAAAAGAACATTTCAACCATCTGTACGCAAGCGCGTGAACAAGCACGGATTCCGTGAACGTATGTCTACTCCTAATGGACGTCGCGTACTGGCTGCTCGTCGTCGTCACGGACGCAAGAAGCTGACTGTTTCTTCTGAAGAGAGATTCTAGTATTTCTCTGTAGAAATCTAAAAAAACGGCTGACCTTTAGCAGGTTGGCCGTTTTTTATTATGCACAGGTCTGAACATGCGCACCACCCCATGGTAGTTTTTTAGTTTATTTCCCTATATATCAACAAATTAACGTTTTTCAAAATCGGTATCGGAGCGATTTTGAAAAACGCTAAAGCATTGTCATCCACAGTATTAGGCTTATTTATCCTAGGCAAGCACCTGAGTGATGATGCGGGTAAGCTGATCCGTGCAGGAGGTTCCGCGCCCATGGCAGTTCACTCCGCCAAGGATTTCCACAGCCTTCTCTGCAGGCATCCCATCCAGCAGGCGTCCGACGGCCTGAAGATTACCGTCACACCCACGGAGATATTTCACATTGTGCAGTTTGCCGTCAATAATGTCGAAGTCAATCTGCTTCGAGCAAACCAGCGCACTGGGAACAGCTGTTATGTGACGGACACCATCTTTCACATTGTCCTCGACAATTCTGTAGTCGTCTCCAAGATTTTCCATATTCTTTTATTTTAGTAACCCTTTAGATGTTGTGTTGAAATGATTGAAAAATTTAAAGCTGGTAAACATCAGGCATAGATGAATCTGCCCGACGGAGGTTCAGCCACGTTTCTTTCTGAAGAAGTCTGATACCAGGTTTCCGCACTCCTCTGCCAACACGCCTGCCGTGACCTCTGTCTTAGGATGAAGCAGCGACGGAGAAAACTTCGAATAGCCACGCTTCGGATCTATAGCGCCATAGACTATCCGTCCCACCTGCGCCCATGCCGAAGCTGCCGCACACATCGGACACGGCTCCACTGTAACATACAATGTACACTCATTCAGATATTTGCCGCCCATCGCTTCTGTAGCGGCAGTAATCGCTATCATCTCCGCATGAGCTGTAGGGTCATGAAGACGTTCAGTCATATTATGTCCCTTGGCGATGACGCGCCCCCCGAATGTCACGACCGCCCCGATAGGAATCTCATCCTCGGTCTCAGCCAGCTCGGCCTCGCGCAGCGCCTCGCGCATAAATCTCTCATCTGCAGCCATATCCATCACTAGTCCCTGTTACGTGCGATACCGATATAATACAGCAGAGTGGCAAGCGAACTGAGGGCTGCAATAACGTAGGTATATGCCGCCCACTTCAGCGCATCAATAGCCATCGGACGTGTTTCATAGTCGGTTATTCCGGCAGACTCCAGCCACGCCACAGCTCTGGCGCTAGCGTTTATCTCGACAGGCAGCGTGACAAGGCTGAACAAAGTAGTCATTGCAAACAGCGCGATACCCATCCAGAGCAGAGCCGGGAACACATTGACCATCAGGATGCCCAGCAGAAGAATCCACTGCACGGTATTGCTTGCGAACGATACAATAGGAACAAGCGCGGTACGAAGCTTTAGCGGAGCATATCCAACAGCGTGCTGCACCACATGACCGCACTCATGGGCGGCAACAGCTGCCGCAGCCACAGAGCGCCCGTTATATACAGCTTCGCTAAGGTTGACAGTCCTGGTGGCAGGATTATAGTGATCCGTAAGCTGCCCAGGGATGCATTCCACCCTTACATCACGTATTCCATTGTCCTCCATCATCTTGCGTGCCACTTCAGCACCGGACATGCCGTTGCGCAGCGGAACCCGTGAGTATTTGTGGAAACGGCTCTGAAGCATATTCTGGACGAGAACGCTAGCCAGCATCAACAAGATAAAAAATCCCCAATATCCCATAATATTCTGATTGTTAAGAAGAACACACAGCACCAAGTCTGTCTTTCTTCAGATTTCAGCCAGGAAAACACTCCCCAGCACAAGCCCATATCGAACAAATAGCAGACCACTGCGAAGATAGCACAAAAAAATATTCCCCCAGTCAGATAATTTTGGTATTTTTGCAGCTCAAAAAAAAGATGATGCCGCGGAGAGCCGGCAATTTATTTCAGGACAATGTTGAAGGAAAATGACTTTTCGAGGCTTGAGCTGAGACTCAGCGCCTGCCGCGATAACTATAGATATTTCAGAAGCCTGCTGGAGCCGTCCACCAAGCTTCTCGTCCTTGTCAAGGCCAACGCCTACGGACATGGAGCCGTAGAGTTCGCTTCAATGATGCAAAAGGAAGGTGCTGATTATCTTGCCGTTGCATACCCAGTAGAAGGCATTGAGCTGAGGCGTTCAGGCATCAGCCTGCCTATTCTCGTGCTCACCGCCGGGACAGACTACTATAATGAAATTATCGACAGCAGGCTGGAGCCAAGCATTCCGAACATGTACTCGCTGAAGATCCTGTGCGGAATCCTGGAGCAGCGCGGCATCACAGGCTATCCGATTCATGTGAAGCTGGACACAGGCATGCACCGCCTCGGATTCATGACAAGCGAGCTTCAGGAACTGACAAATTTCCTGAAGGACTGCAAATTTGTCAGAGTAAAGTCCATCTTCTCGCACCTGGCAGCCGCAGAGGATCCGTCATCTGATGACTTCACGATGGGGCAGATAAGCATGTTCGAGACCAATGCAGACAGGATAGTCAGAGAGATAGGATACAGGCCGATGCTCCACATACTGAATTCTGCCGGCATCGAGCGGTTTCCAAAATACCAGCATGACATGGTAAGGCTAGGAATCGGCATATACGGAATCAGCACACTGCCAGGCGTAAAGCTGTCGCCTGCGGCTTCATTGAAATGCAAGATTCTGCAGATCAAGAATCTCAAGCCGGAAGACGGCACCATCGGATATGGTCGCCACGGAATCATCGCCCAGGATGGGACGACAATCGCGACCATTCCTGTCGGGTACGCTGACGGCGTTGACCGTCATCTTGGCTGCGGGCACGCCTCGTTCTCACTGAACGGGCACAGGGTGCCGACTATCGGCAATATCTGCATGGACATGTGCATGCTGGACATCACCGGGGTTGATGCAAAAGTCGGAGATACAGTCACGATCTTCGGTGAAGATCCGACCGTCTCCGAACTCGCAGATATCCTCGGCACTATCCCTTACGAGATAATGACCAGCATCCCACGGAGAATTGACCGTGAAATCATCCGGTAGCGCTATGCCAGCATCAGGCCGTGCCTTACTGAAGCAGCGGCCTCGGAGCCTTTCAGGTGTTCAAGGATTGCCAGACCGAAGTCGATGGCGCATCCTGCGCCACGTCCTGTGATAAGGTTTCCGTCACTGACGGCAGGCTTCTGCTCATATATTCCGCCGCGTGCAATCGGGGCATCCTCGAATCCGTCAAAGCAGGTGAAGTGCTTTCCTGCAAGACTTGGGAGCTGCGATACGACCAGTCCAGGCGCTGCACAGATGGCTGCCACGGTACCTCCTTCGGCGTAATGCAGACGCATGAAATTGATTATCTCCGCGTTCTCCGCGAGGTTCTTCGTCCCTGGCATTCCTCCCGGGAAAATGATTGTGTCGCTTTCGTCTGTCCCGTCGAACTGGACTTCAGCCTTGAACTCGTCATAGGTCATATCTGCCACGACAGTAGCCTTGTGCGAGCCTGTCACGAACTTGTCACGATGGATTGACACGGTTTTCACATCCACTCCTCCACGGCGGAGGATATCGAGCGGCGCAAGAGCTTCCATCTCCTCGAAGCCGTTGGCCAGAAAAATATATACGCCTTTCATTATGTTTGTAATTTAAGAATTCCTATGCTTTCAGGCTGTATCCCATTACAATATCAGCATCAGGGCAAATGTATAGAGCATGAACGCCTCGAACAGAAGCCGCCCTTTTCCGTCTGCATCCAGCATCACCTCCACGCTGTCCTGACGTACAAGCTTTCCGAGTTTTCTCTGGCTCGGCAGGTTACGGGCAGCCCATTTGGAAATGATGTTTCCGTCATTGAAATAGACAGCCCCGCCGTTAGAGCGATTCAGAGATATAAGCGTCTTGTAATCAGAATAATATACCGATGTAAGCAGAGTCATTGACTCGTCCTGGGTGAACTTCCCCGATGCAATCATTGACGCGAATGCCACAGGCTCGGAGGCGACCAGCAGGAGAGGTGTAAAACCGGCCTCGGAAGCGGATGCCAGAAGTTTCGCCGTTTTCTCCCACGCCGTTTTCTTCATGCGTGCCGGCTCAGGGACAGAAACGGTCATCACAAGTCCTTTCGCTGCAAGCGTATCGCGGTACTCCCCTGCAGCATCGCGGAATGACAGGCGTGGATACCCGGTCTCGTTTATATTGTCCTGCTTCCTGACAGTCCTGGCCTCAACGAATGTCCAGGTCGAATCAGGGATATTGTCCAGTGCGAATACCCCCGTCTTGCCGTTCTTCTCATAGACGAATGTCGCAAGATACTCATCCTCATTGGTTTCCGGAATCCCGGCAGCGGCTTCAAGCCTGGATGACAGGTTAAAAGGGGTCAGTTCGAGCAAAGGAATGAACATCAGTGAATAGACTGCGAATATCAGCACGGCGGCAAGTGTCAATGAGAATGTAATATACTTGCTTTTCTTCGGCTGTCCGAAGTCATTGTATGGCATGAATGCAGCCAGCGCCAGGATGCACAGGACGACATTTTTCGCAAATGACTGGAAATGCGTCAGATGCACTGCCTCACCGAAGCATCCGCAGTCCATGGATGGGTTCAATATCCACAGCAGGAGTGTCAGCAATGTGAAGCCTGCCAGCAGGATGGATGTCGCCCAGGCAGTTATTTTCCGGAACACGCCTGTGACGAGGCAGATTCCGAGCACGGTTTCTGCCAATGCGAATATCTCAGCTATGCCACCTGCCAGGCCACGAAAGATTCCAAGATGCAGGAAGCTCAGGTATTCCCTGACAATGAGCATTGAGCCTGCCGGGTCCATCAGCTTCAGGACGCCGGCGACGAAGAACACGAAGCCTATAATGACGGCGCAAAGGCGTCTCAGCTTATTTCCGATATACTGAGGTCTCATCTCTTCCCTAGTTTTTCTGCGACTACGGCCTCGACTGCGGAAGAAATCACATCTGGCGGAAGCATGGAGCCATCGCTGCCGCTGCAGTCTATACGGATGAATCCAGGGTCAAGTTCACATTGCTCCAGATAGACTTTCCTCACGTTCTTCTGGAATTCGATGTCCGCCTCATGAATATCGCTATGGCCTTCGAGATAGCTGCGCTCGTCACCTCCACGAGGATTCTCCAGCTTCTTTTCCACAAATCCGATAGGGACATCCAGAAAAATGTCAAGGTCGGGCCTTGGAAGTCCGAACTGACCGAATTCCGTGTCTATTATCCATTTTCGGAGCTCTTCGCGCTCTTCCCGGCCGTGCATCTTGGCACACTGATATGCAATGTTTGAATACACATAGCGGTCCAGGAGCACTATCCCGCCGCCGTTAAGTGTACGCCACATTTCCGGCGCGGCTCCATGACGGTCTTCTGCATAAAGCAATGCCACAAGCTGCGGATGGACAGCGTCTATGGAGCCGAATCCGCCTCTGAGGAATTTGCCGATAAGTTCTCCATATACGGGAGAACTGTATCTAGGAAAGTGTATGTATTCCAGATTTTCCGTGCGGGCTTCAAGGTATCTGCGCAGCCTTTTCACCTGCGTCGATTTCCCTGACCCGTCCAGTCCTTCAATTACAATCAGCATTATGTTTCTATCTTTTCTCAACTACAAATATAATGAAAGTCCGCCACGTCTGAATCTCCGGGGCGGCATTTTTAATTATACATTTCAGGCTCGCGAGGCAATGTGAAATGGAGATGTCCTTATTTGCGCGTAAACCGTTAATTTTTAATCGTTTAACAATTCTCAAAAAGTATATTCGGCAATTTTAAAAAGTACCGATACACTGATATTTAATCAATTAACATAAATTATACCTTTAGACTCAGACCTTTATCCAGTGCACGCCTGAAGTTCATAAGTCCGTTAAATTTTATCCGGAGAAAATTTTATGACGGATTTTCGTGTAGAGTTTTCCACGAAGTCAAGTACATGAACATGCCACAGAATGTTATGAGAGGGCAATCAGTGTACGTGAGATGTTTTCCAGGAACGATGCCACGGTAAAAAGTAGCATTGTGTTAATATTCAGCAAGTTATAAACACATAGCGTGGATTTGGAGCCATTTTTTAGCTCGAAACCCACATCTGGAGCGAAATCACCACTGATTATCAGATATTTAGAGATTGCACCGTGGCACCGTCATGACAGGTTCTTCAGCAGATTCGACCACCTCTCCATGCCTGTCTCCAAATCCTGCTCGCCCTTACGAAACGACGCCTCTCACGCTTCAATAAAAGTCATCCCTTTTTCAACCCAGCGACAACATTGTACTCCAGCCCCGTAGCCTTCGCGACGTCTTCACATGAAACACCCATCCGAAGGAAGTTCGCGGCAATCACCAGCTTCTCCTTCTCGGCTTCGGCCCGTGCCCGCTCGGCCGCTTTCATGCCTTCAGCAAGACCTTCCTCGCGCCCCTGCTTCTTCATGTAGCGCATCTGAAGCATAAGATCCCTTTCTGTATTCATTGCCTTCACGTATTCTTTCTGTTCTACATCATCCATCATGGCTATCTCCGACGCCTCGAATAGGCGGCCGAATATCCTGTCTCGCAATGTCGCAGGACGCTCCAGCAGACGGGACAGGTTCTTCAGCAGGTACACCCACCGCTCCATGTCCGTCTCCAGCTCCTCCTCGCTCTTATGAAACTTGGACACATCCACGAACACGTACTCGAGCCTGTTTGTCATCAGACCGCCGCTCTCCGTATCAATGAGGCGGAAGCGGTGGACCACGCGGTCGTCATCGCTGCTGCTGAAGTTAAGCACGCCAAGGAAGAACACACCGTCCAGCGCAAAGTCCCATGTGCACGTTCCAGTCTCACCCTCCAGGCGGCTACGCCCCTGCTTCATTATCGGGAACGAGGTATAGAACAATGCCCGCTCATAAAAGTGCTCCTGGTAGCACCGCTGCATCTCCACCAGGAAATCCTTCCCGTCATCAGTCCTGCACAGGACATCGAACACCGCCTTCCTGTCACCCGACATCATGCCCAGCTGCTCCGTCGGAATATACGTGATGTCACTTATCCTGTACTCCGGGAACACCACATTCAGGAATCCGATCAGGATGTCCTTGTTCATCTCCGTCCCGAATAGCCGCTTGAAGCTCCAGTCCAGCATCGGGTCAATGTACCTGCCTTCAATAGCCGTCATAAAATTACAATTTTAAGTTAAACAATGCAAGCCGCAGAGCTTCAGTTCCATGCCACATGCGACAATGTGGTCCGCAGACCACGGAGGCAAATCTATGAAGCCCATCCGGATTTCTCATCGAAAAGTGACCCGAGACATGCAAAAAATATATGATTTTTAACTTTTTCGGAAGATTTTTAAATATGGAATTATGCAATTCAGGCTTGTACCTAATAACGTAAACAAACCAAGACGCATTTTTGGGCTAATTAATTAAATATCAGCGTATTAGCATTTTTTTTAAAATCGTCAAATATATTATTAAAAAACACTAAATAGTTATAAATCAATGAATTAATAAAAAGGCACTATGATTTACAAGTCTAAATGCATACTTCCGTTTAAATATTTATGGAGGTGAGCAATGTCGCCATGCCGACAGCAACCAGGCAAGAAGGGACAGATGCTTCCGAAGGGTAATGTAGGGGTAAGCATGGGCTAAAAACGGAACCTCCGGGATATGCCGATTTAATGTAATACGCTATATATTAAATAATTACAGCACCAATCAAAAGCCAAGACCACTATAAAAACATGGGTCTGGGCATCTCACGGGGAAGGGGCGAAAGCACCTAACCGGCTGTAATACTGCCAGTTACCGTAAATCAATGCAGTCATTACCGATGCCAAGAGGGTCAGAATAAGAACGGTAGCAGACTTCGAGCGGGAGGAGATATTCGAAGGACGGAGGGCGAAGTCTGACGAAAGAGGTTCAACGAACCGGAGATGTCCAGATGGTCAGGATAAGTATGGCAGATGACTTCGAGCGGGAGGAGGAATTTGAAAGATAGCGAGCGGAGGCTTACTGTAATCCGGAGAATCTCGGAATACGAGAACGGCAGGTCTGATGCCATCAGGCTGCTGCCCGAGAACTGGAAAGAAGGACGACTCTAAGGACTTCAATCAACGCTAAGCGCCTTCGTACGAAGTTCATCGACTTCGATATAAAGTTACCCGACTTTGACAACTTCGATCAAAGCCTGGTTAACTTTATATACCTTACAAGATGCACTTTATCGGACGCTTATAGGCCTGACGGAGGGGATGCAAGAGGTGGTGCAAAGCAAAAAAGGGCGCAGCTAATGCCGCACCCTTAAACATGGCTATGAAAGATAACGCTAGTTCTTCGCTACGCCACCATTGATGGCTGCGCCTTCTTCGTGAGCAATCTTGTAGTCAGCGATGCCTCCAGCAAGAGTATTATTCTCGAAATTAACCGTGTACTTGCTTCCAGGGTAGTCTGCAGATCCAAGTTCTACTGTATATTCACAGTTAGAAACTTCGCAATTCTTAATGTTTGCTGTATAACCCTCATTAGCGGCATACTTTATCGCATACCTCTTGGCTGTAGCCAATTTGCAGTTCAGAACAGCAAGATCAACGTGGCCATAAATCTGCATTGCACGAGCTTCAGCGTGATTATCCTTTCCCTCGAATGTACAGCCGTCGAATGTCAATGCTGTCTTGCAGTCCTTGATTGTCCACCAGGTCATCACTCCTGTTTCCTTACCAGAATTACCATCAACAATAAACTTGCAGTTCTTGAAGGTGTACTGCCCCCCCCAAACGCCTACGCAAGGGAAAATATTCTGAGCGGTACCGACAAACCAGCCAGCCTCCTGGATAGAATTATCAAAAGTGATGTCCTCGAATACGCAAGATGTCTCAGTGCCATTGCTTGCACCATTGACGCCACCGAGGACTACGGATGCACCTTCAACAGCAGGCTTGAACGTAATGACTTTATCTGAGCGAACATCAATCACATTCTTGTATGTACCGGCAGCGATGAGTATCTCCGATTTGACTCCTTTTTCAACTGCTGCAATAGCCTCGTCAAGTTCGGCCTCGGTATAAACAGTGGTCTGGTTTGCTGGCACTACGACATAGTTATCGCCTTTCTGCACTGACTTGTAGCCAGAAGCAAGGAAATTTGTATGAGCACCCTCGGCCTGGCAATCGGCAGGGTTGAAGCTTACGAATTCACCGCCAGAGACAATAATCTTTGCTGTTCCGTTTGCATGATTGCCATCTAAACAGTTAAGGACGAATTCATCAGCCTTTGACGCGTCAGGATATTTCTGCTGAACGCTGTACTTGCCACCACGGATTTCAGCCGTACCATCATGCACATAGACTGCGTGGATATTGCCGACGTATTCGCCGCCTTCTACAATGACGTTTCCGCCATCCTGAACATCAACGGCATAGCAGTCGTTTTCCTTTGCAGTAACTGAGCCCTGTCCCTTGATTGTCAAAGTGCCGCCTTTTACAGAAATGAGAGACCAGCAGTTCGTAGCCACATCCCAAAGATCTTCAGTATTCCTGATGGTCTTGCCATTAAGGTCAAGGGTGACTTCTGCGCCTGCAGGCACTGAGACGGTCTCATCTATCACGAGGTCTTCCGCAAGTTTTGCTGAGCCGCCGGTGGCGAAGAGGGCCTTCAGGGACTCGACGTTCTTGATGTTCACGAGGTCAATGTCGTTGTCCGGCTCGTTGAAGATAGGGACGATCTCAACGTTGAAGATAACCTGTGAGGTGAGGAGGTTACCGAGAATGTTCGTGCGGTAGTTGTTCTGGACAGGAGCCTGAGGGGCTGAAACTTTCACGCTGCCAGCGTCAGCAATGAATTCAGCGGCAACGTTGCTGATATGCTTCTCGCCCTGCTTGCCTGCAGGGATGATATAGTTCATCGTCATCCAGGTATAATTGCCTTCCTTGGTAACGAGTGTCTCGCCCGGGAGAGCAGCCTCCTTGAATGTCACATCTGCTTCCGCTTTTCCTTCGGCCTCGAATGTGTCGAACTCTGTAGCCACTGACGTAGCGGAGAATACGCTCTTGGTAGGCTTCAGACCGGCTACGACAGCTTCAGTATAGTCAGCTGTACCGAAGTTCACCTGAGCGAAAGGACGGTAAAGCTTGATAGTCTCGGTGAGAGCGCCATTGACTTTCAGCTCCTTGCGGGTAGCATAGAATGCGTCGCGGGTCTCGTCATTTGCCAACGCATTGTCATAAGAGATCTTGATGTTCTTAAGATCGTCATTCTCCCAGCTATAAGGTGCGCCGTTCTCGGCCTGTGCCCAGAACACGAAGTTATAGGTCTTGCCCTTCACGAGGCTGAAGGTCACAGTGGTCTTCAGATCCGTGAAAGTTTTTTCCTGGTTGAGATCCAGTTTCGTCTTGGCATCGTCATTTTCATAGACTGCCACATAGAGCTTCTTGGCCGTCTGACCATCGCCGATGGCCTTGGTAGCCAGTTCCTCTCCAGGCAATGCTGCCGTAAAGGTAACATCTACCATCTGTCCGTCAGGAACTTCCGTTACGGACTCCTTGTTACAGCCGACTGCGAGCAATGCGAGCGCAGCCGCTACCAAATACTTGATTGATTTCATATTGATTTTGTGTTTGTGTTATTTCTAAAGCACTTTATTTCCATCAATTGTTACAGAAAGATGCTCTGCATCCATGCTGTTCTTGTTTGCCCATAGTTTGCTATCAGTGTTTTTACCAGCAGCGAAGCCATTTACATTACAATCATTAACAGTCAAAGAATATGTGGCGTTATAGTCATTACCTATCTCAATAGCCGCCTTGCCTATAGTGCCATTATTTCTGTCATTAAATGTGCATTTGGTCACTACGAGATTAGTAGGCTTTTCTGCAGTTGCTTGACCATAAAGAAGAACAGCCTTACCATTAGTGTTAAAAGTACAACCTTCAAATTTAACATCTGTCCCCCCCCAAGTCCAGATGGAGTACTGATTTGCCATCGTATTTTCAAATACGCAATTCACAAAAGTCGCCTTACCATACAGAGTAAGTTTGCCTGTTATTGTGCAGTTTTCAAAAGTCAGTTCATCACATACCACTCCGTCAAAATTGCCCTCACCAGCCTTAATAGTCAAATTCTTGAAAGTGAACGATGAGCCACGCTGGTAATTCAGCTGTCCACCCTCAGCAGTTTTTGTATTTGTAATAACATCAAATGTCTGGGTGCCGTCACCGACAAAAGTTATATTACGGCTCTTATCTTTCTCATCTGCAATGCCATTATCCAAAGTCATAGTAACATTTGAAGCCAATTTTACCATTGCAGGCGTATTAGTGGAAGCTGAAGTTATAGCAGAATTGAAATCCTCCTGCGTGGTCAAAGCAGGGATTTCCTCGACGGTCCAAATGGTCTTATCTTCGCCATACTCGGTTTTCGTTGAATGATAGCCTTCCGCAAGGAAGTTCGTATGAGCACCTTCGGCCTGGCAATCGGCAGGGTTGAAGTTTACGAAATCACCGCCTGTGACAATAATCTTCGCAGTACCGTTCGCGCGGTTGCGATCATAACAGTTAAGGACAAATTCATCAGCCTTTGACGCGTCAGGATATTTCTGCTGAACGCTATATTTTCCACCACGGATTTCCGCTGTTCCTTCTTGCACATATACAGCATGGATATTGCCGATATACTCACCATCCTCGATAATAACGTGTCCGCCGTCCTGAACATCCACTGCATAGCAATCATTCTCTTTAGCTTTCAGAACTCCTACACCTTTAATTGTAAGACTTCCTCCTTTTACCGAGATAAGAGACCAATTATGGTGTGAGGTATCATCCCAAATGTCTTCCGTATTATTGATAGACTTACCGTTAAGATCGAGAGTAACTTCTTTGCCAGCAGCGACAGAGACAGTCTTATCCAGAATAATATCAGCAGTCAATGCTCCAGCACCTCCATTGTCAAAAAGCGCCTGGAGCGCATCAGGAGTAGTGATATATGGATCATATATCTTATCTCCATCCTCGAAACCAGGGACTACAATGACATTGAAGTCTGCAGAGTTAGTGAGGATGTTACCTATGATATTGGTACGATAATTCCGCTGGAACGGCACGCTGAAGGCTGACAGAGATACAGGATCCTTACCCTCTGCCGTGAAAGTAGCCTTCACATCTGATATTTCCTTCCCTTCTGCCGGAGCTAGGATGTAGTTCATTGCCAGATACGCGTATTCCTTACCATTGACAGAAAGGACCTCCGTGGATGCTGGAACATCATTATCTGCGAATGTCACATCTTCTGCACCATCCGTCGTACCCTCAATAGTATTGAGAATATTCGGAAGTCCTTTCATCTCGACCTTTGAAGTCTTGATTACAACCCCCGCATTCGCAGCGATTGCTGCATCTGCTGTTCCGATATTGAGCTGAGCAAATGGACGTTTCATCTCTACTGTCTCATTTATCGGTCCATTCACAGTAATATTCTTTACAGCAAGGAAAGCATCACGGGATTCATCGTTTGCTTTCGCAGCGGTATAATCAACCGTAATTTTTCTCAAATCATCAAACTGATAACATGTCTGTCCCTCAGCCTGTGCCCAAAAGACGATATTGTAAGTCTGATCTTTCACAAGCTGTATAGATACGGATGTTTGTCTATCTGAAAGCAGGGACTCGTGTTTTGTCTTTTCCAAGCCAGCAATAACATTTCCGTCCTTGTCGAATACCTGATACCAGAGCTCTTTGGCAGTAGTACCATCGGCTATAGCCTTTGTGCTGATTCCTCCCGGCACATAGACATCAAATGTCGCTTCGCAAATATCACCAGAAACCGGTGAAACCTGCTCTTTCGCGCAGGCCATGGCCAGAACGGACAGCGCTGCAGCCGCGAAAGATTTCAATAGATTTTTGTTCATAGTTCTGTAATTATTAATTGTTAATATTTGTTTCATAGTGTCCATAGTCTTGCCCCGGTCATTTAAAGGACGAGGCTATACTACATCTATTTTTTATGTATCAGCGTATTATAATATTGAATTCCCCATCAAACTTCGGGTCTATCGCGACACCTCCGCCAGTGTCCTGCATAAGGAATCCTCCCTTCACTGTGGTCAGCATGCTGCGCTTCAGCGGCACCTCTATCGGATTTGTCATTGACAGCCTTGTGCCCTCCTCGTCGAACAGCCCTACAGCCACCATGACGCTGGATTCCTTGCCGTTCACCATCACGTAGTCGAAGCCGAGACGCGCATTGTGCTCATCCAGAAGCGTGATGTCGGAAGCGAATGAAACTCCCGTCCTGGAGTCGCAAGGCCTGTTATCCATCATATTGAATACTGACGGCATGTAGCCCGTATAATAAAACACCACATTGTATTTCTTCAGGTCCACCACAGGAGACTTGCTGTCGCCATCCCCTTTCGTGCCGTCATCGCCCTTTGTCCCGCCAGAGCTTTCATCGGCTGTCCCAGAATCATCCGTTACTGAAGCATTGTCCTTAATATCAGCGGATTTCGTCCCGCCGGCAGCTTCCTGATCCTGTTTCTTCTTCATATCAGTTATGACCTTGGTGATGAACTCCTGCAGGTCTGTCGTGATAAACTCGAACTTGGCGAGCGGACGCCCCATTGCCACTGTCCCGATGACCGGAGGCACCAATGCGCCGAGACGCTCCACCGTCAGCTCCCTGTGTCCCACAAATGCATCGCGGAAGTCATTGTTCCCCTCATAGGTACCATGTAGGCTGATTTCCCGGAAGTTGCCGGTGTCATAGTAGAAGTCCTCGGTCGAGTTCCTGTCCACGAAATCCGTCCATACGTAGAAGTCATAAGTTCCCTCGTCAATGCTGATGGTCACTTCATTGTTCAGGTCTGAGAGATCGTCCTTGGTGAAAACATATCTGCGATAAGGGGTCGTCGCGAACGAACCGTCACCGAGCTTCCTGTAGGCCTCCACGACATAGCGTATATGATAGTCGCGTCCGTCCTTCGACGCCCTCGTGTCGTTCACATCCAGGACAATGAACTGGGGCAATGCCGTGTCGAAATCCAGCTTCAGCGTGGCATCGGCAGGAAGGGTCTGAGGCCATTCGTGAACGGCGCAGGATGCAGACAATGCCAATGCCGCCAACATTGCGGCAAATACTTTCAATGCACGTCTCATCTGCCCCTCCTTCTTTTCAAGTCAAAGCTGTATGAGAACGTCACCGCGGCATGGTCAATGCCTATGAACGTGGTATGGTAGCTGCCCTCCTTAGGGCCGTTCTTCTCATTATAGAAGCGGTCATAGTAAACATCATAGACTCCGCCGCCAAGTGAAAACTCCATTTCCCAGCGAGGATTGCGCCTGGTCAGAGGCATCCTGTAGCCTGCAGCAATGCCGCCTCCCCAGAGAGGGCGGTCGCCGTAACCGGTCTGGATACGCCAGTCGCCTTTCGTGGCGTAGTTGAAATATGCCGTGCCGAAATGTGCTCCCAGAAAGAGCCCGTCCGGTTTCGTGAACCACCAGCGGAATTCTGGCTGCACCGCGAATGTTCTGAATTTCAGCTCCCTGCTGAAGTAGTTGACCGCGGAATAGCATATAGGAAGCTGGAAAGACAGATGACGGGTAATGTCAATCTCGACTGCGACATTTGTCATGAACATCGCCCATCCTATCGCATTGGTCTTTATGCGCAGCTTGCGTGTCCATTCCGGAGCCGGTTCAGGCATCTGTATCCGGCTTACTGTCAGCGAGTCGTCCAGGACAGGAAAGAGTTCATCAGGCATAGGTTCGGCATCCGCTATCTCAGGGACAGGAAGTTCAGGATTACGCACGCCTACCTCTATATATACATTGAATGCCCGCAGTTCGGGGAACAGCTTGTCATTCATATAGCGCCACACCGCTCCGCCATGAAGCCCCTGAAGTTCTTTCTTCAGCCTCTCCGAGCCTGTCTCCTGCCGGAGCAATGCCAGGACCTCATCTCTGTATGGCATGGATGAACGTTCCACAAGTTCAGCCAGTCCGTCCCAGTCCTCCACCACGTCTTCAATGCGGAGCGTACTGTCCGAGAATGTGAGGTGCCTGCGGAGATAGGCGGTAAGGTTCGCGCTTCTCTTCCCGGAGATTTTCCGGTTAATGGCGAGGGTGCCTTCAGGAGATGCTCCTGCCTTGTATGTGACATTGAGGATTTCGAATGCCTCGGACTCTTTCTGGAAGTCCTTGACCCTGGCGATGAAAGCGTCCACACGGGACTGGTTGTTACGATATCCCGGATCGAATGCAGAATAGCCTTGACGAAAATACACCCGTAACGAATCCGACATCTGCTGGGCAGATGCAGACACGCAAAAAAGCGCTAACAGCAGTAGTGTTATTATTCGTTTCACGGGAGTATGATTTCTATTACCCCCCCCCTATCAAGGGGTTAAAACTTTACAAATGTACACTTTTTCATGACAAGTTGTAACATTTTTTTAACTTTTTTCATAACATTCTCCCGACAGAATATTTTTTTCGACCAATTTACAGCAAGGCTGACTGTAACGTTTCTAATGCATAGCCGCAGCTGACGCCCGCCCGTATACAATAAAATTGCCGAAGAAGTTGCGGTTCTCCAGCAATTTTCGTTTTCAATGTCACGAGCAGGCAACATTGATTATCAATTGATTACATTTTTCAAAGTCACGAGTACTGACATTTGAGTTTTGTAACTATCTGATAATCAACCTCAGCAGGCAGTTACCCGGTCATGGCTGGTAGCCTTGAGAGCAGACAGCCGACCGCTGCCGCTAGAATCCCGTGTAGCTCCAAGGGGTGATCTGACGGAGCTCGGCTTTCACGGCATCGCTGACATCCAGGCCGTCGATGAAGGTCTCGATGGTGCTCTCGTCGATTACGCTTCCTGTACGGGTCAAAGCCTTGAGAGTTTCATAAGGGTTCGGGTAGCCTTCACGGCGGAGAATCGTCTGGATGGCTTCGGCTACGACTGCCCAGTTACGGTGCAGGTCTGCCTGGAGAGCATCTTCATTGAGAATAAGCTTGCCGAGGCCTTTCTTAAGCGACGCGAACGCGATAAGCCCATGCGCTAGCGGGACACCGACATTTCTGAGGACGGTAGAGTCTGTGAGGTCGCGCTGAAGACGGGAGATAGGCAGCTTCATTGACAGGAACGTGAATATGGCGTCAGCCATTCCGAAGTTTCCTTCCGCATTCTCGAAGTCGATAGGGTTCACCTTGTGAGGCATTGCCGATGAGCCGACCTCGTTCTTGTTTACTTTCTGCTTGAAGTACTCCATGGAGATATATGTCCAGATGTCACGGCAGAGGTCTATCAATATGGTGTTGATACGGCGCAGGCAGTCGAAGATAGCTGCAAGATTATCGTAGTGCTCTATCTGCGTGGTCGGGAACGAGCGCTTCAGTCCGAGGGATGCGACGAATTCATTGCCGAAGGTTATCCAGTCGATGCCCGGGTATGCGACCTTGTGGGCATTCATATTGCCAGTGGCGCCGCCGAACTTGGCAGGATATGTAAGGAGCGAGAACTGCCTGAGCTGCTCCTCCAGACGTACCTGATAGACCTTGAACTCCTTTCCAAGCCTGGTCGGGGATGCCGGCTGCCCATGTGTCTTGGCGAGCATCGGGATATCCTTCCACTGTTCAGCCATGCCTGAGATGATATCCAGGATTTCTTTCAATGCTGGCATATAGGCATGCTCCATCGCCTCTTTAAGCATGAGAGGCTGCGAGGTGTTGTTAATGTCCTGCGATGTCAGTCCGAAATGGACAAATTCAGACCACTTGTCCAGCCCGAGCCCGTGGAAGTGCCTCTTGATGAAATACTCCACAGCCTTCACATCGTGGTTCGTGGTCTTCTCGATCTCCTTTACCTCCATCGCCTGCTCTGGGGTGAGGTTCAGATAGATATCGCGCATTGCCCCATACTTGCCCTTGTCGATGTCTGAAAGCTGCGGCAACGGGATCTCGCAGAGAGCGATGAAGTATTCTATCTCCACGCGGATACGGTATCTTATCAATGCGAATTCGCTGAAGTAGCTTTTCAGCGGTTCTGTCTTGGAGGCGTAGCGGCCATCGACCGGGGATACTGCCAAAAGGGAATGTGTGTCCATTTGTCAAAATTTTATGTGTCGAAGCCACCAGGCTCCGACAGAGGAAATGCAAATTTAATAAGAAGTCGAGGATTTGGAAACCCATTCCTGGCCTTTTTAGCAATATGACTGAACAGGATGTCCCCTACTGCCGCATTTCCAGTTCCCGGTATAGCGCCACTGTGCGCACAGCTTCCGCCACATCGTGGACACGGAGGATGTCTGCGCCAAGGCACAATGCCTTATAATGCAGCACCTGCGTGGCAGGAAGCGATTCTTCCGGAGTTATATCGAATTTTCTGAATATCATGCTCTTGCGCGACATTCCCACCAGGATACGCTTGCCGAAAATGGAGAAATGATCCAGTTCCCGCAGGAGCTGATAGTTCTGATCAACAGTCTTGGCGAAACCGAATCCGGGGTCCAGGATCCAGTCCTTCACTCCTGCAGACTCCGCCCTGGCGGCAAAGCCGCGGAAATAGTCCACAACATCGGAGGTGACATCGCCATATTCCGTGAGAGTCTGCATTGTCTTCGGATTTCCGCGCATGTGCATTGCCACGAACGGGAGATCAAGTTCAGCCACGGTCCGGAGCATCTCGCCCAGTTCATCGGAAGTTCCGGAAGCATTGACCTTCTCATACATGCCTTCACCGGCTGTGACGTCGTTGACAATGAACCTGCCGATAAGGTCATAGGTGCGGCGGACAACGGATGACCAGTAGGTATCGACCGAGATGGAGATGTCAGGGAATGCCTTGCGGATGGCTGTCAATGCCGGTGCGAGCCTGCGCCATTCCTCGTTTTCGCCGACAGGGTCGGAGCCAGGCCTGGTGGAGCAAGCGCCGATGTCAAGAATCGTGGCGCCGTCCTGTATCATCTTCCCGGCACGGCCGGTTATGCGTGTGAGGTCATCGTTGCCGTCCGCATCCAGGCAGCGGCTTTCCGCGAAATATGAGTTGTCCGTGAGGTTTATGATTCCCATCACGTCTATCTTCCTGTCAATGTTCATTTTATCAATATTGAGGCACTATATTATTACAAAGATAATAAAAAAACTTCCGGAAAGGCTGGGGAGCCGTCCCGGAAGAGTCGTGAGTATTTGTTAATATGACTTCAGGTCCGCATCAGTCAATGTATTGAACGCCTTAGGGCGAGCCATGTTCTCTGTATATACATTACCAAATGAATCCGTAACCTTGATTGTCAAGTCAATATCTTCATTGTCAGCTGCGACCTTAAAGAAATGCGGCATGCTGTTTTCTGTAATAAAGCTTGGAGCCGATGTGATGTCTTTATTGAATCTCTTGATGGTCAATGCTTTCAGATGAAGCGGATCATAAGCAAGACACTTTGTCCATTTCAGTTCTTTCCCTGTTTCATCAGTCACTTCCAGAGTCCAGTCCGATGCCCAGTTCCAGATATTGATAAGGACTTCGTTCTTCTTGCTCACCGGATAGGCTGATACATATTTGGAGAATACATCCTTCATCTTTGCGTCTTTAAGCAGAGGAACATCATCATAAGATACCGATACATTGTTCAAGTCGTATGAACGGAACTGGTAGGTCTCATCCTTTTCTGTGGCCTTGTACTTCCACTTGAATTCTGTGCCGTTGATATCCCAGATGCTGTAGCCTCCCGGCGCACCGTCCAGGCTGACATATACACCATCTGTAAGATTTCCGGACCACCACCATGAGGCGCAAATAGAGCCGGCATTATGTTCATACGTATTCGCGGCTCCTACCGATGCAGTCTCACCAGGAAGGGCATTGAAAATGGTATGAGTATGCCCGGTCACATAATGAACCTTATAATCTGCCACCGCCGAGAACAATGCTTTCGTGCTTGTCGCATCATGATCCATCTTATAGGTATTGATGCCGCTAGGATAGAATACCTGGGCATGCATCATTATGATAAGCGGTGTAGCTTTATCCACATACTGCAGATCCTTTTTCAGCCAGTCAATCTGCTCCTGAGGAAGGTCCTTCGTATAGTTACGGGACTCATCGCCATTATAGTCCTTGCAGTCAATGTCATCCAGGACAATATAATGAACCTTGCCGATATTGAATGAGTAATAATCAGGCGAGATGTTGTCCACATACGGAAGCTTCGCATTCCAGTTGCCGACAGCCTTCATATCATTGTCATGGTTGCCCATTGTATGATATATCAGGATATCAGACACACGCCTGTTCATATCCTCGACATACTGAGGAAGCTGATAATTCTTAGAATACCAGTACAGATCCCAAGTCATATCGCCAAGGGTAATGGCGTACATAGTCTCGCCTTTATGGGCATCCCTGTAAAGATTCCAGTCGTTTGTGAATGCTGTGAACTGCGACAAGTCGTTGGTCCTGTTCGCCAGGTGCATGTCACCAAGGAAGAAAACCTTGTACTTGTCCTGGTTATCCACTTTCTTAAGAATGAAATCGGCACGTTCCGCCGTAAGACTGTTCTTCGTCAAAGCGGCATATATTTTAGGAAGGACTCCTTCTGATGCAGGTTCATAGCCGGATGGGACTGACATGAATACATATTTCAGCTCTTTCTTCGACGGAAGCTGATATACGCCGTTCTCATCAGTCTGCACCACCTCATACCCATCCGATACGACAACGCCAGAAACGCCAACGCCGTCACATGAGATTCGTCCATACACCGTAGCACCGGCCGCCGGTTCCACCCCATCACCTGTAATGGTGACCTTCATAGTGCCGGCGACCATCACCTGGCTTCCACGCCTTATGGAAACTTCATACGTATCTGTCGATATGCCATCAAACAAGGCTATGGTAAAAGTCTTATCTGAGACTGAAAGTATCTCGCACTCGTTCTTTTCATGCGCAGAACTTTCGAAGACAATCTTGTCTGTCTGCAGTGGCGCTTTGCCGAACTGGATTCTGAAATCGAAAGTCGTAGCTCCGAAGTTTATAGAGACCTCTTCAGGAACCCTGAACTGAACATCTAAAGGCTTATTGGTATCATCTCCGCTCTTGCATGAAACGACAGCCAGTCCCGCAAGACACAGGACTAAAGATAAAAATAATCTAAAACGCTTCATATTTTATGTTTGAAAAAACTTCCGGGCAGCATTCAGCTTTCCCGGAAGAATCGTGAGTATTTAATTAAGTTAGAGTTTATCTGACAACTTCCACTTTGAGTCCCCCGAAATGGAAGCGGGTGTATGTCAAAGCACTGGACGGGACGAAAGAAAATTTCGTATCCGCCTTTATTCCACGGATGACCACTGAACTCTCAGTCCAACTATGATCAGCGCTAGTAAACTTGTCCGCGCCTTCTGGATAAGACTTCTGGGATGTGGTGAACGCCTTGCTTTCCGTATCAGAAACTCCATCCTCAATCTTGCCTGAGCCTTCAATCTTGACGCATGGATTCGCCGCATCAAGTTTGAAAGTGCCACCATAATGAGCTGCCCATTTGAATGTTACTTTCACATCTACAGTTCCATCAGCATCCAAAGAGGCAAGAGCCAGTCCTGTGTTGATACTTTTCTTTCCAAACTTGAAATACCAGCCTGTCTCGTATGAGCCCTGGATGAACATTGCCGACGAACCAGCCTTCAGCTGTGCTTCAGAATACCCTCTGGCAGAGGCTTCATTTACGAAGTCTAAGCCCAGAGATGAAACTGCCGGTGCATTGGCACCAGTCAAGCCACTTGCAATAAAGTCTCCAATCGGAGCATCGGCATGGGCAGCATTATATGCATGGGCATAAGGAGCAACCCAAGAGAAGTCTTCATCAAGGATAACACCTGCAGCGAACTGCTTGAGAACGACAGGATACTCATACGAATATTCGGCATTCCTGAATGTCACGGTCGCCGTCCGGGCTTCTGCACCAGCATTGGCAGCAAAAGTGACAGGAACTTCATACTCTCCCGCCTTAGCCTCTGATACAGGAAGTGAAACCCATGATTCAGATGAAGAAACCGTGAAATCCACATTCGATGAAATCTTATACTTCAGAGTTGTTCCAAGTCCGCTGATTGTAGCACGTCCAACAGGCACTACAGAAATTGTCGGCTCGAACTTATCCTGACTGACAGTAAGCACCGACTCGATATTATCCTTATAGAAGCGGATTGTCCCTGTCCTCGCCACACCGGTAAGGTTCGGAGCTGCATTGAACTTGAGAACCCTTGTTTCAACAACCGCCTGCGTTGAAGCCGTCGGCACAGCTGTTATCCAATCTGCGCTGATTTCAGTTTCAAAAGAGACGTTAGCTTGAACTTTAGCCTCGAAATCAGCGCCCTGGCCGAGAACCGCTATAGTATTTCCACTGGAGATGCTGATGAGAGGATCAAGTTCACCGCCGGCAGCAGACTGAACGACATAGACATCTACGCTCGAATCTCCTGATACGATGGTAATTTTGCCTTCGCGAAGAGTAGAAAGTTCACTTGGTTCACATGTGACGATAATGTCCACAGCCTCGCCGGCAGCACCTTCTGTTTCGCTGAGTGACAGCCAATCGACATTCGCGCTGGCAGTAAAGTCATGGTCGGATGTAACTGTCAAAGTCTTAGCCGCATCAGGTGTTCCCTCGAAAGTCAGCAGTTCTGCAGAAAGCTTGATGTCCGCATACTCCGGCTCAGGATCCACGGTGGCATTACCATCACCCATCTCAGTAATAAGAATGCTTGGTTGAGGAGCTGTCACCTTATTTGTAGAAGATGCACCGCTATTTACTGAAAGACGCGCGGAGCCGGTATTTCTCTTCTGAAGCACTCCCTTGTCATTGGCTCTCCACGAAGACATGCAACGGAATCTGAGGTTGAGCTGATCCATATTTTTCGTAATCTTGAAAGCCTCATCTACAATAATATTGGTATTGCCATCGGCATTCATGGAGTGGGTATAAGTGATCTTGCCTGTCGTGATGTCAGCTGTCTTCACTGTTCCGGCCGGTTTCCAGACAGTACCGTCAAGATACTCGAGAGTCCAATACTTAGGACCTGATGCGGAAACCCTGGCACCGAACTGAACACGGAATTCAGTGTTTGCCTTTACAGCAGTAGAGCCTACGATATCCCAATAGTCACCCTCCCAAGGACCGGTACAACGAGGATCATTACCGCTGATATCCATCTTGAACACACCATCAGGATCACTTCCCTCAAGATTGCTTGTGACATACTTGATATATCCTGTGGTTCCTGTGCTTGAATTGAAAGAATGGGTCTCGGAGAACTTCGAGTTGGCAGTCTTGAATGCGTCGGTGCCGATCTCGAACTGAAGATACGGAATCGCTTCCAGACCTTTGTCCGCTATAGACACGGACATAATGGAATGAAGCCCGTCTGCCGTACCGATATAATAGCCGGTAATGAAAACCTTATGGAACGTATATTGAGTATTAAAGTCATCAGTATTATTGAAAAGGCTTGCAAATTTTCGCCCGTCAATATTGAGCACTCCGCCAGTAGCGAAAGAGACAGTAGCTGATATATACTCCACTTTTCCAGGTGCATAATTCTCTGTTTCTGTCACATCCACAGCTTCAGGATAAGACACTTCATCTTCAGAGAGAGCAAATGCATCCTCCAGCTGAACAGCAACGAGATCGCCATAAGTGACAGCATCTCCGGTCAGCGTCAGCCTGGTGCCTGCCTTCAGAGAAGAGTCAGAGCCCAGAATCAGGAGATTACTGGTGCCATCGCTTACGACAAAGCCTTCCGGGCTCAATGCCATGATCTGACACTCAGACAGTTTCACCAGATCACCATCTTTCAGAGACAGGGCTTCAGTAACAGTCTTTGCTGTAACTTCCCGGAACCTGTCATTCTTCTGCCTTACAGAAATCTCGACATCGTCCAATGCTGAAGAGCCCCTGATAATTATCTGAGCCTCACGTGGTGCATCTTCAAAGTTTTCATCTACAGTCAATGTGATGTCCACCGTTCCGAAGCCGCTTGTCGGTTCAATGTCAAGCCAAGAATCAGTGACATCCGCAATCCAGGAGCCGTCCGCATAAATTGTAACAGTCCTGGTCGCAGCAGCAGCCGGCACTACAATCTCGGAGTCTCCGGCAAGTATTGCCTTGGATTCCTCGTTCTCTTCTGTTCCGCAAGAGGCAAGAGCCATCGCGGAAGTGACGAACGGAATCAGAAAATATTTAAAAAATCTCATATCTGTCAATAGTTTTAGAAGTCAAGTCCATCATCCCAACCAGGATTCTGGGTAAGTGTAGGATTCAAAGTACGGTCATCGATTGGAATAGGGTACAGATAATCCCTTTCCGGATTAAAGTTGAAGATTACGCTATTAAGAGGAAGCGCATAGCCATGGTCACCCTCGCTCAAGACGAGATCCGTCCCAATCTTCAAAATCACGGTAGCGTCAGACTTTGGCTTGGATGTACCATCCTCATACAGGCAATAGTCATTCTGACCATCGCCATCTATGTCATAGACCCCTGGACCAGGAAAATAGATTCCATAATACGGCTGAGCCAGAAGGTGACCGACTTTCCAGCGCATCAGATCGTCATAACGGAAGCCTTCCTGTGCCAGCTCGACCGCTCTTTCCCTACGGATCTCAAGGATAACTCCAGCATTGTCCCCTTGAACATTAGGGTAGAACTGCTCGCTCTGAAGATATGGGTCAGGAGTAGCATTCGCACTTGCAAGATCCAGCCCCGGCATACCTGCACGTGAACGGAGCAAGTTTATAGACCGGTCAATGTCATCCTGAGTAATGACTCCAGCCTCCGCTCTGGCCTCGGCAAAATTCAGATATACTTCTCCAAGTCTGAACACGCAAAGGTCGTTATAAGATTTGTCAAACTTATCACTGGAAAGGTTGTTGTCTGGCATCAGGAACTTAGCCATCTGGAATCCTGTCAACGTAACCATAGGATCGACACCCAACTTCTGGTCAGAGTACTTGTAAACTCCGCCCTCCTCTGTGATTCTGGCATAGCCAGGGATCCTGACGGTCTGGCCAAGACGCGGATCGCGGTCTGCGACCTCATCAAGAAACTGCATTGTCTGCCAACCTTCCTTGTCAGTAAATTTAGAGCCATCTTTCATCAGATAAGCATCCACGAACTTCTTTGTCAGGCTATTACGTCCCATACTGTTCATAAGCGCCATCGCAGTAGCATTATGGCACAGCTGTGTGCCATAGTCGAAGTTGATGGATAGGATAAACTCATCTGTACACTCCTCATACTCGGAGAACAAGACAGCATAGTCCAATTCAGGATTGCCTGTAGAATATAGCTTGAACGGCCCATCCTTCATAATTTCGTCCGCAGCTTCATAAGAAAGCTGAAGATAGTATTTATAATCATGCTCCGGATAGGAAATCTCGTGATATTTTCTATAGGTTCCTTCATATAGGCAGAAACGTGCCTTGAGTGCAAGTGCAGCCCATCTGGTAGCTCTATAGTTATGTGAGCCGTATGATGACGGAAGTGCCGCGATAGCCTCGTCGATATCCTCAATCATGTGAGTCATCACGACTTCCCTGGAATCACGTGGGGAATAAATGACAGCATCATCTGTACCAGGCTCATGATCAAGCCATGGAACGTCTCCGAACTTACGGACTTTTTCAAAATAGAAGTATGTTCTGAAGAACTTGCAGAGGCCGGAATACAAGGCAGCGGCATCTGCATCTGTACAATGAATCTTTATGTTGTCAAGACAAGTATTGATTCTGCGCAAATCAGTCCACGTCCAGCTTCCACCAGAGTTTGGCACAGTCCTGTTCGTCCCTCCTTTGACCAAGGCCGAAGGATTCGAGTTGATATACTGATCACTCTGCACACTATATGGTGTTTTTTCCAAAAGATTATTATACAGAGGATTAGTAAACAGCTGCAAGTCAGTGGCCGTCTTGAAGTATGACTCTGGGCTCAACTTGGACTCCGGAGACTTGTCCAGCAAGCTGTCGCAAGATGTCAGAGCCAAGGCAGCAGACGCAAGCAATACAATATATTTTCTCATAATACTTTTTCCATTATATGAATTAGAATGTGATATCCACGCCGAACATATAAGACTTCTGCCATGGGTAGAAGGCCCTGTTATAGTTATTGGAGCTTCTGTTATATGCCGCCTCCGGATCAATGTGAGTCGTATGTTTCTTGAGAGGAGACCAATATGCGATATTCTCTCCGGTGAAATAGACTCTTACTCCGCCGATGCCAATCTTATTCACGACATCCTTAGGCAAGCTATAGCCGACAGAAAGGTTCTTGAAACGCAGATAGCGGCAATTCTGAAGATATCTGGTATTCACTCTTTTCAACTGGCCGGACCCATTATACGCATAGTATGCGACAGGCCTAGGGAAATAGGCATCAGTATTGTTATAATCCCAGCACTTGGAAAGAAGATCCTTATCCATATAAGAAGTCATAGGCTGGGAGAACGGTCCCCAGAAGGCAAAGGAGTACTGGCTTGGATACCAGTAATGGTTGCCGGTACCCTGGAAAAAGGCAGATACATCAAAGCCCATGAAATCAAAGCCTACAGTGAAACCATACTGAAGACGTGCGAGAGAGTTACCAATAATTTTGCGGTCTCCCGGATTATCAACGGAGTTCGCGCCGATATCTATCTTGCCGTTTCCATTAAGATCAACATATTTGAGGTCTCCGCCTTTCCATACACCCCCTGGGACTTTTCCACTGACATAGGACAGATCCACCTTGGAGGCATATTCTGCCGCCTCCTCATCAGACTGGAACAGGTCGTCAGCAACAAAGCCCCAGATTTCGCCAAGCTTCATTCCGACATAGTAATCCTTGGCAAATGTCTTCGTCGCATTCTCGTACTTGGTAATTTCAGAGTCGTAGTCGCTCAATGAAACTCTAACATTGTAGCCGAACGGCCTGCCTGCTATAGACAGCTGGTCTTTCCACGCCAAAGAGAGCTCAAATCCCTTTGTCCTTAAGTTCGCCGTATTCTGCTTCGGAGCATCAGCGCCATAAAGAGCAGGAAGAGCATAGCCATCAGTAAGCATATCCTTCGTATCACGGATATAGGCCTCACCTGTGAACTGAAGCCTGCTCTTGAACATATCTACATCGAGACCAACATTATAATGAACTGTAGTCTCCCATGTCAGATCTGATGAGTTAGGAGCGGAGATACTTGAATATTTGGCCACAGAACTTGTCTCGCCGAAGCTGTAATATTTGAAGTCGCTGAGAGAAATAGTTCTGACCGCAATGTAATTGGCGACATTCTGGTTTCCGAGAGTACCATAAGAAGCCCTGAGCTTCATATTGTTGACCACATTCTTTGCCCGTGAAAAGAAAGGTTCTTCGCTGATACGCCATCCGATAGAGCCTGAAGGGAACATACCCCATCTATGACCGGACAGGAAACGGGAAGTACCATCATAGCGTCCGGAAAGCTCGAACAGATATCTTCCGGCATAATCGTAATTGATTCGTCCGAAATATCCGAGGAGGGCATACTCTGTACGTCCTCCTGAAACAGACATCACTGTGGTACCATCTGAACTGGTTCCTACAAGGTCAAGGTCTGCCAATGTCTCAGAAATCAGATACTGACCTTCAGCACCTATATTCTTCTGGTTCTGCGTTTCATAGTTTCCTCCAGCCATAATCTGGAAATTATGCTTGTCATTCCATGTATGCTGATAGGTCGCAAAGATATTCGTAGAGTAGTAGTTGTAGGTCTTCACCGTCTCGGAAAGCTTGTCCAGACCAGCACCTGAATCAAAATACTGCGTTTCCCCATCAGGATACTGCTTATAGGCATATTTCGTGGTTCTGCGGGTTTCCCTGAGCTGGTGAAGCCTATAGGTAAAGTTAGCTACGATGGAGAGACCTTTTACAGGAGTGATCGTAAGTTCCGAGGTGTTCGCAAAGTCCGACTTCTTGTCCGCATTCTTGTTTTTAGCTTCACCGAATGCAATATGACGTCCATTGGCCACAGCATAAGAGCCGTTCAGAATACCGCTTGCAGGAAGATACAGCCAAGAGCCATCAGGGTTTTTCATCGGGAAGATCGGAAGCGCATGAGCAGAACTGTATGTAATGGCATTCTGAATATCATCCACACCGATAAAACTGTAATTCGAGCTGAAGAATGAAGTATTGTTGCTGAATTTGATATACTTGTTTATATCGAAATTAAGCTTTGCCCGCAGATTGTACTTCTGGAACACATCCGGGTTCTGCCTCATAATACCAGTTTCACGGTCATAGCCTCCGGAAACGAAGTAGTTAACACCCTTGCCCCCCCCGGACATTGAAACATTATGCTGCTGCACAGGATGCTTGTCACGGAAAAGCATGTGCCACCAATCGTTATTACCATAGTAGCGCCACTGATTACGTCCGTTCACCACGCGCTCAACAACCCATGGACGGTCTGGATTCTCGGTCTTGTCATTGACACGGGCGAGAAGCTGCTGCATATCATAGTCATCGTACAGCACATAGTTAGAGCCCTCGGATGCCATACGGAACTTGTTGATTGTGGCGACAGACCAATATCCTCTGGTTTCATAGTCAGTAGATGTCGTAGGCTCCTCCCATCCGAAACGGCCGCTATATCGTACAGTAGCTTTACCGTCAGATTCCTTTCCGCTCTTTGTTGTGACAAGGATAACACCGAAGGCAGCACGTGCACCATATACAGCAGCTGCTGCAGCATCCTTGATAACCGATATAGATTCGACATCGTTAGGATTAACACGGTTTATATCCCCCACAGCGCCATCAATAAGGACAAGAGGCGATGCGTCATTGATAGATGTATATCCTCGGATGTTCAGAGTTCCATTAGAGCCAGGATTTCCTGAAGACGTGCTGACATTAAGTCCAGGGACAGAACCCTGAAGCATATTCGTCACGGAATGAGCGGAACGATTCTCCAAAGCTTTGGAATCAATCTGCGTTATCGCACCAGTAAGATTGACTTTTTTCTGCGTTCCATAACCGACGACGATTGTTTCATTAAGGGTCATGTCATCTTCTTCAAGTACAACATCAATAGATGACCGGGATGCAGAAAGATTCACTTTCCTGGAAATATATCCCAAAGACGATACCTCCAGGACGACATCTCCAGAAGGAACCGACATTGAGAAATTACCGTCAACGTCAGTCGTAGTTCCGGTATTGGTTCCGGAAATCATTACTGCCGCACCGATAAGAGGCTGCTGTTGGTTGTCCAGGATTTTTCCCGACACCGTTCTATTCTGAGCAACGACACCTACACAGGTGACCAATGCCAGAAGAGTCACAGCAATTGTCTTAAATACTCTCATAAAATTGTGGTTTTGGTTTATTTATATGGTGATAATAATTCATGAACACGGAGACACTCCAGATGCAGATTTTCCATCCTCTTTCTTCAGGTGAAAGGGGAACGAGACATAATTCATAAGCATGTTAGTTCACAAAAATTTTATTTCAACTATTCTGGTACAAATCAATCCTGCCCGAAAAAAACAGACAGACCGGGGACTCACGACAAGCAGTCTAATAAGCTCATGCTTCTATTAACTTTTAGCCCACGCCGGCTTCATTTCGAAAGCAGCAAGCCCCTAAAGCCTACCGCTTCGCAATTAATCGGTTTACATTTCGAAAACAAAGGTACGACAAAATTTATTTTCTGCAAAAATTTTCACTTTAATAGAAATCGGGTGTTACGAAAATGAAACACTGGAATAGTGAACTAAAAAAAGGAGATGACCGCATTTTTGGTCATCTCCTAGTGTACCTGAGCGGAAAACGGGACTCGGACCCGCGACCTTCGGCTTGGGAAGCCAACGCTCTACCAGCTGAGCTATTTCCGCAATGGCAAATCCGGTAGTTTTCCAGATTGCACTGCAAATATAAGCAATAAAATCCGTTTTGCAAGAGAATATTTCGACGTGTTTCGATGAAATTAGCTAACTTTGATGCTATCAATCACATATAACACCTCTTATAATATGAATACGAGATCAGTTCTTTCATCATTCGCAGTCTTATCCTGCTGCACTGCCGTTGGACAGGTTCAGAAAAAGGATGAACCTCAACGCCCCAATATTATATATATAATGTGCGATGACCACGCATTTCAGTGCATCAGCGCCTACGGAAGCCCCGTGTCACAGCTGGCTCCGACACCGAATATAGACAGGATTGCCAGACAGGGCATGCGGTTCGACAGGGCATTCGTGGAAAATTCGCTTTCCACGCCCTCAAGAGCATGCCTGATTACCGGCATGTACAGTCATCAGAACGGGCAGAAACAGCTCAGCGAAGGAATAGACACGACACTGACATTTTTCTCGGAGATGCTTCATGACGCCGGATATCAGACCGCTCTTATCGGGAAATGGCACATTGACTGCGAGCCTAAAGGCTTCGACTATTACCACATATATAATGACCAGGGGCAATATTACAATCCGCAATACCGCGGAAACGATACCGGAAACAAGTTCATTGTGGAAGAAGGATATTCCACAGACCTGTCCACGGACCATGCTATCGACTTCTTGGAGCATAGGGATGCGTCAAATCCATTCTGTCTGCTGCTGCATCACAAGGCTCCGCACCGGAACTGGCTGGCAGACACGAAGTTCCTTGGAATGTATGACAATGTGGAGTTTCCTGTTCCGGAAACGTTCTATGATGACTACAAGACCCGTGGCAGCGCAGCCAGGACGCAGAAGATGAGTATTCTGAAGGACATGAGATGGGAGCAGGACTTCAAGGTCCCGGAAATGCTGGACATGGACAATATCGACAGCAAGGACTCCTACAATGGACTCATGGGCGAGATAAACAGGATGACTCCGGAACAGAGAGCCGCCTGGGGACGCTACTACTTCCCCAGGAACAGAAAGCTGCTGGAGGCGGACCTTTCCGGCAAGGAACTGGACAACTGGAAGTATCAGAGCTACATACGCGACTACATGTCCGTCATTCATAGTGTTGACCTGAGTGTCGGACGTATTCTGGACTATCTTGAAGAGCATGGCCTCGCAGATAACACAGTCGTAATATATACTTCCGATCAGGGTTTCTATATGGGCGAGCACGGATGGTTCGACAAGAGATTCATGTACGAGGAGTCATTCCGGACACCTCTTATTGTATCCTACCCAGGGCATATCAAGCCTGGTTCCGTATGCAGCAAACTGATTCAGAACATCGACTACGCACCTACATTCCTGGCACTCGCAGGAATAGACAAACCGGAATATATGCCAGGGCGCTCACTGCTGCCAGTATTCGAACACGGTGATGAGGTGAAACCATGGCGCAAAAGCATCTATTATCACTACTATGACTATCCTACCTATCACATGGTCCGCAAGCATGATGGTGTGCGCACAGACAGATATAAGCTCATCCACTTCTTTGGCAAAGGAGGACTTGACGCCGTGCAGGAAAACAAGTACCAGGGAATTGATGGAACCAATGAGAACAGCACCCTCAAATATCTGATGTCCATAGACTATTTTTCTCCAGAGGACAAGGATATAGATTATTACGAGCTATACGACCTGGAGGCCGATCCGCACGAACTGAACAATGTTTACGGAAAGCCAGGCTACGAGAAGATAACACGCCAGCTGCTGAAAGAGCTTTCCAGCTACCGGCAGCAGCTGGAAAGCGACGAGTAAGCCAATGCTCAAAGAGCGGATGAGACTATAGCAGGATAGGTTTCATGCCTGAGACCTACTCCAGCACATAGTCCGAGATGTTCTTGATTCCGGGGATGCCATAGTAGGATTCTACGATGTCGCCCTTAAGATACACCTTGTGCTTCAGGTTCTCAGGGTTATCAGCAAGGTTCAAGGCATCACGGATGGAACCTTTCACAAGCTGGACAGAGAAACAGGACTCTTTCTCCGACACAGAAGTTCTTCCGGCAATCGCGATATTGGTATTGGAGCTGAACGGCTCATCAAAAGATACCGATGCCGAAGTCAGGTCGCCGCCAACTATATATCCATACACCCAGACATCCTCCGCTCCTATTTCCGACTTTGCCTGTGTCACATTATATGCGCTCTTGTATGTAGCTCCCGATGCAGAGCCGCCACTTGATGACGAACCGCTTCCGATCTTATAGCTGTCATTAAGCCATACCCTGGAAGTATCCACAGATATGTGCAGTCTTCCCCCGCCAGATGAAGTCTGGGATGATGACGGAGCTGAGATGTTTACAGTCAGCACCTGCCTGGCTTTCAGCGCCTTTGTAAACAAAGAACGATCCTGTCCGGAATCATTCAGCAGAAGTGAGACATTCCCTGGACTGAAGTAGGCTATACGCTTTTCCGAATAGCCGTACATGAGCTTTCCCTCGGCAGATTTCAAGAACAGCACTCCCGCAGGATAGTTCTTCAGAAAGTCCGGAGCAATCTTAAGACGTATTCCGGCATTCAGCTGCTCGCAGGCAAGATAGACATCCGCCATTCCGCCGGACTTGACCACGACGCACTGGTCGTCACCATAAAGCGGAGATGAGAATGACGGTCTGGTGAACGTGCCTGAACGCACTGATATATTATATGAGCCTGACTTCACCTGAAGCCGCTCCGGAGAATCTCCGTATTTTCCATCATACACCACGGCATCTCCAGGACCTGTAATCTTCAGGATGAAGTCACTGGTATCCGGGACTTCTCCTGCCGCCTTAGTCTGCTCATAGGAGTTTTCCGAGAAATGCAGGCACAGCACGCCTTCCCCGGCAGACGCATCCGGCTGCAAACGCCGACATGACAATGGAAGAATCATAAGCTGTAAAAGCAGCATTGCACGGCAGAAACTGCTGCCGGCAACATGGAATGTAATAGTTTTCTTCATGATCAAATAGTTTTCTGACGGATGCGAATGTATGACAATTCCGGCAGAAAGCATTTAAGAATCATATAAATCAATGCGATAATATTTAATTAAAAATCATATCACGAAATATTTATGATTCTTAAACAGAATTACGGAAAAATTCACGAAGTTTCCTGTTTTTGCTGATGCCCATCCCGACTGGGCACTTCTATCCGTCGCCATGCGGGAATCGGCAGTGGCTGAAAAAACTGCAACGGACAAACCGGCATAAGGTACGACAAATCACGGGGCTGCCACAGTCACTGCGACAAGCCCCGTTACTTTGAAGCCGCCTTCAGACAGCTTCTGAACCTAAACTTAAATTATGAAAAACTTCGATGCAAATATAGCAATTTTCAGTGATTTGCCTTATCCACACGAATTTTCGCATACTTAAGCAGCAATATCTTTTCTCCGAAAGAGTCGAACAGGATCCTGGCTTTCAAGTCCGTACCAGAACCGGTTATCTGCTGGATAACCCCATATCCGAATCTGTTATGCTCGATGCGCTGCCCGGCCTTAAGCTCCAAAACCGAAACCGGTGTGAAATCAGGATCAGGTGTATGAGGCACCTGTGCGGGATACTGATAGGCAGAATGTGCTACAGGCTTAAGCGGACGCCCCGTGACAGAAGATACAGGGGCTGTGCGCTTCTCGGTCCTGACCGGACTTGATGTACCATACCCTTTGGTGGACATTCCATAAGCCTTTCCGGACTCCCCCGTGAACCTGCTGCCGCATGACTGATGTCCCTGGAAACGTCCTCCACCGAAAGCGCCGGATCCGCCGAAACGGGAGCCGAAGCCACGGAATCCCCCCTGCTGTTCCATGCTGTCAGGCATATCCTCGTCTTCCCGTATAGGATTGTCAATATACTTGGTATCAATTTCCTTCACGAAGCGGCTCGGAGCATTCTGCTCATGTTTCCCGTTACGCATCCTCGTAGCCGCAAACGAAAGGTTCACAGCCACTTTAGCTCGTGTAAGAGCCACGTAGAAAAGCCGTCTCTCCTCCTCGATCTGCACCGGGTCGGAGAATGAGCCGCCTGACGGGAAGATATTCTCTTCCATGCCTGCGACATATACATACGGAAATTCAAGCCCCTTGGACGAATGAACCGTCATCATTGTTATCTTATTGGAAGCATCCTCATCTTCAGACACATCCACCGCGCTCAGAAGAGAGACATCCTCAAGAAAATCTCCGAGTGTGACAAGTGGAAGCTCGCTCTCCTGTATCGAATCCACATCCTCCACACTTTCTTCCGCAAGCATTTCCTCCCGATACTGGTTCTGCCTGTCCTCGACAAAGCTCTTCACGCTGTTCAGAAGTTCCTCTATGTTCGCCGCACGAGACTGGTTTTCAATGGAATTGTCATTCTTGAACGAAGCATAAAGTCCTGACTGCGATGCCAGCATGCCAGCGACTGTGAATGCATCATCTTTCGTCAATGCAGCATTGGCCATGGCTATCATATTCCTGAAAGCCATTATCCTTCCCGCCGAACCGGACTTGATGCCTGCAGCCTCCAGAACCGACGGTTCACATGCATTGAACAGTGAAATCCCGCGGGAGCGGGCAGCATTGACAAGAGCCTCCTCGGAAGTGGAGCCGATGCCTCTGGCAGGGGTGTTGAGCACACGACGGAAAGACTCATCATCATTGGTATTGACGGCGAGCTTCAAGTATGCCATCATGTCCTTCACTTCAGCCCTGTCGAAGAATGAATTGCCGGAATATATGCGGTACGGCAGGTTCCGCTTGCGCAATGCCTCCTCCAGTGCCCTGGACTGGGAGTTTGTCCTGTACAGAATTGCAAAGTCCTGATACTGACAATGATCCTTTTCCATCCGTTCTATGATGGACGAGACTATCAGTATCGCTTCCTCCTGCTCCGTATAAGCCTTGATAAGATGTATCCTGTCTCCCTCCGGGCCTTTAGAGAAACATGTCTTCGGAATACGCGAGGAGTTCTTTTCTATGACAGAGTTCGCTGCATCAACAATCACCTGTGTGGACCTGTAGTTCTGCTCGAGACGGAACAGCCGGCAGTCCGGATAGTCCTTGCGGAAGTTCAGGATATTCTCGATCCTGGCTCCGCGGAAAGCGTATATCGACTGCGAGTCATCGCCCACAACACAGATATTCCGATGAAACTGGCTCAGCTTTTTCAGGATGAGGTACTGCGCAGAATTCGTGTCCTGGTACTCATCTACAAGGATGTAGTCAAACCTTGACGCGATATCCTTCAGCGCTTCCTGATTATCCCTGAACAATATATTCATGTTCAGAAGGATATCATCAAAGTCCATGACACCTGCCTGCTTGCATTTCGCCGCATAGAGCGCATAGATATTGCAGATTTCAGGTTTTTTGGCGTGAGTATCGTTGATGATGGCCTGTGCGTCCTTCTTATATACTTCCGGTGTCACAAGGTTATTCTTCGCCATGGATATACGGCCCAGGACATCCTTCGGCTTATATACCTTGTCATCCAGCTTCAGTTCCTTCAGGCATGACTTTATCGCGCTGATAGAATCCCCGGTATCGTAAATCGTAAAGCTGGAAGGATAGCCCAGGCTCTCCGCGTATTCCCTGAGAAAGCGTATGAAAACAGAATGGAAAGTCCCCATATACAGCCGGCGGGCCTTGCGCTCCCCCACCATTGCCGCAATCCTCTCCTTCATTTCAGCAGCAGCCTTCTTCGTGAATGTCAATGCCAGAATCCGGTCTGGTTCTCCGCCCTTTTCCAGGATGTAGGCGATTCTTCCTGTAAGAACTCTTGTCTTCCCCGCCCCGGCTCCGGCAACTATGAGCACCGGCCCCTCAGTCTGGCTCACTGCAGCCCTCTGCTGACTATCAAGCCCCTCTAATATAGCACTATTGTTTTCCATAATAGGGGCGAAATTACGAAAATTTTCAGTATATTCGCGCCGGAAATCCGAAATACTATTAAAGGTTACCTATAATGTCAAACAACATCGATTTGAAAGAAGGGCTGAACATTCCTATCTCAGGAACAGCGGCCCAGAACACCAAGAAGCCGGTCGTGCCTGACGTTATCGCTGTAAAACCTACTGATTTCAAGGGGCTTATTCCAAGGCTTCTTGTCAAGGAAGGCGATAAGGTCCTGGCCGGTTCCCCGGTCTTGGCGGACAAAAAGAATCCTGACATCCTCTTCTCCTCTCCGGTAAGCGGAACGGTTGCAGAAATCGTCAGGGGTGAAAAAAGGAAGTTGCTTGAGGTAAGGATCAAGGCTGACGCCCAGCAGGAATTCGTCGATTTCGGCGTTCACAAGCCTTCGGAGATGTCGGCAGCCGACATCAAGGCTCTCCTGCTCCAGAGCGGTCTGTGGCCATCTCTTATCCAGAGGCCTTACGGAGTTATCGCAGATCCGTCACTCTCGCCAAAAGCTATCTTCGTATCAGCATTTTCCACAGCGCCTCTCGCAGCTGTTCCAGAGTTCGTGTTCAAGGACGAGATCGAGAACATCCAGACAGGTGTCAATGCGCTTGGAAAGCTCACCGACGGAGGTGTCCACTTCTCGCTGTGCAGCGACAACTATTCTGGTACTCCGCTCCATAAGATCGAGAACGTCATCCAGCACGTTTTCAGTGGGAAGCATCCTGCCGGCAATGTAGGAGTACAGATCAGCCACATCGCCCCTATCATGAAGGGTGACACGGTATGGACAGTATCGCTTCTGCTTCTTGCTGCCATCGGAAAGCTCTTCAACACAGGCAAGTACAATATGGCGAGAAAGGTCGCCGTGACCGGTCCTAAAGCCATTGAGCCGGCATACGTTGATGCTCTTCCAGGTATCAGTATGAAAGATCTGAAGGAGTTCTATGACAATTCGGCAAAAGACCTCAGATTCATCAGCGGCGATGTCCTCACCGGCACCAATGTAGGAGAGGACGGATTCCTCGGCTTCTTCGACAATCAGGTAACTCTCCTTCACGAGGGTACTGAAAGAGAGGTTCTCGGATGGGCTAAGCCGTTCAGGTTCGGCAAGTTCAGTTCAAGCCGCACTTATTTCTCATGGCTATGTCCTAAGAAGACCTACGATATGGATACCAATACTAATGGCGGCCCACGCGCATTCGTAATGTCCGATGTCTATAAGAAGGTTCTCCCTATGGATATTTTCCCTGTCTATCTCGTGAAGGCCTGCCTCGCCGGCGACATTGACAAGATGGAGCAGTTCGGAATTTATGAGGTGCTTCCAGAGGATCTCGCGCTCTGCGAATATGTGGATCCTTCGAAGAACGACATCCAGGCCATAGTTGAAAAAGGCATTGACCTTATGATTAAGGAAATGGCATAAACTAACGGAAGTTATGGAAGATTCAAAAAATACAGCACAGCCGGGCCTTTTCGAAAGGGGCGGCAAACTTGGATTCCTTCACTCCAGCGTTGATGCATTCGACACTTTCCTCCGCGTGCCAGGTACTGTCACCAGCAAGGGGGCGCATGTCAGAGATGCTGTTGACCTGAAGAGAATCATGATTATAGTAGTAGTCGCGCTCATTCCTGCAGCCCTGTTTGGAATGTGGAACGTAGGCTACCAGCATTGCCTTGCAACAGGACAGACATGGGGGCTTTTCCAGAACTTCTGGTACGGTTTCCTCAGAGTTCTGCCTCTATATCTCGTGGCCTATATCGTCGGACTGGGAATCGAGTTCGCCTCTGCCCAGATACGTAATGAGGAAGTCAATGAGGGCTATCTCGTTTCAGGTATGATCATCCCGCTTATCGTCCCAGTTGACGTACCTCTATGGACACTTGCCATAGCAGTCGCTTTCGCCGTGATATTCGGCAAGGAGGTCTTCGGTGGCACCGGAATGAATTTCCTGAACCCGGCACTTCTCTGCCGCGCATTCCTGTTCTTCGCTTATCCTAGCAAGATGTCAGGCTCAAGCGTATGGGTTTCATTGAAACATGGAGAAAGCCTCATAGATGGAGCCACAGGTGCGACACCGCTCTCTTTTGCGTCTGAAGGTCTTGATGCAATGAACAATGCAGGCGTACAGTATGGAATGTCCGCATGGGACATGTTCGCTGGTCTTATCCCGGGTTCCGTAGGTGAGACTTCCGTGATCGCAATCCTCATCGGTGCATTCATCCTCATCTGGACAGGTGTAGCAAGCTGGAAAATCATGGTATCGTCTGTTGCCGGCGCTCTCTTCGTAGGCTGGCTCGGCAATATCTTCGGCGCCACTACAGTCCCTGCATATTATCAGCTTCTCATGGGCGGCTTCGCCTTCGGTACAGTATTCATGGCTACAGACCCTGTCACCTCAGCTCAGACAGAGTGCGGAAAATGGATCTACGGATTCCTCATCGGTGCTCTCTGCGTTGTCGTCAGACTGTTCAACCCTGGATATGCTGAGGGCATGATGCTCGCAATCCTGCTCATGAACACTTTTGCACCTCTCATTGACCACTACGTCACAGACGCTGCGATTTCAAGAAGAGCCAAGAAAGTTAAAATCGCATAATATATATAAAGGTATGAATACTAACGGAAATATATATACAGTCATCTACACGACAGTTGTCGTAGTGGTGGTAGCTGCGGTTCTTGCGTTCATCTCCGAGACTCTGAAACCGAAGCAGGACGCGAATGTAAAGGCTGACGCCATCAGCCAGATGCTGACCGCCAGCAAGTTCTACGAGAAAGGCGAGCTGGACGCGATGAGCAATGACCAGATTCTCGATGCCTACAAGGCTGTCGCAAAGTCTTCGGTCATTGTCAATGCTGAAGGCAAGGAGTGCGGAACACTAGATCTCACGAAACAGGAGATCTACACCACAAGCCAGCTCAAGGCTCAGGATAATCTTATAAAGAAAGGCAATGCCGATCTCAAGCTGCCTGTTTTCGTATTCGAGAAAGACGGCCAGAAAGTAACGGTAATTCCTTGCTACGGTGCAGGTCTTTGGGGGCCTATCTGGGGCTACATCGCTCTTGATGATGATCTTCAGACCATCCGCGGAGCTTATTTCGATCACGCAAGCGAAACTCCAGGCCTTGGTGCCAAGATCAAGGATGATCCTTCATTCAGGGCAGAGTTCGAAGGCAAGAAGATTGACTTCAGCGATGATGAGGCATTCAGCGTCGTAAAGGGTGGGGCTCCTGCAGGAAAGGAGAATGCGGTAGATGCCATCACCGGTGCTTCCATCACCAGCAAGGCTCTCGGCGTATCTATAAACAACTGGCTTCAGGCATACAAGCCGTTCCTCATGGCAACACCTGCATCCGCAGAGCAGCCATCTGAGATAGAGGCAGCCGCTGATTCACTTGGCGTTTCCGCCGACTCGCTCGCAATAGCAAAATAATGAGGAGGAAATAAAATGAACGCAAAACTCAAAGAAACAATATTGAATCCGATTTTCAAGGGCAATCCTGTGACTGTCCTCGTGCTCGGTATCTGTTCCTCATTGGCTGTGACAGTACAACTGAAAGGAGCCCTCGTAATGGGTCTTTCAGTCATCCTCGTCACCGGACTTTCCAACTTCATCGTATCATTGATGAGGAATTCCATTCCGAACAGAGTCAGGATCATCGTCCAGCTGGTAGTCGTATCGCTGATGGTTATCCTTGTGGACCAGTTCCTGAAGGCGTATGCCTACAGCATTGAGACACAGCTCTCTGTGTACATCGGGCTTATCATCACAAACTGTATAGTCATGGGCCGTATCGAGGCTTTCGGACTTGGCAACAAGCCTATTCCTTCGCTTCTTGACGGTCTGGCAAACGGTGCAGGTTATGCCATGATTCTTCTCATCGTGGCTTTCTTCCGTGAACTCTTCGGGTCAGGCACCCTCTTCGGGTTCCGTGTGATCCCGCAGTGTGTCTATGATGCCGGCTATATGAATAACGGACTTGTGATTCTTCCTCCTGTCGCACTCATCCTGCTCGGATGCATTGTCTGGGTACAGAGAAGCATCCAGAAAGATCTTCAGGAGAAATAACAACTAACACGCAAGTAATATGGAATATATAAGCTTATTCGTAAAGTCAATCTTCGTTGACAATATGATTTTTGCATACTTCCTCGGTATGTGTTCATACCTGGCAGTATCGAAAAACGTGAAGACAGCTTCCGGACTTGGTGCGGCTGTTATCTTTGTCCTTCTGGTCACATTGCCTATAAACTACCTCCTGAACACCTACGTGCTCAGTCCCGGTGCCCTGGCATGGCTCAGTCCAAGCCTCGCAAGCGTTGACCTCAGCTTCCTCAGTTTCATCACTTTCATCGCTGTCATAGCGGCCATTACCCAGCTCGTAGAGATGGTTGTCGAGAAATTCGCACCAGCACTCTATTCTGAACTCGGTATCTTCCTCCCGCTTATCGCCGTGAACTGTGCCATCCTCGGAGGCTCCCTGTTCATGCAGCAGCGTGATTTTGTAAATGTCGGTGAAGCTACAGTCTATGCCCTCGGTTCAGGTATCGGCTGGTTCCTCGCTATCGTGACACTGGCTGCCATCAGAGAGAAGATGTCATATTCGAATGTTCCTGCACCTCTTAAGGGTATCGGTATCACATTCATTACCGTAGGCCTCATGGCCCTCGCATTCATGACATTCATGGGCATTTCACTTTAATAGGAGACTTGAAAGATGAATGAAATTACTCTTACAATTATAGCCTCTGCAGCGACTATCACAGTGGTTACCATGATTCTGGTAGTCCTGCTGCTGTGGGTAAAGACAAAGCTGACCCCTAGCGGTACAGTAAAGATTGACATCAACGGCGGAAACAAGGTGCTGGATGTCACTCCTGGCAATTCTCTTATGGGTGCGCTCGCAGAGGAGAAGATTTTCCTCCCTTCCGCATGCGGCGGCAAGGCAAACTGCGGACAGTGCAAAGTCAGAGTGCTTGAAGGCGGCGGGAATATTCTTCCGACCGAGACAGGCTTCTTCAACAGAAAGCAGATCAAGGACAACTGGAGACTTGGCTGTCAGGTAAAGGTCAAGGAAGACCTCAAGATCGAGGTTCCAGAGTCTGTTCTCAGCGTCAAGAAGGTGGAGTGCGAGGTTATCTCGAACCACAATGTGGCTACCTTCATCAAGGAGTTCACAGTCAAGCTTCCTGCAGGTGTGCATCTCGACTTCAAATCCGGAGAGTATATCCAGATTGATATCCCTGCCGGGACCTTCAATTTCAGCGATATTGATGTTGATCCTGAATACAAGGCAGACTGGGAGCGCTACAAGTTCTTCGACCTGAAGTGCGTAAACCCTGTAGCGACAATGAGGGCATACTCAATGGCCTCTTATCCTGCAGAAGGCGATATCATCAAGCTGAATGTCCGTATCGCAACTCCTCCTTTCGACAGGACTGCGCCTAAGGGAAGCAACAAGCTCCTGCCTGTAAACCCGGGTATCGGCTCATCATACATATACACCCGTCACCCTGGTGACAAGGTAATGATTTCCGGTCCATTCGGCGAGTTCCTTCTTCCTAAGGATGATCCTGATTCACAGGAGTACATATTCGTCGGCGGCGGTGCAGGTATGGCACCTCTCAGAAGCCATATCATGCATCTGTTCAAGACTTTGAAGACCAAGAAGCAGGTAAACTTCTTCTACGGTGCGCGTAGCCTTAAAGAGGCATTCTACCTCGAGGACTATGCGGAAATCGAGAAAGAGTTCCCTAACTTCCACTTCCATCTTGCACTCGACCGTCCTGATCCGGCAGCAGATGCAGCAGGTGTCAAGTATGTTGCAGGTTTCGTACACAATGTGATGTATGAGACTTACCTCAAGAATCACGACACTCCTGAGGACATCAAGTACTTCATGTGCGGGCCTCCTATGATGGTCAAATCTGTCAACACTCTGCTTGACAGCCTTGGAGTTCCACCTGAGAACATACTTTACGATAATTTCGGAGGTTAATAGCCTTAACACATTGAAAAGCCGTCTGGAGATCATTCCAGACGGCTTTTTTATGTTTTTTAATTTTTTTGCGCGATTTTTTAAGTAATTAAAAATTATATCAAAAATTAAAATTCATAAAAATCTGATAGGCCTCGAGTCACTTTTCCAAGTTTTTATGAAATCCTGAAAATAACTTTGCGTCTGTCAAAAACAATGACGCAGATGGAACAAAACATAAAAATAATGAAATCGAAAGGCCGGTTCGTTAAAACTGCACCTGGCTTAACCTGCTATTCAGACAAGGCCGTTCTGGCCGTGTGGTTCTTGCTTTTAGTATCCTTTCCGGCCTTTTATTCCTGCAGCAAAAAGGATGTGCCTCCTCCATACAGCAGCACAGGCACTGAACCTGCAGAAAGCGCAGCCTGCAGAATATCTGTCAAGGCAGCCGACGGCAGCAAGGTCTCTTCGCTGGATATATTCTTTTTCAATGATGACAGGCTCAGAAAGCTTGATTCATGGCAGCACGTGGAAACAGACGGAGCAGATTTTATAGATGCCGCTTCAAGACAGGGCAGAAAGATATTATTCATTCTAGCAAACGCCAGGTTATCAGAGGACACATGCCGTGGCATACGCTCATACGATGACCTAGGCTCCCTATATTCCGACATCAAGGATGACTTGCCAGATGCTCCTGTGATGAGCGGGGAAAGCAGAGTTTCAGCCGGCAATGAAAGCAACTGCTGCATACCGCTCTCGCCGCTTATGTCAGAAGTCGTGCTAAATAGCATCAGCTGTGATTTTCATGGGCATCCATACGCGGGAGAGATGCTTCGGGATGTAAAAATATACCTGACAAATATATGCGGAAGATATCCATTTACAGGAGATGCTGCTTCTGTTCCTGAATGCATCCTGAATCATGGAAAATTGTCCGATGATGATGTCGCGGGATTCAAAGGCGGCTGCCTGATATATTGCGGAACCACAGACATAGGAGAATCCGTCCTCTTTCCTGAAATACATCTCTACTGCTACCCGAATACCGCTACAGAGGAAGGGCTCGGAACACCGTTCACTCGCCTGGTGATAGAAGGCAGCATAGCTGGAAAAAAGACATTCTACCCTATTAATGTAAACCGTGGGGCATGGCAGTCAGGGAATGTTCCGGGAATAACCAGAAACAGTTCGTATATATACGACATCACATTGACCAGGACTGGAGTGAATGATCCGGAAACAGCAATAGAGACCGGAAACCTGATGTGCAGTTTCGAGGTTTCACCATGGAAAAGCATGGACAGAAGAGTTATAACATATTGAAAACATGAAAACCTATGAGACAGTGGACAACATATATCATGGCGATATGCCTTATATGGGCATGCAGCCGCACTGAACAAGAGCAGGTAGCACTTCCGGTATCATTCGTTTTCGGCTGCGGAGCACCTGTCACAAGGGCCACGGATCCGGACATGGACAGGATAAGTGACCTTAACATATTCATATTTAATGAAAACGGGGATCTTGAGGAATCAAGATATCTGACATTGTCCCAGATGCAGACAGACGGGAATACTGCGATCTGCTCCATAATGTGCATAAGGAATGTAGATATGCAGGTATATGCATGCGCGAATGTAGGATTCAGGATCAGCGGCATCGGGAACATCCATGACCTTATGAACTTCAGATATCATATATCCTACCCTGACGAATACAGCAGGGGTATTCCGATGAGCGGCAGCACAGGCAAGTTCAAGGTGGGGAAAAATCAGGAAAAAGTCATTGTCCCCATGACAAGGCTCATGTCCAGGATATCAATATCAGTGGACAGGAGCGCCCTGAACAAGAATATAAGGTTCAATGTCAGAAGTGTACAGATTGGTGGATGCCCCAAGTCTGCAAGCATGTTCAGGCAAAGCAAGGCTTCTGGAAGGGATGATATATTCGGACAGGGATTCATGAAAAGGTATTCCGAGACAGATGACCTTAACATTGACGCAAGACCGGGAATAAGCCGTGAAGTAGATGTCTATATGCTGGAAAACATGCAGGGAGTGCTGCTTCCTGATGCCATGACAGAAGAAGATAAGGTGCTGAATATTTCCGATGCCATATCAGATGTCTGCTCATATATAGAGATGAAAATGGAGTATAGATCTGATTCTCTATTCACGGGGCCGGAAGAATATCTGACATACAGGTTTTATCTGGGCAGCAGCCCTGCAGATTTCAATGTGGAGAGAAACTGCCATTATCACCTTACAGTCAAGCCCATAGGAACAGGCCTGCCGGAAAGCAGCTGGAGAATCGACAAGAGCGGGCTTTCAGATTATGGAAAATCAAGGATACAGCTGCACCCCGGGAATTATATTGAAGGTCACATAGGGGATGATGTTCATATATGGGCTGAGACAGATCCTGCCGGGGCCAGGCTCACATTCGGACAGGAAGAGCTCGAATATGACAAGGAGCGCGGAATATATGATTTCACTATGGATAATGACGGGCGTGGTGTTACACTTCATCTTAAGAACAAAGGCAGCGGCCTTGTCTATATCGAGGCCGGAGCTCCTGTAAACAGTGCTGAGGTGGCCGTCATAACAGTTAACTGATAACCTTTATAGATATGGGAAAACTGACAGGATATGCTTTCTTGGTTCTTGTGTCCATGTCTTGCAGCACATTACCGCAGACATTTTCCGGATACAAGGAAAAATATGTCACCTCCGGGCTGACCAAGGCTGATAGAATAGGTGTGACCGGGAATCTTCAGGAAACAATGTTCGGCCTGTCCGTGCATCTTGGCGACATTCCGCCATTCATCGCAGACTATGCATGGAACATGCCTGTACATCTGGAAGACGGGGTATGGAGCGGGGAGCACCCACTATACATGATGCCCGGGCAAAGGCTCAGGGCGTATGCATATCTCCCCTACACGGAGACCTCCGGAAGTGATGGCATAATGGGCATCTCAGCTCCAGGGGAAGAACCGGTAATATTCTACAATGCTCCAGCTGATGCAGAGAAACATATTGATATCATGGTGGCATCAGATATTATACGTAACGACGATGCGTTCTCATTGAATTTCAGCCATATCCTTTCAGGATTGAAGTTCATTGCCGGAAAAGAGTTTGCAGATGGCGGGCACATTGACAATATACTGGTGCAAGGTGCAGCAGGAACAGGAAGCTACAACATGGCCTCCAGAAAATGGAGCACAGGGGATGATACCGGGACATTCCTGATGAGTGGGATAAATTTTCCGTCAGATGCCGCTGCCACTCCTGGGGAGTTCATCACTGATGCCAGCTTTCTGTTCCCTCCCCAGACTTTCAGCATGGACTCCGGAGCAGCTATAATTATCAAAATGACGGACAACGGGAGGATAATATCCGGCAGGATTCCTCTAGATGGAGTAAGCTGGGAAGCCGGAAAGCGATATACTTATGCCATATCATATAGCGGAGGACGAGTTTCTGCCAGCATGACAGAATCATTCCAGGACTGGGGCTCTTACGATATGGATGACAGGGATATACACATGTGAAAACTTTATATATGAAAAGATTATTCAGAATCATCTCTCCTGCACTTCTGGTAGCATTGCATGCATGCGCCACATCCTGGCCATCATGGAACAGCAGGACAGCGGCAATATTCACTGCTGTTGCGGAACAAGGCATTGCGACAAGAACCAGTCTCGGCACAGCATCTTCCGATGGAGGCATTCCAGTCCTATGGTCTGCCGGAGACCGCATAATAATCGCTTCTGAAGGACAGAAGGCCGAATCATACTATGCCACAGATGACAATGGCGGAGAAGCCGTATTCCGTTTCATAAACGGTCTGGACGGGAATGTTCCACCACCGGAAGACCAGCCTCTGGCAGCTCTCTACCCGGCAGAGGCATACTCCTGGTCAGACGGAAGACATACAATCACAATCCCTTCCAGGCAGACCTTTATAAAAGGAGGCATAGACAGCGGGGTGATGCCCATGCTGGCAGATGCCTCTACTGACAGGCTATCATTCAAGAATATATGTGGACTTCTGAGGATACGGCTGAGCACTCTGGGAAAAGACGTTTCGCTCACAGAAATAAAGATTGCCGCAAACCAGGACATGAGTGGCCCGATAGCCAGTTTCAGCAATAGCGAGGTGATATGGGATTCTGAAAGCAGGAGTGGCAGTGATACAGGCAAATCCATCACTCTTTCATGTGCAGATGCAGCCATTTCTGCGAAACCGGAGGAATTCATCCTGGCTGTGCCACCTGCGGAATACACAAATTTCAGAATCCAGCTGAAGACAGACGGTGCAGATGGAGCGGAAAGAATATATTATATGTCTGAACCACTGCATATTGAGCGTTCAATGATAACAACTGTAAACCTGGATCTTGCGCAGTTCAGAAAAGCCGGGACAGAAGATGTGATTGGCGGGGACAGAATATCCGCCATGACACGTATCGAATACGGGCTGGAATGCACTGCCGGAAAAATCGAAGTGTACAGGGAGGGCGGCTCCGGGACAGCGACAATGAAAAGCTATCTACGGGAGACCTGTGCTGATGGCTCCGAGAACACTGAAGGAATTCCATGGACAGCAGAATTCAGTGAGGACAACGGCAAGACATGGAGCAGTTCCATGCCTGAAATGCTCACAGGATCCACTTTCAGCGGAGACAATCCTGAAAAAGGGGTGCTGCTAAGCTATAAAATCCAGCCAAGCAGGACAGACAGAGAGTGCCTTGTAAGATTCCGGCAGCATGACAGCGGTAAGGAGCGAGATATCAGGATTGTACAATATGCCAATGTCATTGTAGCGACATACGAGACTTCCACAAGTAACGAAAGACGGGACATCTGCCTGTCAAAAAAGCATAACATCACTGCAGCCGTATATGATGACGGACAAGAGGATATTATATCAGCACAGGATGATTTCATCAGGCTTTCGCATGTATTCGGAGAGCCTGGACGGCATACCGTAAAACTAAGGGTCGGGAAAGGCGCCGTCTCTTTCGACAACATGTTCAGCAGCAACGGATACAATAAGGAAGAGGAGTATCTTGTTGCCGCAGACCTGTCACATGCTGAACTTGATGATATCACCAGCATGGAAAGCATGTTTGCGAATTGTTCACATCTGGAATCCTGCCACATCGGAGAGGTATCGACGCCATCCCTTGCAAACATACGCAGAATGTTCTACGGCTGCACTTCTCTGTCGGATATAGATATATCCTCGATGCAGACCGGCAATGTAACTGACATGTCAGAGCTGTTCAAGAGCTGCTATGCTCTCTCTGAGATAGACCTTGAAGGATTCAGCACATCCTCTGCAATAAACATGAATAACATGTTTTACAGATGCTCTGCCCTGAAATCGCTTGATCTTTCCGGATTTGACACATCCTCCGTCACAAACATGGAAAGCATGTGCAGCGGGTGTTCCGCACTGGAATACATAATCACCGATGGGCTGAATACATCCATGGTAACGGATATGAGCGGCATGTTTTCATACTGTAGCAAACTCAAGTCTCTTGACCTTTCGAGCTTCGATACTTCCCGCTGCGAAAACATGAACAGCATGTTCTGCAACTGCTCATCATTAACGGATCTGGACATATCCGGATTCGATACACCAGAATGCCGCTACATGTCATCGATGTTCGACGGATGCGCAAGGCTTCAGACTCTGGATATCAGGAGTTTCCGTACAGATAAGGTAAAATACATGAGCAACATGTTCTATAACTGCAAAAAGATTGAAGAGCTGGATCTGTCGAACTTCTATACTCCGGAAGTAAAGAGCATGTCATACATGTTCAAGGGATGCACCTCGCTTAGAACCCTGGATGTATCAAGACTGGTCGCTACGAATGTGGAAAACACACGCGAGATGTTCAGCGAGTGTGGGGCTATATCCATAGAGCTGAAAGACTTCAATGCACCGAAACTGACAAACGCCTATCACATGTTCTATAGCTGCAGTGCGGAATCCATAAGCATTACAGATTTCAGCTGTGGAGAAGGAGCCAGGCTATATGGGATGTTCTCATTCTGCTCATCGCTGAAATCTCTTAATCTGATAAATTTCGACGGCAGCAGGGCTGCAGACATGAGCTACATGTTCAGCGACTGCATAAATCTTATGGAACTTGACCTCTCGACATGCCGTTCCGACAATGTCAATAGCATGAACGGCATGTTCATGAACTGCAACAAGATGAGGAAGCTGGACATATCAGGACTCAGGACCTCCAAAGTTACCGACATGTCAGGCATGTTCAGCTGCAAGAGCCTGGAAGCACTCGATTTATCAAGGTTTGACACATCAAATGTAACGAATATGAACCACATGTTCAGCTACAACCGCTCACTGAAGGAACTTGACATATCGAATTTTGATCTTTCAAAGGTCACAGGAATGGCATCGATGTTCAGCAGCTGTGAAAGCCTTTCTTCCATAAGAATGGATATGAGCAGAGTGTCTGAAACCCTGAACTGCAGCAACATGTTCCACATCATGCCGGCAGAAGGGACATTATTTGCAAAGGGCGGAGCAATAGACAGCCATATTGCCGCAGAACTTCCAGCGAGATGGAGAATAGAGGCATTTTGACATGACCTCAGCAACACGACTAAAATATTGGATCAACGTATGAAAATAGTATATATAATCATTTCTGGTTCCATGCTGCTTCTTCCATGCGGATGCAGGCAGGAAGAGGCAGACATTGAACCGGTATGCACAGAATTCCAAGCCTGCCTTGACAGGGATATCACAAGCAAGGTCCAGATAGGCCAGGGAGAATCATCTTACCCAGTCCTATGGGAAAAAGGAGACAGGATTGCCGTATTCGGAGAAACGGCACAGGAGCATGCCAGCATCTATTGCACAGATGAGGGGAACAGCAGCGTTGCCAGGTTCCGATACGACAGGAGCCTGCCAGCAAACATATATCCTGAATCATCTGATTCCTATACTGCCATATACCCGGCATCGGCGGGACGCTCCGGAAAAGAAATAACGTTCCTTCTTCCCGAGATTCAGATATATCGCAAAGACGGCATCGGAAAGGAAGCCTGGCCAATGGTCGGCACAGGAAATGGTGGCAGCCTGTCTTTTACCGGGGTGTGCGGAATAATGAAGCTACGGCTACACGGCACAGCAGCTGATTTCAGCATAGACGAGATCCGGGCAGGAGCGATTCAGAATATAGGAGGAGCAAGATACCGATATTCTCCAACCAGCAAGCCTATATGGGAAATACCTCCTGCCAAAGATGGCACGACAGGAAAGACTGTCATGCTTGATTGCAGCACTTCCTGTCCTGTGCCTAGCCTGGAAGGCACTGATTTCTATATAACCATGCCGCCCGGCAGATATACGGATCTGTCGCTACAGATAAAGACCTGTGACAATAGATATTACATATACTCCATTCCTGGAATGACTGAAATAGCCAGAAACACAATGCTCTTGCTTGACCTCCAGGTTCAGGCATTCATACACATTCCTGATTCATATCTGGAAAGCGGGCAGAAATGCGTCAAAATCATAGGACTGGAATATGCCTTCGATGTTGTGCAGCAAGTTCCCGAAAACGGCAAGCCTCATCTGATTATCAGAAGTTTCAGGACCACTGAACTGAAAGACAGATCGCCGAACATAGATGGTGCAGGATGGAAAGCATTGTTCAGCACTGACGGCGGTGTAACATTCTCCGGCATTGAGCCTTCATTCCTGAACGGAATAAAGACTTCCGGTCAAGGTTCACATGAGGGAGAACTCCTTTACTACACGATGGACAGCGACAGTCCTGAATGCATCATCAGGTTTGTCCAGGACATAAGCGGAAAGTCATGCATCATCTCGCTTCGCTCTGCCTGAGATATTTTGCGGTGTATGTTCGTCCTTTGGAGGCAAGCTGTTCCGGAGTTCCCTCGAACACAACTTTTCCACCGAAATCTCCAGCTTCCGGTCCAAGTTCGATTATCCAGTCAGAAGCCCTGATCACATCCATATTATGCTCCACGACCACCACGGAATGCCCCTTTGCCAGAAGAGCATCAAAAGCCTTCAGAAGACGCTCCACATCGTAGAAATGCAGACCGGTAGTAGGCTCATCGAAAATGAACATAATCTTTTTCTCATCAGCCTTTGCCGCGGCATCGTTCATTGAAAGGAAGTAGGCAAGCTTGATACGCTGGCTTTCTCCTCCTGACAATGTGCTGCTGCTCTGCCCCAGCTTTATATATGACAGTCCCACATCCACAAGCGGCTGCAGTTTCCGTGCTATCGACCTGGCTTCAGGCTGGCTTTTACTGCCGAAGAATGCGATAGCTTCCTCCACACTCATATTGAGGATGTCATCTATATTCTTGCCTTCGTAGCGGACCTCCAGGATTTCAGGCTTGAAGCGTTTTCCGTCGCACGCCTCGCAGACCATTGTAACGTCAGCCATGAACTGCATCCCGATATGTACAAACCCTTCACCCTGGCATTCGGAGCACCTCCCGCCATCCTGATTGAATGAGAAGTATGATGGAGTAAAGCCGTTCATTTTAGCGAACTGCTGCTCGCTCATGAGCTTCCTGATATCGTCATATACCTTCAGGTAGGTAACGGCATTGGACCTCGAGCTTTTCCCGATAGGGTTCTGGTCCACATATTCGACTGAAGATATGCGGTCTATATTTCCGGAAAGCCCGCGGAATGTGCCAGGAAGATTTCCTGTCTGGTTTATATGGCGGTACAATGCCGGATACAGGATATCTCCCACCAGTGATGACTTGCCGCTTCCGCTGACACCTGATACCACAGTAAGCACCCCGAGAGGAAATTTCACATTAACATCTTTAAGATTATGCTCCATAGCCCCATCAACACCTACATAATAGCTCCACGTCCTCTTCTCCCTCGTGACACGTGGTCTGTGACCGGTTATATACTGAAGAGTCAGAGACTTTGCTATCGTTTCTTCAAGCATATTGTCCGTAACCTTCCCCTGGAATACGACCTCTCCCCCATTGACCCCGGCAAGAGGGCCCATATCAATGAGCATGTCCGCGGCCCTGATGATTTCCTCATCATGTTCCACGACGACTACTGTATTTCCGATATCACGAAGCCGCTTCAGCACTCCGATGAGCCTGTCCGTGTCTCTTGGATGCAGTCCGATGCTTGGCTCATCAAGAATGTACATTGAGCCTACAAGTGAACTGCCGAGTGCGGTAACAAGATTGATGCGCTGGCTTTCTCCTCCTGAAAGGGTATTGCATGCACGGTTCAGTGTAAGGTAGCCGAGACCTACATCGGCAATATACTGCAACCTGGACTTTATCTCGTCTATAGCTTTGCCTGCTATGGATCTTTCATAATCGGTAAGCTTTATATTCTTGAAGAAGTCCAGCAGCTCAGCTGTGTTCATGCATAGCAGTTCATATATATTCTTTCCGCCGACTTTCACGTAAAGCGCATCCTTACGCAGCCTGCTGCCATTGCATTCATGACATACAGTACGCCCCGAAAAGCGGTTCAGAAGATACTTGTACTGGATTTTATAGCGGTTCGCCTCGACCCATTTAAAGAACTCATTGATACCTATCAGCGAGTCCTCCTCAGTCGCAGCCTTGTGGCCTTCCCATATAAGACGCTTCGTATCTTCAGGAAGGCAGCAGTACGGTTCGAAGACATTGATATGATATTTATCTGCGACATTGACAAGATGATCCTTGAACCATCCCATCTTATCACCTTTCCAGCAAGCGATCGCCCCATCATATATGCTCCTGGTCTTGTCCGGAACCACGAGCTCCTCGCTTATGCCTATTATCTTTCCAAGCCCCCCGCATACCGGACAGGCGCCAAGAGGACTGTTGAAGCTGAACATATATTCATCAGGCTCGCGGAATGTCATGCCGTCCGCCTCGAACCTGTTCACAAACTTCTGAATCCCGGCCTCACCTGAAGCAGTTTCGCGTCTCACATACATTGTCCCGTTTCCTCGGCTGAAGCACGTCGCTATTGAAGAGTGAAGCCTTGCCTGCATATCTTCCCACTCGTTCCGTGGCATCTCTGCCCCGTCTGGCATAACAGGAAGACTGTTCTTCATCCCTGGAAGCTTCATCCTGTCCACCATCAGAAGCAGCCCGGCAGGGTAATCCCCTGATTCCGAGCTCCTCATGACATCATCAATGCGCAGCTGCCCTTGCTCCGGCGAATAAAGACGCGAGTATCCTTCCTCTTTCAGTGAGAGGAGTGTCTCGACCTTATCCTTCCTGCCGTCCCATCCCAGATCGGCAAGCAGATACACTGCTGATGGTTCAATGCTTCCGAGAATATATGCCATGACATCATTCTCGCTATGGCACTTCACTTCGACACCGCTTACAGGAGAAAATGTCCGGCCTATGCGGGCAAATATAATACGAAGATAATCATAGATTTCCGTAGTCGTAGCCACTGTTGATCTAGGATTTCTGGTATTAACTTTCTGTTCAATGGCTATTGCCGGAGGAATTCCTTCTATAGATTCCACATCCGGTTTCGACATGCGTCCAAGAAACTGTCTGGCGTAAGATGAGAGACTTTCGGCAAATCGGCGCTGCCCTTCGGCAAACAATGTGTCAAAAGCCAGAGAAGATTTTCCCGAGCCGGAAATTCCCGTGATTACCGTGAATTTATTACGAGGTATCTCTACTGTTATATTCTTCAGGTTGTTGACCTTGGCACCCTTTATTATTATATTTCCGCTATCCGGCATATTCAACTGAATTAATCCGCAAATATACATCATTTCCAAGATGTTTCATACCGCAGAGTGAAACAGGGATGATAGCGGGAGCGGCACAGAAAAGTGTCCTTAGACACCAATGCGCCATTTTGACAATATTTTATGACATCCTGTCCGATTACCAGTCATTTTGTCAACCTTTAGAACTTTTTAATCGGATGGTACATAGGTTGCTTATACCTTAAGCGTTCCGTCAAAGAAACGGAGCAGGATTCCAAGGCTGGACGCCGGAAGCCACAAATGAGGCTGAAGACCGAAAGTTCAAGGAATTCAGGATAAAAATGAATAATAAAATAAAAAATAGGAGATTTTAATTATGGTACCTTCAAGAAGAATAAATAACCAGAATTGGTTACCAAGTATTTTCAATGATTTCTTTGATAACGAGTGGATGGAAAGGTCCAATGCTACAGCTCCAGCAATCAACGTATTAGAAAACGAAAAGAGCTACGACATTGAACTTGCAGCTCCAGGAATGACAAAAGAAGATTTCAAGGTCAGCCTTGATGATAATGGAGACCTGGTCATCAATATGGAAAAGAAACAGGAGAACAATGGCGAGAAAAGGAACGGTCATTATCTCCGTCGTGAATTCTCTTACAGCAAATTCCAGCAGACAATGCTTCTGCCGGACGATGCAGACAAAGAGAAGATCAATGCTCAAGTAGAAAATGGCGTATTAAAGGTCAATATACCTAAGATTGTCAAAGTTCAGCCTAACGAAGCTCATAAAGTTATCGAAGTCAAATAGTTTCGTTCTACGAGACGTGGAAAAGCGGATGGTCACATGTATGGCCGTCCGCTTTTTGCGTTGTTTCGGATATCGTTTTATATACATATTCTTAAAAATTTTCACTCAAAACGCTTGCAGATTCAGAAAAAGTCCCTATATTTGCATCCGCGTTTGAGAAAAACATCAAACACAGCAAAACTCCTGGTGCGGTAGTTCAGCTGGTTAGAATGCGGGCCTGTCACGCCCGAGGTCGTGGGTTCGAGCCCCATCCGCACCGCAGAAAGCCTTACAGATTACTCTGTGAGGCTTTTTTGTTATCACGATAAACATCAAAACATTAATAATATTAGCGTTTACGAAAATCACAGAAAAAAACAGGGGTCAGGGGGAAAACCCTGTGCATTACGCATAAATTTTCTGTAGTCTAAAAAGAAAGTATTTCACATCAGATATG
>CAKUTA010000008.1 GCA_934691625.1 uncultured Bacteroidales bacterium | reverse complement strand
GTCTCCAAACGACATTGACGAGACTGATCTCACCATATTTTTACTCTTTTTTCTCATTTTTTAATATAGTTCGTAATGTTGTAACTGTTGCCAGGAGTCTCCGGTCCTGGGTTAATAATAAACGGAAAGTGTGGAGCTGATTCCACACCTTATCAAGGAGGTTCTGACAAAACCCGAAAGTAAAGATATGGATACGACTCCACACCAGTATAGAGCAGGGCATAATCGCCTTGGACAGACTATACAGATGATGGCGTTTCCCTGTTATCCTTACTTTCTTTGAAACTGTCAGATTTCCTTGAAAGGATAGTGCGAAAACACTTTCACCAAATATGTTACGGCACAGTTTTCTGTGTCAGCTGCAAAAATAATCAAAATTTTTGATGGATTACGGTTTATGCAGAGGATTTCTTAACTTTGCCCTTTATACAATAATCGGAATAGCAGATGGTACAATATCCTGGAGCCTTCTGGAAAGACTATGAACTGGTCGATTCCGGAGGCGGCGAAAAACTGGAAAGATTCGGGAACTACTATATGATAAGGCCTGAACCGAAAGCATTGTGGGGCAGGTCAATGTCATTGGATGAATGGGGACGCATGGCGCATACCCGTTTTCATCCGGGAGCAGGCTTCGCGAAAGCCGGCAAAGAGGACAGCGGAACATGGGAGCGTCTGAAACGTACTGATGACCAATGGTATATAAAATATCATGGAGCACAGAAAGGTCTTGACTTTTCGTTGAGGCTGGGGCTTACGTCATTCAAGCATGTCGGAGTTTTTCCAGAGCAGTCGCCAAACTGGGAGTATATCTATCGTGAAACTTCCCGCCTTGCAGAGCTCGCGCACAGAATTTTCTCCGGACAGGATTTCTCCACTGATGGTATGGGCAATGTACATAATTCTGCTGCGGGAATGACCGAAGAACAATGCCGCCGCGTGGGGCTTACTCCGGACGGCCGGCCGAAAGTTCTGAACCTTTTCGCATATACAGGAGGGGCATCTCTTGCGGCAAAGGCCGCAGGAGCGGACGTGACTCATCTGGATTCAGTGCGTCAGGTGGTCACATGGGCGCATGGCAACCAGGATGCCAGCCGTCTGGACGGTATCCGCTGGGTCGTGGAAGACGCTATGAAATTTGCCAGGAGAGAAGCCCGGAGAGGTAATGTGTATCAGGGAATTATCCTCGATCCTCCTGCCTACGGACATGGCACTGACGGAGAGAAGTGGAAGCTTGATGAGTGCCTTTTCGAGATGATGAAGACCGTCAATTCAATTTTGGCACCGAAGGACAGCTTCCTTGTCCTGAACCTCTATTCAAACGGCTTCTCGCCGATGCTTGGGGAGACTGTCGTGCGCGAGGCTTTCGGACTGCAGGAGCCTGGGGGCAATGCAGAAGCGCCTCGGATATCTACGGCTGATGCTGTGCGTGCCGCTTTGCGTGGCGGACATGGTGCAGCTGCCCCGGAGGAGGCACCGCGTAGCGCAGACTATGAGATGGAATCTGGCGAGCTTGCCCTGCGTGACCGCTTCGGTAAGGTGCTGCCGTTGAGCATAGTTGTGAGGCTCCGTAGATAGCTGCCATTGATTATCAGCTACATACGGATTTCAAAGTCTCCACCTGTGACATTTGAGAATTGTAACTCGCTGATATTCAATATTACCGCACTCGGAAATCAGAAAACAATACAGAAGAATGCCGAAAAAAGAAAACATCCGGAACATGTTCGACAGCATTGCCCCGGAATACGATAAACTGAATCATATAATGTCCCTGGACATTGACAGAACCTGGAGAAAACGCGCATTGAAATATATATTCAGGCCTGGCAGGGCAGAGCGTGCGATGGCTGCGGCAGGAGACAGCGAGACAGGAGGTCTGCACGTGCTGGACATCGCCTGCGGAACAGGGGACTTCTCCATTGCCATAGCACGGGAGATGGTGCGGCGAGCTGAAATCTACGGTGCGGACAGGAAAGATGCCACTGCGGATGGAGGACAATCTGGTGTGGGGCAGGCTGCTGGTGAACAGGCTGATAATCAGTTTGTCAGCCAGGATAGCTCTAGGCTGTCAAGCTATGTGGCGCATACAGGAGGATACTGGCATGGGCATGTGACCGGACTTGACTTGTCGGAAGGCATGCTGAAGATTATGGGAGATAAAATCAAGGCTGAAGGTCTGGAAGACATTGTATCATACGAAGTTGGCGACTGCGAGAACCTCCGTTTCGAGGATGGGGTGTTTGATAGGGTCACAGTGGCGTTCGGTGTCCGTAATTTCGAGAACCGGGAAAAAGGACTGCGTGAGATGCTGCGTGTCTTGCGGCCGGGCGGCGAGCTGGTGATACTGGAGCTTTCTGTTCCGTCCAATGCCGTGCTCCGCTGGATGTTCAACCTGTATTTCCTTCATATCCTGCCGCTTATCGGAGGCAAGGTGTCAGGCGACAAGGCCGCATATCGGTACCTGCCGGCATCAGTGCTGAACTTCCCGGGACGGAAAGCCTTTATGCAGACGCTACGTGAATGCGGCTACCGTAATGTCCGTCACAAGGCATTCACTTTCGGCATCTGCCGTATGTACAGCGGTGAGAAATAGCGGTACGGAATTTGCCGGAAATTGCTAAATTTGCAGGCTGAAACAGTTTTGAATTAAAAAGTCGTTTTGAGGTAAAATTCCCCTCGGACTTTCAGATAATAATTTTCAAAACAGTTTCTGACACAGAGAATAGTTATAATTAACAATATTTATATTATGGCATCAAACATCAATTCTTACGATTTCAAAGGTAAGAAAGCTATTGTGAGAGTGGACTTCAACGTTCCTATCCAGGACGGCAAGATTACCGACGACACACGTATCCGTGGCGCTCTTCCTACACTCAAGCTCATTCTTGAAAAGGGCGGCTCTATCATCATCATGTCCCACATGGGCAAGCCAAAAGGAAAGGTTAAACCTGAACTTTCTCTTTCACAGATAGTTGATACAGTAAGCAAGGAACTCGGCGTTCCTGTTCAGTTCGCTCCTGACTGCCAGAAAGCAGACGCACAGGCTGCAGCTCTCAAGCCAGGCGAGGTTCTTCTTCTCGAAAACCTCCGTTTCTATCCTGAAGAGGAAGGAAAGCCAGTAGGAATTGACAAGGAGGATCCTGCATACGAGGAAGCTAAGAAGGCAATGAAGGCTTCACAGAAGGAATTCGCCAAGAAGCTCGCTTCTTATGCTGACTGCTGGGTTATGGATGCATTCGGAACAGCACACCGCAAACATGCCTCTACAGCCGTTATCGCTGAATTCTTCAAACCTGAGGACCGCATGCTCGGCCTTCTTATGGAGAAAGAGGTGAAGGCTGTCAATAATGTCCTCAGCGACATCAAGCGTCCTTTCATCGCTATCATGGGCGGTTCCAAGGTATCTACAAAGATCGGCATCATCGAGAATCTTCTCGGCAAGGTGGACAAGCTCATCCTCTGCGGCGGTATGACTTATACATTCGCGAAGGCTCATGGCGGTGAAATCGGAGAGTCTATTGTGGAGATGGACAAGCTCGATGTGGCTCTTGACGTGGAGAAAAAGGCCAAGGAAAACGGCGTAGAGCTTATAATGGCTCCAGATGCTGTCACCACGAACGGTCTTGATTTCGCTACAATGTCACTCAAGCCAGGCTCAGAGATCAAGGTCGCTCCTGCTAACGCCATCCCTGCAGGCTTCGAGGGTGTTGACGCAGGTCCTGAGGCTCAGAAGAAATTCGCGGAGGCTATCAAGGGCTGCAAGACAATCCTCTGGAACGGTCCTGCCGGCGTATTCGAGTGCGACGAGTTCTGCAGCGGTTCCAAGGCTATCGGTGAGGCTATCGCCGCTGCTACAGCAGAAGGTGCATTCTCCCTCATCGGAGGCGGTGACTCGGTTGCATGCTGCACCAAGTTCGGTCTTACCGACAAGGTTTCCTACATCTCTACAGGTGGCGGCGCCCTTCTCGAGGCTATCGAGGGCAAGGTTCTCCCTGGAGTTGCAGCGGTAAACGAATAAAAAATCCTGGCAATGCCTATGTGCATTGACTTTACTTGAATCCCGTGTCTGAAAAAAGGCACGGGATTTTTATATGCCGTTTTGTCGGAAAATATGCGTAACTTTACAATTTAATAAATTGACAAGTATGTTCGAAATGCTATTTGTCCACTGGCATGTGGATCCGGTCCTTTTCCATATCGGCTCGTTCGGCCTCAGGTGGTATTCCCTGCTTTTCGTGTCCGGGTTTATCCTTGGCTGGTTCATATTCAGATGGTTCTTCCGCCGTGAGGGGATATCTGAAAATCTTCTGGATTCACTCCTTTATACATTGCTGATCGGCACTATTGTGGGAGCCAGGCTGGGACACTGCATCTTCTATCAGCCGGAATACTATTTCGGCAGCTGGCAGGGGTTCCTGGAAATCTTCATGCCGTGGAAGGGCGGACTTGCGAGCCATGGCGGAACGATTGCTCTTCTCATCGCAATGGCATGGTATGCACACCATTACGGTAGGAAGAATAATTTCGACTTCGTATGGCTTCTCGACCATCTCTGTATTGCGGTGTCCTTTGCCGCCACATTCATCCGTCTCGGAAACCTTATGAACTCGGAAATCTACGGTGACGTGACCAGCCTTCCTTGGGGATTCATATTCGATCTGAGAGGCGAGACAGAGCCGAAGCATCCGACACAGATCTATGAGGCATTGAGCTATCTGATTCTTGGCATTGTGCTTATCAGCATGTACAAGTTCAGGCTGGACAAGATCTACCGCGGCACATTCATCGGCATCTTCTTCATAGTATGCTTCGGGATGCGGTTCCTTATCGAGTTCATCAAGGAGCCACAGGTGGCGTTCGAGGATAATATGGTTCTGAATATGGGACAGCTGCTCAGCATACCGTTTGTGCTTCTCGGCATCGGTTTCCTGATTTATGCGTATGTCAGGAAGCAGCCTGCGGCGGTGATCGTTCCTGGGCAGGAAGGCGGTCGCAGGAAAACTGCCACCCACTATGCCAAACCGCTGGCATAATTTAGCCGTTTCTGGACAATGTGGAGTTTTTGGCAATAATAAGTGTAGATATTGCCATTTTTTGAACATTTCGCGGCGTGGTATTTGCACCATGCCGCGCCATTGATTGTAGATTAGATAGAAATAAATAATTATTAGAGTTTAAGTTATGAAGAGAATCTTTCCGAGATTGCTGCTGGTTGCAGCCTCGGTGATGATGTCCCTGAATGCCGTGGCGCAGGAAGCGGACAGCTCGCAGACCAGGACGGTCATCACATTGGATGAAGCATTGAAGATAGCGTTGAGCGAGAACGCTTCAGTGCAGGTGGCAGATAAGGAAATCGAGCGCACCGGATATGCTAAGAAAGGGACGTACGCATCCCTTTTCCCTCAGATTGACCTCACAGGTTCATTCCAGAGGACGATCAAGAAACAGGTAATGTATATGGATGTGGACATGAGCAGCTTCATGGGCGGCGGATCATCGGATGGTGACGGCTCTGACAGCGGCGCGTCTGATGCAGGAACAGACAGCGGGTCATCATCTTCAAGCGGCGGCGGAATAGAAGTCGGCCGATGGAACACATGGAACGCAGGCGTCTCTGCCAATATGCCACTTATCAATGCGCAGCTCTGGAAAAGCCTGAAGATATCAGGACAGGAAGTGGAGCTGTCAGTGGAGAATGCCCGTTCATCGAGGCTGGACATGGTGACCCAGGTAAAGCAGGCATTTTATGCGGTCCTCCTCGCAAAGGAAGCCCTCACTGTCTATAAGGATGTATATGACAATGCAGTAAAGAACTTCGAGCAGACACAGATGCGCTACAACGCACAGAAGGCCTCTGAACTCGAGTTTACAAGAGCGAAATCGACTGTCGCCAATGCTGTTCCTAATGTCTATAATGCAGAAAGCTCTGTCATTCTGGCATTGTGGCAGCTGAAGGCTGTCATGGGAGTGGATCTCGACCAGGACATTGACGTCGCCGGAGAACTTGGCGACTATGCTGATGCCATGATGACAGACAGCTACAGTTCTGATGCATTGAGCCTCGACTACAATACGACAATGCGCCAGCTCTCTATTCAGGCCGAGCAGCTTGCCGAGACGGTGAAACTCCAGAAATACGCCTACATCCCGACATTGTCCCTCGGATTCTCTTTCAGCATGAACGCCATGACTAATGACTTCAAGTTCAGCGACTACAAGTGGACCCCGTATTCTTATGTGGGCTTGAGCCTTAATATACCTATATTCTCCGGCGGAAAACGCTACAACGATGTCCGTCAGGCGAAGGTGCAGGCTTCGGAGCTTGCTATCCAGGCCAGCGACACGGAACGCCAGCTGAAGATAGCTATCCGTCAGTATCTGAACACTATGGAGACTAAGATAAAGAGTTATGCGGCAGCAGAGGACGGTGTGGAGACAGCACAGAAGGCCTATGATATCGCTACGCAGTCATACAATGTCGGCCGCAGCACCATCACTGAACTGAATGACGCACAGCTCGCGCTTACCCAGGCAAAGCTCAGCGTATCGCAGAGCGTATATGACTACGTGGTGGCAAAATCAAACCTTGAGAAGATTCTCGGACACGATTTCATAGATGAAGACGGAAATGTGGACCTTAACAACAGATAATAAGACAATGAAAAATATGAATTTTAGAACGATTATCTACGCGGCTGCCGCTGTGATGGCAGCAGGCTGCGGAAACAGCAGCACGAAGACTGCAGAGCAGACCCAGGCTACGGAAGTGAGGCTGACCAATGTAAAAGTCATGGCCGCTTCATCCAAGGATGTTCCACAGACGGACGTCTATACATCTACAGTGGAGGCTTATGCGAAGAACAACATTGCTCCTCAGAGCATGTCGAGAATACAGAAGATCTATGCCGAGGTCGGCGACTTTGTCCGTGCCGGTCAGGTTGTGGCCAGGATGGACGACGTAAGCCTGAACCAGTCCAAGCTTTCTCTTGCCAATGACTCTCTGGAGTTCTCACGTATAAAGAAGCTTTATGAGCAGGGCGGTGTCTCCAAGTCTGATTTCGACGCCATGGAGCTGAAATACAATGTCACACGCAGCCAGTACGACAATCTTCTCGAGAATACTGTGCTCCGTTCTCCTGTATCAGGTGTGATTACCGCCAGAAACTACGATAAGGGTGATATGTACAGCGGTACTCCTATCTATGTCGTGGAGCAGATTACTCCGGTCAAGCTTTTTGTCGGTGTGTCAGAGGCTGATTACACCCGTGTGAAGAAGAACGATACTGTCACGTTGACAGCAGACGCTCTTCCTGGAAAAACATTCACCGGGCGCATCGTCAGGATATATCCTACAATCGATGCTGCCACCCACACATTCACCGTGGAGGTCAATGTCGCTAATACAGACCGCGTCCTCAGGCCGGGAATGTATGCCCGCGTGACAGTGAACTTCGGTACAAACCATAGCATCACTGTTCCTGACGACTGCATTGTCAAGCAGCAGGGTTCTGGTGTAAGGTCTGTATTCATCCTTCAGGAAGATGGTACCGTGAAGGAATCGGTAGTGACCCTCGGTCGTCATTTTGATACAGAGTATGAGATTCTTTCGGGCATCGCAGAAGGCGACAAGGTGATTGTGAAGGGACAGGCCAGCCTTAAGAACGGCTCCAAGGTCAATGTCCAGGAATAATTCCTGAAGAAAACATTTAACAGTAAAGTATCTATGAGCATATATAGAACAGCGGTGAATAAGCCGGTAACGACTGCATTGGTCTTCATTGCCTTTGCAATCTTCGGTATATTCTCGTTCATGAAGACATCCATAGCCCTGTATCCGGACTTCGATGCCAACGTCATCCTCGTGATGTCGTCCTATCCGGGTGCCAGTGCGGCTGATATCGAGACGAACCTCACCAAGGTCCTGGAAAATGGACTGAATGGTGTGAGCGACCTTAAGGACATGACCTCCAAATCAAAGGAGAACATTTCCATCATTACTCTTGAATTCAACTACGGTGTAGATATCGAGGAGGCGACGAACAATGTCCGTGACAAGCTGGACATGGTGAACTCGTCTCTGCCTGACCAGGCTTCCACTCCGGTCATATTCAAGTTCAGTGCGGACGATATGCCTATCCTCATCCTTGCTGCCACAGCGGATGAGAGTCTTCCGGGGCTGGACAAGATTCTGGATGATAAGGTGACAACACCTCTCTCCAGGGTCAAGGGCGTAGGTACCGTGTCTGTGACCGGTGCGCCTACACGTGAGATACAGGTGTACTGCGACCCTAACAAGCTGCAGGCTTACGGGCTGTCAATCTCCACGGTATCCAGCATCATTGCATACGAGAACCGCAACGTCCCTTCAGGAAGCATTGACATAGGTTCGGACACTTATTCCCTGCGTATCCAGAAGGAATTCAAGGACCCGTCAGAAATGCTGAATATCGTGCTTGCTTATAAGGATGGTGACGCTGTATATCTGAAAGATGTCGCTACTGTCAATGACGGTCAGGAGGAGAAGGAGCAGCAGGCTGTAACGAACGGCACACGTTCCGCCCAGATTGTCATCCAGAAGCAGACGGGAGCTAATACTGTCAATGTCATCAATGGCGTTAAGAAAGAGCTTGAGACTATCGGGCAGACTCTTCCTTCTGATATCCATATCGAGACTGTCATCGACTCTTCAAGCAATATCGAGAACAGTATCAATTCCCTGAAGGAGACCATCATCATCACTTTCATCGTCGTCATGCTGGTGGTCTATGTCTTCCTCGGAAGATGGAGAGCGACATTCATCATTATCCTTTCCATCCCTATCTCGCTTATGGCGTCCCTGGTTTATCTGTTCGCTACAGGCAACACTCTGAACGTCATATCAATGTCGGCATTGTCCATTGCGATAGGTATGGTCGTGGACGACTCCATTGTGGCTCTTGAGAATATCACGACCCATATCGAGAGAGGCGAGAAGCCGAAGGAGGCTGCGGTGCATGGAACAGAGGAGGTGGGTATCTCCATCATTGCCTCTACATTGACAATGCTCTGCGTGTTTCTGCCGCTGACACTCATTTCCGGCATGTCCGGTATCATGTTCCGCCAGCTCGGATGGATTGTCAGCATCATCATGATCGTATCCACCTGCGGAGCCCTCTGCCTTGTGCCGATGCTCTGCTCCAGGATGCTTCGTGGTGACAGGAAGAAGAGCAAGCTTCACGATATACTGTTCACTCCTATCGACAAGGGCTTGAATGCTATTTCCAATGGCTATGCGAAGATTATCAACTGGGCTGTACGTAACAGGAAGACCGTGATATTCGGGGCATTCGCTATCTTCGCTGCTGTCGTGCTCCTTCTCGGCCCAAGTCTCAAGAGTGAATACTTCCCTCATGCTGACCAGGGACGTCTGACGGTGTCTATCGAGCTCAATGCCGGTACCTCACAGGAAGTTACTGGCGAGTTCGCGAAGAACTTCTACAACAGGATCTGCGAGGAGATTCCTGAGATAAAGATCTGCAGCTACACATTCGGACAGGCTGACTCTGACAATGCTTTCGCAAGTATGCAGACCAACGGTTCCAACATCATCTCGATGAACATCAACCTGGGAAGTATGGAGCTCCGTAAGCGTTCTGCCAGCGAGATAGCCGATGTCATCCGTGCCGATATCCGCGAATATCCTGAAATACATAAGGGTACTGTAACGGAAGGTATGGGCGGCATGGGTGGAGCCGCTACAGTTGATGTTGAAATCTATGGATATGACTTCAATACCACTGACCAGGTTGCCAATGAAATCCGTGAAAAGATGCTTGCAGATCCTTCATTTGCCCAGGTGACTCTCAGCCGTGATCAGTACACCCCTGAATATCAAGTTGATTTTGATAGGGTGAAGCTTGCCGCAAATGGCCTTAATACCACTACAGCTGCTGCTGCTGTCAGCGCTGCGATGAGCGGCTCTGTCGGCTCATATTATAGAGAGGATGGTGAGGAGTATGATATACGTGTACGCTATGCTCCCGGATTCAGGACCAGTGTCTCGGATATCGAGAATATTGTCATCTACAATGGAGCCGGAAACGGTATCCGCATCAAGGATCTTGGAAAGGTAGTAGAAACAGAGGTGCCTCCTACAATCGAGCGTAAGAACAGGCAGCGTATGATCACAGTATCTGGTGTCATCGAAGGAAATCATGCCATGAGTGACGGTGTCTCTGCTGCAGGGCAGGCGATCAAGGATACCGACATTCCGTCGGAACTTGATGTCGTCATTGCCGGTGACTATGAGGATCAGAAGGATATGTTCTCCGATCTTATCACGCTTATGATATTGATTATCATCCTTGTGTACATGGTGATGGCATCCCAGTTCGAGTCGTTCATGAGCCCGTTTGTGATCATGTTCTCGGTGCCGTTTGCATTTGTCGGTGTGATCATAGGACTCTGGGCTTCCAACACGGCTCTGGGTGTGATGGCGATGATCGGAATCCTGATTCTTATAGGTATTGTGGTTAAGAACGGTATTGTGCTGATTGACTACCTTATCCTTCTCCGTGAGAGGGGCATGGGCATACTTGATGCCGCTGTAGCTGCCGCCAGAAGCCGTCTGCGCCCTATTCTCATGACAACTCTTACTACAGTGCTTGGTATGATTCCTATGGCAATCGGTACAGGCGAGGGTTCTGAGATGTGGAAGTCACTCGGTATCACAGTGGCGTGGGGTCTTTCCATCTCCACTGTTGTCACCCTGGTGCTCATTCCTACAATCTATTGCGTGTTCGCCACAAGGCAGGAAAGCCATAAGCAGAAGAAGCTTGCCAAGAAGGCTGCTGAGGCTGCCAAGGCGTAATCAGTTAAAATATTGAATACAATGAAAGCAATATTCATATCATACAACCAGGCATACAACGAGGAAATCGTGGAAGTGCTTGACGCTCATGCGCAGAGGGGCTTCACCCGCTGGCAGGATATTGACGGGCGCGGTTCTGTTGACGGTGAGCCGCATTATGGCAACCATGCATGGCCTGTGCAGAATCATGCCATCCTGGCTTTCGTACAGGAGGACAAGGTGAAGGCTATTCTTGATGATCTCAAGGCAAAGGATGACGCGACACCGGATCTCGGTCTCCGTGCCTTCGTCTGGAGCGCCGACCAGGCATTCTAGGCAATACGCTTATACATAGATAGTTGACTTTCGGGATAGATATGGCTTGACCATATATTCCGAAAGTCAATATTTTTTTGTATGTTTGTAAATTGATAAAAACAGATTTGATTATGGCAAAAGTTGTTACAAACGAGAATTTCTCTGATATCGTTTCCGGAGCACTTCCGGTAGTAGTGGATTTCTGGGCTACATGGTGCGGTCCGTGCCGTGCTCTTGCACCGGTAGTGGAAGAGGTGGCATCGGAGTATGCCGGCAAGGCTGAAATCTCCAAGTGCAATGTGGATGACTGCGAGGAGATTGCCATGCAGTTCGGCATCAGAAGCATCCCTACGCTTCTTTTCTTCAAGGACGGGAAAATGGTGGACCGTCTTGTCGGCGCTGTGCCTAAGTCTGAAATCACCGCCAAGATAGACGCATTGCTCTAAAAGACGGAAATCATGTCCAGGAGAATATTCATGGCAGCTGCGGCTGTTCTGGCCGCATTGTCATTATCTTTCAATGCCGTTGCCGGAAACCGTGACAAGGCAAGGGCTGGAGTTGTGGCAGGCTTCACATCATCTTCCTCCAATGCGAAGAATGTGGATGCCAGCTCCATCGGCAGATATCATGTCGGGCTTACTGCGGAGCTTCCGATAGCATACGGGTTCGCAGTGCAGCCGTCAGTTCTGCTTCAGTCCAAGGGAACAAAGCTCAGCGATATCGGTCCTGAAAAGTTCAGGCTTGACGCCAGGGCGTCTTATCTGGAAGTCCCTGTGCAGGTGCAGTGGGGGCCGGATCTCGTGGCTTTCAGACCATATGTTTTCGCAGAGCCGTTTATAGGATATGGGCTGTTCGCCAAGGCCAAGAGATATGAGGCTGAGGCTGCTCCTATCAAGTCCAGCTCGTTCAAGGGCGCATGCATGTCCCGCTGGGAATATGGCCTTGGTCTCGGTGCCGGAATAGATATCTGGAAAATCCAGTTCTCCGTGAAATATTTCTGGAATTTCGGCTCGCTGTATTCGGAGAGCGGAAAGATGAACGATGTAGGGGAAACTGTGAAGAATGCATTCAAGGACGGGCGTAACTTCAATGGTGTGACATTCTCATTGGCATTCATGTTCTAGTATGGCGGAAGATAGGAAAATAGTGATATTCTGCTCGGCCAGCAGTGACATTGACCCGGCATATAATGCGGCTGCGGAGGCGTTCGTACATGCTGCGGTAAAGAAAGGCTATACGATAGTGTCCGGAGGTACTGTAAAAGGAACGATGGGCGTGGTGTCCAGGACTGTCTCTGAATGTGGTGGACACCACATAGGAATCATTCCGCGCTTCATGGAACAGTTTGTCTATGATGGGCTGGATGAGGTGGTATGGACTGATACTATGTCCGGGAGGAAGGAGAAGATGCGCGAAGGCACATGCGCTGCCGTGGCATTGCCTGGCGGTATAGGGACTCTGGACGAGTTGGTGGAGACATTGACCCTGGCCAAGCTGCATAAGTATGACGGAAAGGTGTTCGCGCTGAATATCGGAGGATTTTATGACAAGTTCATTGACCTTCTGGACTTTTATGTGCAGACCGGCATGCTGGATAGGGAATCCCGCGGTATGATAGCGTTTCCTCGCACGGTGGATGAACTTGTCCGGGAACTTACGGCCGGAATTTAGTTGAAGGGAAGATCGAGGATGGAATTTATTGAAGGATGGATTACGGCAGTATAAAGGAATATCTTAAGCAGGATCTGGAGAAAGTCAATGCGCTTATGCGCAAGTCTTTATCCAGCGATATCGCGTTGCTGGACAAGACCAATCGTACAGTCATGGCGCATTCAGGGAAGCAGGTGCGCCCGGTATTATGCCTGCTTGCCGCAAGAGCCTGCTCCGGCGGTTTTGTCACAGAGGATACATTGCTGTATGGCTCCGCTGTGGAGCTTCTGCATAATGCCACACTGCTGCATGATGATGTCGCAGATGGCAGCCCTATGCGCCGCGGAGTGCCTACTGTGATGTCGCTTCTGGGCGGACGAGCATCTGTCCTGCTGGGAGACTACTGGCTGGTGAAAGGAATGGAGAACATACTTGCCAGCGCCAACTCGTCGTCGAAAGTGATACGCATATTCTCGGCTACCCTTTCAGACCTTGCCGAGGGCGAGCTGCTTCAGCTTCAGAAAGCGGATACCGGCGACACGATGGAGCAGGACTATTATAAGATAATCTATAACAAGACGGCATCGCTTTTCGTGGCTGCGGCTGCGGCTGCGGCAATATCTGTGGGGGCTTCTGAAGAAAAGACCAAGGCTGTGCGGACTTATGCCAGATGCCTTGGACTTGCTTTCCAGATAAAGGACGACATCTTCGATTACGAGGACAATGCTGCTACTGGTAAGCCTGCTGGGCTGGATCTGAAGGAACGGAAGATAACGCTTCCGCTTCTGGGGGCATTGGCGAACGCTGGCGAGGATAGGGCGAAGGAAATAAGGCGGATGGTCTGCAATATAGAGGAACATCCTGATTATCAGCAGGAGATAGTGTCTTTCGTGAAAGAGAACGGCGGGCTGGAGTATGCGGAGATGCGCCTTGGAGAGTATGTGGACAATGCCAGGATAGCTCTCAGGCCTCTTGGTGATGTCCGTGAGGCAGGAATGCTGTCAGATATTGCAAAATTTACAGCAGAGAGAAAATCGTGAAATTCTCGGATGTCATAGGTAACGCGGATGTAAAGGAAGCTCTTGTCAGGATGGCTGACAGCGGCCGTGTCCCGCATGCCATCATGTTTCATGAGAACGAAGGGTGTGGCGCATTGGCGCTGATTGTGGCTTTCATGCAATATCTTAACTGCCGGAACCGCCATGACGGTGATTCTTGTGGTGTGTGCCCGTCATGCAACCAGATAGGGAAGCTCATATATCCTGATCTGCATTTTGTGTTTCCTGTTGCAGGGGACAAGGTGACATCATCATCGTTTATACAGAAGTGGCGCGAGCTTTTCGTCAGAAATCCGTTCTTCATGGAGAACGAGCTTTACGAGACGCTGGAAATTGAGAAGAAAGCCTCTTCCATATCCGTGGCTGATGCGAAGAATATCCTGAATGAGCTGTCATTGTCCTCATTCTCTGACGGATACAGGGCTGTCGTGATATGGCTGCCTGAAAAGATGAACCAGGAGGCTGCCAACAGGCTGCTGAAAATCGTGGAGGAGCCGTCCGAAAAGACATTGTTCCTGTTCGTGACGCATCAGCCGGAACGTGTGCTCAAGACAATACGCTCGCGCTGCCAGCTTATAAGGGTAATGCCTGCGCAGAAGGATGAGATCGCTGCGGCATTGCCGAGATGGACCGGTGTGGATATGGAGGCGGCAAGGTATGCTGCGGAATTTGCGTCGGGAAGCATTGGCAATGCTATCAGGAGTCTTGCAGAGAGAGATGAGAATGTAGAGATGATGGATACGTTCATGCAGCTGATGGATGGAGTTCTTGCCAGGAATTATCTGTCTGTCCTGGAGACCGGAGAGGCGATAGCTGCATTGGATTCCCGTGAGAAACAGAAAGCTTTTTGTAAATTTGCAGGGGATTGCGTCAGGAAGATATATATGCTTCAGCAGAATATGCCTGATATTGCAGGGATACGTCCGGAAGATAAAGCGTTCTATGAGGATGCGGCAAGGCGTTGTGGCCCGGCTTTCTGCCAGAGGGCATTGGCTGCGATAACCAAGGCGAATTCGCTGATAGTGCGCAATGTGAATCAGAAGATCGTCTTCACCAACATGGTCAACCGCCTGTTTGTGAGCTGAAGAAGATGAGGAGAGGGAAGCGGGGAGAGGGTAATGAAAGACAATGCGCGAGGGGCAAGGGGCATTGAAGAGCGAGAATGAAGATAACTAAGTAAGTCGCACGCGGCTTGCGGACAAAATATAGAAGTGAGGAAGTCCCTCTCCCGAGGAGAGGGAAGCAGGGAGAGGGTAACGGAAGACCCAGCGCGAAGGGCAAGGGACATTGAAGAGCGAGAAAGAGGATAATCAAGTAAGTCGCACGCGGCTTGCGGACAAAATATAGAAGTGAGATGGATAGCAACGAAAATATACAGTTTGACTGCAGCCGCGGCTGCACGGTGACACGCGACAGCAATGACGAGCTGAACTGCACCTATCGCAGAGGCTGCTGCAAGCTGGAAGACTATAACTGGCTCAAGGGCATCACCCAGGGACAGTACTCGGACCTGTTCGAGATAAGATTCAAGAATACGCGTAAAGGCATATATGTCAATGCCTCCGGACAGAGTGTCAAGATGGGCGATCTGGTGATTGTGGAAGCCCAGAGCGGACACGACCTCGGGATTGTGACTCTGGAAGGCCCGATTGTCGGCCGCCAGATGAAGTGCAAGGGCATTGACCCCGCCAATACAGAGTTCAAGAAGATCTACAGGAAGGCGAAGGCTCTCGATATCGAGAAGTGGCAGGAGGCGATAGCACGCGAGCAGGAGACGATGATACGTGCTCGTCAGATTGCCGTGGAGCTTGGCCTTGATATGAAAATCGGGGATGTCGAGTTCCAGGGCGATGGCACCAAGGCGATTTTCTATTACATTGCCGACGGACGTGTGGATTTCCGCCAGCTCATCAAGGTCTTTGCCGAGGAATTCCGTATCCGTATAGAGATGAAGCAGATAGGTGCGCGCCAGGAGGCCGGCCTTATCGGAGGACTTGGCATCTGCGGACGCGAGCTCTGCTGCGCCAACTATATCACCAATTTCAAGTCGATAACTACAGCGGCTGCACGTTGCCAGGACCTGTCGCTTAATCCGCAGAAACTTGCGGGCCAGTGCGGCAAGCTCAAATGCTGCCTGAATTATGAGGTAGCTACATACATGGATGCGCAGTCCAGGATACCACGTGTCTCCGAACCTCTTGAATTCCAGGATGGTCTTGCATACCTGATGAAGACGGATATCCTTAAGGAAGTGATGTACTTTTCCTATGACAAGGGATCGCTGGCGAATCTTTTCCCTCTGGCAGCATCGGAGGTCCGGGAAATCATAAAGATGAACCATAACGGCGTCAAGCCGGAATCTCTTAAGAGCGAACCGGAGCCTGAGGTGCCTGAGTTTATCACTGCTGTAGGTGATGACAGCATCACACGTTTCGATTCTCCAGGACGCAAGAAACGCCGTGCCCAGAACCGTCAGAGGCGTGACGACAAGCCTCGTCAGAATACATCCGCTGCACCTGCAGATGCAGCCCCGCAGGATGCTCAGCCAGTGCAGAACGCCACACGTCAGCGCGGTCCTCGCAGAAACGACCAGGGACGCCGCGATGCATCAGGGCGTGGAAACCAGCGTGACAGACGCCAGAACGGCAGCCAGAGACGGCCTCGGCAGGAGGGGCCGGCAGAAAGCAATGAATAGCAGACTTCTATATCTGCTTCTGATGCTGCTTGTGGCGGTTCAGTCATGTTCTGCACCAGCCAGTTCCGAGCAGTTCGTCAGGAATGCTTCGCGTGATGCCTACGGACGCTATGTATTCAATGCGGACATGACAGATTCATTGTCATCGTACAATGTTTCCCTGATTTCGGCATTGTCATGCATTGACAGGAAATTTTCCGGTTTCAGATCAATGCCTGTGGATATTCTGTGGGAATCACCTGATGGACAGGTGTTTGAAAACAACATTGTGCTGGGAAGGAACAGCATGGCGGATTCCTCATATTATGACAAGGCATTGATATACAGCATTGGCAGGAATCTGGTTCCTGAAAGGCATGGGGAATGGAAGATTTATGTGAAGGTGCCTGAAGACACATTGCGCAAATACGGAATTACCGGGATGGGTGTCAGGATCGTGAAAGAAAGCTTTTAATAGTATGGGACATGGAAAATTAAAGAAGTTCAGCGAGAACGAGACTTTCTCATGCCTGCTTCAGCCGGCCTCGGAGGAGGTTCTGGACAGGAAGGAGGGTGAAGCATGGACTCCGCTGAACCTTAAGGATCATCCGGTGAAGGGACATTGGAATGAAATGATGTTTCACGGAAGGAACTGCCCGATAGTGCTGGAGCTTGGCTGCGGGAAGGGTGAATACACGACTGCGCTTGCCGAGAGGCATCCGGACGTGAACTATATCGGTGTGGACATAAAGGGCGCAAGGCTGTGGAAAGGAGCGAAATACGCTACTGAAAACAGTCTGCCTAACGTGGCGTTCCTGCGCACTCGCATCGAGTTTATCGAGGCTTTCTTCGCTTCTGGCGAGATCTCGGAGATATGGCTAACATTCTCTGATCCACAGATGAAGAGCGAGAACAGCCGTCTTACAAGCCCGATGTTCCTGGAACGCTACCGCCACTTCCTGAAGCCTGGTGGCATTGTCCATCTGAAGACGGACAGCACATTCCTGTATGAATATACGAAAGCGGTATGCGAGGCGAGCCATCTCCATGTCCTGGCTTCCACGTCAGACCTTTATGGGGCAGATGCCGCATCCCTGTATTCTTCGGAATTCTCTTCTGTGTGCGGAAAGGCGGCTGTAGATGCATTGTTCGAGGTGCAGACATTCTATGAACAGAATTTCCTTTCGCAGGGATTCAAGATAAACTATATCGCTTTCACTATAGACCATGAAGGGCCGTATGCCTATCCTGACTTCGATGCCGCCTGGTGGCGTGCCGCTGAAGCTCCACGTTTCTTGCCAGGTCATACGGTCCATACGGCTTCTGCAGATGAATAGTATGGCGCATTGAATGTGCACTAGCTGGCTCTGGATGCTAATTGTCTGGTGTGTAATTAATTGACGTTTTTCAAAGTCTATGTTTTGTGGATTTTGAAAAAGTCAATAGCTTGATATTCAGATGATTAATATAAAATATATCCAGATAGTAGCTGTCAAGGTTCGACCCAGTGGATACGGATGCCCTTGCGTTCCATTCCTCGGAACCATGTCATCTGGCGCTTTGCGAACTGATGTATGGCATTGCCCAGAAGCGTCTTCATCTCATCGAGAGACAGAACTCCCAGAACATATTGTGTAACGAATTTATATTCAAGTCCATAATAGGTGAGATTTTCTGCCGGGATGCCTCTGTCAAGCAGTCTGCGCACCTCATCTGCCATGCCCTCTGCAATCCTGGCATCCAGCCTGGTATCTATGCGTCTGTTCCTTTCCTCCCGTGAAACCAGGGTGCCTATATAATATGTATTCTTCGGAAGATAGCTGGTGTTCTCTACCGGGTGCTCTTTCTGGTATATCGCGATTTCCAGCGCTCTGATGAGCCTTTTCCTCGTGTCGAAGTCCGTCTTGTTATGAAGCGGCTTCAGTGAGGCCAGCATTGATATGAGCTCTTCTGTGGACTTTTCCTCCAGCCTGGCTCTCAGCTCCGGTGACGGCGGAACATCAGGAAGGGCATACCCACAAGTGGCGGCCTCCAGGTAAAGCCCTGAGCCTCCGCATAATATGGGTATGCCGCCACGGCTGCAGATGTCCTTATATGCCGCTTCGAAAGCCTTCTGGTACTGATACAGGTCGAATCTGGTTCCGGCGTCCACGATGTCTATCAGATGATAAGGAATCTCTCCATATTCGCTCAGATCCTTTCCTGTGCCAATATCCATGCCCCTATAGACCTGCCTCGAGTCTCCGGACAGGATCTCCGCTCCGGCACTCATGTCCGATATGCATTCGGTACTTTGATCCCCGTCAGTGCGTTCCCCGCTTCTGAGGCGGTTCAGCTTCCGTGCCAGCTCTACCGCATACCTTGTTTTCCCTGAGGCTGTAGGCCCCAACACGCATATAAGGTCAATGCTTTTATTGTCAATGAGTTTCATCAGATCTTCCGCCCGGACGGTCTCAGGCTCAGGCAGATCTGCAATCATCATGTTTCCGTATGGATTCTTTATGGGCATTTCTGATAAATTTGTTGTCTTCTCTTCTTAAAAATTTAAACAACTTCTCGGTTTGTGCAAAATTAGCGATAAATTTGTGGAAATTTGTTTTGAGGGGATAACATTATGGCGAAAGAGAAAAAGAGCAGGGTCAATATAAATAATAAGAGGGCATCGTTTGACTACGAGTTCCTGGAGAACTATACTGCCGGGATTGTCCTGTACGGAACAGAAATAAAGTCAATCCGCGCCGGCAGGGCGTCAATGTCGGATGCATTCTGCTATTTCGATAAAGGTCAGCTCTATGTCCGCGGAATCAATATCGCTCTTTATGCATGGGGCTCATGGGGGCAGCATGCACCTTTGCGCGACCGCAAGCTGCTGCTGCAGAAGCGTGAGCTTATACATCTTCAGCAGAAAGTAAAGGAAAAGGGCCTCACCATAGTTGCGGTAAGGCTCTTTATATCTGAAAACGGTTATGCCAAGCTGAACATAGCTCTTGCACGGGGCAAGAAGCAGTACGACAAGCGTCAGACCATCAAGGAGAAGGACATCCGCCGCGAAATGGAGCGCGGAGAGTAGCCTATCGCCCTGTGGCGCTAGATTGGCTGTGGAATGTAAATATCTGATATATGGCTATTTAACTAAAATACTACTCCATCATACATGGAGTAGTATTTTAGTTATTGCGCTAATTTACAGTGTTTTACACTCCACGGCCGCATGGCGTTCCATGGCTCATGAGAATGTGGCTGGACAGCAGGCGAACTTTTATGCCAGGTGGAATGCGGCCTTGACCTTATCCACGGAGTCAAGAAGCTCCCAGCCGAAGAACTGGAGAACCTTCTCGGTCTCTTTTCCGTCGCGGATTACCTTGACAGCCTTTGTGTACGGCTTGCGGCCGACATGACCGTAGCTTGCAGTCGGCTCATAGATAGGGTTCTTGAGCTGGAACTTCTCGATAATCTTGGCCGGGCGCAGATCGAAGATTTCACCGACCTTTTCTGCGATTGCCGCATCATCCAGTCCGTTGGCTGCTGTGCCATAGGTGTTTACAAAGATGCTTACAGGCTTTGCCACACCGATTGCATAAGCCAGCTGTACCAGGACTTCGTCTGCCACACCGGCAGCCACCAGGTTCTTGGCTATGTACCTTGCTGCATAAGCCGCTGAACGGTCCACCTTTGAAGGGTCCTTTCCGGAGAATGCTCCGCCGCCGTGAGCTCCACGTCCGCCGTATGTATCCACAATAATCTTACGTCCGGTAAGACCGGTATCTCCATGAGGACCTCCGATGACGAACTTCCCTGTCGGGTTCACGTGGAGGATGAACTTGTCATCGAACAGCGCAGCAGTCTTTGCAGGAAGTTCCGCAACTACTTTAGGCAGAAGGATTTCCCTTACGTCCTGTTCTATTTTGTCATGCATTGCCTGGTCCACTCTCTCCTGGCCGAACTGACGTACAGCCTCATTGTACTCCATCTTTCCGAGCTCCGGAGCGACGAACTCATCATGCTGGGTGGAGACTACTATGGTGTGGACACGTACAGGGTGATTCTTCTCGTCGTACTCGATTGTGAACTGGGACTTGGCATCCGGACGGAGGTAAGGCATAAGGTCAATGCTGTTTTTCCTGATGTCTGCGAGCACCTGCAATGTCAGATGTGAAAGAGCAAGCGGAAGCGGCATGTATTCCTCGGTGTCGAGGCATGCATAGCCGAACATCATGCCCTGGTCTCCGGCTCCCTGTTCCTCAGGATCGGTGCGCACCACGCCTCTGTTGATATCGGCACTCTGCTCATGGATCGCTGAAAGCACTCCGCAGGAGTTGCCGTCGAACATGTAGTCTGCCTTGTTGTATCCGATGCGGTTTATCACCTTGCGCACGGTGGACTGGATATCCACGTATGCATTTTCTGTACGCACCTCTCCTCCGACAACAACGAGACCTGTGCTGCAGAATGTCTCGCACGCTACCTTGGACTCCTTGTCCTGTCTGAGGAATTCATCCAGAATGGCATCTGAAATCTGGTCGGCGACTTTATCCGGGTGTCCCTCGGATACCGACTCTGATGTGAATAAATAGTTCATATCCAATATTTTATTAATCTATTCCGCGCAGACTGCCAGGCATCTGCGTCAATATACTGTTCTGTCTCCTGACTGCCGTAGGAGCATAAAGTAACATTCAAAAAATAACCTGCATCATCAGGAATCTTTTCGGCCTATATTTCTTTTCTCATCAGTCATGTGCCACCGGCACACTCTTTCTTCGAAAACAAATCTATCCTCGAAAATATTCTCTTAATCTGAGGCAACTTTGTTTTTTCATGTTACAAAAAAACGTCCCACTAATGTGGAGACGTAACAAAAACACAAAACATTGATATGAAAAGTGGCTTTCCGCAGATGCGGTCGCCGGATGTCAACATTTTAGCATTTTTTAACGTGGTTGCAAGCAGGCAAATCTTTCCACATCAGTTCTGCAAAGGTACAATGTTAATTCATATCGGCAAAATAAATTTTCGTAATTATATCATGCCTTTTCCGGAGGACCGGCGGGTTAAATCGGTACGGCTGCCGTCAGCCTGCATTTTTATGCGCGTAAACATTGAAAAATTAATGCCGATGAAACAAAAACAATTGAACTTTAATGGTTTTAGTCTTTTATATTTGTAAGTATTAATCTAAATTTGCCGACAAAATATAATAACAACATTACCTCTATGAATTATTCATTAAAGCATCTGTTGCTTGCCGGCATATCTATGTTGGCAGGTACGCTAGCCTATGCTCAGGTGACAACATCCTCTATGAATGGACGTGTCGCTGATGAAAAAGGAGAACCGGTGGTAGGAGCTGCTGTGGTAGCTACTCACGAGCCTTCCGGTACTGTTTACGGAGCTATTGTTAACCAGAACGGACAATATACCATCAATGGTATGCGTGCCGGAGGCCCTTATAAGGTGGAGGTCTCATCCGTAGGTTACAATACTCTTGTCTTCAAGGATGTGACTCTCCAGCTTGCCGAGACTTACAATCTTAACGCGACCCTTAAGGAATCTACAGAGTTCCTCGAGCAGGTGGTGGTCATAGGCAGCGCCAAATCCAAGTTCAGCAATGAACGTACAGGTGCGGCTACCAACATTGACAATTCTCAGATTTCGTCACTCCCGACAGTCTCCAGAAGCATTACTGAGGTGACCAGGCTTTCTCCTTATGGCGGAAACGGCATGTCATTCGGCGGTGCAGACGGCCGTACAGCGAACTTCACTGTCGATGGCGCCAACTTCAACAACAACTTCGGTCTTAGCTCAAAGCTTCCTGGCGGCGGCAGCCCTATCTCCATTGATGCTATCGACGAGCTTCAGGTGGTTATTTCCCCGTTCGATGTCCGTCAGACCAACTTCATCGGCGGTGGTGTGAATGCCATCACCAAGTCGGGTACCAACACTTTCAAGGGGACTGCTTATATCTATCATAAGAATGAGAACCTCCGCGGTGATGCTGTTGATGGAACTGAAATCACAGGCGCACGTGCCAAGGACCGTACCACTACCTACGGCTTCACTCTTGGTGGCCCGATTATAAAGAACAAGCTGTTCTTCTTCGTCAACTATGAGTATGTGAAGACCCCTACCATTGCCAACAGGTGGAGAGGCTCCGAGGACGGTACCGCTGATGCGAACAACTATATCTCACGTACAAAACTCTCTGATCTGCAGAGGGTATCTGATTTCGTGAAAGAGAAATACGGATATGATACAGGCTCATATACCAGCTTCCCTGCAGACGAGAGCAATCAGAAGATTCTGGCCCGCATCGACTGGAACATCAATGAGAAGAATCATCTTGCTGTACGCTACAACTATACATTGAACAGAGGCTGGAATGCACCTAACGCTACATCAATGGATGGCGGTACCCGTGCTTCAGGCTCACGTACATCGCAGTATTCCATGTCTTTTGCAAACTCCATGTATGCAATCGACAACCTCGTTCACTCTGTGTCTGTCGATCTGAACAGCCGCATAAGCGACAATCTCTCAAACCAATTCCTTGCGACATTCTCCAAGCTGGATGATGTCCGCAGTACAGACTCGGGCGAGTTCCCGTTCATCGACATACTTGACGGCGCAGGACAGAACTACATGGCTCTCGGATATGAGCTCTTCACCTGGAACAATGCGGTGCACAACACTATCGCTAATGTGCGCGATGACCTTACATGGTATCTTGGAAACCACAAGGTTACAGGAGGTCTCCGCTATGAATACCAGATGGCTGACAACGCATATATGAGAAATGGTACCGGCTATTACCGATACAAGACTCTCGATGACTTCATTAACGGTGCGGCTCCTGAGATTGTGAACCTCACATACGGATATAATGGCGAGAAGAACCCTGCTGCCCGTGTGCGTTTCCATCAGGCAAGTATCTATGCCCAGGACGAGTGGTCTGCACTTGAAAACTTCAAGCTCACCTACGGTATCCGTCTTGACGGCTTGTTCTTCAACAATGAGGATGTCGTCACGAACAATGCGATAAAGGCTCTCAGCTATTACCCGAAAGCAAAGGACTTCAAGGAAACACACATTGATACCGGCAAATGGCCTGGTGCTCAGGTCGCTGTCTCCCCTAGAGTCGGTTTCAGCTGGGATGTTCTTGGCGACAAGAGCCTGAAAGTCCGTGGCGGTACCGGTCTCTTCTCCGGTCGTCTGCCTCTTGTGTTCTTTACCAACATGCCTACCAACAGCGGTTCTGTTCAGTATCAGGCGCAGATCAATGCATCCAATGCGGCGAAGAAAGGCTTCTCGATGTCAGAGTTCGCAGGCGGACTGGTTACTGATGCCAGCGGAAAGGCTACGACTGATGCCCTTTACAAGAAGCTCATCTCTCTCGGCTACCCTGCAGACTACAAGCCTGAGGACGGAACAGTTCCATCTTCTATATGCGCTGTTGACCATAAGTTCAAGATGCCGCAGGTCTGGAAGACTTCTCTCGCAGTTGACTACCAGTTCCCTACATCATTCCCGTTCACGGCTTCTGTCGAGGGAATCTACAACAAGACCGTCAATGGTGTCATGATTTCAGACTGGAGCATGATGGATGCCGGCGGATTTGCCAAGTTCAATGGCGTGGACAACCGCCCTATCTATCCTGAGACCTTCCGTACAGGCACCAAGGCGTTTGTCCTTGAGAACACACATAAGGGATACGGCTACTCTGCAAGTGCAAGCATCAATATGTCACCTATCCCGGAACTGGATATCATGGCAGCCTACACTCATACCGCTTCCAAGGAAATCACCAGCATGCCAGGTTCGGCCGCAGAGTCCGCTTTCACCTATGTCCCTACTTATGAAGGACCTAACTATATCAAGCTGCACAACTCCATCAATGTCATCCCTGACCGTTTCGTGGCAGCTGTCACCCATAACGATCATTGCGGCAACCACTTCAGCCTCATCTATGAGACATGGCGCGGTTCAAGCAACTACTCTTACATGCTCACAAATGATATGAACGGTGACGGATATGCTTATGACGCCATCTATATCCCTACTGACAAGCAGGTCGAGAACGGTGACTTCCGCTTCGTTTCTGACAACGATAAGGACAGGTTCATGGCATTCGTCCACAAGGACAAATATCTCAAGAAGCATCAGGGCGAGTATGCGGAAGCATACAGCGTATATTCTCCATGGGTTCACAGAGTTGACTTCAGCTACAAGCACGACTTCAAGGTAAAGGCCGGCAAGACAACCAATATTCTTCAGCTCGGTTTCGATATCAAGAACCTTATGAACATCTTCAACTCCAGCTGGGGCGTAATGAAGATCCTGAATCCGGCTATCGGAACAGAGGCAAGAATTCTCAAGTATGAGGGTGCTGATGCGGAAGGATATCCGACATTCTCCACTAATAAGGCCATCAATGGTTCTACGAAGACTTTCACTCCGAACCATGCTATCGGTCAGTGCTGGTATGCTTCCATCGGTATCAAATATATGTTCAACTAATTCATTCGGGAACTTATATGAAACTTAAATATATAATACCGGCAGCATTCGCTGCCATGGCAATGCTGGCAGGATGTTCTGACAATGATGCCCTTCAGCTTGACAATATACAGGTCTCCCAGTCCTATATCACTATTCCTGAAGCTGGCGGTGACGTGACAGTCGAGATAACAGCGTCCGAGGCCTGGACTTTCGACATAGACTTCGATGTCGAAGAGAAAAAGCTTGATGACGAGAAGGGGGTAGTCAAGTACTATGTCCCTACCAAGCAGCTTGACCTTGAGGATAACTCATGGTTCTCGGCTTCTGCACGCAGTGGCGAGGCAGGCACGACCAAGGTCACTTTCCATGCGGACAAGACAGATGCCTCGAGGTCTTCTGCTCTTCAGATCAAGGCTGGTGACAAGGTCCAGAATATTATCGTGGCACAGACTGCCGGAAAGAAGGACGTCGAGACTGTGTCTGTAAAGGATGTAGTTAACGGCGCCGACAGCAAGACATATCGTGTGAAAGGCAGCTGCTCCACCATCTCCAATACCACCTACGGCAACTGGTATATGACAGACTCTGAAGGCAACAGCCTGTACATCTACGGCACTAAGGATGCTTCCGGCACATATAACTGGGGCTCTTTCAATATCGCTGTGGGTGATGAGGTCACAGTCGAGGGTGCGAGAACCACTTACGGTTCCACAATCGAGATTGTCGATGCCACATTCATTTCAGTGAAGAAGGCGCTTCTTACTTGCAGCGATGTTAACAAGTTCCTCGGAAAAGAAGCCGCAACATTTACTGTGACAGTGGCGCAGAAAGGTGAGGGGCTTTCATTCGAGTCCAAGTCTGACTGGCTCACATTCGAGGGCAACGGCTATACGGCGGACGGCAAGGGAAACTACACATTCACTGTCAATGCCACTGCAAATACTACCGGAAGCCATAGGACTGGCTCTGTCGTTATTAAGAGTACGAAAGGCGAAGATTCTACGGAACTTCCGATCAGCATTACCCAGCTCGGCACCTCCGAGGTTACCACAGGCGGCATAAAGGCTATCAATGACCTTCTTAAGACTGCAACCAGCAGCAGGAATGCTGTCAATTTCGACTATACTCTTAAAGATGCCAAGGTGACCTATAAGAATGGCAACAATATCTTCATTGAGGATGAGACAGGCGGTCTCCTGGTTTACAGCGGCGATGTCACTCTCAAGGTCGGTCAGGTCGTGAACGGCCGTGTATGGGGCAAGGGCTATGCTTACAACAATCTTCCAGAGGCTACAGCCTTCAATGTGAACTTCGCGAAGGTTACTACTCCGGAGAACAGCGAGGTGAAGCCTACGGAGGTGACTCTGGCTCAGCTCGCAGGAAACTTCGATTTCTATCTGAACCGTCTGGTGAAGATTTCGGATGCCACAGTCGGTACAGCTGTAGATGTTAAATATTCTGCTGTGACTAGCGCCGGCAGTGTTACAGACGGCACGAATACTTTCCCGTTCAATTTCCAGAGCTCCGGTAAATTTGACGGCAACAAGATTTATATGTATGTCCAGGCTGCCAAGGACTCCAAGGTGAATGTGACCTGCATCCCTACGGTTTACAAGACCAACCAGCAGCTGAATATCTGGGAACAGAAATGGGTTGAGAACAAATAATCTCCCTCTGCATCATATCATCGGGCGGCCCCTTCCGGGACGCCCGTTTTTTTTGACCATAGCGCTAAAAATGAACAGACCCGTGCGTTTCAGCTTGCACCTGATGATGGGTGTTTCTTTGTTAATTAGTTGAATATAAATGTATTAACGTTTTTCAAAATGCGTATATGACGATTTTGAAAAATATTAAATGATTGTGAATTAACGTATTAAGCAAAAACTGACTTATGCAGCGTCAGGGCTGCGCCTGATAACGAGGGCATTTTACATTGCCTTACTATGAAGGCCTATAGTGTGTGTGGTTCTGAAAATAAAAGCTAACATTGTGTTTATTATTGCTATATTTGTGGCTAAATGATACAATCGTATGTATTACGGATACAATCTTGAAACCATTGAGGACATCCTTAAGGTGATGGCGGAAAATGTGAAACGCCGTCGCCTGGAGAAGGGATGGACACGGAAGACCTTATATGACAGGTCGGGCGTGGCGGTATCTACCATAGCGAAGTTTGAAAGCAGCGGTAAAATATCATTGACCTCCTACGTGGCGATAGCGAAGGCTCTTGGATATTCGTCAGACATGAAGAAGCTTATGTCTGTCCCGCAGTTCTCCACCATGGCGGAACTTGATACGATAAATAGCAACAAGAACAGAAGGAGGGGGCATCGTGAAACTTGTAAATAAACTGGTCGTCTGCTTGGCGGGGCAGAGCATCGGGGAGCTTGCCATGACCCCGGATGGAAGACGTTGTGTGTTTCAGTATGACCGCAGGTGGCTTGTTGAGGGATTCTCCATCTCGCCACTGGAACTTCCCCTGAAACCTGATATCTTTATTGCGGAATCAGACTCGTTTTCGGGTAATTTTGGCATATTTGACGACAGTATTCCTGATGGATATGGACGGTATCTGCTGAGCCGTCTTTTGCGCAAACAGGGAGTTGAGGCGTCATCATTGACACCAGTACAGCTGCTGAGTATCGTGGGGGAGTCCGGCATGGGGGCGTTGACTTATATTCCGGAGACTTTTGTCGGGGAAGACAAGGCTTTGCCGGAACTTGACGACTTGCAGAATATGGCACTGGATGTTCTTTCAGAGAAATCTGACAAGGATGAGGACGTGCTGTATTTCAATAGTGGCAATTCAGGTGGCTGCCGTCCTAAATGCCTGATGAAAGATGCTGATGGCGACTGGCTTGTGAAATTCAGGCATATATATGATCGCGCGGATTCTGGTGAAATGGAGTTCAGGTATAATGAAACTGCCAATGCCTGCGGGATAGAAGTCCCTGATTTCAAGCTGATTGATGGAAAATATTTTGCATCACGAAGGTTTGATATGAGAAATGGACATAGGCTTCATGTTGCTACGGCAGGGGCGCTTCTGGGGCTTTCCTTAAATGAACTGATGATGGATTATAGAAATCTGCTTCATCTGACCGGATATTTGACGCAAGACCCGGCGCAGGTGGAGCAAATGTTCAGAAGGATGGTTTTCAATGTCGTGACTGAAAATAAGGATGACCATCCGAAAAATTTCAGCTTCATCTGTGACGGGGGCGTATGGAACCTGGCTCCGGCGTATGACCTGACCATGTGCCGTGAGGGGTATCGTGGTGAGCACGCGACATCTGTAATGGGAAAGGGCAATCCGTCGGTGGTGGATATGGTCAGTGCCGGTAAAGACATAAAAATTCCGGAATACCGCTGCAAGGAAATCATTGGAGAAGTCTCTTCTATATGCCGGTCAATGCTGGAGGCATATCTTGGCTGAATCGCAACTTTTGGAAATCTTGGAAAAGTTAACTGAATCGCGGGAAAAGGCATTGCATAAGTTGCGGGTGGAGTGTATAAAAGAAAGATTTATAGCGAGTTGCGTCAGAATTCCTTAAGATCTGAGAAAATTTTCGGATTCTGGCAGGGCTATGATTTCGAGATGGATGACTGTAATACGATTTATGTTGTTTAATTCGTAGATGTTGGCTATCTTTGTAAGATATAGGCAAGAGTAATAATCATAAATAAAAGTAATATGAGACTCAGAACATTGTTTTTAGGTTCATTCGCATTGGCATCGATGCTGTTCGCGCAGAGCTGCGGCGATAAGAATAATGAACCTGCTGGCGCTCCTTCTATCGAGCTTTCTACGTCATCGCTGGATTTCGGAAAGGATAGTGACAGCAAGACTATCCAGATTACTGCCACCAGGGACTGGACAGCCAAGCCGGGTGCGGACTGGATCGCGGTAGAACCTGCCAGCGGTAAAGGCTCCGGCAAGGCACAGGATATTATTGTTACAGTGCTTTCTAATGAAGGTTTCGACCGTCAGGGAACTGTTGAGCTCACCATTGGATTCGATGCCAAGACGCTGACTGTCAATCAGGAAGGCAATGGATCTGCTGCTGAGATGATAGTCTATCATAATGATTTCGATAAGGAACTCGCCGTGAAGGAGAGCAGCGGATGGAAGACTTATCTCGATTCATTCGAGGGATGGAAAAATGAGACGGGAAGCGGCATAGCATCCGTAGAGTATGCCTTTGCTGGGATGTCCGCCAGGACTACTTCGTCAGGTGTCTCTGACGGACAGTATTCAGACTATGCCGGCTCTGGAAAGAACTATCTTTGGTTTGCTGCTGATAATTATTTCGAGGTGAAGAATATAACCCTTCCGGAAGGCAAATCTGATTATGTCCTTTCATTCGGCTCTGAAAGAAATCTGTATCAGGCTGAAGACAATACATTCGTGCCGTCAGAGTTCCTTGTATATGTCAGCAACGACGGGCAGAAATGGGTCGCTTTGGAATATGCTTTCCCTGATGGACTCAAGAGCAGGCGCTGGGATCTGGCGTCTTCTACATTCACTGTTCCTGCCGGGACCAAGTCTCTGTATGTGTATGTGAAGGCGACGCTTGCAAGCGCATATATGATGGATGACCTCGACCTCAGCGTATCATCAGCCGCTGGCACTGCCATCGACTTCTCGAAAGGCATTGACCTCGGAACAGGCGGCGAGACTCCTGACCCAGGCACAGATTACAGCAAGGCCGAGTCCAAGACTGTCGCTGATTTTATTGCAGCGGCCGACAAGACTACCTACTACAAGCTTAAGGGTACAGTGAGCGGCTTCAATGCGACATATTGCAGCTTCGACCTTACTGATGCCACCGGAAAGATTTATGTTTATAACGTAGCTAACAAGGCTGACTGGTCAAGCAAGGTGAAAAATGGCGGTACTGTCGAGCTTGCAGGTCTGTATGATTATTATGAGAGCAAGAGCCAGCACGAGGTGGTCAAGGCTCAGATACTTTCGTTCACGGAGGGCGAGACTCCTGCCCCTTTGGAGATCAAGGACGCTACTGTTGCTGAGTTCCTTGCCGCAGAAAAGAGCGAGACTGTGCTTTATAGGCTGACAGGTGAAATCACTGAAATCAAGAATACTACTTATGGCAATCTGATGCTTAAGGATGCCACTGGTGAGGCATATATCTATGGAGTGAAGAAAGACAAGGATGCCGCCAATACTTCTTTCTCGGAACTTGGCGCAGAGGTAGGAGACAAGCTTACGGTAGTCGGATACAGAGATGAGTATAACGGGGAGAAGGAGATGAAGAATGGCTACTGCGAGAAGCTGGAGAAGGATACCTCTACTCCGAAATTCTCCGTGAGCAAGGATGCGCTTTCCGCAGCGGCTTCCGCGACATCTGCATCATTCGAGGTGAAAGGCAATGTAAAGTGGACTGTCGCTTCTGACAATGCAGCGTATACAGTTTCTCCTGCATCCGGCGAAGGTGACGGCACTGTGACAGTGAAGTTCGCGGCCAACGAGACTGATAAGGATGTGACAGTGAAACTTACAGTTTCCACGACAGCTGAAGTCGCTACCAAGTCTTATACTGTGACGCTTACACATAACAAGAAGTCATCTTCATCAGCAAAATTTGTTAAGGTCACTACTGCCCCAGCAGATTGGTCCGGCACATATCTTATTGTAAATGAAGATGAGAATGTGGCTCTGAAAGGCTCTTTGACAGCTGATGCCGTAAGTAATAATATTGCTGTCACACCTCTTTCTGGAGAGATTGATGTAACGGAGGAGCTTCTTGCCGAAACGGTTGTAATTGCAGCTGTTGATGGTGGATATTCGGTTAAGACTGTTAGTGGAAAATACATTTATGGAATAGCAAGTTCCAATAAATTGAACTATTCGGATTCTTACGGAGATGCTCAGCTGAATACAATTACGTTGGATGCTACGGACGGAGTTATAATGACTTCAGGTACATCTGTTCTGAGATATAATACTCAGTCAGGACAAAAGCGATTCAGATACTTTAAGTCGGCTTCATACAAAAATCAGAAAGCTATTCAACTATATAAACTTTCTGAATAATACCATAACGACTTAAATATCAGACATAAAAGGGTGCCCAGGAATACTGGGCTGCCCTTTGTCCGTCTAAAGGCGGCTGTGGCAGAGGCGGAATGTAATGTATATGTAAAATATTGATTTCTAGTGAAAAAATCATTGAATCAAATAATGGGATGGGCATTGGCACTTTTGGTGTCAGTGCCTTTTATGTGTTCCTGCGAGGGAGATGAGCCAGATTCGGTAGAACCTAAGATTGAAGTCCAGAAAAATCCTGTAGCGGCATCTGGCGGTCAACAGTTTCTTTCTGTGCAGGCTTCTGGCGACTGGACATTGGCGGTCCTGGACCAGTCAGGCGGAGCGGTCAGCTGGGTCTCGGTCAGTCCAGAAAGCGGTACTGGAAGCAAGCTTAGTGTGCAGCTGAAAGTGGAGGCTAATCCGGAGGAGGCATCCAGGACTGCGGTCCTGACGTTGAATACATCCTCCGGAAAAGCAGAACTGGCATTGACGCAGAACGGACGGAGTGGTGGCGGAGATAACCCTGGCGGAGGAGACAATCCTGGTGGTGGCGATAATCCAGGGGGCGGCACTGGCATGGCAGCCGCTGGCTGGATGGAGCTTCCTGCTATGCCGGAGGATACGAAATGGGGTTTCTTCACGCATGACATGACGTTGGGCTCGGTGAAGACAAGAAACTACTCGTTCTCATGGGATTACGAGAACCTGGTCGCTCCGTGGGTGGCTTATCCGCTATGCAAATGGAATATAGGTGGTAATATTAAGCGTACAGATGCGTGGGCATTGGATCCTAAACTGCCACGTGATAAGCAGCCGGTACTTTTCAAGGGGTTCAGCTCCGGTAATGATGGCTGGCGTGCAAGAGGTCACCAGCTGCCGTCTGCTGACAGGCTGTATGACTATGCTTCTAACAGTCAGACTTTCTATGGTACGAATATGACACCGCAGATTCAGGACCATTTCAACGGCGACATCTGGGCCAATCTTGAGGGGAAAGTCCGCAGCTGGGCTAACAAGTCCGACACACTCTATGTGGTAACAGGCTGTGTGACAGAGGGCAGTACAAAATATTGCCTGGACAACGACGGGAAAAAAGTCACCATCCCGACAGCCTACTATAAGGCGGTTCTTCGTTATATGCGGAGCGGGACGACTCTCGGATTTCAAGGGTATATGGGGTGCGCCGTCTGGCTTGACCATAAGGAGTATAGCAGCGCATCCATTGATTCATCATACTCCATGTCCATCGATGAGCTGGAAGAAAAGTTGGGCATAGACCTGTTCGTCAACCTTCCGGCGAGGATAGGCGAGGATGCCGCGGCGAAAGTCGAGGCGCAGAATCCTGCGACCATAGGCTGGTGGTGGTAATGGCATCCACGGCGGTATGAAGGAGCCAAGATTGATTATCAATGACTTATGAATCTCAAAGTCCATCACTATGGACTTTGAGAATTGTAACTTACTGATAATCAATGGTAGGCCTTCGGGCGGACGGATGGACGAGCAGCCGGGCCGACTGCCGGATGTCCTGCAGAAACAAGAAACAAATACATTGATAATGAAAAGAATACTTTACACGATTCTGGCGGTTCTGCTGATTTCTGTATCGGCATACGCTGACGGGCCGAAACGCTATGTCCTCGGCTTCTACAACGTCGAGAACTTGTTCGACACCTATCATGATGAAGGAAAGAACGACTATGAGTTCCTTCCTGAAGGCAAGAACAAGTGGACAGAACCTAAATACGAGAAGAAACTGCATAACATAGCCACGGTCATCAGGGCTATGGCAGATGAGAACAAGACGTTCCATGCAGTCCTAGGGCTCAGCGAGGTGGAGAACCGCCATGTCCTGGAGGACCTGGTGAACCAGCCTGAAATCGAGGCTGCAAACTACCAGATAGTGCATTACGACGGACCTGACAGACGAGGTGTGGATGTCGCACTGCTCTACAGACCGGAATATTTCACGGTGGAGGAAAGCCGGTCCATACCATTTGACTTCAATTCCACGGACATCACATTCTCCATGGACAAGGAGGCACAGGACTATTTCCGCACCCGTGACATCCTGATGGTGCGCGGCAAGCTGGACGGAGAGATGTTCGCATTCTTCGTTGCGCATCTTCCGTCTCGTATCGGAGGAAAAGGTCAGGATCTCAGAAGTCGTGGCGCGGAGATCATCTATGAGCACTCCATTGAGCTGATGAAGGAGTACCCCGGAATAAAGATTATGGTCATGGGCGATATGAATGACAACCCTACCGACGACAGCATGGTCAAGTACATGCACGGCAAGGAGTTCCCTGCCGAAGTGGGGCAGTACGATTTCTTCTCGCCGTTCCTCTCGATGCTAAAGGCAGGCTACGGCTCCCTCGCATACCGCGGGACATGGAATATCTATGATATCATCCTGGTGAACGAGGCCATGGTCAATGCTCCCAAGGGAGAGCTGAGGATACAGCCTATCGTGAAGAAGAAATATTACGGACGTGTGTTCAGCCAGCCGTTCATGGTGCAGCAGGAAGGCCAGTATAAGGGCACCCCGTTCCGCACATTCTCCAACGGCACGTTCATCGGAGGCTACAGCGACCATTATCCGACATATATCATAGTCAGCAACAAGCAGTAAAACAACCAATAACAATATGAACAAGAAACAACTTTTGGCCATTCCGGCATTGTTCCTTACTCTGGCGATGTCTGCACAGACATACACCGGAGGTGTCAAGGGAACTGTCGTGGACAGGTCTTCCAAGGCAGCTGTGGATGGAGCTGTCCTGAAGCTCTATTCAGGTGCGGAGGAAGTGGCCACCGTAAAGACCGCTCCGGACGGCACATTCATGATACCGTCCCTTAAGGATGGAATCTATGACCTGGTAATTCAGACCCCGGACTATATGGAGTCCAGGGTAAACGTCACTGTCAATGACGGTTACGTGAAGAATATGTTCAAGCTGTCGTTGACGCCAGCCCGTAAGGTCGGCGAGGTGGATGACGCCAGCTTTACTGAGTTCGATATGGACGATTCCGGGTATCAGGACAGCCCTACTATCCTTTTCGGACAGAACGATGTGTTCAATAATATTGCCGGATATAACTTCAGCTCAGTGCGTTTCCGTGTTCGCGGCTATTCCAGCGAGTCCCAGGATGTCTATCTTGCGGGCGTGAGGATGAATGACGCGATTACTGGCTATACGCCTTATACATTGTGGAGCGGCCTTAACGAGGCTACCCGCAGTAAGGAAACCGTGAACGGTGCGGAGGTCTCAGACTATGGCTTCGGTGGCTATAACGGCCTTACGAACATTGATCCGATGGCTTCGAAAGTCCGTACAGGATGGCGAGGCAGCGTGCTGACAAACAGCGCATTGTACAGGCTGCGACTGATGATGACCTACTCGTCGGGCGAGCTTGACAACGGCTGGTCCTATGCTTTCAGCGCTTCTGCCCGTCTCGGTGGAAATGACTGGATCAAAGGCGTGTATTACCGTTCTTTCGGCTACTACGGTTCTGTGGAGAAGAAGTTTGGCGATGTGCATAAGCTTGGCTTTACGTTCATGGCTGCTCCAGGACAGAGGGGTGCGCAGAATGGTTCCACCCAGGAGGTGTATGACCTTATGGGGGACAATATGTATAACTCGAACTGGGGCTACTATAACGGCAAGGTGCGCAATGCCCGTGTGAAGAAGACCCACGAGCCTATCGCTATCCTCAAGTATGATTTCACTCCGGAATCCAAGAAGCTGAAGGCTTCTGCCACAGTGCTTTATCGCTTTGGAAAGAATGGCTATACGGCCCTTGACTGGTATGATGCCCCGGATCCGAGACCTGACTACTACAGGAATCTGCCTAGCTATTTCTATATGGAGAACACGGACTACAACCGTGTAAACATGGCGAAGTATGCATGGGCGAAGGAATCATGGACAATGGATGTGCCTTCTATTACACATATCAACTGGGACAGGCTCTATGCCGTTAACTCCATGAACAGCACTGATGCAGGCAACCGTTCGAAGTATGTAATCGAGGAGAGGCGTACCGACCAGCAGGACCTGAATCTTGCCGCAAACGCGAAATGGAATCCGGTGAAGTTCTTCACATTGACCGGCGGCCTTTCCTATAAGTGGAACAGGACAGAGTACTACAAGGTTCTGGACGACCTTCTTGGCGGAGACTATTACGTGAACATTGATCAGTTCGCGGAGCGAGACTATGCTGCATATCCGACAATGATCCAGAATGATCTGGATTACTATCTGAAGAACGGAAAGGCGCAGACATTGAAAGCCGGAGACAAGTACGGTTATGACTACTATGCCAATGTGCGCCGTGCCGAGGCCTGGGCTTCTGGCTGTTTCACATTCGCCGGGCTTGATGCCGCGGTGGCAGGACGTATAGGATATTCCAAGTTCTGGAGAGATGGTCTTGTGAGGAAGGGACTTTTCCCTGGTCTGGATGCTAACGGCGAACCTATGACGTATGACGGCAAGATTATCACGACGTATGATCCTATAACAGGCGAAGCCATAACTTCTCTTGGTAAGTCAGAGGTGAAGAATTTCCTTACAGGTGCTGCGAAACTGAACCTCAGCTATGTGATCAGAGGTGGTCACCGTATTTATGCGGATGCAGCCTATATCGCTGATGCCCCGACATTTAACCAGACATTTATATCTCCGCGAACAAGAAACAGCATTGTCCCGGATCTGAAGACTGTCAAGACATTGACAGCAGATCTGAACTATGCATACAGCAATTCCGGCTATGATGTGCGTGTTACAGGCTTCTATACCACTATCAAGGACCAGTCAAAGGTGATGAGCTTCTATGACGATGCGCAGAACTCGTTCACAAACTTCGCTATGAGCGGCATGGATGAGCGTCATATCGGAATGGAGCTTGGCTTCAAGGTGCCGCTCCCTGTTCCGAACCTTTCCCTTCAGGGCGTGCTTTCCTACGGTCAGTATGTCTATACGTCTAATCCTAAGATGTATCAGACGTATGACAACAGCGCCGCTATCGTCGAGGAGACTTATGGTGTGACCATTCCTTACTGGAAAAGCCATCCGACAGCTGAGGGCAAGACGGTTAAGCACTATGTCTCTGGAACTCCGCAGCTTGCTACGAGCCTCGGGCTGGCATGGAACAAGAACTACTGGTTCGTGGATGCAGATGTTGACTGGTTCGACAAGGCATATCTGGACATGAATCCTCTATACAGGACGGATATGGCTACCGCCGGCCCTGACGGCACGGTGACTTCTGAGGAAATCGAGTATATGGCCGCGCAGGAGAAGTTCAAGGGCGCTCTTCTTGTCAATGCCAGCGTGGGCAAGTCATGGTACATAAAGAGGAACTATCAGCTGGGCTTCTCGCTTCAGGTGAAGAATATCCTGAACAAGAGGGATATCCGCACCGGAGGCTATGAGCAGACACGTCTCGTGGACAATACTGTCAGCAAGGAGCGTTACTACAGGTTCGATTCCAAGTATTTCTATATGAGCGGAATCAACTACATGTTGAACATCTATTTCAGATTCTAGGCTGCCGGGAGATAATAGTTTTACAAATTTTAAATGAATTCATAAGTTATGAATAAGATATTTAATATGTTAGGCATTGCTGCGGCATCATTGGCGCTGCTCGTTTCCTGTGACGAGTGGGAGCCGGTGTTCACCGGAGATTACGGCAAGGCAGACATTTATGAGCCTGTGACATTGACTCCGAATACTACGATTATGGAGCTAAAGAAGATGTACACATCCGGTACTCCTCTGAAAATCGATCAGGATATCATTATCGGCGGTCAGGTGGTCTCCGAGGACCGGTCTGGCAATATCTACAAGAGCATATATATCCAGGATGCCACCGGCGCCATCGAGCTGAAACTGGGAAAGACCGGACTTTACAATGATTATAAGCTTGGCCAGTGGGTATATGTAAAATGCAGCGGCCTTACTCTCGGTGCATATAATGGAATGATCCAGCTCGGATATGAAGATAATACAGGTTCTTATGAGACTTCTTATATCGAAGTTCAGTATCTGATTGACACGCATGTGTTCAGAGGAGAACTTGGAACTCCTGTGGAGGCGAAGAAGGTCTCTGCGGAAGATCTTTCTAAAGAGGAAAACCTTGGGTGCTACGTGGAGCTTGACGGTCTGACCTATGGGGACGAGATTTTCCTGCTTGTCTATATTGATCCGAACAAGGACACAAAGGATAATGATAACCGCATCTTCTTCTCTGACAGATCCTGGGGCGTGACCACATGGGCAATGTCCAAGCAGGGCTTCCTTAATTATCTTAATTCCGGGGCATTCGATTCCGGTGCCACGAATACAGGGCGTAAGGTCACGGATCTTAAGCCGGAGCTGACCAGGAATGCTTCCGCATATTCTGTCAGCCAGTACTTCAAGATGGGTTCCAAGGATGTCCAGATACGTACCAGCGGTTATTCGAGATTTGCTGATTCTCAGATAGACCCGCAGATTCTTGGCGGAGCGCCAATCAATGTGAAAGGTATTCTGACTATATATCAGGGAAGTGCCCAGTTCACGCTCATTGACCTGAACGGGGTGGAAATTGTTAAATAATTGGTTATGAAGAGAATATTTTTATTTGGAGCGACGGTTATGATGCTTTCAGCATGTGGAGGAAATCCGTTCCTCAAGGAATGGAAAGGGGAGGATCAGTTCCCTCCTTTCGATAAGTTCAGGATAGAGGACTATGTGCCTGCCGTGAAAGCTGGAATAGAGCAGCAGGCTGGCGAGGTCAATGCCATTGTCACCAATGCGGAGGCCCCGACATTCGAGAATACTGTCGCCGCCTATGAGCTTTCAGGACAGATTCTTGCGAAGACGCTGGGTGTCCTGTACAATGTTTCCGAGTCTGATGCTACGCCAGAGATGCAGGCTGTGATGGACGAGGTGACTCCACTTGTCACGGAGGCTTCCGACAACATTTTCATGAACCATGAATTCTTTACACGTGTGAAGGCTGTGCTGGAAGATTCTTCAGCTCTTGACCGTGAACAATATATGGTCACAAAGAAGCTTTATGGCAAGTTCGTGAACAATGGTGTGGCCCTCGATGAGGCCGGTCAGGCGCGTTTCAAGGAGATCAGTTCTGAGCTGGCAGTGCTTTCGCAGAAGTTCGGCAACAACCTGCTGGCTGAAAACAATGCCTTCAAGGCGGAAACAGGCATACCTGTCTCCAGCTACCCTGTGTTCATGACCACCTGCGCGGACAGGTCGAAGCGCGAGGCTGCTTTCAAGGCATATTCGTCCAGAGGAAATCATGACAATACCAATGACAACAAGCAGGTCATCCTTGATATCATGCGCCTGCGCACGGAGAAAGCTCAGCTGCTCGGCTATGATTGTGCTGCTGACCAGATTCTGAATGACAAGATGGCTCATGACCATGCTACAGTGGATGCTTTCCTTGACAAGATCATGGTGAAGGCTGTTGCAAAGGCCAAGGAGGAAGTTGTGGCAATGCAGCAGTTCATGGACAAGGACATTGAAGCAGGCCTTCTTCCTGCGGGAACCAGGATACAGCCTTGGGACTGGTGGTATTATTCCGAGAAGGTCCGCAAGACTCAATATGATCTGGACGAGAATGTCACCAAGCCTTATTTCCAGCTGGAAAATGTTCGTGACGGTGTGTTCAAGGCTGCTGAAACCCTGTATGGCATCAGCATCGAGCCTGTGAAAGGATTTCCTGTCTATAACCCGGAGGTGGATGTGTTCAATGTGAAGGACACCGATGGAAGCCTGCTTGGCATATTCATGACCGACTACCTTCCGCGCAGCACGAAGCGTGGAGGTGCATGGATGTCTAATTTCCGTGATCAGTATGTGGATGCTTTAGGTAAGGATGTCCGTCCTATAATCATCAATGTATGCAATTTCGGACAGCCGGAGGATACGGTGAAGCTGCTTACCATTGACGAGGTCCAGACTGCGTTCCATGAGTTCGGACATGCTCTTCATGGCCTTCTTACCAAGTGCCGTTATGTGGATGTCAGCGGAACTAATGTGGCACACGATTTCGTGGAGACATTCTCGCAGTTCAATGAGAACTGGGCGTTCCAGCCGGAGATTCTTGCTAAATATGCCTTCCATTATCAGACAGGTGATGTTATCCCTGATTCCCTCGTTGCCAAGATAAACAACTCCATGAAGTTCAACCAGGGTTTCATGACGACAGAGCTCTGTGCGGCTTCCATCCTGGATATGAAGTGGCATGAACTTGGTCCTGATACGGACTGGAACAGCCTGGACATCACAGCGTTCGAGAACGAGGTATGCAAAGATATGGGACTTATCGACGAAATCATCCCGCGCTATCGCAGCACGTATTTCAACCATACTTTCGGCGGTGGCTACAGCGCCGGATATTACGGCTATCTGTGGGCTGAGGTGCTGGATAGGGATGCCTTCGAGTACTGGGAAAGCAACGGACTATGGAACCCTGAGATGGCAAGGAAATTCCGCACCCTGTTCCTGGAGAAGGGCGGCAGCGAGGAGCCGATGACTCTGTATCACGAGTTCCGCGGCGCAGATCCTGACCCTGAGGCCCTCATTCGTGCCCATGGACTGGAATAGCCAGGTGCATGCGCTATCATAAGCCCCGGTTTAACCGTTGCTCTGTGGAGCGTAACCGGGTGGCCTACAAATAGTTAAGCGAATTTCTACTCCTGGTTTTATGGAGTGGAAATTCGCTTAACTTATTGGTGTATAATCACTTGCGCTCCACGCAGCGCTTCGTTGACCTTGGCGCGTGACGTGCGGTGGCGTTCAGACTAGCCGATATAGCTGGTGATGAGTTTCATGCCTGAGTCAGGGGTGAAAGTTACGCCTTTAGATGTCGCAGGGATGAGGACAGTCTCGCCCTGATGGATAGTGAGAGTGTGAGCATTCTCCTCGTGGTCGGTAAGAGTGCCGTGGCCCTCGATGCACATCACTACCAGGAACGAATCCAGTGAGGAAAGATCTTTCGTGAACGGCTTGTCTAGGTCGTACTGGCTGGTGGTGAAGTATTTGCATTCCACCAGGACATTTTCTTCGTCTTTCTTCTCCGTGTAGCTGGTCTTGTATTCCGGATAGACATTATAGTCTATGGCGTCTTTGGCCAGCTCAGTATGCAGCTCACGTGGCTTGCCGTCAAGTCCCAGGCGGCCGTAGTCATATATGCGGTAGGTGATGTCTGAAGTCTGCTGGATCTCCGCGATGAAGCACCCTGTGCCAATGGCATGGATACGTCCGGCAGGCAGGAAGAATACATCTCCGGCCTTCACATCGAAACGCGTCAGGACATCCGTGATGGTGTTGTTCCTGACCCTCTGCACATACTCATCAGGCGTAATCTTTTCGGACAGGCCTGAAAGAAGGTGCGCACCTTTATCTGCCCCTACGACATACCACATCTCGGTCTTGCCCTTGGAGTTATGGCTCTTTGCCGCCAGCTCGTCATTCGGATGGACTTGGATGGAAAGGTCGCTCTTGGCATCAATGAACTTTATGAGGAGCGGGAACTCATTGCCAGTATTGGCATATACCTTTTCCCCTATGAGCTTGCCCTTGAACTGCTCGACAAGTTCTGTGATGGTCTTGCCCTCGTATTCGCCGTTGGCGATTACTGATTCATGGCCCTTCACGCCGGAAAGTTCCCAGCTCTCACCGATATTGTGCTGGTCGGTAACGACTTCCTTATATGGCGCGATTTTCTCTCCGCCCCATACGACTGTCTTGAGGATTGGCTTGAATTTAAGTGGATACATGATTTCCTTTCTTTATATTGGGACTCTGTCCCAAACCCTGTCGCTTCGTGCGCCCTACCGGCCTGCACGTATTTGCTTGCACAAATACCCGGCCCCGGGCGGTCGTCTGATGACGACATCGGTCTGAAGACCTCTATCCCTGTTTTAAGTTGTTAATGAAACTACTTGTCCAGCTGGCCGAGAGCGAAGGTGTAGGCTCCGAGAGAGATAGCCTTGCTCGCTCCTATCTTTGAACGCATTACACCGATACGCTTCTGCGGATCATACACGGCGGTCTTGTCTGTCCCATATACAGGAATATTGCGGGCATCGCCCTTGGCAAATGCTGCGAACTCCTCAGGATCATCTAGATTGTACACCTTGGACTGGACCTTGCCGATCGTGTCGCCGGATATGGTCTTGACGGTTGAGCGCATTGACCTGAGAATTCCCGGCATGATATATTTGTCATTGTTCATCAGACCACCGCCTATGCAGATGATGCCGTCGAACAGTGAAGCGGCGATTGCCATACCGTCTCCGGCAGCCTCGCCGAGGTCATTGAATGCCTTCATTGCGGCCTCCTTGTTGCCTTCACGCTCGCCATGGCATATTTCCGCGATCTCCTTAGGCGTGAGCCCGTGGTTCATATTGCCGCTAGCCTCGCCATAGACCCTGGTCACGGCACGGATTGATGCGCTGTCCTCCAGGATGTACCCTGGCATCTTGAAGTTCGGAAGGCAGAACGTCTCCACGCAGGAATTATCTCCGCGGTTAAGCTCACCGTTCATCACGAAACCGATTCCAAGTCCTGTCCCGAAGGTGTAGCCGATGAGGTTGTGGAACCTCTTGTCGCTTCCTGCCTCTGAGAGGCGTGCATTGATTTCCGGCAGCGCTCCACCGAGAGCCTCGCCGTAGGCATAGAGGTCACCGTCATTGTTTATATATACAGGTATGCCGAACTTGTCCTCAAGGAATGGCCCGAGAGCCACTCCGTCGCGGAATGACGGGAAATTAGGAAGATATCCTCCGATGATTCCATGCGGATAGTCTGCCGGCCCAGGGAATGCGAAACTGATCGCCACAGGCTTCTCTTCAAGCTTGTCAATGACGGTGCTGAAGCCGAGAACGAGTGTCTGAAGGCACAGGTCCAGGTTCTTCGCATTGGAAGGAAGTGTGATAGGGTCAATGATATACTCGCCTCCGCGCATTGCACTGAATACCATGTTGGTGCCTCCGGCGTCAAGCGTGAGGACAATTCTGGAGTCTGTCTTGTAATTTGCCATAATTATGCTGTGTGTTTTTGTTGATTATCAATACCATATCGTCTGCTCCGGACCCATCTTGAAGACGAGCTTTCCTCCACGGAAAATATCTGTGTAGTCGATGTAGGGCAGCTTATAGTCCTCACCGTTGAGGGTGATGCTCTGGATATATCTGTTTTCTTCGCTGAGCCCGTCTGCAGTGATGCTGAACTCTCCTCCAGGGACTTTTACAGAGGCGCTTCTGAATGCCGGCCTGCCGAACCAGAAACGTGGATTTGCGGGTTCAGGCTGGTAGAAGCCTAGACTTGAAAGGATATACCAGGCGGACATCTGGCCAACATCCTCATTGCCTGCAAGTCCGTTAGGATCATTGAAATAGAACTCCTTGAAGATTCTTGCTGCCAGGTCGGCTGTCTTCCATGGCTGGCGTGCCATCGTATAGAAATAGATGATGTGATGGCTTGGCTCGTTGCCGTGGGCATATTGTCCGATGAGCCCTGAGATGTCGCTGGAGGTGTTCTCTCCGACAATTTCGCTCTTCGCTGCGAACAGGCTGTCAAGCCTCTCTGTGAACTTGGCCTCTGAACCATAAAGCTTTACAAGTCCCTCGAAATCCTGTGGGGCAAGCCAGGTATATTGCCAGGCATTGCCTTCGCAATATACATCGGCGCGGTGCTCTGAACGGTATGGATTAAACGGCTCGATAAAACTGCCGTCGGTATTCTTTCCGCGTATGAATAGGGTCTGAGGGTCGAAATAGTTTCTGTATGAGTGGCTCCTTTCCATGAAATACCGGTAGTCCTCATCTTTTCCAAGGAATTTGGCTGCCTGCGCCATAGCTCCGTCGGCGATGGCATATTCCATGTCGAAAGCAACAGATTCCGTGAAACTCTTGTCCGCCGGAATGAATCCGTATTCCATGCGCAGATCCTGCCCTCTGTCCGGACGCATTTCGGAGTCTTTCAATGCCTTATAGGCCAGTTCCTTGTCGAACCCATCGAATCCTTTCACCAGAATGTCTGCCAGGGCTATAACCCCAGGGTTGCCTACCATGCAGTCTGTCTCGTTGCCCCACAGATGCCATACAGGGAGCTTGCCCTGCTGCTGGTAGATGCGGATCATCGTATTTGCTATATCATTGACCTTCTCCGGATGGATTATGGTCATGAGAGGCATGGCGGCCCTGTAGGTGTCCCACAATGAGAATGTCGTATAGTTCGTGAAGCTGCGCTCTGTGTGGATCTGGTCATCCGCGCCTCTGTAGTCGCGGTTCACATCATTGAATACAGATGGCTGTATCATCGTATGGTACATGGCAGTATAGAATACGGTGCGCGCCTCGGCATCATCGGTGTTGACTTTAATCTTGGAAAGTTCTTTATTCCACTCATTTTCGGCAGCCTTAACAGTCCCGTCAAAATCCCAGCCAGGCATCTCTGCTTCCATGTTCGCCTGCGCACCTTCCATGCTTACCGGGGACAATGCGACCTTGACCATAATCTGCTCACCGTCAGAAGTGTGGAAAGATATCCTGCTGTATGCCCCGCGGTTCTCGAAACTGTCGAACGGCTTGCTGAACTGCGCGTAGAAGAACACTCTCTGGTTCTTCGCCCAGCCTGTAGAATATCTATATCCGCGGATGGATACACTGTCCGTCCTCTCTGTCAATGTCTCTGTGGCCTTGTCCCAGCATCCGCCGTTCTCCAGGTCGAAAATCACTGCTGCAGAATCGCTTGCCGGGAATGTGTAGCGGTGCAGCCCGACACGGGATGTCGCTGTCAGCTCTGCATTTATGCCGAACCGTGTAAGCGGCACACTGTAGTAACCAGGTTTTGTCACCTCCCTGATCCTGTCTGCATAGGACCACAGGCCGGTCTTGACTGCAGCCTCTATTTCTTCAGGCGTAGCATCTGCAGCCGGCTCTTCGCCACGGGCGTATGTCACATTGCCGATGACAGGCATCACGGTGACATCGAACAGGTCACCGATTCCTGTGCCTTCCAGATGCGTATGCGAGAAGCCTATTACCGTGGAATCGCTGTCGTGATATCCTGAGCACCAGTCCCATGTCTGCGGAATGCTGGTAGGTCCGAGCTGAACCAGGCCGAAAGGGACATTGGCCCCGACGAACACATGACCATGTCCTCCGCTGCCTATCTTCGGATTCACGAACTGCGTGTAGTCCGTGGTGTCTGCTGTCTTTGCACATCCTGCAGCCAGCATCACTGGCAGTATCAGTGCGAAAAAGGTATGTTTCATTTCAATGTTTTTGTTTTTTAAGTATTGAATAATCAATGTATTCGCTATTTTCAAAATGCGTCAGGAGGTGATTTTGAAAATAGGTATGTAGCTAATAAGCAAAGAGTTAATCGTTTACATCGCTAGCTCTGGGCGTATATGCTTCATTGCTTCGCTGCCCGGCAGCGGAATACAAGCTCCCCGCCGCGTGTCAGCTCCTCGTGGCTGACCCTGTAGCCTTTCAGTGTCCTGCGTCCCAAGGTCATCGACGAGATACGGTCATACTGGAGCTTCCCGGCTGATGCGTCACGTCCGTTTTCATTGCTCCCGCTCTTGGTGATTATCAGCTCGTCATGTCCGTTATACCACTTGGGATCCAGCGCTATGGTGATTCTTTCGAATGACGGAGCCGTCAATGTATATGATGGCTCGCCGGGACAGTCAGGATAGAATCCCATCATCGAGAACACTGCCCAGGCGGACATTGTGCCGGTATCATCATTGCCCGGAATTCCGTCAGGCCTGGTAGTGAAATACTTGTCCAGCAGCTGCGGAATCATCTTCTGTGTCCGCCACTCGTCACCCTTGAAGCGGCTGAAAAGATAGGCGTATGCGATATCAGGCTCGTTAGCAGGATCATACAGCCCCTCGTCGAACACCATCTGCAGCTTTTCCGTGAACACTTTCTGTCCGCCCATCAGCTGCGCATAGCCTTCCACATCATGCGGTACGAAGAACGTATAGTTCCATGCGCTGCCCTCGTGGAAACCTGGCACCGCCTCGAAGTTTTCTCCCTGGCGCGGATTGAACGGAGTAAGGAATGTCCCGTCGGCGTTCAGCGGCCGCAGAGTTCCTGATTCCGGACTGTAATAATGCTTGTAGTTCAATGACCTTTCCCTGAATGTCCAGGCCTCGTCGTCATAGCCGAGATCAGCTGCCAGGAGTGACAGCGCATTGTCCGCGACATAGTATTCCAATGCATGCGATACGGAGTTGTCGCCGGAGAAGTCTGCCGCGAAATATCCGAGCGGAATATATCCGTAATGTATGTACGGGTCAATGTCCGGCCTCATCCTGTTCTCCGCCCCAGGTGTGACGGCGGATTTGACGAAGGCCTGGTATGCTGTGTGTATATCAATGTCTTTCAGTCCCTTGAGCCATGTGTCCGTAATCACAGGAATCGCAGGGTCACCTTCCATGGTGAATGTTTCCCTTCCATAAAGCTCCCATTTAGGCATCCATCCCCACTCTCTGTACATAGAGATCATTGACCTGACCATGTCGAGCTGACGTTCAGGATATACCAGGGTCATGAGCTGATGCACATTGCGGTAGGTATCCCATAGGGAGAACACCGTGTAGCGGTTATGCCCCGTCTCCACCTTTCCTATGCCTGGCTTGCCTGTATCATACCTTGCGCTGCGTGTGTTCTCCGGGACGTTTCCGTCTCCGGTAAACTCCATTATCGGGTATTCCCCGTTCACGTCATTCAATATATTTGGGTGTATAAGCGCGTGATACAGAGCTGTATAGAATACCTCTTCCTGGCGCTCTCCTCCGCCTTCCACACGGATTCTGGACAGGTCGCTGTTCCATCGGGCGTAGGCATAGTCACGTACCTTGCTGAAATTGAATCCATTCTGCTCGGCATCAAGGTTCATCCTGGCGTTTTCGCAGCTCACGAAGGATACACCGACCTGCACCATGATCTGCTCGCCGTCATCGACATTGTCATAGCTGAACCAGAAGCCGATATCGTCCCCTGATAGCTCGCGTGAATAGCGAGTGTAGAGCTTGTACCTGCCCTGGTCCTGATCCCACGCTGCCTCCGCTGTCATCGGGCGCTGCTTCTTCCAGTATCCGCAGCTCGACGGGGCCTTGCTGACCCGCATCACGAAGTAAATCGGAAATACGGCCTGTGGGTTGTAGCAGAATGTGCCCAGAAGCTTCGAGCCTTCGATCTCGGTGTCGCTGACCTTGCGGACTGTTGCCCCGGATTCATTCGTGAGCCCCTCGCCGAGGTTTATCAGGATGTTCGCCTGGCCGGCGCCGAAAGTGTATCTCTCAATGCTGGTGCGTTCGGTAGCAGATACTTCGGTCTTTATTCCGTATCGGGTCAATGTGTTTGTGTAGTAGCCTGGCACGGCGTGCTCGTCATGGTATTCTGAACCGTACTTATGGTAGTCCACATCCAGAGGCCCGGATGTCGGCATTGTCAGAAGCGACCCCATGTCAGGACATCCCACTCCGCTGAGGTTTACGTGCGAGAAGCCTGTAAAGAACTTGTTCTCATAGCAATACGGAGTGGACCACCATCTGCTGTCCTTGTCCCAGACATTCTCGTCCGAGCCCATTACATTGAATGGGGACACGCTCATCATCCCGTTAGGGCAGACCGCCCCGGGGTTTGTGGTGCCGAAGTTCGTGGTGCCGATGAACGGGTTTACATAGTCCGCCGGACGTGATTTGGTATTGGCCTTGACCTGTCTTTCCGGAACCTCTGCATTGAGATGAAGAACTCCCCATCCCGGCAGGAGTGCCAGGAAGAGGAGTGGTTTAACTAAATGTCTTGCAGTCATTAGATTACAAGATGTTTGTGCGTTTCGTGAACTCTATGATTTCAGGAATGTATCCGAAAGCGAGGCCTGTGACGGTATCTGCGCATCCATAGTAAACAGCTACCCGGCCTGTTTCAGGGTCATGCAGGGCTGCACAAGGGAATGTGACATCAGGGACATCTCCGGTCAGCTCGTAGATTTCCCTAGGCGAGATGAGGTACTGGCCGCTTCTTGCAATGACTTTCCATGGCTGCTCCAGGTCGAGGAGTGCTGAACCGAATGCATATACATAGCCGTTGCATGAATGCAGTACACCATGGTAGAACAGCAGCCATCCTTCCGAGGTCTCGATAGGGACAGGGCCGGCGCCGATTTTCATGCATTGCCATGCGCTTACCTCGAAAGGAGCAGGGGCCATGACATGGCGGTGGTGTCCCCAATATTCCATGTCAGGAGATTCAGAGTAGAAAATGTCACCGAATGCCGTATGTCCTGTGTCGCTAGGGCGTGAGAGCAATGCGAATTTCCCGTGTATCTTTTTAGGGAAGAGCACACCGTTCCTGTTATATGGAAGGAATGCGTTTTCCAGCTGGTGGAATGTCTTGAAGTCGGTGGTCCATGCCACACCTATTGTCGGGCCATGATAGCCGTTGCACCAGGTGACATAGAACTTGTCCTCGATTTTTGCAACGCGCGGATCGTATCCATATACCCATTCCGCTACTTCAGGGTCTGCTCCCTCAAACTTTATAGTCTCAGGGTTGATGTCCCATTTAAAGCCATCCTTGGAGAATCCGGCATGGAGCGTCATCCTGCGGTTCTTGTCGTCGCAGCGGAATACTCCTGCAAAGCCTCCTTCGAATGGGACTACAGCTGAATTGAAGATGCTGTTGGAGTCCGGCAGAAGATCTCTCGGTATTACCGGGTTTGCGGAATAGCGCCATAGAGGGTCGCTGCATCCGGCAGGCCTGGCCTGCCAAGGCATGTTAGGGAGTGGATTCCCCTGAATCTTTATTATGCTCATAACGAATGTAATAATAATCTTATGCAAATATACAAAACCTTTTGTATAACTGCTCCTAAATATTAAGACACATAAGGCGCCATGTATGACTGCCGTTTTTGTGTGGTTTTGCACATGGACATTCTGCATAACTGAAATAACTGACCCTCCAGGATTTGGATAAATTATGTATGCTGTTGACTGTCAGATGCCTAGTGTAAAATCGCGATGCCAAGACCCATGAAAAAACAGGGTTCTTGGCATCGCGATAAATGCTTTTTGTTGATGTAATGTGCTGATTGATAGCTAGATATATGTGTAATATTAACGTAAGCCCATTCCAGGAGGGTCGATTACTTTACATTTTCCAGCTCGCGGTGGAGGGGGCGAAATCCCGCTCTTTTGCGTGAAGTAATGAAAGAATGTGCTTCTGCCGCATCTTGCGCTTATGATTTTGTAATTATCTGGAGATTGGCTATCTTCGCGTCCGGATTATGATGAACAGCTACTACATATTCTTCATGACTGTCATGTCAATGCGAATGCATCGCTAAGATGCGTCTGTAATTATTTCTATTTGCCATATCTCAGTTCCGCCGGGAGCGGAATAAGATTTCTGAATCAGCTCTCCGCCTTTATGCGCGATTCCGGATGAGAGCATATAAACAGCTTCATAACAGTTGAATATCAATGAAACGACATATTTGCCGGATTACCGGCGGCTTCTCCTTTGAGGCAGGAGGAAGCGTTTCCGCCATCGAGGTGGCATATCATACATCCCCTATGGAATACAGGAAAGGGATGAAAGTCATCTGGATCTGCCATGCATTGACAGCCGACTCGGATGCGGAGGACTGGTGGCCAGAGCTTGTCGGCCCGGGCAAGCTGTTCGACACGGACAGGTTTTTCATAGTGTGCGGAAATATGCTGGGCTCATGCTACGGCTCCAGCGGACCATCCAGCATTGACCCGGAAACAGGGCGTCCGTATTATTTCACATTCCCGAAGGTGACGGTCAGGGATATCGTGAACGGCCTGGATGCAGTCAGAAGGCACATAGGCATTGACCATATCGACCTGCTGGTCGGGGCGAGCATCGGCGGATTCCAGGCACTGGAGTGGTCGGTGATGCAGCCTGAACTTTTCTCCAGGACAGTGTATATCGCGACCAGCTCTCGCGTAAGTCCTTGGCTTACAGCTTTCGAGGAATCGCAGCGCATGGCATTGGAAGCGGATTCCACATTCCGTGCATGCGAAAGCCTTGATGGCGGAAGAAAGGGGCTGGAATGCGCACGCTCCATAGCATTGCTCTCATACAGATGCGAAGACGGGTACAACAGGAAGCAGCAAGAGGCATCCGAAGATGCAATGTTTGCGGAAAGGGCATGCTCGTACCAGCGTTATCAAGGCAAGAAACTTGCAGACAGATTTGACGCCTATTCGTATTACTATCTGTCGTTCAGCGTGGACAGCAATAATCTGGGGCGCGGACGCGGCGGCGAGGTGGCGGCGCTGGGCATGATACGTGCGGAGTCCACGTTCATTGCCATTGACTCGGACATCATATTTCCTCCTCATAAGATGAGGGAGATGGCTGACAATGTGAAAGGCTCCGGATATTATGAAATAACATCGCATTTCGGACATGACGGGTTCCTGCTGGAGAATGACCAGCTTGAGAGCATCATACGCCCGATAGTGGATAAAATATAAGGAATACGGTTATGCAGGTACTGAAATTCGGCGGCTCGTCCCTGGCGGACGCTAAGAATATGCTCAAGGCGGCTGATATCATTGCAAGGGCCACGGACAGGGACAGGACTATTGTCGTGGCATCGGCAATCTACAAGTGTACAGACACATTGATACGGATAGGAAACTTGGCTGCGGAGCACGACAGCTCTTATCTTGGGCTTCTGGACAAGCTGCAGGATGAGCATCATCAGATCATCCGTGAGCTGCTTCCGGTGGAGAAGTACGAGGAGTCCACGGAAGTGTGTGACGAGACATTCGCATCGATAAGGGGCATTGCCCAGGGAGTGTTCCTGCTCGGAGAACTCAGCCCGGCGAGCCTGGATGCCATCCAGGGATGTGGCGAGCTTCTGTCCAGCAGGATCCTGGCGACCAAGATGGCTTCAGTGGGAATTCCTACCAAGTGGGTGGATTCCAGGGAGATAATTCGCACCCGCAGCGATGCCGGGAAGCAGGTGGTCGATACCGCCGTGACTTATGCCAATGTCGAGGCAATGATAGAGGCTAACCCTATCAAGTCCCTGTTCATCGTCCCTGGTTTCATCGCGTCTGATGACAAGGGCAGGATGGTGACTCTCGGTCGTGGCGGTTCCGACTATTCGGCATCTCTTTATGCTGTCGGCAGCAAGGCACGCGCCCTGGAGACATGGAAGGATGTGCCGGGCATGATGACGGCGGACCCGAAGATCGTTCCTCAGGCAATGCTTATCCGCCACATCTCGTACCGTGCTGCGCTGGAGCTGTCGCACTTCGGTGCCAAGGTGATATATCCGCCTACTATACAGCCTGTTGTGGCTGAACGTATCCCTATTTTCGTGAAATGCACTTTCGATCCGGAAGGTGAGGGGACAGAGATAGAGCAGAATCCTCCGCGCGGAAAGAACAAGATAATAGGAATTTCCAATTCGGACAATATCGCATTGCTTTCGCTGGAGGGCAGCGGCATGGTGGGTGTCCCTGGATTCTCGTACAGGCTGTTCCAGACATTGAGCGAGAACAATATCAGCATTATCCTGATCACGCAGGCATCTTCGGTCAATACGATGTGCGTGGCCGTGGCGGAGAAAGATGCCGCCAAGGCAAAGGCTGCCGCAGACAAATGCTTCGCTTATGAGATTTCGCTCGGAAAGCTTAACCCTCTTAAAGTCGAGACGGGCTTCTCGATAGTCTGCCTTGTGGGGGATGACATTATAAATCAACGTGGTACGACTGGACGCATGCTTGCAGCCCTCGGGCGCAGAAGCGTCGGTGTCAGGGCTGTGGCCCAGGGCTCATCGGAGAGGAATATCTCCGTGATCGTGGCATCGGAGGATGTGCAGCCGGCGATAAAATACATCCACAAGGAGTTCTTCGAGACATCCGCATATAAGGATATCAATCTTTTTATAGCTGGGTACGGCACGGTAGGAAAGGCGCTTGTAGATATCATTGCCAGAAACCGAGACAAGATTGCCGAGAGGACAGGCAAGCGTCTGCATATCGCCGGCATATCGAACAGCCGCAGATTTGTCCTTGACAAGGAAGGGCTTGATATAGAAAGGATCGAGTCAATGCTTGCCGACGGAAAGTCTGCCGCGAATGACGCATATTTCGAGGCTATGGCCAATGTCTCCCTCCAGAATTCTATATTCGTGGACTGCACGGCATCATCGGATATCTCATATAAGTATCTGAATCTCTTCGAGAAAGGCTACTCTGTGGTGGCAAGCAACAAGATCACATTCGCGGCTCCGTATGTGCAGTATAACAAGCTGAAGACATCGGCTGTGGAGAATGGTGTGTCTCTCCGCTATGAGACTACTGTCGGGGCGGCGCTTCCGATACTGGAATCCATCGCACGCAGCGTGAACAGCGGTGATGATATCGCACGTGTGGATGCGGTGCTTTCTGGAACATTGAACTATATATTCAGCACATATAAGGGTGGCGAGGATGGAAAGACCTTCGCCGATGTGGTAAGACAGGCGCAGGAGGCCGGATATTCCGAGCCGGATCCGCGTCTCGACCTGAGCGGCAGGGATGTGCTCCGCAAGCTGCTTATACTGTCGCGTGAGGCAGGTGCAGTAATAGATGAGGCGGATGTGAGGATAGACCCGATTCTCGGTCCGGAGTTTTTCAGCGGCAAGGTTCCCGAGTTCTATGATATGCTTGCTGCGCATGAGTCAGACTTCGCGGCATCGTATCGTGCAGCTGCAGATAAGGGACTGAGGCAGAGGTTCGTGGCATCACTTGTGGCTGAGCCTGACGGAGGCAATGCAGAATCTGCAGCGGCATCTCAGGATACCGGGGCTGAAGCTTCATTATGCAGAATCCGCTACCGGGCATCAATGGGACTGCAGACCGTAGGGCCTGATAATCCTCTCTACAATCTCTGCGGTACGGACAATGCAGCATTGATAAAGACGGCATTCTATCCGTCCCCACTTGTGGTGCAGGGAGCCGGTGCTGGAGCTTATCAGACAGCATCAGGAGTGCTGAACGATATCCTTCTGTAGATACGATTATTGACATAAGAAGTTGTTTTGAAATGATTGAAAAGTTGTTTGAGGTAAAATTCCTTCATCTTTTTCCCGGGTCTTCAGGTCAGATAGGCACAGCTATCTTCCCCGATTCCCCGGTCAAACCTGAAGTTTTTTACTCTCAAACCTTCAGATAATAATTTCAAAACAGCTTCTAAGAAAAGAATATGACGGGTGCGTAGCCTAGTTATAGGCACCCTGGATTAATGAAATTGAAGATATGAAAGTAGCAGTTGTCGGTGTCACCGGGCTGGTTGGCACCAGGATGATGGAAGTGCTGGCAGAGAGGAATTTTCCTGTGACGGAATTCCTGCCGGTGGCTTCGGAGCGCTCTGTAGGGCGCAAGGTAACATTCAAGGGCAAGGAATACACGGTCATCAGTGCAGATGAGGCAATCGCTGCAAGACCTGACCTGGCTATCTTTTCCGCAGGCGGCGGCCCGTCAAGGGAGCTTGCCCCGAAGTTTGCTGCTGTAGGATGCCGTGTGGTCGATAACTCGTCATGCTGGCGTATGGATCCTACCAAGAAACTCGTTGTCCCTGAGGTCAATGCTGATGTCCTCACAAAAGATGACTATATAATCGCAAATCCGAACTGCTCGACCATACAGATGCTTCTGCCACTTGCGCCGTTGCACAAGGCATACCGCATAAAGAGAATCGTGGTATCCACATATCAGAGTGTTACAGGTGCGGGAAACAAGGCTGTGGCACAGATGGAGGCTGAACGCGGAGGCGCCAAGTGGGGCGAATATGTAGCTAAATTTCCTTATCCTATCGACCAGAACATCATACCTCACATTGATGATTTCACGGAGAACGGCTATACGAAGGAAGAGATGAAGATGGTCAATGAAACCCACAAGATCCTGGGCGATGATACCATAGGAGTCTCAGCGACGACTGCCCGTGTCCCTGTCATAGGCGGACATTCCGAATCCGTTAACCTGGAGTTCGAGAAGGATTTCGAGCTGGATGATGTTCGCAGGATTCTTGAAAATACACCTGGGGTGACTGTCCAGGATAACCCTGCAGAGAAGATATACCCGATGCCGCTCTATGCTCTTGGACATGATGACGTGTTCGTGGGACGTATCCGCAGGGACTTCTCTGTAAAATCAGGGCTTAACTTCTGGTGCGTATCGGACAATATCCGCAAGGGCGCGGCTACCAATGCCATCCAGATCGCGGAAGTCCTGCTTCAGAAAGGATTCCTTCCGAAGGAGTAAACTCACAAGTTTGGGATTTTTTTTCTCACAAGTTTGGGATTTTTTTTCTCACAAGTTTGGGATTTTTGCGGAAATGATGTATTTTCACATCGTAAATAAAATATTATGGGAAAATACCTTAAACGCTATATCGAGAAAGAGGTTGAGCGAAAGCTGAAATCTTCTGGGGTCGTGCTTGTGAGCGGCCCTAAATTCTGCGGAAAAACTACGACAGCCTCGCTCTTCGCAAAGAGCCAGATAAAACTGAATACATATCAGTCTATATCTATTGCGAGATTGGAACCGCGTAATGTGCTGAAAGGTCCACAGCCGAGGCTTATAGATGAATGGCAGACTGTTCCTGATATATGGAATGCTGCAAAGGAATGGATAGATGAGAAACCTGGCTTTGGACAATTCATATTGACCGGCAGCAGTACTCCGGCTGACAAGACAAGAATATTCCACTCTGGTGCAGGGCGTATCGTAGTATTGATGATGCGTCCTATGAGTCTGTATGAATCAGGCGATTCCAAAGGAACAGTTGCCTTGTCTGAACTCTTTTATGATTCCAATTATTCCGTGTACGATATAAATGATGAAAATGCACTTGCAGATATGGCTCACCTGCTATGCCGAGGCGGCTGGCCGTTATCATTGGTGCCAGAGCGGGAAGTGGCATTGGATGTGACTAGAAACTATTATAATGGCCTTTTCAATTTTGATAACAGTGAAAATGCCAAGTTCAGAAATAAGAAGCCGGAAGTGCTGAGAATGATTTTAAGAAGTTATGCGAGAAATATATCTACGGAAGCCTCATATCAGACATTGATTGATGATGTGATAAAATCCAATAACCGCTCGTCCTTTGATGCCAGAACATTTGACGATTATATGGATGCGTTGAAGGACCTGTATATCCTGGAGGATATAGACGCTTGGAATCCAAACCTTCGGAGTAAGACAGTTGTAAGGACTACGGCTACAAGACATTTTGTTGATACATCTATTGCTTGCTGCGCTTTAGGTATTTCTCCTGCGGATTTGATGAATGACTTGAATTCGTTCGGGCTGTTTTTTGAGGATATGGCTGTGCGTGATTTAAAAGTTTATGCAATGGCTCTGCATGGTACGGTCAAGCATTATCGTGATAGCAGAGGGTTGGAGTGTGATGCTGTAATCCATTTGGATGATGGCAGATGGGCGTTGGTCGAAATAAAACTTGGTGGGGAGAATCTGATAAATGAAGGCGCGGCACATCTTCTGAAGATATGCAATGATATAGATTCCGCAAAGGGCCCGGCGTTTATGATGATAGTGACAGCTACAGGTCCGGCATATCGGAGAGAGGACGGCATCTATGTGGTTCCTCTCAATTGCTTGAAGGCGTGACCTTTGTAAGCCTCAGACCAACTACGTGATCCTTCTGTAATAACACTAAAGTGGCAGTCACTCTGACGCCACTTCTCAGTAAGCAGCATGCGAAGAGGGCGTAGACGATGGCTGCCTGTCCCATTCTGGGTTTTTGTGGAAAAGTGCCGACAATCTAGCGGAACTCTATGTCAGGGGATTGCCCAGCAATGCTCTTGCGTTTCATATATTTCCGGAAGGCTTTCTCTCTTGTTTTCTCCAGTCTGCTCCTCAGCTTGTCTTCCGTGTTCCGGGACAGCGATGGGAATCTCTCCCTGAGAGCTTCCAAACGATTGTTTATAAACGCATCTATATGCCTGGATTTCTTCTCCTCGTAGATTTCATTGAAACAGATCATTATCCCTGTTTCGATAGCCTCGCCAAGTTCATCATTGATTGCCGAGCCGAGCATCTTCATTGACGAAGATGTGTTTATGTAGGAATTGACAAGTGGAGGAATATGCGTTCCAAGCCTTCTGACCGCATTCTTTAGGAGCCTGTAGTCTTTCCTTAGATCATCCTCGCATAGAATCAGGTCCATAAGCGATGGATTTTCAGATACCTTGATGGCATTGTACGGTGTGACAAGGCATTGCGGATCGCTGAAGTGTTTTTCCAGGAATCGGATTATAAGGTTTCTGGCTGTCGTATTATAGGAAGGGTAGATCGTCATTTTCCCTAGGAACCAGATTATTCCAGAGTGCTCAAGAATCACTGACGTTATGCCGTCCCAGAGGTTATCCATCGTGAAGATTGATTTTGCCCCTGATTTTGAACTTTGGTATTCAGGAGCCACAAAAGACCTGCCTAGCTCCATCACGTGCGGCAGATACTCTTTTATGAACTTGTCGCTATAACGGTAAAGGTGGGACGATGTTATGTCGGGCTGCCCATCCTCCTTGAGCCGGATGTCTGGTCCGAGAATGTATCGGTAGCCTCCTATGATAGCCTCCGCATCCGGATCCCAAACTATCAGCTGCTTGTAGGGATTGTCCATCATGTCGAACCTGTCCAGATCCATTGATAAGCCGGAACTGGCTCCTGCCATCCTATATGCGGTTTCCCTCAAGCGTCCAATCTCCTTTACAATGTTTGGCGAATCCTGCCACGTCACGACATAAAGCTCGTTGCCGCCTTTGTTCGTATTTCCAAGCTTTTTGCGGGAAGTCAATTCCTCTTTTATCAGTCTGATATCAACAGGGTCAATTATCCGTTCCATTTTCTTTAGTTTTTCTATTCATTGATTGTTGTCCTGATCCAGATGATAAACTTCGTTCCTTATCCTCTCAGCCCATTGAAGCGGAGAAAGCGTCTTATCACTATCAGCTGGTGAGAAGGGCTTGCCGAACACAATCCTGAAGCGTTTATGTCTTGCACGGTACAGCTCATCCGGAAGAAGCATCATCCCGATGTTCAATTTGATGCCAAGCCGCTCACGTATAGATTCCATCCGATAGAATCTTTTCGAGTTTTCACCGAAGAACCTTACTGGAACAATCCATCTTCCGGTAGCGATGCTTTGACTGACGAAAGACTTGCTCCAAGCGGAGTCCTGAATCTGCCCGTTAATCTTTCGCGAGCATTTACCTGCCGGGAAAATCAGAATATCGTCATCACTTTCATAGATTGTCCTGACTTTAGCCGGAAGTTCACGGCTCTGTCCGCCCATTTTATTGACCGGCACGGACAAGGCCGCAATAGGCTTGATATTCATTAAGAAATCATTCACAAGCAGCCTGACAGGTTTTCCTGTTTTCTCGCTGATGACCCCAAGCAATGCGATACTGTCAACACCTCCGAGCGGATGGTTAGATGCGAATGTCAGTTTAACTCTGCGTGCAGGATTCTCATTTTTATCTATTAGGGCATCTATATTTTCAATCCCCGTGACATCAATCTTGACATCAAGATACTCAAGGCATTTCTGGCAGAATTCCGTTCCTTCGTACCCCTGTGTCAGAAAACTATTTATATAATCCTGATGGATAAACCTTTCTATCCACCGGACCAAGAATCGAGGTATATCTTTCCCAGTTCTTTCTTTGATAATCTTGCCAATATCAATAGCTAATTCTGAACAACACCTCTGCATCAGTTCGTTTTTTTATTCACAAAAATAGTTAATTTTACTAATCTGCAAACTTCAAACTATAGATATCTTGCGCCGTATTGCATACGGCATGACACAAAAAGGGTGTATAGCCAGTTGTGATTTGCTTTCAGAAGTTCAAAACAGTTTCTAAAAATTTTTCTTAAAATGTCATATCCACAACGATAGGGTAGTGGTCGGACGGGTTGCAGAAGCTGTGCAGCAGCGGGTCGCGTGATGATTCAGCGAAGCCGTCATGTATTATTTCTGCAGAGCGGACTTTTCGGAAAAGCGGCTCAGTCATGTAGATGAAGTCTATGCGTTTTCCGGAGAGAGTGCTCTTCTGGAAGTCTCCGGGGTGCATCCTGTCAATCACATCTATGTATGGGGTATGCTCCCTCACATAGTCATGCACCAGGAATCCCTTGTCATCCTCTGCCATGCCATAGACATGATTATCCACACGTGACTTGGCATTGAAGTCGCCCAGCATCATCCAGTATTGGTCAGCAGCCTTCGGCACACTTCCTATGGTCTGACTGCATATATACTCCATCTCGGATGCCCTGAAGACATCTCCCTCCTGCAGATTCGAGCTCTCTGCCTGATCTTTCGCCAGATATGCATAGCGCTGTGGCCAGGTATGAAGTGTGACGATGTTCAGCTCCTTTCCGCCCACCTCTATCTGTGCCCACCCGGCACCATGCACCACCACTATATCGTCTCCGTTGCCGTTCACCCTCTTCACGATACGTATCGGATAGCGCGATGTTATGACCTGAGGAAATGTATCCCTCTTGCCACAGACCAGCACATAGCTGTGCCCGTAGCGCCTTGCCAGAATGTCCCAGTTCCATGGAAGGTAGAACTCGTCGTAGCTGGTTATCTTATCGCTGGTGCCTGTACGGTAGCGGGACTCAGCCTCGCACCATACGCAGATATCCGGATCCTTGGATTTCACGAACTCCACGAAATTGTCATAATTGTTTCCCTGGTCGGACCACATCCCGTTCTGGATATTCCAGTAGAGGATTTTCAGGTCACGCCCTGCTGCCGGTACAGCCAGCAGCAGGACGAAGACCATGATAATCAATCTCAATGATTTCCTTTTCATGAGCATTAGTTCATTGGTGTTACTTGATAAGGTGTCTCGAGCGCATAACGTGCAGCCTGGAGCGCTACCGGAGCGTTTGCATCAGTCACAGGAGTGGAATAGCTTCCTGAAGTCGTGCTGGCGTTGCTGTACCTGTAGGCGTTCCCGTCGAGCTTCACATTTTCAAAGGATGGCGAGATGAGCTTCTCGAACATCATGCAGGCTGCGGCGTAGCGGCTGATGCCGTAGTCCATGTGGTAGCCGTCACGTGTGAGAGCCATGTCGTTGTTCAGTGAAGATGTCCTCAGGTTCTGCAGGCAGGTTCCGGTGGCGATGACATCCTTGAACGGGATGTCCGTCATGAGTTTCTTCGTCATGGAGACGATGACATTGTACATCTCCTCTGTTGTGCTGAAATTTATCTGCCCGCGGTCGGCTGTAGCAATCTTGTTCATGTCATGGTATGCCTGCGACATGATGAAGTAGAAGTCCGGCGTCTTCTCCGGGCAGTCTGCCTTCACCTTATCTACAAGCCCCTGGAAGGCAGTCTTCTGGCTTTCTGTCCAGTCCCATGCCACAGCTCGTCCGGTGTGCTCCTGGATGGTGACGATGTCCCACTTGTCGCTGGATACCACCTCATGCAGGCTATGCCCTGTGACATCTGTCCATGTGGTCGCACCGTTTTCGCATCTGTAGCAATGATAGTCCACAGATGTGCTGTAGCCGTTATTGTACTCGAATACACGGCGTCCGCCATAATACATGTGATACAGTTTGATATCCTTGATTCCTGCAGCGGCGAGAAGCCCGGGCAGATGCTCCACGGCATCCTTCGTGAAACTGTTTCCGATGAAGAGAATCTTCAGCTTCGCGTTTGACTCGGAAGGCTGCTCCGGCTCCTTCGTGCCGATGAGGTAGGTGATGTCGTTCAATGTTGCCTTCGTTGCACCCTGCTGGCCGAGATAATTCTCCTTGGCAGCATCCGTGTATTCATCCTGAACGCCCTTGCCGTCATTATATGTCCCGACAGTTCCTCCGGCAATGCAGCTGCTCCATGAGGCTGCACCACTGTTGTAAGCCCAGAAGAGGCCGCGGTATTTGTTGTCTGTCTGCACATTACCATAGTTCGCGCAGCGGCTGAACTCGCAGTCGTTCGCGAGATTGGCAACGCCTGCCGTTCTGGCGCTGGTAGTGGAGATGATATCACCATAGTTTATGCATCCGGTAAGAGACGATACATTCGCCACGTTGCATGCAATGTTGCCGATACGTCCCTTGTCCGGTCCTGGGCAGCTGTTCAGCTGGTTACCCTTATTGATGCAGTTCACAAGCTTGGTCCTGCGGTTTGCAGCCGCACAGATGCCTGAAGTACGGCATGTCGCGGAGGTCATGTTCCCCTCGTTGGAGCAGTCTGACACTGTCACGAAATGCTGAGTGCCAGCAGTAGCTGTGCCGAATCCAAGAATTCCTGCAATGTGGAATGCAGCGGCTCCGCTCTGGTTGTTCCCGTCAAGATTTTCGGCAACGATCTCGCCGAAATTATCCACGCTGTCAATGATGATCTCCTGGTTTTCCGTGAAAGCGTAGCCGATGAGAGCCATGAACTGGGCTGCATTATTCGCCCCTGTCTTGCTTCTGAATGTCATAGGTGCATAGCTATGCACATCACGTACAGTGCCGTCATATACAAGTCCGGCGATTACTCCATGAGAAGAGCTCTTGCCAGGGGCTTCCACGAGAAGCGAGCAGCTGGATTCGATGATGAAGTTCTCCACTACAGCACCAGGTCCGATGACACCGAACAGCCCGAATGTTCCTCCAGTTGCAGATACTGTGCTGTGCATCTTGAAGTTACGTATCTTGTAGCCCTGGCCGTTGAACTTGCCATTGAACATCGGCCCTGTTACGGTCAGCTTGTTGCCGGCATTGACGAATGTCGCATTGCCGATAGGTGTCCATTCCTTCACGGAAGACATGTCGATGTCATTGAGCAGATTGATTCCGCCTGCCTCGTCCTGCCATTTCTCCAGGGACTCTCCTGCATTGACAGCGGCGGCAAACTCCACGAAATCCTGTGCCGATGCGATGCCCTTGGTCAGGATCTCGCCTGCGAACTCATTGCCCGTCGTGATGGACGGCTGGGTCTTAGGCGTGAAGAATATATAGGAGCCGAAGTTGTCTGCCGTGATTGTAATCGCCTTGCTTTCATCGGAATAAGGGCCTATCTTGCCTCCGACCTTGTTGTTCCTGACGATGCAGGCCTTGTTGTTTGTGTTGGCCACAATGATGGAGATGAACTTCTTCGTCGCGTCGGTCGCGTTGAAGATATCGGAAAGCACTGAACCATAGTTCTCGTTGCCTTCGACAACGCATGAATTGTCATTGGTCTGTCCTACGATACCTCCGGCATATCCCTTGGTGGTGTTTCCTGCCACCGCGAAGACGATATCGCCCTTGTTCACGCAGTTGAGCGCGGAAGTCTGGGCATTCAGCGCCGATACGATACCGGCCACACGTGTGTTGGAAGCCTTGGTGTCTGTGTTCGTGATGTTCGCGTAGTTCTTGCAGCCCTCGACGGTTGCATTCTTGTTCAGTGTCGCCACGACTCCGGCGTTACGTGAAGCCTGGACATTCATATCCCCGTAGTTGTCACATGACTTCACGAGAGCTCTGAGTGCGGAAGATGCTGATTCTGCGTATCCTACAACGCCTCCGATGGAGAATGCGGTCCCTCCGTTTTTCGAGTTGGTGGTGTTCACTGACTTGAATGTTCCGAAGTTCGAGCTGTTGATCACCTGTGCGATGACCTCGCCGTTAGAGAATACGGAACCTGCCACGCCGCCGAATCTCTGGCTGACATTTTCCGCGCCGCCGGAGATATCGAAAGATGCGAAAGAAGAGCAATGGTCAATGGTGGAGTTGACCACAGCGCCGGCTATGGCTCCGCCACATGTAAGCTTGGCGGAAGAAGATGTGAGGGATGAGCCTTCACCGATGTTCACGTCCTTGACTGTCGCACCTGAAAGAACACCGAACAGACCGCATGCGGTTCCTGCCGGAGCATCTGCAGCCACAGTCATCTTCAAGCCTGATATGGTATGGTTCTGGCCATAGAATGTGCCCTTGAAGGCAGCTCCGCTGACAGCTGTTCCAGAGAATGTTCCATTTCCGACAGGAGTCCACTCCTTCACTCCGGACATGTCAATGTCCTTGTCCAGATAGACTTCCATGTTCTCTGTGCCGTCCTGGGCATTGACGCCCTTGGCGAACTTCACGAGCTCGTCGGCAGTGCTGATGGAGATCCTGGTCTCCCTTGCCTTGTCGAAGAATACCGGACGCAGCACTGTGACATTGCCAAGGTCTGTCGCCATCATGATGATATGTCCCGACTCAAAGTCGCTTCCGAACGATACCGATACCTCCTTGGCGGTCTTGTCAAGTACGGCAGTCACGGATTTGGCTTCCGCAATCGCCACTATGGCCTCGTCAGCCTTGCTCCCTGTGACATCATAGCCTATCTTCACTGTCTGGCCGAGATTTGAGACCGTCAGGTTCAATGATGTGGAAAGGCTGAGGTTCAATGCATCCTGTACGGGAATTGTCAATGTGCTTCCGTTTCCGAGTGTCACGGAAAGGTTGCCGTCGGCATCCTTGGCAATGCTCCTGAACACGGATGAGCTCCCGTCATTGGCCTCCACAGGATTTCCGTTCCCGTCAAGTATCCTGTTTCCGTCAACGGTCCAGTACCCCTGCGCATCTGCCGATATTACCGGCGTCTTTCCCGCAGCCGGTACAGGCTGGCCATCCACTGTGATATCCCTGGTCTCTCCTCCTGCCGTGACAGTCCAGTAATAGAGCCCGTTATCATCCTTGCGGACTCCGATGACAGGGACATTGATCATCTGGTCCATAGCGGCGATGACCATTGTCTTCTTCTCGTTCTTGCTGTCCAGATAGGTCAGCACGTAGCTCCCGTCGCTGTTCATGTCAATGGATGTCACGACATTGCCTGAAGTGAGCAGTCCGAGGGACTCCACCTGCCTGTTCGCCTCGTCAATCCTGGACTGAAGCGCTGCGATCCTGTTCTTCACGGCATCCAGCCTGCTGTCCAGCCCGCTGTCGTCGAATGAGCACCCTGCGAAGCAGACCGCCATGAGGAGTGTTAGCAATAAATATGTTATCCTTTTCATCGTATTCGGTTTATTGGTTATCGGCAGCATTGAAATACTTCGAATTCTGGTATCCGTATGCGTTATAGACGGTAGCATCAGGAGCTCCTTCAGGATTGTTCTTGAAATCAGCCCATTCGCCGACCTTTCCTCCGCGTGTGCAGCCTGTGATATTTATGTTGCAGTAGCCGGCAGCCCAGCCTGGGCCGTCTCCGCCGCTATGGTCTTCAGCCTGCGGCGTGATATGGCTGAGAATGATGCCCGAGTTCGTGCAGCCTGCGATGACACCGCCCTTGAAGTGGCCTACGAAACCACCTGCACGGCATCCTGTCTGCGAGAATATGTTTCCGCTGTTCGTGCATGACTCCACTGATACATCGGCAGCCTCGGAACCTCCGATTATGCCTCCGATTCGCTTGGCGTTGGTGTATCCGTCATAGTCGAGGTAGTTGTCCTCGATAAGGCCTGCATTGACACACTTGCTGACAGTCACCTTGTTTCCGGCCTTCTCGCTGCCGTAGATGGTCGCGATGATTCCTCCGCTGCGGCCGTTGGGACCTGTAAGGTGCCCCTTGTTCGTGCAGTTGATGAACGAGCTTCCATTGCCTTGCTTTACGTAGCCCATGATTCCTGCCACCTGGAGACCTGTGCCTCCTGCCTGTGCGTTGGCGACCTTGGACTTGACGAGGATATCCCCGTTGTTCACGACGGCATCCTCCTTGGTCTTGCTCCCGATGGTGACATTGGAGCCGCTTCCGACGATTCCCGCGAGGCAGGTAGGCATTGACTGCGGACACTCACCTTCCAGGATGATGCTGACATTGTTTGTCACGCCTGCGATGGTCACGTTCTCTGCATATCCGACGATTCCTGCGACTGACGGCGTGGCTTCAGGAGTTCCTGTCAATGTTATGGCATCTCCTTCTGCACCTACGGTCAGATTCCTGATCGTGGCTCCATCTGCCGCCCCGAAGAGTCCATAGACGCTGTTCCTGTTCATGTCGCATGTCCAGCTGATGCCTGTGATGCTGTGCCCCTTTCCGTTAAGCTTGCCCTTGAAGGCATTGTTGAATGAATATGTAGGGGCGCCTGTGCCCTCGCTGGAGGCACTTCCGATAGGTGTCCACTCTATGCCTGTGAGGTCAATGTCGGCGAGCAGGCATATCTCACCGTCAGAGTTTTCCCAGCGGGAGGTGGATGCCCCGGCATTCACGCTGCGGACAAATTCCATGAATGAGCCTGCATCGGCGATTCCTTTCTCCTCTGACGGATCATCCCCTCCTCCGCCTTTCACGACAGGTGACTGCTTCACCAGAATGGATGTGGTCACGTCATAGAGACTGTTCTTCAGGATGATGCGTCCCTCACGCGGAGTATTGGACTTGCTCTCGAAATAGTCTGCCACGAAATTGAACTCAGAAGTGGTCAATGCCTTGGTCGTTACAGCCTTGAGCCATGAAGAACATTCTGCGGCGACGGAAGTCTCCACATCTATGTTGTGCGAGATCCTGATTGTGAAAGGTGTCATTTCCCCTCCGAGATTGATGACAGGCTCGCCCATAGGGGTGATAAGCTCATTGTCCTTTATATAGTTTTCGAAGTCTATCACGGTCTTTCCGTATGTGAAGAACAGCGGCTTGTAGATGACCTCGTCACCTGCGCTGACCATGATGACAGTGTTGCCTTCTTCCGCACCATTTTCCATGGTCACGGAGATGGAGCTCATGTTCTCATAGACCTTCACCTTCACGTTATATGCTGTGAGATAATCCACTGTGGCATCCTTTGCCAATGCTCCGGTAAGTGTATAGCCTACCGTCACCGCGGAATTGTAGTCCTCCACCGCGAGGAATGACGGAGTGGAGAATGTGATTCCCAAAGCTTCCTTCCATGCTACGGAGAAACTGCTTCCGTCTGTCAGAGTAAATACCGCCAGACCTTTATCATTCGTTTCTACTGACTTGAAGATACTGTTCGTGGTGTCGTCGGCAAGCACTCCTGTGCTCTTGCCTCCGACGGTCCAGAATCCGTCCTTGTCAATGCCGATCTCAGGGGTTGAGGTGGCTACAGGCATCTTCGCCCCGCTCTTGTCGAGAATCCATTTCCATGTGGCCCCGTTGTCGGATGTCATCCGCCAGTACATTGTCCCCTCATCCTCTGCAACTCCTATTATCGGGGCCTTGCTTAGGTCGGAGGCTTTTGCCAGGGTCACGGTCTTCTTCTGTCCGTCACCTGACTTGTAAGTGATTACATAGTTCCCTTTATCGTCTGTGCCGATGCGGGAGATAAAGCTGGCGGAAGCGAAGTCCGAGACTGACTTCAGCTGTGATTCCAGGTCATCGGCCTTCTGCTCCAGGTCGGCAATCCTCTGCTCCAGATCTGTGATGCTGCTCTCCACCTCCGAAGAGTCATAAGAGCATGAAACCAGAGCTGCAGCCGCCAGAAACATTGACAATATCCTTGTTATCTTTTTCATGTTGTCCTATTTCTTTATGCGTACATATATATAGTTCATACAGCTGCGCTCGCCCTTGCTGTCGCTTGGATGGCTCACGAGTCCGGAGACACCGTCCTTCTTTGCCCACATTGCAGACGAGCCGCCTCCGTCGAAACGGGTGGCGTTCCAGGCTCCGAGGTGCAGCGATATGTCAGTGACCTCTTCAGCATTGACACCTATCGAGTATCCTTCCTGGCGTCCGTCGATTTCGGCAAGCATTATTCGGGAGCCGCTTCTATCGACGCAGACGAATGTCATAGGGTCTATCAATGTGCGGAAATCATGGTTTGCAGGCACAGTGTTGAGGGTGTTCCTGCCATCTGTCACGAAATGCCACATGGTGGAGTTCTGTGTGAAGATAGGCTTCACCGTGCCCTCCACTGACATCTCTGCGCTCAGTCTGATTTCATCTCCGGCCTTTACAGCTGCTGCGATTTCATCGGCTGTCTTTCCTGTTATCTGGATGCCGACCTCTTTCCTGTCCGTGAGATAAGGCACCTCATCCAGCGCTGCTGTCCTGCCGTCTGATATGGCGGTTACAGTGGCGCTGAACCAGCCGCTGTTCACGGTCATGTTGTCTTCCTTATATTTTGCTATGATATACAATGCCTTGTCCGAGAGTTTGTTGACTATATCCTGACGTTCCGGATGAGGATACTTTACATATCTGGATGTGTACAGGTTTATAGGATAGGATGCCATGCGTGAAGCGCTGTTGCCACGCACAATGGTGTCGTTCACGGAATAGAACTGATATTCTTTCCCGGCGACCTCTATCTTTCCGGAGAACTCCTTTTTCCCGCATGAGGCGGTGTTGTCCCTGAAGATGGTGAATGCCCATGCATGGTTTCCAAGGGCTGATACGACAGCAGGATTGTTCATGTACACCAGTTCCCCTTCCTCGATGTGGGGACCTCTTCCGAAGCCATCATTGGAATCGAAATAGCCGGTGTTGATGCCTGCGACTACATCCTCGCCTTCGGCCGTCTTGCGTGCGCATAGCTGCGACAGCGTCTCGCGGAGATTGAACCCGTTGTTCTTGTTCGCATTGGCGTTAGGATTCGGGACGATGTCGTCTGCGTATGCCGTGGTGACTTCGAGCCCTGGATTTGTCAGGTCGATCTCCAGCACATGCATCTTTCTGGTGACATTCTTGAATTCCATACTGTAGTAGTTGCAGCCAGGTGCAAGCAGCTTCTCCTCAACGGTCTTCCAGAGCTCGTTCTCTGTCTCCACTGAGAATGTCCCGCGCAGATGGACGGTACGCATTATCATTCTGCCTCCTTTGTCCACGGCTGCGATGGTGAACCTGGCCTTTCTAAGGTCTGAAGGTACATTGACATTGATTTTCCTTGCACTGGTATCGACTGAAGCCTCGATGTCCTCTGTCCTGGTCAGCCTGACTATGGCGCCTGAGGCTGCTTTCCCGGTCAATGTATATGTGAATCCGAGCTCTGAGGTTCCGTCCTCGACCTTGATTTCTCCTGAGACCTCGCTGCCGTCGAGATAAACCTTGAGCGCGAAGCTTTCGGCCGTGTCCACGGTCACTGAGGAGCCGTCTGCCAATGTGAATGTCACGGTGCCGTCTTCATTCCGTGTCATTCCGGAGAGAAGGGATACTTTCTTTCCTTCAGACTTCATCTTCTCGCCGTTGCTGTCGAGTATATAGCTGCCGTTTACCATCCAGTAGCCATCCTTGTCTGTCGTGAATGAAGGCTCCCTGCCCGAGACAGGAATCTTCGCCCCGTCCTTGTCGGTGAGGACTGTAGTCTTTCCTCCTGCTGTTATGGTCCAGTAGAGAATGCCGTTCTCCTCTTTCGTTCCGATGATGTCCGTATCTGTCAGGTCTTCTTTCGATGCCACCGAAGCTGTGGCGCTTTTTCCGTCGGCTGTGGTGTAGATGACAGTGAATCCTCCGTCAGGATTTTCCTTGATATCGGTGATGACACCTCCTGTCTTTGCGGCGGTGAGAAGCCCTATCTGCCCTTCCAGCTGTGTGAGCGATTCGGAGAGTTCAGTCAGCTGCTTTTGCGTCTCGTCCACTTTCTTCCAGAGTGCCGAGTCATCGTATTCGCTGCACCCCATGACAAGGAGTGCGGCGAATGTCGTAAATAATATTCTAGAGCGTTTCATGTTTTCAGTGTATTAATAGCCTGGATTCTGTGTCAGCACGCTCTTCCCTGTCTCCTCGTCTTTAGGATAGATCTGTATCTGCTTGACAGGAATAGGGTAGAGGTAGTCCTTTTCTTCCCATTTGTAGTTCTGGTCCTTGAACTGCACGAGATAGCCGCTGGTGCCTTCGGAAAGTGTATTCTCCTTTCCGTCAGCGACATTGAGCGTATTCTCGCAGTCTGTTGCCGGTGCTGTTCCGCTATAGATGCAGAGGTCAGGTGTGCCGTCATTGTTCATATCATATTCTCCGAGTCCAGGGAACCAGCATCCTATGAATCCAGGTCCCAGGGTGTTGGAGCCAGGGCAGAGCTGCTGTCCTTCATGCCAGCGCAGCATGTCCCAGAGGCGGAAGCCTTCATTGACAAGCTCCACTGTACGTTCACGCCGTATCTCCAGGATAAGCCCTTTGTCAGGACCTTCCAGATGCTTGTCGGTATAGTATGAGCTCAGGAATGCATCCGGAGCAGCATCGGCTTTCGCAACATCGAGTGCCGGCATGTTTACACGGGCACGTATGACATTGATAGTCTGGTCGATGACGGTCTGGTCAGCCTGGCCCAGCTCGGCCTTTGCCTCGGCATAGTTCAGGAGGACTTCCCCATAGCGGATGATCGCATAGTCTGTAGTCGAGGTGGTGGCTCCGTCATGGGTGTCGTCAGAAAAATACTTGATAGGCCTGTAGCCGCTTCTTTCATAGTCCTTGCAGTTCGGATAATATTTCGTGGATGCATCTGTGCCCACAGCCACATAATCAGGTGCCGCGATGGTCTGCGCCATACGCGGGTCCCTTCCTGTGAACTCTTCATTGAACTGCATAGTCTGCCATCCATCCTGGTTCTGGAACGGGGTCCCGTCCGCCATGAGATAATGGTATGCAAGGGCTCTTGTCAATGAATAACGCAGGTTCTTGTATGTGAACTGCACTCCGTGGCGGATGTTCATCTCTGCTGTATAGAGGAAGCGTCTTGCGAAGATTGTCTCGCTGGTCTCTGCATCCTCAAGCACAAAGTAGTCCCTGTACGGCTGGCCTTTCACGATAGTCTCGCCCTTGTACATCTTGTACTTGCCATAGTCGATGACTGCCTTTGCCGCATCTGCCGCCTGCTGCAGGAAGTATTCAGAGGACAGCGTTATCTGTGTCCCGTCTTCCTTCGTGTAGGTCTCATCAGGCACATCATGGTATTTTCTCCATGTACCCTCGAACAGGGCTACGCGTGACTTGAATGCATAGGCTGCATATTTGCTCACGCGGTACACTCCTTCGGTCCAGGTGACAGGAAGCCCGTCGATGGCCTTGTCAAGGTCTTCCATGACTTTCTGCATTACGAAGCCCCTGGAGTCGCGCGGGCGGTACAGGCTCGCCTTGTCAGAGTCTGAGATCACATGGTCGTACCATGGCATATCACCGTATTTGCGAACTTTCTCGTAATAGAACATTGCCCTGAAGAAATAGGCGACTCCGTCATATTTTTTGCGGATATCCTCACTGGTGCAGTTTACAGAATGCTCGAGGTAGTAGTTCAGATCCCGGAGGTCAGACCATGTGCTTGTGCTCCAGGACTCGTTTTCCGCCGATCTGCTTCCCATCTGGATGCTGCTCAGGGATACGTGATACTGCAGATCGTTGTCCTGCAGCGCTCCGTCGAATGTTCCGTCTGGTTTGGAGAGCATTGAATAGAAGCCGTTTGTCGCCAGCTCCAGCTCTTTCTCATTGGAGTAGAATGTCTCCGGGGACAGGTCGGTTTCCGGGAACTTGTCCAGATATCCCTCGCATGACGAGAACGCGAGCATTGACAGCCCGGAAATCAAAATATTGTATATTCTTTTCATTTTCATTCTCTGTTTTAGAAGGTTATGTCGATGCCGAGAGATACTGTCCTGGAGAATGGGTAGATGCAGTCGTCATTCTGGTTGGATGATGCGGTAGCCACCTCCGGATCGACGTATTTCGTATGCTTCTTCATAGGGGACCAGTACCAGAGGTTCTCGCCCGTGACATAGAAGCGGACTTTCTCTACAGCCTTGTTCGGCTTCAGTGGAAGGGTATAGCCGAGTGTGATGTTCTTCAGGCGGAGATATGCCGCATTCTGAAGATATCTGTCAGTGTTTACGCCGAGTGCACTGTTTGAATATGTCGAATATCCTCGCCTTCTCGGGAAATATGAATTTCTGCGGTCTTCCGTCCATGTCCTGGATTCGAAGTCTGCAGGCACGAATGATGATGCCGGGAATCCGTACAGGCTCCAGAAGTATGAGCAGTTCTTAGGTGGCATCCAGTCGCAGTGTCCTACGCCCTGGAAGAATACTGAAAGATTGAAGCCGTACCAGTCGATGTCACCTCTGAACGAGTAGGTGTATCTAGGACGGTTGTTGCCGATAATGTATCGGTCGCCAGGGTTATCGACAGTGTTTTCACCTGTGTTGATGACACCGTCTCCGTTCCTGTCCACGAACTTGACATCACCAGCCATCAGCTTAGCCATTGACGCTACGCCGCATTTATATACTACATCGTTGACAGCCTTGTCGTTAATCCTTGACTGATATTCTGCGGCTTCCTCGTCTGTCTTGAACAGGCCAGCCACCTGGTAGCCCCAGATATCGCCGAGCCGTTCTCCGACGTAATGCTGTCCCAGGGATCTTGTCGGGTTGTCGAACTTGGTGATGGTGGTCACATAGTCACCGAGGGAGCCTGATATAGAGTAGTAGAGCGGCTTTCCTGCAGCCTTGACCTGGTCTTTCCATGACAATGTGATTTCATATCCCTTGGTGCGGAGATTCGCACCGTTGATCTTAGGCGAGCTGGTTCCGAATACCGCCGGGAGTTCCTGCGATGAAGTAAGCATGTCCTTGGTGTCTCTGATATAGAAGTCAGCGCTGGCGTTCAGCCTGTTGCCGAAGAATCCGAGGTCGGCTCCAATGTTGTATGTTATGACTGTCTCCCATGTAAGTCCTTCGGTTATGGCTCCGGGAGTGCTGACCTTGCCGGCGAGATTTGTGCCGTCGAAGGTGTAGCTCATCATTGATGTACTCAATGTGCTGATATAGGAGTAGTTGCTTACCTGCTGATTTCCGAGGGAGCCATAAGACGCGCGGATCTTGGCATTGTCCCACCAGCCTTTCAGACCGCCCCAGAAGTTCTCCTCGGACAGACGCCATCCTGCGGATGCGGAAGGGTAGAACGCCCATCTGTTGCCTCTGGCGAATCTTGATGATCCATCCTGCCTGCCGGATACCTCGAGAAGGTATCTGCCTTTCCAGTCATAGTTCACACGTGCGAAGAAGCCCAAAGTCCTGTAGGCTGTGTTCTTCTCGTCGGCTCTCTCGATTGTGCCCTGGGCCATGTTGATGAATGCCAGCTTGTCTGAGATTGAACCTTTCTGCCGTATGGTAGATGTGGATGAGCGGGAGTCCTGGAACTGCATACCTGCGACGGCTGTGAGATTGTGGTTCCCCCAGGACTTGTTGACATTGAAATAGGCATTTGCGACATGCACATTAAGATATGTGCGTGCTTCATGATAGAAATCATAGACGGATCCGTTGCTGAGCTCCGTGATGGTCTTCATGTTCTTGTCCCATGTGTTGGCTGTAGGATATGAACGGTAGCTGTTCAGGTTGTCGCGGCGCCTGTATGTGTAGTCAGCGGTGATATTCAGCCACTTGGTGAGATCGAACACAAGCCTGTTCGTGATAATCCATGAGTTTACCTTTCTGGAGTTCTTGTTCCTTCCGTCTGTGAACACTCCGCCTCGTCCTGATGCGATAGGGGAGTCCGCGAACTGGATGCCGTTGGTGTACATCGTGGTGGTTCCGTCAGGGTTCACCGGCACGATGGTAGGGCTGATGTTCTGTGTTATGTTCCAGAGAATACCCTGCGATGTGAGGCCTTCAGAGCCGTCCTGCTCCCAGAATCCTCCATAATTATAGGCAGAGCCTTCATAGCTCATGTTTCCGGTGTAGTGGAGCCAGGGCTTTACATGGGCATTGACCTTCGCGCGGAAGGAATAGCCGTTCATGATATCTTCGCTGGCATTGTTGAAGACACCCTCGCGATAGAGGTAACGTCCACTGACATAGTAGTTTATCTTTTCATTTCCGCCATTGATGGTGACGTTGTGCTCGGTCTCAGGACGGGTCCTCTTGAAGATGTACCCGTACCAGTCGAAGTTTCCGAGGTAGCGGTACTTACCCTTGTCATTGGTGTAGACCCATGGCCTGTCAGGATTCTCGGTCTTGTCGTTCCTGCGGTCGTAGAGCATCTGCATCTCCTCGTCGGTGTAGTTCCATGCCACATAGCCTTTGCCAGAATGCAGGGTGAACTCGTTGGAGAGGTTCACGTAGTCGTATCCTGTGGTGAGGAAATCTGTGCGTGTAGTGTTGAAAGCCACGCCTCCGCGTCCGTTGTATGTGACCTTCAGGTCTCCTGACTTTCCGCTCTTGGTGGTGATGAGGACGACGCCTGCCGATGCTGTGGCGCCATAGATGGCACAGGCTGAAGCATCCTTCAGGACGGATACCGATTCGATATCATTCGGGTTCACCTGCGAGAGCGAGGACTCGATGCCGTCCACGAGTATCAGCGGACTGCCGGAATTCAATGACACCTGTCCACGGATCTTCACGCTGTATTCCTTTCCCTCGATAGAACCGTTGCTCATGCTCATCATGAGTGAAGGATCTGCTCCCTGCAGCGCCTGGGCAGCATTGGTTACCGGTCTATTGTTCAAGTCCTTGCCGCTGATGACTCCGACAGCGCCTGTGAGGTTCACCTTCTTCTGTACTCCATATCCGACCACGACTGATTCCTCGAGAAGATCGACATCTTCCTCAAGGGTTATGACAATGCCGCTTGTCTGGCTGCCGAACCTGGAGGAGTATTCCTTGTAGCCCATCATTGATACGATGAATGGCTGTCCAGGTTCTGCCTTTATGGAGAAATACCCGTCCATGTCGGTCATGGAGACGTTATCCTTCTTGCCGTCGAGCATGATCATTGCTCCCGGGACAGGACCTGACTGGTCGATGACACGTCCCTTGTATTCAGCGGGTCCGGATGTCTGGTCGGCCTTCACTATGAGAATCATCTTCCCGTCCAGACTCGCCTGCATTCCGGTGCCATCGAGGATGGCCGACATCGCCTCCATCACGGGTTTTCCTGATGGCGGAGCTACCTGTCTGTTCACGTCGAGAAGACTCTCGTTGTAAGCTACTGTCATACCTAGCTGATGCTCAATAGCTTCAAACGCTTGCCTGACTGTCATGGCCCCGGACGGGAATGTCACCGCCTGGTCCTGGGCGTGGATTCCTGTTGCCGTTATCATGGTCAGCAGAAGCGTGATCAGATAATGTTTAATCTGCTTCATAGACTGTTTTTGTTGGTGTTATATAACGTTTTTATATTATTTCAGGACTTTTCTCCTGCAAATATCATTATGTGTTGTTACGGATTTGTTCAGTTTGTGTTATCTTATATATACGCTGTCGTTCTCTATGCGGTATTTCATGCCAGGCACAAGCTTGCAGATGGCTCTGAGCATCTGGTCGAGAGTCTCTCCATGCACGAACTTCGCCGTCAGAATCATATCGTCGTACTTACCTGATGTTATGTAGGTGTTGATTCCGTACTTGCGCTCTATTTCCCTGGCTATACCATGTATGGTCTCCGAGCGGAAGCACATGTCTCCGCGCTGCCATGCCGTATCCTCCGCCGCGTTTACATGGGATAATGTAGTCTCTCCTGTGAGCCTGTTGTAGGCGAGTCTCTCGTCCGGCACCATGCTTATGCTTCTTCCGCTGCTTTTCAATGTGGCAGATATGCTGCCCTCGCATAGCGTCGCCGAGGTGCTGCCTGATTCCGGATATGCGTTCACATTGAACGTGGTCCCATGTACCTGGATGGCTATGTCAGAAGTGTTGACAGTGAACGGAAGCTTTTCATTATGAGTTACTTCGAAGATGGCCTCCCCTGACAGGAACACTGTGCGCTCCGTGGTGCAGAACTGCTCCGGGTAGATAATGACTGAGCCGGCATTGAGCAGAATCCTGGAGCCGTCAGGAAGAACCACTTCACGGGTCTCCCCGTTATGGGTGGAAACCTCGCAGAGCCTGGGTGTCATGGCTTCCGTCTCATCGTGCTGCTCCAGATGTCCGCTGATGCTCAATGTGAGCCATGGGATGAGAACCAGCATTGCGGCAGCTGCCGTACATGCCAATGCGATTCTGCGTATCTTGTGCCTGAAGCCGGAACGGACAGTTTCCGTTCTTGCATCTTCTATCTTGTCTGCGGCAGACATCACCTTGATAAAGGCCTTGTCGAGGTCTTCTTCCGGAAGCGTGTCATGATAGTGATTTTTCCACTCGTTGCGGATGTCCTTATCTGTCATAATTATGTGATGACCGGTTTTTATCTGAAATCTATTATAAGACAACGGAACATTGTTCTGCACCCAATGGAAACCGGAAATTTTTTGAAAGTTTTGTCCGAAGCTTGACGGATTCTTATATCTTTGCAGCAGAAATATCGGTTGCCATGCTGACAGAAAATGAGGAGAGAACATTGATGGAACGTACCGCCGCTGGAGACAGAGGTGCGTTCAGGGCTCTTTTTGACAGCTGGTATCCCGTTGTATATGGCTTCATGAAAAGCCTGCTTCCTGTCGCTGAGGATGCCTCTGATGTGGCGCAGGAGGTATTCATAAAGCTCTGGCTGATGCGTGCTGCGCTTCCGGACATCACGTCCCTGCGCCTTTATCTCTACAGGATGAGCCTGAACCATACGATAAACTACATGAAGAAGAACAGGGCTGCCAGCGGTCTGCTGCTCCCTGATATCCCTTATGACCAGATGGTGGAGGAAGTCATCGACATGAAGGACAAGGAGGCCTTCATAGCCTCTGTCGTGGGCAAGATGCCTGAACAGCGGCGCAAGGTGTTCATATTGAGCCGTCTGGAACATCGTACCAATGATGAGATCGCTTTGATGCTGAACATCAAGAAGAAGACGGTGGAAAATCACCTGAACCTGGCTCTAAAGGAGCTTCGCGCTGCGCTTCCTGCCTCGCTTTTCCTTTTCATGACTTTCTTTTAAACAGCTTTATTATGGCAGACAATTATCTGGAAAAACGCTATGAGGAGGTGTTCGGCTCCGGTGCCGCAAGGAAAGTGCCTCAGAAGCATTCCACTCCATCACTGAATACGCTGCTGGTCAGGAACCGCACTGTGCGGCGCTACCGCCAGGACTGTCATGTCACAAAGGAGCAGCTGCGTACTATAGCCGAAGTCAATACTAGGATAGCATCGTCGATGAATCGTCAGGCACTGCGTTTCTGGCTGGTGACATCGGGCGATGCTATGGCTTCACAGGCTGAAGGGCATCTGTCCGAGGCGGATGCCATCCGTGAGATTCTTTTCCGCGAGCAGGTGCGCCACGAGTCAGCGACCGCATTTATAGTCGTCTATACCACGGTTCCGGAGGACAGATACATTGACATGGATCTCGGCATTTCTCTTCAGAGTATGGCTCTTAAAGCAACGGAACTTGGACTCAACTGCCTGATAAAGGGGAATATAGATGTGGATAAGCTACGGGACCTGCTTTCAGAATATTGTCCAGGCACCGCTGCTGCCGGGGCTTGCCGGCCGGGTCTTATGGATAGCGATGATGCTTCATGCGGCATGTGCAGCAGCTGCCTGGAGCCGCTCGCAGTCCTGTGCATCGGCAAGGCAGCTGAAAGCGTCTTCCTTAAGCCTGTGTCGGCGGAAACTTCCAGCTGCTCTGCAGAATCTGCCTCAGATTCACTCCCTTCTGGAGTGTTCATAAAATGTGAAAGCGCCAGAACTGTACATGATGGCAGGATTAGTCCTCTTCCAGCAGGGGCATCTGTGCCGGCGCCGATGTACCTTGTGCCATATACGAAAGACGGAGTCCATTATGTCCCAAAGCTTCGCCTTGATGATATCTTGCTGGGCTGATGTGCGCCTGATAATTGGTGTCATTTCACATCACCTTGCTATGACTTGCAAGCCTGATGTATATAGTTCTGATACTTAAAGTATTGATAAATAATTAATTAGCTGTTTTCAAAATGCGCGTATCGGCGATTTTGAAAACAGCTAACTAGTTAAAAATAAAGCATTTAGCTTTCGGGCTCGGCTCTAGGATATTTCTGCAATCAGCTTCCCGTAGAACTCCTTGAATGTGCTCCATGAGTAGAACGACGGGGCAACTTCAGGAAGCGGCAGCTCAGCCTCGTATCCGTTGTACAGTACCTTGACCAGGATTTCCGTATTCTTGCGGTTGCGGAAGAATATGAGCTGCAGGTTGGAAGCCATCGGGATCTGGTCACTTCTCCAGAAATCCTTGACATCGTCAGGATTGCTGACTACAGCACCGAAATTGTTCAGCCTCATGAACGAGACCAGAGGCAGCACAGCCGTGTCATGCGTGAAACGCAGATCCAGCTGAATATCCCCGGATGCGAAATGCTTCTCTGCATTCTCCATTATATCCTTGAGAATGGCGGCATTGTTCGTCACGCTCCGGTTGTCAGCAAGCGGCGAGAAACCCCAGAACAGGTAGGCGTTGTAGTTCCTGACCTCCCAAAGATTGAACAGCTCCTCCGGAGTGAAAATGTCGTCAAGCTTATCTGTGGCGGCGGCATCATCGATGCACTGCATATCCATGACAATGCTCCTCATGTTGTCCTCAAATGTGAACATCCCGTAGTGGCGCTCCAGCGAGTCTGTATCATTGAAAAACCTTGAGCAGAAAGACTTTGCGTCAATACGGGAAGCCTTCATCGCGGCAGCGGACTCCTTATATGCCTTCGTTGCGGGAACCTCTATTCGGTATGGATTCTTCGACCCGTTTGGCTCCAGGACCCTCAGATACTTGCGTCCCGTGTCCACCGTGAACCCGAAATCATTGTCCAGCGTGCGGATTTCATCAAGGAAGCTGACCATGGTCAGAAGCACCCGCGGGACAGGGGTCGAAAGAACCTCCGCCTGTGTCCTGCCCTTGAATACCTCCGGGAAATTAGTGTACATTGTCCTGGCGATGAAATGAAGCTGCTCCTGTCCCTTGCTGGTCAAATCTCCTCCACGGAAGGCGACATTCGGATAGAACTTCTCATATCTGCGGTACAAGTCTTCACCTGCCGCTGTCAGATTTTCCGAATCATGTGAATCCTTCAGAATACCAAGGACTTTCTCGTAGATGTCATCCTTGATGGCATACCTGGCGCCGTGCCTTCCGGTGTAGCTGATGTAGAACGGCCTGTAGCCCTTTGGAGCCGGCGTCATGCGTGGATTGTCAAGCGGATACATGAAATATTCCGCTCCTGTACGGTTCAGATCCTTCATAAGGTCTGCCTTCGTGTCATATTTCACGACAGCGTCCTTCACACCATATCTGGCTTCTATCTCAGCCCGCTTCTCCAGCGAGGTCTGTGCCAATGCTGGTATTGTCAATGATATGGCGGCAAAGGCCGAGGCGAAATGCAGTGTCTTAATGTTCATGGCGATAAGCGTTTATTGATTTTCAATCAGTTACGAAATCCAAATGTCATGACTCCATACTTTGAAAAATGTAACTGATTGATATTCAGAAGTGGTCAAGATATCTTCTTGGCATCGGCTGCAAAGATACGAAAAATATCAGTGCGTACCATATAGCATCTCCACATCACGGCGGATGCTGTCAGCGGCGAAAGAAGGGATAAACTTCCATGTGCCCACCACTTTCGGATCTCCTGTCACTGACGGGTCTATGCTTCCATACTGTTTCAGGTACTCGTAAAGTATTGTCCTGAATTCAGGGCCACGGCAGATGATTCTGGACTCCACTGCTTCAGCGCTCTCCAGTCCGGCAGCTTTCAGCAGACCTCCTGAACCCACTGCCCTATAGGTCGTTATGCCAGTGGAATACATCTTCTCAGGTGAGAATGCACTTCCGTCAGCCATGCTCAGGATATTCACTCTGGAGCCGTATGGCTTCGTCACATCCACCGTATAGCAGATGCCGGCAGCAGAATCGAAATTAGCAGGGCTCTTGGCAAGCTTCCATGCCATCTCACCCGTGCCCCAGTCCTTGGCCTCCTTCATCTTCAGCACATGTGCGTCTTCCGGACCAGTGACGGTATTTATCCACAGTTCATAGCTGGCCTCCAGGTACTTCCTTATCTCCTCGCCGCTTAATCTGAGTACCACAAGCTTGTTCTCGTAAGGATAGACTGTGCGTATGTCATTGAAAGTTACATCCCCGGCCTCGACCTTGCCGTCGATCAGAAGAGTTGCTCCCAGAGAAATGTCCACAGGGCATGTCCATGTCAATGCCAATGTATGCAGGAAATTGAGGTAGTCGCATTGACCCCAGTAGAATTCACGCGACACCATGGTCTTCTTTATCTCGCCGACCTTGCTGCAGGAGAAGCCCTTTACGGCCTCGAATTCAGGCCTGAACGTCTCCGCCATCTTCTCATCTGCCTGGTCACGGCTGATGCTCACTACCTTGCCGTCAAGCTTTCGGGAAATCACCTTGCCGCCCTTCACGACCAGGCTGATGCTTCCGATTCCGGCATTCTGCGCGGCCCTTCCGCTGTCGAGAAGGACAATGCTGTCTGCACACATCGCCTTTCCTGCATGGTCATGGGCAGCGACTACGAAGTCCACGCCGCGGAGGCTCTGGAACAGGTCCATGCCCTGCTTTTCCAGGGATGTTCCTTCACCTTTTCCTACGGCAGTATGTGCCACGACGATGACGACCTGCGGCTTCTCCTTCGAGCGCACCTTATCTACATCCTCCTGGACCAGAGGCAGCAGCGACCGGAACTCCATGCCGCTGTACGCACTCTTGTCCATGAGAGTGGCATTGTCAGCATTGGTATAGCCGAGTATTGCCACTTTCACCCCGTTCTTCTTCACGATGGAGTATGTCTGGAAACAAGGCTTTCCTGTCTTTGAACTCACTGCATTGCCTGCAAGGAAAGGGATACCCTCTTTCCTGAAGCCATCGGCAGCCCTTCTTAGTACGCCATGTCCCGCCTCGAAGTCGCAGTGCCCTGCAGCCACAGCATCATATTTCATATAGGATGCAAGCCGTGGGAAGAGGTATGGAGAGACAGTGTCAGCATAATCATAGTAGAATGTGGCATTGTTCCCCATGAAATTATCTCCGGCATCTATGAGGATTACATTATCCTCGCCATTCTCGAAACGCAGGTCATTGACCAGCTTGCTCTGCGCCATTATGGTGCCGCGTATGGTGCCGCCCTCGGTATAAGGCTCGGAGAACCATGCCCCGTGGCCGTCACCTGTAGTGACAAGCGAAAGATTATATTCCCCGTCCTTGAGGGCGGAACAGGATGCCAGGACAGATGCGGCTGCAGCCGCTGCTATAAGTCGGATATTCATTGTCTTAAAAAATTTTGCTATTTCTCCAGAGCGAGGCTGCACTTCGCATAGAGATATTCGTAATGAGCCTTGTCCTCTGAAGAGGCTGAGCCTTTGCGTGATGCCGCCAGGGACTTGACCTTGTTCAGGAACACGAGCCTGTAGCTGTTGATCTCGTCTATGGTGGAGATGTCGATGGCTTTCTGGTAAGGCTTGGCTCCCTCGCCGAGGCTGCTCCATCCGCACCAGTCGTCTATTGCGCATGTGACATCAGCATTGTCATTGTCAGTCAGCGACTTGCTCAGTATTGACCTGACCTCCTTCGCTGAGGTATTCAGAATCTCGCGCTGCATAGTCTTGGCCTCGCTTGTCAGTTTTCCTGATGCGAACAGCATAGTGTAAAGGTCGTCATAGTAGTCCTTTATCGTGTAGGCCTTCCCCGGCTCAGCCGCTGATGCTGCGAGAGTTACATTCACAGGCAGTGTGCTGGCCATCTGACGGGCTGTGAGAAGACAGATCCTGTTGGACTCAGGAGCGGCAAGAGGGAAGTTGACCGTAACAGAAGCATCATCGAGCCATGCGGAGCTGCGCAGCTGGTCTATCACCCATTTGAGTGAGGCCTTCTGCACGTTCTTGTCCACGGCTGCGGAAGCCTTGACAGTGGAGCCTTCCTTCACATTGTTCAGATATATTCCACCTACCTGGGCAAGCACATGACCTATGTATCTGTTGAACTGGCCGGTGAGTTGGTAGTACAGATCCTTCCTGTGCGAGAAATCGGCATCATCGGCGGAAAGCCATCCGTTCATCTTAGGAAGGATGTATTTCAGGTTGCTGACACCGTAGCTGCTGGACTTTATCGGGTCATCGCCAAGGTCTTCTGTTCTTGCACTTGGATCATAAGCCCCATAGAGCGCAGATGTCGTAATCTGCTGCGCACCATATCTATAGAGCGAATCTCCTGCATGTTCGTCAATGATTTTTTCTGCTGTCCTGTATTCGTCCCATATATCCTTTGCCCCGATTACAGGAGTATAGAGCCACCTGATGGCATATATGTCATAGACACCCAATGCAGGAGGTACCAGCTTCACGCCCTTGTCCCCGGGCTGTGCCACATAGTTGAAGCGGGCATAGTCCATGATGGATGGCGTGGTTCCGAACTCTGCCGTGAAAGCAGCGTCGCGCAGGGACTCCGTATGGTATGCTGAAGAAGCTCCCATGTTATGCATAAGTCCTAGAGTATGACCTATCTCGTGAGAAATCACATAGACCAGGGATTCTGCGATGATATCGTCAGGCATCTTTACTGCACGTACTTTCTCGTCCACCTGCGATGTCTGGACGAAACGCCAGTTGTTTATGAGCTTTATGACATCATTATAGACAAGCACGGATGCGTTCAGGATCTCGCCAGTCACAGGATCAGTCCAGCTTGGGCCTCTCGCGTTCATCGTCGCGTCAGGGACATAGCGTAGGCAGGAATACTTGAGGTTGTCTGGGTCGAACTCGGGATCCTCGTCTGCTGCGGGGAAGTCGCGAACCTGCATGACATCCTTCAGGCCGATGGCCTCGAATGCCGCGTTCCATGCCAGGACACCCTTGCGGATCGGCTCTTTCCAGTTCTCGGGGAAGGTATTGTCAATGTACCATACAATCGGATTCTTCACGGTCACGCTCTTTCCTGCAAGCCATGCTGTCGTATCTGAGAGTTCCAGTCTCCAGCGCGATGCGAGTACGTACTTGCGGAATCCGTCCTCGGCCGAGGAGATATCCAGCTTCGCATCACCTTCTCCAGGTCCCACCGGGAATACTCCGATACGTGAATCCTGGATTCTGGCAGGCATCGGCCGCTCTGGCAGGAGAAGGAAAGACACTGTATATTCAATGCTCCCTGAACCGACCTTCCCGCGTATTCCGAGAAACGTCTTGGTGAAATCCACATTGCTGTGGATCTTTATGGAGGCATTGTCCTCGAATGACTTGACCTCGCCGAACCAGGTCGTCTTCTCGTCCGAAGACTTGGCGAGAGAAAAATCCTTTCCTTTCGGTGCGGCGGCATTGACCAGCCCAGTTACTTCGAAGACAACTGCGGAACTATCCTTGCTCTGTGCCTGGACAGCCACCCTTCTGATGATTTTCGGGATATAGCTGCGTCTCAATGCCTCCTGCATTCCGGGGTCGGAACTGGTAGCATTCGTCCCGGGTATGCTGAACACTACGAGGCTGTCGGTCAGATCCACCTGCAGATACTGTGGAGTGTTGTATTTGTACCCGGCATTGATGTATGCAGGGTTGCTGACGGCGGTGATGGTGCTCCCTATGAGAATCTTGCGTCCCATATTGGCTTTCGGAAACTCCATATAAACCTTGTCCTTGTTCGTGAGGTAGAGGGAGAAAGCCTCGCCCTTTGCAGAGACCTTGACATCTTTCATGAGCTTGTCATAAGCCGATGGCTTCTTCTTCGGAGCCGCAGGCTTGGTCTCGACGGTTTCTGTTTTCGCCTTTTTCTTCTTTGAACTTCTGGAAGATGGCGATGCTGCCGAGCTGGTGGCGGGCACCAGCATCACGGCAGCAAGTAAAGTCAGGATGATGTTCCTTCTTGTCATTATCTTGGTGATGTGTTTTTAGGGTAATTGTTTAAATATCAATGTTTTTAGCGAGTTTTAAAATCGCGCATCCAATGATTTTGAAAAACGTTAAACATCTGTAAACTAGCGATTTGTATGTAAATTTAGCTCAGTCTATATTTGTATATCACGCTTACCGGGTCATAGAAGATGCCCTCGTATGACTTGACCAGGGTTTCGTCTGAGAATCTGTAGATATACAGGCTCCCTTTCTTTTCGCCTGCTCTTGACGGGTTATATGTCACGACATACAGCAGGTCTTCTCCTTCTGTGCCTTTCTCTTTGCCCTTGAAGTTCGTGGCGATGTCCCTGATTAGTTCACCTTCAGGCAGTTTTATGGAAGGCGTGGTAGCAGGCTTGCTCGTAAGAGGCCAGCGGTAGATGGCATTGTCGTATGTATAATATGCATCATTCGCATTCATGGTCTCCACGAATTTGGAACTCCTGTCCATGCAGAGCCTGTCTGCGGTGAATGAAGTCAATGTCTTTACGGCAGACGGCCTGGCCATCGTATTCGTTACGGTGGAATTCAGTATCTGGTATGAATCAGGTTCGCTTTCAGACTGTGTCAGAATATATGACGCCTTTGAATTTGTACCTGTCCTGATAGTCGCGATATTTATGACATCGTATCCATCTGGAGTATATGTGTAGCTGCTTGTGCCGGCCTTGTTGCAGAAGCTGTCCTTTCCGAAAGCGCAGAAGTTGTCTGTGGTTGCGGCGGTCGCGCTGGTGCGGTTCACCAGGGCAATGCAGCGTTCCATATTTTGAGGAAAGATGTCGCTGAGGTCATTGATGTATCCTATCTGGTAGTCGTAGCTGAATACATGTCCGTTTGCTCCGACGAAATAGTTTATGAATCCGCCGACAGCCGCATAGGTGCCTCCAAATTCTTTGCAGCAGGTCTCGAATTCTGCCATCGACGATGCTTTTGTCATCTCGAAGGTCTTGGGCTCTATCTGGTAGATCGTCCCTTCACCGTCATTCGTGGCTATCAGCAGGCCTGCAGCGGAATACTTTGACTGATTGCTGTAGGACATCCGCATGGAGGTGCCGTTCCTGAGCGTATAGCTCTTGAATGACGCTCCGAAAATATCATCGTAAAATTCCTGGACTCCGGCCTCGGTCTCTTCCGGAGTAAGAGTTTTTATAAATGAAAGCTGGCCTTTCCCGTCTTCTGCATTGTTCAGGACAAGAATTCCTTCATCGAAAGAAGCATTTACATTCAATGTGAAGAAATGGTAGAGTATGCTTTCACCGTTATCGACTTTCAGACGCATGAGGAAAGTCCCTATCTTCGGGAAGGTGTAGTTTATTTCCGCATCCTTTGAAATGACTTCGTAAGACGAGAACTTGTGGTCTGAGATTTTGGTGCCATTGGCAGGAGCTCCATAGACCCACTCGTAGGAGACATCGTCCGCACTTTCTACAGATAGCCCGCTATAGCTGAACATGACTCCTTGCTGCACATTTATTGTGTCTGACTTTGTCGTGATGGTAATCGGGGAAAGTTCCGGGTAGTTCTCATCCTCTATCCCGAAGCATGCGGTGGTAATGCACGCCGCTGCTATAAGTGACAATATATTGTATTTCATCTGTCTCTCGTTTTATATGATGCCGGCGTAAGTTCCTGAATGAGGGTTCCCCCAGCCGGTATATTTCTTCTGGTTCACGAACTCGTCTCCCATCTGCTCGAAATCCGGATCGTCAGGATGCTCCTTGTAGTATTCCACGAAGTAGTCGTAAAGCGGAATCCTTATGTACTTGGTCCAGGCTGACGGGTAGTTGCAGGAAATCCAGAATGTGTTCATATTATTGTTGGCGTCGCCGGGCTCGGCATCCAGATATTGTCCGAAAGTGTCCACGCAGTACTTGTAAAATACAGGGGATGTGCTTTCTGTCTCCTTGAGAAGAGAAAGAAGCTTCCTGTATTTCATCGGCGTATATTTTCCCCAATATACGTTCCAGCCGACATTGCCTTTGGTGTTGAACCACCATGACGGACATGCAGGTTCTCCATCATTGACATAGCAGTAATAATCATGGGTGAGGATTGCAGCTGTTGCCGTGCTGTCTGTTGCCGCCACATCGAAATTGTCATCGGCTTTCAGCCGTATTCCCACCCGTACATAACTGTCGAGCATCTTCGCTGTCCTTTTCAATGTTATGTTGAGCGTACCCTGTGTCTGTCCGGCAGGAATGATAAGATCTCCGAGCACATAGTCTTCACCTTCCACAGCCTTGACAAGAGGCTGGTCCAGAAAAGTCTCGCCTTCCGGAACATCTATAGATTCCACGCTGTAGGTCCTGTCAGAGTCAGATATGTCCCCCATGACATTTACTGTCGTGCTGACCGTCAGTTCATCAGTATCCAGCAAGGCGAATGAATAAGTGTGTGTCTGGGACTTCTCCATGAAATAGACCTTGTCTTTCTGGCTGAGGTCGTACATCAGCCAAGTGTCTTTGCAGGATGTCAGAGCTGAAAGCAGCATTGTGACAGCTGCAATGTTTTTTATTATATTGTATCTCATACCCTTTCTTTTTAGCTGTTGAGGTCTGCTCTCGCATTGTCTTCTGATTCTGGGCGAGGAATGGTGTAGTGCGTGTAGTCGCTTCCGTCCAGAGTCCCGGCGTAGGTGGTCACGATGTCTTTCTTTTCCCGTTTCATCTCGTGCCATGTAAAGCCTTCTCCATAGAATTCCTTGCGTCTTTCATTGAAGAGCCTGTCCTTGGTAAGAGTTGTGCCGGAATCTTCCAGCTTGTCCAGTCCTCTTGTCGTTGTGACCGCATCGAAATATTCGGCAGCCTTTTCAGGATCTGAATCCATATAGTACTCTGCCATTATGAAATACATCTCAGGAATCCGCAGAATGCTGAATCCGAGAATGGAATTCCCTGAATAGGAGCTGTTTCCATCATAGAAGGAACGGTTGACCATCTTCTTGCATTTGTTGTCTGCCGTATCGAACCATGCGGAAATGCGGTAGTCTCCTCTCGATGAAGATGCTTCCGATTCATAGAGAGTAAGGGCGTCGGCAGCCAGGGTTGCGGATGCATTTCCTGCGCCGTCGGAACCTAGGGCGTAGAGATTCTTCATCGTCCCCTGGGATTCGCTGTACAGACCGAAGATGGTCTCGTTAAGATCCAATGTTCCGTTGTCTGCCTGGATGAAAGCGCTCAGAGGTCTGAAGGTGAACTTCTTGCTGTCAATAACTTTCTGTGCATATTCAGCTGCTTTCGCCATATCGCCTCTGCTCCAATAGACTCTGGCTATGAGGGCCTGCACAGCATAGAGGTTCATGTGCGTTATTCTGGCATCGAAGAACCCTGTCGCGGAATTTGTACGCGCAGCTGTGACATACTCATTGTCTTCGGAAAGCAGGTTTTCTGCTTCATTCAAATCCTGTAGCACCCTGTTATACACTTCGTCATATGTGAAGTACCGTGTAACAGAAAATGAATATGTCGTCACATAAGGAATCGTCTGCTCCTTGGCGCTTTCAGGTGCCCATGCCGGAGGCCCGAAATACCGGAGGAGGTCGAAGTGTATCAATGCCCTGAGAGCCAGAGCCTCTCCTCGGTACATGTCCAGATGCTTTACATCCTTGTTTTTTTCTTCAGTGTGCAGGATGATGTTGTTCAGATGGTTGATGGCCTTGTACGCGGCCGTCCAGGTGTCCTTTCTGATGCTTGTTGGGCCATTGCTGGTCCAGTCGCAGATGGACAGGTTTCCGAGCTTGTAATGGGTCGAGGCGAAGTTCCAGCTCATCGTCTCCGCCATTGTCAGAAAGTTCCCGGCATAAAGATTCTCCCCCGTTCCGAGTTCACTATATATGCCGTATAATGCGTCCTGATAACCTTCGTCATCCGAAAACATATCGTCATCGAATACTTCTCCTTTCGGATTTACATTCAGGAAATTGCTGCAGCTGCCTGCGGATATGCAGACCGCCGCCATAATCATATATGTCAATATCTTTTTCATAACAGTGTCATCAGAAAGTTGGACGGAAAATAAGATTGAAGCTGCGGCAGTACGGATAAGATGTTCCTCGCTCAAACTTTACTGTGGAGATCCTGCCCACATCGGACAGCCCGAGACCTACGCACAGTTTCCTGAGGCCGATTTTCGAGATGGCTTTCGGCGCGAAGTCATAAGTGAACTGCACGCTGGAGATATAGATCTCGTTCCTCTTCTCCACGAACCTTTCCGAATAGTGCGTTGTCGCATCAGTGTCTATCTTCAGATACCTTGAATGATCTCCAGGTGTTTTCCATCTGTCGGTGAAGACCCTTTCATCTACATTGTAATATGGGTCAATGTTCTCGACTTTACCCTGAAGCGTGGTATTGTAGATGTCCGCTCCGAATGTGTAGCTTGTCGTGATATTTAGGCTGAAACCCTTGTATCTCAATGTGTTGATCCATGACCCCTGGAGAATTGGGTTAGTGTTTCCGACCACAACACGCTCGTCTGCGATGTAGTTGAAGGTATATTCCCCGTTCTTCTTTATATAAATCTCCTTGCCGGTGGCAGGGTCGATACCTGCAGATCTCATTGCGTAGATATCGAACTGTGACCCGCCTTCCAGAAGCAGGGTCTTTGTCATCAGAAGGTCGGAAGTGTTATTCTGGTCATTCCCTTTCAGTGCAGGTGAAATCTTCCTGATTTCATCCATTACATGCCCTCCGGTGATGGTCATTGACCAGAACCAGTTCTTGTTCGTGATAATCTGCCCTGATATTGACAGGTCAACACCCTTGTTGTTGATCTCGCCGAAGTTCACCTGCATGGATGTCGCGCCTACTGAAGGCGGAAGATTGAATGACATCAATGTGTCGTAGGTGGTGTTCGAGTAGAAGTCCAGGGAGAAGTTAAACCTGTTCTTCAGGAAAGCTCCTGTAATACCTATATTGTTATTGAATGTCCTCTGCCATTTCAAGTCTGAATTTCCCATCTGGCGTGGAAGTGCTCCGATACCGGTATAATACAGATTTGAGGAGTCGTATTTATATACAGTCTTTGCCTGGTAGTAGTCGAATGCCACGCTTCCTGTATATCCGGCAGAATATCTGAGGGTCAATGTGTTCAGCCAGTCCAGGTTCTTGGCGAATTTCTCGTTGTGGATATTCCATCCGGCACCGAGTGACCAGAAAGGTGCAAAGCTGTTGTTCGAGCCGAATTTGGATGAGCCGGAAGCCCTGTATGATGCATCTATGAAGTAGCGGTTGCGGAAGCCTGCATTGGCATTTGCAAACACACCTACACCTGTAGATATCTTATCGGAACCGCCCGGAGAAGAGTTCTCGGGATAATCCAGGGCAAAAGATATGTCTGACAGGTTGTCCTTCAGAAAGCCGATACCGACTGCTGAAGCTGACTTGCTTCTGGTATAGTCCACGTTTGCTCCGGCGCTGACTCTGAACATTGAACCTTTTGAGTCAAGTGACCGCCCATAGTTCAGTACGATTTTTCCGCTGGTGTTCAGACCATTGGTGTTAGAGAAGGAATACTCTCCTTTCTTCTTGACATCCGTGACATTGTCATATTTGGCGGCATCTGGAGACGTGTAGTCGTCGTTGGAGCTCCATGTCATCCTGAGACTTCCCTGACCGGTGACATAGAAGTTCCTGCTTATGTTCCACCTTGCGTTCAGGCTGTTGGTCCAGTTGTGCGATACGCTTTTGCCGAAACTTGACAGCGTGGCATCATATAGTGGATTGACGATGCTTTCGGATGATGTGTCGTAAGGGTTGAAGTAATATTTCTTTATGAGCTCGCCCTCGTCGTCGTAGATTGTCCAGTACGGGTTCATCTTCACATAGTTGGAGAAGTTGCCGTATGGAGAGTCCTTGGACGCATTGTAGTTGAAGGTGTTCTGGTAGTTTACGGTAAGCTTGTCGCGGAGATGATATCCGATGTTGAAATTCACTCCGAGAGTACGGCGGTTGTCGCCTTTCATGACGCCATAAGTGTCGCTGAAATTGACATTGGCACGGAAAGTCAGGGCATCGCCTTGTGAGCTCAATGAAAATGAATGCGTGTGGCTGAACGGAACACGCAGTGGAGCTTTCAGCCAGTTTGTATTCACCCCTTTACGTATCTGCTGCAATTTCCAGTCATAAGCCAGGTCCCTGGAGCCGTCCGTTGTATCATAAAGCCCGGCAAGCCTCTCTACTTCAAGCTTCTGCTCGGAATTCGTCATGTTGAAGGAGGACAGGTCCGGGATACTGAATTTCGGGGTGAAATTGTAGTTTACGCGGATTCTTCCGCCCTCTATGCGCTTCCTTTCCACGACGATCACACCGTTGGCACCTTTCTCTCCATAGAGAATTGTCGCGGAAGCATCCTTCAGTACATCTATTCTCTCGATGTCGTAGATATCCAGGTCATACAGGTCTGATATCGGGACCTCCACACCGTCCAGGACAATGAGAGGGTTGTTGACACCTTCCTCGCTGTCGTTGGTTATCAATGTGTTGGCTCCTCGTATGAGGATTGACGGGATTGCGTTAGGGTTTGATCCTGCAGCATTGTTCTCGACGATTACCATGCCTGGGGTCAATGCCGCGAGGCTGGAAAGGAGGTTTGTGGAGTTTACCGCTGCAAGCTGCTCTCCGCTTACCGTCGTGGCTGCGCCGGTGAATGTCTCTTTCGCCTGGCTGTAGAATCCGTTGACTACCACAGCGTCCAGACTGGAAGTCTTCATGGAGACATTTAGCCTGGTGGATGATGAGACGTTGAATTCCTGCTCTTCCATTCCGATGAACGAGAAGATGAGAACGTCGGATTTGCTGCTGCTTCTGACGAAAGAAAGCGAATAGTTTCCGTCGGCATCTGCAGATGCGCCGATGGATGTGCCTTTTACAAGCACATTGGCTCCAGGAAGCGGCTCTCCGCTTTCGTCTGTGATTGTACCTTTGATGGTGATTTTCTGATTTCCCGGCTGCGGAGATGCCGCCCGATTACTCTGGGCATAGGCGATTTCCATGAATCCGCTGGCGGGAAGAAAAAGACAAGACATGAGGATGAAGACAATCAGCAGTCCACCTCTGAATCTAGGAGTTTTGTCTGATTCCATAAGCATATTTGTTAATTCGTTTCTGTCCCGGTAAGTGCGAAAACTGCACAGCCTCTTTTCCGGGCAGAGTTTAGCAAATATAGCTTTTAGCTTTTATATTTCCTATAAGGTGCTCAGTGTTAAACCGTTTAATCGCTAGAAATGGGGAGAATGCTTGCCTATACTTTCAGAAAGCACTTTTTCCTGTACAGGAAATAAAGCATGAACCAGGCGGCGGTGAATGAGCCGACACGCAGGATGATGCCTCCGATGCTTTCCGGGAACAGGCTTGCGAGACCTCCAAGGAAGAACTGTGATATTCCTGAGAAGCTGATGATGCGCTGTGCCATGTATATCGTTATGGAGTTCATGCCGATTACCTGGAAGAACAGCAGCCCTTTTCTCCATCCGCGCACATCTATCAGATAATGGAAAATGGCGAAAAGCGCCAGCGAATATGCCGCTGCGGCAGTGACGAATGTGCTGGTCCACAGGCTCTTGATTATGGGACACCAGATGGACCATACTATCGTGATGACAGTCAGGGCAGCAGCGGCGCCGAGCATCTTCAAGGTCTTTTTCTCTCCGGAGTCTCCGGATTCTTTCACATATCTCCCTGTAAACATCCCCAGCATAGCCGTCACGACTGCCGGAACTGTGCTGAGCAGCCCTTCAGGGTCACCGATGCCTGCTTTCCAGATATGCCTTGGTATCAATGTCCTGTCGATGTAATAGGCGATGTTCCCTTCTATGGAAAACGGATCTGCACCGGCCGGTGCATCTGGCGCCGTCACGAATTTCAGCAGCAGGAAGTACCCTGCAAGTATGCCGGCCGCGATGCCACATTGGGCCTTTTTCCCGGTATGGCAATACAGGAAAGCGGCTGCAGCCCAAGCAATTCCGATTCTTCCGAGGACGCTTGGAAACCTCAATGTCGAGAACTGGAACTGGAAGAAGCCACCATATACAAGTCCAAAAAACACCAGTACGAGAGCTCGCCTGAGTATGTCCAGGTCAATGCTTTTCTGCGTCAGGCCTCTTTCCCGCTTCTTCGCCAGCGAGAATGGGAATGTCATTCCTGAAATGAACAGGAACAATGCGAATATGGTGTCATGCTGGTGGAACCCCTCCCATGGCACATGCCTCATCTGCTCTGCCAGCCAGCAGTCTCCTCCTCCGGGAAACAGTTTGCATATACATATTATTATGGAGGCGATTCCCATTATGAACATCATGTCGAATCCCCTCAGCACATCGATAGACAGAAGCCGTCCGTTATTCCTGTTTTCCATATTGCCGGTCATTAAAAATCTGTTTAAATTTATTAAAAAGTCCTTTGAGGCTTAAGAAGCTGTTTTGAAATTGTTGAAAAGTTGTTTTGAGGTAAAATATCTTTATCTTCTTCCCGAGTTTTCAGGTCAGATAGGCACCGCTATCTTCCCCGAATCCCCGGTCGAACCTGAAGGTTTTTCCTCTCAAACCTTCAGATAATAATTTCAAAACAGCTTCTAAATTCGTCATCTCCTTCCGGACTTTTAGTATCCACTATCCTCCTCGAAGATCCGTCGAATCTGCCTAAATTTACTTTCTCAAAGTTTCTGATAAGTAAATTGAAACAGCTTTTGAGAGTCTGATTTTTAAATTATTGATACGTCTTCTAATGTAAAATCCCTTTGCTTTCTTCCATTCTGTCAGCGCCTCTAAGCTGCTAGTCCTTCATGTCGTGTAGGCGCGGTATTCTTCGAATCATGCGGCGCAGTCCTGAGTGCGTCTTCAATTCGGATATGCGCCGTCATATTTCCTGCACCGTCACCTTTCCACCCTTTCTCCCATTACTGTTGTCGCCATTCCTGCCATTTCCTTTCCTTACGTGGAGATGAAATAAGCACCTTATGGAACGTTATGTCCTATAAATCAGTTACTTAACTATTTTTCTACTCCGTAATCTGTGGAGTAGAAAAATGGTTAAATCATTATCCGTCAATACATTGCGCTCCATGAGTTTACGTGAGTGCCGCCCAGCCGATAGCCATTCATGCCGGATAGGCACCACTATCTTCCTGCCCATTCCACCAGTACCGCTAAGCCAGTAGCCCTTCGTGTCCGCGCTATCTTCCCCGAACCCATGGCTGCACCTGAAGCCTTCTGGGCGTTTTCCTGCACCGTTGCCTTTCTTGTCCCGCTACCTTTTTTGCATCGTCATCATCCCGTCCCGTCGCCATTCCTTCCATTTCCTTTTCTGCCGTGGCGATGAAGCAAGTACCTCGTGGAATGTTATGCTTTATAAATCAGCTACTTAACTATTTTTCTACTCCGTAATCCATGGAGTAGAAAAGCGGCTAAATTATTATCCATCAGCGTATTGCGCTCCATGAGCCAGCATAAGTGCCGCGCTATTTATTGAGCTTGGCCTCGGCTTTAGCCATAAACTTCGCCTCATCAATGATGAACCGCTCATGCTCGCCCTCCCCGATAAGCCCCGCTTCGTCAGAGCACTCCACATGGAACACAAGCCGTCTGCGGTCGATATCCATAAGCTCGGTCCTGCATATTATTCTCATCCCGACAGGCGATGCCGCCAGATGCTTCACATTCACCAGAGTCCCGACCGTGCTCTGCCCCTCCTCCAGATATGGCGTAACACTCATTCTCGCCGTCTTTTCCATCAGCGCCACCATAGCCGGAGTAGCCAGTACAGCCAGCGACCCGCTTCCAAGCGTCTGCGCCGTATTTTCCTCTGTGACAATAATCTCTCCGTGTCCCTTTATTCCTTTTTCCATATCTCTAAACCAATTTTCACAAACCTTAGATTTGCAGAGAGGTTCACCGCACCAAGGTATGCAGTGCAAAAGTAATAAATTTGTGTCAACAAGTAAAGTATGGCAAAGGACATGGAGCCAGGCCGTTCTCGATTCTCGCAAACCTTAGCGATTACCCTCATATTTTTCAAGCCGTGATTCCATGGATTTGTCACGTCAGCCCTCTGCGACAGCGGCACCAAAGAATGCTGCCCTTGAGTATCAATTAGTTATAAATCCCAAAGTCCGCAGCTCTGTACTTTGGGATTTGCAAGTCGCTGATAATCAATGTTGCGATACCACCCTTGGCAACTTGACGGGCAGAGTATCCTGAACATGCGTTATCTGAGATACCTACGAGTAAGCCAAAGCCTGAAGAAGTGGTCGTACATCTGATATATCCCCTTGCTGCTTGTCACGAGCCCTTTATCCACAAGCCCCTTGACAGCTGAGTTTGCGGAGCTTGGAGATACCAGACCATATTTTTTTGTAAACTTTCCGGATGTCAGGCCCTGTGCCTTGCCTTC
>CAKUTA010000007.1 GCA_934691625.1 uncultured Bacteroidales bacterium | reverse complement strand
CAGCCGCCGTTCTTCGGGACACCCCGGGTGAGTCAGATCATCCGGGGTGTCCTTTTTTTTGTGCACGCGGGTGAGGCTTATCATCACTTGTTGGTATTTTTCCGGATACCCAGGAAAATGGCTTGAGTTTTGCTGCAAAATTTTCTTGTGGCAGAGCGATGTCATCATGTATATATGATTTATCTGCCCGAAATTGAAATAGTATCACTTATATACACTTAATTTATTTCATTATGGAAGATTTTGAAATATTGCAGATCAGCGGTAGAGAGATCCTTGATTCAAGAGGAAACCCTACTATCGAGGCTGAAGTCGTTCTGGCCTCAGGCGTTACAGGAGTTGCAGCAGTTCCTTCAGGAGCATCTACCGGCGAAAATGAAGCTATCGAACTTCGTGACGGAGACCCTAAGCGCTATGGCGGAAAGGGAGTTCTTCAGGCAGCCAAAAATATCAATGAGGTTATCGCTCCTGCCATTGTCGGCATGTCATGCTTTGAGCAGAGAGCCATTGATGACGCCATGATTAAGCTTGACGGAACGAAGAACAAGGCAAAGCTCGGTGCAAATGCCATCCTTGGCGTGTCGCTGGCTGTGGCTAAGGCTGCTGCCAACTATCTTGGTCTTCCTCTTTATAGATATCTTGGCGGGCCTAATGCGTATGTCCTTCCTGTTCCTATGATGAATATCATCAATGGCGGAGCTCATTCCGATGCCCCTATCGCATTTCAGGAATTCATGATCCGCCCTGTCGGCGCACCTAGTATCGCTGAAGGCGTAAGGATGGGTGCGGAAGTGTTCCATGCCCTCCAGAAAGTGCTCAAGGGACGTGGCCTGTCCACAGCAGTGGGCGACGAAGGTGGTTTCGCACCGAAGCTTAACGGCATCAATGACGCCCTTGACTGCATCATGCAGGCTATTGAGAAAGCCGGCTATGTTCCTGGAAAGGATGTGACTATCGCCATGGACTGCGCCGCATCTGAGTTCTCTGTAAAGGAAGGAGACAAATTCTATTATGACTACAGGCAGCTGAAGTCCGGCATGCCTAAAGACCCTAACGGCAAGAAACTTTCTGATGAAGAGCAGATTGCCTATCTGGAGGAGCTTGTAGCCAAGTATCCTATTGACTCCATCGAGGATGGTCTTGATGAGAATGACTGGGAAGGCTGGGTTAAGCTCACGAAAGCTCTCGGTCACAAGTGCCAGCTCGTGGGAGATGACCTCTTCGTCACGAATGTGGAATATCTGAAGAAAGGCATTCAGCTGGGTGCAGCCAACTCTATACTTATAAAGGTAAACCAGATAGGCTCTCTTACCGAGACGCTTGATGCTATCGAGATGGCACATAGGAATGGCTATACTACAGTGACATCACATCGTTCAGGAGAGACAGAAGACACGACGATTGCTGATATCGCAGTGGCTACAAACAGCGGCCAGATCAAGACAGGCTCGCTCAGTCGTACTGACAGAATTGCCAAGTATAACCGCCTCATGAAGATCGAGATGGAGCTTGGAGAGTCTGCCAAATATGGCTATGCTAAGATTAAATAATTAACTCTCAGTATATTATGATTGCGGATCTGCCGAAAGGCAGGTCCGCTTTCTGTTTAATTCGGTTTATCCACGAAAAACAACGCCAAGGCGTCACTTTTAGTCTATTTAATCATAAAATTTGTATATTTGGCTATACGGAAACTGGAATGGTATGAATTTTTCAGTGAAATTTCCGTTTGCCGAGGAAGCAGGTGTATGCTTGTACGGCATGACATGGAAATAAAACATAAAGGTATGCCAAACGTTGTAGGACATATATCACAGATTATCGGTCCGGTCGTGGACGTGCATTTCGACCTGACCCAGTCGGAAGAGAAAAAGGAGCTTCCAAATATTCATGACGCCCTTACCATCAGGAGAAATGATGGCAGGGAACTGATAGTGGAGGTTCAGCAGCATATCGGTGAGGATACTGTCAGGACAGTCGCAATGGACTCCACTGACGGACTTCAGCGCGGTATGGAGGCAGTCAATACATTCAAGCCTATCGAGATGCCTGTCGGCCCTCAGATCAGGGGCAGAGTTCTCAATGTCGTAGGCGAGTCTATAGACGGACTTGGAAACCTCGACAGGAAAGAGGAACTTCCGATTCATAGGGAACCGCCTAAGTTCGAAGATCTTACAACGTCGCAGGAAGTTCTTTACACAGGTATCAAGGTCATTGACCTTCTCGAACCTTATCTGAAAGGAGGAAAGATCGGCCTCTTCGGAGGTGCCGGTGTCGGTAAGACCGTGCTGATCAAGGAACTTATCAACAACATTGCCAAAAAACATAATGGATTCTCGATCTTCGCCGGAGTCGGCGAGCGTACGAGGGAGGGTAATGACCTCCTGAGAGAGATGATCGAGTCCGGTGTCATCAAATACGGTGACGCTTTCGAGAAGAGCATGGAGGAAGGGCATTGGGACCTGTCGCTTGTTGACCGTGACAAACTTGCACAGTCACAGGTTGCGCTGGTGTTCGGACAGATGAACGAGCCGCCTGGAGCCAGAGCCTCTGTCGCATTGTCAGGACTGACATTGGCGGAGTCTTTCAGGGACAGCAAGGATCTGAACGGGCCTAAGGATATATTGTTCTTCATTGACAATATCTTCAGATTCACCCAGGCGGGATCGGAGGTGTCTGCCCTGCTTGGACGAATGCCTTCAGCCGTCGGTTACCAGCCTACGCTGGCGACGGAGATGGGACAGATGCAGGAGCGTATCACTTCCACCAAGGACGGTTCCATTACCTCTGTACAGGCAGTGTATGTGCCGGCCGACGACCTGACAGACCCTGCTCCTGCTACCACATTCACGCATCTTGATGCGACTACTGTGCTCAGCCGAAAGATTACAGAGCTGGGTATCTATCCTGCCGTTGACCCGCTCGAGTCCACATCCAGGATTCTGGATCCTAACATTGTCGGTGAAGCGCACTACAACACAGCGCAGCGTGTAAAGCAGATACTTCAGAGAAACAAGGAACTTCAGGACATCATTGCCATCCTCGGTATGGACGAGCTGTCAGACGAGGACAGGCAGACCGTGAACAGGGCGAGAAGGGTACAGAGATTCCTCTCTCAGCCATTCTCTGTCGCTGAGCAGTTTACCGGTGTGCCTGGCGTGATGGTGGATATAGAGGATACCATCAAGGGATTCAATATGATTCTTGACGGCAAGGTGGACTATCTGCCAGAGCAGGCATTCCTCAATGTCGGAACCATTGAAGACGCCATCAAGAAGGGCGAGGAGATTCTCGCAAAGGCTGACAATAAGTAATTTAGCAATATGGAAGCTGGGATTTCATTGATAATAATGTCTCCGGAGCAGGTGCTGGAAGAGTGCGAGGTGTCCAAGGTGAAGCTTCCGGGGAAGAAAGGATCGTTCGAGGTCCTTAAGAATCATGCTTCCCTGATTTCTGCCCTGGATGCCGGTGACGTGGAGTATCTGACTTCGGACAATGAGGAGAAGAAGCTTGCTATCAAGTCCGGTTTTGTGGAGATAAAGGACAACAAGGTGTCCGTTTGTGTTGAAATATGAAGATATCTAGATACATAGCTGCTGTTTTGATTGCCCTGGCCGCATGGTTTCCGCTTCGTGCGGAGGAGATGGCGGCTGCGGACAGCTCTGCTGCTTCCGGACATGGGTTCAATATACAGGAGGTTATCTTCGGGCATACGAATGACTCGTACGAGTGGCATATAACCAATATCGGTGACAAGGCTGTCTCCATATATCTTCCTGTCATAGTGAAGAGCAGTACCGGATGGCATGTGTTCTCGTCACGGAGACTGGAGGATAGCGCTGAATATGAGGGGCTTTACATCTCGGATTCCACAGGGAAGGTGGTCGAGAAGAATGCCGGAGGCGAGGAAGTAAGGCCGCTGGACATATCCATCACGAAGGATGTCCTGTCAATGATGATAAGCAGTGCGCTCCTCGTCTTCCTTATTCTCGGTACCGCCAGATGGTACCGCCGGCATGACTCCACGAAGGAGGCCCCTACAGGGCTTGCTTCATTTATGGAGCCTGTCGTGGAGATGATTGACGAGGGCGTGGCGAAAGATTCCATCGGGGAAGGCTATGAGAAGTTCTCACCGTATCTCTGTACGGTCTTCCTCTGGATTCTTATCAACAATATCCTTGGCATTGTGCCGTTCTTCCCTGGAGGAGCGAATGTCACCGGCAACATCGCTGTCACATGCGTGCTGGGTTTCGCTACATTCTTCATGATAAACCTCTTCGGAACCAGGCATTATTTCAAGGACATATTCTGGCCTGATGTTCCATGGTGGCTGAAGTTTCCTATTCCACTTATGCCGGTTATCGAGCTCTTCAGTGCGTTCATGAAACCTATAACGCTTATGATAAGGCTCTTTGCCAACATGCTGGCGGGCCATATCATTGCCATAAGCTTGGTATGCATAATCTTCATGTTCGCCAAGTACAATGCCGTCATGTTCGGGAGCATGACTTTCGTGTCCCTCCTTTTCGGTGTGTTCATGGACCTGCTCGAAGTGCTGGTGGCATTCCTCCAGGCGTATGTGTTTACGATGCTGTCCGCCGTGTTCATAGGACTGGCAAGACAGAAGGAAGCTTAGAAATGATTATAAACAATTAAAATAATAGACGTTATGTTACTTACTATTCTTTTACAGGCAGCTGCCGGTTCCGCATTCGGAAAGGCAGGTATCGCTATCGGAGCGGCTATCGCAGCATTGGCAGCAGGTATCGGCATCGGTAAGATCGGTGCTTCTGCTACAGAATCTATCGCAAGACAGCCTGAGGCTAACGGAAGTATCCGTACCACAATGATTATTGTCGCTGCGATGATCGAGGGTGCATCTCTGTTCGCAATTATCGTCTGCCTTCTGGCTCTCTTTAACTAGCAGGAAATATGTCACTTGTTACTCCGGATTCAGGCCTTCTGTTCTGGATGGTCATAATCTTTGGCGTGGTATTCTTTATCCTCGCTAAGTTCGGTTTTCCAGTCATTACCGGTATGGTAAGGAAGAGAACCGAATCCATCAGCCAGTCTCTGAAGATGGCTGAAGAGGCCAGAGCTGAACTCGCCGAGCTGAACAAGGAGCAGTCTGAACTTCTGCTTCAGGCGAGAAAGGAGCAGGCGCGTATCCTGGAGGATGCAGCCAAGGTGAAGACTTCCATTATCGAGCAGTCGAAGGCGCAGGCACGTGAGGAAGCCGCCAAGGTCCTGGAACAGGCGAGGACGGAGATTGCTGCAGAGAAGGAAAGTGCATTGAGGGACATCCGTAAGGAGGTGGCATTGCTCTCAATGAGTGTTACGGAGAAGATCCTGAGGTCGAAATTCGATTCAGACGAGGTCCGCAGCCAGTATGTGGACAAGGTCATGGACGAACTGGCGGCACAGAAGGACTCCATTATGAAGAATTAGTGCGATGAATACTGGAATTATAGCGTCACGATATGCCGATGCGCTGCTGAAGTATGTGAAGGAGACCGGAGAGGGCGAGACGGTATATCGCCAGGCCGGGCTTCTGGACGATGCGCTTCGCACCGTACCGGAACTGTCCAGGTTTCTGGACAGCCCTGTATTGCTGCAGGCGTCAGGAAAGATAGCCTTGATACATAAGGCTTTGGGAGAGGAGAAGATAGCTCCGTCCCTGGAAAAGTTCCTCCGGCTGGTCATCAGGCAGGACAGGATTCCGTATCTGCGCTATATTCTCCACTATTTCAGAATGCGCTGGTGCAGTTCCATCGGTGTGAGCCCGGCCAGGCTGGTCGTAAGTGCGCCGTCTGGTGAACTGGAGAGCCGCATAAGGACTATCTTCAAGGATTTTACAGGCCGTAGGCTAGATTTGCAGACGGTGGTGGATTCTTCTATAATCGGCGGCTTCATCTTCGAGGTCGCTGACAGGAGGATTGATGCGAGCGTGTCAAGGCAGCTGGCAGAGCTGAGGCGGCAGTTCATTGAAAAGAATGCACGCATCGTATAACAGGATGGAAAAAGAAAATCATTATGAGTCAGAATAATATAAAACCAAGTGAGATCTCGGATGTGCTGCTGAAGCAGCTTGAGTCAGCGGACCTGTCCGTTAAGCTTGAAGAGGTAGGTACTGTTCTTCAGGTGAGCGATGGCGTGGCCAGGATCTATGGCCTTACCAACGCTGAGGCCGGTGAACTTCTGGAGTTCGAGTGCGGTGTGATGGGCGTTGTGATGAACCTGGAGGTGGACAACGTCGGTGCCGTGCTTCTCGGAGCCACTGATGAAGTCAAGGAAGGCATGTCAGTTAAGAGAACAGGGCGTATCGCCTCTATCGGTGTCAGTGAAAAGATGCTCGGCAGGGTAGTGGACCCGCTTGGAAATCCGATTGACGGTCTCGGTGAAATCGGTGGCGAGAAAGTCGAGATGCCGCTGGAAAGGAAGGCTCCTGGTGTGATTTTCCGCCAGCCTGTGAACGAACCTCTCCAGACAGGTATCAAGGCAATCGATGCGATGATTCCTATCGGACGTGGACAGCGTGAGCTTATCATCGGCGACAGGCAGACCGGAAAGACTGCTATCGCGGTGGATACCATTATAAATCAGAAGGCTGAATATGACAAGGGCAAGCCTGTCTATTGTATATATGTGGCGATCGGTCAGAAAGGCTCCACAGTAGCCAGCCTGGTGAATACACTCCGCTCAAAGGGTGCGATGGACTACACTATCGTGGTCGCCGCCACAGCAGCCGATCCTGCTGCTCTCCAGTACTATGCTGCATTCGCAGGTGCGGCTATCGGCGAGTATTTCAGGGATACGGGCCGTGCGGCTTTGGTTATCTATGATGACCTTTCCAAGCAGGCTGTGGCATATCGTGAGGTATCATTGATCCTCAGGCGCCCTTCCGGACGTGAGGCATATCCTGGTGATGTATTCTACCTTCACTCAAGGCTTCTGGAGCGTGCGGCCAAGATTATCGGACAGCAGGAGGTGGCAGAGCAGATGAATGATCTGCCGGACTCATTGAAGGGTAAGGTTAAGGCCGGTGGCTCGCTTACCGCACTTCCTATTATCGAGACGCAGGCGGGCGACGTGTCAGCATACATTCCGACCAACGTCATTTCCATTACCGACGGTCAGATATATCTGGAAGGCAGCCTGTTTAATCAGGGCTTCCGTCCAGCTATCAATGTCGGAATCTCGGTATCACGTGTCGGCGGAAGTGCCCAGGTGAAGAGTATGAAGAAAGTTGCCGGAACATTGAAGATAGACCAGGCGCAGTACGATGAGCTGGAGTCATTCTCCAAGTTCAGCAGCGATGTGGACAAGGTCACTGCACTGGCATTGGACCGTGGCCGCAAGAACAAGCAGCTGCTTATCCAGCCTCAGTATTCTCCTATACCGGTAGGGGAGCAGATCGCTATCCTCTATTGCGGTACGCACTCCCTGCTGAGAGATATTCCTCTGGAGAAAGTGCGTGATTTCCAGGATACGTTCCTTGCGAGAATGAGGGCCTCACATCAGGAGGACGTCCTGGTTCCGCTTTCAGAAGGCAAGCTGGATGAAAGCATAACGAAGATTATAGAGCAGGAGGCGGAGGATGTTGCCCTCGGTCTCAGCGAAGAGAAATAATCAGGAGCAGCCATGCCATCATTGAAAGAAATAAAGAACAGGGTAGAGTCTGTAAACAGCACGCTGAAGATAACCTCAGCCATGAAGATGGTTGCGGCGGCGAAGCTGCACAAGGCGCAGACAGCTATCGGCAACATGCTTCCGTATGAGGACATGCTTCACAGGATGCTGGCGAATCTGATTGCCTATAAGCGTAATACCGATAACAGGCGGGATGCTGCGAAGATGCTTCCGGGAGATGAAGATACAGCGGAGCTTGATGACGAGCTCGAGCTTCTATGTGCGCCGCGGCCTGTACATAAGGTGGCGATTGTGGCATATTCCTCCAACACATCTTTATGCGGCGGCTTTAACTCGACAGCAGTCCGGCATGCGTCTTCAGTGATTGACGAATACCTTGATGCGGGGCTTGCAAAGGAGGATATAACAGTCTATTCCATAGGACGTAAGATGGCTGATGCAATGAAGAAGAAGGGGTTCGTGTCACCGGCTGACTATACTCATCTGTCGGAGAAGCCATCATACGACGAGGCGGCAAACCTGGCCGCTGAGCTTGTGCATGGATTTATGACAGGGCGTTTCGACAAGGTGGAGCTGCTGTACAATCATTTCAAATCCACTGCGTCCCAGCCTGCGGTGCGTGGCACTTATCTGCCTCTGGAGATTGTCCCCCTGGCGGATACACGCGACGAGGCTGCGGCAGCTGATGAACGTGGATGGAATTTCGACTATATCGTGGAGCCTGATGTGAATTCACTGCTGGATGACTTGCTTCCTAAAGTTATGATGCTCAAGATGTTCACGGTGCAGCTGGACACCAATGCCGCAGAACATGCGGCGAGGACAGTAGCGATGCAGACCGCTACGGACAATGGCAATGAAATCCTGCAGGCGCTGACCCTGGAGTACAACAAGAACCGTCAGCAGAAGATTACGAGCGAGATTCTCGACCTTGTAGGCGGTTCATTGCAATAATATACTTTATGAAAAAAATTCTTGTTCTGGCCGCTGTTGCGGCAATCCTGCCTGCTTCAATGCATGCACAGACTGCCTCAGATGGAGGCATTACCCCTGAAGTCCTTACCCGTATCAGCAAGGGATACACCGGTGGCCCCTCCGACAGGGCCGTCAGAAATGCGCTTGCCGGCACTGCTATAAATGTGCTTGCCGCGAATTCCGAGAATGCCGCCATGATTGACACTCATTTCAGCGACCAGGTCAAGACGAAGGGCATCACAGATCAGAAATCTTCTGGCCGCTGCTGGCTTTTTACTGGCCTCAATGTGCTGAGAGCCAGAATGATCGACAAGTATAACCTTGGTGCGTTCACATTCTCGCAGAACTACATATTCTTCTATGACCAGCTGGAGAAGGCAAATCTTTTCCTCCAGGGTGTGATAGATACCCGGAAGCTGCCTTTTGATGACAGGCAGGTTGACTGGCTTTTCTCGAATCCTCTTAGCGACGGTGGCCAGTTCACAGGAGTCTCCGACCTTGTGATGAAATATGGACTGGTCCCGGCTGAGGTCATGCCTGAGACCTACAGCAGCAACAACACAGCACAGATGGCTGCGCAGTTGAAGAACATCCTACGCCAGGGCGGACTGAAGCTCCGTTCTGTCTATGATGGTTCAGGAGTAGCTTCCATGAAGGGCAAGAAGGCCGAGGCTGCAGAGGCCAAGTCCAATGCTGAGCTGCAGAATGTCAAGGAATCTGTGCTTTCGGATGTGTACCGTGTGCTTGCGCTCTGCCTTGGCGTCCCGCCGGCTGAGTTCGAGTGGACAATGTACAATGCGAAGGACGAGTTCGTGGAGAACGGTACATTCACTCCTAAGTCATTCTATGAGAAGTATGTAGGTGCTGACCTGGATGGAAACTACGTCATGCTTATGAACGACCCTACACGTGAATACGGCAAGGTCTATGAGATTGAGTATGACCGTCATGTCTATGACGGCAAGAACTGGGTGTATGTGAATCTCCCGATTGAGCGCATCCGTGAGGTCGCTATCAATTCCATCAAGGACAATACTGCAATGTATTTCTCCTGTGACGTGGGCAAGTTCCTGAATGCCGGCCGCAGTGTTCTGGATATCTCGAATTATGACTATGAATCACTTTTTGGAGTGAAGTTTACCATGGACAAGCAGCAACGGGTACAGACCCATGCCAGCGGCTCGTCTCACGCCATGACGCTTATCGCAGTGGACATCAAGGATGGTGCTCCGGTAAAGTGGATGGTGGAGAACAGTTGGGGCGCTGACCGCGGCTACAAGGGCTGCATCATCATGACCGACCAGTGGTTCTCTGAATATATGTTCCGTGTCGTGGCAGAGAAAAAATATATCCCAGCCGATATCCTGGAGATGCTGAATCAGAAGCCGATCCTTCTTCCGTCATGGGACCCGATGTTCGCCGCCGAAGACTGACGTCTGCAGGCGCATCAGGCGATATATAGTATGACCCTTTTCGGCGTACGGCTGCCGGAAAGGGTTTTATATTTGGAAATGTTATTATTAAACGTTACATTTGCCGATAAGTTGTATTAATGTTAATCATTTTTCGACAAAAACTAATAATTAATAATATTTTCTATTTGTATGATTAAAACATTGAAGCACGCATTGCTCAAGCTTTGTGCGACGGCATTCGCTTTTGCAGGCTTGAATGTGTTTTCTCCTGCCGTCTTTGCACAGGAGATGCCGCAATCCGGAGGCGGGACGTCAGTCTCCGGTATTGTCACTGATGATCAGGGGCCTGTAGCTGGCGCCGCCGTTATGATAAAAGGCAGCAAAGGTGGCGTCATCACGGAACAGGACGGCTCTTATGCGCTTTCCGGAGTGAAGAAGGGCGACGTTCTTGTATTCATGCTTCTGGGCTATGCTGATAAGGAAATCCCCTGGAACGGGGAGGCTAAGGTCAATGTCGTCCTTTCCGCTTCCTCTGAACTTCTTGACGGGACGGTGGTGACCGCTCTCGGTATCAGAAGGGCTGAGAAGGCATTGAGCTATAACGTCCAGGAGGTCAAGTCGGATGAACTCCTGCGCTCTAAGGATGCCAACTTCGTGAACTCCCTCAATGGCAAGGTGGCCGGTGTTACCATCAACCGCAGTTCGAGCGGTGTCGGAGGCGCCACGAGGGTGGTGATGAGAGGTGCGAAGTCCATCGAAGGTGACAACAATGTCCTGTATGTCATTGACGGCATTCCTCTTGTGAATACCGTGCTCGGCACAGGAAATGAGGTCATCGGAGGAACAAAGGCCACAACGGAAGGCATAGCAGACTTCAACCCGGAAGATATTGAGAGCATCTCAGTCCTTTCCGGCCCTTCTGCTGCGGCCCTCTATGGCTCGTCAGCCGCTAACGGCGTCATCCTCATAACCACGAAAAAAGGCTCTGAGGGCAAGCTCAGCGTGTCTTTCTCTTCGACTACTGAGTTCAGCAAGGCCTATATGACTCCTGAATTCCAGAATACGTACGGAAACAAGGAGGGCGTGTTCGAGAGCTGGGGTAATCAGTTGGCGACGCCTGTGGGCTATGACCCTAAGGAAGACTTCTTTCAGACCGGACTGAATCTTATCAATGCTCTTACGCTCACTACCGGGACGAAGCGCAACCAGACTTATGCGTCAGTGTCTTCGACAAATTCCAAGGGCATTGTACCTAACAACAAGTATAATCGCCTGAATCTCTCGTTCAGGAACACTTCCACATTCCTCAATGACAAGCTGACTCTCGATCTGGGGGCGCAGTATGTGCATCAGACAGACCAGAATATGGTGTCGCAGGGACGCTACCAGAACCCTGTGATGGCTGCTTATCTGTTCCCGAGAGGGGAGAGCTGGGATGCCGTGAAGTCTTTTGAACGCTATAATACCAGCCGCAACATCTATATGCAATATTGGCCGGTGAAAGATGATGACTTCGGCCCGGACAATCCATACTGGACGGCCTACCGCGATATGTCACCTAGTTCCAAGAACCGTTATATGTTCAGCGTCGGGGCTACCTACAAGATTCTCGACTGGCTCAACGTATCTGCGCGTTATCGCTTAGATGACTCTGTCATTGACACGGAGCGCAAGGTTTACGCTTCTACGAATGTGGTATTCACGGAAGGGTCTGACAAGGGCCTTTACGAGTGGTGCAGCTTCAAGGACCGCCAGGAATATGCGGACGTGATGCTCAACATTGACAAGGCGCTCGGGCAGTTCCGTCTCACGGCCAACCTGGGATACAGCTATTCTAACTATTGGTCCGCTACGAAAGGATACAGGGGCCCGCTCAAGCTTGTCCCTAACCTCTTCGCGTTCGGAAACATAGACAATCCTAAGGCCTCTCCTATAGAGGACGGAGGCTACAGCGCAGTCAGGAACAATGCTCTGTTCGGAAACATTGAACTGGGATGGAGAAGTATGCTCTATCTTACTCTCTCTGGCAGGAATGACTGGAACTCACGGCTCGTGAATACCGCTCATCCGTCTTTCTTCTATCCTTCTGTGGGGCTTTCGGCCGTGATTTCTGAGATGGTGGATATGCCTCAGTGGTTCTCATATCTGAAAGTGCGTGGGGCGTACACTGAGGTGGGTGCTCCTGTGTCCCGTTCCGGTCTGACGCCTGGCACTGTCACGACACCTATAAAAGGCGGAATCGCTCAGGAAACCGGTATATATCCTTTCACGGACTTCAAGGCTGAACGTACCCGTTCTTATGAGCTGGGTGCTGAACTGAGGCTCTGGAATAGTCTTCGCGCACAGGTTACGTGGTATCACTCAAATACTTATAATCAGACATTCCTCGGAACGCTTCCGGAGTCTTCAGGATATAAGCAGATTTATCTGCAGGCCGGCAATGTGGAGAACCGTGGATGGGAGGCATCCCTCGGCTATTTCAACAAAATCGGTGACTTCGGCATTTCATCGAACCTGACGTTCTCACGCAACAAGAACGAAATCAAGGAGATGGTGCACGACTACAAGACTGATGTCAGCCTGGACCCTATCAACATTCCTCAGGTCCTCAAGGAAAATGGGCGCGTCATTCTGAAAGAAGGAGGCAGCATCAATGATATCTACGCCAACACTTTCTTGAAGAAGGACAGCCAGGGATATGTGGAAATCAAGTCTGACGGAACATATACGATGGAAAGAGGAGAGCCTGTATATCTTGGACATACGACGCCTGACTTCACGCTCGGATGGAACAACACGTTCAGCTGGAAAGGCCTGTCTCTCAGCTTCCTTCTCAACGGTCGTTTCGGAGGCGTGGTGACATCATCCACCGAGGCCATCCTCGACAGGTTCGGAGTGTCAAAGGCGTCTGGCGAAGCCCGTGCGGCCGGAGGCGTAATGCTCCCTGGACAGGGGCTTGTGGATGCCGAGACTTATTATAAGAAGGTGGGCACTGGAGATTACCAGACTTCCGGATATTATCTGTACAGCGCCACGAACATACGCCTTCAGGAACTGACATTGGCTTATACGTTCCCGGACAAATGGTTCAAGAACGTGCTTAAGGATCTTACACTGTCGTTCATTGCCAACAATCCGTGGGTCATCTACTGCAAGGCTCCGTTCGATCCTGAGCTGACTCCGTCCACGGCGACATACGGACAGGGCAATGACTACTTTATGCAGCCGAGTGTCAGAAGCTATGCATTCAGTCTCAAGTTTAAATTCTGATTTCAATGAAAATGAACAATATAATAAAATTTGTCGTCGGCATCTCAGCGATTTCTCTGGTGGCGTCCTGCAACTATGAGGAAATCAATACGAATCCTTATGAGATGACAGATGAAATGGGCAAGATGGACGGCATCTCTCTCGGTAGCTATATCACGGCAATGGAGAGATATGTCCTTCCTGTCGGAACGCAGGCGGATCGTACGGATATGATCAACAACTATCAGGTGGCGTACAATCTATCGGCGGATTGCTGGAGCGGCTACTTTGGCCAGAACAACAACTGGAACAGTGGCTACAACAATACCACTTATTATCTTATGGATGGCTGGGTGTCAGCTACCTACAGTAACTCGTACACAGAGGTCCTCCCGTCCTGGAAGAAACTGAAAGCTGCTTCTGAGAAGCTTGAGGCTCCGGAAGTCTACGCTCTCGCCCAAATTCTCAAGATATCCTGCTGGCACAAGACTCTGGAGTCTTTCGGCCCTATTCCTTATACGCACGCCGGGGAGATGGCGCTTGTCATACCTTTCGACAAGGAGAGAGACGTCTATGAGGCTATGTTCAAGGACTTGAAAGAGGCTGTGGCTGTACTCACTCCGTATGCCGAGTCTGGGGCTACGGTGGTGTCTGCCTATGATGCAGTGTATGCCGGATCGGCCAGGCAGTGGGTGAAGTATGCCAACTCACTTATGCTCCGACTTGCTATGCGTGTCCGTTTCGCTGATGAGGCTCTCGCCAAGCAATGGGTTGGAGAGGCCCTTTCACAGAGCGTGGGTCTTATGACAGCGGCCAATGACGCGGCGCAGATGAGCAATGGCGCGGGCTATGTGTTCGTAAACAATATCCAGTATCTTGCGGAGTCTTATGCCGAGTGCCGTGTGGCCACTTCCGTGTATGCCTATCTGAACGGCTATCAGGACAAGCGGCTGTCCAAATATATGCAGACCAGCGAGTCGAGGTATGCACTTACGGCGTTCGACGGCAATAAATACGCCCCTATCCCGTCCGGGACGGCGTCGCAGAAAGGCACATACGGTGACTTCTCGCTCCCTGAGATGACGAGTTCCACTCCGACTTACTGGATGCGTACTTCTGAGGTACTTTTCCTGAAGGCGGAGGCTGCATTGGTATGGCCGGAGTTCGGAGACGCCACGCAGCTTTATAAGGAAGGCGTGGAGATGTCCTTCGTGGAGAACGGTCTTACCGCAGCTGATGCGGACGCATATATGGCGACGGACTATAAGCCTTGCAAGGTGGATATATATGGCTATTCTGCAGCGGCTCCTACGGATGCCACTACGCAGTTCACCGGGTCGGACGAGCAGAAGCTTGAAAAGATAATGATTCAGAAATGGATAGCCCTCTATCCTAACGGGCAGGAGGCCTGGACGGAATGGAGAAGGACCGGATATCCGGCATTGAATCAGGTGATGAGGAATAACGGAACGGGTGACGGAATCACAAGCGAGGGACGTATCCGCCGTATGATCTATCCTATAAGTTTCTATCAGTCAGAGCAGGACAAGGCTAACTACGATGATGCCGTGGCGAAGCTCGGCGGTGACGATAAGGCTACTACTAAACTCTGGTGGGACTGCAAAAAGTAAATTTTAAAGATTAATGATTATGAACATCATAAAGAAATTATTGTGCATTGTTCCTGTGGTCGGGGCGGTTGCCGTTTCCTGCACGGATACGGAGAAGATTGAGGTGGATCACATCGGCGGTTATAACACTAGGGACGATGCTGAGAGCAACGCTTATTACGAAAACCTCCGGGCGTTCAAGAAGACAGGTGAGAACCATCAGCGTCCTGTGGCGTTTGGCTGGTTCTCGGATTGGAACCCTACAGGAACGCAGCGCAGAGGGTATCTTTCTTCGATGCCGGACAGTATGGATATCGTCTCGATGTGGTCTGGAGCTCCTGACAGGAACACCATCACTCCGGAGCAGAAGGCAGACAAGGAGTTCGTGCAGAAAGTGAAGGGAACCAAGCTCCTTGAGGTGAGCCTTATTTCTCATATCGGCAAGGGAAGGACTCCTGAATCCATCTATGCCGACATCTACAGGCAGGCAGAGGCTGAAGGCTGGAACGACAGCAAGCTGTCAGAAGCGAAGAAATTTGCCAGATGGGATTTCTGGGGGTTCAAGTCTCACGACCTTCAGAATACCGAGGAACTTGACGCCGCCATTGCCGTCTATGCCAAGGCGCTGTGTGATACCCTGTTCACGAGCGAATGGGATGGGTTCGACATTGACTGGGAGCTTGGTTCGGGAACCAACGACCACGACGGCACTCTGAACAACAACACCATCATAACCCTCATCAAAGAGATGGGAAAGTATATTGGGCCTGCGAGCGATCCTGACGGCAAGGGACATAAGCTGCTTTGCGTGGACGGAGGAATCTATAGCCTGATGGGCAAGGTGGATGATTATGTGGATTATTGGATTTCTCAGAATTACGGCAGCGGTTCGTTCAACTTCACCTGGTATGAAGCAGCTCCGGAGAAGATAATCATCACGGAGAACTTCGAGGCCTATGCTTTGACTGGCGGGAACCTGTGGTCTCAGGCATCCATTATGCCGGAAAAGGGCTTCAAGGGTGGCGTAGGCGCGTACAGGTTCCAGAAGGACTATGACAATGCTCCGGACTATAAGTATATGCGCAAGGCCATCCAGATAAACCAGCAGGTGTTCAATGAGTGGAAGGAGTCTCAGGCCAATGGCGGGGACGATGATTCAAAACAGGATAACCAGTAACAGATTATGAACAGATTTTTTAGATATATCGCTGCAGGGACCATCGGGGTCGCATTTGTCTCGTGTGATAATCTCGAGGATAAGCTCCTGGAATCGAAAGTCTATTTCGAGAGCGTGAAGAGCACGATTGAGGTGGACGGCGACGCAGCCATCAGCATTGACCTTAAGTCTCGCCTGACCTCGTCTAAGGATGTCGATGTGGATATTGTATATGCGATAGCCGACGAGAGTGCAGTGAAGGCGTATAATGACAAGTACGGAACCCAGCTTGAGCCTCTCAGGGAAGCCAAGCTGCTCAATGCTTCGGCTCAAATCAAGGCCGGGGACATCTATTCTGACGCCGTGAAGATAAGCATTGACGATGTGTCCTCAGTTGAGGAGGGAAAGAGCTATCTTCTTCCGGTGCGTATAGTGTCTTCTTCTTCAGCCACCATAGATGGCGCGGATATGACATATTTCATTGTGAAGAAACCTGTCAAGATTTTCAATGTCGGCAACTTCTCTTACAGAAATTATGTGACGGTGCCTCTTACTGCCAACAATAAGTTCACTTCGTGCACTTATGAGGCTCTTATCAATGTCAGCCGGTTCCCTGGAAACGCTACTATTATGGGATGCGAGGGAGTGATGATTCTCCGTATCGGCGATTCTCCGACAGTGGCCTCCAATCAGGTCCAGGTGGCCGGTAAGGTGGATTTCCTCGGGCCTAAGCTTGAGACTGGCAAGTGGTATCATATCGCTTTGGTATGTGACGGCCCGAAGGGCACGGCGACTATTTACCTCAATGGTGAGAAGGCAAGCGAGGCTGGTCTTGCCGCTATGCCGGAGACACTGGTGACTGGAACCGAGGGCTTCAGCGTTGGGCTTGTACCTGGTTTCAAGTGGGGAGAGCGTCCGTTCTACGGTATGATGAGCGAGGTGCGTCTGTGGACTGTCCCACGCACCGCCAACCAGATCAAGGAGAATATGCTCTCTGTAGATCCGACGAGTGAGGGACTTCTCGCTTATTATAAGCTGAACTCGGATCCTGTGACGGATGCTTCTCCGAATGGTATGGACCCTAAGGCCATGAGTCTTACCATAAAGACTCTTGACGCTCCTCTTATGAGTATCGAATAGCCAGGGCATGATTTTCTGATTCGAGGGGTGGCCGGAGCCGTTTTGGACTTCTTGGCCGCCCCCTTTTGATTGGGAAAAGTTATTTCACTAACTGTACTTGTTTGTTGTTGATTCGCTAGTGTTATGCCAGAAGTATCTCTCGAAGAATGCCTGTATCTTCTCGATGACGGACTTGGAATCTGTTTTGAAATGATTGAAAAGCAGGTAAAATTCCTTCATCTTCTTCCCGAGTCCTTAGGTCAGATGGCCACCGCTATCTTCCCAAAATTCTCGGTCGAACCTGAGCCAAGCGATCCACTCAAAACAGGCTGCGCAAGCTAAACCCAAGGGCTTGCTCCGTCTGCTTTGTGCCGGTAATGCGGAAAATGCAAATCAACCGGGATTTTCCGTTGAGCCAGTTTTAAGATGTGATAATGGAATTCCGTGCAATTTCGGTGCATCTTTTATAAAAGAAGAAGTTCTAAACTCTTTGATAATCAAGAATTTAGAACTTAATTTGAGCGGAGAGGGAGGGATTCGAACCCCCGGAACCTTTCAGTTCAACAGTTTTCAAGACTGCCGTAATCGACCACTCTACCACCTCTCCAATATGTATCCATGACGCGGATGCCGCGTGAAATGGATTACAAAGATAGTGACTTTTTTCGATATAGCAAGCGTTTGGCGGCAAAAAGCATAAAAATATTGGAACAATGCTGCATAAATGCCGGAATAACCGGGTAAATTGATTATCTTGCGAAATATATCGGCTTGAGGGGTGCGGGGCAGGTTTGAGCTAGGGGGCGGTGATGGAAACCTCGCAGTGCCGGTGACATTGAAATTAATCGAATTATGGCGAGAGTTATCAGCGGAAAGGAGCTTTCCGCGAAATTGAAGGCCGGAATGGCTGAACAGGTGAAGACCTTTCCTGAGAAGTACGGGCGCGTTCCGCATCTGGCGGTCGTTCTCGTGGGAGAAGACCCTGCTAGCCAGTCCTATGTGAAAGGAAAGGCGAAGGCATCCGCAGAAGTTGGAATAAAGAATACGACCATCTTGCGTCCTGCCGATATTGCTGAGGATGAGCTGCTTGAACTGATCGGGAAGCTGAACGCGGATGACAGTGTGGATGGTATCCTGGTGCAGCTGCCGTTGCCGGCTCACATTGACGAGGAAAAGATCATTGCAGCTATCTCGAAAGATAAGGATGTGGATGGCTTCCATCCGCTGAATGTCGCATCACTCTGGCAGAAGCAGCCATGCACGGTTCCATGTACGCCGAAGGGCATAATCCGGATGCTGGATGAAGCCGGTGTGGAGATAAAGGGGAAGCGGGCCGTAGTGATCGGGCGCAGCCAGATTGTGGGCCTGCCTGTGGCCAAGCTGCTTCTCGACAGGAATGCGACAGTGACTATCTGCCATAGTCGGACGGCGGATCTTCCTGCTGTTGCACGTGAGGCGGAAATCCTGGTCGTGGCGATTGGAAAGCCTCGTTTCGTGACTAAGGATATGGTCGCTCCGGGAGCCGTTGTCATTGACGTCGGTGTTAACCGTGATCCTGAAACCGGGAAACTCTGCGGGGATGTGGACTATGCGGCAGTGGAACCTGTCGCATCTGTTATAACTCCAGTTCCTGGCGGCGTGGGACCGATGACGATTACCTGCCTCATGGAGAATACCATCGGGCTTTTCCTCAGGAAAATGTCGGCACAGGAGGAAGGAATTAGTTTTCGTGCAACTCATTAATCCGTAACTATTTGGCACTTTTCAAAATAGTGCAGTTAACGATTTTGAAAAATGTTAATAAGTTGATAGCTAATTAATTAACAGAACTATGCGCTTTGGGAGTTGCACCATATAAAGGGATGCAAGCCTTATAAGCCCGATAAATAACAGAATTATATGACATTGAAAGACAGACATCAGGGGAAAGTGTTCTCGGTGGGGATGAAGATGGCGGAAGTCCCGGATGCAGACCATAGGCTGTTGGGCGTTATCCGCAGGCTCGGGCTGAAGTTCGGCTTCGGGGAAAAGACTGTGGAGGAAGTTTGCGCGGAAGCAGGGGTGAATCCTCATACATTGCTGCTTATCAGCAAGATCTATGCTTATGACAATTATATCCCGTCCAAGGAGGAACTTTCCAGAAGCAGCATGCTGGACATCGTCACATATCTGCACAACTCGCACGACTTCTACACTGGCATTGCCCTGGGAAACCTCGACACTGCGATCCGCGCCATGATGGAGACCTGCGACGAGAAGCACAGCAGGATACTCATGCGCTTCTATGACGGGTACCGTGATGAAATCCTTAAGCATTTCGAATATGAGGAACAGACAGTGTTCCCGTACATCAGGGCAATAGCTGTCGGGCTGGTGTCAGACAGCTATGACATTGACCAGTACGAGGAAAATCACTCGAATGTCGATGAGAAGCTGAATGATCTGAAGAACATTGTCATGAAATACCTGCCGCCTGAATGTGACAACAGTCTTATCCAGGATGTGCTGACATGCCTCTACTCTCTGGAGGACGACCTCGGGAAGCATACATATATAGAGGATGATATCCTGGTTCCTATGGCGATGGCCCGGGAAAAGGAGCTGGGGCTGTCCCAGACCGGGAGAAAAGACGCTTAGCCGGGCCTTTAAGAATATACACGATAAAACCTGAATGCAGGAACAATGAGAGAATCTATAAAACGGATATTAATAATAGAACCTTCGGTCATCGTTGCTGAAGGACTTAGGCATATTGTCGATAACCTGGCCAGCTATTCTGTCATAGGCATTCTCCAGGACTTGGCCGGCGGCATTGACATGGCGGCTGACGACTATGACCCTGATCTGGTGATTGCCGACCCGGCAGCTTTCGACAGCCAGGCCAGGGTGGGCGGACGCGACATCATAAAAGGAGGTTTCAATGTCCCCGTCATCGCTCTCCTCACATCGGCGATGGATGCAGGCATAGCCTCCGGATATGACGGTACCATCTACCTCTCGGACCGTGCGGACGAGATAGAGCAGAAGCTGTCTGCGACAATGCGGGCGAACCCGTCGGATCAGAAAGGTGACGGGGAGGAACTCTCGGCACGCGAGAAAGAAATCCTGGTGTGCGTAGCAAAAGGCATGCTGAACAAGGAGATAGCGGATCATTTCAATATATCCATATATACAGTCATTACGCACAGGAAGAACATCACCAGAAAGACCGGAATCAAGACTGTCGCCGGTCTTACAGTCTATGCGCTGCTTAATAATCTCATAGATATGAACTCAATGGAATAGAAATCCACTATAAACAGTAAGATGCATTTCAACGGAATAATAACAGGGGCGGCAACGTTCCTCATAATCGGGCTCTGCCATCCCCTGGTAATCAAGGCAGAATATTATATAGGTAAAAAATCATGGTGGGGCTTTCTTTCCGTCGGCATTGTGCTTGCCGTCATATCGCTGGCATTGGAGGACACGACACTCTCTACAATCTTCGGAGCCGGAGCCTTCTCCTTTTTCTGGGGCATTGGGGAGGTCATCGAGCAGGAAAAGCGGGTTCTGAAAGGCTGGTTTCCTGAGAATCCTGCACGTCATGCCTACTATGAACGTCTGCGTGCCGGGAAGCGATGAAATGCCGGGAAGCGATGAAATGCCGCAAGCGTGAAAGGCTGCTAAGGAAGTGCTAAGAAGCTGTTTAATTTATGTCGAAAAGTTTTTTATGAGGCCTTTCCGGAATAGTTTTCCCGGCCTTCCTCAGTCAGATAGCTCCTGCTATCCTTTTCGGAATCCCGAAAAAACTCTCCTCGAAAATTCTTCATAAAATTTAAACAGCTTCTAAAAAAGTCGAGAAACTCTTGCATCTGTCATGGATTATCTCTATTTTAGCAATTCCGTTTGACACAACTTAGTTTTTAACACAAGATGAAAACCAATTTTTTTCATGTATTGTCTATAGCTTTGGTCTCTGTAGCTTGTCGCGGACCGGTGGCGCAGCCTTTTAGCGTGATACCGGAGCCGGCCAAAGTGGAACTTGCAGATGGGGTGTTTAACCTCTCCGGCGCAGACATGGTAGTATCCCCGGACATTGACCCGATGACCTGGGATGCGGTCAAGGAATTTGCTGCGCACCTTGGTGCTGTTACAGGAAAAGCGAACTTCATGAAATCAATGGGGGGGGGGCGTAAATGCCTGAAATTCCAGCCTGATACTACCCTAAAAAACGAACAATACACACTCGAAATCAGCCCGAATGAGGCCATTGTCAAGGCCAATTCTTATAACGGGTTCATCTATGCATTACAGACGATAGGTCAGATGCTGCCTGTCGAGTTCTACGGAAAGGAGAAGGCGAAAGCCGACTTTGTCCTTCCGTGCGGAAAAATCGAAGATTCTCCAAGATTTTCATACAGAGGCGTTCTCATCGATGTCGGCCGTCATTTCTACAGCGTCGATGAAATCAAGAAGTGCCTGGACATCATGTCCATATATAAGGAGAATGTCTTCCACTGGCACCTGACAGAAGATCAGGGCTGGAGAATGGAAGTCAAGAAATATCCTAGACTTACAGAAATCGGTTCCGTCCGTCATGGAACCCAGATTGACTATAATCCTGAACATCTCAGACCGGAAGACCACGGCGGTTTCTATACGCAGGAGCAGATGCGTGATGTCGTGGATTATGCCGCGAAGAGAGGTATCACTGTGATACCGGAGCTCGACCTCCCTGGACACATGCTCAGCGCTCTTGCCGCTTATCCGGAACTCGGATGCACAGGCGGTCCTTATGAAGTCGCCAATACATGGGGCGTCAAGAAAGATGTCCTCTGCGTGGGCAAGGAGGAGACATTCAGGTTCCTCGAGGACGTCCTTACTGAGATGATGGACATTTTCCCGTCTGAATATATCAATATAGGTGGCGATGAAGTGCCGAAGGACAGGTGGAATGCCTGCCCGAGATGCCGTCAGAGAATGAAGGAGCTAAGGCTCTATGATCACGACGGACATACTGCGGGCCAGTATCTTCAGAACTATGTCACTGCGCGTATCCAGAAATTCCTCAATGAGCATGGTCGCAAGATTATCGGCTGGGAGGAGATTCTGGAAGGCGACCTCGCTGACGGTGCCACTGTGATGACATGGAAAGGCACAGGCGAGAATGTGGATCAGCGCCTATGGAACTACAATGCCATCATGAGTCCTCGCGGCTACATGTATATTGACCGCTACCAGTCACATGAGCAGGACAGGGAGCCGTTCTCCATCGGTGCATACCTTCCTGTAGAGAATGTCTATTCCTATGAACCGTATGACGGAGTTCCTGAATACGGAAAACCCAGGATATTGGGGGTTCAGGCTAATCTTTGGACTGAATACATCGGTACGGACGAGTACCTTGAATATATGCTCCTTCCTAGGCTCGCCGCATTGAGCGAAGTGCAGTGGTGCCGGCAGGATGACAAGGACTATGCACGTTTCCGCAAGGCTCTCGACCACTCCGCCAAGATGTATGAGAAGATGGGCTATACATACTGCAAGTATGCATGGGGCATAGTAGGACTCCCTGAAAACGAACAGCCGGCCAGAACACAGGAAGAACTTGAAGAGTACCTTGATTCAAGAGGCTGAACTATACACTACTCTTCTAATATAATCTGAACATAAATATCGCTTGCCGGAATGGATTTGACGTTCAGGCTGTATGCAGACGCTTTTTATAGCGGTTCTAGACTTCCGGATTATTAAAGCGATTTAGCAGGGAACGATGTAAATACCATTATATAAATAATATGCGTCACTTCAAGTCATTAACACTGGCACTTGCGGCTATCGTCGCAGCTGCATCGATGATTTCCTGTTCTTCAAATAATCAGGACAGAGTCATCAAAACTGATATTCCAGCACGTCCTGCAGGACAGGAGGATGTCCTCGGGCTTAGACTTCCAGCCATTGATACTATCCGCATCGGCTTTGTCGGCCTTGGCGGAAGAGGCTCATTCGCACTTTACAGATATCTTCAAGTTCCATGGACGAAGATTGTCGCGCTCTGCGATCTTGAGCAGGACAGAATCCAGAAGAATGTGGATTTTCTGAAAGAGAACGGAATCGAAGGCGTATCCACATATACAGGTGATGACGGATATAAGGAACTCTGCAAGAGGGAGGATATCGACCTCGTCTATATCTGCACGAACTGGCAGAGCCACACGCCGATTGCACTCGAGGCTCTTAATAACGGCAAGAATGTGGCCTGCGAGGTGCCTTCAGCGACCTCGCTCGAGGAATGCTGGGCTCTTGTGAACGCAGCCGAGAAGAACAGAAGGCATTGTATGATGCTTGAAAACTGCTGCTATGACTTCTTCGAACTTTCATCTCTCGAGATGGCACGCAAGGGTGTCTTCGGAGAGGTTATGCACGCCGAAGGAGCATATTGCCACAGTCTTCTCGACTACTGGGACGGCTACTGGAAAAACTGGAGACTCGACTTCAACAGCAAGCACAAGGGAGATGTATATCCCACCCACGGCCTTGGACCTGTATGCCAGGTGCTTAACATCCACAGGGGTGACCGTCTGAAGACTCTTGTCGCAATGGACACCAAGTCTCCTAACGGTATCAAGTCCGTCAAGAGATTCCAGGGAGAGGATATGCCTGATTTCCAGAACGGCGATATCACCAGCACACTTATCAGCACAGAAAAGGGCAAGACCATCCTCATCGAGCATGATGTCATGAATCCTCGTCCATACAACCGTATGTATCAGCTTGTCGGTACTGACGGATTCGCCGCTAAATACCCTGTCGAGCAGATCAGCCTCAGCAAGGAGCAGGCAGACTCGCTGGGCCTGTTCGTGAATGAATATAACGGCAAAGGCGAGGCCAATATGGAGGAAAGAGACCGTATTGACTTTCACGGAGCACTTCCTGAGGAGCTGGTTGAGCGTCTCAGAAGCAGGTATCAGAACCCTGTTCTCACCACAGACCTCGAGGAACTTGCCAAGAAGGTCGGCGGTCACGGCGGAATGGACTTCATCATGGATTACCGTCTTATCTATTGTCTGCACAACGGCCTGCCGCTCGACATGGACGTATATGACCTGGCAGAATGGTGCTGTATAGGCGAGCTTGGAGCAATCTCTATCGCCAATGGAAATGCACCGGTTGAGGTTCCTGACTTTACACGTGGAGCATGGAACAAGATTGACGGCTTCAAGTACGCATTCGCAGACGGAAGCATGAAATAATAGCACACACATAATCACTATTAATTACTAATAGCTAAATGAAGTCCTTATTGTTAAGAAATCTCGGTGCATTGCTGACCTTGTGCCTCCTCTCTTTCTCTTTGGAGGCGTTTGCGCAGCAGCACGTGTCGGGTAAAGTCACGGATAAGGCTACAGGTGAACCGCTTGTAGGTGTCAGTGTAGCAGTCAGGGGAACCACTAAGGGGGTTGTCTCTGACGTGGATGGAAAATATACTATCAATGTGGCTCCAGATGCGACACTCGTTCTCGGCTATCTCGGCTACAAGGATCTTTCAGTCGATGTGGATGGACGTTCTGTTGTCAATGTGGCGATGGAGGCGGATATCAACACTCTTGATGAAGTCGTGATGGTCGGCTATTCTTCAATGAAGAAAGCAGAGCTTTCCAGTGCAGTCGCCACTGTGCAGGGGGACAAGCTTCGTGACGTTACTATTCCAGACCTCGGGTCAATGCTTCAGGGCAAGATTGCCGGTGTGCAGGTTACCAACTCATCAGGAGCTCCTGGTTCAACTGCTACTATCCGGATCAGGGGAACCGGCAGTATTGCAGCCGGTTCCGACCCTCTATATGTCGTGGATGGCGTGGCTGGCGGTACATTTAACCCTAATGATGTCGAGAGCATTACAGTTCTGAAAGATGCCGGTTCTACAGGTATTTATGGAGCTTCCGGTTCCGGAGGTGTGATAGTCGTTACTACAAAACATGCTAAAGCAGGACAGGAGCCGGTAGTGAACTTCAAGGCTCAAGTAGGTCTCAAGCAGCTTCTTACAGGTCGTTTCCGCGTTCTCGATGCAAGTGAGCTCTACGACTTCTATTCTTCAATTCTTTCCAAAGCTTCGATGAGAGCTTATCCGGAGGAACTTCGTGACCAGAATTTCGATTGGCTTGATGATGCACGCCGATTGGGCGTGAGCCAGAACTATTATGCTTCAGCTTCTGCCAACATCAAGAAAATCAGCTTCCTCACCAGCCTGGACTGGTATGATGAGAGTGGTACACAGCGTGAATCCAGATACAACAGGCTTTCCGGCAAGGTGGAAGTGGGCGCAGAGATTGCCAAGGGCGTGAACCTCACGGCGCGTGTGAACTACACCCAGTCCAAGTCAATTACCGGCCATGGGCTGAGCTGCTACTACCAGCTTCCGTGGAACAATCCTTACGATGAGCGTACCGGAAAATACATATACATTGACTCTGCTGTCCGCCCGGACAACGGCAAGACCTGGTATGGCCGTGAGGCGACCAACCCGCTCTTTGCTTCGTCAATGAATCCTAATCCATATTCAACCGCAAAGAGCTTAATCGGTGATTTCCGCCTTTCCTGGGATATCACGGATTATCTCTCTATCTCTACGACAAACCGTTACTCCACAGACGATTCTTTCTACAAGAGCGTCATCACACCGGAGGCAAAAAGCAAGAGCTGGCCTGACGGTCAGATAAGTCAGGGGCTTTCTTGGGGACATTCTTTCGGAACCACCAATATCCTTAAATTCAATAAGGTGTTCAAGAATGTCCATAGTGTCAATGCCCTTCTCGGTCACGAGTATGGACGCAGCAGTTCCGAGTATATGAATGTCATCACATCCGGACTCAAGAATGGGATGCAGGTTCTCAACGGCACTAAACCTGAGAACATCTACGGCACCAAGACTGAGGCTGCCTCATGGTCCCTTTTCGCCCAGGCACAGTACTCCTACAAGGAGCGTTACTTCTTCAATGCCACGTTCCGTGCAGATGCGTCTTCAGTTTTCGCGCCGAAGAACAAGGTCGGCTACTTCCCGGCAGGCTCATTCGCCTGGCTCATATCCAATGAGGATTTCATGAAGTCGCAGGACGTTATTTCTTTCCTCAAGCTCAGGGCAAGCTACGGTCTTACCGGTAATTCCAATATCGGAAACTACAAGTATCTGGATATTTATGGATTTAATGAAAGGCTTCAGTATCAAGGGGTTCAGGGTGCTTATCCGGAGACGGTAGCCAATCCTTACCTTCATTGGGAGACAGCTGTGATGAGAAATCTCGGAGTCGATATTTCATTCCGAAATTTCCTCACACTCAACATTGACGTTTACAGTAACCTCAATAAGGATCTTCTCCTCGATGTCCCTCTTGCTCTCAGTTCGGGATTTTCACGCAGGACAGAGAATGTCGGCAAGGTGAGCAACAAGGGAGTGGAACTTACATTGACTTCCAACAACTTCAACCGTAAGAACTTCAAGTGGACCACCACCCTCAATCTCGGGCATAACAAGAATATGGTCGTTTATCTTCCTGAACACGAGGATATTATGGTTTCCAGCTCACAGGGTAATCAGATTTACCGCGAGGGTGAGGCGCTTTACAGCTGGTATATGCCGAAGTGGCTTGGCGTTGATCCGGAGACAGGCGACCCTCTTTGGGAACACCTGATCAAGGATGAGAACGGCAATGTCATAGGCACCGAGCCTACGAACAAACTCGATTTGACCAATGACAACCAGATTGTGGGTAATTCGCAGCCTAAACTTGTCGGAGGACTGCTCAATACGTTCAATGTCTATGGCATCGAAATCAGCGCGAACCTCCAGTTTAACTATGGCAATAAAGTTTTCAATGACTCTCGCCGTTATGTGGACTCGGATGGTGCCTACATCGACTACAACTTTATGTCCATTGACAATGGCCTCGGATGGAGCCGCTGGCAGAAGGCCGGAGACAAGGCGACGCATCCGCGTGCAAGGCTCGGTGGGAACCGCCTTTCAAACGAGGTTACTTCACGTTATCTCGAGGACGGCAGCTATCTGCGTATCAAGAATGTGACTATCAGCTACCCTCTTCCTGCGAATATTGTCAAGAAGCTGCGTATGCAGAGCGTCAAGTTCTTCGTTTCAGGTGATAATCTCTACACTTTCACCAGATTCTCCGGAATGGATCCTGAGGTGGGTGTCAAGGGACTCTTCAGCTACAACTATCCGGTGTCCCGCGTATTCTCTTTTGGAGTTGACGTTAAATTTTAATGAAGCAGTTATGAGAAAATATATATTGCTGATTGTTGCACTGTTCACAGCTGTTTCCTGCAATCTTGAATTCTTCCCGTATGACAAGGTCTCATCCGGAAATATGCAGAATGTAGAGAATGCAGGAGTTGCCACTGACGGAAACTACGCCCTTTTCAAAGCGGCGCTGGACTATGGCGGATTCTTTACCGTCGGCAACACTTATGTCCGTCACTTTTTTCAGCTCAACGAGTTTAAGGGTGACAATACCTTGATGTCGGGAAAGAGTACAGACCCTCTGTTCCTCGACGCAACTCTCGATGATTCAGCTACAGATACCAATACCGAATACTTCTGGTTCATATCATACAAGATATGCTATGCCACATCTGTGCTTATCAATATGATTTCTGACGATACGCCTGATGCGGAGCTTCGCCATATCAAGGGTGAGAACCTTGTGATGAGGGCTTTTGCACACATGAATCTCTGCCAGGTTTTCAGTTTCCCTTATGTATGGAGCGATGGCTCGGAGCCTGGTGTGATTATCAATACAGGAGAAAGTGGTACGACCCGTGCTACAGTAAAACAGGTCTATGACCAGGTGGAGGCAGATCTGAAAGAGGCTGTGAAATGTATGGACGGCGGCACGAGACGTGGCAACAACAGCTACATCAGCAAAGCCACTGCACAGGGTCTTCTCGCTCGTCTGTATCTTTATGAGGGACGTAATGAGGACTGTATAAATATGGTGAATGAGATGCTCGGTGGCGCAGATGCTTCTTCGATGCTTGACCCTGACTATGAGCACCTTTTCCAGTTCACCAAGGAATCCGGGGAGGTCTTATGGTGTTGTGGTCTCATTGACAATACCACGGATATCGCAGGACAGTCTGCGGTTCTCGGTTCAATGTACTGGTGTCAGGGAGACCCTGGTGACGGTTCAGGATGGGCGGAGATCTACTGGTCGCAGCCTCTTCTCGACCTCTTCGGAAGATATCCTGAGGATCAGCGCCTTACGATGCTAGATCAGATGCATAAGTCTAAAACAGGTGCGCAGATGATTTATTGGCCGATTCCGACAGGGGATTCACACTATGAGAACAACATTGACCGTAATCCGGTCTTCAATAAGGCTACAGGCAAGTGGACTTGCACTGAATACTGGTTTGAAGGAGAAAAGGAGCGCTCTATGACTCACGAGGTAGAAACCGAGATTGTCAATACCTACAAGAAATACTATATTACGACCCACGAAGGCAATAAGCAGTATGTTACTGTTACTGATTCTCTCGGATGCCGTATCGGCGGTGGCGGAAATGTCTATCCGCTCAACTATATGAAGAAGTTCTCTTGCCAGGAAGGCCAGCTTACAAACCTCTCATCTCCGGCATTTATCCGTTGGGGCGAGCTTATTCTTGACCGTGCAGAGGCTTATGCGCACTTGGGCGAAGATCAGAAAGCTCTAGATGATGTGAATATCATAAGAAAACGTGCCAGACTTTCTGATGATGCGATGTTCACTCTCTCAAATTACAGGAAGCGTGGATATGAGAGCGTCCTTGATGTCGTTCTGGATGAACGTCGTCTCGAGCTTTGCTTCGAAGGCTTCCGTGTGTTCGACCTTCAGAGAAACAAGAAGGACATCGACCGCAGATATGCCGGCCGTCAGCCATGGGAAGTCGTTAAGTATGACGATCTCCGTCTCCGCTATCAGATACCTAAGAAGGAAATCCTTGTGACAGGTATCCCTCAGAATCCTCGCTAAGAAACTGCATTGACAAATATGCTATTGAACAATATGAAATTCATCAGTTTATATGGACTTCGCAGGCTCATCACCGTACTTTTTGCGGTGGTGACGCTTGCGGCGCTCCCTGGCTGTGACAAGTCCAGGACCGAAATAGAACAGCCGCTTCCTCCGATTACTCCTCTTCCTCAGCCTGAACTTCCGGATGAGGTCGAGGATAATTATGATGAGACCAAGATCCTGTCTAATGTGAAGGAATTCTCGTTCTTTGACAATCTTGAGGCGCTTCCGCATCAGGAGGTGAAATTCGAGCGTGGAGCAAAAATCACAAAGTTTGCCTCGGATGCCGATTATATCTACGGATATGTAGAAGTCAATACTGCTGACCGTGACAAGTGGCAGGAAAGAACCAATATACTGAATAACCTTGGAGTCTGGCTTGATAGGGATGACAAGCGTGAAGGACAGGGCGGAGGATGGTTCCTCTGTAACTACAAGGGTTTCGATCTTCTGCTTCGTGGCAAGTGTGCTACGGCTTATGTGCCTTCTGTCTGGAATCCGCAGGCCAGCGATGTCTCGGCAGGCGGCGACAATTTCGGCAACAGTATCACGTCGATGGAAGAGTGGTCCAATATCGGGACAGGCAACGGTGAGTTCGCTGATGGTATCTTCAAATATACATTTACCATTGACCGTACTCGTCTGGAGCTTCGTGATATGGATGAAATCGGTATCGGCATCACCTTCGATGAAGGCGGTATGAATGACTATGCCATTATCCCGGATCGTGCCGGATTCCGCATAAAACTGAATAACTGATAAACAATCTAATACCAATAATTTATGAACACTAAAATGTATTACAAACCAGAGCTGGAAGTTCTGGAGTTCTCTGCGGAATGTGGCTTTGCCGCATCTCAGGAAAAGGAATATGACTATCCGGGCGATCTTGAGTCTCCTGAGTTTGAGATCTGGTAGTCACATGTCGTGTGATATAATAACCGAAAATTGATGAAAATGATGAATAAGAATATAGCCTTGACGGCAGCTTGCCTCATGGCATTTGCTTCCTGCCAGAAACAGGAGGTCGCAGATGTTCCGGCACAGGTGGATGTCACAGTAGAATTGACTGCATCTTCAAATGCCGATGCGACCAGGACCGTGATGACCGAATATAATGCACACTGGTGGTCAGTATCTGATCAGATCAGCTTGTTCTACACTGTCGAGGGAACTGCCAAGCATAGTGTGCTCACTTCCAGGAATTACATTCCTGCAGCCACTGCTAAATTTGCCGGCAAGCTCTCGCTTCCTGCTGAAGACACAGATTTGACGGCAATATCCGCAATCGCAGTCTATCCTGCGACAACAGCAGAAGCCTATGACGGGACTTCTGTCAATGTGACTGTCCCTGCTGTGCAGACGGCTGTCGAAGGCACATTCATGGAAGGTGCATATCCGGTGGTCGCTCAGACCGCTGACCTTACTTCCACGCTTTCTTTCAAGGCTGTCTGCGGTGGTGTGAAAGTTTCCTTCCAGACAGCGGACATAACATCTTTCACTTTCAAGGCTGAGAAAGGAGAGAAGATTGCCGGCACTGCGAGCGTGAAGTTCGGCGAGGACGGAAATCCTGTCGCCACTCCTGATGAGAATGCTGTGTCTGAAATCACTGTCAATGCTCCTGAAGGCGGATTTGAGGTCGGCAGGTGGTACTATATGACCGCATTCCCTCAGACACTTGCCGGCGGATATACCATCACCCTCTCTAACGGCAAGTCATTCGGCAGCACATCTTCCATCAGCATCAAACGCTCCGTTTTCGGTGTGCTTGACAGCAAGGATGCTCCTGATACCTACGCTGACCTCAAGGCAAACCTCAAACCTATTTCATTCTGGGATGAGAATAAAGCGAATCTTTCGGCTCCTGTTCACGCTGCCGATAAGGGGGATCAGTACCAGTGGAAATACAACATAAACTGCGTCCGTTTCGATTCTGATGCCAATTATTTATACGGATATGTTGAATATACAAGTATTACCGACTTGGCAAGGTTCAAGAAACTGGGGATATGGCTGGATGTTGATGGCGCAGATAAAGGAACGGGAAGCTGGCTTTTTAATGCTTATCCTCACTTTGATTACATGGTTTATGGAGCAGTAGGCATCGATGGAGAAAACCTCCCATGGACTACAGACCTTTATGTGCCGGGAGTGAAAAATGGCAATCCTGATGTCGGGACAAAGCTGAATTCTCCATCACTTTCAGGCTATGGAGAAGGTAGTTTTGAGGATAATGTGTTTAAGTATTCTTTCATTATCGACAGGCGGGTAGTGGGACTTAGAAATCTGTCAAGCACTGTTGTCGGAATCTGTTTTGACAATGGTCAAGGTTTCAATAGCGGTAATTATGTTACTGTACCTGACAGAGCTGGATATGTGGTTTCACTGAAGAATTCCACAGAGGTACCTACATTTAAGAACCTGCCAAAGTCTTTTGATTACTGGAAATCAATTGCAGAATCTGCGTACACTAAAGATGGCTTTGACAAAGGAAATTCGATTGTAAAATTTGATTCCGATGCCAATATTGTTTATGGCTATTTCGAAGTCAATACAGACAAACTGATTTATCCTGAAAATGGTTTCATTCGTTTGCACCCTGGCATTTTAAAGAATCTTGCCATAGGAATTGATACAGACGGCACCAAGACAGGCCAAGGTCCTGGTTGGATGTTCAGCAATAAAGGATATGATGTGGTTCTGAATGGTGAAGCATCAAGTTATACATTTACGGACAAGAAGGGATGGGATTATGCTGAGTGGGGTGGTGCTTCAAGTACAATTGGTAGTGAAAAATACAAAGATTTCGGAGATAAACTCCCCGAGTACACTATCACACCTTCCATTTGGGCTCCAAAAGTTTACGATATGACTACCTCTGCAGAGAACTTTGGTAAGACCATTCTTGCAGGTACTGAGGGAGTTGATGACTTTGCGACAGGCATGGGAGAATGGAACGGCGAAACCAGGACATTCAGATATTCATTCGTGCTGAATAGAGAGAAACTAGGAATATATGGTAAAGATGAATTGGAGATAGGTGTTGCTTTTTATTACGCCTACAATGGTTTCGTTTGCATCCCGAGTCGCTCAGGCTTCACCATCAAGCTTAACAACTAATCAACGGTAACTTCAAATGAAAAGAAACATTATTGCTGCTGCGATGATCTGCATCGCGCTGATGGCGGGATGCGAAAAGCCGCAGGAGGAGCCGAAAAAGCCGGAGGACACACCGCTGGAGCCGGAAACGCCGGATACTCCGGAGAAGCCGGACGAAGGCGAGGCTACATATAAGCTGACAGATGTCAAGCTGACAGGTGAGATAGAGGCTCTTACGAAGACTGCATTCTCCGAAGGCAAGGTCACATGGAAAACAGGTGACAAGATCTCTGTATTCTATACAGCAGACGGCAAGACAGAAGTCAGCGAATTCACATCTGCAGAGGAAGGATTGAGCGCAGCCTTTAACGGTAAGATGAACCTTCTCATTGACCCGAAAAAGCCTGCAGAGATTCCTGCAGTGGAGAAATGGGCTGTTTACCCTGCCACGACTGCCTCTGCATTTAGCGGTACGGCATTTACAGTCACAGTCCCTGAGACACAGATAGCGCAGGAAGGCTCATTCGCAGCGGAGACCTGCTGGCCGCTCGTGGCAAGGTCCGGAGACAATACACTTAAGTTCTCCGCAGTATGCGGCGGCTTGGGTGTCACCTTCCAGAGAGCCGGCATAACATCCTTCACTTTCAAGGCCACCAATGGCGAAAAGATAGCCGGAACTGCTTCCGTAGCTCTTGATGCCATAGGCAATCCGTCTGCAGCTCCTGCGGATGCCTGCGTCTCAGAAATAAAGGTGGATGCTCCTGCAGCAGGATTTGAAGTGGGCAAGACATATTATGTGACAGCACTTCCTGCAAAACTCGCAAGGGGTTATACCATTACTCTTTCCGATGCCGAGACTGTAGTATGCGAGACTGCAGTGGAGATTTCACGCGATGCATTTACAGAGGTCACTATTGAAGAAAAACCGCAGGTCGATCGTTATGAGAAGCTGAAATCAGTATTGAAGCAGCTTTCATGGTGGGAGGCCGAGATGGCTTATCTTCCTGCACCTTCACCGGCATACACTGCCACTGACAAGGAATATGACAGGACACAGTGGAAGCACAACCTCAGCTGCATCCGTTTCACCTCCGACCTTGACTATATCTACGGATATATCGAGTCTAAGGGAGATGAGGATATGTCAATGTTCAAGAATCTCGGAATATGGCTTGACATTGACGGCAATCAGAACGGAACTCAGGGCGGAGGATGGGTCTTCACCCTCTACAAGTTCTTTGACAGGTCAGTCTATGGTGAGATTGCCCAGACAGAAAGTCTCGCGTGGACCCCTGGCCTTCGCAGCCAGACATCTGAAGATGGCGAGAAGTATGGCGCAGAATTGACAACTGATTCTCCTGCCGGATATGGCGAGGGCAGTTTCTCTTCTTCTGTATTCAGATATACTTTCGTGATTGACCGCAAAGCTGTAGGCCTGGCAGATGCCACCAAGGCTGTAATAGGTGTAAACTTCGACAACGGCAAAGGCATTGTCGGCGCCAACCTCACCAATCCTGACAGAGGAGGCTATAAGCTCAATCTCAAGAATGCCGGCTCTCCTGATTTCGATGAGACTGCAATCTACAAGAAGCTTCGCGGTGTAGATGACTGGGCAGGTGTAGATTATGCTCCTATCACCAATTCCGGCAATAACCGCGGAAACACCAAGATAAAGTTTGATTCCGACGCAGACTATGTTTACGGATATATTGAGGTTCCTGATACCGACAACCTTTATTTCAAGAATGGGGAATATTATGAGTTCTGTCCTGGCTTCATCCGTAAACTTGCTGTTGGACTCGACCTGGATGGCGTCGAGACCGGGCAGGGAATAGGCTGGCCTGTAGGCAATTGCTGGGAAACCGTCCTGAATGGGACAATGATTTCCTGCAAACGTCCTCTGAGCGATGAAGACAAGGCTCTCGGATGGAAAGACAGATGGGGTCATTATATCTTCCCTTCTGAAACTTTCGACCCGGTCAAGACCACTCGTCCGGCCTATTCTATTACACCTGAAGTCTGGAGCCCTGCAGTCACAGAGGGCAAGGCAGGCGGATTCGGTGACGTGAAATCCGGCACCGAGGACTGGCAGAGCTTCGCAACCGGCAAGGGCGAATGGAAAGATAAGACATTCCGTTACAGCTTCATCATAGAGCGTGAGCGTCTTGGCCTCAAAGGCCTGTCAGAGCTTAAGCTGGGAATATTTATGTATGAAGACGGGGTCAATGGTTATTCCAATACTCCTGATGCTGTCGGAAGCACTATCAAATTGAACAATTAAGGAACCGACGAATTATATGAAATTCACGAAGATCTTGTTTATTCTGGGTACCGCGCTTGTTGCAGCTGTCGGCTGCAACAGCGAGGTCTCCCTTGATTTCCAGAAAGAAGGAAACTGCTGGCAGATGCCGCAGAAACAGTTCGAGAGATTCGCAAAGAAACTCTCGACAGCGACTCCCGACGAAGCGAATGAACTCATAGACAGAGTTTACACGATCGTTGACAGCCTTTCTGCTGCAGAGCAGGACGGGACATTCATCGTTTTCTCGGATGCGATGGAACAGACATTCTATCAGGTGACTTCACCGCTTCGTGACGACGATCTCTATCTTCGCATCCTAGACCGGGAGGACCGTTGCAAGTCGCTGCTGTCCACAGACTACAGGCGTGTGGACTGGAAGAGGCATCTGATTCGGGCCAATGCGGTGGGGCACGAGGTGATAGACATCCCTATGAGCGACAGCAACTGTGCTGAAACTTCGCTTCATTGCCTTCTGGATCGTCAGGCAGTTCTTCTTGTCTATGGTGAGGATTGCAAGGCCTGTACGGAACTGATGAACGAGGCCGTGAATTCAGATGTCCTTAAAAAGGCTGCGGCGGACGGCAATCTCCGGCTGATTTCTCTTTACATAGGAGAAAACAATGATGAGTTCGCAGCCAAGTCCGCTGTCCTTGAAGATTGGGAGAACTACATTGACTCCAGGCAGCTTGTACGTTATGAAAATGCTTTCGACAGCCGCCTGGTGCCGTCCCTCTACCTCATTTCTGACAAGAAAATGGTAAAGGTGAAAGGGACATTGTCAGTGAAGGAAGTCGAAAAGGCTCTTGATGCTCCGGCACTGTATTCTGCCAGCATTGTCCTGAACGAAGGAGAGCAGGTATGGGGCGGACGCATTGCGGACGGAAAGTTCATGCCTTATCAGGACGGCTTCAAGACCACTTTCAGCCAGAATAGCGGTAACCAGATAATGCCGCTGCTGATAACAAGCGATGGACGTTATGTCTGGTCCGAGGCCCCTTATGATTTTCATATTGACGGAAGTGTGCTCACTGTGGAGAATGCGCTTGCGAAGATTGAAACTGGCATTGTCGGCAAGACTCTCGCGGATGCATATCGTTTCGGTGAGCGGGAATTTTTCCCTGCGGACGGTCAGCTTCCTCCTTCGGAGTTCTTTGAATGTCCGCAGTACAATACCTGGATTGAACTACAGTACAACCAAAACCAGAAAGACGTGCTTGAATATGCACGCGGAATAATCCGTAATGGACTTCCGGCCGGCATCATTATGATTGACGATACCTGGCAGGAAGACTACGGCAAATGGGTGTTTCACCCGGGGCGTTTTCCTGACCCTAAGAAAATGTCAGAGGAGCTTCATCGCATGGGCTTTAAACTTATGCTCTGGGTGTGCCCGTTTGTCAGTATGGACCAGTATCAGATCTGGGCAGAAATCAATTCTTTCGGTGGATTTGTCGGAAAGAAGGGGGCTGGAGTTTATCCGGTAGAGTGGTGGAACGGCTATTCGGCAGAGCTGGATTTCTCGAATCCTAAGACCGTTGAATGGTTTGACCGGCAGCTGGACAATCTTTGCGGGAATTATGGAGTCGATGGATTCAAGTTCGATGCCGGCGACTTCAATCTTTTCCCGGAGGATTCCAGGACAATGGGCAATCTGCAGGCCTACGAGTATTGTGAGGCATTTGCTGACTATGCCGACAAATATCCATACAACGAGTACCGTGCATGCTGGCGTGATGGCGGGAAGGCTATCGTCCAGCGGCTTCATGACAAGGCTCATAACTGGGATGCTGTGCAGGTCCTCATTCCTGAGATGATGGCGACGAACCTTATGGGCTATTGGTATTCATGTCCTGATATGATCGGAGGTGGCAGCTTCGCTTCATTCCTTCCCGGCTGCCATATAGACCAGGATCTCATTGTCCGTTCTGCCCAGACTCATGCGTTGATGCCGATGATGCAGTTCTCGGTGGCTCCGTGGCGCATACTTGACAAGGAGCATCTCGATGCTGTACTCAAGTCAGTAAAGATCAGGGAGAAGCTTTTGCCTGAAATCAAGTCTCTGATTGTCCGGGCGTCCAAGACTGGTGAACCGGTAGTGACACCTCTTGAATTCTATTTTCCTCATAAGGGACTTTCCGGGGTGAAGGACGAGTTCATGATAGGCTCCGATATCCTTGTGGCACCGATGGTTAATCCTGGCCGGGAGCGTGAAGTCATTCTTCCTGATGGTGAATGGATTGCCGATGACGGAAAGGAATACACCGGAGGCAAGACAGTTAAGATAAGTGTTCCGCTTGACAGGATTCCATATTTCAGGCTTGTCGAAAACAACTTCTAATGCCAAGGCAAGAGATTTAAAATCTGTTTTGAAATGATGACAAATAAGATTTATATAGCAGCATTGCTGAGTATGGCAGTGCTCTCCGGATGCCAGAAAGAAGGCACTGCTGATGGTGAAGGCGAGCTGACGAACGGCTTTGACCCGACAAACGGATGGCCGGTAGAGAGCGTGCTAGAGGATAAGGTAGAGAGCTTCAAGGCTCCGGAAGCACCATTTGAGTACGCCATTACCTACGAATACGACAGAGACGAGTTCTGCAACCCTGAGCGTGGCCCGTATGCCCCTCTTGAATACCATTTCAAGGATGTGGCTACCAATGGATTTCCGAAACCCTACACTCTTGAGCGTCTGGAGTCCTGCAAGAAGACTAATTGCACATTGCACTATCTCGGCGTCTATCTTTGTGACTACCTTGAATCAGACATTCCGCAGGAGGCTCTTGACCTGCTGCGCACCCACTTCACTCTTGAGCGTGAGGCCGGAACGAAGGTGATTCTCCGGCATGCATATTCATGGGACAACAAATGGCCTGTGCAGGAGCCTGAACTCAAATGGATCAAGCGCCATATTGAACAGCTTTCTCCGATCTGGAATGAGTTTAAGGACGTGATATATGTCTTCCAGGGAGGGTTCATCGGTGTTTATGGAGAATGGCATACCCTCACCAATATCACTACGTCTGAGCAGAAGGGCGAGCTGGTCAAATGCTATCTTGACCATACTCCGAAAGACAGGCAGATTGCTCTCCGTACACCTGGACACAAGAGACTCGTGATGAAGTATATCAATGACGGGCACTACTCTCTTGCCGATACGATTACGGCAGCGACTGCATTTGACGGCTCATACAATTCCCGTCTGGGCAACCACAATGACTGTGTGCTCGTAAATGGCAATGATGCCGGCACATTTTCAGGAACATCTGACAAGAAGCTTCTCCGCACTGAAGGCAACTATGTATCTGTCGGTGGAGAGTCCTGCTTTGTCGGTGACTATACTTACTGTGACTGCGAGTACTCCAACAATCACCTGCGCGAATTTCATTGGTCCTACCTCTCTAACCACTATGCAATCGTCGATTATTGGAAAAACAACGGCTGCAATAAGGATCTCTCGACTCGTATCGGCTACCGCTTCGTGTTCAATGGCGCATCGTTTTTCGGCAAGTTTACTGCCGGCGGCGACTTCCTGATGAAGATGTGCCTGACCAATTATGGCTTCGCGTCCCTTATCAATGAGAGAAAGATCGAGCTTATTCTGACCAATGACAATGACCCTTCTGAAAAATATGTGTTTGTTTCAGAAAAGGATCCGCGGGACTGGAAGGGATGCCATCATTACGAATGGGACGAAAAGCTCAGACTTCCGGAAACACTGAAAGCTGGCTCAAGCTATACTCTCTGGCTGAACCTTCCGGATGTTGCCCCGAATCTTCACGACAATCCTTCCTACAGTGTGAGGGTTGCGAGCCGTGGCGTCTGGGATGAGAAAACAGGATATAACAGAATTGCTGCGTTCAAGGCAGAATAATAATCGGAATATGACAACATTGATACATAGGATTGCAACAACGGCTTTGCTCATTACATCGGCTTTTGCCGTGGGCTCGTGCCAGAAGGATCCGATGGATGAGGACACGAACACATTGGACTTTGATCCGTTTGCCGGCTGGTCTCTCGACGGATTCGAGGGACCGGTGGAGAGCTTCAATGCTCCAAAGCCTCCGTTTGACTATATGGTGACTTACCAGTATGAGAAATCGGAATTCTGCTCTCCTGAGCGCGGGTCCTATGAGCAGCTTGAATATCATTTCAAGGATGGCAACATCCCTCAGCCATTCACTGTGGACCGTCTGAAGAAATGCCGCAGCCTTAACTGCACTTTGCATTATCTTGGAGTCTATTTCTGCGACTATCTCCGTTGTGATATCCCGGAAGAGGCTCTCGCTGTTCTCCGTACTCATTTTGAACGTGAACGGGAGGCCGGATGCAAGGTCGTTCTGCGTCATGCCTATTCCTGGAGTGACAAGGCAGAGATGATGGAGCCGGAATTGTCACAGATTCTCAGGCATATCCAGCAGCTTGCTCCTATCTGGGAGGAGTACAAGGATGTCATATATATACTGCAGGCTGGATTTGTAGGGGTTTATGGCGAATGGCACACTACCACCAATATCAAGACGGATCAGCAGAAGGGCACGATCGTGAGGGCTCTTCTGGACAGTTTCCCGAAAGACAGGATGGTCGCTGTCCGCACTGTCGGTCAGAAACGTAGCGCCATGAGCTACATTCTCGGCCGGCAATATAAACTTGCCGACACCGTAAGCGTTGCTACTGCTTTCAATGGTGATTATGGCTCCCGCCTTACGAACCATTGCGACTGTTATTTCGTCAATTCCATTGATGGAGGAACCTATGGCGGCACGCCTGACAAGAAGCTTCTCCGTACTGAGGGCAATTATATGAGCATTGGAGGGGAGTCCTGCTTCCAGAGCGACTACACATATTGCGAGTGCGGATATGCCAACAAGCACATGCGTGAATTCCATCTCTCTTATCTACGTATCTGGAATGGTGAGATCGTGGACTACTGGAAACAGAACAAGTGCCACACGGACCTTACCTCCCGTGTCGGGTACCGTTTTGTGCTGAACGGGGCGTCATTCTACGGGCACTTCACTGCCGGTGGCGAATTTCTGATGAAATATTGTATCTCCAACTATGGCTTCGCATCCCTTATCAATGAACGCAGACTTGAGTTCATCATCCGCAATGACAATGACTGGACAGAAAAATATGTCTATGTATCGAAAAAGGATCCGCGGGACTGGAAAGGCTGCAAGCATTATGAATATGATGAGGAACTGCTGCTGCCTGAGACCTTGAAAAAAGGTGAGAGCTATACGCTCTTCATTAACCTTCCGGACATAGCTCCGAAACTCCACGATAATCCTGATTTCAGCGTGCGTTTCGCGAACAGGGGAATCTGGGACGGGACGTCGGGCTACAATAGAGTGGCTTCATTTATTGCAGAATAATCAAACCAATAACTATATGTATCACAAAGCGTTACGTAAATTTTTCCTGATATCAGCACTGCTGATGTGCAGTCTGGGGGCATTTGCGCAGTCCAGGGCTGTCAGTGGACATGTCTTCGATGCTGCGAAGCAGCCTCTTATGGGCATTACAGTGATGTCGTCCCCTTCAAACGGCGTCGTGACTGATATGGACGGAGCATTTTCATTGACCGTTCCTTCTGGAACTGTGACTCTCGAATTCGTTTGCCTCGGCTATTCTACCGTGAGGCAGACAGTGCAGCCGGGTCAAGATAATATCACGGTCTATATGACCGAAGATGCTATGAACCTTCAGGAAACAGTCGTGGTCGGCTATGGCGTGCAGAAGAAAGTTAACCTGACAGGAGCCGTTTCGACTGTCACTTCCAAGGAAATCAGCAACAGAACATCCCCGACACTTACACACATGCTTCAAGGCTCAGTCCCAGGAATGTTTGTGTCCACGTCCAACGGTTCACCTGACGATGTGGCATCCATCAATATCCGCGGCTACAACTCCATCAATGGAGGTTCCCCGCTCGTTCTTATTGACGGAGTCGAGGGTGATATGGCAAAAGTCAATCCTCAGGATGTGGAGTCGGTGTCAGTGCTGAAAGATGCCTCTTCCGCAGCCATCTACGGAGCCCGCGCATCATTTGGAGTGGTTCTCATAACCACCAAGAGCGGCAAGGACAGCAAGGGCAAGCCTGTTGTGCGATACAGCGGACATGGAGGCTTTTCTGTCCCTACTACACGTACCGACTATGAGTCCAGAGGTTATGATTCTGTTTATATCAATGACCTCTTCACTTTCGCCACCAACGGCACGAATTACACTCATTATACTGAGGAGGATATGCATCAGCTCTACATCCGCCGCAATGACAAGACCGAAAATCCTGAAAGGCCTTGGGTTCTTCAGGAAATGCGAAACGGCAGAATGAGCTACATATACTACTGCAATACCGACTGGTACAAGGAACTTTACAGGACGATGAACCCTTTCACTCAGCACAATGTGTCAGTATCCGGCGGCTCCGAGTTCTTCAAATACTATTTTTCCGGCGGCTACGAGCACAAGGAGGGAACATTCCGTGTACGCCCGGACAAGTACAACAAATACAATCTCCGGAGCAAGCTTGAGTTCAAGATAAACAAGTACATCACACTCAGTGATAACCTCGGCTTCTATACCTCAGACTATGACTGGCCGGGCAACAGTAACTACAACTATACCTTCATGTATTCTCAGGTTCACGGGCTTGCCAGCATTCCTCTCCGTAACCCGGACGGGACTAATGTCTATAAGACCATCTTTACAGACAGCAATGTCACCAACGGCTGCCACATCGAGCTGCTTGATGACAAGAAGGTGAACAATAAGAAGAAATACAATCTCTCCAATACCGCGGAACTCGGCGTTCACCCGATTGAAGGATTGGACATCCGTGCGAATTTCACCTACACATTCAATAACGACCGTTCTACAAACCGTTGGGTGCCATGTACCTACAGCATGTATCCGGGAGAGATTCTCACTGAAGACTACGGCCGTTTCCAGAATATGCTGGAAGATAGTTTCGCCTATACCCGCTATATTGCGACCAATGTCTATGCTACCTATCATACATCCATAAAGGATAAGCATAATGTCAATGCCACAGCGGGTTACAATTACGAGACTCAGCACTACCGCTACACTTATACCAGTGGACGTAATCTTTCTTCCGAATACCTCAGCGAATACAATCTTGTACAGCCTAACTCGAAAGGCAACAAGGAGTTTACTGTCAATGGAAACCAGACGGAGTATGCTCTTGCCGGTGTGTTCGCAAGGCTCAACTACGACTATATGGGCAAATATCTCGTAGAAGTCAGCGGGCGTTACGACGGAACATCTCGTTTTGCACGTAATAGCCGTTGGGGCTTCTTCCCTTCAGCATCATTGGGCTGGAAACTTTCTGAAGAGAAATTCTGGGAACCGTTGAAGTCCGGATGGGATCTGTTCAAGTTCAGATTCTCTTACGGTGCGCTTGGTAACCAGCAGGTTGCAGACTATGCCTACATCCGTTCCGTCTCCACTTATAACCTCGGTTATATTTTCGAGAACGGTGCATCCAACAAACCGAACGGAGCTACAGTCGGCTCTTCAAGTATGGACGGACTTACCTGGGAGACTACCTACCATTACAATCTCGGACTCGACCTTGGCTTCCTTGGAAATCGTCTCGCATTTACCGGTGATGCCTATATCCGTGACACCAGGGGAATGATTACCTCAGGAGAGGCGGTTCCATCAGTCTATGGCGCAGCCGCTCCTAGCGCAAATGCTGCAAACCTTCGTTCAAAGGGTATTGAGCTGACTTTGTCCTGGAAGGACACTTTCACCCTTGCCGGCAGGCCTTTCACCTATGGCGTGAATGTGAACTATAGTGACTACATTACAAAGCTTACCAAATACAAGAACCCTTCAAAGGTGCTTGGAACCTATTATGAGGGTATGACATTCGGTGAAATCTGGGGATTCCGTACCGATGGACTTTTCGAGTCTGACGCTGCTGCGGCAGAATATACCTCCAAGGTTGACCAGTCGTATCTCCAGGGAAATCTGACAGGCGGCTGGAAAGGTGGCGACCTCCGTATCCGTGACCTTGACGGTGACAATGTGATTTCACGTGGCGCCTACACTGTGGACAACTCGGGCGACCTCACCATCATCGGAAACTCCCTTCCGCGCTTCCAGTACGGAATTAATATCACGGCGCAGTGGCTCGGCTTTGATTTCTCGATGTTCATTCAGGGCATTGGCCGTCTCAACTGGTATCCTCCGACAGACAACCAGGCGTTCTGGGTAGCATATAACCGCCCTCAGGCAACATATATCCCTAAGAACTATATGGACAATGTCTGGAGTGAAGACAATACCGGAGCATATTTCCCTCGTCCTAGAGGATGGCAGGCCAATAAGGGCACTACCTATCTGACAATGACCAATGACCGTTACCTCCAGAATCTTGCATATTGCCGTCTGAAGAATCTCACTCTCGGCTATACCATTCCTGAAAAGGTCCTCTCCAAGACGTTCATTAGTTCATTGAGGGTTTACTTTACCGGAGAGAATCTCGGCTATCTCTCGCCGCTGACGAAAGTCTCGCGCTATATGGATCCGGAGGCGATGGCAAAGCAGAGCTCTTTCGGCTACTACTATCCTTACCAGAAGTCTTTTGTGTTCGGCGTGGATATAACATTCTAATAAGGAGGAATCTGTATGAAAATCAAGAATATACTTTATCTTACCGTAGCCGCCGTATTCGGCATTTCTGCGTGCAGTCTTGACAAGTTCCCTCTCGACAAGGAAACCTCAGACTCTTACTTCAAGGATGCGGCCCAGTTCGAGAATGTTTCCAATACATTCTATGCAGACCTTTTCAAAGGCCCGTTCTTCGACGAGGAAAGCGACATCTGTTTCAGGACCACTCTTCCAATGAAGATACGTGGAGGAAAACTACGTACAGTTCCTTCTTCCGGAGGAGGCTGGGACTGGGGCACACTCCGTGATATCAATAATATGCTAGATAATCTCGGCAACTGTGACGATGCATCAGTCAGGACTGAGTACGAGGCAGTCGGGCGTTTCTTCAGGGCGTATTTCTATTTCCTTAAGGTTCGTGATTTCGGAGATGTCCCATGGTACGACCATGAGCTCAGCATCAGGGAACGCAATGAACTCTACAAGGCGAGAGATTCCAGGGACTATGTCATGGGCAAGATGCTCGAGGACATTGACTTTGCTATAGCACATCTCACATCTGAGAAGAACTTATATAAAATCTCCAAGTGGACAGCTCTTGCTCTCAAGTCCCGTTTCTGCCTTTTCGAGGGCACTTGGCGGAACTATCATGGCAATGACGGTGCCGAGCACGACGGGAACTACTATCTCGCGCAGGCTGCTTCTGCGGCGAAAGAGTTCATAACGACTTCTCCTTACAAGATCTACAGTACCGGAAAGCCTGCCGAGGATTATATGATGCTATTCGCCTCCCAGGTGGCAAACAGTGATGAGATCATTCTTGCCAAGGCTTATAGCTATTCTCTAGGCCTTTCACATTTCGCCACCTACAACACTTTCGGGCAGAATCAGTATGCTTTCAATAAAAAGTTTGTTGACAGCTATCTTATGGCTGATGGAACAGAGTTTACTGCCAAGGATGGCTGGGAGACCAAGGAATACTATGAGGAGATGACAGGCCGTGATCCTCGTCTGGCTCAGACCATGCGCTGCCCGGGTTACCATCGCATTGACGCGGATTCTCTGATGGTCGGCGATTTTAACACCAGCTGCACTGGCTATCAGGTGGTGAAGTATGCCCAGAGCAATAATGTCCTTGAGACAGGGCGCTGGATGGCGACTGACAATGATATGCCTATTTTCCGTGCGGCAGAGGTTTATCTCAACTATGCGGAAGCCATGGCCGAGCGTACAGATGTAAGCATTACTCAAGATGACATTGATTTGAGTATTAAACCTTTGCGCGACCGCGTCGGAATGCCGAACCTGAAACTTGCAGAAGCAAATGCATCACCAAGTGCCTATATGTCAAGTGCGGAATACGGCTATCCGAATGTAAAGGGCACGAATAAGGGTGTCATCCTTGAAATCCGTCGTGAAAGAGTGATTGAGCTTGCTGAAGAAGGCGACTTCAGATGGTATGACCTGATGAGATGGAAGGCTGGCAAGTGCATTGAGCAGAATTTCTACGGAATGTATTTCCCTGGTATTGACCGCGGATTTGATCTTGACAATGACGGCGAGCCTGAAGTCTGGATTTACACTAAAGAGAGACCTGCTGGTCTTGATGAAAGGGTCACTTACAATGTGCTTCAGGCCGGCAAGACTATTACGCTCAGCGGCGAGAACAAAGGTTATGCGGATCCCCATCAGAAAACGCAGCATGTCTTCGACGAGTCCCGCGATTACCTGATGCCGCTTCCGTCTGAGGATCTGGCTCTTAATACAAACCTCAAGCAGAATCCTAATTGGGAGACCAAAAAGAAATAATCACTTTTTAACAATTCAAACACAAAAACAACATGAAAAGAACATTTATGTTTTTTGCAGCCGCCATCATGATGGGTGCTGCAGTCGTTTCCTGCGACAAGTCATCTTCTACAGATAAACCAAATGGAGGGGACGGTGACGAGACCCCTACAGAGTCGATCGCGATTGACGGAAACTTTGCGGACTGGGATGCCTGCACCACAGCTGCAGTCGCTACTCTTCCTGCAGATGCCAAGGAAAAAGTCGCTCTCAAGACGATAAAATTCACTTCCGATGCGGACTATATCTATTGCTATGCAGAGTTTGTGAATCATCTTCCAGCTCTTGAGAAGGTAGATCCTTCCTGGGACGGAAATGGAAGCTGGTCAACTGGTCTTCCTACAGAGCTTACGCTCTTTATCGATACCGATGCCAATCCTAAGACAGGCATGGTCTTCAGAGAGGATGGCCCTTTCGCAAATGTTGGATTTGAAGTAGGCTGTGAGCTCTATCAGTACATCTCTGTAGAATCAGGACAGGTTACTCTTGGATGGCAGCAGTATAACTATTGGGATCCTACGACCGAGTGGGCCAACAGCAAATGGGAGGCAAAGGATGGTGACGAGTACCTGTGGCCTCCTTATATGTGGGGTTCAGATAACAAAGGAAACCTCGATAACTCACTTGTCTCCAGAAACGATTTCCAGGCAAGGATTGTGGGCACTGTCGTAAAGGAAGAGTTCGCTATCAGCCGTGATGCCATTGACCAGCTTCGCGGACAGAACAAGGTCAATATCAGTGTTCTCTCTTATGGCCGTGACGGAGAAGCTCATGCCTATACAAAGGAAATTTATGGCTATCTCCCGCAGGGCGGTGATAAGGAGTATGTTACTCTCGAGCTTAAATAGCTGAATATAACATTCTTAACAAATTTAATAATGAAAAGAACAATGAATTTTTTTGCTGCGGCAGTGATGGCGTCACTCGCAGCTGTTGCTTGCAGCAAGGACAATGGCGGTAACAAAGACAACAATGACGACAATGGCAACGAGGAGGTAGAGGGTGTTGTAATCGACGGGAACTTCGACGACTGGGCTAAGCTTGATGCGGCGGATGTCGTGACATTAAAGGTAGATGCTGAGGCTTCTGAGCAGGCTCTCAGGACATTGAAGTTCTATGATACTGATGAGATTCTCTATGTTTATGCGGAATGTGATCCTGCGGTGGTTGCTGCTGAGTGCGATATGAATCGTGATACATATTGGGAGAAGAATACTACTCAGCGTCCGCTTCGATTTGTCTGGGATACAGATAATAATGCTGAGACTGGCGGATATTACAGAACCGTATGGCCGGATGCAGGTTTTGATGCTCTTCTTGATGTGTATATCTATGCTGATGGAGGCAAGGTCAAGGCTGCGTGGAGTGAGTTCTGGAACTATAAAGAGACCTCTGAGGCTGGGAAAAACTTTGTTGACAATATTGCTGAAAACGAAACACTCAGAGATCAGGTCGTGTCGATTTCCAATGTCGCAGGCTCGCTTGTGAAAGGCTGGTATTCTGTGGAATTTGCTATTGACAAGGTTAATTTTCCTGATTTCGGCAAAACGATGAACGTAGCATCTACTCTTATGAATGGCGGCTGGTCTGAACCAGGTCTTCTTCCTTCGGATACGGATCCGGTCAAGCTTACACTCAAATAGTCAGTCATTAGCATTCTATGGTGATAATGGGCGGCTATCAAGCTTTGTCGCTTGCTGGCCGCCCTTCAATTTGCATCTGGCTTCTGTGGCCTGGCTGGTGTTTCTTGGGGGACATGTACATATTCAGGATGGACATCTCGATAGTCGCAAATGAGAAGCTGTCTTGAAATTGGAAATACATATATTTAATACAATAAAACGATGAAAAAGATTTTTTATGTCGTATGTGTGGCGGCAGTGTTGTTCGGCGTGTCTTGTCAGAAAGATTCTCCTGCCGTGGACAACAGCCCGTCTGTGATTTCTCCGGATGATGGCACTGACGATGAGCCTGAGCCGGATCCGGCCGACTTGCTGCCAATCCGGATTGATGCAGATTTTTCTGATTGGGATGCGCTCGACAAGTCCAAAGTTGCAGAGACCGGATGTGCAGAAGACGCGAAATGGAAGGCTCTCAAGAAGATGAGGGTATATGCCAATGACGACTACATCTGGATGTATCTTGAACTTGACGAATCAATGCTCAAGACAGATGCCGGTGCAGTCCTCAATGTCTTTTTAAATGCTGACAATGATTCGGCAACGGGAGGAAATCCTCTCGGTGAACATCTCGGGAACGATGTGGACTATATGCTTCAGGGATATTGCTATCAGCCTGGCAGCTACTCATCATGGAGTCCTACATTCTGGCAGTACAGCGGTAAAGCCGGTGCTGTCGAATGGAAATGGGACAACATCTCTGCTTCCGGTATCGGCAGCGGCGGCGGAAAGGCAGGGAAATATGAGCTTCAGATTTCACGTGTGATTATGGATGTGAAGTTTGCAGATACATTTACAGTAGGCGTTGACCTTCAGCAGGAATGGAGAAGTATAGGCGTGCTTCCGAATGCGAACGGCGGCGCTGCTGAGAAGCTGGCAGTTACCATTGACAAGAAATAAATTGTGCTATGAAAGTTAAAGGATATATTTACACTCTTTGCGCCCTGTCAGTCGCTTGTGCGTTGAACTGCGGATGCAATAAGGAACCTGTAGTCACTAGAGAGGGCGAGACTGTGACCTACAGACCTTTAAAAACCAATTTCTGTAATCCTGAGAGAGGATATTACACTCAATACAATGTAAGATTCGCGAATGGCAAGATGCCGAGGCCGATATCTGCTTCGGCGATTTCCGTAAACCGTAAGAACTGTCAGACATTGACATTGAGCATGTTCTATCTTACAGATTTTATGGAAGGCGACATCAGTGCGGCAGCTCTCGAAATTATACGCCAGAGTTTTCAGGCACATCGTGATGCCGGAATGAAAACTGTCGTGCGCTTTGCTTACAAGGACAATAACGATGAGGCATCCAAGCCTTATGATCCTGAGGTGGACGTCGTTCTTCGCCATGTTGCGCAGCTAAAGCCTATACTTCAGGAATATAGTGATATCATTCTCGTCCTTCAGGCCGGCTTCTGCGGTTCCTGGGGTGAATGGGCTTATACGACGCATTTTAATCAGAGCCTGGGCACTTCTGCTTCATACGAACCTCGCCGGAAACTCATATATGCTCTGCTGGACGCAATGCCTAAAGACAGGCAGGTCGCAGTTCGTACACCTATGCTGAAGTTTGGCTTGTTCACGACCAAGTTGCGTGATTCTATCACCGTTGAGACTGCTTATAACGGCTCAGACCTCTCACGTATCGCAGGCCATAATGACTGCTTTGTCTCAAGCGGCTCTGACTGGGGGACTTACGGCAGCAACAAAGACCGTACTCTTTGGAAAACGGAGTCTGCCTATACGATTATGGGAGGAGAGACTTGCTCTGGTGACGCTACTTACTGTGCCTGCTCTCTTTCCATCGATGCAATGGAAGCTTACCATTGGACCTATCAGAACCGTGGTTATCATAGCGGCACTTTCAAGGTTTGGGTGGAAGGTCAATGCATGGATGAAATTTCCATGAGACTTGGCTACCGGTTCGTGCTCGACAAGGCTGTGTTCGATTCGGACTTCAAGGCGGGAACGAACTTGACCGTGACAATGTCAATTAAGAATGAGGGTTTCGCTGCCCTGTCCAATCCTCGAGGACTCGAATTCATTATCGTGGATCCTGAGTCTGGTGAAAAGAATGTCTATAAGTCCGATATAGATCCTCGTCGCTGGGCCGCAGGCCGTGTGGCAGAAGTTGCTGAAACACTTCATCTTCCATCCACTCTTCAGACCGGGCACAAATATGCTCTTTATCTGAATCTTCCGGATGCGAGAGAGACCCTCCATGACAATCCTCTCTTCAGTATCCGCCTGGCGAATATGAAACTTTGGGACGAGACCACAGGCTACAACAAGCTATGTGACTTTATCGCTAAGTAGCAGTTATAACTTTTTGTGTCAGCTATATTATTATGAGTTTACATAAATTTATTGCTTTTGTGGCAGGGTGCATTGCCCTGCCGTTTGTCGCGGCAGGGCAGATCCGGATTACTCACGGCCCATGGCTTACAGACATGTCCTCCACAGGTGTGACTGTTATGTGGAAAACGGACAAGCCTGCAATGGCGTGGGTGGAGTATGCCGAGAAAAAGGGCAGCACATTTTATGATGAGGCGCATCCTGTCGTGTACGACACGCAGGATGGACGCAGACGGACACTGGATACCCTGCATCGTGTGCGCCTTGAAGGACTGAAACCTGGTACAGAGTATTTCTACAGAATATATTCTAAAGAAACGGTTTCGTTTGGAGAGTATGGAGCTATGGTGTTCGGCAGGACGGCGGCATCGAGTGCCAATTATGACGGGCCGACACATTTCCGTACATTTGATCCGTCAGCTGGGACTGTCAGGTTCATAGTGATGAATGACATTCATGAGCGCCCTGAACGGATAAAGGAGCTTTGCGCCGGGATAGATGTTGCTAAACTTGATTTTGTCCTTTTGAATGGCGACATGCTGTCAACTGTGGAGAATGACGGACAGATTTTTTCCAGATATCTGGATGCCTGCTGCGAATCATTTGCAAAATCGGTTCCGATGGTTTATACCAGAGGTAATCATGAGACACGTGGAGCTTACGCTGATGAACTGTATAAGTATTTCCCTACTTCTACCGGGCATTTCTATTTCAGCTTCGATGTCGGCAATGTGAATTTCCTCATTCTTGATTGCGGTGAAGATAAGCCTGATGAGAATTTTGAGTATAGCGGTATTGCCGATTATGACCGCTATCGGGAGCAGGAAGCGAAATGGCTGGCATCCGAGATTGCTCGTCAGGATGCTGCCGGTTCCGCAGGAAAGACACGTATCGTGGCGCTTCATGTACCTCCTATGGCAGGCTCATGGCATGGCAACTTGCATCTGCGCCAGACGCTCTTGCCGATTCTGAACAGCGCTGATGTAGATCTGATGCTGTCCGGACATATCCACTGTTATCGCTTCATTGAACCGTCGGATGATATGCATTTTCCGAATTTCATCAATGATAATGACAGCGTAGCGCTGATGGAAGTCACTTCGTCACCTGGGGCGTCCGTCAAAATTACCATAACGGTTTCTGGCAAGACCTCCACAGTCCTTAATCTATAGCCCCAGCTCCAGCTGGAAGCGGACAGATGTGCGGGTATAGTCTTGGGTGACAGGCTCTGCCATCTGGTTGAAAGACAGATCGAGCTGCACCTTCAGGCTATGGCCTATGATATAGCGGGTGATACCGATTGTGCTCTGGTTCCATACCCGGTAGCCGGTGAAAGGACGGACAGCCATGTCCGGAAGCATTGACGAATTCCTGACAGCGACCTCCCATTTCCGGTCGAAAAGATAGCTTGCCTGGACATTGACACCGGAGCCGGTGTACACGAAAGCGGAACCGTCGAATCCTGTAGGGTCAGCAGCATGGCGCCCCATGTAGTCGGCATTGAACGAAAACCCGCGGTACTTGAATATCATGTCGGCATAATATGCGCCGATATTGCGCACAGCATTGTCTGGAAGCATTGTGCCTTTCATCCCGCGTGTAAGCTGCGAATGATGGTTGAACGAGTAGCCTCCGCCCACCATGATTTTCGGCGACTCCTCGTAATACGTATCCCCCTCGACGTACTCGCCCTTCGCATGGAAACGCCCGAGTGGGAACAGCTCCACCCTTCCTGAATACGCCAGGCCTCCATTCTTCGACGCACCCCAGTTTCTTCCTTCGCCGAGAGTTACAGAGCCCAGCACTGACAATGCGAACCTGTCGATGCTTCCGTAATAATATTCCCCGAAGAGCCCGAAATCACGGTCTCCGCCGAATTCGCTGTTCACAATGCTCCTGTCCACGAACTGCAGCGAGCCTGAAGAATTTATCAATGCCCTGTTGGTCTTCACCTTCGTCTGCCCGAGGCCGAAGTTCCATGAAGAATTGGGCTTATAATAGGCGATGGCATCCAGGATAAGGTTCGTCTTTCCGTTTGGTGTCGGCTTGGCATCGGAACCGGTGAACCCGAGCTGAATTGAATATATGAACTTGGGGGAGAATATGAAGCCGTCGAAACGCAGCCTCAGCCTCTTGACCTGTCCGATGGTCTCCTGGATATCCATGTTCCTGCTGAACTCCACCTCCGCCATGTTCTGCATGCGGAAACGTATGGTAGTCCGGAAGGAATTGTCTTTCGGGCTGAATGAAATGCCCTTTCCTACCTCGACATTAGGCATGTTCGCCAGCTGTTCGCTGACCTCGTCATCCACCAGATGGCTTACCCATCTGCGGAATGATGTGGAGTCATTGTCCTCCGGTCCGGTTTCTCTTGCAAAGGCGCTGCCGGCAGCCAGAGCCATGACAGCAAAAGTCAATATGATTCTTTTCATTGTAATGTCAGTTTCCTGATGGAGCCAGATAGTGCTCTGGTCTCCCTATCCGACGGCAAAGATAGGTATAATATTATTTTGATGAAATTGTATCGTTATCGTTGCGCCTATATGATAAAAATTTGTACATTTGTTCCGGCAGGGACGTGGGGGATACTCCGTTACGGCGCATGAAACCCGCGGTCTGCCTGCACAAACCGATAACCGTATGTCTATACTAAAGAAAATGCTGGTCCGGATCCCTGTCAGGAAGTCATATCTGACGATGGCATGGGATGCTACGGCCAAAGGCCAGACAGATCTTGCCCTCCATCTTTTCAAGCTCGCCTATGAACAGGAGATCTTGCCGGACAAGAAGGCTGAAGCGGCGTGGAATGTCTATGTCGATTGCAAGAACAAGGAAAGATATCATGAGGCATATCTCTGGTGCGAGCGCACAGCCAGACTCGGCTTCGTGAAGGCGATGCGCATCCTTGGAAAGGCCTATTACTATGGGCTCGGCATCATTCCGAACTACCGGGTGGCTGCTCACTGGTTCAGGACCGGTGCTGAACAGGGCGATGCCACATGTATCCGGCTTATGGGGGAGTGCTATATCCAGGGCAAGGGTGTCCTGACTAATGAGAAGAAAGCCTACGACTACTTCCGTGCCGCATACGGCATGAAGGAACGCGGCAGCTACTATTGGATAGGCCTGGCATACCGCTACGGCGGAGCCGGCTATGACATGGATATAGACAAGGCGATAGAGATATGGAATGAGGGGCTGCCTAACTCCAGATGCCTCTGCGAACTGGGCAAGTGCTACTATTGGGGCTCCGGTGTCACGAAAGACAAGGATCTGGCCTATAAGTATTTCAAGCGCGTATCTGATCAGGGAAAGGACTTTGCCGATGATTTTCTGTCACCGGACAAGACCTCGCTCCGCAGTGAAGATGAGGTCGATGCTCTCACCAGTTTCAGGCATGCGCGTAAAATCCCGGCAGGCGCACCTGAAGAAGGCATGGCAGCTGCACTGGACGGTCATGTGGCACATGCCTGAACGATGCAGATGAATATCTTTAATCCGGAACATGATTTATGTATAGCTAATGGCGACGCGAATTTCGTGCCGCCATCTTCGGCTCTGGAGTTCGGCAAGGACTGCGGTGGCCTTACGGCATGGATTGATGAGGCCTGTGAAAATGAAATCGTCCCTTGGGGATGGGATGCAGTGCTTAAACGCCGGCTGGAGAAGGCTGGGATACCGGATATGATGCTGCCTTCCAATGCTGCCATAGATGAAATCAGGAGATTATCGCATCGCAGTACTGCTTCCCGTGCAGGAGCTTATATTGATGCGGAACTTCACGGCAGCAGTCTCCTGCGCCCTCTTTCATATATCAGGGAACTGTCCGATCTGCAGGATGTGGTGGAGGCTGTCGATGAATATGGGGAAGCTGTGATGAAAGCACCATTGTCAGGAAGCGGCAGGGGACTGCGCTGGGCACGTCGCGGAGAACTTTCGGCAAGCGACATGGGATGGTGCCGCAATGTCATCTCCAGGCAGGGCTCTGTGATGGTGGAGAAACGGCTGGAGATTGTCAGGGACTTCGCCATGCTGTTCCATGTCAGCGGGAATAATGCCTCCTTCGAGGGCTGCTCCCTCTTCTTCAACGACAATGGCACATATAAGGGAAATGTCCTTGCCTCGGACAGCTATATCCTTTCCGAGCTTTCCAGGTATGTCCCTGAAACATTGATAACAGGTGTGAAAGATGCGCTGACAGGGTTCCTGGAGCATGAATTCTGCGGAAGATATACCGGCTATGCCGGAGTGGACATGTTCATATACCGTGAAGGAGCATCATATAACCTGGCTCCTGCCGTGGAGCTCAATGTCCGTATGACAATGGGCCTGCTTGCACGCAGGCTCTTTGACCGGCATACATTCAGCGACGGTCACCGCCTCGTGCTGCTCCACCCGGGGCAGAATGCAAAAAAGCTGGCTCCAGGAATGAAGCCGGCCCTGCAGCAGCCCTGTATGGACGGGCGCTATATCATGAGTGTGGAATTCCGCTCCACTCCTGGAAAGCTATATGCTGAGGCTTCATCTTTCCTCGGCACATTGGCAGAAGTCACTCCGTCATCGCGCTATACGGTAGCTGTAACCCGGAGCTAGAACTCATACATGTTCAGCCCTGTCTCCTCGGAGAACTTCCTGCCGAGATAAGCATCCGAAGGGATTACGACAAGCTCGCATGCCCCGCTTATCACCGCCGAAAACAGATGTCCTCCGATAGCTGAGCCGTCTGACTTTCCGAACGTCGCATGCAGATGCAGATATACATTGCCATCCTTCTCGGAGATGTTCCCGGTAAGGTTCGCCATCTCCATCTGCTCTTTGAACTCCATGTCCACATATTTCTTCGTGGCAGGGTTGAGGAACCTGAGCACTACATCATTTACAGCCCCCAGACCATAAATCTCTCCTGCCATGATATTCTCCTCGCGGCAGAACTCCGTAAGCGCGGCCGCTATCTCGCAATGATTGTCAATGCTGAGGAAATATCTGTCCCCGGCTTTCCTGAATTTATACATAGCCATATCCTTTTTTGAAATGTAAAGATAAACATTATGTATCTTTGCGCAAAATCATTGACAATGGAACTGGATTCAAGCGTAAGCCTGTCTGTTGACAGGGAACTGGACGTGCGCTCGGCGCTGGAGCCTGAAAAGTTCGCGGCGAAGGTGCTTGCATGCATGCCTGAAGATGTCCGGAGCGGCGACCTTGGCTGCGGACGTATTCTGGCGGACTACTCTATCATGATGCAGACCCGCTATGTACTATGCGACATCTACGAGAACGGGACGGAGACATCGGAGGACGGCAGCTCGCAGGTGTACCGCTACCATATCGAGATAAAATCAGGGAAACGTACCAGCCGTATCGGAGATGCCGTCTATGGCTTCCTCTTCATAATCATCTTCTGGTTCCTCAGCAGGTGGACAAGCCATGGGTTCAATCCCCTGTTCCTGGCACTCACCGTTCTTCCTGCCCTGGCAGCTGCCTATCTGTTCTGGACAGGGTACCGTTCACAGTTCGGCCCCGGCCAGTCGGCAGCTATCGCCGCCATTCTCGCTGAAGCTCTTAAAGGGTAAATCCGATAAAGGCGAAATTTTACATAACTCGCTAATGCACAACTAATTAACGTTTTTCAAAATAGCGCATACAGCTATTTTGAAAAACGTTAGCTAATTGATAATTAGAAAGATTGACTAAAAACGCTCTACTCCCCGGCGTTATATCCGCAGTCCTGAATCGTCACGCTTGACGAGCCGCATATCCAGCTGGCATAATTGTCTGCTGTCAGTTCTGTGACAACACCTTCCTTGCAGACCGTTCCTGCCACCTTGCAGCCCTTTATGGTGCACCAGTTGCTTGCCTGGCCAAGTATCATGCTGATATTGCCCGCCTTGGAGATGGCGATGTATGAATCCCTGGTTGTGCGGCAGTTGCTGAACACAGTCGTCTGAGCCGTGCCGGAAGACGTGATTCCGCCTACATAACACCCTTTCGTGGAGCCATCCTCTGCCTCGATCCTGCCGGAGAAAGTGCAGTCCTCCACCAGTGCCTGGACAGCCTTTTCCTGGAATGAAGTGATGCCTCCGATGTTACGCTCCAGCTCAGCCGCATTCATGGAGATTGTCCCCGAGAACGAGCAGCCCTTGATATGCGAATAGATATTGATTCTTCCGCAGACTCCGCCGCCTCTGACCTTCGCCACACCTTTTATGTCAATGCTTCCGGACGACTTGCAGTCTGAAATCTCGAAACCGTAGCCGTCCTCTCCCTCTGCGGTGACATTGCCCTGGATGTTGGATATTATGCCTCCTGCGTAATTCCAGTTCGCCTTATCCCCGGAGATCAATGTCAATGTCCCCGTGTTCCTGCAGTCTGTCATCCTTATCTTGAACTCGTCCTTGCCGTATGCACCTACCAGTCCTCCTGCCATGTGGTATGCGGCAGTGCTCTCGAACCGTATTTCAGCATTGTTTACACACTTGTCCATCGTGAGCCCCTGTGTCGCCTTTCCGATGATGCCTGCCGGTATTATGCACACAGCACCTCCGGATGTCTGCTTCACGGAAACAGATACGGAATTCTTCACATTCTCGATGGTCGCGCCATGGGATTCCCCGGCAAGGGCACCGATGTGGGATTCCTTGTTGAACTCGCCCTCCACCTTGAGTGTTCCCGCAAGAGAAAGGTTGCGTACGGTACCTGAAATGACCTTGAACATCCCGATCTTTGCCTCCGGAGTGTTGCTGATGGACAGCGAAATGGTATGTTCCTGCCCGTCAAGCACAGTCCCTGCCGGAAGATTTTCCATAGGGAAGCATGAGAGAGATGTCGCATCAATGTCATCATAAAGCTTGATGCTTCCGTCCTCGTCCATCCATTTGGACAGGTCAATGCTTTCAGAATCATCAGACTTCAGGGCGCCGGCGAAATCCTGCAGGTCAGCGGCATTATATATTCCTGCCGGGGCGATGAACGGCTCCTGTGTCACGATAACCCTTTCTTTCCTGCCGTCTGAGGATATTATCACATAGCCGGTACGTGTCTCTGCGGAGGAATTCTTTCCTGCCGTAAGGTTCACGGTGACAGTTACTTCACTTCCACGCTCCTGCGTAGTGGACGGCGTTATCCATTTGTCCGCGATAAGAGTCCAGTCCTTGTTGGACTTGACCGTGAAGGTCTTGTTCCCTCCTTCAGGAGCAATGCTCAGCTCCATGGGGGTTATCTCCATCTCCAGGGCCGGCCCCTTGTCGGAGCACGCCGCCGATAAGATTCCTAGCAGGGCCATGCCTGCAGCTGATAAGTGTATTCTCATGATTTTTTAGTGTTATTCATTGTTGAATCCGTTTCCTGACAATGTCACATTGGCAATGGCAGTACCGGAACCTGCAATCATCCAGTCCTCGAGGTTCTCTGCCGATATGGTCGTGACTGTCCCTGCCTTGTTGATTTTTCCGGCTATGCGGCAGTTCTGGATGGTGCAGCCTGCTGTCTTGAGCCTTGCCGCTATCATTCCGACAGACTTGATGGCTCCGGAACCTGCTGATGCTGATGCCGTTGTCCTGCAGTTGTCGCATACGACTATGGAATTGTCTGCTGTGTTGCCGATTATTCCTCCTATGTAGTTGTTCGAGCCTGTGCAGGATTCCACCTTCCCGGAGAATGTGCATCCGTTGAGCCTGCCCTCGACGTTTTTCTCGATGAAGCCTATCATTGCTGCTGCCACGAAATCTCTCTTGGATGTGTTCTCATTGACCAGGGAGCCTGAAGCTGAACAGTCCTGGAAGAGGAATGATGCATTGGCGAACCCGGCGAGCATTCCAGCCCTTATCTTGCCGGCTCCAGCCACCTTGAAATCACCGGTGTAGCTGCATCCGCTGAATTCCAGACGGTAGTCAGTGCCTTCGCTGGAGGTTACAGCCGAAGACACGGGCTTTCCGATGAAGCCTCCTGCATAGTTCCATGCGGAGGTGCAGCTGCCGCCGAAATCAATGCCGCATGACACCTCGCATCCGGAGAATCTGACCTTGCCGTCATCTGCCTGATTCGATGACAGGATGCCGCCGGCAATGACTGCGGAGGAACCCTCGTAGCTTATGCTTCCGGTGCTTCTGCATGATATGAAGCTGACATTTCCGGATGAAACACCGGCGATTCCGCCTATGCATACTGAAGGAGTGGCTGCGATGTCGCTTTTCGCGGAGAACTTTATGCTGGAGGTGCAGTTCTCGAAAGATGCCGCATCTGCATTGACCGCGATACCTCCGAATGTAAATGATTCGCTCTTGCATGAAGATGTGACTGCTCCTGCCACATTCAGATTACGCACCGTTCCGGAAAGAGTCCCGAAGAGGCCGATTGCCGGCTCGTCGCCTTCATAATTTATGGTTACGGTATGTGACTTTCCGTCGAATGTCCCCTTGAAGTCTTTCAGAGGACAGGCGGATGTGACTGTCACATCTGTCTTCAGGTTCACGACTCCGTCAGCATCTGCGAACAATGCTCCCGTAGGGTCTGCGGCAAGCGACTGCGCGAACAGGTCGAATTCCTCCTGGCTGGATATTCCATCGTATGTCAATGTTCCTCCTGCCATCACGTCCTTCAGCCATGCCGGGTAGTTGGAACAGATGTATTTGAACATCATGTAGTTGTCCTGATACCATTTGACGGCTTTAGAGGAATAGACTGCATTGCCGTCACCGGCCTGCTTGTCCACATTATAGACGCTGACGTTTATGCCCGCATTGAGATAGCTTGATACAGACAGGTTTCCGCTTCCGCTTGCATCGCCTCCGATATCCTTGGCTGCAAGATTGACCCAGTTGAAGCCGAGCTGATTGATTTCTGCCGGATCTTTCCCGGAGTTCATTGCCATGGTGATGCCGGACTGGCTTGCGTATGCCCATGCCGATTTCATCACATTGACATCGAAACCTGTGCAGAGCAGGATCACGAAATTGTCCGCTTTCTTCTCCTTGACTATCTCGCATGCCCTCTTGGCACAGGCGATGACAGGCTCGGGGTTGTTAGTAGGGTAGCTGATGCGCTTGATATCGACGACAAGCCTTGTTGGATTGTCCTCCTTCATCACAATGTCGATCAGTTCCTCCAGCGTCGGAATCTGCTCCCCGTTGCTGAGTTTCCCAGCAGCGCGGATGGCGTCCAGGGAAGTCTTGTAAGGGACATTGCCGTTGATTTCACAAATGCCGTTGGCGTGGGCGATGATGACCTCATTGTCCTTGGTCACATAAGCATCGCACTCGGCGCCGTACAGCTTCTGGGACATCGCATACTTCAGTGCTGCCACTGAATTTTCGGGAAGGCCACATTCCGTGGCGCCGAAACGGTGTGCTACGATCCTGTTGTCACACTCGGCCGGCTTCATGAGCTCCTGGTTCTCCGGGTTCGGGAATTGGCTCCAGTCCGGCTGGGCCGGCCATTTGTCCTTCTGGCATCCTAAAATAAGCATTGGCGCCAGCAGTAAACCTATATATCTAGTGTTCATGTTCATCTGCATTCTGTTAATACCATCCTTCTGTCTGGGTCAGGTTCGAGTTCTTGTTCCTGGCATCTTTGTGGATTGGCCACAGAAGAATGTTCTTGTCATTGCGTCTGGCTTTAAGCGCTGGATTGTAGTCCCAGATGGTGTCGAGCCTGATCAATGCCCACCATACCACGCCTTCACATGGGAATTCCAGCAGATATTCCTTGCTCAATGCCTTCTGGACCGCATCCTTTGTCGCGTCTGTGTAGAAATTGTCTTTCCCGTATGCCCTGCGGGCAATGATGTTGAGCAATGCGAGGCTTTCGGAGTATTTGCCCTGAAAGTATTTCAGCTCCGCTGCCATCATTACCGCTTGTGCGTATCGGTAGTAGATCATGTCTGCATCCTTGACCATGCTGCCGGAACTCAGATCCCCGATATATTTGTTCGGCCAGGTGAGTACACCATTGTTTACACTTTCATCCTGTCCGTATTTCCCTTCGCCGAGGTTTGTGCTGACCCTGCGGTCTCCGTTTATATCGCGGCTGGTGCGCAGATCCTCCAGGAATCCATCCCCATAGTCAAGCCACTGTGTACTTGCAATCGGGACAGGATTGTTCTGGAACTCTTTCTTTACGCCAGGTGTTGCGAATGTGAAGTACCCTGAATATCCTCCTGTGAGCTTGTATGACTGGTCATTCTGCAGGGCGAATATGACTTCGGCGCTGTTCTTGTTGCCGCTGCCGCGTCCGTCAAAGACCTTGGAGTAGTCCGCCAGCAGCCTCTGGTCGCCGCTTTTCACCCCGATGGCATCCAGAGCTTCCTCTGCCATGGACAGATAGCCGTCACCCGCTTTTTCCACGGAGTACATCCATAGTGCATATTCTGTTTTAAGCATGTTCACGGCATCCTTGGTCGCAAGATATTTGTTGTCCCCGAGAAAATCAGCGTTTTCTGATGCCCTGTTTATATCATCTTCTATTAGAGCGTAGACGGCTGATTTAGGGGAACGTACAGGGTATGTCTCCTTCTGGTCCACTGCTTCAATAGGGGCTGTGTTCAGAGGAACGTCTCCCCAGAGGCGTACTGCCCAGAAATAGCAGTATGCCCGGGCAAATGATGCCTGCCCGATGGCCCATGCCCTGTCGGAGTCTTTCATGTCGATAGAGGCGGATGGAGCATATTTCAATACAGCATTTGCCTGGTCGATGGCATTGTACAGTTTCGACCATTTGCAGGAGGCTGTGGATGAGGTCATATTGTTCTCAAGGATGTCCTTGGCCATATACACCTTGTTCAGGTGGCTATATCCCCACATGTAGGGGCCGACCCGAAGCTCGCCCCAATGCAGCATCGAGATGTCATCCTGGACGAAATTTTCCCGGATGTCGGCATATATTGCATTGGCTGAAGTTGTCACATGGACGCTTGTCTTCCACATGTTGCTTGCTGTCAGCCTGTTGTCCTGGACAATGTCTAGAGGGTGTCCGCAGGATGCAATGATGCAGCATGCCAGCATTATTGAACTGATTGCATTCTTCATTTTAGAAAACTAGTTTAAGGCTGAAAATGATCTTGCGTGCATTAGGCATCAGGTTTCCGGTGTCGGATGTGCTGCTGTTGTTTGTGGACAATGCAGTGTACATGTCCGCCGAACCGTCGGAGCCGATGCCGCTCTCCGGGCTGATGGCGCCGGTCACTCCTGTGAAATAGTAGAGAGTGTTGCCCGAAACACCGATTGTTACCTTCTGCATCTTCAGAGGCTTGATCCATTTCTGCGGAAGATCGTAGAAAAGAGATACGTCCCTGATACACAGATAGTCTGCGCGTTCAGTCATGAAACTTGAGTTTCCTCGCCAGTTCCGGTTGCCCCAGTCTGTGTCATTAGGAGTGTAGCGGGCGTATTTCGCATTGTCACCAGGTTTCTTCCAGCAGTCATAGACAATGCTTCCGAGCGAGGAGTTGCAGTCACCCATGGTGTTCTTCAGAAGCTGTGTCTTCTGGCCATTTATGATGGAATGTCCCAGGGCGTAGTCGAGATATATGTTGAATGTCAGCCCTTTCCAGCGTATCGTGTTGTTCAGCCCTCCTACGGAATGTGGAACGACATTGCCGAGGTAGAACATGTCTTCAGAGTTTATTATCTCGTTGCCCTTGTCGTCTGTCGCGGAGCCCTTACGGTTGCACCATTCATAGTCTCCCGCATCCTTTCTTCCGGTGATTCTCTTTCCGTCGCTTACGCGGAAGCCCTTGGACTCGGCGTCATATAATGCGTTGTCTGCTTCCTCCAGTGTCTGGATGATGTGGTCCACCTTGTAGCCGTAGATACGCCCTAGAGGCTCTCCTACGGCTGTGCCGCCGAACCTGTATCCGCTCTGTGACAGCGTATATCCGCCGATTCTCCAGCCTTTGTCGCCCGTGACATGCCCATCCTCATCAATGATGTCGTACATATATTCGTCAGGAAGCGAGAGAACCCTGTTCCGTGTGAATGCGTATGTGAAGTCTGTGCTCCAGGAAAAATTCCTTCTGCTGATGTTCTCCGAGTGCAGCTCCATCTCGAATCCGTAGAAACGTGCGCTTCCGACGTTTGCCATCACGCTGCTGTACGGGCTTGTGTCCGGAAGCGTTATGCTGAACAGCATGTTGGAAGTCACCTTGTTATAGTAGTCGAAGATGAATCGCACACGGTCGTTGAGGAATGATACATCCATGCCGGCGTCCAGCTGTGTCGTGGTCTCCCATTTCATGGAATTGTTCTGCATCTTGGACGGGGTCATTGTCGGAAGGCTGCCGTAGCTGGAAGATATGAAGGCTCCGTAGGTGTCGTACAGCCCTATACCATTGTTTCCTGTCTGTCCGTATGACATCCTGAGCTTCAGGGTGTTGACTGTCTTCTTGGCTGAATTCCAGAACGGCTCCTCTGAAATGAGCCATGCCGCCGACGCTGCAGGGAAATATCCCCATCTGTGTCCTTTCGCGAACTTGGATGAACCGTCTGCCCTGACAGAGCCTGAGACAATGTATCTGTTCCTGAAGTCATACCCGACCCTTGCAAATCCGGAAATCATTGCCTGCAGTTCTTCCCTGCTGGAAGCCTCGAAGCTGGTTCCCGACTGTAGCACAGGTACGTCATCAGATGCGGAGCCGGAGGACTTCGCCTGGACGTATGAGAAGTTCTGTCTCATGTATTCGTATCCTGCGGTGGCGCTCAGGTGATGATTGCTGCGGATTGTCTTGTTCAATGCCAGGTGGGCTGTGAATGTGTCCCTCGTAGTCGCAGTGCGTGTCTGTGTCATGGGACGGGTTGAGGTGACGCTGTTTATGACTCCGTCACGCTCGCCGTAGGTGTAGTAGCTGCCGCTGTAGTGCTGCTCATAGCGGTTGTACAGGGCATTGAATACCAGTCCGTCTGTTATGGTCCATTTCAGGTTGAAGGCTCCGGAGTGCCGTGATGTGGAATTCTTCCTGTTGTAGAACCTTTCGTACCATGCCGGGCTGTGCGCATTCTTGTTGGTGGATACCAGCTGGTTCCATTCTCCGTCAAGATTCTTCTCCATGGCGGTAGGAGCTGCGATAAGGCCTCGCCCGATGCACTGGTAGTAGTTGTCCACAGGGATATGCTTTTTCTGGCGCGACATGTCGAATGACGCTCCTGCCTCAAGCCTGTCTGTTATCTTGAAGCTGGTGTTGCCATGCATGGTGAACACATTGTAGTCGCTCATTGCAATGATGCCGTCATCTCCCATATAGCTGGCCGATGCAGAGTATTTTACCCTGTCCGAGGAGCCGTTCACGCCTATGTATTCCTTGTGCCAAAGCGCAGTTGAGAACCATTTTCCCTGCCAGTCATTGTCCTGGAAGATGATGACCTTTGAAGGATCCATAGGATCTGCCATCCACAAATATCCGTCAGGAACCGTTCCTCCCCAGTCAAGGTATCTGGTGGAATATATGGATTTGCTGCTGGTGTTTCCTGTTCCGTATGCATTCGGGCCTGCCAGCAGCATGGATGCAGGGTGCTCCTTGTCATTTGCGAGCGCTTCGGAGATAGCTGGCCTTATGAAATTCAGATAGTCCCTGGAGTTCAAGATGTTCCATGATTTTGACGGGTTCTGGAAACCTACCTGGGTATCTACGGTGAGAGATACTCCCTTTGATGCGGAGCCTTTCTTAGTGGTCACCAGGATGACACCGTTGGATGCCCTGGCTCCGTAGATTCCGGCGGATGCCGCGTCTTTCAGGACTTCTATCGACTCTATATCATTGGTGTTTATGCCGCTCATGTCTTCCCTGAGTGCTCCGTCAATGATATAGATCGGGTCGTTGGACATTGATATTGACGAGCCGCCCCTTATCATGAATCTCGGTGCCTCTCCGGAAAGGGCGTTGCTGGTGGAGACCCTCAGCCCGGGTATCTTGCCTTTCAGGGCATCGCCTACGGTCGAGGCCGGTATGTCGGTAAGCTTGCCGCCATCCAGTTTCGATATGGATGATGTCAATGTCTTTCTGGACTGGGTACCATAGCCTACGACGAGTATCTCGTCAAGCAGCTGCGAGTCGTCCTCGAGCATGATCCTGACAGGGGAGTAGTCCTTTACAGTGAACTCGGCCCCTAGATATCCGAGTGATGATACTGTGATGTGCGTGTTCAGCGGCACCTTTATCGAGAATGTTCCGCTTTCATCTGTCACGGTACCATTGCCGGAGGACTTGATCATGACGGCTGCTCCCGGTACAGGGTTTCCGGCATTGTCGCATACCGTTCCCGTAAGCGTGCCGGCCTTCTGTGCAAAAATATTCAGTGCGCCGGAAATCAAGAAGATGATGGCTGCGGTGGTTGTCTTTTTCAGTGTTACCATAATGTGGAGATTTTATCTGTCGCCGAATGCCGATAGCCCATCCATGTATGCTTTCAGCTTTTCCGGATGGTCGGATGAGACATAATCGACTCCGTGGCGTATTGCCCAGTCAACGACTTCGTAGTCGTTGACAATCCAGAGAGTCACTTCCATTCCCAGGTCATGAGCCCTCTTTATGTAGTCGGGATGGTTCATGAGCCCGTTCATGTCGTAGGAGATGGCGTCATATCCTCTTGACTTGCAGTATTCGGGTGCTTTCACGAACACTCCGCTGTCAAGGAACAGGACCTTGGCTGCAGGGGCGAGCCTGTGAATCTCCTGCACTATCCAGTCGCTGAATGTGGTGTATTCCATCTGCCCTTCCATGCCCATTTCCTTTACGGCTGCGATAAGCTGTTCAGCAGCCGCTGTCTCGCGCTCCTTTGTGGACTGTTTCTTGATTTCGCAGATGAGCTTCATCTCAGGATGCTTTTTCGCCTGGGTAAGATATTCCTTTATTGTTGGCATCCTGGAGCCACCAGGCAGTGTCACGGCTCTTGCCTCCTTGTAGGTGATGTGCTGGATGTTCTTGTCAATGCCTGGGACATTGGTCCCGTGAAATACTATTATCCTGTTGTCGGAGGTAAGCTGGATATCGAATTCGGCCGCATAGATTCCGAGCGACTGGCAGTACTCCAGTGCGGGGATGGTGTTTTCGTAGTATGGGGTATCCGGTGCGTCAGGGGTATTGAAGCGGACACCGCGGTGCCCTACGACATTGATCTGGGCATTGATCGCTCCTATGCCCAGAATCATTGCGATAGCAGATAATATCAATTTTCTCATGCTACAGGTTTTCAAATGTGAAACTTTCCCAAGGGAGCTGCGCGTCCTTCCCGTGGTCGAGGACATCGGCGACGTGGCACAGCATAGGGTATGACTTCAGATCGACTTCGCCTTTCTTTGCGCGGACTGATATTGCTGTGAATACTCTCCGTGCAACGACGAGGCTTTCAAGTGTCACACCTGCGAGGATGTTCATGGCTTCTTCGTATGTCTTGCCCTCTCCCAGCAGGATGCCTATCTTTCTGGTTCTTCCTCCGTAAACTGTCACGTAGAGGTCGCCGATGCCGATGTTCTCGCAGTCCCTGGTGGCTCCCTGAAGCTCGAGGAGGTAGCGCATCTCCTTGACTGCCTGATAAAAAGCTCCTGCCTGGCTGTTGTAGTGCAGCCCGTCATTCATGGTCCTGTTTACAAGGCCGATAGTCATGGCTACGGCGAGGGCATATCCGTTCTTGAGGGCTACAGCACTTTCCAGGCCTTCCACGTCGTTTGTCAATGATATATGATAGTAGCTTGTCGCCATGGCTGCCTTCATCATCTTCAGGATTTCAGGCTGCTTTCCGCAGAATGCCACTTCTGTCTGGTCATGTGCCACAAGCTCATAGCTGGTGCATGGGCCTCCGATGGCGCATATCTGTCTTTCAATTCCTCTGGCGGCGAGGCTGCGTTTCCAGTATTCCGGGTATGAGATCAATGCCCCGTCCTCCAGGTTTATGAGTCCCTTTGTCACTGAAAGTACCGGAATTGGCGGATCCAGAACCGTCAGTACTTCGTTCAGGAACCAGTCCACTCCGAATGAGCTGACACCGCCTATGATGAAGTCGCATCCCTTGATGGCTTCCTTCCAGTCTTCGAAATAGAAGTATTCTATGCCCTCCGGGAATGCCTTCTCGAATTTAGGATGCTTGTTTACGGTCTTGCATGCGTCAATGATTTCCTTGTCCAGCGGTGTTCCTACGATGCGTACAATGTTTCCGTTTTCTCTTGCCGGAAATGCCAGGGCGGAGCCCATCATTCCAGCTCCGATTATAGTTATTGTCTTTGCCATGTCTGTTTTTTTAGAAGTTGTTTTGAAACTATTATTTGAAGGTTACTTGCCTCAAGCAACTTTTTAATCATTTCAAAACAGATTTTTAATTGTTTGCCGGCTCCGTTGCTTCCCGGAAAAGCAGGGAGCTTCTTCTGTGTTATTTAGAATCTGTTTGAGAATCTGTTTTGAAATGATTAAAAAGTTGTTTGAGGTAAAATTCCTTCATTTTCCTCCCGAGTTTTCAGGTCAGATAGGCACCGCTATCTTCCCCGAATCCTCGGTCGAACCTGAAGTTTTTTCCTCTCAAACCTTCAGATAATAATTTCAAAACAGCTTCTGAATTTATGTCGAAAAGTTTTTTATGAGCCTTTCCGGTATGGTTTCCCTGGCCTTCCTCAGTCAGATAGCTCCTGCTGTCCTTTTCGGAATCTCGAGAGAACTCTCCTCGGAAATCCTTCATAAAATTTCTGTCGAATAAAGTTCAAACAGCTTCTTGGTTCATGGCAAAAGTAAATAGTTTTCATAATATAAAAAATAGTTGAAATTAAATTTTCATTTAAGAAAAAATATTTTCATATTTGTTTCATGATAAATGTGCCATGAATAAGGTTGAAGAAAGACAGCGTAAGATAAAGGACATTCTGGGGCTGGTGGAATCCATCAGCACGGAAAGCCTGGCAGAGCGCCTGAACGTCACGGGTGCCACTATCAGGAAGGACTTGCGGGACATGGAAAGCCGCCACGAGATATTCCGCAGCAGGGGGCAGGTGTCCCTTGCGCGGAAGCTCATTGTGGATCGGGATATCATGGAGAAAATTTTCATCAATGCGGATAAAAAAAATATTATAGGTGCAGCAGCTGCCGAGCTTATCACTCCAGGGGATTCCATCATAGTGACCTCGGGCTCCACAATAGATGCCTTTGTGCATCATCTGGAAGCAAAAGGGACTCTGAATGTGGTCACTCCGTCTGTCAGCGTAGCCATGACGATGACCTATAAGGATGGTGTGTCCGTGGTCATGCTGGGCGGCAGCGTCATTCGCAACTCCATGTCTACCCGCGACAGCTATTGCCTTGAAGGACTGAAGAATATAAACTGCTCCAAGCTTTTTTTCAGTTGTGATGGCCTGGATTTCGCGACAGGTGTCATAACAGCGTTTCTTGACGAGGCGCGGCTGACACAGGCGATGGCAGAGCATGTGAAGAGCACTGTCCTCCTGGCAGATTCAAGCAAGTTCGGGAAGACAGGCTTCGGCAAAATCTGTGAACTCCGCGACCTGGACATCCTCATAACCGACGAAGGCCTCCCCGATTCCATCCACAAGAAAATCGAGGACCTGGGTGTCCACGTCATCATAGCCCGCCCCTCTCCGGAGCAATGAATTTTGTTCAACTAGCTTTTGGTTGCTGCCTGTGACAAAAGTGGTCGGCGGAAGGTGTTTCTCCGTAGAAACGCCGTTTCACCGGAGAAAGTAACCGTTTTAGCTGTTTCGTCCGTAGAAATGAGATTATACCGGACATTATCTTATTTAAACAATTTTCCCGCATCCTTTAAGGGTGCGGGAAAAAGTGATTCGGTTGGGATTCGAACCCAAGACCCACAGCTTAGAAGGCTGTTGCTCTATCCAGCTGAGCTACCGAACCATCCTGCGGTCTCTTGACGGACAGGAGAAACCTATACACATGAACCGGACTGCAAATATACGTCTTTTTTGTTATATGACAATGCTTTTCTTAAAAATAGATTGTCGTGGAACGTATTTGCTTAATTATGAGCTACTTAAGCTAAATTCTACTCTAGGTTTCGAGGAGTAGAAAATCGGTTAACATGCGGATAATCATAGAATTACACTCCACGAGCAATCGGCGACTTGCGTCAGACGTGCAATAAGTAGGGAGTCCAAGACCAGGCGTATAGTGGGTGACCCGGCTCGTGGTGGAGGGATAATAATAGGGATACTAGGGGATTCTTCCGAATGTCTCCTCCTCCCGAATGTGAAAAACAAATTTGTCGGGGAAAAGTAATTTTCGTAATTTAGCATGATTTTACAAAACGATAAAGACATTATCGCTGCAGAACATACACGAAACAAACATTAAAACATTGAATATGACACAGAAAAAGACAAACGTCGTGGCTATCGTCACCATGTGCTTCATCTTCGCGATGATCTCATTCGTGACCAACATGGCCGCTCCTTTCGGAAACATCTGGAAGCTCCAGTACAGCTGGGCAGGAATGATGGGTAACATGATGAACTTCGCCGCATACCTGTTCATGGGTATTCCTGCAGGCAAGATGCTTGTCAAGTTAGGCTATAAGAAGACCACCCTCGCAGCCCTTGCTACGGGTTTCATCGGAGTCGTTATCCAGTGGATCTCCAGCCGTTCATTCCTTGGTGCATCAGCCATCTATGTTTACCTCCTCGGTGCATTCATCTGCGGATTCTGCGTATGTATGCTTAACACTGTAGTGAACCCGATGCTAAACATCCTCGGTGGCGGCGGAAACAAGGGCAACCAGTACATCCAGATCGGAGGAACATTGAACTCCCTCACCGGAACATTCACTCCGCTCCTCGTCGGAATGCTCATCGGTACAGTCACCAAGAGCACAGCCATGAGCGATGTCGCTCCGCTTCTCTTCATTGCAATGGGCGTATTTGCACTCGCATACATCATCATCTCGCTTGTCAATATTCCTGAACCGGCAGCAGAGAGAAAGAATGTCAAGTTTGAGCACAGCGCATGGAGCTTCCGTCACCTTGTACTTGGCGTCATCGCCATCTTCTTCTATGTAGGTGTCGAGGTCGGCATTCCTGCACAGCTTATATTCTACTTCTCTGATTCTACAGAAGCAGGAGCAGGCATCCTCACCAACGGTGCAGCTATCGGCGGTGCAATCGCCGCTGTATATTGGCTGCTCATGATGGTCGGCCGTCTCTGCAGCACATTCATCAGCGGAAAGGTCAGCACCAAGGTTCAGCTCGCAACCGTTTCAGCAGTGGCTATCTTATTCATTGTTATCGCCATCTTCCTGCCTAAGTCCATTACCATGTCAATGCCTTCATACAGCGTCGAGAACGGTTTCGTGATGGAATCCGGTATTCCTGTCAAGGCTCTCTTCCTCGTCCTCTGCGGTCTCTGCACATCCCTGATGTGGGGTGCAATCTTCAACCTCAGCACCGAGGGACTCGGAAAATATACAGAACAGGCTTCAGGTATCTTCATGATGATGGTTGTCGGCGGCGGCGTGATGCCTCTTATCCAGGACTTCATCGCCAAGTATGCCGGCTATATGGCAAGCTACTGGCTCGTAGTCGCAATGCTCGTCTTCATCCTATATTATGCTGTAGCGGGCTGCAAGAATGTCAACAAGGATATCCCGGTTGACTAGCTGTTGATATATAAATTATATGTAAGGCTGCCTGGACTCTGTCCGTGGCAGTCTTTCTGACTAAATAAATTCATTATGAACAAGATGGACATGCCTTATGTGGTCGGCGTCGATGTCGGCGGACAGACTACCAAGATTGGTGTCGTGGATATGCGCGGACAGGTGCTCGCGCAGACTGTGATCCGTACGGATACTTACAATGATGTAGAACCATATATTGATGAACTTGCCGAGGCCATCACCAAGGTCATTGCAGATGCCGGTGTGACAGGACAGATCCGCGGAATCGGAATGGGTATCCCTAATGGAAACTACTATACAGGCGAAATCGAGAATGCCGTCAACCTTAAATGGGGCAAAACTGGTACTTTACCTGTTGCGCAGCTCCTGAAAGACAGGATGAACGGCATCCCTGTGGCCCTTACCAATGATGCCAATGCCGCAGCGATGGGAGAGATGACATACGGAGCAGCACGCGGAATGAAGAATTTCATCATGATCACTCTCGGCACAGGTGTTGGCAGCGGAATCGTCATCAATGGCGAGGTCGTCTATGGACATGACGGATTTGCCGGCGAGCTCGGACATACTACGGCAGTACGTCATAACGGACGGCTCTGCAACTGCGGAAGGACTGGCTGCCTGGAGACTTATACATCAGCTACAGGCGTTGCCCGTACCGCACGCGAGTGGCTTGACATGAGCGATGAACCATCATCTCTCAGAAGCCTGGACAATATATCTTCCAAGGATGTCTATGAGGCGGCCAAGGATGGGGACAAGCTTGCGCTCAAGATTTTCGAATATACAGGAACAATACTTGGCCAGTCATTCGCGGACTTCATCGCATTCAGCTCCCCTGAGGCAATCGTGCTTTTCGGCGGTCTTGCGCGGGCAAAGGATTTCCTTCGTGAGCCTATCGAGCGTGTGATGAATGCAAACGTCCTTTCTCTGTGGCGTGATAAGGTGAAGATCGTGTTCTCCCAGCTTAAGGAGTCTGACGCCGCGATCCTTGGCGCTTCAGCACTTGCATGGGAACTGTAGGCAGACGATAATAATACCAATAAACAGGGCGGCTGATTCTTCATCAGTCGCCCGTTTTTGTACTATAATCCTAACCTTCTGAATCTGTTATTCATCCATATAAATGCAGCAGCAGTGTCAATCTTGCACCGTGCTGTCCATTTTTTTCTTCACAGTCATCTCGCATCTCCCGCAGTCGAACCCAAGCACAAAGCGGCGCCCGTTGTTCTCCAGCATAAGAGGGTAGTCAATCTTCATGTGCCCCAGGTCAATGCCCTTGTGTCCGGAGCCTTTATGTCTAGGGCAGAGCCCAAGCTCGTAGCGGATGCAATATTTCGTGCGCATAAGCTCTGCATCAGCCTGATGCTCAATCTCGTATGCCCCGTCAACCGAAATGGCGCCGCACTCCGAGTATACACCCCTTGCGATTCTGTTAGCAGCATTGAACTTATAGTTCACTGTCCCCGTCGGAGAAAATGACAGGAAAAACTTGTCATTTATCTCTCGGTTATCTTCTTCGCGCACATTCATCAGCGGACTTGCCAATGCCGGAATCCTGCCAAGCTCCTCTGCCAGTGACCGCCTTATGCCGTTCAGGAAAGCGGCGCTGACAAACGGCACACTGCCATCGGCCGTGGCTATATCCAGAAATCTCTCTCCGGAAAAGAAGCTGTAGTCTCCCGATATCTTTCCTATCTGGCTTACTATCATTGACTTCATCCGGGCTGAATTCTCTGCGGCATCATGCCCTCCGTCGGCATTGACAGAAACGCTCCTGCCGTCCATCGACGTAGCCTTGGCCGAAAAGACATAGCCCCCCGAGGCATCACCTGAAACGGAGACATTGACATCTACCGGAATCAGTCTTCTGCACAGCCTCGTCGCGAGAATCTTCTCGAACTCAGCACTGATGTTGCGGTATAGCAATGCCCCGACCGACAGCCCCTCCACCTTACGGCAGCGGATTGTGGTTCCGGAGCAGACATCCCCCCTGAAACCGATGATCTCGCCGCTCTTTCCGGTAAACGCGAAACCGTCTCCGTTACAGAGCCTTATCGCGCTTCTAATATTGACCTCTATCCCGTCCTTTCCTGCCGGTCTTATGGAACGCACGGTCCCTATGGCCTCGCCCATGCCCTTCGGGGTGTCCATGCTGGCCCAGAGCCCGCGCCGCCCGTCGATGAAAAGCTCCGTGTATCCGCGGTTGAATGTCTTCGACAGGTCAGGCGTGAAACCTCCTGTGACAATGCCTGACGACGCCCTGCGGTATCTGTCAGGATGCCTGGACACAAGTTCATCCAAAGCCCTGGAATATGCCAGCACGGTGTTCCTTACGTAGGAAATGTTCTTCAGCCGCCCTTCTATCTTGAATGACGTCACGCCTGCATCCGCCAAGTCTCCAAGACGTTTCAGCAGGTTGTAGTCCTTTAGCGACAGCAGCGCCTTGTTTCTCACCAGGATCTTTCCGGAGGCATCGGTCAGGTTATAGAGCGAACGGCATGCCTGGATGCATTCTCCCCGGTTTGCACTGCGGTCAGCAATGGCCTCTGACATGTAGCACTGCCCGCTATAGCACACGCATAGGGCACCATGCACGAAGAACTCGATCTCGCTGTCCGTGGCGCTGCTGATCTCTCGTATTTCTGGCAGCGGAAGCTCACGCTCCAGGACAAGCCTTGAGAAGCCCAGACTCTTGTAGAACAAAGCCTTGTCCTTGCTCCTGATGGCGCATTGCGTGGAGGCATGCAGGGGAATCCTTATCTTTCTTCCTGCCCCTTCCGGGCCGCCGTCCGCCATCCGCAGCACAGCCAGGTCCTGGACAATGATGGCATCCACTCCGGCATCCTCTGCCCGGCACATCAGTGAATAGGCATCATCCAGTTCCTCATCATACACTATGGTATTAAGCGTCATGAAGATACGGGCGCCGAACTTGTGGGCATAGGTGCACAGCCGCTCCAGGTCCTCCATGCTGTTTCCAGCAGCTTGTCTCGCTCCGAAAGCCGGCCCGGCGATATAAACGGCATCGGCACCGCAGTCGATAGCCGCGATGCCGATTTCTATGTTCTTTGCCGGAGCAAGAAGTTCCAGGCAGGTCATTACTTGCTGAGTGAAGTGATGAGGCTCTTTGCCTGGGCGCCGAACTGAGGATCAGACTCGACCTTCTTGTAGAACTCCACGGCTTTAGCCTTGTTGCCGGCCTGCTGATAGAGGGCGCCTACTGTGAAAGCGATAGCGCCTGCGTTCTTTGCTGTAGGGGCAGCCTCAAGATATTTCTCGAAGTATGAGATGGCGTCAGAGTTCTTGTTTGCCTTCTGGGAAGCCTGGCCTGCGATAAGGAATGCCTGAGCATTCTCCTTGTAGCTGTTGGCCTTCTCTGCAAGTGCCACTGCATCTGCATATTTCCCGCCTTTAAGCTGAGCGGCAGCATTCTTGAGGAATGTGGTGGAAAGAACAGACTTCGCATTGACAGCCTGGCCGTGACGGGCAGCAAGCTCAAGATATTTTACTGCGTCATCGTATTTTCCTGCATTGCCGAGGAACTGTCCGTATTTCAATGCTGTGTTGGCATCTGTAGTATCGATGGCAACGGCCTCCTCATATCCTGCGAGTACGCCTGCCACATCCTTGTTCTTCATCGCCTCGTTCACTTTCTCGAGAGCGATTCTCTTCGCAACTGTAGGGAGAAGGCTTGCTACCTCAGTGCCGACTTCCTCATTGCCATACTCCTTGGCGACAGCTGCTGCCTCCTCGAACTTGGCCTTTGCGTTGGTGAAATCCTTGTTGTTATAAAGCTCCTTACCGATGGAGAGAATCGTTGAAGGAATGGCTGTCTTGCAGTTTGCAACCACTTCTGCACCTTCGTCGCCGAGAGACTCTGCCATAGTCAGGGCTTTCTGGAAATATTCGAGAGCGCTAGTTTTGTTTCCCATTGTAAGTGCTTCGGCACCACTATTGTAGGTTGCAGTAGCGGTGGCAAGATCCTGTGCGGCCATCATGCCCATAGAGAAGGCGAATGCCGCCATGGCAAGAATGATTTTTTTCATGATATTAGTGTTTTAAATGTTTTTGTCAATAAGTGGCCCGGGCTTGTCCCTGACACGCAATAAGGCAAAAATAATAAAAATATCTTAAATTTGCATAAGACACGTTTTATTAAGATAACAAGATATATGGTTGACAATATCCGCAGAATACTTCTTACGTTGTCTCTGCTGGTGATTTCAATAATGATGCCAGCAGCTGACCTTCCGACATTGCCGGTGGCCTCCAGGATAAAGACAGGCATGCTGGACAATGGCATCGCATACTACCTCGTGACCAATAATACAGAAAAGGGCAGGGCCGATATCGCGCTCGTACAGAAGGGAGGCTATGACAGCGAGACAATGCTGACGGCCGGCTCCACTGCGGTCCATGCGATGGGGTCGCTGACAATGCTTCCGCACTTTCGCACCGATACCCCGTTCCATTATCTATCGAGGAACTGCATCTGGCCAGGTGCTGACGGGTATGTGGCATCATATCCTGACGCCACGATCTACAGGTTCAATAACCTGGAGCTTGCCAGGGCGAAGGATCTGGTGGACTCCACATTGCTGATGATATTCGATATCATCGGTATGCAGTCGGAGTATATAGGTGGACGCTATGCCCCTCAGAACCAGGCGATAGTGATCTCGGGAGATGTGGACGCCGGAGCGGTCATAAACAAGATGAACATGCTGTCGATGCTTGTCACCAGGGGACGTCCGTCGGCTGTCAGGAATGAATATGTATGGGACGGGTCTTCCGATGCCGCATATCGGCATGTCCAGTCTGATATAAAGGGGCTGGCTTCCGTTTCCGCTGAATATATATATCCGAGGATACCGGAGAATAACATGAATACAGTGCAGCCTCTGGTGTCGCAGAAGTTCGCATCAGAGCTCGGCATCATCCTGAAGAAGAGGCTTGCCAAGTCGCTCCGTGAAGCAGGTGTCCCTGTCCCTGACATAAAATATTCATACACAAGCAGCAAGCAGGGGCCGGGCAATGAACTTTTCCGTATAACCATCGCCACATCGGAGGAATTTCTCGCGAATGCGACATCCATATTGTCAGGGACACTTGCTAATCTGGATGCCTATGGCTCTATTGCAGAGGAGTACCGTGACGCACAGAATGAGCTGATAATGAATATGAAGCGTGACTATAGCGGGGATGTGGTGAACAATTCGTCCTATATAGACCAGTGCATTTCAGCATATCTTTACGGAGCCTCGCTAGCCTCTGCCGCCACCAGCATGAACTTCTTCCTCACAAAGAATCTGCAGGATGATCTCGGCGTGAAGCTTTTCAACACTTTCGTCACTGCCCTGCTTGACAAGTCGAGGAATCTCACCATCGAGTGCGTGTCGGACTCTCTTTCGAATGTGGATGTCCCTGGATGCTTCTCGTCATCATGGGTGGCGCAGGATGCCGAGCCATATACCATAAGCTACAGTGATACATTGAAGCTGAAGAGGGCATCCTCTAAGCTTAAGATAAAGACAGTCTCTCCGGAGCCTCTTTCCGGCGGACAGATATGGACTTTCGACAACGGTCTGCGTGTCATCTTCAAGAATGTCCCGAAGACAGGGATGTTCCACTATATGTGGCTGCTTAAAGGCGGATATTCCCTGGTCCCTGGTCTTAATCCTGGCGAGGGCGCCTACGTGTCAGACATGCTGACGCTATATGATGTTCCGGGTATGTCTTGCTATAATTTCGCTAACATGCTGTCCGCCAATGGAATTTCCATGTCAGGCGAGGTTACGATGTCTGATTTCCGCATAAGCGGGGCTGCTCCCTCATCACGTCTCCAGCTGCTGCTTCGTTCTCTCTATTCGCTCGCCGAGAACCGGAGCATGAACCGTGACGCATACGACTACTACCGGGCGTGCTGCAGACTGAAATCAATGGAAAAGCCGTCAATGGAGTCTGTTCTTGACAGTCTGATGTTTCCGGGCAATGCCTATTCTCCGTATAAGAGGCCGGTTGAGCTTCCTGATGATTTCCAGAAACGTACTGAAAAATTCTATGACAGCGAGTTCTCCAAGATGAACGACGGAGTGCTGATAATTGTAGGCGATTTCGATGAATACACATTGAAAAAGGATCTATGCCGCGACCTTGGAGGATTCAGCACTGAAAAGGCCTCCTCCTTCCGTTCCAGATGTCAGTTCAGGACTGGCTCAGGCAATGCTTTCCGCCTCGCTGTCGGGAATAGTGAAGAGGCGGAGATTGGAATTTCCGCGCCTCTCACATACACATCTGCCAACTTCATGTCATCATACATAGCAGCCATGGCGATGCAGGACAGGCTTGCCTCCACTCTTGCAGACTGCGGGTGGTACGGCAGTGCCTCATGGGATTTCGTAATGTTCCCGGAAGAGCGTTTCAATTTCCGTATGCATTGCGCGATGTCGGCGAGGCCAGGAGTCCCGGCATCTCTCATGCAGATCGACTCTGTCGAGGAAGTTGTCTCGCGCATCAGGAAGACGATACCGGCGGTAAAAGTCTCACAGTCAGACCTGTCGGTCTATCGTTCAATCCTGCTCAAGTCTGTCGAGGCGAGGCTTGCGGATCCGGAGATGATAATGTCAATGCTTGTGCTCCGCTATTCCTACGGCAAGGATCTCGTCACGCGGTACAAGGAGAAGATAAACGATGTGACTGTGGACAATGTGAACCAGGTGCTGCACCTCATGGCGGAGGGGCGCACTGCTGAATATGCTGTGCGGACACGTCTTGAAGGGGAGCATATATACGATGTGCAGAAGGCTCCTGTATTTACTGGTGAGGTGCCGGCCCTGGTGCCTGGTGCCGATTCCCTCGGCATTGCAAGGGATGGCTACAGGGCTATCGGGCTTGATTCTTCTGCATACAGCCCTGTATGGCTCGACACGGCAAGATTCCGCAGATTCATAAGCGAGCTGCCTAAGCCGCTGCCTCTGCCTGAAGCACCTGCTGCAGATACATTGGGCAAGGCAACGGAGCCTGAGATGCCGTTGCGTGACAGTGTGCTGACTGTCGTGGATACAGCTGCAGCTGTTGTGGATACGATTGCGGCTACGAAACCTGTGGTCGTGGAGGCGGATTCGTTGAAAGTAAGATAACTATATGGATAAGAACAGATTCGGGACTATATTCGAGATAGAGGACTGCCTTGTCTCGGAGGAGGTCATCACAGAATATTTCGCATGCGACTATGAGAAGTGCAAGGGCTGCTGCTGCATTATCGGCGACAGCGGGGCGCCTCTGAAAGAAGATGAGATAGATAAGATAGAGGAATCCTATCCTGAGTTCTCTCCGCTTATGCAGGAGACTGGGCGCAAGGTCGTGGTTGAGAAGGGGTTCTTCGAGATAGATGTGGACGGGGATATAGTGACTCCTCTATGTCCTGGTACGGAGGAGTGCGCTTTCACGCATTTTGACGGTAACAGGAACTGTTTCTGCGCCATGGAGCGCAGCTTCTTTGCGGGAGGAAGCAAGTTCCGCAAGCCTGTTTCATGCTGGCTCTATCCTATCCGCGTCACGGAGCTGTCCAACGGGAAGCATGCATTGAACCTGCACCGCTGGGATATCTGCAAGGATGCTTTCGAAAAAGGCAGAAAAGAAAAGGTCCGCGTATATGAATTCCTGCGCGAACCTCTTATAGAAGCCTATGGGGAGGAGTTCTACTCCGCCTTGTCGTTTGCTGCCAAAAGTTTTCTGGCTGATTCGTAGTCGTCAGCATTGACCTTCACCTCCACGCTGTCGATGGCAGCATTGATGGAAGGATAGGAAGATGTCTGACCGAATACTTCTGCCGGGATGCCGTTTGCATTGAGCATGCCGGCCGCGATTTCCGCACTCATCTGATCGGAAAACCGTGCTACTGTCTTGAATTCTTCTTTCATCTCCAATACTATTTGGTTCCGTGGGTCTCCTGCCTTTTGCCTTGTTTTGCGTTTCCTCGGCACTCGACCGTCCAAGTCCCACGCACATTTATCTTCGTTACCCTCACCAGCATCTTCTATTCATCTGATGACCTGCGCATTGCATTCTCCAGGCCATAGATGAGCCTTATTGTATCCTTTCTCAGACCCTCCAGCTCGAATCCTCCGAGCGACCTGGTGAATGTGATTCTGTCCTCCATCATCCTCGAAATCCTGTTGAGGATGCTTCTGCTGCGGAATGTGAGATTCTCCCCGTTTTCGCTTTCGAGCCTGTATCCGCGGCTTTCCATGAACTTCACCACATCATCCCTGATTTCTGAGTATTCCCCGGGGAGCACCGCCACTTTCTTCACGAACCCGAATACCGGATATATGGCAGACACTGCTGCAAACATCAAGCCTATCTGCCACAAGGAATTGTATCCGTCCCTGAACATTGTCTCCATATTGCCGTCTACGACATGAGCCAGCACCAGCACAGTGAGAATGATAATCAGCAGTATCGAAAAATAAAAAAAGTATTTCACCGCCCTGACGATGTATTTCATTGCCTTGTTCATAATCATACTTTCTTGGTTCTTTCACAAACTTACGAAATTATTTATAACTTTATACGATATGACCACAATTGATACCACTGAAAATGAAGAAAATAATCCTGCTGATATCCATCATAGCCATATTCAGCCCATATTCAGCTGCAGATAACTTGAAATATGTCAATATGTTTCTGGGCACTTCCGGGGATCATGGACAGATGGCACCAGGTGCAGCATTCCCTTTAGGGATGATTTCGGTATGTCCTGACAGCGAGCCGCACCAGCATGCCGGGTGTGATTTCAGTGTGCCGGCAGTCAGCGGAATATCCATAAACCGTGTTTCGGGAATCGGCTGCGGAGGCTCCGGCGGCAATATAAGCGTCAGGCCTGCTGTCCTGGGCACACCTCTGGAGATAGTCAAGGGGACAGAATCCGCCCATCCCGGATATTATTCTGCAAGGTTCAGCAACGGTGTCAGAGCAGAGCTTACAGCCACACAGAATATGGCAGTGGAAAGGTACATGTTCATGGAGGGGAAGGAAAGGACGTTATTCATTGATTTCGCATCTTCTTTTGATACACGGAATGTGCGATGCTTCTTCGACATCACTTCTTCCAGGACTATCGGAGGCTGGGTCGAGGGGCCTACCGCCTGCGCCAGAGGACAATACAAATTATATTTCAGCATTGCTGCGGACTGTGACTTCGGCATTGTTCATCGGGATGACGAGACGGTGCTGCTAGGTTTCCCGACAAGAGTGGAGGCTGTCGAACTGCGCATTGCTGTGTCTCCTGCAGGACAGAAAGAGGCCGACGATATACTGTCATTAAATTCGGGTCTATCATTCAGGCGCATTCATTCAGATGCAGCCGCAGCCTGGAACAGCAAGCTTGGCAGGATAGATGTCAAGGGCAGTAATGCAGAGCAGAGGACGTTGTTCTATACTTTCCTTTACAGGCTGTATCTCAGCCCGATGATGGTGACATCCTTTGACGGGAAATATCGTGGTACGGACGGGAAAATATATGAATGTAAGGATTTTACATATTATAGTTCATGGTCTGTATGGGATTCTTTCAGGACCAAGTTCCCGCTGCTGTGCCTTATCGATCCTGAGGCGATGAGAGATATAAGCCGCTCCATGGCGGATGTCTTCAGAACCGGTAAACGTGACTGGGCGACTTCTCATGAGTCGGTGCCGACTGTCAGGACTGAACATTCTGTAATAATGCTTCTGGATGCTTTCCGCCGTGGTGCTGCCGACGAGACTTGCCTGCGTGTGGCTTACCCTGGAATGAAAGAAGAGGCGGAAAGGCTTCCGATGCGGACTCTTGACCAGAAGCTCGAAAGTTCCTATGATTTATGGGCTCTTGGAAATATTGCGGCTATCCTTGGTAATGACATTGACTCTGCCATATACTCTCGCTGGGCGGACTCGATTTTCATGAACGTGTGGCCTTCTGAATTTATGAAAGTGACAGATGATTTCGTGAAGATGAAGGGCAATGGCCTGTATCAGGGTAGCCGGTGGCAATACCGCTGGGCTGCGCCGCATTGTATCGCCAAGATGATTGAGCTGGAAGGGAAGGATAAGCTGGAGAATGAACTGGAAGAGTTTTTCGGGCGGCATTATTTTAACCAGGGCAATGAACCCGATATACATACCCCGTTTCTGTTCAATGCTTTCGGGGCACCTGAAAAGACGCAGGCACTCGTCCGTTCTCTGCTGACGGATGACAGCATGGTGCATCTTTATGGCGGCAATGCGGAATATCCGGAGCCGTTTGTCGGACGCGCATTCCGTAATGCTCCTGACGGGCTTGCCCCGGAGATGGATGAAGATGACGGGACAATGAGCGCCTGGTATATATTCAGCTCAATGGGGTTTTACCCTGTTGTCGTCGGTGAAGACACATACGAAGTGTTCTCGCCGATATATGACCGGATACGTATCAGAAATGGAGAATCCGTCATCTCTATCCGTACTAAAGGCCGGAGACATCCTGAAGATGTCATACGTGGCATAACTGTCAACGGAAAGCCCTCTGATGGCTACCATATCTCCCACTCCGCCCTTTCCGGCCGCAGCCGGGTGATATTCCGATACTGACAATGATCTTGCGGGTCGTTTGTATAAACACCAATGCCCAAACCGTATCCGAAGAAAACCGCATAGTAAATCCCCATCTGTAAGAATTAAGCAGATGGGGATTTCTGTGTTCCATGTATGGAAAAATCAGCAGACACTAATATTTTATTAAAATTTTGCTAAATTTGTATTGCTAAAACGATATAGAATGACCACATATATTTGATTGCACAGGACGTTCAGGGCCCCGGAGGTTCTTGCCGGACGTCATCAGCCTTGAAAAATCTAGAATACACTAATTATAAATCAAACACCAATCTGTTATGAAAAATTATTTGCGAATCATTACAGCTTTCTGTATGATGGCATTCCTGGGACTATCCCTGCATGCCCAGACAGGAGGAACTGTAATTTCCGGTACTGTCAAGTCGGAAGCAGGTGAACCTCTGGTAGGTGCGAGTGTCATGGTGAAAGGAGCCACCACCCGTGGAGCCATCGTCGAGGCAGACGGAACCTACCAGATTTCCGCGTCGGAGGGAGAGACCCTCGTTTATGACTGTCTCGGATTCATTTCACAGGAAGTGAAGCTTACAGGAAAGACCAGAATTGACATCGTGATGACAGAGGACACTAACTTCCTCGACGAGACCATCGTTGTCGGTTATGCTCCAATGCGTAAGAGCGACTTCACGGGCTCCATCGCATCGGTGAAGAGCGATGAACTCCAGAAATCCACAGCTACAGTCGGGCAGGCTCTTGTAGGCCGTGTCGCAGGTGTGGAGATACGTCAGTCCAATGGTGCTCCTGGCTCAGGTGTGAACATTCGTGTACGTGGTGTCAACTCGCTTACAGCCAGCACCTCACCGCTTTATGTGGTGGACGGATATCCTGTATCTGACGATGACTTCATCAACCCTAACGATATTGAGAGCATTGAAATCCTGAAGGATGCGGCTTCTGCTGCGATTTACGGTTCCCGTGGTGCTTCCGGTGTCGTCCTCATCACCACCAAGAGGGGCAAGGACAATGAACGTGCTACAGTGACATACGATTTCTCTTATGGCGTGCAGATGCTCGGACACAAGGTCGACCTGCTCAACGCACGTGAGTTCGCGGAACTCTATGTCGAGGCTAGAAACAACTCATATTGGGCATATTGCCAGAAAGGTGGCATTCCATATAGCCCGACTGATGACAATGCCACCCGTGTGGCAAAGCTGAAGGCTGTCGGCATCAACCAGGGTGTGGACAATATCGGTCTTTCTCCTTTCTTCTGGGATTTCAGCAAGAATGACTATGCTTCTACGGCATTCATGTATGACACGGACTGGCAGGACGAGTACTTCAAGAATGCCGGCATTATGCGTCACAATGTCAGTGTGACCGGCGGCACCAGGAACATAAAGTACATGGCGTCTGTAGGCTATCTGGATCAGGACGGTATCATCTCTCCTTCAGGTCATAAGCAGATCAATGCCCGTGTGAACATTGACGCGAAGATATCTAAGAGACTTTCGATGGCTGCAAGCTACTCCATGACCAACACCAAGACCCGCGAAGTTAAGACCTATGGCCGAAGCAACGGTGGTGGAGAAAATACTGAAGGTGCCGATGGCGCGACCCAGGGCTGTCTCGTGGCAATCCCTAACTTCCCTGCATATAATGATGGCAGTCTTACAGGCACGGAAGCATGGGCTATAGCTAATAACAATGGTAACCAGTACGCATCCGACTGGGCAGCATACAATACAGCCGGAACTCTTGCACGTTCATGGATGAACTTCTTCTCCAAGAACTGGGGTATCAACTCATCGGAGTCACCTCTTGTCATCGCGCAGGATCTTCCTATCAAGAACACCAAGACTAGGCATAATCTTACTGTGTCAGCCACATGGGAGCCTATCGACGGGCTCAAGCTCAAGGCTCAGCTTGGACGTCTCTGGTATGACCAGACATATACCAAGTTCCGTCAGAACAGTATCGGAGCAGGTTCCAACATCGCGTATAACAGCGCATTGGAGACATCCAGCCACTATGCGATCTCCAGAATGATGAAGAATCAGGACTCCCTCGGAGAGTTCACTGCTTCCTATAACCATAAGTGGGGAGACCACCGTCTTGATGCCCTTGTCGGTTTTACCGTCCAGGACAACACCTACAATGCTATCGGTATCATGGCGACTAAGTTCACAGATAACCGTATCCCTGATATCAGCGCCACCGTGGATCCTAAGGCGGTTCAGGAGTATGGTGTCAGTCGTAACGAATATAACCTCCTTTCTTATCTTTCACGAGTAAACTATTCATATAGTGACAGGTATAGCCTTACCGGAAGCTTCCGTGCTGATGGTTCCTCACGTTTCGGTTCCAAGAACAAATGGGGATACTTCCCTTCAGTTTCCGCCGGATGGACTCTTTCCAATGAGCCTTTCCTGAAGGATAATCTTACCGGAATGACTATCAGGCTCCGTGGCAGCTGGGGTATGAGCGGCAACAACAATATCGGTAACTATGCTTCCATCGCTACAATCGGTACCGGTACCACAGCTATGGGTGACAGCATCACATCGACTTCTTATGAGACCGCATTTGTGGATCCTACCCTCAGCTGGGAGACCACCAAGCAGACCAATATAGGTCTTGACCTCAGCTTCTTCAACGGTCGTCTGAATCTCATCGGGAACTACTACATCTCCAATACTTCCGATGTCCTCTATCAGCTCGGTATCCCTTCAATCTCAGGTTCCACTTCTACTACCACCAACCTCGGAGACTCCAAAATTCAGAACAAGGGATTCGATATCCAGCTCGATGCCCGTATCTTTGAAGGCCCTGTCACATGGACAGTCGGGACGAACATCTCTGTAAACCGTAACAAGGTTCTCTACCTTTCTGACGGTGTAGAGGAAATATTCAACACTACCATGCGTTCAGCCCAGACTCATGTTACCAAGGTCGGCTATCCTATCGGCTCATTCATTGCCTACAGGACAGACGGAATCATGTCAGAGGCTGACTATCAGAATGTCCTTAAGGACCGCGAAGTGTTCGAGGCTAATGGAAAGTCATTCCCTGAAGGTTATAAGCTGAAAGGACCTGCTGTTCCGGATTATGCTATGGAGTACCTTTCTCCAGGTAACGTGATCTACCATAACACAGACGGTGACTACAAGATTACAGAGGCTGACCGTGAAATCATCGGCAACCCTTATCCTGATTTCACAGGAGGTTTCAATACCAGCCTCTCTTTCAAGAACTTCGATTTCGCAGTGGGCTTCACTTATTCTGTGGGTGCACAGGTTATCAACTTCAATGACTACTACTGCTACAATATGGAGGGATCCGGCAACCAGTATGGTGTGGTACGTAACCGCTGGAAGAGCGATGCGGAGCCAGGTAACGGTTCCGTTCCGAGAGCGTTCCGTCACGGCAACAAGAATACAGGTATGAAGGTTTCAGACCGTTATATCGATGATGCCGATTATCTTCGTATGTCCACAGCAAGTATCGGATACAACTTCCCTAAGAAGGTGTGCGAGAAACTTCACATCCAGGGATTCCGTGTATATGTAAACGGTGATAACCTCTTCACTATCACAAATTACCGTGGATTCAACCCTGAGGTTGACCAGTATGCGACAGGTGGCAAGACTGTGGCTGAAGGCAAGTCCAATGCTAACATGATGCCAGGTTTCGACTGGGGTTCATACCCTCTTGCGCGAGTTATTACCGCTGGTTTCAAGCTTACTTTCTAAAGATATGATGACTATGAAACTCAATAGATTTTTTTCAATAATTGCAATTTCTGTCGCAGCTGTATCATGCAGTAATTTCCTGGATCTTTCGGATCCTAACTCTGTCACTACAGCTAACTACTACACTTCTCTCACAGATATCCAGAATTCTGTGAATGGAGTATATGCGGTTCTTAAGGAAAGCAATTTTCTGGGCAGCAGTGCATGCTTTTTCGAGGATAACAAGGCAAGATTCCTGACATACCCTGATACAGGAGTCGGCGGAGGTGAGAATGCCCAGTTCGACAACTGTACGGTGCAGGCCAGCAATCAGCTTGTACTCAGCCGCTGGAATTCCATCTACAAGTGCATTGACCGCGCCAATGTCGTGCTCAAGCATATTGATGATATCAGCTACTCCTCCGAGGATGTGGGGTCGCAGATTGAGGCGGAAGTGAGATTCGTCCGCGCTCTCTGCTACTATACTCTCGTATGCGACTGGGGGCCTGTTCCGGTCGTTCTTCAGAAACTTGAGACGCTAGGCGCTGTGAACAAGGCCAATGTGCGCCAGCCTAAGGATGTCGTATATCAGGCTATATTCGATGACTGCCAGTTCGTGGTTTCAAGCAAGCTCCCTGACCTTCAGCCGTCATCCAGCTGCGGCCGGGCATCCAAGGTCGCTGCAGAGGCACTCTGGGCCAAGGCTGCACTTCAGATGGCTACTGACGAGGATTATACAGCGAAGAAGGCTGAGCTATGCAGGACAGCCATCGCTCAGTTGACAGCAGCATGGAGCAAGGCTCCGTTCTCAGACTTCACTAAGGTGGATCTTGCAGAAATCTGGGATGTTGATAAACAGTCCAAGGCTGCAGAAGGCATATTCCAGCTGGTGTTCATCGGTGGTTCCAACTCGGCTAACTCATCATATAACACCCAGTTCCGTCCGACTGACATTTATGACGACACCAAGGAAGTGAACGGCAAGGCGAGCTCAGGAGGACACTTCATGCCGTACAATACTACCAGGAATCTTTACAATGAGGAAGGTGACCTTCGCCTGTCCACTCTTATGGCTCTTGGTTCACATAAGGGTAACGAAACATACTACACACTCAAATACAGGGATCTCGATGCATCGGGCTACTATGGCTGCAACAATGTCGTTCTCCGCTATGCTGATGTGGCGCTTATGCTTGCTGAGGCATACTACCATAGCGGCGATGCTGCAAATGCCCAGAAGTACCTGAATCTTGTCCGTAACCGTGCAGGACTTTCTAGTGTAACACCTTCTGGCACAGCACTCCGCGATGCTATCTACAAGGAGCGCCAGAGAGAGTTCGCTTATGAGTTCAAAGCGTTCAGCGACATGAAGCGCGGCTGGACCAAGGCCGAGATTAACAGCCTTATGAAAGCTGACGGCGCTACAGAGTACAGCGATACGGACTACTATCTTCCTATCCCTCACACTCAGTACATTCTGAATCCTGAAGGTCTATATCAGAACCCTGGCTATTAGTAGCCGCTATCCGATAACGATTAACGGACGGAGCCCCACACTGGGACACCGTCCGTTAATTTTTAGCGTCAGGGACCTTTTGCTGATTATCAATCACTTATGTATTTCAAAGTCACAAGTTCTGACACTTGGGATTTGTAACTGGCTGATAATCAGCTGTGGCTCCAGAGATACGCTTCGCTGTTACAGCACCGCCAGCTCGCCGAGGACATCGGCTTTGGATGATGCTGCCTTGGATGCTGTAAGAGGGGTCAGGCTCATGGCTGAATAGACCTTGTTTCCGACACTCTGGCGCAGATATGTGGAGCCGCTTGCCGCAGATGAGCTGAACAGCAGGAACTGGTAGCTGTTGACCGGAGCTGAAGCATCCGGACCGGCGACTACCTGTATCGCGCCATCGACGAAACCGAGAGCGAGACTGTTGGCACCCCAGTAGATGGACAGCCCGTCAGAGAATCCCAGACGTACAAAACTGCCGTTGTACTGCCCGAGATCCTGGGGCTCGATTATGATGGCATGATTATCCGCATCGTACCATCCCTTTACGTCTGGCGTAAAGTCCCTTGTGTTGGACAGGCCGTTGATAACCACATCGTTGCCGCCGAGACTATAGATATCCACGCGGAACGACTCATCTTCTGAAGACGAACCGGAAGCCTGCTCCACTACAGCTGATGCCTTGAATGCCCCGAGAAAATCATTGAGCGTAACATTCTTGTCGAAGTCAGCAGCTGAATAGCCTTTCGTCGAGGCAGTCTTCTGTACAAATACCGTATCTCCGAACTCGTTGGAAAGACAGATGCAGATGGTATATGAAAGCCCCTGCTTCAGGGTATTGAACAGTGTGTTCAGACCGTCTTCTGAGTTCAGTGCAGCTACTGTCTCCTCGTTTACCTCATTGCCCCTTTCCCATGCAAGCTCAGATGCGGAAGTCTTCAGCGAACTAACCATATATTCGAGATAGTCGGTTCTCATGCAGAGATACTTCATGGATGAGACGTTAGTGGCCTGCATTGTCCAGAACAGGGTGCTGAATGGAGAATAGTTCGGGTTGCTCTCGTCATTGAACCAGTCGAACTCATTGACCTTAGGTGCATAGATGCCTGCCGGGTCGCATGTGAATCTCTTGAGGTAAAGAACAGGCTCGGCGTCATCAGACTCGTATGCAAGCGCTACAGCTGTGCAGTTTCCTGCTGCGACATTCCAGATGCTCGAATAATCATCATACAGGGTGACCACAGGCACAGTGCCAGGCTTTTGATCCGCCATAAGCATTGTCCTTATCTGCTCCTGCCTTTCTGCGTCTCCGGTGATATCTCCGGTTACGACTGTCGCCTTATAGAACTTCGTGTAGTCGTTCTTGCTGAAGCTGAGGCGCGGAGCCTTGAAGCCTGTTTCAGTCGTCTCTATGCCGTCGAAAGAAATAGCCACTTCCGGTGTCTTGTCCTCGTTTCCGTCGAAAGTCAATGTCTCTGTCCCCTGTGCGAAATATCCGGCAGACACATAGTAGATAAGATAGAACGAGAAATTCCCATTCCCGTCATAAGTACATGGGTATGAGCTATATGCTGCGCTGTTTCCTGTATAGACGGCCATATCTGCCACCTGGACATACTCGTTGTAGTTCGAGTTGTAGTAGCCGATGGACTGTGCAGGAACGGTACAGGTGTTGTCATCATTGAGAATGAACTTGAAAGTCACGCCGCTGGCCCAGTCATTGAGCCTGAAGATATTGGTGCCCTCCGCCTTCTCGACCTTCAGTCCTGAGTCACGCCCGGAATAGAAGGCATTGTAATGATAAGTGGCGGTCTGCTGGACTTCATTACCCTCCTCATCGGTGGTATAGTAAGGCTCCCAGGTCAATGCAAATGACGCGGAGAGCTTTATCTTGTCCGTGTACTGCGATACCAGGGCATTTCCGCTTCCGGTTTCCTCCTGCCTGTCTGTGATGTACAGCGTGGTGCTGAACGTGGAGCCCGCGTTAAGCGAAGCCAGGTCCACATCCACATTGACATCGGCAGAATAGCTGCCGTCAGGGATGGTTACATGATCCGGAGCACTGAATGCCTTGGCATCCGTGCCCTTGTTGCTGAGATACACAGTAAGTTCACCATTGTTTCCCGGTCTTGCCACTTCGATTGTCATAGTGCCTGTCGTAGCACTCTGCTCGAACTCCTTTGTCAATGATGACTGGATGAAATGTATCTCCTTCGCGTCATCGGCGTTAGGCTTATAGAGCGTGCCCTCCTGCTCCTTGCTGCATCCAGCAGCTGCTATGAGGGCCAATGCTGTCAGATATATTGATTTTTTCATGTTCATTTCTCCTATCATGGGTTCTGGTCTTCTTCATTGATATTAGGATTGGCATCAAGCTCATCCTTCGGGATGGTCAGTACCCAGTCGTATGTGTTTGGATTTGAGATATCCACTCCATTTCTCTTCATCGTCGAGATGCATTCCTCGGAGAAGCCGTCATCTGTACGGCGGTCGATTCCCTGGCCTGTACGGCGCACATCGAAGATCCTGCCGTACTCTCCCCAGAGTTCTATTCTTCTTTGAATCAGAATATTTTCCAGCAATGAACCTGTCCATGTGGTAGTCGTCGCCCCGAGATGTGTGCCTGTGTAGCGGTAGGCATTGTACTGCGGATTGCGGCTAGCCATCACGGTGTTCATGATATCCCTGGCCTCGTTCTCATTTCCCATGCGGAGCGCCGCCTCTGCAGCCGTGAAATACATCTCCTCCACTCTCATGTAGATGTAGTCTCCGAGCCATGACTGCAGATTGGAGAATGAGAATTTCTTGGAGATATATGGGGATTCCTTGTCTGACGGATCCCACCATGCACGCCTTATATCATTGACCCCGATATGGTTATAGAGCTGCTTGCTTATGAGCTTAGGCGCAGACTTGGCATATTGGCCCTGCTGGTTGTCCATGTGAGAGAAGAAGCTGGCGTATGCGCCGGACTGTTCGGAAGTCTCGATGCCTGCGCCCCACATCACATCTCCATTGCTTATGGAGTTCATTCCACCCATCAGATCACTTTCAGTGCCGATGGTGTAGCTGCCCTCGGAGATCACACGTGAAGCTGCCTTGTACGCGCCTTCCCAGTCGCCTTCTGCAAGACAAGCCCTGGACTTGATGCCGAGAGCCGTGTAGAGGCTGATGTGGGACTTGTTGCCCTTGTTGAGAGATGCTTCCATCCCCTTTCCGAGCAGAACTATTGCAGAATCGATATCCGTGTCAATCTGGGCATACACGGTCTTGAGATTTTCCCTAGGCTTGCCTCCGGTACTTATGGAAGTCGGTTCTGTATATACAGGCACGCCAGGATCTGTCCATCTTGCGATATTGGTGATAGGATTGTATGGAGGTCTTGCAAACCATGTTGCGAGATTCAGATAGCCCAAAGCTCTTATGGCATAAGCCTGCCCCACGACGTAGGCCACATCCGCCGTGCTTCCCTGCATAGTTTCTTTTGCTGCAATGATGCTGTTCGCATTGGCAATCCACTTGTAGTTGGCATACCATACATCGTATGAGCGGAATGCTGATGATGTGTACTGGGATTTCACATTATAGACGTGGTCATACCAGAACCACCCGTTTCCTTGCGACTGCATTATCATGTCGTCCGCCATGACATCCTGCGCGATACCGTATGCCGCGATTCCGAAGCACTGGTGTGTGTTCCCGGAAGTGGACCACCCGGCGGTCCACATTGAACGGTAGATGCCGTTCACTGATGTGATGGCTGTGGCAGCCTCCTTCATCAGCTCCTCTCCTGAACCGGAATCTGTAGGATTGAACTCCAGCATATCCTTGTTGCAGGACATTGCCGCAATAGCGGCCAGAGCCAGCATATATATTTTCTTCTTCATTGTCATAATCATTAGAATTGTAGATCGATACCTGCTACCACAGCTCTTGACGGAGCGTATGTGTATGAGACGCTTCCGGTGAAGTTGTACTGAGGGTCCATGCCGTCCAGGTGGTTGAACATCACCAGATTGTCGGCAGTCACGAACAGCCTGAGAGCCTTGACCTCTATTTTCGAGAGCCACTTGGCAGGGAAAGTATATCCCAATGTGATATTCTTGATGGCGAAATATGAAGCGTTTATGAGTGCGGAATCGTTGGCCGCAGACGAACCTCCGATCTCTATCATAGGCACATCTGTGACGTCGCCCGGCTTCTGCCATCTGCGGAGTGCGTTCTTGTGCCAGTTGTTTCCTGCGTACTGCACGTTCATTGTACCGGAATACAGTCCATCATAGACCTTGCCTCCGATAGACCAGGTAGTCAGGAATGAAAGGTCAATGTTCCTGAAGATCTGGAATGACGAGCCGAAGCTTCCGGAAACCGCAGGCTCACGGCTGCCCATATAGTATTTGCTCAATGATGCGAGTGATACGTTATCGGTGACATATTCATCGCAGCGCACGTTTACGAGGGAACCGTTCTCGTCAATGCCTCTCTTCCAGTATGCATAATAGAGTCTCTTTCCTGTAGCCGGATCTACTCCTGCTGACTTGGACAGATAGAATGTGTAGATAGGCTTGCCCACCTCGATTACAGATACTCCCGAGCTGATGAAGTCCTGCGATGTTGTGAGGCTTGTCACCTTGTTCCTGTTGAGGGACGCCATGACTGTGGCATCCCAGCGGAAATTCTCATGTGACACCAGGTTTACACGCCCTGAGAACTCGAATCCCTGATTTCTCATTGAACCGACGTTGGCATCATATCCTGTAAATCCTGTGGAGATGGCAAGAGGGTTCTGAAGAAGCATGTCGCGCGTGTGCCTATTATAGTATTCAGCTGTGACATAGACTTTTCCATTGAAGAGAGAAGCCTCGACACCGGTGTTGAGGTTCCCGTTCTTCTCCCATGTCACAGCCTTGTTCTCCAGCTTCGATGCGAATGCTCCGGCCTCGCTTCCGTTGGCCCACGTATAGTCGTAGAGCCCCTGCCATGCGTAATAGGTCCCGAGGTTATCGTTACCTTGTACACCGTATGAAGCCTTCACCGTGAGATTGCTCAGCCATGATGCCGTGCTTTCCATGAACTTCTCTTGTGAGAGGCGCCATGAGGCACCGACTGACCAGAAGTTTCCCCATCGGTTGCTTCTGTAGAAACGTGAGGATCCGTCTGTACGCCAGCTGGCATCGAAGTAGTACTTGTCCTTCAGTCCGTAGTTCAGCCTGGTGAAGACAGACTCGATGGCATAGTTGTGGGAATAGGATGTGTTGTCGGAAGTGGTTACCGCCGGAGCCAGTTCGTCAATTCCATCCATGATGCCGGTCTTCTCTCCCATTGCATAGTTATATCTGTACCTGTAGTACTCATGTCCGAGCAGCACCTTTATATCATGCTCTCCGAATGAGCGGTCATAGTTCAGAATCTGGTTGAAAGTGTAGCTGAGGGTCCTGGAGTTGGTCTTTCCGATACGTCCTCCCTGGCTAGCCGCATTGCCATGGTACTTGTCGTTTGTCGTGGTGCGCTGGTAGTCATTGAAATCAGTACCGAGATTCGCGGTAAACTTCAGACCATAGAGCCTGGCATCCTTTTTCACTGTTCCGAGAGTTAGATATGTTCTGGCAGACAATGTGTTACGGTAGTAGTATGCCTTGTTGTTGTACAGCTCGGCCTTGGAGTTGAATCCTTGCGCCGTAGGTCTGTTCGCATAGCCGTTGTCATCCTCGTCTCCATATTCGTATTGCAGGTTCCCGTTCTCATCGAGAATGTTGTTTCCGTTCATGTCCTTGAGATAGACAGGATAGACCGGAGCCATGAACTGCGCGGTGTACCATACGTTTGAAACGGAGGAACCGGAGAAGTTCTGATAGTCGGCCTTGGTGTGCGAGTAGTTGGCACTCATGCCGGCCTTCAGCCAGCTGTTCGCCTGTGAATCCACATTGACCCTTCCTGTATAACGGTTGAAGTCAGTGTTCCTAAGAATACCGTCCTCTTTATAGTATCCCATGGAAATTAAGTAGTTGACTTTCTCGCTGGCACCGTTGACCGAGAAGATGTGCTCGGTTCTCAACGCCGAGTTGTCGCTGATTTCATCCATCCAGTTCTCGTTCCATGCCGCCTGCGCGTCTGATTTGATCTTTCCGGTATTCTGGTCGATAAGAGTGCTCCAAGTGTAGTTCTTGTACGGATTATAGTATTCCGGGGATTTCAGCCCTCCGATAGTCTGGCCGAGATTGGCAGCTGCATAGCTGCTTGCTCCCTCGAAATCCATACCGGTGCTGTACATGGCGCTGTTACGCAGAGCCTCGTAAGTCAGCTCCACGTAGTCTTCCATGCCTACCAGGTCGTAGCGCTTCAACGCCCTGGAAGCCACGCCTGCGCTGCCTTTGTAGCTTATCGTGGCTTTCTCGCCGGAACCTTTCTTCGTGGTGATGACTATGACGCCGTTAGCTCCGCGGGCTCCATAGAGCGCACCTGCTGAAGCATCCTTGAGCACAGTCATTGACTCGATATCGGCAGGGTTTATGGCGCTGAGAGAACCGTCATAAGGTATTCCGTCCACAACGTAGAGAGGGGTGGACACTGCATTGATGGAACCTATGCCTCGTATCATGATGGATGCGCCCTCTCCTGGCTGTCCGCCACCTGATGTGACCTGGACACCGGCTACAGTGCCTTCTATCGACTTGGTGAGGTTGCCTGTGACGCGCTTGCCCAGCTCATCACCTTTCACCACTGCCGCAGAACCTGTAAAGCTGTTCTTCTTGGCTGTGCCGTATGCGACAACCATGACCTCCCCAAGCTCATCGTCGATCACATCCTCGTTGAGGATGATGTCGATCACGCTGCGTCCTTCCACCTTGACTGTCAATGTCTCATATCCGATGCTGGAGATTGTCAGGACTGCATCGGCAGGAATCCCGTTCAATGACCAGGTTCCATCTTCTGCCGAAACTGTCCCGGTGCCTGTCCCGCTGATATATATGCCGGCTCCGATTACCGGATTGTTACCGGTGTCTTTCACTGTTCCCCTGACGTTGATGTTCTGGGCCACGAGCGTGGCACCGGAAACCAGCAGGGTGAACAGAACGGCTAATATTCTAATTCCTGTCTTCATTATTCTGCTTTCAAAAGGTTCATATTGTGAATGATTGTCCAGAGGTCATCTTCCGGTGCGGCATCCGGTGCAGGCATAGCTTCCAGTGTATCGTATTCTATTCCGAATCCTATAGGTACGAACCATCCTGTCCATATCGGCTCCCTGCCTGTGTCCATGAGTCTTGTGGACTTGGTCGAGGCTGTGCCTGTGGTCGTTACTGATGCATGCTTTGTCAGCTTGTCGCCGGCGAGGTTTGTCGCGGTGGCGAGAACTGTATATGACTGCCCCGGATCGACTTTCACCAGAAGAGCGAGGCCGTTTCCGTTGACATTCTCGATATATGTTTCGTTCATTTCACGGCCTCTTGATTCAACCACTGCAGGGTAGGATGACTCTGTCACACCGGAAAGTGCTGATGACAGGAATACTGCATATTTCACCGAAGCGATGTTCACACCGCGGAATATGGCTGCGATGGTGCTGTCCGTGGAACCGTATCTCTCATCTGTTCTTGCTGATACGGAAAACCATGTCTGCTCGCTGGACGAAACCTTGGTGGTCACGGAATTTATGCACAGGGTCTCCTCTCCTCCATTGGATGTGGCGAGTGCTGACATTGTATATGAAACTCCGGCACTGCAAGGTGTTACGCTGTTATACCCATTTGTCGAATTGACCAGGGTCAGATAGTCTCCAGTCACCTGATGTGCATAGTTCGGGGTCTTCAGGAATGTCTTGACCTCATCTATATCCGGATTGGCAGAAAATACATTGATGAACGTAGTTGTAGGCAGAAGCCTGTACAGGATATCTGTCACCCCACTGCCTTTCCATGTTGTCCATACTGAATTTGTCCAGCCATATCCGGTGAGGCCGGCATAAGCGTTGGTGATATAGAAGTTCTGGTTAAACCAGCTGCTTCCTCCCAGGTTAGGACCATCGGAATATCCTGTGGATGTGGTTTTTACACGTTCTTTGTATAGCCCGGAAGTTACATTCCCGTCAAGATCCATCCCGAAGGCAATGATATCATAGCTCATCTCGGAAACCAGACCGCTGGAAGTCAATGTGTTGGTGCCGACTTTAAGGACTGATGCCATTGCGAGCCTGAGGCTGATGCCCTTGTCCTTTGCATACTGCACGATAGCATCCCGGTATATATTTATGACCTCCTCATCGGAAAGCTTTGTCAGCAGTGATGATGATACCACATCGTAGTAGTAGGTCTCGTCAGGTGTCGCATATACATCGAACGCAACCGCATCTGCCACCACCTGCACTGGAACGATTATCATTGACGGAACATCCTCTGCCGAGGTGGTGAATGTCTTTTCCGCCGGCTCAGACCTTGTATAGCTTCCGTTGTCATAAGGGACTGCGGTAACAGAGAATGTGTACTCCCTGCCTTTTTCTAGAGAGCTGATGACCACCTTGTTCTCGTCAGTGGCTCCTGTCTGTCCGCCGATGCTGTATTCGTATGAACCGGCACCTGAAACCACACTCCATGTGATTATGGTCTTGGATGCGTATGTGCTTCCGATGGTGATTACAGGAGTGTCAAGAACTTCTATTCCGGATGTAGTGACGTGTATATGCACAGTTTCCGAAGCAGCTCTTGAACTTCCTTCCTCGGGTACGGCCGAAAGGCTTACGGAGTATTCGCTCCCGGCCTCAAGTCCGCTGAATACCGCATGGAGCTCTGTGGTGGATGTCTCATCCTGCCCGTCCAGGGAGAGCTTGTACTCTGCTGCTCCATAGACCTTGCCCCAGTCAAGCCTGAAACTGTCTGTGGACACTTCGCTTACCTTGACTTCAGGAGTCTTCAGGACATTGCTGTCTGCCTGGCTATCTTCCTTCGAACTGCATCCCTGAAGCATGACGGCTGCCAGCCCCGCCAGAAATGCCGTCCATACTATGTTAATGATTCTGTTTTTCATCTGACAGTGACTTTAAATGTACGTGTGAACTTGTTGCCGTCGGTGACTGTGACAGATGCATTCCCTGTCTTCAGGCCAGCTATTGTCATCACCCCGTTCTTCAGGCTTACATTGATGATGTTTTCATCAGATACCGTATATACCAGGACATCAGTCTTGAAGAAATAGTCTGCCAATGCCAATGTGGCGGAAGCCCCTGCATTGACCTCCATATCCGGAATGATTCCCACCTTCTTTACAGCGAGAAGGAACTGGTATGTGTCGAGTGAACCGGCACCCATGTTTCCTGTGTAAGGTGCTGTGCAGAACGGATTCACAGGTCTGGTGCTTGCGAGAAGCGCATCCCTCAGCATATCAGGAGTAAGCCCCTTTTTCTTCTCGTCACCGTAATACCAGCTGATAGCCAGTGCGCATGCTCCTGAAACATGTGGGCACGCCATAGACGTCCCGTTGATGCCTTCATAGGCGGAGCCGCCGTCTTCGGCTACACTTGTGCTATATACTCCTCCGTATGTGGAGCTTAGAGACAGATCTCCTCCTGGGGCGGAAAGTGTCACCCATTTGCCGTAGTTCGTATAATATGCCGGTGTGCCGAGATACGATGTCGCAGCCACGCTGACTACAGCCGGGTCGGATGCCGGGTAGCATAGTTCGCTGGAAGCATCATTGCCTGCTGCGAAAATCACGATGCCGCCAGCCATCGGCCCTGTCTGCTCGCCGTTCTCGTCAATGCCCGCGTACTTGATGAAGTACCTGATGGCCTCGGCGAGAGATGAGTAGTTGCCTCTGCTCCAGTCGTTCTTGGACAATGCTCCTGCGGTGTAGCCCCAGCTGTTCTGGCAGACTACTGCGCCATTATCAGCTGCATATTTCATTGCTCTCACCTGAGCGGAAAGCCCGCCTCCTGATGTACCTGATTCTGAGTTTCCCAATGTTTCCAGCGACATGATGCGCACACCGTCACCTTTCCCGGAGCCTCCGGCGATGCCGTTCACTCCTATGCCGTTGTTGTTCACTGCGGCAATTGTCCCTGCGACATGTGTCCCGTGCATCATTGCCGACGAGAAGTTCAGCTCGCCTTTGTTGCTGGTGAAGTTATATCCATAAATATCATCGACATAGCCGTTGCCGTCATCATCAATGCCATTGCCGGGGATTTCGCCTGCATTGACCCACATGTTGTCTTTCAGATCCTCATGGTCGTATTTTACTCCCTGGTCGATTACAGCCACGATTACATCCGGATTTCCGGTGCAGAGCTGCCATGCCGCATACACATCGGCATCGGCACCTGCTACGGTAGAGTTCGCATAGACGTTGCCTGTATTGTTATAATGCCACTGCATCCTTCTTGCCCGCTCGCTCTCGTTGAACGGAAAAGGAATGTCGCGAGTTGTGGCAGACGCCTTGGTCTCAGGAACATAGCTTTCCTGTGCATCTTCTGTCATTGAATAGCCAGAGACTGCGGTAGGGATGGAATATTCGATTTTCTCGATACCGTCGCAGCCGGAAAGCATCGAAGCCACTTCCGCAGCCGGCAGGCTTTCATCGTATTTCACTACGAACCATCTGTCGAGCCCCTCCGCATGTGTCCTTGCCTCGAATTTTCCGCATTCAGGAAAGAGTCTTTCGAAACTTACTGTGCCTGCTGTCATCAGCACCCTGTCAATCTGGGTGTTACCTGACAGGCCTCCTCCTGCTTTAGTGCCGGCCTCGTTTGCTGTGCCGGCTTTCATCTTTACGATGATTTCGCCCTGCAGTGCAGCATCAGGTGAAAAAACGACAATAGGCCCCTGGTCTTCCGACCCGGACCTGCTGTCATTATTGTCACCGATTCTGCTGCATCCGATGGCTATGACTGCCAACGGAATAGCTAACTTGAATCTGATCATTGCCTATTGTTTATAAATATATTGCGATTAATTATTCCTTTATGCATCTTACCTGGCCGGTATAGACTGAAGCACGAAGCTCATATTGTGCCCAGTAGCCGTTGAATGCCGCCACGTACATCATGCCCTCTTTCAATGTGCTTTCCTGGCTTGTAAGATAGAATGTCTGTCCGCTGGTGTAGTTGTAAGGCGTGCCGTTACCTGCCGGATAGATGTTTCCTACCATAGGATAGAAATCTCCGGTAGGCTTCCATACACGGCCGCAGCCTCTTTCCTTGTTCCAGAAGTACTTGCTGCTCTCTCCGTTTTCATCATATTCTGCAGGCTTTCCTCCGGTCTTGTGTGCTTCTGTGCCGATAGTCTCTCCCCACATATCCTTTCCAGGAACTTTATATCCTGCAGGGCATGGGTCGAAGATTGTCTTCTCCTCTCCCCAAAGCCCGGGAACGGCGGCATCTTCAGATGAAGCATAGGAATACCATACGTAAGAGCTTGAGTAGTAGCTTACCAGAAATCTCATCGGATGTTCTGTCGCAAACGGGACATTGCCAGGATGCTCATATACGGGTTCCGCCTTGAAATCCTTGCTTATTTCCCATTTCCCGGTGCCATCCCCGACCTCGAGATTCTGCTTGTTGTAATCAGGGTCATTGTTACAATATTGTGTGGAGTCGATGACATTAGAGTAGTCCTTGTATGGTGAACGTGAAGGAATGAAAGGATCCTTGCGGCCCATCTGGTAAATCATTCCTCTGTTGTTTATGTCCATCGGCTCATTGTTCAGTGCACCGAGGTTCCTGTCCATGATCTGAGCTATGACCTCGCCTTTTGTGCTGATATGGTCATGAACGGTTATCTCATTATCTGTCACCCATATATGCCAGCTCCAGAGAATGTCTCCATAGACATCCTTGACAGCGATGACTGCATTGCCTTCGCTCCTTCCTGTGGAAAATGTTATATAACCTCCTCTATATGAAGGTGCTCCGTCGATAATTTCGTAGGACATCGTGCGGTCACCATCTGTTCTGGCTTCCCAGAGAAGTTCAGCCTTCACGGCATTGCGGATCTCCAGCCCTTCTTTCTCGATGTAGTGTGTCTTGCCGTCTTTACCTCCGTTACCCTTGATGTCAGCCCGGAACTTATATGTCATGTTTGTGTGGGCCACATAGCAGTTCGCGGTCCCGCCGGCACTGAGGTCTGTTGCTGCTTCGGCTCTTTGTACAACTCTCAATATGGCTTCCTTGCTTTCTTCGCCTCTTATGGCGGTGATTGTCAATGTCTCTGATTTCGCGGATGCACTGCTGTTTATCGGTGCCTCCACTACCAGGCAGCTGTCCTCGCTGACGGAGATTCTGAACCATCCTTCTTTGTCTTCCACATAATCCCATCTGTCTGCATTTGTGGCGATTGCCACCACAGCTTTGCCGCCTTCGATGTCGAAGACAACCTTGGAATCCGAAGTCTCCATATAGAGTGGCGCTTTATATGGGTCCGGTGCCACTTCTTTCGTATCAGTGCAGCCTGCAAGGACTCCGGCCATCATCAAGGCCGATATTATATATTTGCTTTTCATTTTTGCCTCCTTAATTATATCGGTTACTCTTTGCATGCTTCAGGAATATTTGCATAGTCTGAAAGTCCTGTGCATCCCTTGAACATGGATTTCAGGTTTGTCAATGCGGAAAATCCTGTGGCAGCCGTGTTCTCGGCAGTCCTTTCATAGAGGTGGTACTTTACTCCATTTATTTCAGTATAAGGAGATTCCCCCTTCAGTGCAGTACATCCCTCGAATGCGGAAGTTCCACTTGTGACAGCCTTGAAATTATCGAAGATATCTACAGGGATGCTTTCGAGAGAAGAGCAGTTCTGGAACATTCCGTTGAGATATCTTGCCTTCTCCGGGGATATGAACAGATTTTCGCCAACTTCCTTCAGAGCCGTGCACCCGGAGAACAGATTGTTCAAAGATGTGGCGCCATAGGCACAATTGAACACTTCGGAGCCGACCTTTGTCAGGGCCGTGCATCCGTAGAATGCATTCTGGTATGAGGAAATCTTCGCATTGTTCTTGAAGAGTCCTGACGGAACCTCCTTCAGGCTTGTGCAGTTCTCGAAGATCTGCTGCATTGTACCTGCTGCTGTATTGATTCCCGAGAATGCGTCTGCCGCGATGGTCTCGATCGAGGTGCATCCGGAGAACATCTGCTTCAATGTCTTGGTCTTGGTCGTAGTTCCGAACAGGCCTTCCGGGACTGCTTTCAGAGATGTGCAGTTCTGGAAGCATGTCTGGACTGTAGTGACATTCACATTCTTGGCAAACAGGCCTGCCGGGATGCTTTCCAGTGAAGCGCAGTTCAGGAATGCATTCTGGAAGGAACTTGCGCCCGTAAGTCCATCGAAGATTCCGTCAGATATGGACTTCAGTGCTGTACATCCATTGAAAATGGACTCTAGAGAGACACTTGCAGTGCTTGTGCCGAAAGCCTTTCCTACAGATTCCAGGCTTGTGCATCCGTTGAATGCCATCTTGTATGTCGTGACTTTGGTCGTGGCAGCGAACAGTCCGTCCGGTACAGCTGCCAAAGAAGTACATCCATTGAATGAATTCTCGAATGTCGTGATCTTCGGAGCATTTGCGAACAGATTCGCAGGAACTGAAGTGATGCCTGAATCCATGAATACTTCTTTTGCAGTAGTGAGCCCTGCCATTCTGGAGAACAGATTCTCAGGAACAGATTTAAGTGACGAGCATCCTTTGAAGAGGTCTGCGACAGTAGTGATTTTATCTGTATTGCTGAAATTGAATGCATTCTCATCTACTTTTTCGAGAGCAGTGCAGCCCATGAACATAGAGCTGATATTTGTACACTTGTCGCACCCGTCCAGAATATTTGCACCGATTTCAGTGATCCCGGTGCAGCCGGAGAATACGCTTGCAAAAGAGCTGACCTTGACAAGTCCCTGGAAGATGCCCTCAGGAATAGAGGTCAGTGATGTACATCCGCTGAATGCACTTCCGATGGCCGTCACTGCCGCCATATCCTTGAAAAGTCCTGACGGAACTGTCTTGAGCGATTTGCAGCCGTTGAAAATGCTGGTGAGCTGTGTCACTCTAGTGAATCCGTCCAGAAGGCCTTCCGGAATGGATTCGAGCGAGGAGCAGTTCTGGAACAGCATATTGATGCCCTGGCCTTTTTTATAGACCGTCCCCTGTGAGCCTGAATTCTTGAACAGGTCTGCAGGGACGCTTTTCAGATTGGAGCATCCGTTGAAGCATGACAAGAAGCTGTCCACTTTCGAGCAGCCCTCGAAAATGTTTGCCGGAATGGATTCGATAGGCGTTCTTGCAAACGTCATCTCGAAACTTGTGCAGTTCTTGTTGTTCGAGAAAAGCCCTTCTGGAACGGATGTTATCTTGGTATCGGCGAAAGCCATGCGGAAAGTCGTGCATTCCGGCTGGTTCCTGAATATCCCTGATGGAATATCCGTCATTTTAAGATTTGCCTGGAATACCGCGTTGAATGTGGTGATCTTCGGATTGTTTGCGAAAATATCTTTTCCGACATTCTCCAGATTGTCCATGTATGCAAATGTCGCCGCGCAAAGTGAAAGCTCCGGGTTCTTGGAGAAGATATTCTCGTCAATGCTCCTGATGGCCTTGCAGAATTCGAACAGGTTTGAGACATCGGTCAATTCGGGACAGTTATAGAACAAGTCTGCCGGAACTTCGGCGAGCGCATCGCAGGAATAGAATGTTGAATTGAAGTTTGTTGCTTTGGTGGCATTGCTGAACAGCCCTGAAGGGATGGCGGAAAGCACATCGCAGTTGTTAAAGGCGGATTTGAATGAGGTGACTTCCGCGAATGCTTCTGAGTTGTCTGCCGGAATGGTCTTCAGGCTTCCGCATCCATAGAATGCATTTTCAAGTGATGTAAGACCGAGCCGTCCCCAGTTATATACTTCGTCGATCTGTGCTTTCTGGTCACTTGTAAGTGAGCTTGCAGATAGCTGAGTGGCAGAACCTTTTACCGAAACCACATAATATCCTTCATCAGTATAGGTGTGTGAAGGAGTGCCTTTTGCGGCAATCTCTTCAGGCTCTGAACCGTCGCCCCAGTCTATGGTGACAGATTCAATTCCTGTGACAGGTACTGAACTTGCAGGGATGGCATTCTTCACTTTTGTGACATTGAGTCCTACGATGAATGCCCCGAGGTCGATACCTGCCTGTGATACGGTGAATTCGGTTGTTGCAACATTTTCCTTTCCATCACCTGTTGTTACTGTGATAATGACTTTTCTGGAAGTTTCTCCTGGATTGACACTCGGTGTGAATGTGAAACCGTTATCGGTACGTTCTATTCCTAGCCATCCGTCCTCATTTCCTGTGACTGTGTATGTCCAGTCAAAGTTTGCATTTACTCCGACCTCCTGTGTCCCTCTTGGTGTAGGTGTGACTGGCACGGTCTCGGCTGAGGCTGAAATGAATGCCGCCCTGTCCTGAAGCACGTCGATTATCTCGGTAGCATTGCTCTGTGAGCCTCCGGCGCGGAGAACGAACTTCATGTCCCTGTCAGTGTATTCCGTATTAGGATATGCGCTGATGTTTATGTTGTTTCCGTCTCTCTGGATGAACAGCCACTCGCATGCCTCCGATTCGAAAGTCCAGTCAGGGTCTGTGGATGTCACCTCGAAAGATGCAGTGATTTCTCCGCATGCTGCCAGATGGAAATTATTCTCGGATGCCACGATTTCTATTGTGCCGAATGCGTTCTGCGTGGCGGTCACGGTAGCTGTCTTGTCTCCTGCCTTGATGGTGATCTCGGCAGACAGCTTGTTCTCAGCCTTGTTTTCGTCACATGAGAGAGTCAGCTGGTCTGTATCTTCATCCTTGCTTGCCTGGATGAAGCTGTCACCGGTTATCTCATAAGACCATGCTGTATTTGTGTTCACATCCAGGATGACCTTGCCTCCGAGACTCTTGAACGCTATGGCACCCTTCTGCTGGTCCTCGGAAGAAAACAGCGTATTGCGGGAAGTTACTGCCAATGTGGCTGTAACATTGCTCTCATTCTGTCCCGGCTGCGGGTTCTGGTAGTTTATGGTTTCCTTCGTGCAGGAACAAAGTGCAGCGGCGACTATCGCCGCGGATATTATCTTTTTCATTGTGCTCTTCTTTAATGGTTACTCGGTCTTGTCGCATTTGACGAGATACATCTCTCCGCTGGCATAGTACACATCGCTGAGCATTGCATATCCTGAACTGGTTCTGACAATTAGCCCGAGCTCTGTATATCCGTCTGCGAACCCGGAAAGCAGAATGGCATCCCTGTTTTCCTTGGCGATGTCATTGTAGCCTGTTCCAAGTGTTCCCGTAAGTGTTCCTGAATGGAAATTCCTGTTGGTCATGCTGGTCTGTACCAGATAGTAATAATAGGTGGAGGTGCTTGATATCTCCCTTGTGTAGCAGAGGCCTCCGAGATCAATTATCATTTTCTTGTTCTTGGAGTCGTATGTGGCTCCGATTTCTGTCCCCTGAAAGAACATATCCTTGATTATGAAGCTCTTCCCGTATTCATTCTCTTCTATGGTGCAGAACGCTCCGGTACCTGGCTCTCCGATGGCAGCTCCTCCATAGTACCAGTCGCTCGCATAAAGGCCATAATAGCCGAGCATTTTATAATATGAATTCTCGTCTTTTGACTGCTGGGCAATGCTTATGGACACTGTCTGTATGTCATTCCCTGCTTCAGCTGTGACGGTAAGAGAAGCGTCGCGATGACTGCCGGTGTTCTGCGTGGCTGAAATGTTCACGATGTCGCCTTCTCTCGATATGGAAAGCCAGTCCCCGTCAGAGGAAACTGTCCACTCCACTGCTGACTCTACCGTGAAAGAGAAGGAGTCTCCTTCAGAGTCAAGTTCAATGCTTTCGGGCGCATTGACAGTAAGGTTCGGTGTTATGCCGGACCATGATTGTAATATTTCGATATTTTTAGCGGATGTGGCCGAAGTAAGTGTTACGGTTGCTTTTCTTTCGGCTCCTGAATTATTTTCCGGCACTGTGAGAATGAGATCCTTTCCGGAACTCTCGGCAGAGACCCATGAAGGGTCAGAAATGGAGTATCTCCATTCAGAGACACTTGCGACAGCTATCTTAGCTGTACCCCCCCCCATCGGGAAAGTGACATTCTCTTTGGAAATCACGAGAATGTCAGCCGTCTCTTCTTTGGTCGTCTCGCTGCAGGATATGGCAGAAGCCATGGCCGCGAGGCAGACAAACAAGCTAGTGATTTTTTTGAACATATTGTATAAATGTATAATTATTATGTCAAGCCCGAATATTGATGCAAGATATGAATTTGGTTTTAATATTCCAATATTTTACGTAAGTATTCTTATGAATTTTCCAAGAGGAGTGGTTAAAAAAAGTTGTTGGTAATCGCTTTGAATCAGCGGTGTGGCTCATG
>CAKUTA010000006.1 GCA_934691625.1 uncultured Bacteroidales bacterium | reverse complement strand
TGTTGAGGTTGATGTAAGCTCTTCTCAACCTACCCTTATCGGCTTGAAAATAAAGAAAGATACAGGCAAGACAACAGGGTGGTTGAAGCGCTGTCTTGACGGCAGTTTCTACGAGTGGGTGAAAGAGATTACTGGGGTAAAGGTGAAGAGAGATCAAGTGAAGAAGTATGTGATGAGATACCTGTTCAGCTGTTATGGTGCAAGCCTTTCCAAAGATTTTCAAGGGGCGCATTTGCCGGCTGACGACAAGGAATACAAGCGGGGTTATCGAAAATTTGAACAGCGTCTGACCGGTTATTTGAAAGACAATGAACCGGAGATATATGATCTTATCGAATATCACAAGAAAAACCCTGTCTGGACAGAGAAGGTATGGACTGACAGCTGGAAGAAACAGAGAAAAGGCAAGTGGTGCAGCCTCCTCCCTGTGTTCATGCAGAAGACAGAGGTTGAGTATATCAAGACCTGTCTGTCAAGACTTCCTGCTGATATGAAGTTCTATACCATTCACGATGCCGTCTGTGTCAAGGAAAGTGATGGAGAGACAGTCAAGGCTACTATGGAACAGGTCAGTCAGGAGATGTATGGGGAGAAGATTTCAATAAAGATTGAGAACAGATCAACCGACAAGGACAAGTGAAATTTGAAAGACAATTTGAAGGACAGAGCGGAGACGCCCTGTCTTTTTCTTATGCCCATAAATACCTTATGTGAAAGCATCCGCTTTCGCACTATATACAAACTGATTATATAATATGGACAATGTAAAAATCAACCGTATCAGCTCATTCAATGAATGGCTGGCACAACGAAAACTCAATGAGAAAAAGACCGAGAACATCGAACTCTGGGACAACCACGTATATGGCTTTGTCGAATACAACAATCTACTGAATGAGGCTGTCTGCAATTTGAAATTTGACCATTACAATGAGGTCTCCGACAAATGCCTGAATGACATTGAAAAGGATGCACCCGGGCTGAAATACGGCGATGTCCTCGCACTGGCAAGGAATAAGACAGGTCTCGATAATGAATACGACAGCATCGACAAGTTCCTCTATGATCTTGTAAAGCTGCATCTGCAAGGCGAGAAGATAAAGGTGCAGGACAAGGAGATTGATGAAGAGACCGTCAATGACAATGATCTTCAAGTCTATCGAGCCGCCGAGAAACTGTTCATATTGCAGATGGCAAAGGATATAAGACAGAAGCTTGTCTATGAGGAAGCTAAGTAATATTGTCCTGCAAAAGGACTTGTGTCTTCCGCTCATCGAAGACGGCAAAGTCGAGAGCTGGCAGTCCCTCATCACATTTGAGCACATCCTTGACGGAGAGAGGGTCTTGACTTCACCAGAGATACAGAAGATATTGAGATACTTTTATGGGCAGGCGCAGGCTTCTGTTGTGAGAACGAACTATACCGATGACCTGCAAGCCTGGATAAACAGGGAGTTATGTATGGCTGATATGAAAGGAACTATGATGACATACCCCTTGACTGCCACTTATGAGGAGATGAGAAATGATGAGGACATCGTTCATCCCGGAGAGTATTCCGGTTCATTGAGTGTGATCTCATTCAAACCAAAGACCCCTGTGGAGAAGGACTTCCTTGCCATCACCTGCAAGTGGCAAGATGGACTGTTCCGTAATGACAGCTATGTGCTCGGCATCATAGCCGACACCGATGACCTTTACGGCATCATCGAGCCGTGGGTGATAAACTGACCACTACACAATCAAACATATACTTCCATCTGGGCGGGCTTCGGTCCGCCCTTTTTCCGTTTCAGTTCCGCACGAAACATAACGAAAGTGAATGTTGACGGGGGGCAAAACGGGCTCAAAATAACATTACAGTTGATTTCCAGGGATTTGTAAGTTTCACTAAGGAGAAAAATGAAATGTCATTGAATATATCCTATTCAATAATTCCGTCAGAAATAGCCTTCTTGAGTGCTGTCTCTTTGAATTCTTCAGGAGATGGGTAGTCATTAGCTTCAGCGCCCGAAATGATGCGGTTAATACCTTCAATGGACGTGCTGTAGATTCTATCAAAAACCAAATGCCATCCTTCTTTCTCGGACCACTCTAACTTAAATGTGCAGAAATCAACGGGAAGTTTCGCGTTGAAATCTTCAAGTAATGAACAATCCGACGTTTTTGACAGGTATTTCATTGCAACATCCTGAACTACAAAAATAATTTTGCGATTCCATTCTTCAACAATCTTCCCTTTTTTATAAGCTTGTTGCATCATGGTTTTTGTAAATTCGTTTGCCCAATTAATACCAAAAGAAACCCTCTCCCCGTTTGCGTTTCGCAAATCGTCGGTATCTTCACCATTAACCATTGCTAACGCATATGGGTATGGCGAGCCTGTTGTCCCAGCAGCCTGAAGTTCCACGCACTGAAAGTCCGTTATTCTGCCTGATTCATCAAGTTCAAATGCAACATAATCAACATTACCACCGACTCCCATGTCTACTTCTTGAACCCAATGAATGTTTTTCCAAGAGGATAAATATAGGGTTTCAATTGTTTTAAACATTATTTCTTCTTTCAACCTCTGTGGGCATATAATGACAGGATAGGTTGTTTCGCTTCTTGCTACGGTGGAGCCAAGACTGCAAATGCCTACCTTAATATGAGGCTCACTTTTCCTGGGCTTATTGCAAGTCGTTCTCAAGAAGCGACAGTACTGTTGTGTGATGGCTAATTTTGCATCTTCAGTCAAATTATCAAGATCTTGACAAAAATATTCAACTGGAAGTCGTTTTACATTCTTTTGCATAACTAAAATAGTGTAGATGTGATTCCTAATTCAGCGATACGTTGTCTGGCCACATTTGTATATTCTTCACTCAAATCGATTCCAATGCCTCTTCGCTTGTGTTTAAGAGCAGCTGCTACAGTGCTTCCTGTCCCACTAAATGGGTCCAGAACCCAGCCATCAATAGGACACGTAGCCAAAATAGGAACTTTAAGAAGTGCTTCGGGGAAAACGGCATAATGCTTATCTTTTCTCCAAGTATCTTCAGGGACAATATTCCATATATCTGTAGGAAGAGCTCCATTTGCACCGATTTGCATTATATAAAACCCTTTTTCCTTAAGTTCTTTAGCGCGACCACTCACAACTATGTTATCACTATGCCAAGGACGTTGAACACCTCGAATTGCCATCCTAAAATCATTAATTTCTCCTTTACGAATTCGTAGTATGGTTTCATCGAGAGCCGCAAGGGCATTCTTTTTTTCGATATCTGTAAGTTCAGTGCTAGTGTATATCTGCTCCCTATATTTCTTTCCACTCACACCCGTTGCAGAGATAGTTTGATTCTCACTAATTGTTGGTAATAATGTCGGTTTTATTCGTATAGCTTTGTCGTCATAGTAGTATTTTTTACTTTTAACGAAATGGAATACGTGTTCATAACTATCCCTGAGCCTATCCTTGCAGCTTTGAGTGCCTTTCATTTGATTCCAGATCACATCATTTCTTAAAATCCAACCGTCATCCATGAGGGACAATGCAACTCTCCAAGGCATTCCCATCAACGCTTTATTGTTGTATTTATCACCGAGGTTTAACCACAATGACCCGGTCGGTTTTAACACTCGTTTTACTTCGCGAAAGATTACAGTAAGTTTTTTTACATAAGTGCGGTAATCATCCTCATTTCCAATTTCATTAGCATTTTCGGCGTTATCATAAATTCTCATTGCCCAATAAGGAGGCGAAGTAATCACGCAGTCAATGCTCTCACTGTCAATATCGCCAAGAATATCTAAACAATTTCCAGAAATTAAAACATGATTTGTAGACAAAGAATTTGGAGCCATCTTACTAAGATTAAATAAATACCTTACGCAAAGATACTAAATTATTCTGCACAATCTATCATTCTTAACCTTTACCTCGTATTCATTTTGAGGACAATTCTTCTCTACAAGCGCGTCAATTGTGCTAATTAAATTATCCGCATCAACACCTGTTATTCTGGTATAGATACATCCTTCAGGACGCTCCAGTATAACAGTATAAGTTTCATCAGCATTAAGAATTACTTTGACAATTCCAGAAAAAAGGAATCCTCGCACATTGAATCGTATACCATTTTCAATGATTGTTTCGTTGCAATACCCCCAAGAGCCAAGAATGACCAGTTGGGAGTTAAGAATTGAGTCGAGTTGTGTTCTAAAGTCCATAACCGTCCTATTATACGCTATTTGTAAAAGATGATTTAAAAACGAAGAGTCTCATATACTGCACTCAACTCTTGCTGCCGTAAGCCGAGATATCTTCTCGTGATGGCGGTAGATGAGTGATTGAATATCTCAGCCAGTTTTATTACGGCCATCTCGCTGTTCTCTCCGGCCATTTCCACTACTTGACGACCGAAGGTCTTACGGAAAGAATGGGTGGAGAAGTGCTGAATGTCTTTCAGCCCATACTTCACCTTGATTTCCTTCAAGACAACATTTATACGTTGAACGGAGATTACATCCCCGTTGCGGTTGAGGAAGCATTTCTCGTGAGGGTCTTTTATATTCAGTGCCGTATAACACTCCTTGATATGTTCACGCACACCAGCATTGACCTTTATCTCTCGGTGCTTCCCCCGTCTTCTTCTCGTTGAGGGTAAAGCTCTCGCCGAGTATCTGTTTCCATGTAAGACCGAGAAGATCGCTGATACGAAGACCGAAGAAGCTGCCACACGCAACAAGAAGGCTCATCCTATATTTGCCATTACGGAATAATTTGTGCGTAATGTTCAGCATTGTGTCCCACGGAAGATAATCCGCTGTTGTGTATGAATGTTTCTGGCTCATCGTCAATACTTTTATGTGTTTGTTCTTATTTGTTGATGCAAAGATAAGCCTTTATTCATAATTATACAAGGCTTCATTCATAATTTTTGTGGAATTTGAATGAAAATTATGAACATAATCATAATTTATGTATATTTGCATCAAGCAAGAATAGCAATCATAAATGGGACTAAACATAAAGAAGGTCTGTAAGGAGAAGAATATCTCCCTTACAGAAGTGGCACAGCATATCGGCATAAGTCCGATCTCCTTGTCGCAGAGTTTGAACAACAACCCGACATTGAGCAGGCTACAACAGGTGGCTTCCGCTCTCGGTGTTGAGGTGGATGACCTGTTTGACAAAGAACCAGACACAAGTGTCCACGGATGTCTTTATGTCAATGGCGAGCCGGTTATTGTGAAGTCAAAGAAAGACATCGAGAACTTACTCCATAATTTGAGATAAATGGTTGATTTCCCGATGGATAGTCATTGTCAAGTTTCAGCCATTTCAAAAGTGAAACAGACTACCCATTTCAGCCCCGATACGGCAGGTATCCTTTATAACCATTTGAACATAAGATGATTACAAAAGTATCTTGGCTGATTTAACGAGGAGGAGTATTAAGGCATTATTGAAACATTATTGATTGATTTTTCAATAATTTATGATTGAAGCACTGGGAAGTCCCGGTGCTTTTTTCGTGCCGAAAATGTCCCTTTTTCGGGGTAAAAACAGGCTCAAACTACCCAATTACTATCCAGTGAAACGGTAAATCTTCCTTGAAATAAGAGTAGTAAATTGATTCTACAAACACGGAACCATATATAGCGGAATGTAAAGGAGGTTTCCTTTTGCTTCGAGGTCTCCGGTATGGACAATGTAAGGCTGGGCAAGGTAATTTGCATATTTTCTGATGCACTTTTCCAGAGACGTGATTGTAAAGGCTGACGAAGACTTTACTTCGATAGGAGAAATATTATGACGGCTTGTGATTGATTTCTTCGATATCAGGAAGTCAATCTCCATTCTGTCGTCCTTGTTCTCCCTTGACGGATTCGAATAGAAAAACAATTTGCATCCGATTGCGGCAAGCATCTGGGCGACAATGTTCTCCATCAGCATTCCTGCATTGATTTCTAGTTTGTCCTTGAGAATCTTCTGATACAGTTGTTCCGAAACAATTCCCCGTTCATCAAAAGAATGGCTGATTATCAGCCCTGTGTCATTCATATAACATTTGAGCGAATTGTCCCTTTGTTTGAGCCCGAGCCCGATGCTTGGTTCCGTTGTATTGAATGCAAGATTTACCATACGGGCATCCCTCAACCAGAAGAACGAACTGTCGTAGTCCCTGAATCTCGCATCCTTATGCAAGTCGGAGAGCTGAAACTTATGCTCGTGAAGTTGCAGCTGACCTGGAATGGCCTCGTAGATTGCCTTTACTTTCGGTGTGTGTATTCCGGCATACTGGTCTATACAATTGTTGTATAGGTTCAAGATTTGCCTTTTGACCCTGTCTACATCTTCGAAAGACCTTGTTTCAAGATATTCCATTACAGCCTGAGGCATTCCTCCGACTATCATATAAAGGCGAAAGTAGTCCATCAGTTTACGATGCATTGATTGCCCCACCGGTTCTTTTGTCTCGAACTTCATTCTTACGAACTCCATCAGATTTTCTTCACCGAGTGCCCACAGAAATTCCTCAAAGTCCATAGGTTGCAAGACCGCCTTTTCCTCTTCTGACGGAACGAGATAGTCTTCCTGTTTTTCATCGCTTTTCAACTTCTTTCTGGTGCTCATCTGCATACCGAGGAGAGAGCCGGTCTCCAGATAATCATAACGTCCGTCCTCTACCAGATATTTGATGGCTGCACGGGCGGTAGGACAGAACTCAATCTCATCGAATACGATGATTGACTCCCGTGGGTAAAGTTTTGTCGAATAGAATGTGCTCAGGTATGTGAAGAGCATATCCAGATTACCCTTGTAGTTCTTGAACAAATCCTTTATGTCATCTCCGACCTTGAAGAAATCAATGATGATATGGCTTTTGTATTCGTTCTTTGCGAACTCTTCGACGATATAGCTCTTCCCGACACGTCTTGCGCCTTCTATCATCATTGCGGATTTGCCGTGCCGCTTGGTCTTCCAGATGACGAGTTGGTCATATAATTTTCTTTTCATCACGAAATCAAGCTTTGCATTACACTAGAATTACACGAAATCAAGCTGTGAAACATTGTGTTTTTACACGAAATCAAGACAAATGTACGAAAGAGAAACAACAAATGCAACTCGGATGGATAGTCATTATCAGGTTTCAGCCGTTTCAAAAGTGAAATGGGCTACCTATTTCAGCCCCGATGTGGTAAACTGTAATTATAATATATTGACAACAAGATGATTACAAGAGAACTATGGCTGATTTAACGAGGAAGAGCATTAACCCGTTATTGGAATATTATTGATTGATTTTCAATAATTTATGGCTGAAGCACTGGGGGTTCAGGTGCTTTTTCTGTGCCGGAAATGCACCATATTCGTGGTGGGAAATACACGGAATCAAGTTTTTGCTGCAAGTGAAATTACACGAAATCAAGATTTTGAAATTCCTATTCGGTAAATACACTTCTTATTCACCGAATATCTTTCGGCGAATATATCGGTTATTCCCCGAAAATTTTATAGATTTGTTGAAAATAGTCGAATATGTATTTGCATCAAAGAAAAAACAGGTGGGATTTCAATTACGATAAGGAGGCCGTTATGAACAGACTTGGCACCGTCAGGGCTATGCAGGGGCTGATGCTTGGCAGGATGACTTCGCTGGGTTTTGATTTCCAGGATGAAGCAATGCTTGCCACGATGTCATTGGAACTTGTTCGGTCCAGTGAGATTGAGGGTGAGGCTCTCAATATGATGGAAGTCCGTTCATCCATTGCTCGCCGTCTCGGCATTGAGACCGCCGGGCTTGTTTCTACTTCAAGATATGTTGACGGTATAGTCGAGATGCTTATGGATGCCACTCAGCATTATGACGAGCCGCTGTCTGACGATCGTCTTTTCGGGTGGCATAATGTCTTGTTCCCGACAGGAAGAAGCGGTCTCTATACTATTGAAGTCGGCAAATATCGCACTGGGGAGATGCAGGTGGTTTCCGGCCCGATGGGACACGAGACAATTCATTATGAGGCACCTGAGCCAGAACGTGTCCCGGAGGAAATGCGCCGGTTCATCAGCTGGGTGAATACAGAGAATGAGATTGATCCTGTCATAAAGGCCGGCATAGCCCACCTATGGTTTGTAAGCATCCACCCATTTGACGATGGGAACGGGCGTATCACACGAGCTATCACCGATATGTTGCTCGCCCGCAGCGAGCATTCATCGAAGCGGTTCTACAGTATGTCAAACGAAATGAAGATAATGCAAAAAGACTATTACAATGTGTTGGAAAAGACACAAAAGGGTGATGGCGACATTACTGAATGGCTCTTGTGGTTTCTGGATTGTTTCGGGAAAGCGCTTGCTTCAACAGAAGAAACACTTTCATCAGTTCTTGCAAAATCTCATTTCTGGGAAATCCATAGGGACATTGCAGTCAATGACAGACAGCGTAAGATTATCAATATGCAGTTCGATGGTTTTTTCGGCAAGCTGACTTCCGGCAAATGGGCGAAAATCGGAAAATGCTCGACGGACACGGCTCTCAATGATATTCGGGATCTTGTAAACAAGGGTATGCTGAAGAAAAACGATGAAGGTGGTCGAAGCACAAATTATTCACTGGTCATTGAGCCTTCGGACAATGGATAGCAATTATAAAGTTTCAGCCATTTCAAAAGTGAGACGTACTATCTGTTTCAGCCCCGATATGGTGAGTTATGATTATAATATTTTAATTGTTAGATAATTACAATCTTGGTGGTCCAGCGGCAAGGGACGGATTCTAACGTTATCTTTCGTCCGTGCCCTCATAGATAATGGCAAGGCATCGTCCATAACCGGGGCCCTTGAATCGTGATAAATTCTGAGACTTACCAGCGGGTCATTGATGACAAGGCGGCACTATACTATCAGAGCCCGCGTTATGTCTATGAGTTCCTGAAGAATGAACATCTTACAGGTAAAGCAAGATTAGAATCCGATTCAGATCCGAGAGTTGAGATTTGCTATGTAAATGTTACCGACAAATATTCGTTTTTCTGTATGAGCTGTGACTATATTTGTAATGGTGTACAGATTAAGTTATATGGAACTATTGCAAAAAATAGGCGCAGTGCCATTTGGCATCAATGTCCTCCAGTTGGCTGATATGATAAAGTTTGAGAATGATGAAGTTGATTCATGCGTTTAATTGATTTTAGGCAAATGACACAGATTGAAGCGATACGCGCCCGCCATTCAGTGCGGCGATACAATCCGGAGCTGATTCCGGATGAGACTCTTGCCGCTTTGCGGGAGGAGATCGAGATGGGCAATGCTGAAGGACATCTTCACGTCCAGCTGGTGATTGACGAGCCGAAGGCGTTCAGCGGTCCTATGGCATACGGAAGTTTCTCCGGAGTGAGGAACTATCTCGTGATGGCCGGAAAGAAAACCGGTGACCTGGACGAGCGCATCGGCTATTACGGTGAACGGCTTGTCCTGCTCGCGCAGCAGCTCGGTCTGAACAGTTGCTGGGCAGGGCTGAGCTACCGCAGGATTGCCGGCACCTGCAGCCTTGAGAAAGACGAGAAAATTGCCTGCTACATCGCCCTTGGCTATGGGCAGACGCAAGGCGTGCAGCATAAGAGCAAAGACATCCGGAAAATCAGTAATGTGAGTGGCCTGACTCCATCTTGGTTCAGAAGCGGAGTCGAGGCGGCACTTCTCGCTCCGACCGCCGTGAACCAGCAGAAGTTTTATATCGAATATATAGGCCGCAAGGAAGGCGGTCTGCCTATCGTCTCAATCAAGCCGGGGCACTCGATCTTCGGCTACACGAGGATTGACGCAGGCATCGCCAAACTTCACTTCGAAATCGGAGCGGGGAAAGAAAACTTCATCTGGGAGGAGTTCTCGGATATTCTTAACAAAGGTAATATTGCATTTCATTAAAAAAGAAACATTATGATACTTACAACTACTCCGACCATTGAAGGTCACAACATCCGGGAATACAAGGGAATTGTCTGCGGCGAGGTTATCGCCGGTGTGAACTTCCTCAAGGACTTCGGTGCCAGCATCCGCAATTTCATCGGAGGACGCTCCAGCTCATACGAGAACGAGCTTATCCAGGCCAGGGAAAAGGCTCTGGCGGAGATGTCGCAGCGTGTGATGGAGCGCGGGGCCAACGCCGTGGTAGGCATTGACATCGATTACGAGACACTTGGAGTCGACAACGGCATGCTTATGGCCACGGCTTCCGGGACAGCCGTCATCATCGACTGAGGAGGATCGAGGAAGCCATACTCTGTGTCCTTGTCGAGCGCAACGGCGGTCTGCAGGCCGGTTTCTCGTTATTTTCCTGTTCCTCTTTTGCGCGTTTGGTCAGTGCCTCAATTACGGCAAATATTACCCCATTAATGGAAACTGGGCAGATCGTTTTCACTTGATGGGCGCAGGCACCTCGCCCTCAGGAAACACGAAGTCGCTGCCAGGCTCATAGGCTGCCACCGCCTTGACATGCCGATTCTGGATGGCAGTAAGCCAGCCAGGTCTGCCGCCCTGTGAATGGGTTACAAGAATGCCATCGCCAGTTCTGTCGAACACAGCCGACATGGCATTGGCTATCACCTCCGGGTCGTAATCACCCGTATTGGGCGTTATCTGGCGGAAGAACTGGTCGAGGCTTGCCGAGTCGCCTGGGAACTGGCTGCCGGTATATAGTTCTGGCCAATGCCTCATGCGGAAATTCTCAAACCAATACTGGTCTTGCGGCTTGGTCTGGTCCTTGGTGTCATACACACTACCGGCTTTCACTATGGTCCCGCCGGCAAGGTGTCGGGCGACGCTTGCTGCGCAAAATGACGGGATGTCAATGAATGACTGAGACTTACGAGCCGAGCCGCTGCAATGAGCCTTGGCAAGGGTGGCAGACTTTAGCTTTAGGAATATTTTTGTTAGTAGATTTTTCTATGGAGTGAACGATATTCGTCGAAGAGCTTCAGGCAGGACTGGCGGTCAAGTTCCGTCATATAGTCTCCAAGTTTGTCTCTTCCGCCGAATATCTTGTCGAATTTGTCGTCCCTGAAGCCGATGAGGCCATTGTCTTCTATGGTGCATCCATAGTATATCTTATCAATGTTTGCCCACATACAGGCGCAGAGGCACATATGGCATGGCTCTCCAGTAGTATATAGGGTGCATCCTGAAAGATCGTATGTCCCCAGCCTATGCCCGGCGGCCCTGATGGCTGAAATCTCGCCGTGGGCTGTCGGGTCATTGTTGAGGAGTACCATATTGTGCCCGGTCGATACTATTTCCCCATCTTTTACGATGACAGTCCCGAATGGGCCTCCGTGATTGTTCAATATTCCTGTTCTGGCCTCGTCAATGGCCAGTTTCATATAGTTCTGCATATCAATGTCTTTTTGTGATAAAACTTCTCAATGCCGTATGGATCTGGCATTGAGCGGAAGCAAGCTCAAATACGGTATTAATACGCTGACATATTTTCAGAAGTCGTCAAGAGTCGAATCCGTAATGCCTGCAGGCTGTTCCTCCTTAGAAGAACAGCCTGTCGCGGCTATCATCAAGGCAATGATGCCCAAATATAATCTACCTATGCGCATTTCCTCTTGGTCTTGATGGTTGTGGCATCGGGCCCTGTGGCTTCTGCTGAGAAAGTCTGCGCATCATATCTCGCTCGATCTCGTACACCCTGGATATCTGCTTCTGCGAGAGGAACGTGCTGTAGATTTCGTAGTACTTCTTGCGGAGGTCAAGTATCTTCTGGCTGCGCTCGAAGCGTTGCTTCATCTCCTCTTCGCTAGGATTTTCCTGCGGCTGCATGCCAAGTCTCGGCTCCATCGCCCATAGTTCCCTCTGGAAGTTGCAGTATGTCTCCTTGAATTTCTTGCTTGTCGCATCATCGAACGCCAGTTCAGTGGAGATGTGTTCGGCCTGTTTCACTGCAAGTTCCTCACGGCTGATCTTCTTTCCGTTAGGCTGTGCGGACAATGTCATTGACATAAGGATTGCGAATGACGCCGCGATTATTGTTCTGAATATTGCTTTCATCTGTCTTCTAATAATTTATGTTCATAAATGTGTCTTCATTGTAAATTTCGCTGAGGAACGTCTGGTCTGCATTGTCAAGGTTTGCAAAAGCCTGCTGTACTTCCGCCAGAGAATCCGTAGGGGATGGCTGGCGGTGCCACGCGAATGTTGCTATCAATGTCAATGCTGCTGCCACAGTAATGGCAATGCTGCCCGTGCGCAGTCTGTGTGATGGTTTCAGCCCGCATCCGGTTGCATTCAGGACATTGCACTCGATTTTGTCAAGCACTCCATCCGGAACCTTGTACGGCATCCGTTTGCCGATTCCAATTATATTCGTTTCCTTATCCATAGTATTCTTTCAGATAATTGTAAATCTTGACTTTCGCATTGTGCCAGTTGGCTTTTGCGCCGTCCGGTGTGGAATCCGTTATCTCCGCAATCTCGTCGAAACTCAGCTCGTCATAGTACCGGAGGTTGAACGTCAGCTGCTGCTTTCTCGGAAGCGAAAGTATGGCCTTCTGCAGATTCACGGCCTCAAGGTCCTTAAAGTCAACATATTCATCGGCAAGCATTGACATAACTTCCGCATTGTCCTCAATGTCAACCGTCGGATGACGTTTTTCGATAATCCGCAGGGCCTCGTTAGTGGCAATCCTGTAGAGCCAGGCCGTGAACGAGCGTCTGCGGTCGTACTGGCTGAACGAGCGGAAGACCCTGATGAATGTCTCCTGGGTTGCGTCCTGCGCATCCTCGCTGTTCACGGTGATTCTCCGGATGTGCCAGTAGATGGGCTCCTTGTATTCTTTAAGGAGCATACGGAAGCTCATCTGGAGGTTCCATCCCAGTAGTCTCACTATGTTTTTCTCATTCATCAGCCAATGTATAAACAATCTTCTTTCCCTGCGTCGTCCTCACGAGCGGATACTGTCTATCCAATGTGAAAGAGTCCAGTTCCGCCTCCGCGAACTTGCTGTCCAGTCCTGTGAGCCCGCAATATTTTTTGACCGAAAGATAGCCATTTTTCTGAAGATATGCCACCGCCATCCGCTTGCGTTCCGGACGGGATGTCTTGTTCATTGTGATCGTGCGTTCCGCCTGTACTGTCCGTATTGTCGGTACAACAGCCGTCGCATAGCATCTGTGATGTCCTCCGCGACCTCCGCCGTGACGGTGTGGACCACGCGCTTCCGCCGATGTGGTAGCCGAAAGCATAATCATTGCAGCCATCGCTGCCGTAAGTAATCCTGTTCTCATAATTCCAATGTCTTTAGATGTTGTTTTCTGAGACGTCTCATTATATATACCCGGCAGGATGGCGAAAGTAAAAAGGGAAAATGATTATTTTTGATTTGAATAATATGCGTGCTTGAGAATGTCATGTGCTTGGTTTCTTAACAATTGTTATCGTGGCGGAGTGGCTTGCCGTCATTGTTGAATGAGGGGCGCAGACATCCGCTGCGGACGTAATAGAGTTTGTCTGCAATCTTTCCTTCTTCGAGGATTATGCTTCTTGGCAGGAAAAGACAACGTTGCCAGTGCGTCTTCCGGAAGATGCACCGATGACAGGAGTGCGGATATGTTTCCGATTGTGACCATTAATATAAGATAGTCAAAATATGTCAAACGAGGCGTTTGCATTCATCTTTTATACACCTTACTCATTGAGTCTGCGGAGTCGAAATTCTTACCGTGGGTACTGTTTATACGGCAGGTTCACAGCTCCAATGAGTTGTCCTTCAAAAGGAAATCATAGATGCTTATGGTTGTAATACCAGATTCATCCCTTGTCACCGGACTTTCTTCTCCGATAACGATAATTTTTTTGAATGAATCATCCACTTTCAGCAAAGAAGCCCGTTCCTGCTTTATTTTCTCGTCAGACTCCATACTGTATGCCGACTGTATGTAGTAACGTCTGCTACTCAAATTACAGACGAAATCGACTTCAAGAGTGGATCGTCTCTGTTTTCCGTCTTCATCTTTTGTCACGATAGGAACGGCCCCCACGTCCACATTGAACCCACGTGCCCTCAGTTCATTGTAAACCATATTCTCCATCAGATGAGTTTTTTCCGACTGGCGGAAATTGATGCGGGCGTTGCGCAATCCAAGATCCATGAAATAATATTTGTAAGGAGAATTGATATACCGCTTCCCTTTGATGTCGTAGCGGGTGGATTTTTCAATCAGGAACGAATCGCAGAGATAATCGATATAATCCTTGACAGTATCGTAGGATATGACTGACATGGTTTTCGATTATCTAATTTCCATCAACATCTTTCCTGCGGATGTGGAATATGTGTAAAAAAGTGTTCCTGATTATTTTATGGCCAATGCCATATTCTGAAGGTTGATATTCACCTTGCTGAACTTACGGAGAAGTTCGAGACCGACTGTGCCTGAATGCTGGTTGTCGTCAGGAGTGGTGTGAATCAGAACATTATGTACTATGGCCTCCTTTCCGTCCACTTTAAAGGGAACTTCCGGCATAGACAGAAGTCCCTTTTTCTCTGTGCTGCCGTAGGTGCCGAGAAGATAATTGGACTCCTCAAGATTTGATGTGGAATCCTTGTGTGCGCAATACCATGTATACGACAAGTCGGTCATGGTGCAGCCTGTGTCCAGTTTGATGCTCTGCGGTTCGCCGTTGATGTCCGCGGACAGGCAGAGAGTGTTGTTCGGCTCAATGTAGAGGTTCGGGATGCCGCCGTTGAATTTGCGTTCAACAGGCCCGAATGTGACAGTATTGCGTTTGAAGTCAATGCTGATATTTCCGGCGAGTTTCAGAAAATCCATACCGAGGATTGCGTCACTGCGTACGAGAGTGTCGAGCTGAGTGTCACTCAGAACGTATGCGAGGATATTGTTCACTTCCATTCCTCTGATGTTCATCTGCCTTATCAATGCCCTTTGCGTTTTCGTGCCACCTGAATGATTCGCACCGTGAAGGTCGATGGTGTCACGGACGAACTCGGCACCGATTTCTTCAGCGAATGATTTTGACAATGCTGAATAGGATGCACCAGTATCAAGGATGAACTCATATCTCTTTCCTTTTATGGAGACAGGGAGCCACATCACATTGCTCTTTCCCGCCATCTTCTGTTTCATTTCTTCCGATGTGGATTCGCTTACAGGAATGTCCTTTATGGAAAATGGAATCGTGATTGGTTTTCTCCGCATCAAGATTGACGGCGCGGGAAGCTCCCTTACAGCATTGAAATATTCGTAAGTCTCGTCAAGTCCAGTTCCTTCGATTGAGCCTCCTGTGGCGATGATTCTGTCAATAACTGATTTTACAATATCGGCAGCCAAGGCATAGTTTCCGTTCGAGCCTTCGGCTACTGCTCCAAGCATCAGCATATTGCAGACGTTCTGAAGCCCGATTTCTTCGGAATGGTTGTCAATAAGCGTAGAAAGACTGCCGCCAAGTTCTCCCGGCCGGTTGAAATATGCCGCGAGCATTGTCTCGGTCATTGATTTCAGAACATCAGACTGGACGGAATCCTTGACTTCTGAATATTCCCGGTTAAGAGCGAACCAGTCTTCGCTGCCGAGGAGCTCGTTGATTCTCTGATCCGCATTCTGCGCCGAGAGCGTAATCTGAGTCAAGACCAAAAATAATGTCAATGCTTTGTATAATTTCATGTTCATCTGTTTTATTTCTGTGTTTTCGAGCATAATCTCAAGCCCAATCGGCTCAAAATAACTTCATCAAGTCTATAGTCATGAATTCTTCGGCCTTGATACCACCGTCACCGACAATGAAAGATGATGTTGGCTTGAAAAGCTCTCGGAATTTATCCAAGCCTTCTGTACGTTTCTCAGCATTGCTCTTTACCTCTATCGCAGCTAATGAATTTTTCTTGCGAAGTATGAAATCCACCTCGTCATTACGCTCTCGCCAATAGAAAACATCAAAGCGGTGGACGAATGCCTGGCTGACTAGATATGCACCGATTCCGGATTCAAATATGCGACCCCACGACTTGCGGTCAATTATGGTCTGGTTAAATGTCATTGGACTGTAAACCATCTTCAATGCATTGTTATAGACCTGAAGTTTCGGGATGCTGGCCCTCCGTCTCGCCATATCTACGCTATATTTCTGAAGCCCGCACAGCAGCCCGCTTTCAGCCAAAAGATTCAGATAGCCAGAAAGTGTCGATGTGTTTCCGGCATCCTGCAATGATCCGAGCATCTTGTTCAAAGACAGAATTTCTCCGGAGTAGGCCGAACCAAGTTCAAATGTCTGACGAAGAAGAGCCGGTTTTCCGATAGGCGTGTCCATCAGGATGTCCTTGTTTATCGTTGCATCTATGATGGCCGATTGAATATACTGCTGGAAACGGTCCTCGTCATCTATAAGAGACGCAGCACCCGGGTAACCTCCATAAAACATGTACTGGTCAAGAGACCAGCCGAAACAGTCTCGCATTTCTGCATAACTCCAATGGCTCATCCTTATCTCCTCAAAGCGTCCGGCCAATGAATCGGAAAGCCCTTTTTCCAGCATGACACGGCTGCTTCCAAGAAGCAATACCTTTATGTTCCTGTCATTGAATGAGTCATCGTCCCATTCCTTTTTTACAGCCTCGCTCCAGTTCGAGATTTTCTGAATCTCATCGATTACAAGAATTGCGCTTTCCCAGTTGTTGTTCCTTTTAAGGCTGCGGACAGCTTCCCAGCAGTCTGAAATCCAAGCCGTGTTTGATGCCGGAACATTGTCGGCAGAGTAGAACTGATATGGAAGGTCCAGGTCTTTCAGCACCTGCTTCACAACGGTTGATTTTCCTATCTGACGGGCACCCATCACGACTTGAATGAACTTTCGCGGTTCTTCAAGACGGCTCTTAATTGTCTGATATTCTGCTCTTTTGTACATTATTTTACATTTTACGCAGTGTGTTGCGAATATTTACGCAATGCAAATATAAATAATTTGTCAGTCTATGACAACCGGTTTTCTCTATAATCATCAAAATAATACACCCTGACAGGTGCTTCTGCCAAGGCGTATTATTTTGTAAAGCATGAATATTTCCTACATGCGTTGACTGTTTGCGGCACGGAGGTCGGCGAGGGAGACGTTCTCGTTGCGGTAGCGGGCATCGGGATTCAGTTCTCCACGGGACAGCAGCGGGTCATCTTCCAACTTGGCGAATTGGATGGCTTTCTGCGGGCAGTTCTGGATGCAGGCGAAGCAGAACTCGCAGTCTCCCGAAATCTTCACACTGTCTCCGTCAAGTTCATAATTGCCCATCGGGCACATATCAACGCAAACACCGCATAGTAAATAACGTCTAAGAACTTAAACGAAATGTAAGGTATACCCTGTTTAATGTTTGCAGACACTAAATTTTGCCGAATATTAGTGTTTACAAACATTATTGTATAACTTTGCATCATCATAAAATGTTACGGTGCATGGAAGGACTTGACGAAATCCTCAGAATTTACAATAGGCGGCTTCAAGGCACGCCGGAAGGTTTCAAGCGCTATCTGATTGACAAAATAGACTGGCGTGATAATCTTATAGCCATAAAAGGGGCGAAGGGCACGGGAAAGACCACAATGCTGCTCCAGCACATAAATGAATCTTTCACAGATAAGGATAAGGCGCTATACCTTTCTCTTGACAATTTGTGGTTCGAGACGCATTCCATAAATGACCTGATAGAGTATCATTACACGCACGGCGGTACGCACCTGTTCCTTGATGAAGTTCACTATTTTCCCGACTGGAAGACATTGATCAAAAACATCAATGATGATTATCCTGGACTTCACGTTGTTTACACAGGTTCCTCGATGCTCAAAATATACAGTGGCGTGGCCGACTTGTCACGGAGGCAGTTTCCATACACCCTTCACGGGATGTCTTTCAGGGAATATCTGCTCTACGAGGGGCTCGCCGAAATAGAACCGATTACTCTTGACTTTCTTTTGAGCAATCACCGCCAGATCGCCGAAGACATCCTCTCAGGCGGGATGAAGATACTGCCGCTGTTCGGAGACTATCTTCGTCATGGTTATTACCCATTCTACAAGAGCGTATATTCCGGATTCGAAATCAGATTGCAACAAGTTGTCAACCATGTCCTTGAAAATGACTATCCGATAATAGAGGGGGTGGAACAATCGACAATCAGGAAGACCAAAAAAATGTTTATGATCCTTGCGGAACAGGTCCCACAGACACCGAATATGTCAAATCTCTACAATGAATTGGAGACCGACAGAAATCAGGGCCTTAAGATGTTGTATGCCCTCGAAAAGGCAGGACTTCTGGCGTTGCTTTCCGACAAGCCGAAACACATTGACAAACTGTCGCGCCCTGAAAAGATATTTATGGACAATTCCAACCTGATGTACGCATACGCAACGAATCCAAACATCGGGACTGTACGTGAGACTTTCTTTTTGAGCCAGTTGGCAGTCGATCACGCCGTTACTTATCCTGCAAAGGGAGATTTCCTTGTGGATGGAAAATATCTGTTTGAAGTTGGGGGACGCAAGAAATCATTTGAACAAATCAAGGACGTGGCCGACAGCTATCTGGCTGTTGACGACACAGAAATCGGGCACCACAACCGCATTCCTTTATGGATGTTCGGTCTGCTATATTAACGGAGACTTTACCGGCATAAATGTCGGAAACACAATGCACTGTCAAGCGTGACTTGACTGTATTGGAGAATGCATATTCACCTAATCCCTGTAGTCGGACGGCTTCATCCCAAGATTCTGTTGAACATAGCGGCTGAAATAGGCTGGCGAGGAGAAGCCGAAGATGTCAGATATATCCACGAATGACAATGACTTGTCGCGGTGCTTGCGGTATGTCCCTTCCTCCAGCATCCTGAGGAAACGGTTCATTATGGACGCGCTCTGGGTCGAGATGTCGCTGTCACAGTGAATACGTGCGTGAAAGTCGAAGAAGTCAAGTATAGCGGTCTGCATCGCGTTCATCACCACCTCCTTATAGAAACGATGTTCAGTGTCCTCCATCCGCATCTCCAGCTGGTCGAAATCCCGGCGGCAGGTGCCGGCAAGGCACAGGATATGGGCGATGATTATTCGGCTTCCGAATCAAGCGGAACAATCCACGGATGAGAAGATCTTATAAATGTCCTGCTCAAATGGGAAATTTTCGTAACTTTGCAGCTGTAAATACTAGAATAATTGTTTTTTGTTTTATTGTGTGTTCCACAAAATATGGAATCAATCCATGTTCTATTTAGAAGCTGTTTTAAAATTATTATCTGAAGGTTTGATAGGAAAAAACTTCAGGTCTGACCGGGGATTCGGGGAAGATAGCGGTGCCTATCTGACCTGAAGACCTGGGAAGAAGATGAAGGAATTTTGCCCCAAAACAACTTTTCAATCATTTCAAAACAGTCTCTTAATCAATTGACTAGTCTTTATTGAACTAAAGTATATGTTTACAGTTATAAGTTGCATGTTCATGGGGGTCGCGGCAGGATGGATGATGAGAAACCATGACTGCAGTTGGTCTTCGAAAGCAGTAATATTGATAATCTGGTTGCTCCTGTTCTTTCTCGGAGTGGAAGTAGGCGGAAACAAAAGGATAATAACATCCCTTCCGGAACTTGGCCTGGACGCATTGACAATAGCTTGTCTCTCCATGGTCGGCAGCAGCATATTCGCTTGGCTGCTTTGGAAGTATATCAGCAACAGGAAACGATAATGACATGAAAGGCAGTCTCATAATAATAAGTTTTTTTATTGCCGGCATTCTGGTCGGGCTCACAGGTGTCGTTCCTCAGAGTGTTGTTGATGGGAACCTGACGTTCTATGCACTTTGTGTTCTGTTATTCTTTGTGGGCTTCGGAGTAGGAAGCGACAAAGGTATCCTTACCAAATTCAGGTCATTGGATGTCCGGATGGCACTGCTTCCGCTCGGCACCATAATTGGCACATTCGCCGGAGCGGCAGTGGCGGCGCTGGTCCTGCAGAGCAGGTCAATACCAGATTGTGAGGCTGTTGGCTCCGGGCTTGGATACTACTCACTCTCAAGTATATTCATAACCAAATACAGAGGGGCGGAACTCGGTACCATAGCGCTGCTGTCCAATGTAATACGAGAGATGCTAACTTTGCTGTTTACACCGGTGCTGGCTAAGTTTGCCGGTCCGCTTGCACCTATCGCTGCAGGAGGTGTAACCTCTATGGACACGGCTCTGCCTATAATAATGGCATCGTCCGGGAAGCAGTACTCTGCAGTCTCTCTATTTCATGGCTTCGTTCTGGAATTTTCAATTCCGTTTATTGTAACATTCTGGTGTACAGTGCAATGAAGCATGTGATGCCATTGCCTTTCAATCTCCACTTGGAGCCTTCTGGAAACATCCGATGCTGATGTTCCGTCACCATTATAATCTATCCTCCCGGCATAGCCGGAAAAATTTATGGCGGACTGACATTTTGTCCATCTGGAAAGATATTGTCCATTTTTTGAAGAGTGCATTACCTATGACAGGGATAGTCTTGGGAATCGGATATTCCTCGTGAAGTCTATCCTTAATGTCATAAAGGTTATGCGGAAATGAAAAGGCTTGGTTTTATCGCGCTGCTTCTGTTCAGCGCCATTTGCTTGAAAGCGCAGTCATTGACCGATTGCGAGAATGTTGTCAAAGAGACGGTGAGTGCCATAAACAGTTATTCTTCAGAGGCTGTTCAGACGTACTTGTCTTCGGATTTTGAATGCTCCGGACAGAAGGGGGATGTCGCCAATCTTGTGTTGGACGCCACCATCGGGACATTGAAGCAGTCTAATGACAGTATTACAAAATATGAAAGGATCTCTGAGAGCAGGGACGGCAATACGCTGATGCTGGTATATTCATTCACATATTCAAAACTTGGAAACAGGACCACTACTTTCGTGTTCAACGACGAGAACAAGATCAAGAGTCTCGAGCTGCTGAAGGCGACGGTCAAGCAGGCAGACAAGGGAGTCAAGTTTGAAAAACCTCTGGCAAAGGTAATCACTGTTCCGATAACATTGTCAAAGGACAATATGATTGTCGCTCAGGCCGTAATCAATGGGGAGAAACATAATTTCATCATTGACAGCGGATGTTCTATACTTTATCTGAACAGCAAATATTTCAGAGGAGGCGAGGACAATGGAACACGCGTGAGCACATCGGAGGATGTCAACGGAAAAGTCAGTGGCAGGCAGGATGTTATTTACGTTGATTCCTTTGATTTCAACGGAATACGTGCGGACAGCATAAAGGTCATGATGTCAGACCTCTCTCATCTGGAGAACGGCACTGAGGTTTACGGTCTCATAGGCTTCGATGTGTACAGGGATTATGACCTGCTGTTCGACTACAAAGGCAAGACTCTCACCCTGATTGATCCGGATTACACGGAGACTTTTCTGAAAGAGAACAAGTATGAATATGAAGAAATGCCTTTTGAGATGAGCAAGGCGATGCGCCATATTCCCCTCATCAACGGCCAGATAGACACGTCCAGCCTTACATTCGGCATCGATTGCGGAGCCTCAAGCGACCTTCTTGACTCCGGACTGTGGGATGAATTCAAGGACAATCTGAAAAGAGTGAAGACAGCGGAACTGCAAGGTCTCAGCAATAGCAAAGGGACAGATGTTCACTATGGGAAATTAAAGAGTCTAAAGATAGGCGGGAAAACTTTCAGAAACACCAGGACCGTGTTCAATGACATCAGCCACCTCAATATGAGCAAGGATGAGAGAATAGACGGCCTTATCGGGTATCAGATTCTGTCAAGGCAGAAGACGGTTCTGTCCTATCGGAACAGGAAACTGATTTTCATAAAGTGACCACGCTGGTATATTACTGCATATTGCATATTATACACATTTTGTAAGCCTTGTTGTTTTTCGCATTTCAATACGTTCGTGTTGAGTCAATGATAATGATAGTCGGTTGTGACTTCTCCTGATTCCTCTAATTACTTGGTGCGACTTTTCCGGTCAGCCAATATTGCGTCGAAATTTTCAATTGCCCAGCCGATAAGCGAGTCGAGGTGCGGCAGGAGACTGTTTCCACGCTCTGTAAGGGAATATTCCACCTTGGGTGGAACTCCTGGATAGAGCGTCCTGGAGATGAGACCGTCTTCCGTCAATGTCTTCAATGTGGCTGTAAGCATCTTCTGGGATATGTCTGGAATGTTGCGGTACATGTCATTGAAGCGCATTGTTCCGTTCCGCTCCAGCGTGTAGAGAACGAGCATGGTCCATTTGTCCCCTACGCGGGAGAGTATGTTGCGGATAGGGCATTTCGGGAATGTCGCATCCTGAATCATTCTTCTGTCCATTGTCTTATTCCTTTATATTCATTGCCCTTCATGGTATGAAGTCATATATGAAAACAAATTTAATGAATATGCACGAATAACGAGCCATTCTCCGCCAAAATGACTTTTGTGAACTTTGGCGGAGAATGGCATTGAGAAGCTGTTTTGAAATTAAATACTTATCTCATCTATTTGCAGAGTGCTTCCGCAAGGGCCTCGACACCTTCTTCACCTGCAAGTCCAGGATAAGCAGCCTTGAGCTGTGCAGAGAATGTCTTCGCATCCGGTTTGCCCGAGAGGAGTTCCTGAATCTTGCGGAGATATCCGATTCTGAATTCCAGTGCGGCCTTGTCTGCAACTCCTCCGTGCGAGCCAAGCCAGACTGTCGCCTCTGATTCTGACGCTGTTACCAGACCTTCGATCGCCTGAGTTACAGCTTCCGGAGAGGAAATCTGAAGATTGTTCATGTGTGTCTTTGCCGGAGCCCAGTGCATGAGGCATGCCGTGCCGTCAATGAGGATCATTGAGCCAGGGAAATCATTGGCCGGACCTCTGTCGAAGCGGAATTCCACCCCGGCAAGCTTCACTGTCTGTCCGAACGGAACCTCTCTGACTTCTCCTTCGGCAAGATCGACCATAGAATCTCCAAAGGACTGCTTGAAGCCTGACATCATCGCCGCATATACACCTTCCTTCGTGAACTTATGCATTCCCAGCGGCATCACAATAGCCTGGCTTTCCTGGCCTCCGAGGTGATAGTCAATGATTGCGGATGATACTGGTTTGCCTAGTTTCTTGATGTAGGCGTCAAACTCTGCAAGGGCGCTCTTGAAAAGAGGTGCTTCGAGAACAACAAGAGAATCCTTTCCCTCTACAATGTAGCTGGCATCAGCCATCACGTCATTCGAATAATAGACGTGCAGTGTCGAGTTCTTAAGCCCGGCGGTTTCAAATTTACCTTGTGCGTTTACCATAACATTTGCTGCAAATATGGCGGCAGCTGCCAATAGAAATTTTTTCATAATATGTTGATTTATAAATTTACTTTCCTTTGTATATGTGCTAACTTTATTGCGCTGCAAAGGTCAGAAAACATTACGGAATGCACAAGAAGGCACGCAAACGAAAGTCACGCACCTGGAGGTGATTATTGTTGGCGGTGACAGGTAAACATCCGGATTTGTGAAAAGTATGAGTTTTTCAATATGTTTTTTGTACTTTTGTGGCAAGAGGCGAAGACATTTATAGTGGAGGGGGGGATATACCTGGTATTGACGGAATATTAAAATCTTTTGGAGCCATTAAAATGGGAACGGAATGTTTAGGCTGTTTTTTTAAACGAAGAGAAAGTGTTAACATTCAGCTATTTGCGTTAATGGGAACTGAGGTTTCACACAATTTAGGGATGTTAATGAACAGGCATCCGTCAGTATCATAGATGGATTGTTACAAGACTGATTGCCGCGGCGCAAAAGCCCGCAAAGCGAGTTAGGTTATATCGCACCTGACTCGCTTTTTTTTGTTTCAGGGCAATGTGCGTCTGGAAGGAGGGGCTCGTCCGTCAGAATCTCGTTTGGCCGGACAAGTGATCCTGGAATGAAAGTTCTTCCGGTTAAAGGTGATTTGGCCGGACAAAATGCTGGACTTTGGATGTTTGTCCGTGGAGATGGGCTTTGCGTGGACAAAATAGTATTTGCTAAAGATTATGAGCGTATTCATGGAAAGAGAGAAGTGCTGCGAGGCGGCATTTCGGTCAGGCGAGCCATATTGGCATGCCTATACTTCGGGAAAGGACACTCCGTTGCTTTTTGCACGAGAGTATGACCTTGTGTTTGTGATGAATGTGGTGGCACAGGCTGCGGCTCTTTTTACAGAGCTCCGGATCATTGCATTTGAGGTGATGAACAACCATTTCCACTTTGTGGTGTCTGCGGATGAGAGGGAAATCCTGACGTTTTGGACATTCATAAGGAAAAGGCTGGCGAGGTCGTTTCCTCTGATGAAGGGCCTTCAGGTATCCCTCAAGCCGATAGATAGTCTTGGCTCCTTGCGCAACAATATCGTCTATACTAATAGGAACGGCTATGTGGCATGTCCCTCGCATACTCCTTTCAGCTATCCGTGGGGCACTGGCAGATATTATTTTCTAGACTGGCCAGATGGGCAGGCTCTCTCACGGATATTTGTAGATGACAAGAGAAATATGTTCCGATGCCGCACGCCTATGCTTCCGGGGGAGTGGGCAGTCACTAACGGCTACGTCGCTCCGTGGAATTATTGTGCCGTCAAGCTTGGCATGTCTATGTTCCGTGATGCGCATCAATATTTCATGATGATAAGCAAGAACGTGGAGGCGTATGCGGAATTGGCAGCCGTGCTGGATGATGGTGAATTCCTGACGGATGCTGAACTCTTCACCCGTTTGAATGCGCTGGTGCGGTCCGGCTACGGTGCCTCCTTCATCAAGGACTTGACCAGGCCACAGAAATTCGATCTTGCCCGTAAGCTCCGCTATGAATTCCGCTCGTCAAATGGTCAGATCCGTCGGGTCCTTGGACTGTCCCAGTATGAGATTGACTCTCTTTTCCCATTGACATCAGAAAAGTGAACCAATCTAATTGACAATCGCATACCAGAATCTGGCATCTCTCAGAACTGAAAGTAGCTTTTGGCATTGCGGTAGCAGATGGCGCCGACCATTTTGTGAATGAACGCCAGTTTGGACTTCGGAAGACGGCCGGTGGCGATGTCTTCACCTAGGAGGGCGCAGAGATTCGACGCCTTTTCAATCTGCTCAACCAGGCATTGTACAGATAACCTTCCCTGCAGCAAGAACTGGCTGCGGGGAAGGCCTTTCAGTTTTATGGTAGGCATAGGGCCGGTCCGTTATCTTGCATAGAACCGGAACTCGGTCGTGGAATAATATTCTTCACCGGGCCTGAGTACGGTAGTCGGGAACCGGGGCTGGTTCGGACTGTCGGGAAAATGGATGGTCTCCATAAGCATTCCTCCGAACTTTTCGATTGGGCCGTATTTGCCTTTGTATGAACCGTCGAAGGTCCTTCCTGTAAATGTGAGCAATGCCGGTTCCGTGGTCCATGTTTCCATGCCGCGTCCGGATCTGCGCTCATACAGGTCGGCAGCTTTCCGCAGGCTTCCGTCCCACTTTCTGATGGCCCAGCATGCTGACATGCCTCTCATTATCCGCAGATGCTCGTCTGGCATGTCTATGCGGTAATCAACCCTGTGCGGTATCCTGAAGTCGAACGGGCTGCCTTCTACCGGGCGGAGGATATCAGGGCAGAACTGGGCATTGTTCTGAACACATGTGTCCGCTTCCACCTGAAGGAGGTGATCCATCACATATCCTCCCTCATTGCCCTTGAGATTGAAATATGTGTGATTGGACAGATTGACAACAGTCGGCTTGTCTGTAGTGGCACGGTATTCGATACGTATGGCGTTGTCGTCTGTCAGCCAGTAGGTTACGTAAACATCAAGATTTCCTGGATATCCTTGCTCCCCGTCAGGGCTGAGTCTATGGAAACGCACGCCACGGCATTTATCCCCGAAGACTGGAGCGGAGTCCCATACGAAAGTGTCGAAACCTTTAGGGCCGCCATGGCATTGAACCGATTCCCCTCCGAGAACTTCATTGGCTGTCAGCTCATAGCGGATACCGTCAAGCTCGAAAGACGAATGGTTGATGCGGTTTCCGAATCTGCCGATGACGGGACCGATGAACCTGTCTTTCTTCTCGAAGTCCGCCAGGTCGCTGAAGCCAGCTACGACATCTCCAAACTTGCCGTTCCTGTCAGGCATGACAATGCTGACAATCCTGGCCCCATAATCCAGCAGCTGCATGGATGCGCCGCTCCTGCTGGTGAGAGTGTAGAGCTTCGTGCTTTCTCCGGTGGAAAGGTTCCCGAACGGAGTGCATCTTATTTCTTTCTGTCTTCCTGCTGCTGTAGTGCAGATTATTATAGCTAATATGTTTAAACAGCCTTTGAAAAAACGTTTCATACCTGCAAATTTATAAAACAAGTGTGAATAAAGCATGAAAAATTTTCGTCAAAGAATGCAACGATTCAGCCTTTATCTTTAAGCTAGCAGAGGCTAGGCGAAAGTTAACAGTAATGCACTGATTTTTTTTTGACAGATAGTGATAGTTTTGCTATATTTACTCGTTCTTATTGATATTAATGATGACATTTCGAAACATATTCCCGGCTCTGCTTGTCCTGATTATGACAGCCAGCTCCTGCAACAGAAAGGCATTTGTGTCTGAGTCTGAGGTGGTATTCATTCAGGATGCTAGGATTGAGGAAGAAGGGCTTACCTGTGCTCCAGGTGACGCTATACATTTGGAAGGTTCTGAATACAGGCGGACGGACAATGTGATGCTCTCCTTCACGTGGGAGACCGGCGACAAGCGGATCCCTTTCGGCACGGCGTCTGGTATATATGCTAAGAAGCTGGAGACCGCGTCAGGTGGCATCGCAGCCGTTCTGCCGTACAGATACCCTGCAGCGGATGTGGAAGTCAGCGTTATGCGAGAAGGACATCTGCAGAAAGTCGGCTCATTGAAAATCACTGACGGGCAGGCACCTAAGGACCTGAGGCTATACGGGCTCGGCTATGCGTCTAAAAGCATTGACGGGTTCATGCTTGACATGAACAATGTCGGCAGACAGTCTCTTGCCGTTGCATTGCCTGGGGATTTCCATTCTGTAATCAATGTCCCGAGGTCATTCGGGCTTTGCGGAATCGCCGGAAGAGGCGAACAACGGACTGTTGTTCATGTTGATTTCTTCACGGGTGCGGCCGAGACTCTCGCATCTGATGTCCTGGCATTGTTCCTGACTCCGTCAAATACTGCCGTTGCCCTTGTCTGCAGGGACGGCATCTGCACTTTGCGGACATTGCCGATTGAAACAGGGGCAGACTATATGACGAAGTCTGAGACTCCTGCTCCGGTGCAGCCGACATTTGCACTTCCCGAAGGATTGAAGCCTGAACACTTCGGGGATTATCCTGGAGTGTTCATTGGAACGGCTGAGTCGCCTTCCTACCTTCTGTCCGCATACCGAGGCGATGGCAACTGGACCACACTGATACTGGACAAGGATGGATTCCGCAAGATGGAGGACGTCGTAGCCGAATCCGTGATACCGTTCAGAGCTGGCAATGATGCCGGCTGCATTCTCACGTACACCGGAGGGCCAAGCCTGTTCTGTCCCGTGTCCATGGAAACAGGAATGATGAACCAGGCCACATACACGTGTAAAATGGGCCGGATCATCTCCGCCACGTCGAATCCGGAAAAGCCTGATCATATCCTGCTCAACTTTGCGGAGGCATTCAATGGTACGCGCATCTACGATCTCGACTGGAACGGCCTGAAAACATTGTCACCTGTAGCATTGCCGGCTCCGGCCGCAGATTACGCGGAAGTGCTGCTTGCTAACTGATGCAGATGATACAATCTGGACCAGGACCAAACCTTGGATGCTGAAATTATTTCAATAATTTTTCGTAGGCCATGCGGGCGCCTTGCGGATAGAAGATCTGGCCGCAGTAGGTGAAGCCGGTCTTGTCCAGCAGACGCAGCATGCGGGCATTGTCGTAGTTCGTATCCACCTTGAAGCTGTGAACTCCGGCGGAACGGCTCATCCGCTCCACTTCCTGCATAAACAGGCGTCCTATCCCGTGTCCTTTTACGCTCTCTGTCACTGCTAGCCGGTGCAGCACCACGTAGGGCTGTTCGCTCAGCCATCGGCCTTGAATGCCATTGTAAGCAGGCTCTCCCGTAAATACCACTGCGCCGTATGCGGCGATCTGTCCTTCAAGAATCATCACGTAGGCATTGCCGTCTGCAATGTCAGTTTCTATATGTTGCCGTGCCGGGTACTTCTCGTCCCACTGATTCTTGCCTTCCCTGCGCATCTGCAGCTTTGCCTCATCTATGATTTCCATGATGCGGTCAACTTCTGTCAATGATGCCTTTCTGAAAATATATTCCATTTTTTTGCTAATTAATTAAATATCAATGTTTTGATATTTTTCAAAATCTCCACTGGAACTATTTTGAAATTGCTAAATGGCTGTAAAGTAACTAGTTAAGTAAACGTAATCGGTTTTCCCTCGTTGCAGCTTTGTTGCAAAAGTATGAAAGCTCGTTCAGATCTGCAAGAGAAGAGCCGCTTGCCGTGATGCTGTCAGTCCGAGGCGCACGATCCTGAAAATTATTGCTATATTTGATAGGGTTTAAGGCTGCTGTCGGCAGACCACAGCCGGATTATTTAGATTATGAAGATAGAGGAAGCCATACTATATGTCCTTGCCGAGCGTAACGGCGGGCTGAAGACAGAGCAGATCGCGGATGTCATCAACCGCCGCAGACTGTATGTGCGCAAGGATGGACAGCCTGTCACGTCCGCCCAGGTATATGCTGTCGTGATGCACTATCCAGACACATTTGTCAAGGCGGAGGGGCGCATAATGCTGATGATATGAAATCAGATTAACCTTGTATTGAGTTTCAGGCACTTACGATTTTCAAATGTCATGGCTCCGTACTTTGGGATTAGTAACTCATTGAAAATCAATGCCAGCTTCTTTCCCGGAACAAACTCGTGGCAGACGCCAGCATGAAAAATCGAAAAATGCTTTGAATTTATGGGGGGGAAGAGCTATATTTGCAGTAAAAACCAACTGTTATGAAAAAGTATATTTTCACATTGATTTGTGCCGCAATGGCACTTGTATGCAGCTGTGGCAAGGAAAACTCAGGAAATGATCCGGTAATATGCCCAACGGACAAGATAGCATGGGCATCGCTTGTCAAGGCCTATCCTTTCCTTGAGGGGTTTCCTGTGTTCGACGGGGACGTGGAGAACTGGCAGTATAAGGAGCTAGGCAGCGACATGAAGACTCTGACATTCTTCGACTACGAGTGCGCCGAGTCTGTGGCGACGACATATTATGCCAAGTTCATCCCGGCAGGGTTCACCAGGAGCGAGGGTTCGGAAATATACCGCAAGACAGTCGATAAGACAGAATATACATTCACGGGAGGCTGGTCGGGCGGCAATTTCGCATTGAGTTTTTCAGTTGATGTCAGGTAAGAATCTGTTTAGAAATTATTCTCTGAAGGTTTTATGATGCATAACAATGTTTTTGTCAGCCTGTCAGCTGCAATGATGCTGCTTGCAGGCTTGTCTGCAAATGCGCAGACAGTATCAGACAAGAAGTCCAGACGCCAGAAAGACGAAGATGTCAAGGCTACAGTCTGGCTTAACAAGGGCGGACAGCAGGTCATTGACGGCTATCTCCGCTCGGCACTTGTCAACCGTCCCGACCATATCGAGTTCAGCCAGACCCCTGACGGCGAGAGAATAAGATATGTCAATGAAGATGTCGATTCACTCCTTCTCGAAGGCTCTGACAAATATGTGAAACGGCTCGTCAAGATGTACGGCGCTCTCGGTGGAGCAGCCAAGGTGGAATGGGTACGTGAGGAATACCGTGGAAGGGGCATTGACCTGTATTCTCTTTTCACTGTCGAGGCAGAGAGGACAGGAAGAAATATTACCGTCGTGCGTCCGATACGCTCGTGGTACCTGAGCATCGCTGGCGATATGGCCATCATGGTGGGCTCTGATACACGTGAGAGCATTTTCGACAGGGCCGAGCCTTCGATGTCCACGTCAATGCTGAATATGTATTTCGGAAAAATCTATGATTATCCTGAATTTGCACAGAGAATAAAGGCAGGGGAGTTCAGCACTTTCATGGACGTGGTTCATGCATGGGAAACTTCATACGGGAATACCGCCCGTCGCACAGACGGGAAGCTCAAGCCTGAGCAGACCGGAGTCCAGGGCGGAATCGCCGCTTCGGATGCCGAAAAGAATGTTGCTTGGAAACGCACGAAATCTGAAATTGTATTCCCGAAATATACCAGGACACTGCAGCTCGGAGTGTCGCCTGTGATAGCGGACTGGTCGAGGGTGATGAAGCATGCCACAGATGACGCTGCAGAATCTTCGTTCAATATGGCGGTTCCTCCGGTGATGATTTATTCGGACATCTGCTTCCTGGACTTCGGCCGCTTCGGAAGCCTCGGCTGGGCAATCGGCGGAGAATACTCCAGATATGGCTATAACTGGATGCTTGACAATGGCTACGGGAACAAGCAACAGGACACATACTGCAACAGGGTGGATCTTGCAGCCGGTCTCAGCTACCATCTTACACTTTGCCGCCGTCTTGAGCTCTACGCCAGGGCAATGATTGATGCAGGACTGATCGGAGAACATACCACTGACCACGAAAGCGGTGAAAAAGCCAGCTCGGCTTTCAACAAGATGGATACGAGGATGGGGGTACTTGCGACGGCGGGACTCCGCTGGTACTTCTGCAACAAGGCTGGCATTTGGGTGGAAGGCGGCCACGATACCGGCTATGTGTCAGCAGGATTGTCCTTCAAGTTCTAGCTTCTATAATTCCAGAAACGTATCGCCGTTCTCAATGGCGAGAAGGCGTCGCTTGGCATCCAGACCTCCAGCGAAGCCTGTCAATGAGCCGTTTGATCCGATTACACGATGGCAGGGGACAATGATGCTTATCGCATTGTCCCCGATAGCCTGTGCCACAGCCCTTACTCCTTTCGGATTGTTCACGGCACAGGCGATGTTCATGTAGCTTCTGGTCTCTCCATAAGGGATGTCCAGCAGAGCACGCCAAACACCTTGCTGAAACTCCGTGCCTGCGAACTGCAGTGGGATATCGAATGTTCTGCGGGCACCGGAGAAGTATTCGTCCAGCTCTCTGATAGCCATCTTTATGACATCTGACGAAGCTTCCGTGAAATCGGCATTGAGTATCCTGCTGATTCTGCGCTTGTTGCTTTCGACGCATGCCTTCCCGTTCCAGTCGCAGAGACAAAGTCTATCCCCGATGGAACCGAGAAGTATTTCTCCGCAGGGGGAATGATCGCGTTGAATGTGGACTAGATGTCTTTGTATTGCCATATTTAGAAGTTGTTTTGGAATTATTATCTGAAGGTTTGAGTGGAAAAAAATTCAGGTTCGACCGGGGATTCGGGGAATATAGCGGTGCCTGTCTGATCTGAATACTCTGGAAAGAAGATGAAGGAATTTTATTTCAAACAACTTTTCAATCATTTCAAAACAGATTCATAGGATTTGTTTCTTGTGTCCGGAAGGAATCCCGCCACAATGCCGAGAAGCGGCAGGAATGCACTCACATTGAAGATGAACCCTATGCTCGTCCTGTCAGCCAGCCATCCGAAGAACGCGGAGCCGATGCCTCCGAGACCGAACATGAGCCCGAAGAATACACCGGAGATCATTCCTATCCTGTCGGGCATCAGGTCTGTCGCATACACCACGATAGAGGAGAATGCAGATGAAATCACCAGGCCAATGATAACAGACAGGGTTATTGTCCAGAAGCAGTTTACGTGCGGCAGCATCAGAGCGAAAGGCGCTGCTCCCAGGATGGAGCCCCAGATTATGTATTTCCTTCCGTACTTGTCTCCCAAAAGTCCTCCGCCTACAGTGCCGAGCGCAGAGGCTGCGAGAAAGGCGAAAAGGCAGAGCTGGGAATTCTGCACAGTCATCGAGAACTTGTCCATCAGGAAGAACGTGAAGTAGCTCGTCATGCAGGACAGGTAGAAGTATTTGGAGAAGATCAATGCCACGAGAATAAGCATTGCCGTGTGAACCTTGCGGCGTGGGATATCATCACGTACACCGGCATTGATCTCCGGATGGTCGGTATGTGTGGCGATTCTCTCCTTGTACCAGGATGCGACGTGCAGCAGAATGACCGCGGCAAGGACTGCAATCAATGCGAACCATCTGATGGAACTCTGACCGAAAGGCAGGACTATCAATGCTGCCAGCAGAGGCCCGAGAGCGTTTCCTCCGTTTCCTCCTACCTGGAATATGGACTGCGCCAGGCTTTTTCTTCCTCCCGAGGCCATCTGTGCGACTCTGGAAGCTTCCGGGTGGAATATGGATGAGCCCATTCCGATTATTCCTACTGAAATGAGGATTGTCCAGAAAGTGCCCGCACCGGCGAGCATGAGGAGCCCTGCCAATGTGAAGCACATTCCTATGGAAAGGGCATAAGGACTAGGCCTCTTGTCGGCATAATAGCCTGTGAATGGCTGAAGTATGGACGATGTCATCTGGAAGACCAATGTGATTATGCCTATCTGTGCGAATGTGAATCCATAGGCGTCCTTGATTACCGGATAGATGGACGGGATCACCGACTGGATCATGTCGTTCAGAAAATGTCCGATGCCGCATGTTATCAGTATTGAATAGGCGGTGCCTCCGCTGGTACTCTTTCCGGTTTGTCTGCCGGTCAAATTGACATTCATCATCTGGAATCTCTTTAGGAACTGTCTGACTTTTCTGCTGCTGTCCTCCTCGAAGAAGCTGTTTTGGAATTATTATCAGAAGGTTTGAGAGGAAAAAGCTTCAGGTTCGACCGAGGGGGCTGGGAAGATAGCTGTGCCTATCTGATCTGAATCCACGGGAAGAAGATGAAGGAATTTTACCTCAAACAACTTTTTAATCATTTCAAAACAGCTTCTTAAAGCCTCGTCAATGGCATGATGAGTCATCGGTCACGGCAGATTGACTATTGGAAATGCTGCGCAAAGGTACAAAACAAATCTGCATCGGCAAAAAGCCTTCCGGCTGGAGACAGGAGGACGGAGCCGTCACTGGTCAGCAGCTGTGTCGTGGCAGGTAGTCTTGGGATATTGATTGATAAATGTGGAGCCACCTTAATGCCTTTGTTGATTATCAATGAGTTATAAATACCAAAGTGCGCGGCGCTGTACTTTGAGATTTGTAAGTATTTGATAGTCAATATAAGTTCTGTTCTAGAGACCGCAGAGCCGGGCACATTGTCTCCTCATGTGGCTTCACATGCCTTGCTACACGTTTCTGACACGCCATGCGCGTGGGGTGAGGCCTGTGTGGCGGCGGAAATAGCGTGTGAAGAAGGAAGCGTCGCTGAAGTTGTAGTCCCAGGCTATCTGTTTCAGTGGCTTGTCGGTGCTTTCAAGCTCTTGTTTAAGCTTTAGTATCACATAATGGTCGATTAGTGTCTTTACGTGTCTTCCCGAGATGTCCTTTGTGATGATATTCAGATACTTCGGCGTGATGCTCAGACGGTTTGCGTACCAGCTTGCATCACGATATGTCCGGAAATCCTGCTCCAGCATCTGCATGAAGGCATTGAAAATGGACCTTTTCCTTTTCGAGCCTGCTGCGGAGGCGGGCGCGAGTTCCGGGAATCTTGTGATGTAGTCATGGAAGCCTATGAAGAAGGCTTTCAGCTGACAGAGAACCAGTTTCTCCAGACATTTGCATTCGCTCTGATGAAAGTAGATACTGAGGAGTGTAAACATTGAACTTACGATCTGCGTAACGACGGGGGAGTCACTCCTGCACCTGTCCTCCCTCAGCGCCTCATATATGGAACGCTCTATGTCCAGGCTGGCCTCGCGCAGAATCGCAGGGGTGAAAATCAGCATGTCCACGGAAAAATCGTCACTTTTCATGGCTATTGAGACAAGATCGCCCGGGAACAATGTCATCACGCCTCCTGACGGCAGATGCCATCTCTTGTAATTCACATTGACATCAGCCTGCCCGTTCTGGCAATGGACGATTATTCCATTCTCGACGAGCCTTTCCGTTCCGCCTTCATCTCTGGCGGAGCCGGCTGCCATTTCCTGCACTCCTTCCAGTAGTGCAACCTTTCCGTCAGGCCTTAATTCTTTATCCATTCATGTTCTCTTTTGTGCTGCAAATATCGGGAAAAATATCATAAAACGCTATAATAGTTCCGTTATGTCCTATTTTTAGCTAGTTTTGTCCAACGCTTCCGTCGCATTTGCGCAATACCTTTGCAGCCGAAAAATCGAATTATCAGAAATGGATTTCAGAAAATGCAAAGCGGCAGGAACGGCTGCCGCAGTCTTATTGTCACTATTGCTTCCGGCCGGAGCCGGGATGTCACCTGTTTTCGGCCGCAACGCTGAAGAATGGGAAGAGGACAGCCATGGGGATACGTTGAGGCTGACATTGTCCGAAATGTTTTCACGTATCGAGACCGGAAACAGGACGATGGAGATGCTTCGCTCGGCAAAGGAGGCATCTGAAGAGGGGATACAGGCTGCAAAAAATGCCCGGCTTCCCGAACTTAATGCCGAGCTGAATGTCAGCTATATAGGAGATGCATTCCTGACTGACAGGAACTTCTCGAACTTCACCAAGGCGCCGTCACCCCATTTCGGAAACGGATTCACGCTGGAGGCGCAGCAGGTCGTATATGCAGGAGGTGCTGTCAATGCAGGAATCCGGATTGCCGAGAACCAGGCCGGTCTGGCATCGGCTCAGATTGACAAGAGCCGTCAGGGCCTGAGGCTTATGGCCGCCGGTCAATGCATTGACCTTTTCAGGATTGACAATGACATCAAGGTCTATAAGGAGAACATCTCATTGACAGAGAAACTTATAGAGGAAATACAGGCCAAACGGGAACAGGGACTTGCGCTTGCGAATGACGTGACCCGATACGAGCTTCGTCTGGAGATGCTGAAGCTGGAGCTTGTCCGCATGGAGAACAATGCCGTGGTATTGAACTACAGGCTCTGCAACACTCTAGGGCTTCCTGAAGGGACGGTCATAACCCCTGCATTGTCGGAACCGGAAGATATGCGTGCCGATGCCCATTCCGCCTGGCAGGACAGGGCAGAACAGACTTCGCCGGAACTGAAGATTGCTGATGTCAATGCTGATATTGCGGTGGCGCAGAGGCAGATTGTCCGCAGTGGACGACTCCCGAAGGTCGCTGTGGTTGCGCATGAGAATTTCAACGGGCCGATTACATTCGAGATTCCTCCGATTGATAAGAACTTGAATATCTGGTATGTCGGTCTGGGAATCAGATACGAGTTCGGCTCCCTGTACAAGTCCGGACATAAGCTGAAGCAGGCGACGCTTGCCGTCAGACAGGCGGAGCAGGCCCGTAAAGTGTCGAAGGAGAATCTTCAGAATGATGTGCAGCAGGCGTTTACTGATTACCAGCAGGCCTATGTGGAGCTTGAGACACGGGAGAAGAGCCTTCAGCTGGCGGATGAAAACTATGAGAGGGTGCACGACCGGTATATAGAGCAGCTAGTGCTTGTGACTGATATGCTGGATGCGTTCAATATGAAGCTGGATGCGGAACTAGGTGTCGCCGATGCGGAAGCTGAGATTGAGTACAGGCTGTGCCGGCTGAAATATGCCGCAGGAGTGCTGTAGGAGCGTTTCTGCGATGTGTTTAGATAGGTCCTATACTCGAAGATCCAGGGTTTCTAATTCGCTATTTTCTCAACTTGTTTATTTATAATTATTTGGCGTTTTTCAAAATAGCATATATGACGATTTTGAAGAGTGTTAATGTGTTTATATTTAATTAATTAACCGAAATGTGCGCTTTTTATGTCGCACCATTTTATCTGGTGCCGGCCTGAAGTGCATAAGTCTGAAATTTATCATACCATGGAGAACAAGAAGACAATCAAAAGAATATACAATGCAGTGATAATCATTCTGATTATCTGCGGAATCGCCTACGTCTGCACACGCTTCGTGCATCTCGGCAGTGTCGAATATACCGATGATGCGCGGGTCGAGCGCCATATCTCCCCGGTCAATACCAGGGTGCAGGGCTTCATCAGCGAGATCCGTTTCGATGAGTATCAGCATGTCCATAAAGGCGATACGCTGGTTGTCATTGACAATACCGAATATCTCTATCAGTTGGCGCAGGCGCAGGCGGATCTCGCGCGGGCACGCTCCGGGAAGTCTGCCGATGCCGCGAGCCTGAAGACGACCGCCAGCAATGTGAGTGTCGTCGAGGCGGGCATCGAGGAGGCGAAGGTCAATCTTGCCAATGCGAAAGACGACTATGAGCGTTACAAGGCCCTGCTCGCTAAGGATGCCGTGACTCAGCAGCAGTTCGATGCCGTGGAAACAAGATACAAGGCTGCTAAGGCCCGTTATGAGCAGGTGAGTCGCCAGAGGAAGTCCACGGAACTTGTGGGCAATGAACTTACCGGGCGCCTGGGACAGAGCGAGGCTGGTGTCCAGCTTGCTGAGGCTGCCCTGGAACTTGCCCGGCTCAGGCTTTCATATACTGTGATCGTGGCTCCATGTAACGGACGTATAGGGCGCAAGGATATCCATGTCGGCCAGCTTGTCCAGCCTGGACAGCTGCTTGCCAAAGTTGTGGATGATTCCGATGTCTGGATCATAGCAGACTACCGCGAGACTCAGATGAAGCATATCTGTATAGGCGCTGATGTCAGGATCAATGCTGATGCCGTCCCTGGTGTCACATATACAGGACATGTTGAGGCCATCGCTGCGGCTACCGGTGCCGCATGGATGGGTGCTCCTGTGAACAATGCCACGGGAAATTTCGTGAAGGTCGAGCAGCGGGTGCCTGTCCGTATAAGGATTGACGGGACGGCTGATGAACTGTCTGCTCTCAAGGCCGGTCTCAATGTAGAAACAGAAGTGAAGTATTGATATGCCGATGCCTCCTATGGTGTTCTCGATGCCGATGTATCGGGAATTTGTCCCGAAAGCCGTGCGCCCTTGGATATATGTACTCTTTGCCATAGTCTTTCAGCTAAGCGGGGGAATATATCTGGGCTCATTGGCCAATATTATGGGGACGACATCCTTCATGAGGGAGGATGTGCTGATGATAGGCTTGTGCGGAGTAGTAGGGGTGGCGATGCCTTTCCCTCTCCTCTTCCGCTTCAAGTTCCGTTTTACGAACAGGCAGCTTCTGCTTAGTGCCGCACTTGGCATAGCCGTATGCAACCTGTTGTGCATGAGGGTACAGAGCATACCTGTCCTGTGCGTGCTGTCTTATATCGCCGGCTTCCTGAAGTTGTGCGGGACATTTGAATGCATGTCCAATATCCAGCTCTGGATGGCTCCGGGGCGAGACTTCACCAGGTTCTTCCCGTTCCTTTATATGATAGTGATAGGCTGCATGAATATGTCATCCTGGGTGGCGAATCAGCTGACGTATCATCTCGGAAGCTGGTATATGATGCATTGGCTTATGATCGGTCTGCTGCTGGCTGTTGCATTGACAGTGGCGGTATTGACAAGGAATGTCAGGATAGCCCCGAAGATCCCTCTGATAAGCGTGGACTGGCTGGGCTGTGTCCTATGGTCACTGGTGCTGCTCGAGGGGATCTGGATATTTACCTACGGCGAATATTATAACTGGTTTGACAGCAATGTCTTCTGCACGGTGTGCTGCGCGTTGCCTGTGACTTTGGCCTTCTGCATTGCCCGGATGCTGCATATCCGTCACCCGTACATTGACGTGGCTGCGTTCAAGTACCGGAAGCTCTATCCTGTGCTTGGACTATTCATCGTGCTGGAAGTGATGTGCGCAACCTCGAAGTCTCTCCAGACTCCATTCATGTCAGCTGTCCTTGGGTATGACTCTATGACTACGGCCAGGCTCTCGGTATGTGAACTTGCCGGAACATTGGCTGGCTGCCTGTTCGTGCTGTGGTGGCTCAAGGTGCTTCATCAGAAATACACAAGGCTGCTGTCCGTTGGCTTCGCCGCGATTCTCGTCTATCTGCTGTCAATGTATTTATGTCTGACGCCTTATGGCAATATAGAGCTCCTTTATGTCCCGACAATGCTGCGGACATTCGGGTATGCGATATTCTTTGTGGCGCTCAGCATCTACTTGGAGGAGATAATGCCGTTTCAGCATTTCTTCATGGGCTTCGCGATCTGCGGCTTCATAAGGAACGGCCTTGTGGACTCGATGGCCTCGGCCGGATATGCCCATGCTCTCAGACGCTGCATTGCCGAGTATGCTACGCACTTTTCGTCCGGCAGCCCGGTGGATTTGTCCAGCCTGGAGCCCGGCGTGGCTGCTTATGTCGCCAGGATGAATGCCCTTGCGCCTCTGATGTCCGGAGTGAAGACTCTTTTCGGATGGTCCTGCCTTATCGGCTGCATAATCCTGATGCTCTTCCTCTTGTACGACGTGGAGCCTGTCCGGAGCACCCTGAAGAAAATGCCGTCCTGGCGTTCAGTGGCCGAGTCTCTCCGCCGCTCGCTGTCATGACTGCTGCCGCTCGTGCTCTGTCACTCCTCATCTGGCTGAGTGCCCAATGATTCGGGTAATTTATATTGAATATCAATTAGTTATAAATTCCAAATGTCAGCAGTCATGACATTTGGGATTTATAATTTGCTGATAATCAATGATAGACTTAATTGGACTTAGAAGCTGTTTTGAAATTATTAAAAAGATGTTTGGGGTAAAATTCCTTCATCTTCTTCCCTAGGATTCAGGTCAGATAGGCACTGCTATCTTCCCCGAATCCTCGGTCGAACCTGAAGTTTGCCCTCTCAAACTTTCAGATAATAATTTCAGAACAGCTTCTTAGGTGCTTTCGGCTTGTACCTCATAAAGTGGACAATATAAAGCATGCGTTTTAGTTAATTAATTGAAAATTAATATATTAACATCCTTCAAAATCGCTACATGTGCTATTTTGAAAAATGTTAAATAGTTAAAAATCGATAATTTATATGAAAACAACTTGCGTGCTTCAGGCTTATGGCGCGGGCTGCGTGAATCCTACCTTTGAGGCACGAGCACCGTCTTGATGATCTTCTCGAAATCGGCCTTCTGCATTGCCCCCATCTGCATTGTCGGCTTCCCCTCCAACGGTATGAACAGGAATGCCGGAATGCTTCTTATTCCGAATGCTGCGGCAAGCTCCTTTTCCTTATCGACATCCACCTTGTAGAAGTCAATTTTGCCATGGTAGTCCTTTGCAAGCTCCTCCACAATCGGTGCTGTCAATTTGCATGGGCGGCACCATGTCGCGTAGAAGTCGATGACTGCCGGATGGCTGCCCTCGAACACCCAGCCCTTAGGATGCTTATCATAGTCCATCACTTTTTTCTTGAATTCCTCTGTGGTGATATTATTGACCTTTCCCTCGTCAGTCTTTGATACTGTCTTTTCTTCCTCTGTCCCTTTATTAACTGCCTGACTTCTATTTTGCGAGCAGCACGTTACTGAAGCTGCAATCGCAGCAGCCAAAACTAAAAGCAATCTTTTCATTATTTGATTCTGCGGTAGAAACTTCCGCTCTGTCCTTTGATATGATATTCTCTTGCCGTGTTCCATGTCTCTTTTCCTCCGTAGAGTCTGGACTGGTCGGTCGTGCTGATGTATTCATTGCCATACTTGTCCACAAAGACATCGCCCTGCGAAGATGCATTGATCACGCCGGAAGAAGCTCCACCCACGATGGCTCCGATTAGGGCTAGCACAGCCAGGACCGCAAGCGCGAGCCACCAGAAGTTCTTTATCACGAAGACACACAGGCTCAATGCCGGTGGCACAAGCAGCAGACCTGTGATGACACATCCGACTCCCGGCAGCAAGCCTCCAGTCCACCCGAGCAGCCCGTCGATGACTACCATGTAAAATGCAGCGAACGACATGAGTGTCAAAACCCCTGTATATGTCAATGCCAAAGAATATTTCAGGACACTTTCGTCCAGCATCTCCTTCGAGCACATCTCCTTCAGCGTCGGCATGAGCTTCCCCACAGACAATGCCAGTCCGGCGGCACCAGCCAGCAGGACAATGAATCTGGCAGCCTTGCGCCAGCCGTCCTTTTCGTAAAAAACGCATCCCCACAGCGCCAGTGCAGCTGAGGCCAATGGGATGATGAAAGATTGAACCATGTCAGCCATAAGATTATCAGTTTTTGTGCTCCAAATATAAGAATAATATTTCAATGTGTAATTCACTACGCTTATCCTATATTGATTATCAATGAGTTGTGAATTTCAAAGTCCGCAGATCTGTACTTTGAGATCTGTAAGTGATTTATAATCAATGGAGACATCTATCAGTCGCGGAAAGCCTTGCAGATTCGCGAAAATATTGATAACTTTCCAGGGATAAAACGTCTGATAATGAAAAAGGTATTTGCTATCGTAGCCGGCATGATTGCCGTGATCTGCATTAACGGCTGCAAAGAGAACTATTCCAACGGAGAGAAAGTCGGCAATCTCATTGAATTCACCAGCAAGGGAGTATTCTGGGACTCCTGGGAGGGCCGTCTGAATATGACTCAGACCGGAATGAATACTAGCGGTGAACCGTTCTCGTTCAGCTTTGACAATGACCGCCACAATCAGGATTCCCTGGTTAACCTTATGAGGCAGGCACAGGTTGAGGGCTGGAAACTGAAGATACGCTACCACGAGGTGTGGGGGCTGAGGAATCTGTTCTACAACCGTGGAGAGACTGACTATTTCGTGGATGATGTCACAGTCCTTGACAAAGACTTTGCAAATCCGCTTAAGAACTTTGGCGCAGGAACCCGTGGCAGTGTCGTAGATACTATCTGGGTGGTAGTGGACAAGTCCGAAATCCTCCGCGACAGGAAAAGAAAATAGTCGGAGGGGGATTCCTAAATCTTGTCAACGGGTGTTCTCCTGTCGCCCTTGATCTTGCGGAACTCGGTAGGGGAAAAGCCTGTGATGCGGCGGAACTGGGCACTCAGATATGCCACGCTCGAGTAGTTCATCCTGTAGGCTATCTCGGTGAGTGACAGCTCTCCATAGACCAGAAGCTCCTTCACGCGTTCTACTTTCTGTGCTATGTAATACTGCTCTATCGTGACATTCTCCTGGTCGGAAAAGATGCCGCTCAGATACTTGTAGTCGCAATGCAGTTTCCCTGACAGGTAGTCGGACAGATTCATCTTCAGCCCATCTTCATTGGCGGCTTCTGTCAGGCTATCCTTATGCACGAGACCTATTATGGCCTGCTTTATCTGCTCTGCGAGCAGTCTTTTCTTATCATCAATGAACCCGAACCCTAGCGGTTCCAGAACAGACTTTGCCTTTGCAACGTCCTCATCTGTAAGTTCTCCCGGGAACTCAGCCTCGCCAAGCCTTACAGATACAGGACAAAGTCCAGCCTTCTCCAGCTGCTCCCGTACCACCATGATGCAGCGGTCACAGACCATGTGTTTAATATATAGAATCATAACTTCTTGCTCTTCAGCCTCAGGCTGTTGGTCACGACACTTATGCTGCTCAATGCCATTGCCGCGCTGGCTATCATCGGATTGAGCAGGAATCCGCAAACCGGATACAGGACACCCGCTGCAATCGGGATGCCAATCACATTGTAAATGAACGCCCAGAAGAGATTTTCCCGCAAAGTCCTCACTGTCAGCCGAGACAGACGTATCGCACCGGCCACTTTCCTGAGATCGGGGCATGTCAGGGTGATGCCTGCGGACTCCATCGCGATGTCGCTTCCTTTCCCCATCGCTATCCCGAGATCTGCCTGCGCCAGGGCTGCGCTGTCGTTGATTCCGTCCCCGACCATAGCTGTCCTGACGCCATGCTCCTGCAGACCTCGTATGAACTCCAGCTTGTCCGATGGCAATGCCTCCGCCCGCAGACCGCTTACTCCTAGCTCGCCTGCCACGCTCTCCGCTGCAGCCTTGCTGTCGCCAGTAAGAATGTAGGTCTCTATGCCCATATCTTTCAGCAGGTCAATGCCTTCCTTTGCCGTCTCCCTTACGGTGTCAGACACGGAAAGAACCGCCGTAGCTTCTCCATCTTCAGCAAACCAGATGACAGTCCCTGCCATTCTGCCGGCGTTATCGGACAATGCAGAAGGAATATTGACCCCAAGCATTGTCATATATCTAGAGGAGCCTGCATTGACCTTGACCTCGCTGCCGTCAGGCAGAACTTCCGAACCGTTGATGCCGAGTCCTGGAACCGTCTGGAAATCATTGACTTTTACAGGGATGAGCTGCCTGCATTGACCTTTGGCGTATTCCACGACAGCTCCTGACAGGGGGTGCTCCGACATTGACTCGAGACTTGCCAGCCTGTTGAGCGCAGATTCCTTGTGCCCCTCGTCGGCGAAAAGCGCCTCGCGGACCTCCGGATGCCCCTCCGTCAGCGTTCCGGTCTTGTCCAGGACTGCCGCCTTGATGGACGCGGCTCTTTCCAGGCACTCCGCATCCTTGATCAATATGCCGTTTTCAGCGCCGAGGCCGATGCCGACCGTTATTGCGGTCGGAGTTGCAAGCCCCAAGGCGCACGGGCAGGCAATTACCAGTACTGTCACGGCAGCGAGGAACCCATGTGTGAACCCGTTGGCGGGATCCAGGATGAGCCAGGCAATGAAGCTTATTATGGATATCAGAATTATTGCCGGAACAAATACGGACGCAACCTTGTCCACAGTCCGCTGTATCGGGGCCTTGCTGTCCTGTGCATGCCTGGTCATCTGTATTATCCTGGACAGCATCGTCTTCTCTCCGACCTCCTTTGCCCTATACCTGATGCTGCCGTTCTGATTGATAGTGCCTGTGAAAACCTTGGCCCCGGCTTCCTTGAATGTGGGTACTGGCTCGCCTGTGAGCATGCTTTCGTCAATGTATGTGCTTCCTTCCGTGACAATGCCGTCCACCGCAATGCGTTCTCCGGGATGCGCTAGGATAATGTCGCCAGGCACTATGGTTTCCGCATCCACGATTTTCTCCACGCTTCCGCTGATCAATGTCACTTTGTCCGGCTTGAGCCCGATGAGCGTCCTGACCGCCGAGGTCGTCTGGCGCTTCGCCTTGTTTTCCAGGAGCTTGCCGGCAAGCACGAATGTGACTACCATCGCTGATGCCTCGAAATAAAGGTGAGGCTCAATGCCTTTGCTCGTCCAGAACGCGGGAAATGCCAGGTTGAACAGGCTGAACATGTACGAAACTCCTGTGCTCAGCGCCACGAGGGAGTCCATGCTGCACATGCCGTGCTTCAGCTGTTTCCAGGCGTTGGAAAAGAATTTGCCGCCGCACCAGAATACCGCAGGGGTGGCGAGAATCCACATCGCGATACCGCTACGGTCACCCGGAAGCATGCCTGTCACCATTATCGCCAGGGACAATGCTGTCGCAATGGATGTCTTAATTATCAATGTCTTATGCCTCCTCTGCTCCAGTTCTTCCGCATCGTCTTCATCTTCGTCCACTTCCGGTACGAGGCCATATCCGGCATCCTCCACAGCTTTTATCAATGAGCCTGTGCTGCATTGCTGTTCATCGAATTCTACCGTTGCCCTTCCTGACACGAAGCTGACTGAAGCTTCCTTGACTCCTGGCTGCTCGTTGAGCACTGTATTGATACGGGCGGCGCAACCTGCGCATCCCATTCCTGTCGCCTTGAAATTCTTTCTGGTCATGTCCTTGATTTTTTGCAAAGATAATGTCTGGAATGGGGTTCCGCGTTACATTATTTTCAAGCCGGGTTATGATGTTTTCCCCGTAGCCCTTTACTTTGAGGCCATTAACTTTGGTATGCCAAAAGCTATACAGACGTGTACAATTCAGGCTTACATCAGATAAAGTGGGGAAACATAAAGCGCAAATTTTGGTTAATTTGTTAAATATCAGCGTATTAATATTTTTCAAAATTGCCGTATATGCTATTTTGAAAAAAAAGAAAAGGCCTCGGAAAAATATTCCGAAGCCTTTTTGTGGAGATAGACGGAGTCGAACCGACGACCCTCTGCTTGCAAAGCAGATGCTCTAGCCAACTGAGCTATATCCCCATTTGCGTTTGCAAATATAGATACTATTATTTAGATTTACAAAAATTAATTGCATTTTTTTTGTGATATGGAGATAATATATAAAGATCCACATAAGGGTGTTATCGGTGAAGTGCCTGGAAATGAACAGAATACTTCTGTGCTGCCAGCAATAGAGGCGAAGACTCCGCGGGTGGAGCTGTGCAAGGCGAGACCGTCGGATGCTGCGTTTATTGCAGACGTGGTGCTTGCTGCAATGGGCAATGACGTGTTTGACCCGGCAGTGCTGGCAGCCGACAGCACTCCGTTAGGCTCGTTGTCAGCTGTCCGTGACGCCCTGATGAAGGTGTGCTCCAAGGACGATACGCTGTATTCATGGCGAAATACGTGCATTGCCACATATTGCGGCAAGACTGCGGGGGCGCTGGTTTCATACGATGGTGCGGAATACAAGGAAATGGCTGACCGGACATTCTCATTGATGGCACGGATGATGAATACGGAAAAGCCTGAACCTGGCAGTGAAACAGGGCCAGGCGAATACTATCTGGATTCACTTGCTGTTCATCCTGAATATAGGGGGTACAGCATAGGCAGCATATTGATTCAGAATGCGTTGGATGAGGCGCAGGCGCTTGGCTATACGCGGGTGACCCTGATTGTGGACAAGCATAAGCCATATCTGCATGACCTGTACGGCAGGCTTGGCTTTTCCGATGAAGCCGAAGTGACATTCTTCGGAGAGCCATATATACGTATGGTGCAGGAAGTGTGAGCCTTCAGAGGCTGTGGGGCATAACTTCTTGATATGTAGGAAAATAAGTGATTTCAGAGTCGGAGAAACCGTGACTTTGAAATCACTTATCTTTTTGTGTGATACATGTTTACGCTCCACGCATACACGTGGCACTCTGCAAACCCGTTACCTCAGGCCGAATTCCTTAGGTGTTTTAGCTGTGAAGGTCATAACTTTCCCGGAAACAGGATGGATGAATGCCAATGTCCCTGCATGGAGAGCAAGACGTCCTGCCGGATTTGTCTTTGCTCCATATTTCCTGTCGCCGGCAATCGGACAGCCAAGCTCATCAGCAGCATGTACACGTATCTGGTTCTTTCTGCCGGTCTCCAGAAGAAACTCCACGGCAGAATAGCGGACGGGACTGCTGCTGTCCGCTCCCTTTATCCTGATATCTGTGGCGACTGTCCTGTAATTGGTTATGGCCTTCTGCCATTCGTCATTGGCCTTGCCTGTTCTCGGCCCGGTCGGCCTGGAGATTTCCGGAGAACGGGAAGACATCATCTTCATTGACTTGGGATTTTCCTTGAGCCAGCTGGTGATAGTGCCTTCTGCAGGGGATGGGATGCCTTCGACAATCCCGATGTAGCCTCTTGTCTTTACATAGCTGTTCCATCCGTCCTGCATTATCTTCTGGATCTTCTCGCTCTTTGCGAATACAAGTACTCCTGATGTGTCACGGTCGAGACGGTGAACGATGAATACATGTGACGGCTTCCAGGGCAGCCTGACGCTGGAGCTCATTCTCTCCGCATGGACCTTGGTGCGCATGTAGTCGCTCAATATCGAATATACAGTCTGCTCCCTGTGCTGTGCCATGAGGCTTGCCTTTGCCCCCTTCTTCTCGAAATCCACCACGTGGCCTGCCGATTTCCCGGTTCCGACTACCGGGAGCCCGCTCCTCTTGCTTACCACTATTATATAGTCATCCTCGTACAGGATTTCTATTCCCGAATCCTGTATATCTATCCTTGCGGCATGCTTTACCTCGTTGTATATCGAGACCTTCTTTGGAAGGATTATAAGTGAATCCCCCTCGAATAGCGGCTGGTCGAAAGCTGTGACCTTTTTTCCGTTAAGGATGACCTGCCCGTTTGAGAGGTATGCCTTAACCCCCTTCTTGCTCTGACCGGGGAATATCTCATACAGATATTCTAGAAGGAAGGAATTATGTTTTACTGTAAATTTTTGTCCAGGAGTCTGTTCCATCTTATGAGTTTTTTTTGACATCGTCTTGATACCGGATATGTGCCGCTTCCGGAATTCAGAAGTTATTATCTGAAGGTTTGAGAATAAAAGCTTCAGGTTCGACTGGGGATTTAGGGAAGATAGCGGTGTCTATCTGACCTGAAGACCAGGGAAGAAGATGAAGAAATTTTACATCAAACAACTTTTCAATCATTTCAAAACAACTTTTCAGATGCCGAAGTTAGTCAAATATTTTGAGTAAATCATGGTTTCCAGGAAACCGTCAAATATGGTGCTATCTTTCTTAATTTGTCCATTTATAATTGTTTAGCTCTTTTCAAAATAGTATATGTGACGATTTTGAAAAACATTAACGCTTTGATATATAATTAATTAACCAAAATGAGCGCTTTTTCGTGCCTGCTCGCTTTTTCTGGTGCAAGCCTGAAGTGCATAAGCCTGAAATCAAAAAACTTTCCAGTCATTGCTCCGGCTCCTGGATTATTCCTGTCGCCTGGAGCATTGATCTGTATGCCTCAGCTTTCTTGCCGATGGCGAGCGGATAGGCTCTCGATGAGGACGGCATACGGAACAGCTGCATTTCACGGACAGATCCGTTTATGTCGGCTTGAAACTGGACCGACCCGCCCATAGGCGGTATCTGGCAGCCAAAGTGCTCCACGAGCACATCTGTAGCCTTCTGTCCAGTAGTGATGATGGCGGCACATTCCGGTATCCTGGCAAGAAGAGCCTCAATGTCAGTCGGTTTCGTGACTTCCAGAAACTTGTCAGAGGCATTGTCCTTCAGCCTCCGCACTTCGCATGCTGTATCGTACATGGCGATGCCCTTTTCTGAGCAGAATTCCACAATCTTTCTCTTGTCGAACGATTTGCGCCCGGTCTCGATGAAATGCTCCTTGTCACCGAAGAAGATCAGCCCGAAGATGCGCCACATGTCATTGTTGAAGTTCGGGTAATAGAAGACCATGCTCCAGCGTTTCGGCTGAGGCGGGAAGCTTCCGAGCATCAGTATTCTTGCATTTTCCGGCAGGAACGGCTCGAACTGGTGCCGCTCGACAGGAACTGTCCCTGAAATCAGATTTCTGTCCATGTATTGTATATTATTCAATCTTGGCAGGACAAAGGTAAGAAACTTTTTTGCCTGTGATAGAATATCCATATTTTTATGTACATTTGAGAAAAGAAAAACATAGGACATGAACAAATATTCTTTTATCGTATCGGCAGCATCGGTTTTGCTGCTTGTTTCATGTGGCGGGAGCGCATACCGCAGTGCCGCAGGAACTGATGTACCTGAAGAAATCAAGGCTGGAAATGTGACTTTCAATATGACGGCTGTGGAAGGAGGCTCATTCTCGATGGGCAGGACTCCTGCTGGGACGAGGATCCCCGGAGCTACACTGCATCAGGTGGTACTGGATGGATATTCCATATCACAGCTGCCTGTCACACAGGAACTTTGGGAGGCCGTTACAGGTTCTCATGCAGGAACTGTGCAGAATCCGGCTGCCCCTGTGGATATGGTCTCATACGATGACTGCATAAAGTTTCTCGGGAAGCTGTCCAAGATGACAGGCATTCCGTTTTCGCTTCCGACAGAGGCGCAGTGGGAATATGCATCTGCAAATAATCTTATCACGATAAACCAGAATTATGCTGAATGGTGCGCGGACTCGTTCTCAGATGCGCAGAGCGACACCCTAGTCCTGAATCCGCTGTGCATGGACAAGACTGATCAGAAAGTGTCAAGGACCAGCAAGTCCCGTGACCCTGAAAACGGCTATGTGAAGAAGCCGGGTCTCGGATTCCGTGTCGTTGTCAATACGGAGACACCTGTGCCTGCTGATGTGATCGAGGCAATCGTAAAGCGTGAGCCTGAACGTGAAGAAGTGTCGTCAGACGAGACGATCAAGGCCGGCGGCTGCCTGATCCGAATGATCGGAGTGAAAGGTGGCATATTCGATATGGGCGCGACTCCTGAGCAGGGAAAGATGGCGGGAGCCGATGAGTCTCCGGTGCATGAGGTCACATTGTCAGGCTTCGAGATCGGGCAGACCGAGGTCACGGCAGGGCTCTGGCTGGAGGTTATGGGAAGCCTGCCTTACAAGAACAGCGAGAAAGAGCTGGACAAGCCTGTTGTCAATGTGTCATGGTACGACTGCCAGAACTTTATTATCAAGCTTAACAGATTGACAGGCCGTAAGTTCCGCCTTCCGACAGAAGCCGAGTGGGAATTTTCCGCAAGAGGAGGGGGCAAGTCTGCAGGAAACCAGTTTGCAGGCGGTATGTATGTCAGCCAGGTGGCTGCATATCTTAACAATGCATCCTCGGAAGTGGTTCCAGTCAAGAGCTTCAAACCTAACGAGCTGGGTATATATGACATGTCAGGAAATGCCTGGGAATGGTGCCAGGACAGCTTCTATGACTATACGGATAAGCCGCAGACTGATCCTTGCTGTAATCTGCCTGGGGAGCTTCACATAATGAGAGGCGGAAGCGCAGCATCCAAATGGGATGCGTGCCGCGTGGCAAACCGCTCCAAGCTTCCGGGCAGCTCTGTGAAATCAACATTCGGACTCAGGCTGGCATTGTAAAATAGCATAATGGTACATATCACTTTACCAGGTGCAGACATTGAGCGTCGTCTCGTATTCTATCTGGCGATGGAGGAATACGTGGCGGCGCATCTTGACTCTCTGCTGGAGGGGCATGATGATAAAAAGGCGTTTTTCCTCTGGCAGGTGAAGCCGACGGTGATATTCGGCAGGAATCAGGTCATGGAGGCGGAAGTCAATATGCCATATTGCCGTGAAAAAGGGATCCGCCTGTTCCGCAGAAAAAGCGGCGGTGGATGCGTATATTCTGACAGCGGCAATATAATGCTTTCATACATAACCAGTTCCACTGATGTGACATCGACGTTTTCTGACTATCTCGAGACATTGTCGGGATATTTGCGGGCTTCAGGTATCAATGCTGAAAAATCAGGCCGCAATGACATCCTCGTTGACGGCAGAAAGGTTTCCGGCAATGCGTTCTTCCTTAAGCCTAAATCCAGCATCGTACATGGGACAATGCTTTTCGACAGTGATTTTGATGAACTTGAAAAGGCGATTACACCTTCTGCCACGAAGATAAGGAGCAAGGGCGTGTCTTCTGTGCGCCAGCATGTAACGAATCTGAAGCCGCTATATGAAGAGGCAGGAAGCCGGCTGGCGGACATCTCTGTATTCAAGAAGTATCTTGTGGACTGCTTCTGTGGAATACGTGATAGGGACGGCATTGTCACAGGAGTTGACACGGTGGAGTTGACCGATGCCCAGGTTGCTGAAATAGAAGCGATTGAAGCGGGATATCTCGACCCTGCATTTCTTGAGGGGCGTAACCATGCCTATTCTGCCTGCCATTCAGGAAAGATCCCGGAAGTAGGAGAAATTGCCGTAGAACTGGACATTGACAATGGCGTTATCCGCAGATGTCATGTCTCAGGGGATTTCTTCCCTCTTAAGGACGGGCTGGACGAGCTGCTGACCACGAGGCTTGCCGGTGTGGCGGATGAGTACTGCCCTCTTGCCGCTGCACTTAAGGGGACAGACCTTACGCCTTATGTTACAGGGCTATATGTGGCAGACCTGCTGAGAATCATGGATGCGTGATAAACAGACAATAATACAAAACTAATAACACAAAACTATGGAGGAAAATCTTAAGAAAACCTGTCTATATGACAGTCATTTGGCACTTGGAGCCAAGATGAGCCCTTTTGCAGGGTTCATGATGCCGATTCAGTACACATCTATAACTGAAGAGCATAATGCTGTCCGTCATCATGCCGGAATGTTCGATGTCTCACACATGGGCGAGATATTTGTCAGCGGGCCAGATGCGGAAAAGTTCGTGAACCATATTTTTACCAATGAAATATGTGGCTTCGAGGCAGGAAAGGTGCTTTATGGCATGATGCTTCATCCTGATGGAGGCGTGGTGGATGACCTTCTTGTCTATCGGGAATTCGAGCCAGACCATTTCCTGCTCGTTGTCAATGCCGCCAACATTGATAAGGACTATCAGTGGATAATGGCGCAGACGGCAGGATATGATGTGACAGTGGTCAACGAGTCAGACAGCTGGGGCCAGGTCGCCGTGCAGGGACCTGATGCGGAAAAGATTGTCACTGAGGTGCTTGGGCTGAAAGAAGCGGCAGCATTGACATTCTATACCTGCTATGAATCCCAGTGGAATGGTAAGAGAATGATTGTCAGCCGTACCGGATATACAGGGGAGGACGGCTTCGAGCTGTACACTTCACCTGACGGAATCAGGGAAATATGGAAGATTCTGCTGGATGCAGGAGTGACTCCATGCGGTCTAGGATGCCGTGACACATTGCGCTTCGAGGCGGGGCTTCCGCTCTATGGAGATGAACTGTCCGATACCATCACGCCGATAGAGGCCGGGCTTGGAATGTTCTGCAAGCTTGACAAGGAGGAGTTCATAGGGAAAGATGTGCTTGTCCGCCAGAAAGCTGAAGGTACAAGCAGGAAGCTGGTCGGCATCGAGCTGCAGGACAAGGCAATACCTAGGGCGACATATCCTGTGGAGACAGAGGATGGCACTCAGATAGGTGTGGTGACCACGGGATATCATTCCATCTCGCTGGACAAGAGCATCTGTTTCGCAATGGTGCAGACAGCCTACAGCAAGCTTGGAACACAGGTGTTCATACGTATCCGCAAGAAAGTGTTCCCTGGTGTCGTGGTGAAAAAACGCTTCTACCAGACAAACTATAAAAAGTAAACAGACTTATGCGCATCAGGCTTGAGTCCGATAAAGTGTATTATAGCTTGCAAGCCTAAGATGCATACTTCCGAAAGCAAATAACACATAAAACATAGAAAATCATGAGCAAGGTAATTGAAGGTCTCCTTTATAGCGAGACACACGAATGGGTAAAGGTTGAAGGCGATGTCGCTGTCATAGGCGTTACTGATTTCGCACAGAGCGAGATGGGCGATATCACTTATGTAGATATGCCAGATGTCGATGATGAGGTAGGCAAGGATGAGGAGTTCGGAGCCCTGGAGAGCGTGAAGGCGTCCAGCGACCTGATCTCTCCTGTCAGCGGCACGGTCATCGAGAACAATGAGGCATTGGAGGACTCTCCTGAACTGATAAACCAGGACCCGTATGCGAACTGGATTATCAAGGTGAAGATGAGCGACCCTTCGGAGGTTGACGGGCTTCTGGATGCCGCCGGATACGCTAAGGTAACAGAAAAATAGACCATATCACTAAAACTGATAACAATATGTCTACTTTTGCATATTTTACTCATACAGAGGATGATATAAAGGCAATGCTGGACCGTATAGGGGTGTCTTCGCTGGATGACCTCTATGCGGATGTCCCGGAGAAGTTCATCTTCAAAGGTGAATATGACCTGCCGGATGCTCTGTCGGAGCAGCAGGTGCGGGATTTCTTTCATGCCCTGGACCGCAGGAATGTCCAGCTTAAGATCTTTGCAGGCGCTGGGGCGTATGACCATTATACCCCGGCAGTGGTGCCGTATATCTGCTCCCGTTCGGAGTTCCTTACGGCATATACCCCGTATCAGGCCGAGATCTCCCAGGGTACGCTGCGTTATATCTTTGAATATCAGAGCATGATATGCGCATTGACAGGAATGGATGTGTCCAATGCCTCAATGTATGATGGCCCTACGGCTGCTGCAGAGGCGATGAAGATGGCGATTGCCTGCACGAAACGCAAGACCAGGGTCCTTCTGTCGAGCACATTGCTGCAGAATGTCCGCCATACGGTCGAGACCTATGCCCGATATCATGGCGTGCAGCTGGGATATATCGAGCATAAGGACGGGCAGACATCTCTTGAGGCTTTGAAACAGGAGCTTCAGGCTGGGGACGTCGCGGGGATCATTGTCCCGGCATTGAACCGGTTCGGTATAATAGAAGATTTTACGGGGTTTGCCGAGGCAGTCCATGAGGAGAAAGGCATTGTCGTGGAATACTGTGATCCTTCGGCTCTTGCTGTAGTAAGGACACCTGAAGAATGGGGATTTGATGTTGCAGTAGGGGATGGGCAGCCTCTAGGCATTCCGCTGTCTTATGGCGGGCCGTATGTCGGTTTCATGGCATGCCGCAAGGATTATGTTCGCAAGATGCCTGGACGTATAGTCGGACAGACAGAAGATGCTGATGGGCGGCGCTGCTTCGTTCTGACGCTTCAGGCAAGGGAGCAGCACATCAGGCGAGAGAAAGCTACCAGCAATATCTGCTCCAACCAGAGCCTTATGGCATTGTATGTGACAGTTTATATGTCACTTATAGGAGCCGAGGGGCTGCGCCGAGTCAATTCTCTGTCATCCGCGGGAGCCCACTATCTGCATGACAGGCTCATGGAGACGGGCAAGTTCTCGGAAGTGTTCAGCCTGCCGTTCCTGAAGGAGTTCGTCCTGAAGCCTCTTGTGCCTGTCGAGAAACTGCAGCAGAGCCTTCTGGATGCAGGGCTGTTCGGTGCACTGGAGACAGAAGACGGATATGTGAGCTTCTGCGTCACGGAGAAACGCACTAAGGCGGAAATTGATTCATTAATAGAAGCTGTCGGGAGGTGCTAGCTATGAAATACTACGATAAACTTATATTTGAGCTGTCCCGTCCTGGGCGCACGGGCTATTCTCTTCCTGAAAATGTGTTCGGACAGAATCCTGAAGTGCCTGGCACACTATCCAGAAAATCGGAGCTGAGTCTTCCGGAGGTCAGCGAGGTGGATACTGTGAGACATTATACTAACCTGTCGCAGATGAACTTCGGGGTGGATACTGGGTTCTACCCTCTCGGAAGCTGCACGATGAAGTATAATCCTAAGATAAGTGAGGAGATCGCGGCAATGCCCGGCTTCCTCGGGCTTCACCCTCTTCAGCCAGAATCCACTGTGCAGGGTGCGCTGGAGGTTTACTATAACATGGAGAAATCCCTGGCAGCGATAACCGGGATGGCAGGTTTCACATTCAATCCGTGTGCCGGTGCCCATGGCGAGCTTACCGGGCTGATGGTGATGCGCCAGTATCATCTGCTCCGTGGAGATACCCGTAGAACTAAAGTGATAGTGCCGGACAGTGCCCATGGAACCAATCCTGCAAGTGCCGCAGTATGCGGGCTGGAAGTCGTGGAGGTCAAGTCCAATGCTTCCGGGCTTATAGATGTGGCGGACCTCGTTCCTCTTCTCGGTGATGATGTCGCTGGCATCATGATGACCAATCCGAATACGCTCGGACTATTTGAAAAGGAGATAGGGGAGATTGCTTCACTTGTGCACGGATGCGGTGGACTGCTGTATTATGATGGTGCCAACATGAACCCTCTTCTCGGCGTTGTACGTCCTGGGGACATGGGATTTGACATCATGCATCTGAATCTCCACAAGACATTCTCGACACCTCACGGCGGAGGCGGACCTGGCTCGGGACCTATAGGCGTAGCAGAGCATCTGCTGCCGTATCTTCCTGTCCCTCATGTGGTGAAGAAAGATGACGGGACGTTCCATATATCAGGTGCCGGAGAATTGCCTGAATCAGCCGGACAGATATCGGCGTTCATGGGAAATTTCGGCGTAATCCTTCGGGCATACGCATATATCCTGATGCTGGGGCGTCAGCATATCCGTCTGGCAGGAAAATTCGCGACAATGTCGGCAAATTACATAAAGGAATGTCTGAAAGACTGCTACAAGCTTCCTATACCGTCGGTATGCAAGCATGAATTTGTCTTTGACGGACTGATTGACGATGGCGGGCGTCCTGGAGAGGAACATTCAGGAGCCACTACGCTTGATGTCGCTAAACGCTTGCTGGACTTCGGCTTCCATGCACCGACCATCTATTTCCCTCTGCTGTTCCATCAGGCTATAATGATAGAGCCTACGGAGACGGAATCTAAAGAGACTATAGATGCGTTTATAGAAGTGATGAGAAAGATTGCTGCCGAGGCTGCGGAAAATCCTGATATTCTTAAAGGTGCGCCACACAATACGCCTATAAGCCGTCCGGATGAAACTCGTGCCGCCAGACAGCCGGTTCTTAAATATGGAGATGCGTGATATGGTGATTACGATTATAGGAGCGGGGCCCGGCGGATATGAAACTGCCGTGGCTGTCGCTGCCAGAGGAATCGAAGTGAACATCGTTTCCGCGGGACCTGCCGGAGGAACCTGCCTCAATGAAGGATGCATCCCGACCAAGGCCTTGTGCCGCAATGCTGAGGTCCTGAGGGAGCTGCGCAATGCTTCCCGATTCGGGATTTCTGCTGAAAGGCTATCGTTCAGCATAGGCGCAGCGATGCAGCGTAAGGACGAGGTGGTCAGCCAGCTTCGTGGAGGAGTGGAGTTCCTGCTTAAGAACAAGCTTATACATCTTGTCTATGGGCGGGCTTCATTCAGGGACAGTCATACTGTAGCTGTCAAGGCTGAAGACGGAAGCGTCCTGGAGCTGGTATCTGACTATATAATCATTGCTACAGGCTCGCAGTCAGCAACATTGCCTGTTCCGGGGAACGATATTCCTGGAGTTCTGACATCACGGGAGATACTGTCAATAGACCATGTTCCTGAACGGCTCTGTGTCATCGGCGCAGGCGTGATAGGACTTGAGTTCGCATCGATCTTCCATAGTTTCGGTTCAGAAGTCACTGTCCTGGAGTATTGCAAGGATATCCTGCCACGGTTCGATACCGATATGGCCAAGCGCTTGAAGCAGGCCCTTGGCAAACGCGGGATCTCGATAGAGACATCAGCCCAGGTTCAGGGCATTGAACGTTCCGGAGATTCACTAGGAATCAGATACCTGAAGAAAGATAAGGAATGTAATGTGCTGGCAGATAATGTGCTGATGGCTGTAGGACGCCGCCCATATACCGATGGGCTGAACCTTGAAGCCGCCGGAATCGAATATGTGCCGAAAGGCATTGCCACTGATGCAAACATGAGGACGAATATACCGAACATATTTGCTGTCGGAGATGTACGTGGCGGAATGATGCTGGCGCATGTCGCGTCGTTTGAAGGGGAGCGTGCGCTGAACACAATCTTGGCCGAGGCCTCAGGCAGAAGCCCCGAATGCCCTTTGAGAGATGGCATTGACTTAGGAATAGTCCCTGCGGCGGTATTCACATCCCCTGAAGTGGCGGTGGTCGGAATGACGGAAGATGAATGTGAGGCTGCCGAAATCCCGGTAAAATGCCTTAAGTCAATGTTCCGGGCTAATGGAAAGGCTCTGGCTATGGATGAGCCTGAAGGATTCTGCAAGCTGATTACTGCCGGCGAGGGAAGCTCATACGTTCCTGGGCAGATACTCGGATGCCATATCTTCGGAGCGCATGCCTCCGATATCATCCAGGAGGTTGCCGCATTGATGAATATGCATGGAACCGTAGATGATATCAGAAGAATGGTGCATCCGCATCCGACGCTTTCAGAGGTGATTCTCAGCGCAGCCCGTCAAGGTCATTAAGGAACATTGTCCTCCATGCATCTGAAGGCATTCTCCAGTCGCCTCTGGGGGACAGTGATACTGAACCTACTTTCGGACAGTCAGGCAGACATGAGCGCTTGAACTGCTGTGCGAAGAATCTTCTTACGAAGGTGTCCAGCCATTTCAGGATGACGTCGTCATTGTAGATGCCTGCAAATGCCTTCTTCGCAAGGAAATAGACTTTCGATGGAGCGAATCCGAAACGGAAGATGTTGTACAGGAAGAAATCGTGGAGTTCGTAAGGCCCCACGAGGTCTTCCGTTTTCTGTGCAATGTCCCCGTTCTCGTCTGCAGGCTTGAGTTCAGGGCTTATAGGTGTGTCTATGATATCCATAAGTATCTCATGCACAGAACGTTGTCCAGTATTGCCCATGGTTGCGAAATGATTGTCCGCCGCCCAGCCTACCAGGTATTTCACCAGGGTCTTCGGGATGCTCGCATTCACTGCGTACATGGACATGTGGTCGCCATTATATGTCGCCCAGCCAAGCGCCAGTTCCGACAGGTCACCTGTACCTACGACAATCCCGTTCTCCTTGTTTGCCACATCCATAAGAATCTGGGTGCGTTCACGTGCCTGCGAATTCTCGTATGTGACATCCTGCATCTGCGGGTCCTGTCCGATATCCTTGAAGTGCTGTGCGACAGCCTTCCCGATAGGAATCTCAAGTGATGTCACTCCCAGCTCGTCCATGAGGTCAGCTGCGTTGGAGTGTGTGCGGGCTGTCGTCCCGAGGCCGGGCATTGTTATTCCGATGATGCGTTTCCTGTCCCATCCCAGCTTGTCGAATGCCAGGACAGTCACGAGCAGCGCCAAAGTGCTGTCTAGACCTCCTGAAATGCCTATTACTGCCGTTCTGGAGTTGATATGAGCCAGACGGGTGGCGAGTCCTGCGACTTGTATCGCCGTGATTTCGCGGCATCGTACGTCACGTTCTGCCGGTTCACCTGGAACGAATGGATGGGCTTCAACATGTCTCCGCAGCTCCATGCCGAAATCAGTGGCGGCACCATCTCCTGAAGGAATCCTGACATATCTCCTGGCATCTGCACCATCTGTAGTCCCGTCAGGGGAGAAGGCGTGGAATGTGGTTTCCTTTTGCCTGAGAATCTTCAGCTTGTCTATATCAATGTCCGCCGATATCATTCCAGGGCTCATCGAGAATCTCTCGTTCTCCGCCATGAGGCTTCCGTTCTCATAGATGAGAGATGAGCCTGCATACACTACATCCTGGGTGGATTCACCATAGCCGCATGAGCAGTATATGTATGCGGATATTGTCCTTGCGGACTGCTGGCTTACAAGCTGCTTGCGGTATATGTGCTTCATGAGGATCTCGTTGCTTGCTGACAGGTTCACAATGATGTTCGCTCCTGCCAGGGCATGGTGCGAGGACGGCGGAATGGGTGTCCACAGGTCTTCGCAGATTTCCACGGCGAAAGTTCCGCGTCCTGCCGTAAACAGCAGGTTCGGATAGACATTGACTTTATATCCGGCATATACGATTTCAGCTCCGGCGCATGGAGTGCTGCAATTCTTGGCATCGTCATAGAGAGGCGCAGCCGCATTGTCCGCCTTGTAAAGAAAATCGGAACCGCTTGAAAACCATCGCGATTCATAGTATTCATTATAAGAAGGAAGGTGGATCTTAGGCACAAGTCCGCGTAGGGAGCCATTGTGGATCACAGCTGCGCAGTTGTATATGGAAGCATTGACTCTGACAGGGACTCCTGCAACTATGGTGACGGCCTTTCCTCTGGAGAAAGCCTTCAGCCTCCTGATCCCGTCCTCGGCCTTGCGGATGAGCAGCTCCTGTCCGAACAGGTCTCCGCAGGTATATCCCGTTATTGAAAGCTCCGGAAAAGCAAGAATGGAGACATTGTCATTCTCGGCCTGTTCCACAAGCCTGCATATCTCGTCCACGTTTGCATCCACATCGGCAACCTTCACTCTTGGCACAGCCGCCGCAACTCTGATAAATCCAAAATCCATATATGTCTGTAAAAAATGACAATGACATCCGGGTATGTTCCGCGGATGCCATTGCATGAAATCTGTTTTTATAATGATTCTATAATTCTGGAGAAAAGCAATGTCATTTTCCCCGCTGCCGCATCTGCTGCCTTCACAACGTCATCCCCGTCATTCTTATAGTCGGCTGAGAACTCCTTCTGTGCAGCATTCGTGATCACGGACATGCCGAAGACCGGTATGCCTGAATGTCTTGCCACGATGACCTCCGGAACGGTGCTCATGCCGGCGGCATCTGCGCCTACTGTCCTGAAGAAATGCCATTCGGCAGGAGTCTCGTAGGACGGGCCTGTACCGGCAATATACACACCTTCGTGCAGTTCAATGCCTTCTTCAGCTGCGATTTCCTTCGCCTTGGCGATAAGTGCGGCGTCGTATGGATGAGTCATGTCAGGAAACCTTGGACCGAACTCATCCAGATTAGGGCCGATGAGCGGGTTAGGAAGCATATTGATGTGATCCTTGATGATCATCAGGTCGCCTACACGGAAATCAAAATTGATACCGCCAGCGGCATTCGAGACGAACAGGTAGCTGATGCCAAGCACTTTCATCACACGGATAGGCAGCGTGACCATCTCCATCGGGTATCCTTCATAATAATGGATACGTCCCTGCATGGCTATTACGAACTTGCCTCCCAGCTCGCCGGCGATGAAATTTCCCTTGTGTCCTATCGCCGTTGATACCGGAAATCCTGGAATGTCCTTGTAGTGGATGATTATCGGGTTCTGTATCTTGTCTGCAAGTTTGCCAAGACCGCTTCCCAGTACAATTCCTGCAACAGGAACTTTTCCGTCAAGGCGCTCCTTTACAAAGTCCGCTGCCTTGAAAATTTTTTCTGCTCTTGGATCCATGTATAATATTGATTTAGATGATTTTTACAAGCTGCTCCTGCGCATTGGCTATTATCTGCGCCTCATCCTTGACTTTCCTGTTCCTCATCACGAACTTGCCGCCGGCTATCATGTATTCTATGCAGTCGCTGTGTGCCGAATAGATAAGGTTGGACAGGAAGCTTCCTGGCGAGACGAAGAACGAGTTCTCGGTATTGACAATGAGGATGTCGGCAATCTTGCCTTCTTCAAGTACGCCAGTATCAAGCCCCAATGCTTTTGCTCCATTGACGGTGGCAAGTGATATCAGCTCGTTAAGTGGCAGAGCCTTAGGATCATTTCGCCATGCTTTCTGGAACAATGCAGCAGTCTTCATGGCTTCGAGCATATCGAGGTTATTCGATGATGCGCAGCCGTCCGTGCCGATGCAGACGTTGGCTCCGGCATCGCGCAGCTCATTGTATCTGAACTTGTAGCCGGATGCAAGCTTGGTGTTGGAGTTTATGTTGTGCACGCAGCTCACATGGTGCTTTCCCAGGATCTCGATGTCATTGTCAGTGAGCCACAATGTGTGCGCCGCGAGGACATTACGGTCCAGAATCCCGAGCCTGTCGAGGTATTCCACCGGAGTAAGCCCTCCATGTGCAGCCTTGCAGTCAAGGACTTCCTTTTCAGTCTCGCAAAGATGTATATGCAGTTTCAGATTATGCTTTTTCGCAAATTCTGATACCCAGCACATCAGCTCCTCGCTTGTGGAATAGATTGCGTGGAATGCCATCTCGAAGATTCCTCCGTCTTTCACGTCAAGCGAATCCACGTATGCCTGGGTGCATTTCTCCTTCTGGCACTCGCACTCCTCCTTGTCATTGTGGTCGATAGCCACGTACGATATGACAGGGCGGATGCCCATCTCTATGGCTGCACGTCTGGCGTATGGGGAGTACCAGTACTGGTCATTGAAGGTGGTGGTTCCGGTCTTTATCATTTCGAGACAGGCTACCTTGGTTCCCCAATAGACGAAATCCGCATCAATCCTGGTCTCCATCTCCCATATATCCCTGATCCAGTCCGCGAATACCACATCTTCTCCGGTACCGCGCATAAGGGACATTGCAGCATGTGTATGCATATTGATGAATCCCGGCACAGCTGTCTTCCCTTCGCAGTCCATCACTTCCACTCCGGAGGCGATTCGGCAGTCTCCCGTCCCTCCAGTGCTGCCTACGGGCATTATTCGCTTTATCCTGGTTCCCTCGATATAGATATCGGACAGGATCCCGTTACAGCTTATATTCTTCAGTAATATAGAGGTCATTTGTTTTTATTTTTATATAAGTCCCCAAATGTAACGATTTATTTTGATTTACGAAAAACGTGCCTGTACAATCAGAGAAAACAAGCGGCCGGCCGGTTTTCCGGTCAGCCGCGATATTACCCAGTTCAGCCAGGACTAGAACATGTCTGAATCCTGAGCTGGAGATTCCTCTGTAGAGTCTTCAGAAGCCTCTTCCCTTGGAGAAGGGACATTGTCTCCTTTAAGTCTTGCCTTTATATAGGCGACAGCATCGTCGAGTCCTTCAGCGAATTTCTCGAAATCCTCCTTGTATAGGAAGATCTTGTGCTTGTCATAGATATATCGGCCGTCCTGCTCGACTTTTCTCTTGCTTTCAGTTATTGTAAGGTAGAAGTCATTGTTCCCCTTTGTCGATTTGACATCGAAGAAATAAGTCCTCTTGCCGGCTCTTACAGGTCTGGAATAAATCTCATCCCCGGAGCGGTCATGGGAGTATCCTCCCTCGTAATCATCGTTATACATATCTCCCTGAATGTTTATTTAAACAAATCATTATAGATTCCGCACGCTTCCAGGTCTGTATCTCCATTGCCCTGTTTGCATGATTATTTATCAAATTTAAGAATAATTCTGAAAAATGATAGTATCTTTGAGAAATTTTTGAGAAAAATACTATGCTAGGGAGAAGAATTTTGAGAATGAAGGCTTTCAAGGTGCTGTATGGATATGCGGTGACCGGAAAGATGACACTGGATGATGCGATGTATGAGCTGGACCGTTCTTGTGAGGCTACGCGCGACTTGTACCTGTTCATGCTTGCCATCATATCTCCGCTTACGAAGGAAGCCCGCAACAGGATAGAGCTGGCACGTACCAAGTTCAACCCTACGGATGAGGATCTGAACCCGAACATGAAGTTTGCCGAGAATAAAGTTGCCCCGATACTGGATAATGATCCTGATTTCCAGAAACTTCTGGCTCGTAAGGGATTGTCATGGGAACCATACGACCTTCTGGTGAAGTCCGTCCTGGATTCGATGAAGGAAAAGAAATATTTCCAGAGATATATGGAATCCGAAGACCGGTCCCTTAAAGAGGACTGCAGGCTCTTCATAAAGATTTTCGAGAACGAGTTCGTTGGCAATCCGCAGCTTGCCGCCATCCTTGAGGACAAGTCCATATATTGGATAGACGATCTTGCATATTCACTGACATTCTGCTGCCGTACTATGGAGGATTTTGCGGCAGGCAGGCCATGGCATCTTCCAGAACTGTATCAGAGCGACATGCTCAAGAAAAAGAACCCTGCAGCCGATGTGCAGAGCGATAAGGTGTTCGTCACAAGGCTTCTCAAGAATGCATTTGCGGGATATGAGGACTATTTCAACCTTATCTCCGAGTCTGTGAAGGGATGGGAATCCGACAGGCTCAACTCTTCAGATATTGCGCTTGTCGTTCTGGGCCTGGCTGAGGCGGAGAGCTTTCCGGAGATTCCTCTGAAGGTGACAATGAACGAATATGTTGAGATTTCCAAGTTCTACAGTCTTCCGAAGAGCAGTTCTTTTGTCAACGGTCTGCTGGACAAGCTGATTTCAAGGCTTGTGGAGGAAGGCAAAATCGTCAAGAAGGGTGCCGGCCTTGCATAATAGCATTGGACTGCATTTTGTGGTACGCTTTTTTATATTATATTTGTATATATAACTTGAATTGAAAATGAATATTCTTACACTCATTCTTCAGGCACAGCCTGCACCACAAGGGGGCGGCTGGTCTATGTGGCTGATGCTCATCCTTATCTTCGTTGTTATGTGGTTCTTCATGATCCGTCCGCAGCGCAAGCAGCAGAAGGAACTCGAGAAATTCCGTAATGCCCTCAAGAAAGGAGACAAGGTCGTGACCATCGGTGGAATCTATGGTGTCGTAGAGGAACTGAAAGACAAGACAGTCCTTATCAAGGTAGATGGCGACACCAAGCTGAAAGTCGATAGAAATTCACTCGTAAAGGATTTCTCCGAGACACAGCAGCAGTAATCTTATCAGATTCCGGGCTATGCGAGACTTGTTCGGAAAAATATCGAAGACTCTGAATATCAGCGGGAGGGATGCAAAATTATTTATTGTCTCTCTCCTGCTGGCTTATGGTATATGGCTTATCCATAACCTTTCGCTCAACTATTCGGAGCTGGTCCGCATACCGGTACAGGCACAGTGCGATATCCGTGGGCATGCCTACAGATCTTCCAATTCCACTGTGGTCCTGGCAAGGTGCCGTGCAAGGGGATTCGGACTTATATCCCTGGAGCATTCAGAGCGGCGGGCGCCTGTAACAGTCACGTTTTCCTCGTCGGATATGCATCCGCGCGGAGATGAATATTACTATGTTACCGGCGACGACCTGAACAGGTATGCAAACCAGCTGCTCGGAAATGGCGCCAAGATTGAGGCATTTCTTACGGATACGCTGATGTTCCGCTTCCCTTATGAGAACCATAAGCGGGTACCTGTCCAGGCTGTCTATTCTATGAGTTTCGCCCCACAGTATATCAATGTCGGCGATATCCGTGTGTCACCTGATTCTGTCACCATATATGGCGAACCTTTCCATCTTGCCAGCATAGACAGGGTCTATACAGAATCTCTAGGACTGAACAATCTTACAGCCTCTGCCCACGGCCAGGCCAGGCTTGACAGGATAAAAGGGGTACGGATATCGGATGAGACCGTGACATACAGCATGGCTGTCTCCCGTTATGTGGAGATATGCCGGACACTTCCGGTGTTTACTGACAACGTGCCTAAGGGGAAGACACTTATCGTCTATCCGTCATCTGCGGTTGTTCGCTTCAGGTGCACTTTCCCCGTAACGCAGGATCCGTCTGAGAGTGCACAGCTACATGTGGATTACCATGATTTCGCGGCTTCGCTGGAGGGGCAATGCATTCCGCATCTGGATTCGCTTCCGTCGGGCGTAATAAGCTACGCTGTGGAGCCGCAGGTCTTTGATTGTATGGAGAGTGTGAGATGACTGAGGCCTTGACCATACTTATAACCGGCGGAATCGGGAGCGGGAAATCCGTATTGACCTCATATCTGTCAGGAAGGGGAGTTCCTGTTTATGACAGTGACAGCAGGGCGAAGGCATTGTATGACGGTGATCTGGGGGCATTGGTGGAGAACGGGCTTGGACAGTCTTTCAGGGATAGCCAGGGGCGTTTTGACAGAAAGGCTCTGGCAGCTGTCATATTCAGCGACAATGCGAAGCTGAAGATACTGGAGGCTATCGTGCATCCTGCTGTGCTGAAGGATTTTATTGGATGGAGGGAACGGAGCCTGGACGGGCTGAAGTGGTGCGGCTATGCCGGGGACAGGCCGTTTGTGTGCATGGAATCGGCTATAGCATTGGACAAGCCGCTGTTCGACGGGATCTATGATGCTGTGGTGATGGTCAATGCAGAGGATAGTATCAGGGTGGCGAGGGCGTGTGCCAGGGATGCATGTGATGCCGAGGCGGTAAGAAAACGCATAAGAAACCAGCATCTGGACATGTCCAGGGCAGACTATATAATAGAGAATAACGGAACGGTATCTGAGCTCGCCGCTGCGGCGGACAAGGTGTTCAATGCTGTTTCCAGGAGATAATATAATTAATTTTAATTCATAGAATTATGAAAACGGATCTAGCAAGAATCCTTTCTGTTTCAGGCCAGCACGGCCTGTTCAACTACATCGCACAGGCTCGTAGCGGGGCGATCGTGGAGGCATTGTCTGACAAGCGCAGAACCTGCTTTGACATGAAGAGCAGAATCACCACACTGGCTGATATTTCCATCTATACAAGCGAAGGCGAGATGAAGCTTAAAGATGTATTCCATAAGCTTCATGATGTTCTGGGCGATGCTGATGCCCCGTCACCTAAGGCGTCTTCAGATGAGCTCAAGTCCCTGTTTGCCAAGGCAATTCCTGACTATGATGCTGACCGTTTCTACGTTTCCCACATGAAGAAGGTCGTAGAATGGTACAACGAGCTGAAGAACTATGCATCTCTGGACTTCGCAGAGGAGAACGAGGCAGGGACAGAGGCTGAAGAGGCTTCTGACGATAAGGTGAATGAATAATATGCCTGAAAAGAAAACAATTCAGGTCGTCACATTGGGCTGCTCCAAGAATGAGGTGGATTCGGAGCATCTTCTGGCTCAGGTAAGGGATGATTTCCATATCCTTCCTGCTGGAGATGAGGGCTATACTGATTATCTGCTTCTTAACACATGCGGATTTATCGGTGATGCGAAAGAGGAGTCCATCCAGGCTATCCTGGAAGCTGTAGAGCGCAAGAAGCAGGGAAAGGCTGGGAAGGTCTTTGTCTTCGGGTGCCTTTCCCAGCGCTATAGTACCGAGATGCCTGACCTTATTCCTGAAGTGGACGGATGGTTCGGTGCAAGGGATATAGAGCCTGTTGTAAAGGCATTAGGTTCCAGGATGCATCATGAGCGCAGGTGCGAGCGCGTATTGTCCGGGAAGAAACTTCCGTATGCCTATCTGAAAATTTCAGAGGGCTGTGACAGGCGCTGCTCATATTGCGCCATTCCGTTCATCCGCGGAGCTCACCGCTCGGCTCCGATGGAGGATCTTGTGGAAGAGGCGAAGCTTCTGGCTGCCGGAGGAACCCGTGAGCTTGTCCTTATCGCGCAGGATACTACATATTATGGTATCGACCTGTATCACAAACGAGCCCTCGGAGAACTTCTGCAGAAGCTTTCTGAGATAGACGGCATTGAATGGATACGTGTCCACTATTCATATCCTGCTGATTTTCCGGAGGATGTACTGGATCAGATGGCGAACAACCCTAAGGTCTGCCGTTATCTTGATATTCCGCTTCAGCATGTATCAGACAAGATTCTGGATATGATGCACCGCCATGTTGACGGAGCGTGGACGAGAGCATTGATACGTAGGATGCGTGAGAAAGTTCCGGGAATCGTGCTACGGACGACAATGATTGTCGGGCATCCTGGCGAAGGTCAGGCTGAATTCAAGGAACTGCTTGATTTCGTGAAGGATGCGAAGTTCGAGAGGCTCGGGGCTTTCACATATTCAGAGGAGGAGGGGACATTTGATGCCCTTAACTTCAAGGACAATGTTCCGGAACGCACGAAGAAATCCCGTCTGAAGAAGCTGATGGAGCTGCAGAGTGGTATATCATTTGCTTTCAATAGCAGCCGTGTAGGAGCCGAGACGAAAGTCATCATTGATGACTATAATGACGGCGTATTCGTCTGCCGCAGTGAATTCGAGAGTCCGGAAGTGGATGGGGAGATACTTGTCCATTATGATGGCGCGAAGATGAAACTGTCGCCGGAGGATATGGTAGGCCGGTTCATACGTGTCAGGATTGTACAGGCAGGGGATTATGATCTTCTTGCTGAATATATTGAGGAACATTAAAATACATAATTTATGAGACCGTTTATTTCTGCTGCATTGGTTATGGCGTCTGCATTCACTATGTGCATTCTCGCGTCATGCGACCCCCAGGCGTTCAGCCTGAATGTCGAGATGAGGTATCCGTCCAAGTCAGGTATTGACCTTACAGGCAAGTCGATCGCTGTCGTATGTCTGGAGGATGATGCGCAGAAAGATTCGGTTTTCAATTCTTATCTGGTCAACGGGTTTGCATCGTCTCTGGAGCGGGAGTATTTCTCGGGCGAGCATGCCGTCAGCATCTACAAGATGGATAAGCGGCCTGGAGGAAATTATGCTTCAGTCGATTCCCTTGCGAAAATCGTGATGTCGTCAGGTGAGGATATCGTGTTCCTGTTCGATGCTCCGGACTTCGGAAGCGTCTCTGTTTCGGAAAAAGAATATTCGCCGTCGGATACCGCTGTATATTACACGGCCTCGGTTCCGTTTACATTGAATCTTTACGCCTATGACTCGATGGGCAAGGTGGATACCGTGTATGCATGGAAGGGGAGCCGTACACTCAGCAGTACCCTTGCCGCTGATGTCTATACCTCGCGTGCCGATATTCCGGAGATGCTGTGGCCGAAGCTTTCACAGCAGGCTGAACAGGCAGGGGCACTGTCCTCCAAGATATTCATGCCTACATGGAAATCCGAGCAATATACAGTAGTGTATTTCGATTCGCCGTCAGCCTGGAACATGGCTTCTGAAGCCGCATATAATTTCAAGTGGCAAGAGGCGATAAAAGAATGGATGTCACTGGCGGAGACAAACAATATTACACGCCGTTCATGTGCTGAATACAATATCGCTCTTGGCTGCTATATGCTGGGTGACAATTCCCTGGCACTCAAATGGCTGGACCAGTCTGACGCCGATTATCCAATCTCTCTTTCCGCTGGCCTGCGCAAGAGGATAAAGGCGCGGATGCAGGGTAACTGAAATCCCTGCTACAGCATGGCTGTCACATTGTCATAATATCTTCTTGTGACAGGTATGCTTGTGGTTTCTGGAGTATCAATGTCCGCAAACACTAGCCCGTTCTCGTCCTTGCGGAGAGTCGTTATATGCGACGGGTTCACGAAGTAGGAGCGGTGACATCTGATAAGGGAATTTCTGGCACAAAGATCCTCGATACTTTTCATTGATGCGCGGAGGACATATTTCCGGGTCTTTCCGTCTTCCTGGTAATGAATATTTATGTAGTTCTCGTCTGCGCTGATATAATATATTGACGAGACATTGACAACTAGTTTCAGAACCTTTCTGGAATCGTAGAACCTGATACGGTCGTCCGGGCCTTCTTCCGCTTTCTCCAGCATCTGTTTCCGGGTATGCGACATGAGGGCCAGGAATATGATTACATAGGGATATACGGATGTCATCATCATTGTACCGAATGACCATGCTACGGCACTGAAATATGGGATGGAGGTCCTCTTCATGAGCCAGACGTACAGTCCCATGAACAGGGAGGCCGCCGCCATATCCATAAGGCACCAGAACAGATATGCCGTCTTGTTTATCTTCTTCCTGAAAATATAGAGGATACTTCTTGAAAGTCCTTCGCTTGCAGCTATGATGCATGACAGCATGGCGATATGGAACGGGTATCCAGGTCTTATCCCTCCGAGATATGCATCAGCTCCGAAGGGTGTGTAGATCATCATGAATCCGAAGAAAAATGCCGGCACGGCAATGATGTGGACCGTCTGCGGCCAGAATCTTTTGAAAATTTCCGTTATCTCATTCATGTCTGTATGTTGTGACGAATATAAATATAGCATCTTTTCGTCACTATATACCTGTTTCCGTCACTAAAACGGCTGCTTTGTCACAAATAGCATACCGTAATCAACATTGTTTTCCTGCATGGCCCCGCTGACATACCTTTGCATCGCTGTCCTGGAGAACGGACGGCGAATTGGGATAAATGGGTTATAATTTTTGTTGCTATGAGCAGAAAGAACATAATTTCATTCGGTGATTCAGTGATGAAGGGAATTGTCACCGGTAAAGATATAAAGGAGAAAGGCAGGGAACGCTATGTGATTTCAGATTCAGGTTTTGCTTCGCTGTGTGCCAGACGTATGGGTGTCACCATAGAAAACTACGGACGCTTCGGAAATACTGTCACTGGCGGAGTCAGGGATGTGGTCAGGCATGCACGGCAGATAGAGGGCGCCAGACTGGCATTTCTGGAGTTTGGCGGGAACGACTGCAACTATGACTGGAATGCCATTGCCGAGAAACCGGAAGATGAGCATAGTCCACAGACCACATTGTCTGCCTTCCGCAGCACATACGAGACATTGCTCTCAAGAGTCCGCGAATTCGGATGTATCCCTGTGATGCTTTCGCTGCCTCCTATAGATTCGGTGAAATTCTATTCCTATATATGCACCGGATTTTGTGCGGAAAAATGCAGCAATGTGCTCAAGTGGCTTGGCGGCAGCGTGAATACGATAGGGAACTGGCACGAGATGTATAACCTGGAGCTTTACCGTATCGCGGCAGAGGAAGGGGTCCGCCTTATAGATATTACGACCTGTTTCCTTTCGAGGAGGGATTTCTCCAGCCTTTTCTGCGATGACGGCATGCATCCTAATGAAACAGGGCACCGTCTCATTTCCGATGCGATCTGTGCATCTATGTCCAGCTTCTGAAAAACAGCGCAGATGAATTCACTCCACCTGCGCTGTTTACTATTAATGTTACCTTATGGTTGAAATCCAAATACTTATGCGTTAAGTGCCGCTGTGGCCTCAAGGTCAAGAGCCTCCGCAAGAACACTTATCGGGTTCTTTACCTGGAAGCCTGTTGACATCTCGATCTGCCATTTGCAAGTCTCGCAGTCGCATGCCACGAAGTCCGGTGCCACCTTGCCTATCTGGTCGAACAGAGGCTTTCCGATTGCCTGTGACGCATCATAGTTCTCCTTCTTGAATCCATAAGTTCCCGAGATACCGCAGCAGTTGCTGTCAAGCAGCGTGAACTCCACGCCAGGAATCATCTTCAGCAGGGAAGTGGAGAACACGCCCCATCCGAGCTTCTCGAGGTGACAAGGTGTGTGGTATGCGATTCTTGCCTTGTAGCCGGGCTTGAATGCGAGCTTCACCTTGCCTGAGTCTATCAGGCTGAAAATGAACTTGGTTGCCAGAATGAGACTGTCGCGTACACCGCTGTTGTCAACCTTTAGAAGTTCCGGATATTCGTCGCGCATTGTCATGACGCATGTCGAAGATGTGGTGAGAACCTTGAGATTCTTGTCAACAGCTTTCTGGAGGACAGACACATTGTGCTGCGCATGCTTTTTTGCCCCTTCGGTCAATCCGTTGACAATCATCGCTACTCCACAGCATTTCTCCTTGTCAAGCAGATTCACTCCATATCCGAGCGCGTTCATAACATTGACGAAATCTTTTCCGAGCTGCGGATAGTTGTAGTTCACATAGCATCCATGGAAATATGCTATCTGGTTCTTGAATGAGGCCTGCTTTGCAGCAGCATTTTTCCTGAACCAGTCTTCAAACTTTGTCCCGGAATATTTAGGGAAAGTCCTTCTGTGGTCAATGCCGAGTACACTGTCGAGCACAGCCTTTACCGGCTTCAGAGGCAATGTCGCATTGACGATAGGTGCAAACGGGCTTGCCATTGTTCCCATGAAGTCGGTGCTTGCCAGCATTCTGTCCCTGAGTTTCGGCTTGTGAGTGCTGAACTTGATCCTGGCTTCCTGGATGATGTCCGATATCTTCACTCCTGAAGGACATGCCACATCGCAACGTTTGCAGTTAAGGCAGTATTTAAGTGACTCGTCGAAGAAATACCTGTTCTTGAGCCTGAGCCTTTCTCCGTCAGGACCTGCCTGCTTTGGACCTGGATATTCAGGATTTACTGGAACTACCGGGCAATATACTGTACATATTGTGCATTTGATGCACTGCTCGAAATTATTTTCACTTGTGCTTGTCATGATGTCTTATCTGCCTAGTATTGAATCGGAAATTTGGAATGCCGTCATTATCGCGACACCTGCACCGCAGCCTTCGTAGAGAGGATTGAAGCCTCCGAGCACGGAACCAGCAGCATAGAGGTTGCTGATTGTCTTTCCACCTTTTAGAACTTTGAAATCGTTGTCGGTTGCGACTCCGAAGCCGATGAATTCCTGTCTGCTGAAGAAATTCTTGTCGTACCAGCTATTCCTGTCTTCATTGAAGATGACATCGGAGCCGAATACTGGTTCATAGACCTTGTCCATATCCGCTACGATACCATGTCCGAAGTAGCTTCCGGAAGCCAGCACGTATGAGTCTGCTGTCAGGTCAATGTCCCCGATGTTGGCAGTCCTTACAGCTGTGACCTTGCCGTCATTTATGTCTGTGCCGTTAACTTCGTCTCCCATAATGAAAGTGCCTCCGGCTGCCTCGAATGCGCTCTTGAGCTGCATCTGCGAGCGGATTCCAGGAACTGACGGCGGCAAAGTCCCGATAAACATGGTCTTGACACCGATGGCCTCACGGACCGCCTTGACAGAATCATGGCTCTTGAGACCGAATACCGCAGGAAGGATGACAGCCGTTTCGCCGCCTTTACCCAGCTCGGCCTTTACAGCGTTGATGAACTTTTCACGTATCTCGGCTTTTTCCATCAGCCTAGCGATGTTTGATGCCCTCATCTCGCTGGGGTTGCGTCTGAGCTGACGTATCTCGTCTGTCGTGACCGCTTCGATTCTGCAGGCTATACCGCGCTTCTCAAATTCTGCGGCAATGAATGATGTATTGAAGTCAAGAAATCCTTCGATATTGACAATCAATGCTTTCTCTGCTATTTTCTCGTCTCTTGATCCGATTGAGGCGATATCGTCTATTGTCAGCCAGGATGGCTTGAGTGTGCCTGAGGCGGAGATGATGAATCTGTTCTTCTCCGCTGTGCCTTCAACGTTGATCCCGTGTGAGCGGAGCAATGTCCTGGCCTCATCGGCATAGCGGGCAATCTTTTCTGCCCCTATCCTGGAATATGGATGGGCTGCATCAAGTGCCGGAATGGCCTCGAGAGGTGACTCTACTGGTGTACCGTCCGGCATTCTGGACAGAAGCCCGAAACCTCCGGAAAAGAAATGCATCGCATTCTGCCCCGCGGATACGATGGCGCATTGTTTTCCGGCTTCCTGAAGCCTGAGGCCGCATACGAGTCCGGCAAGACCGCCGCCTATGATTATTGTATCAAATCTCATAATGTCGTGTATTTTATTCGAAGACAGGTGTTTCAGGATCGGCCTTGGAATCGCTTACGGCTCCGGTTCCGAGACATTCAGAATATATCCATGCTGTGAACTCAGCTTCGCGGAGTGTCTCGCCCCATGCAACAGGATACATTCCTTTCCATCTTTCATTCATGAATTTCTCAAGATCTGTCCTGGCTCTTTCCGCGCATCCGTGAGCCTTGCCGAGGAGACCTGCGGCGCGGCATGCGCAGAGCTCGCCCTGACATGTTCCCATACCGACGCGGGTACGCCTTCTGAGATCGACCAGGTTGTGCACATCCAGATTGTCGATTGCGTTCTGGACCTCGCTTTCAGGGACTTCCTCACATTCACATACCAGGCTCTGCTCCTCTCTGGTATTGAACTGTATCTTGGATGCCATGCTGCCGATACGGCCGGCTGTAGCCTTCTGCGCGGTAGAAGGCTTTGTCCAGATCTTCTGTGAAACCTCCTTGACGTTGCCTTCACCTGAACCAGGAAGCGGAGTCGTGCGGGTCTCGCACTTCTTGTCTATATTCAGCTTCTGGCATACGAGGTCGGTCGCCATTTCCGACATGAGCCTGTATGTCATGAGCTTGCCGCCGGTGATGGTTATGAATCCCTTTATGCCGTCGCGTTTCTCATGGTCGAAGAGCACGATGCCTCGGCTTATGTTTCTGCCGCTGGTGTCTCCTTCAGCTGCGACAAGAGGGCGGACACCGGCGTATGCCCTGAGGATACGTGTGGTATTCAGGCAAGGTGCAAGCTTTTCACCTTCGGAAAGAAGAAGCTTTACTTCATCCGGGGTTACATGCATGTCGTCACATTCCTCGTAAGGAACTCTTGTAGATGTGGTTCCTATTACACAGACTGTATCACCAGGAACGAGAATGTCTGCATTCGCCGGCTTTCTGCACCTGTTCAGGACAATGCTGTTGACCCTGTGGGCGAAGATGAGGAGTGCTCCTTTAGCTGGGAACATGCTGATCTTGGCTCCGGCCATCTCAGCGATGTGATGGCCCCAGATTCCTCCTGCATTGACAGTTATAGGCGCATAGTATTCAGCCGTCTCGCCTGTCTTGTGGTCAAGCACTTTCACGCCTGTGATCCTGTCCTGGTTGCGTATGAAGCTTGTGACTTCTGTATATACGAGCACTTTCGCTCCATGCAGCTTGGCATCTACCACATTGGATGAGCAGAGCCTGAATGGATCGACAGAGCCGTCAGGTACACGGACAGCTCCTATGATGTCCGGATTTACGGACGGCTCCAGACGTATAGCCTCCTTAGGATCTATCACTTCCGCCTTTATGCCTGCCTTTGTGCAGGACTCCACGAACTTCGCCTGATATGCAAGGTCGTCCTCCGGAAGTGTAATGAAAAATCCAGAAGTGTCATCAACGCAGTGGTTTGCCACCTTCTTAAGTATCAGGTTCTCCTGAATACATTCAGAAGCTGATTCCTGGTCTGTCACTGCGTAGCGGGCACCGCTGTGCAGCAGACCGTGGTTTCGTCCGGTAGCACCGTCAGCAATGTCGTGACGCTCAATGAGAAGAACTTTCAGCCCTCTCAAAGAGCAGTCTCTGGCTGTTCCGGCTCCGGTTATGCCTCCTCCGATTATTATGACATCGAATTCGTTGTTTTTCGTTTCGGCCATATTGTGATGTTATTTTAATGTGGCAGGCATTTCTGCTTGCTTTCGTTTCAAAACACAAATATAGTGAATTGTTTTCATTCCGAAAATAAGAAGCTATTGCGAACTGATTGAAAAGTTATTTTTCTGAATGAAAACCAGAAGTGCCAGTGGTGTTTTTTTGCGTAATTGGCTAATTTGCAGTTAATTAATGTTTTTCAAAATAACGTATATGATGATTTTGAAAAGTGCTAAAGTGTTAATATTTAATTAATTAACGCCCCCCCCTCCTGTCAGGAGCAAACCTAAGCGTGCGTAAGTCCAGTAAATAAATTTTCCTGTTTCGTAAGCTTTGGCTAACTTTGCAGAACATTAAGGCGGGATTTTCTGCCGCGCCGGCTCTTTTGCCGGTGAGGAAAGTCCGGACAGGAAAGGGCACTCTGCTGCGGAAAGCGCAGATGGGAGTAATCTTATGAAACCGTAACAGAAAACAACTGCCGCTCCAGAATCTACTGGAGCTGGTGAGGGTGAAAACGCGAGGCAAGAGCTCACGACGGATGTCAGCGATGCCGTCCGGGTACGGTACCAGAGCCTGCAAGACCAAATATACTGACAGATGAGGGCTGCCCGCCCGATGTCAGGGGGTAGGTTGCGCAGATAAATGGCAGATCAACACAGAAACCGGCTTACTTTCCCGCCTTTTTATTTTCTATGATTTCTGCCGCGTTCCTGTTTCGATGAATGTGATGCTTAATATGGCAAGATTGCCAGTGTCAGTGCCGGAAATCTTTTCATTTTGCATCCTTTCATTTACGAGGTTGTGAATATTATATCTGGAGAAGACTTGCAGATGGATGTCTTATTCCTTCTCGTATATGGCCTTGTTGTTTTCCGATTCCCAGATTTCCACCTTATAGCAGTTCTCTGTCTCGTCACATATCCATCTGGCGATGTTCTCAGCTGTCGGGATGAACGGAAGCACCTCGTTAAGATTCTTGTGGTCGATGCGTGACATTATATTCCTCTTTATCAATGTGAAATCGGTCACCATGCCATCTTCGTTCAATTCCATTGATTTGCAGTGGACTATCACAATCCAGTTGTGCCCATGGAGCTCTTCACATTTTGTATGATGGTCTGTAGTGACATAGTGTGCGCCAGAGACCTCGAATCTTTTGCTTACGTAGTACATCTTCCGAAGTTATGTATAGCAAATATAGGAATAATTTCCTATACTCCAGCTATCCATCTGCTTCCCGGAATGTGCGAGATAAGTTCAGCTGTTAATGCTGATGATACGAATGTGCAGACTGCAATGAATGGTATTGAAGCCACGGTAGGCAGCTGAAGCATCTGTATTGACACTATTGACCACATGTGCAGCCAGAAGATGTGCATGAGGTATATGCCATAGCTCAGTTCTGAGAGCCTGGTTATCAGCTTAGGTGCCGATACCTGCCCGATGCATGAGAACATCATGAAAACTCCGGCTGTGAGGCAGACCACATTGATAGTGCAGAAAGCCCATCCGATTTCCAGCTCCGGTGTGTTCAGGAGCTTTCCTGGTATGGCCTGGACGTAGTATGACAATATCGTGGCTAATGCTCCGACTACGGCCAGGGAGGCTCCGGCTGCCAGTTTCCTGGATTTGCTCCAGTCCAGGTGTACCCTGATGTAGTGCGCCATCACGAGATAGCCGAGGTAGCCTGAGAAATACCATAGAAGATGGAACTCGTTCCAGAAACATTCTCCCCATACATCTCCGAACCATCTGTTCAGATATGGCATTGTCGTGGAGATAAGGAACAGGATGATGAAGAAGAGCTCTTCCTTCTTGCCGGCCTTTTCGAGCCAGGGGGATATGACAGGGATGAACAGATAGAGGCTGAACAGCGGGAACATGAACCACAGGTGTCCAGCCAGTGAGGGGAAGTTCAGCTGGATGCGTATAAGGTCATGGAGCCCTGTGTTCAGGTCGATCTGCCCCCAAAGGATCGGCAGGGTGCAGTACAGCACAGCGAATACGAGGAACGGCGGCAGGATCTTGGAGAACCGCTTCTTGTAGAACTCCATGGATGTCATGCCCTTTTTCATAGGCACGAGCAGGAATGCAGATACTATGATGAACAGAGGTACGGACATTCTGGAGATACCGTCATATATTGATACGCATAGCCTGTCAGCCTGGTTTGCCAGCAATGCCTGTGGTCCAGCCATGTCAGTGGCGCCAGGCCCCGGGTAGAAGTTTTCGCTGGCATGTACCAGCATCACCAGAAAACATGCGAGCACACGCACGTAGTCCAGGAATACAATTCTCTTGTTGTCGCTCATGTCTTTTGCAAATTATCCGCGAAGTTAAGGAATTATATACTATATTTACGTGGAAAAACATTGACAATTATGAATAAGGTTATCAAATTCGTGCCTCCAGTATTGGCGGCAATGACACTGGCAGGGTGCGCATCATGCGGTGATAAGGGCGTAAGCGCATCTGCGGATGGCATTTCGACACCTGTCATCAGGAGTATCATGGACAGGAGAAGCATCCGGGCATATAAGCCTGTTCCTGTCGGGCGGGATACGATGCAGGTCATCATGGAGTGCGGCATCAATGCTCCGAATGCCATGAACAGCCAGAACTGGGAGGTAAGGGTGCTGGACAATGCAGATGAAATCGCTGCCATAACCAGAATCTTCGCGGCAGAAAACCCTGACATGGCAGGAAAGCCAGGTTTCGTAAACATGTTCAGGAACGCTCCTACCATAGCTTTTATCGCAAATAAGACAGACAGCGGAATGTCTCAGATAGATTGCGGCCTGCTCGGCGAGAACATGATACTTGCAGCAGAATCTCTCGGAATAGGAACATGCTGCCTCGGCGGCCCTGTCAGATTCCTGAAGACAGAATCAGGAGCTGATTTCATGAAAAAGCTGGACTTCTCGGAAGGCTACGAGCTGCTTTATGCCATAGCTTTCGGATATCCCGACGAAACGCCATCCGCAAAACCGCGTGACCCGTCTAAAGCCAGATTCATAGACTAACGGGGATGGAGAGCGGGAACTTCGAGCTGGATGTTGCTAGATTCATTGTCGAAAGGACAGACATGAGCCTTTTCCTTACAGGCAAGGCTGGAACAGGAAAGACCACGTTCCTGAGGGAGGTTGTCAGGAACACTGAAAAGAAATGCATAGTGCTGGCACCCACCGGTATAGCAGCGGTCAATGCCGGGGCCATGACAATCCATTCGTTCTTCCAGTTCGGCATAGGTCCTTATATTCCTGGACTGATGGAGCCGCAGTCAGGCTTCAGGATGAACAAGTCCAAGCTTGAGCTTATCCGAAACCTTCAGTTGCTTATAATAGATGAAATCTCGATGGTCAGGGCTGACCTGATGGACCATATAGACGTCACATTGCGCCGTATCAGAAGAAGCAGCAAGCCGTTCGGCGGAGTGCAGCTGCTGATGATAGGCGACCTGCAGCAGCTGCCGCCTATTGCACACGGCGGTGAAGATGATATGCTGAGGCAGTATTACAAGACATTGTACTTTTTCAGCAGCAGCGCATTGAAAAGCATCAGATACAGCTGCATTGAACTTAAAAACGTTTATCGGCAGACCGACAGTCATTTCATAGACATCCTGAATCATGCCAGAAACTGCTGCCTGACAGTACAGGACATCTCTGATCTCAATGCCCGTTTCCGCCCGGATTTCACACCTCCGCCGGAAGAAGGCTACATCCGTCTTATGACACATAACCGTCAGGTTGACAGCATCAATGAATCGGAGATGCGCAAGCTGGACGGCCATCCTTATACGTTCCAGGCAGATGTGTCAGGAACATTCCCGGAAGAATCATATCCCACGACATCCAGCCTGACATTGAAAAAGGGTGCACAGGTCATGTTCATCAAGAACGATCCTGACAAGCGTTTCATAAACGGGACTCTGGGTGAGGTCGTAAGCATTGACAAGGAAAGTCTTTCAGTCCGTCTTCAAGGTTCAGGAAAAATCATTGATGTCGAGCCTATGGACTGGCAGAATATCCGCTATCAGTTTGACGAAGAAAGCAATGAAATATCATCCAAGCAGATAGGGCGTTTCCGGCAGTATCCGTTGAAAGCAGCATGGGCGATCACAGTCCACAAGAGCCAGGGGCTGACATTTGACAAGGCGATTGTAGATATACATGCGGCATTTTCTCCAGGCCAGGCATACGTGGCGCTGAGCCGATGCCGCACGCTGGATGGCCTGGTATTGAGCGCACCTGTTTCGGCTTCAGTTTTCATGAAGGACAATGCGGTCGAGGCATATATACGCTACATCTCCCAGGATATCAACGATTTGGCATTCTCTCTCGGGTATGAGCATTTCGAATATGAGAAGAAAGAGGATGTCCCGGAACCGGCTCATGAAAAACTTGAGCCGAAGAAGCCTGCAGAGCCCGTGAAGCTTCCGGACACGCCTCTGGTCAATGCTTTACGTGCGTGGCGCTTCGAGCGGGCGAAGGAAATCGGAAAACCTGCATTTGTCGTTCTCTCCAATGCCGCGCTGGAGGGGATAGCCAGGCTGATGCCTGTGACTCTGCCCGAGCTTCTGGAGGTCCCCGGCATAGGCCCTGCCAAGGTAAATGCTTATGGCGAGGACCTGATCGGCATTGTCATGAGCCATCAGGATGATGGACCGGATCAATAAACACTTGCCGAAGCCTGGCGACACAGGATAGTCCTGGAAAATTTATGACCCATTTTTATGACTGAGACAGATAACATCACGTCCGCTGCTGCATTCACGGACACTAAGCCACATTATGAACTGCTTGACGGGCTCCGTGGGGTGGCGGCCCTGCTTGTAGTATGGTATCATGTCCATGAAGGCTTTTCCTTCGCAGGAGACGGCGGCGTGATTACAGGAATAAATCATGGCTACCTCGCAGTGGATTTCTTCTTCATGCTGTCCGGGTTCGTGATATCATACGCCTATGACGACAGATGGGCGAGAGGCTTCGGGCTGAAAGAGTTTTTCAGGCGCCGTCTTATCAGGCTTCACCCTATGGTCATACTTGGTGCCATATTCGGCGCTGTCACCTTTATTATACAAGGAAGTGCTCAGTGGGACGGGGCACATGTCGCGACATCGGCAGTGATGCTGGCCCTGCTCTGTGCAATGTTCATGATCCCGGCTGTCCCTGGCGGACGCTATGAAGTCAGGGGAAATGGAGAGATGTTCCCGCTCAACGGCCCATGCTGGTCGCTGTTCTTTGAATATATCGGCAATATCATATATGCATTGCTGATCAGGCGGCTGCCGACAAAGGCGCTAGCCTGGCTGGTGGCTCTGCTCGGTGTCATGCATGCCTCATTCTCGGTGATGGATGTTTCCGGATATGGCAGCATCGGTGTGGGATGGACATTGGACAGCCTCAATTTCTGGGGCGGAATGCTCCGTATGATGTTTCCATTCACCATGGGCATGCTGCTGGCAAGGACTTTTCGTCCTGTAAACATACGTGGTGCATTCTGGATCTGTTCGGCAGTGCTTTGCGCATTGTTCTGCGTCCCTTATCTGAAGCAGTCGCTGATGCTTGGAGATAATATATCTTTGACACTTAACGGGGCATTCGAGGTATTCTGCATTACCATAGTCTTTCCTGTCCTTGTATGGCTAGGAGCTTCTGGTGCTACCTCAGACATGGCATCGACACGTATCTGCAAATTTCTTGGAGATATTTCATTCCCTCTATACATAACCCATTATCCGTTCATGTACCTGTTCTATTTCTGGCTTATCAGGACAGAGCGCTATACGCTTGCAGAAACTTGGCCTGTTGTCATTGTCCTGTATGCAGGATGCGTACTTGCCGCCTGGCTGTGCCTGAAATTCTACGATGAGCCGATGCGCGGATGGTTGCGTCGCAAAACAGATTCCAAATTCAGAAAATAGTGGCTTATATAGGCTCTACAGGGTATTTTGCTTGAAAAATTGTATATTTTGTATCAAAAATTTTGATGCAGAAAATGCTGATTACTTATCTTTGCATGCAACAAAATTGTAATGCTAAAATGAGTAACCGAATATTTGGACTTATCGCCCTGTCTTTTATTTGTATAGGTTTTATCTCTGTTACAGCAGTAGAATCCGGATGTTCTCCGGCTCCAAGGAAGACCACCCCGGGGAAAATCTCCGTTCAATGGGAGGATCCTGAACTGCTCACGCCAGGAGGATACGCACGTGTGCATAGGCTGAATGACGGACGATATATGGCTGTCTATTCGCGGGGCGGGGATGGCTGGCTTATGTTCAGTTCTGATGACTGCACCAGCTGGTCTGTCCCAAGCAGGGTCATGCTTCATGGAAACTACAGCTCTCCTGTGAAAATGGTCGTGGCCAATACTGAATTCACCCAGCTCAGTGCCGGCAATCCTCACCATCCAGGCCGCATCATCTATGCAGCCAATATCAGGCCTCTTGAGAACAAGAGTTCTGCGGCACCATTTACTATAGCTATTTCCACATCCGATGACGCCGGAAATACATGGAGCGGAATACGTGATGTCTATAAGTCAAGAATATGGGACAAGGATGTCCTGCGTGGTTGCTATGAGCCTTGTGTCCTGGAGCTGCCGGACGGGACTGTCCAGATCTATTTTGCGGACGAGACCCCTTATTATGAAAGAAAGCTGCCGTACCAGAACATCTCTCTTATAGAATCAAAGGACGGAGGAGATACATGGAGCTCGCCACGACTAGTCTGCTACAATGAGAAGTTCCGTGACGGAATGCCCGTGGCAATGATCTATAACGGCTGGATATATGTGGCGATAGAGGCTAACGGGCAGAATATCAAGTTCCATCCCCAGATAGTCTGTACTAAAATCACCGATAACTGGAAGGTGCCTGTCTATGGCTCGTCAGTGAACCGCTTCGATCCGTTCAAGACTTCAATGGAAAGTGCATATATCTATGCCGGAGCACCATACATCATACGGACAGACAATTACTTCGTCCTGTGCTACCAGTCGTCTGAAGGGGCTATCGAGCCGACAACAAAGAACTCTGTGATGGAGATGGCATTGTGCCGGATAGACGAGATGAACGGGCATGAGTTTCTGACAATGCGTGAGAGGATCCGTCCTTTCGACATTGACCAGACACGCGACAACGGACTTTGGAGCTCCCTCTGCGATCTTGGAGATGACAGAATCCTGGCTGTTACCCAGTTGAGCGGCAACATATATATAAGGAAGGGCCAGATCGTGACTGAGTGATTTTCGTCGATAATTCCAGTACTGAAAAACCACCATATTATATGACACGGAGAATAACCTTGATACTACTTATGACATCAGCGCTGCTATCTGCATGCGCAGATAAGCAGCAGACGGCGCCGGCATCTGAGCCTGAAACTGTTTTCAATGCATCTGCTGCCGATGCCGGAACCCGGACTGTACTTGGCGACAGGACTGATGGCGGATATCATGTGCTATGGGCGGAAGGCGACTGTATCGCAGTGAATGGTATTGTGTCGAAGCCTCTTGATGCAGAGAATTCCGGAAGAAACTTTGCAGAATTCACGGTAGCGGAGAAAGTGGCAGCTCCTTATACTGCGATATATCCTGCTTCTGCAGTGGCAGGAGACGGCGCGGTCGGAATTCCTTCATCCCAGTCTCCTGCAGAAACAGGCTTTGATGCTTCTGCAGCTGTGATGATTGCATCCGGAGAGAGCCTGGACTTGAGTTTCCGTCAGTTGTGTGCATATCTGAGAATCAGGGTGAATTATCCTGACGGATGCAGGCGGAAGGCTACACGAGCCGTATTCGGCGGGAACAGGAATGAGACTGTCGCAGGAAATTTCGGATTCAGCATTGATAACGGGATTCCATCGCTGGTCGCAGCATCGGGTGGAGGCGGAAAATCAATATCCATTACATCAGGGACACCTGGAAATTATCTGACAGACTTCTGCATTTCAATGCCCGCACAGACATTCCAGGAGGGATTCAGTATCGAATTCTATGATGATGACGGTGCATTTCTTAAGGCAGCCACATCAGCTCAGGTGACACTGAAAACAGGAGTCATACTCAGTGCTCCGGAGCTTACATTCGGCATGATTGATGGCATAGCCCCGGGACTTGAAGAGGTTGACGGTGAGCATCCTGATATAGTCTGGGGGCAGCCCGTGCTTGTCTCGGAATGGTGCAGCGCCTACGGACGCGCCCACAGGCTGAATGACGGCAGGCTGATGATCTGCTATTCGAACACATGGACGGCGCGAGCCCGTTTCAGCAGCGATAACGGCGTTACATGGAGCACTCAGAAGGATGTCGTGAAGACATATAAGTCCGACGGCCTGACATATAGGATGGATAATCCTGAGTTTACACAGCTCAGCGCGAATAATCCATATCACCCTGGACGTATAATCTATGCTGTGAATGAGCGAGTCAAGGATGCGAATGGCGATACTGTATATCCATTCCATATATCAGTATGTACATCGGATGACAATGGCGCGACATGGAGTTCTCTAGGGAAAATCTATTCGTCGAACAATGTATCAGGATGTTATGAGCCTTTTGTCCTGGAACTACCTGATGGTACAGTCCAGGTCTATTTCGCAGATGAGACACCGTATGCATATAAAGAGGTTGCATACCAGAACATATCTGTCATCGAATCAAAGGACGGAGGGGATACCTGGGGAACCAAGCGCATAGTATGCTATACCTACGCCAAGAGGGACGGAATGCCTACGGCTACCATATATGATGGAAATATTTATGTGGCAATAGAGGCTGTGTGGGATAATTACCGTTTCTGCCCACAGATCGTATATAATCCTGTTTCGGAAAGCTGGAGCAGCATTGTCAGGGAAAATTCAGATTATCGGTTCAACCCTTTCGAGACACCGCTGGAAAGCACCGAGATATATTCAGGAGCCCCTTATCTGATCCAGACTGACAATTATTTCGTATTGTCATACCAGACAACAAAAGGTGCTCCGCAAGCCACTCATGAAGAAAGATACAAGCATACGGCAATGGAGGTCCAGCTCTGCCCGAAAAGTGAAGTCTCCAGTGCCAAGTTTACTGCAATGCGCAGTGCGACAAGGCCTTTCGCATTTGACCAGAAAGTGGCTTGTGCGAAATGGAATTCGCTTTGCCCTCTTGGAGGCGATGAGATACTTGCTGTCTATGGCTCCGGAGGAGAAGGACATGAGCAGGATACAGGATTCCTGTATGTCGTCCGCGGACGCATAACTACATCCACTATTGACCTTAAATAACTATATGTTCAACCTCTGTTTTGAATGACAGTGAAATCCATCATAAGAAGCATTGCAGCCGTTCTGCTTGCCGTAGCGATGTCAGTGCCGGCGTGGAGCATGGCCGGGGATTACCGGTTCACTCATCTGACGACAGCCAATTGCGGACTGTCCTATGATGGCGTGAGCAGGATAATGCAGGATTCCCGCGGGTTTATCTGGATCGGGACATATCACGGTCTGAACCGCTATGATGGACATCGCTTCGATGTATTCCTGGCTGCAGACCTTGGACTTACAACAGATTTTATCCATTGCCTGGTGGAAGACCGTGACGGCAACATCTGGATCGGGACAGACAACGGCGTGTGCCGGTATAACTATGTCAAGGACAGGTTTGAGCCGATTTCTGTTCCTGCAGACAGCGGAGAATGCATAAGGAACAAGGTGACATGCATCACAGAAGACAGGGACGGCCATATATGGATGCTTGTCAACGAGCAGGGCATTTTCTGCTATGACACTAAATACGCTCATCTCCATCATATAAGCTATGATATGCTTGGAGTATCAGGATTCCGCAGGCTTCTTTGCTCAAAGAATAGTGGCGTATGGCTTTCCCGGTATCATTCATCCATATACCATGCATCTTCCGCGGCACATCTGGCAGACGGGCTCGAGCCTTTCCGCGATGGCGGATGGTTTGATGACGATGAAATCGAGGGCATCTTCGAAGGTGCTGACGGACAGATATATGTAGCCAGTACATTTAACGGCATAAGCGAGATAGACCCGGTCACATGTGCAATACGGCGTCTTTTCAGCCTTCCTGAGGGTGTCGTCCTTGTTGATGCATTCTTCGAGAAGGAAAGATGGATATGGCTATCTACGACTGATGGTGTCTGGAGGTATGACCTGCATGGAGGCAATGTGAGGCATATTGAAAGCCATCAGGATGACCGCTTCTCCCTGTCAGGGAATTATGTGACCTGTGCATTTGTCGATGAAAATGACGGGCTGTGGCTTGGCACCAAGGATGGCGGAGTCAACTGGTCTGGTCTGGCGCAGACGAATTTCGAGAAACACTATATGGCATCAGGCACTTCGCTTGACGGATGCATTGTCAGCGGATTTGCCGAAGAATCCCCATCCAGGGTATGGGTTGCGACAGAACAGGCTGGACTGCTGCTCTGGAACCCTGAGTCATCTGAGCTGAAGCGAGTGTCGGCTCCAGGCCTTCCGGGCAAGGTATGTTCAATCTGCATTGACGGGAACTTCCTGTGGCTGGGCACTATGAATGGCGTATGCCGTCTGGACATCAGCTCCATGGCGCTTAAGTCATACGGAGGTCTCAAGCGTAAGACCGGCAGAAATGACCAGCGTGTCTATCTGGTCCATCGGACGCAGAGCGGGGACATATATGCAGGCACGACGTTGGGACTGTCAAGATACGACAGGTCGAATGACAGGTTTGAAGACGTGGAACCGTTTGAGGGGGTGTTTATTACATCAGTGGAGGAGGATAAGGACAGGACATTGTGGCTTTCATCTTATGCTTCCGGGATATACAGATGGAATCCGTCCGACGGTACGATTCTTCATCTGACGCATGAGGATGGGTCCGGGCTTCCTAATAATAAGGTGTCGTCTGTCCATATAGACAATAAGGGACGTGTATGGGTTGTAGGGTTCAGCCATGGCATCTCACTGTATCTTCCGGAAACAGGCAAGTTCATGACCTATGACCAGGCCAGTTTCCCGTCCCTGCCTTCTGATGTGTTTTTCAGGTGTGTCGAAGACGTGAGCGGCTCTCTCTGGTTCGCCTCCGATGCGGGACTGGTCCAGTTCAATCCTGAGACATCCGGAATGAGGCTTTATACCAATATTGAGGGCCTCCTGGATACAAAGCTGACCAACAGTGCATTGCTCCTTTCGTCAGGAGAGCTTTGCTTCGGCTCGGATAATGGCTTCATAAGCTTCTCTCCGAAACGGATGCGCTCGGGAGAGCGCTCATATACTGTGATTACCGGGCTGCATGCAGGGAACGAAGCCATAAGGCCTGAAGATAATCTGGATCTTATGGACAAGATCAGGCTGCGTCATGACCAGAACTCTTTTGACTTCGACTTTTCGGTTCCGGGCATGCTGTCTGCGTCATATTTCTGGCTTCAGTGCCGTCTCGCTGGATATGACAAGGACTGGAAGGATATATCGGTGTCGCGTTCTGCTTCTTGGTACAATGTACCTGCAGGAACATATACATTGGAACTCAGGCTTTCGACCTCTTCTTCTGAATGGCACGATGCGCATCTCCCTTTGACGATAATAGTCAAGCCCACATTCTGGGCCTCTCCCATGGGCATTGTCCTGATTGTTATTTTTACCGCCCTGCTTGTCGTGGCGGTATTCGTGATGATAAGGATACGTACTGAGCGCAAGCATCGCCAGATGGAGCAGGAATATAGACGGACACGCGAGGAGGAAGTCTTTCGCGAGAAAATAAATACTGTGTCGCAGATTGTCGGCCTTCCCAAGAAAGACCAGGATTTTCTCTCGGAGTTCGACAGAATTGTACGTGAAAATCTTTCCAATGCATTGCTGTCCAATGAGATAATCGCGGAGAAAATGGCTGTCAGTCCATCGACACTTGTCCGGAGGATACGCCGTCTGCTGGAAACTTCTCCAAATAACTATGTCCGAAATCTGCGCCTTGCTGTCGCATCGGAAATGCTCCGTGACCCGCAAGGGAACAATATCTCGGAGATATGCTACAGGGTGGGCTTCTCGAATGTCTCCTATTTCGCGAAATGTTTCCGAGAGATGTACGGAAAGACACCTACCGCTTTCGTGGAGCAGATGCGTGCAGAAGGAAAGGCTGATGCAGAGCTTTCCGGAAAGACAGCGGACTGAACGGCAAAACACTGAATAAATATTAGAACTGATTAATCAACGAATACTATGAGAACCAAACTTTCATCATCCCTTGTTATTGCGGCCTTGATAGCTGCAGCGGCAGGTTGTGGAAAACCGGAAAAAGGAAATGACGGGCCACAGCCGGGACCGGACCGGGAGGAAAGCGTCAGCCTTGCTCTCAGTTCTGGAATTGTGAGCAAGACGATCCTTGGGGAACTGGACGGGGATGCGTACCCTGTCTATTGGTGTGATGGTGACCGTATTGCTGTGAATTGCAGTCGCTCCGCCCCTTTGTACGGGACAGGCGAAAAAGCTGTCAGGGCTACTTTCACGGTAGAAGGTGTCAGCGCCCCCTATGGAGTAGTCTATCCGAGCTGGATATGCGGCACGATGAATTCGGATTCTGCGGAGATAACTCTCCAGACAGTCCAGAAGTGGACGCCCGGGTCTTTTTTCAATGGCTCAGCCGTCCTCTATGGAAAATCCTCGGAAAAGGATTTTCAGCTGAAAAATTTGTGTGGAGTGGTGAGGATTGCCGTCGATCCTGGAAAATATGAAATCACCGGAATATCGCTTACAAGTCTTGGCGCCCCTGTTGCCGGAAAGTTCAGCCTCAATCTGGAAACAGGCGAGCTTGAGCCTGTCGCCGGAGTCAGCAGTATCGACCTTTCTATTCCTGATGGCGGATTCGATGCCATTTCGGGAAATGGGACAGGTGCAGGCCCGGTAGAGCTGAATTTCTGTATTCCTGCCGGGGAATATCCAGAAGGATTCAATATCACCATTACAGAAGTACATGGCCGTCAGATGGTCATCGAGATGCGTGAGAATACCGGAGTAACTTCAGGTGTGCTGGTTACTTGGCCGGAACAGACGTTCACTCCGAGCGGATCCCTGATAATTACCGATCCTGAATCCTGGAACACCTTTGCCGAGGCTGTTAATGCAGGGGACTATTCGGAATGGAAAGATCCTGAGACAGGCGAAGTCACTGTCGCAGCCAATATTGTTTCAGCAGGGGAGCTTTCACAGATTACCCTCTGGGATGGCGTGCTGAATGGCTCCGGATATGTGATTACAAGGAATTCTGTTACACGCCCGCTGTTCGGGAAGATAGCGGAAGGTGCTGTCGTCAAGAACATTAAGCTTGATGGCCTGCGCACAGAACCTGGGGAAAATTCCTGTGCAGTCCTTGCCGGAACGAACCTCGGAACTATAGAGAACTGTGTGAATATGGCGGGGCTGTCAGTTACAGTGGACTCGAATTTCCATTTCTGCGGCCTGGTGGAAGCCAATGGCGGTGTTATGCGTTCCTGCACCAATAGCGCTGATTTCGAGATCAATCTTCCGTTCACATCCAGTCATGAACTCTTCGGAGGCGGAGTGGCGTCCAGACCTGATGCGGAAGGCAGGCTCGGATTTTTCGAGGGCTGCTCGAACACTGGAAATATAACTATAAGGAAGAATGCATCTGCTGCTTCCGATCTTTACAAATGTGCCGTAGGAGGAATTCTAGCCAGCGCATATAGCGGCACAGAAGAATCGTTTGTATCCCTGAAGGATTGTTCCAATGAGGGCAATATCACATTGTGGGAGAATAAGTTCGGAAAGGCAGGTGCGCAGGGGGCATACGCTGTTGGCGGCATTGTCGGAAGAATTGCGCCGCTGTCAGGAGATGCGGCATGCATGTTCGTGAACCCGACACCGAAGAGCGGATTCTATACTGAGATTGCCGGATGCTCCAATTCAGGAACGATAGATGTCTGCACTTCCATCAATAGTGCCGTTTCTGCAGGCATGTCAGGAGCAAGACAATGCTATGCAGGAGGAATTGCCGGCATTGTCGTCGGGCTGCCTGGGGCTCCTGCAAAGATTTCAGGATGCACGAATAAGGGGAAGATTCTTGCCGGAGGGACTGTCAAGCCTTGCGCGATTGCAGGAGGCATACTAGGCGGCACGGCCTTTTCTGAAATGAGGAACTGCGTCAATGAAGGCTCATTCGGGCTGACACAGAACACATTGACGAAGCCGGATCCGAAGATGGGAGCGGTCGGAGGTATCGTTGCCCATATACTGAAAGTCACGCCGGTGCCTGTTCTTGCAGGCTGCAGGTCCTCGGCAGCGTTGCCGTCGGAAGCCGTGGACGGATGCAAGGGTGAACTCTATGCCACCGGCAGCAAGCCGTCTGTTGAATAACCGAAGATTGTCATAATCAGCTTTCAAATGAAACACGTTTATATGAAAAAAATATTGATGCTGGTAATCATGATGCTGTCATTTGCCGTTGCAGGCTTCTCCCAGACAATAAAAGTCAGCGGAACAGTCAAGGACAATGAGGGCAATCCATTGCCGGGTGTATATGTAATCGACAAGCAGTCCAAAACCAAAGGTACAGCGACAGATGTGGATGGGAAATATGAAATATCCGTCGCCTCGGATGGCTTTATAGAATTCAGCTGCATAGGCTTCGAGTCGCGTCTGGAGTCTGTTGGTGGCAGGAACAAGATAGATATCGTATTGAAATCGGATGCTGCCAAACTGGATGATGTCGTGGTCATCGCATACGGTACATCGAAGAAATCCGACCTGACAGGAGCCGTGTCTGTCGTGGATATGAAATCGCTGAATGATGTTCCTGCTTCATCAGTAAGCTCTGCGCTTCAGGGGCGTATTGCAGGAATGGACATGATGTCATCGACTGGAGAACCTGGAGCGGAAGCCTCTATCCAGATCCGCGGTTCACGCTCCATCAGTGCAGGAAATGCTCCTCTGATTGTCGTGGACGGAGTAATCGACGCTGTTTCTGACCTTAATGAGATAAATCCTTCCGACATAAAGAGCATCTCAGTCCTTAAGGATGTGTCATCTACCTCCCTGTACGGTTCCCGCGGCGCTAACGGAGTCATTCTCATAACTACGGAGCGCGAGACTTCCAGAAACTTCACGGCGAACTTCAAGGCTTCTGCCGGGGTTTCGAGAATCATGGGGAAGCTGGACCTTATGGATGCGTCCGAATTCGCGAGATACTGCAACATGACGCATTATATCTCGGACTATATCAACGGAAAGGAATCCCCGTCACGCAATTTCTATTTCACGGATGAGGAAATCGCGGCGAAAGGGAAGGGGACAGACTGGATTGATGCGCTCTCGCAGACTGGTGTCTATCAGGACTATACATTCTCTGCACAGGGCGGTACGGCAGTCACAAGGGCATCGGCTTCCTTCGGCTACCATGACGAGAAAGGTGTGGTGATCGGCTCCGGCTTCAAGAGATTCAGCGGCCGGGTGAGCGTGGAGACACAGCCTCTCAAATGGCTGCGAGCAGGAGCCCGTCTATATTATGCTGACCGTGATACGGACAAGTCCAGTGCATCCATCACCGGAACAAGCAGCACTGCGGCAGTATATCTCAGCCCGCTGCTTGGAATAGGCGATACATGGAATACATTCGGCTCTGAATATGCTTCCGGAGGCTCCCCGTTCAATAACCCATATATCTGCGCCAAGAAGATATGCTACGATATCAGGCAGACAAACCTGAACCTGCTTCCTTGGGCACGTCTGATCTTCAGCAGGTATGCCTCATTTGTCAGCAAGTTCTCGTTCACGACAGACACCTATAAGTCATTGCGCTATGCGCCTTCTACACTTCCTGTCGCGCAGCGCAACCTGAGCGGCGGAACTGCGACATCTATCCGCCAGGACCGTCAGATCCTTCTCAGCGAGAACACCTTCACCTATGACCGCACATTTGCACGCCGTCATACCCTTAACCTTCTCGCCGGATTTACGGCAGAGCGCTCGGACATTGACTACAGCTATTTCTACGGCGAGGGCTATATGGACGACAATGTGACATACAAGAACCTCGGCGGACTGCTGGATGAGCGCAACACCACAAACCGCAGCTATGAGAATATAAAGACTTCAATGTCATTCCTAGCCAGAGTGAACTACGACTATATGAAGAAATACTATCTGACACTGACAATGCGTGCGGACGGGGCATCGAATTTCGCGGATAACCGCAAGTGGGGAGTGTTCCCTGCAGCAGCATTCCGCTGGAACATCAGCAGGGAGAACTTCCTGGCAGGAGTGTCGTGGATAGATGACCTTTCCATCAGGGCAAGCGCAGGACGGAGCGGTAATGATGCCATCGGGACATATATGTCCAGGTCCATCCTCACTTCGGACAAGGGTGTCTGGATGCTCGGAGACTATCGTCCTGCAGCATATTATGATACACGTCTCAGCAACGGGAACCTTACATGGGAAACTACGGATTCGTATAATGTCGGACTTAACTTTTCTGCATTCGGTGAACGTCTGAACCTGGAGGTGGATGCATATCAGTCAAAGACTTCAGACCTGCTGCTGGCGATGAAGACAAACCAGTCCACAGGGTATGACACCTATTTTACGAACATGGGAAGCACACGCAACCGTGGAGTGGAGATCTCGCTGACGACCAGGAACATTGTTTCGCGTAAATTCTCATGGAGCACAATGCTGACAGTCTCGCACAATGCACAGCTGGTTCTGGATGCAGGCGAGGACCGTCTTGTCCCGACATATTCAAACTTCCGTAACACGACACAGCCGCTTTACGGCTATCGTGCAGGCTATCCTGTCAATTCTCTCTGGGGATATCAGTATGCCGGCGTATGGCATAGCCAGGATGAGATAGACAGAAACAAGATTTCCAGGACTTATGTAAGTTCCGGCACGGAGCAGCTGGGAATCTGCCGTTATGTGGACCAGAACAATGATGGCCTGCTTGATCAGGACGACCTTGTATATCAGGGAAATGCTGATCCAGTGGCTTATGGCGGATTCCAGAACAGCTTCACCATCGGGAACCTTTCTCTCAAGGTATATGCGACATGGTCTCTCGGCGGAAAGATCTACAATATAAGTGAAATCCTCGCGGGAAGCGGCTCCAGGGCATATAACAAGTACCGCTACATGCTTGATTCATGGGATCCTGAACTGAATCCTGGCTCGGATATCCCGCGTGCAGGAAAGGAAGATTACAATGCCAGCGACCGAATGATATATGACGCTTCATATATTCGCCTCAAGGAGGTATCGGTGAGCTACCGTTTCGATATTGCGAAGAAATGGTGCAAGAGCATTGTCCTGGGAGCCAGCGGAGAAAACCTGCTGCTGTGGAAACGATATAACGGGTTTGATCCGGATGTCTCCACCAGCTCATCCACCCGACGGATTGATGACGGGGCATTCCCTCGTTCCAGGACATTTGTGATAAACCTTCAGATGAACTTCTAGCGTATGAAAAAGATAATTGCTATAGCTATGATATTCTTCGGCGCGGTGTCATGCTCGCTGAAGGAAGATATTACATCCTACACGGAAGGTGGCAAATATTACCGCAGTGTAGAGCAGATAAAGACAGGATTGAACGCATGCTATTCCCCGCTGAGGCTGATTTATACGAACATGGGCTTCTGGGAAATGTGCGAGTGCGATACTGATCTGATGTACCTGAACATTGATAACCAGATAGATGCAGTATGCGACATCGCGCCTGCACGCCCTGGTGCGGCATCGCTTGTCTGGCAGAGGGGCTACCAGGGTGTTTCCAGGACCAACAGCATGGTGTATTACATCGGCAGGGCTGTGGAAAACGGATACATCACGGAAGAGGCTGCTGCTCCTCTTTATGCCGAAGCTTCAGTGCTGCGGGCCTTCTACTGGTATCTGCTGACCTCGACATTCGGTGATGTGCCGTTCTATCAGGAACGTGTCACGGAGGAGAACAGGGATTCGATTGTGAGGCTGCCGCGTATGCAGGCTTCAGGAATACGCGAGTTCTGCATCTCCGAACTCAGGAAAAACCTGACAGCTCTGGAGGCACGCAGAAGCTATGATTCTGGAACCGACTACCGTATGGGACGGGCTCTGGGGCTTATGCTTGGCGGACGCCTGTGCCTGTGGAACAAGGAGTGGAGCGGGGCTGTGGAGTTCTTCAGCCAGCTGGAAAATATCTATGGAGACCTCTCGCAGTATCCTCTTTCCGATGTCCCGTTCAGTGTGAAATACAGCCGGGAATCTATCTGGGAAGTCCCGAACACTTATGAGCCTAACGGGCTCCAGATCGTCGGCACCCTTGCCAGCTGGACCACTCCGCTGAGGGCACAGAACATTGTAAGCGACGAGTTTGCGCAGGAAGAGATTATTTCAGACATCTACTATGGCATCGGGATACCGGAGCTTGGGGCGCATGCCATGACATACACTTCAGCACGGCCGACTCCGTATCTCTGCCAGAATCTGCTGCCATATACATCTGCGGATATCCGCTCCGGAGAATATTCCAATTGGGCTGAAAAGGCACGTGGAGGTTCTGGAAACCTCGCCTGGAGATGGCTTGGCTACAATCCTGACGATGCGGGCAGGACAGGGGAGAAGGAAGTCATGTTCTTCGGGGTGCGCAATGCTGACGGCTCCTGGACCAGGATGAACCAGGCAAGCACACCTTGGCTCGGCAACAAGTTCTGGTGCCCTGACATGCGAAGCACCCGTGATGCGAACAACTACAAGATATTCAGATATGCCGGAGCTGTCCTCGGACTTGCCGAAGCGCATCTGATGAAGGGAGACGCCACATCAGCATTGCTGTACCTCAATAAGGTACGGGTTCGCGCAGGATTGCCTGAACTTAGTCTGGCGGATGTCGGAGGCAACACCGGCCTGCTCATGGAGGAAATACGCCGTGAATGTGCGAAGGAGCTTCTGGGAGAGTACAACCGCAAGTTCGACCTTGTCCGCTGGGGTATCTGGTATGAGCGTACATCCCAATACAATACCGGTTCTCTTATCAGCCGGAATATCCGTCCATGCAACCGGTACTGGCCAATACCGGCAGACCAGGTCGCAGCATCAGGCGGAGTTCTTACCAATGTTGAATACGGAGAGTGATACAGTTAAAAGTGAACATGATGAAAAAGATAAATATAATGGCGTTGGCAGCCGTCCTGGCTATGTCCATGGCATGTGAGCGCCAGCCAGAATTCTCGGATGTGACCGAGCTTGGCTGTGAAAAGACAACTGCAGTCGCTAACGCGGCTGAAGGCTATGTGAATTTCCATGTCATAGCTTCCGGAAAAGTGACTGCGGAGGTCATTGACGGTGCGGACTGGGCGAGTCTCTCTGCCGGAGAATGGAAAGGCGACATGGACCTGGCTGTCATGTTCGGCTTCAACCCGGGACGTGAACGTCAGGCAAAGGTAAGCCTCATAAGCGGGCATCGTGAGCTGCAGCTTACTGTCATTCAGAGCGGCAGTGAGGATGCTACTTTCCATTTCGCGGAAAGGAATGTGACCATCCCGTTTGAAAGCGGTGCACAGACCGCAGTTCTCGAAACAGTGATTCCTGCAGACGGGATTTCCGGAACCGTGATATATCCCGATGGGGGAGACTGGATAGACCAGCCGCTGGCGCGTGTGAATCCTGACGGGACTTTCATATATGCTGTCCGCGAAAATCTTGGCGACACACCCCGAACCGCGATAATAGAACTTTCTGCGACAGACAATGTCGGGCGCAGTCTTACAGCCAGGTTGTATGTCACGCAGGGGACACGTGGTGCTGTCGAGACCATTCCGCTCAGCCTTGCCGGGCTGCGGGAATTGAGCATGGAGAATGGCGACATTGACCCGCAGGGTATTATCCAGAAGCCTTATGCTATCACAGGGCGTGTCATAAGCGATAACTCTGAAGGCAACGCCGCTCCGAACTGCAATATGTCTGTAATCATACAGGATCTTACCCTTGCGTCGCGGACTGTATATCTCCAGAGCAGCGAAGCGGGAGAATACTATGGGGCAAAGCTGGTCTTTGATTCTGCTGATGCGCTTTCTCTCGAGCGGTATGACCTGGCGACAATATCCCTGAAGGGGCGCAGCCTGATTCATCATACTGACCCTGAATATTATACGGTTGCAGGTCTGAAGTCTTATGATATCATATCCTCCGCAGCTGGTTCTTCAGCAGATGTCCCGCAGCGTGTAAAGTCTATCAAGGAGCTGTGTGACAGCGATATAAACACCGCGCTTACACTTTCCGACTGCGAAATTCCGATAAGGAAAGGGGCTTTTGTCCCTATAGACAACAGCCGCTCCAGCATAATCAACAAGTATCCTATGCCGCTTCTGGACAAGGACGGAAGCACGGTCTGGCTGCTGACGAACACTACGGCAGCATGGGCACGCGACGGAATGGGACTACCGTATGGCAGCGGCAATGTAAGCGGAATCATTGTCAATGAGACCTGCGACAATTTTGAATGGGACAGCGCAGCCGCTGCCGCGGACCCACGTCTTTCAGACTATGTGACAGAATATGGCAATATCGGACGTTATCAGATCCGTCCGCAGCTGCGCAGCGATATATCTCTTGACGGAGAGCCATTCTCGAATGTCCTCTGTGAATGGACAAGTTATGCGGATGTCCTGGACAAGCCTGGATTCAGCTACTCGAAGTCCGAGCTGAAGGCGATTGCCCCTAGCCAGGACTGGAGCAGTCTCGGACCTCTTTCTGGAGCGACTTCAGGGGTGGTGTCTCAGGCAGACGGTCCGGCATGGTTCGGTGCCTACTGGTTCTCCGGCAGCCATTCCGACCCTAAGCTGGACGAATGCTACTGGCAGATAGAATTCTCCACTGCTGACCTGACTGTCGCCAACGCCCCTCTCTCAGTGCAGATTGCTGCATTCAATACCGTCGGGGCAGACGTGGGAGCTCCACGCTACTGGTGGCTGAAATACTCTACTGACGGAGAAAACTGGGAAACGCTCTCATCGGATTCCGTCTCGGGAGACTTTGCCCAGTACACATTGGTAGGCTCACAGTGGACATACACAGTTCCAGACTATCCTAAGAACGGCTCATACAGGCAGTATCATTGCCCTGGAGCTAAGAACATGTCGTTCACTCTGCCTGTATCACAGGAACTTTTCGGTAAGGAACATGTCTATGTACGCCTGATGCCGGCGAAAGATGCTTCTGGCTATGACGGCATCCTTCCGATTTCCTATGACGGGGCGCCGATCCAGAATGTGAAGCGCTCGTGCATCTCCTATGCGGCGGTGCGTTGCAATAAGTAAAATTTTAATACCACATAATATGAAAAACACTGGAACAATGAAGAACAGCGGGGAGAGGCTATATGTCTCTCCGGCGCTTGAAGTAATCAATTTTCAAATGGAAACCGGTTTCTGTCAATCGGGGGGGGGTAAGGGCTGCACAGAAGACCTGATGGAAGAAGATCTGGATTTTGAATGGCAATAGGTGTGCTGAAAAACAGAAGATACAATGAAACGGATATATAAGCTTGCAGTTGCCATGACAGCTGCCATTACGCTTGCAGGATGTGCAGGTGAACTTGAAAATGATATAGTGAAACCGGAGGAGGTCCGAGACGACGATGGCGGGACAATGCTTCTGGGAGCAGTGCTGCCTGGTTCTCCAGATACTGATGTACAGACGAAAACCGAAATCTCTGATAACGGTGACAAGACGTATTCCGTGTTCTGGGCTGACGAAGACGAGATAGTCGTGAACGGAAAGAAAAGCCGTAAGACCACTGTGGATCAGGATAACAGAAAGAATGCAACATTCACTCTGGATAAGACGGATGCTCCATACCTGGCAGTCTATCCTTCCGGAATATATCTGGAGGACACATATTCAGCAGATGCGGATATTATGAATGTCACAGTCCCTGCGACTCAGAAATATGTAGAGGACGGCTTCGATCCGGATGCTGCTATTATGTATGCATATTCAGGAGCAGCCGAGGAAGGACTGTCGTTCAGACATGCCATGGCGTATCTGAAGCTTACTGTCAATGGAGCATCAGTGAAGAGTGTCCGTGTCAATGGCAATAATAATGAGGCGATAAGCGGTGCGTTCACGGTGAAGCTCTCGGAATCAGAAATCTCGTTTGCCGTGAAGAAAGACAAAGATGGAAAGACCAAGGGCAATACTTCCGTCACAATGCAGTGCGGAGAATCCGGAGTGGCATCAGGAACTCCGATATTTATCGCAATCCCGTCTTCATTATATGCTAACGGATTGACACTTACGGTCGTTGATACGGAAAACCATTATCAGGTGCTCAAAAGCACTAATTCATTCTCTGCCAAATCCGGAAAGGTTTATCCGACCGTGATTACGTTCAAGTCGGCAGGGACCTATCTTGAGAATGGAATCTATACCGCTGAGGACTGGAACAATTTCATCCTGGACATGAACGCCGGAGACTACTCTAAATGGGTGAAGACCGTCGGTGAGGCTACCGGTATCCACATTATGGCTGACATTGACTATCAGTATAATCTGGAATCCGCTGCTTCAACTGTTTCTTTGGATAATATTATCTATGGCCATGACCATACTATTACTCATCATCCTGTGCGTCCGATGTTTATAAATGTCGGTGAAAAAGGTGGCATATTCAATCTTACTATCGCCGGAGATACCGACAAATGGGACAATACAGGCTGGGCAGGAATCTTCGCTCTGAACAATTCGGGACAGTTGAGAAAATGCTGTAACAGGGTGAACCTTAATCTTGGCAAAGCGGTGGGTAACGCTATCCTGGCTGCCGGAATATGCCGTGAAAACAGGAGTACAGGTTATGTCATGGATTGCTACAATTATGGAACCATTACCATATCAGATCCGGATAAGCCTGTCAGTGTCGGCGGTATTCTTCTCTATAATATAGGAGGAAACTTCGCACGCTGCCATAATGAAGGAAAGATAGAGGTGACCGGGGTCAATGTCGGATGCGTAGCCGGCGGTGTGGCTTATGCCGTGAGCGGGACTGCCGCTGAGCTTGAGAATAAAGGTGAAATCTCCATAGACGCGGAACTTACGGCGGCCCAGACTATCTATATTGGAGGTGTCATTGCCAATGCGGAATATAATGGCGTCTGCTCCAAGCTTACCAAGTGCAGCAACTCCGGAGCATTGTCGCTCCATAAGAAAGGTGGGTTTGTCATGAAGGGCGGCGCCATAGGAGGAGTTGTGGGTGCTATAAATGCAGGAGAGAAAGGTACGGAAGGAAGCGATTTCACAGGACTCACCAACTGCTCCAATTCCGGCAGCATATCATTCATTGAAGATGAAACGGGAAGCGTTCATTATGGTTATGCCGTCGGAGGTGTGATCGGTCGCTGTGTGGATGTAAAGGATGTTCATTATCTCAGTAATGGCTATTATACTGTTGTCCGTGGTGCCGTAAATACTGGCAATATCACGGTATATACGGCAAACGGGCAGAAAGCTGCTGTCGGAAATTCGGGGGCACGGCAGACTTATGTCGGTGGAATCGCAGGATATATGTGTGGAGTGTCATCGACAGATAAGGCAATCGTAAGAGGAACAAGCAATTGCACCATCACTACCGGCTCGGCGCTTGGAGGCGATATCGTCGGCGGACTTGTTGGAGGCGGCGCTATGCTGAGCATAGATACTAAGCCTTCTGCGACCACTGTGTTCAAGGCATATAAAGAGAACAAGATAGGCTTCCTCGGTGCTGTTCTCGGATGGGTTGCATCAAAGGATAATGTCTCCATCAATGGTGCAGCTGTTTCTGCGACCTTCGATTTGGGAACAGTTACGCCTGCCGCGAAGGGATTCGCCGGAATCTTTAATAAAGGAACGTCATTGGCGCTCACAGAGTGCACATATCAGGGGGCGGCAGTTGCAAGTTCCGATATCTATGGCGGCGGAAAAGTGACGATAAAATAGTGAAAACCATATTTTATGAAAAAATTAATAGCACTTTCTGTCCTGGGCATGCTTGCGGCTACGGCCGCAGGCGCCCGGAATAATATTGACGATATATCGGGTGTCTCTGTTCATGAAACGGAACCAATATCTTCGGTGAGGGCGTGGGAAGGCAAGATAACGATGCCGACCTATCTTCTGGATCCGGCGGAGCAGTCCCCTATATTTGAGCGGGACTGGTCCTATCAGCGGGCTAAACGGAGCGTATATCCATATCCGCTGAACGATAACATGACCAGAACGCGCAAGGATGTGACATACGACTGCCTCTATATGGAGAATGAGTATGTCGAACTTTGCATTGTCCCGGAATTCGGCGGAAGGCTCCTCTATGCCGTGGACAAGACCAACGGATATGACATCTTCTATCATAACCATGTCGTGAAGCCTGCAAATGTCGGCATGACAGGGGCCTGGATAAGCGGCGGCGTGGAGTGGAACGTGTTCCACCACCATCGTCAGACGAGCCATATCCCGTGCGACTGGAGGATAGTGGATAACGGAGACGGCTCGAAGACCATCTGGATTGGTGAGACGGAATACCGCCACAGGATGCAGTGGGCGATAGGCGTTACCCTGCACCCCGGCAAGAGCTATATGGAAATCAGCGGACGGCTGATGAACTCGACAATGAATGACAATTCGACACTCTACTGGTCAAATGTCAGTACGCATGTGGATGAGAACTACCAGATATGCTTTCCTCAGAGCACTGAATTCGTGACATTCCATTGCAAGAACTGGTTCGCGCATTGGCCTGTGACTCATGAGACGTTCAATGATATGGACTTCTACCGCGACGGAATCGATGCGAGCTGGTGGAAGAACCATTATATGAGCAATTCGATGTTCGCCTATGACCTTAAAGACGACTTCGTTGCAGGCTATGACCATGGGCGCGACGCGGGCACGATGCTCTGCGGCAACCATAACATCAACAAGGGCGGCAAGTTCTGGCTATGGGGACCGAACAGCGAATGGGACACGAGGATTCTTACAGATGACTCAGGCCATTATATTGAACTGATGGTCGGTGCCTATTCCGACAATCAGCCGGATTATAACTGGAACGCCCCTTATGAGACCAAGGAGTTCAGCCAGTATTGGTACGGCATCCGGAATATGGAAGGTGTCAAGGCCGGAAACCGTCTTGCTGCGGCTAATGTGGCTCTTCTGGAGCCTGGGCAGGTGCTGTTGGCTGTGAATGCGACTGAGCCTATGAAGAATCTTGAGCTTAGGCTTATCAGCGGAGGAAAGGTGCTTGACTCGGAGGTCATTGCCGACATTGCCCCTGACATGCCGTTCTCGAAGACGGTCGGGATTGATAGAAAATATGGAGAGGATGACCTCTCGATTGCCCTTTCCGATGCTTCAGGGAAAGAGATACTGCATTTTACACCGGTAAGGAAGGACCCGGAAGCTCCGCTCCCTGAAATCGTGGAGAGGCCGAAACGTCCTGAAGAGATAGAGAATACGGAGGAATGCTATCTCGTGGGGCTTCGCAATCTCCAGTTCCACAATCCGTTCATTGATCCTGTGGACTACTTCAGAGAGGTTCTCCGCAGGGATCCCGGTGATACACGTGCGAATACGCAGATGGGCGTGCTGTGCAGGCTGCATGGGGAATATGATAAGGCTGCATCCTATCTCCGCACAGCTATACGGCGGCAAACCCATGACTATACCAGACCGAAGGATGCGGAGGCATTGTATAATCTCGGACTGGTTCTGAAAGTTCAGGGAAAAACATCTGCAGCGATGGACACTCTCTACCGGGCTACATGGAACTATACATATAATTCCGGGGCAAATGTGCAGCTGGCGCAGCTCTATGCCATGGACGGGAACTGGAACATGGCGCTTGACCGTCTGGATGAGGCGATCTCCTATAACGGGCGGAATTTCCAGGCACGTGTATTCAAGGGGCTTGTGCTGAAGCAGCTTGGAAATGCAGAAGAGGCTGCAAGATGCTTCGGAGATGTCCTCGCGGAGGATCCGATGAATGCACTGGCGCTTCATGAGACAATGTCTGACGATGATTTCAGATTTTTCATGAGGGAACAGCCTGAGTCCTATCTGGAGCTTGCCATACTCTACTGGCACAATGGCTTCAAGGATACGGCAGTGAAACTTCTCCAGGATATTGACAGCCGTGTAGCATGGCCGACAGTGAAGATGTATCTTGCATATCTAACAGGGGACTCATCACTTTATAAGGTGGCACTTGCCTTGCCTGTGGGCTACTGCAACCCGTTCCGTCTGGAGACAATAGATGTTCTGGAACAGGCCAAAAAGGCATGTCCTGATTCTGAAAGACCATATTATTATCTTGGAAACCTGCTGTATAACATCCAGCCGGACAATGCGATCAGGGAGTGGCAGCGCTGTGTGGAGATGAATCCGGGTGACGATCTTGCCTGGAGAAATCTCGGATGGGCACATTGGCTTCATACCAGAAATTATGCGGAAAGTGTGAAATGCTACAGGAAAGCTATTGAGTTGAATCCTGACGCCGCCCTATATCTGGAGGAATGTGACCAGGCGATGGAGGCTCTCGGAACCCCTGTGCCTGAGCGTTATGAACTCCTCAAGAGTCACCATGCTGCATGTATGAAACGGTATTATCCTCTGTCGCAGGAAGTTGTGACCGGAACATGGTGTGGCGACTATGATTATGTCCTTGGTCTGCTGGACAACTGCTATTTTCCTACACGTGAGGGTGTGGCAAATTTCCATGACAATTTCGTCGATGCATGTGTGCTTGCTGGAAGAAAGAAGATGGAGTCCGGAGATTCTGAAGGAGCTATAGCATTGTATAAGAAAGCCTTTACATATCCGGAGAACCATCAGGTGTTCCTCGTGGATGAAAGGGCCACACATGATGCGCAGATAAACTATGAGCTTGGCGAGGCTTACGAAAAGCTTGGCGATGCCCAGGAGGCAAGGCGCTGCTATGAGCTTGCTGCGGAGCAGGACTACAAGGTCAAGGGCAGCAAGGATTTCCGCTACTGGACAGGTCTGGCGCTGCAGAAGCTCGGCAGAAAGGACGAAGCGAAAGCTTTGTTCTCGCAGATGCTTATGGACGGGAAAGCGGCTGTCGTGACTGAGTATAGAAGCTTCTATGGCGCGGAGGGGACTACCGCCACTACTGTGGAAAGCAAAAATGCAGCAGCTTACTTCACCCAGGCTCTTGGCGAGCTTGGCCTCGGACATAAGGGCAAGGCGAGGAAACTTTTCATGGAGGTTCTGAAGCTCAGCCCTGCTCATCTGTATGCACATGAATTTATTATCAATGAATTATAGTGTTACGAATTATATTAAGAATCTGTTTTGAAATGATTGAAAAGTTGTTTGAGGTAAGTAACCTTCAGACAATAATTTCAAAACAGCTTCTAAAATGCGAAAAAGAGTACAAATAAAATGAAAGCAGTAAGAATATTGATGACAGCCGCTCTGGCATTGGTACTTGGCGCCTGCTCCGGAGAGAAGCATGTGGGAGAGCGCTGGTCCGAGGAGAAGGCCAATGAGTGGTATGCGGCCAGAGAGTGGCCGGTCGGATGTGACTATGTCCCGGCGTATGCCGGAAATCAGATCCAGATGTGGCAGACAAGCACATGGAATCCGGCAGAGATTGACAAGGAACTTGGCTGGGCGGAGGAGCTTGGCTTCAACAGTGTCCGGATCTTTCTTCATGACAAGGTCTGGAGCGCGGACAGGGATGCATTTTTCTCCCATGTCGAGCAGTTCCTGGAAATAGCTGACAGCCATGGTATAAGCAGTCTTGTGACGCTGTTTACCAATGGCGGTTCGCGTGACCGCTATGTTGATGAGGATATAGCTCCTGTCCCGGGAATACACAACAGCATCTGGGCGCAGACTCCAGGTATTGAAGCGGTCAATGACTCTACTCAATGGGGCTGGATCAAGGATTATGAGCAGGACGTGCTCCGTCATTTCAGGAACGATAGCCGCATCATCGCGTGGTGCCTTTACAATGAGCCTGAAAATGTTCCTGCCTGCCATACTTATCCTCTCCTGAAGAAAGTGTTCGAGTGGGCAAGGGAAATCAATCCGTCGCAGCCGCTTACGGCCCCTATCTACACCAGGCCTTTAAGCGGAAGCGGAAACCTTACGACACGTTTTCCGACGGTGACGTTCTTGTGCGAGAACTGCGATGTGCTGAGCATCCATTGCTATCAGCCTGCTGACGAGATACAGAAGTTCATTGACCTGATGAAGACTTTCAATCGTCCGATTTTCTGCACCGAGTATCTTGCCAGGCCGTTCGGGAGTACATTCGAGACTGTCCTTCCTGTCCTGAATAAGGAGAATGTGGCTGCGTATAGCTTCGGGCTTGTGAAAGGTGCGATGCAATGTCACTACAAGTGGAATGCAGTAGGGAAGGATGGCAAGAAGATTCCTTTCACGGAGGAGCCGGAACTCTGGTTTCATGATATACTCCAGCCTGACGGGACTCCATACAATGCTTCTGAAGTGGAGTTCATAAAATCTGTCACGAAGCAGTAGTGTTAGAATCTTCTTATAGCTGCCTGTTATGCGATGCGTGCAAAACGTCTGATTTTGTGTGCATCGCATTTTTTTTATTCGGAAAGTTTCCCTTAAATGCTTCGTTATCTCTAAAATTTGGCTAAATTTGTACCCCTGTTAACGATAAACAAACGAATATGAACACAAAATATGTCTTCGTGACAGGGGGTGTAGCTTCCTCTCTCGGAAAAGGAATCATTGCTGCATCACTAGCTAAACTTCTGCAGGCCAGAGGGCTCAGAGTCACCATCCAGAAATTCGACCCGTACATTAACATTGACCCGGGAACATTGAATCCTTACGAGCATGGCGAGTGCTATGTGACGGATGACGGTGCGGAGACGGACCTGGACCTCGGACACTACGAGCGTTTCCTGGGTGTTCATATGACCAAGGCAAACAATGTGACCACCGGTAAGGTCTATTATACCGTGATAAACAAGGAGCGTGAAGGGGCATATCTTGGAAAGACTGTACAGATCATTCCTCATATCACAGACGAGATCAAGAGGCGCATGCTTCTGCTCGGCAAGTCCGGAAAGTTCGATGTCATCATAACTGAGGTCGGCGGAACTGTCGGTGATATGGAGTCTCAGCCGTTTCTGGAGGCTATACGCCAGTTGCAGTGGGAGCTTCCTGAGGAGGACCTTGCCAGCATCCATCTGACACTGGTGCCTTATCTACGTGCGGCAAAGGAGCTGAAGACCAAGCCTACACAGCATTCTGTGCAGATGCTTCAGCAGGCCGGTGTGCATCCGGATGTGATCGTCTGCCGTACAGAGAAGGAGCTTACTCCGGAAATCAGGAGAAAAGTGGCTCTGTTCTGCAATGTCAAGCCAGGGCATGTTATACAGTCGATAGATGCTTCGTCCATATACCAGGTGCCTCTGAACATGGAGGGGGAGCGTCTTGATGAAATGATACTGAACCATTTCCATATCAATGATCTTCCGGAACCTGATTTCACTAACCTGAAGGCATTTCTTGACAGGCTTTATCATCCTAAGCATCAGGTAGATATCGCGCTTGTCGGAAAGTATGTAGAGCTGCAGGACGCATATAAGTCCATTCTGGAGTCTTTTGTCCATGCCGGCGCCGCAAACGAGTGCAAGGTGAATGTGCATACGGTCCAGAGCGAATTTATCGATCCGTCAAATGTAGAGGAGAAAGTCGGCGGAATGGATGCTATCCTGGTTGCTCCTGGATTTGGTGAGCGAGGACTCGAAGGAAAGGTCACCGCCATCAAATATGCACGTGAGCACAATATCCCGTTCTTTGGAATCTGCCTTGGAATGCAGATGTGCGTTGTGGAGTTCGCACGGGATGTGCTTGGTATGAAAGAGGCTGCATCCACTGAGGTGAACCCGTCCACCCCGTATCCTGTTATCGACCTTATGGAGGATCAGAAGAGTACTACGATAAAGGGCGGCACAATGCGTCTCGGAGCCTATGAGTGCCAGCTTGACAAGAATTCGCTTGCATACAAGGTATATGGCAGCGAAATCATTTCGGAGCGCCACAGACATAGATATGAGTTCAACAGCGATTTCCTTGCACAGATGGAGGCTGCAGGGCTGAAAGCTACCGGACGTAACCCTGAGACCGGTCTTGTGGAGATCGTGGAGATCCCTACACATCCGTTCTTCATCGGTGTCCAGTTCCATCCTGAATATAAGAGCACTCCAGAAAAGCCTCAGCCGATCTTCGTCGCATTCGTAAAGGCAGCGATGGCGTACCGCAGGCAGAGAGGCGAGGAAAGCGCACTTTAATATCGGATCCGGCCTCTGGAGGAGAATACCGTCAGGGGCTGTTTTCTGTCAATGATTCAAGGCAATGATGCGAAAGAAGTTTGTCCGTTCAATGCTTATTCTCGCGGCTATGTTTCCGCTTGCCTTCCTGTCCTGTGCCAATGCATCCGGACCGAAAGCTTCTGTTTCCGATGCTGCTCCGGCGCAGAATACGGCGGCGGGTGTGAATGTGTCTGGAAATGAGCATAAGAAGGTTGCTGTGAAGAAGTATAAGCTTCAGGTAATCAATGAATTTCCTCATGATGTGACATCATATACACAAGGGCTGTTCTTCTATAACGGTGAGATGTACGAGAGCACTGGGCTGAACGGAAAATCGACGTTCCGCAAGGTGGATATCGCTACTGGAAAGCCTTCCTTCAGGCTGGATTTCGATAGGAAGTATTTTCTGGAGGGTTCAGTTGAAAAAGGCGGCAGCATCTATATGCTTACATGGATGAACAATGTGGCTTTTGTATATGATGCCAGGACCTTGGAATATAAGTCCACCTATTCCTATCCTCGTGAAGGGTGGGGGCTTACAACTGATGGCAAAAATCTCATAGCTACGGACGGGACTTCTGAAATGTACTTCCTTGATGACAGTTTCCGTACTCTGCGGTCTGTCCATGTGAAGATGAACGGCCGCCCTGTCTATGACCTCAATGAGCTTGAGTATATAGACGGAAAGGTATGGGCCAATGTCTATCTGACGGATATGATTGTCATTATAGATCCTGATGACGGCAATGTGACCGGTGTCATTGATTGCACAGGGCTTCTTCCTGAAAGTTTGAGGACTAAGGACACAGATGTTCTGAACGGCATTGCGTTCAATCCTTCCGATGGCAAGCTGTATCTGACTGGAAAGAACTGGTGCCGCCTGTATGAGGTCAGGCTGGTGGAAATCGGTGGATAGCATTGGAGCTCGCCTGTCATGTCAGCAGAATATTTTTATTTTATTTCGAAATCGTTATAATTTTATGGCAGAAGTGAAATTTTTGTTTCGATTCTTGAAAATTTCATCATGTTGTACTAACTTAGTAAAATAAAAGCCGTGAGGCCCTATTTATATCAGTTTTTATTAGAGGACGGCTGTGTTCCATTGGGGCACAGCCTTTATTTTTCCCCTCCGGTCCCCATGATGGGGAAGCGGGCCTTCGTGCGCACCCGAGCGCAAGTCTATCCCTTCGCTGTTCTCCGGCCGCGCCTTGTGGCGCTTTCTAGTCCCTGCACCATGAATTGCTCGTGGAGCGTAATCCTGTGATTTATATGTAATTAAGTGTTTTTCTGCTCCAGAAACTAAGGAGTAGTATTTTGCCTAATGTATTGAAAGCTAATTTATTATACTCCACGGACATCAGCTGTGATGCTCCTGAAGCCTGCTATACTCGTGGCGATGCTATCCGTTCTGCGCTCCCTTCATGTCGGGACGGAGCCACGGTTCGATTTCTAAATATTTGATAATCAATGGCTATTTTGCTCCAGGTGTGGATTTTGAGCTAAAAAATGGCTTTAAATCCGCAGTGTGCGTTTAGAACTTGCGGAATATTAGTGTAATGACGTTTTATGCCGTGGCGCTGTCCCGCCGCATTTGCTAGGCACCATCGTTGGAAAAAAGTATTTCCGGCAGCTACAGTTACTGTTTATGAATAAGAAGCTTGTCATTGATTATCAATAATTTATGAATTTTAAATGTCACGGGTGCTGACTTTGAGGATTATAACTGATTGATAATCAATAAATGTTTGGCTGATGCCGTTCTTTGCCTGTGTCTGATGGCTCATGTTAAATCCAGAATAATTGAGTAAATTTACAGCGTGTAAAATTTATATGCCAATGAGAATAGATATTCTGACGGTTGTGCCGGAGCTGCTTGAAAGCCCTCTCAGCCATTCTATAGTCGGCAGGGCCAGAAAGAAAGGCCTGGTGGAGATCAATGTACATAACATAAGGAAGTACGGCATTGGCCCGAGAAGCACTGTCGATGATTATTGCTATGGGGGAGATGCCGGAATGGTGATGATGGTGGAGCCAGTCTTCAGGATGATAAACGAGCTGAAGGCTGAACGGTATTATGATGAAATCATATATATGTCTCCTGACGGCGAACAGCTGACGCAAGGAATATCCAATGAATTGTCCTTGAAAGGAAACATCATGATTCTATGCGGCCACTACAAGGGCATTGACGAAAGGATACGTGAGCATCTTGTCACGAGGGAGATTTCAGTGGGGGATTATGTGGTGAGCGGTGGCGAGATTCCTGCGGCTCTTTTGGCTGACTCCATTGTCCGTCTCATCCCTGGAGTCCTGACCGATGAAACTTCGGCATTGAGCGACAGCTTCCAGGATGGCCTTGTGTCGCCTCCTGTATATACCCGGCCGGTCGAGTTCAACGGGTGGAAAGTACCGGATGTGCTTCTGAGCGGCAATCCTCGTCTAATTCAGGATTGGCAGATGCAACAGGCGCTGGAGAGGACAAAAAAGCTACGTCCATACCTTCTTGAAGACGAAAAGTCAAAATCAATTAAAATATTTTAACTTTTTGTTTGCAGATTAAAAAAATCACACTAAATTTGCATTGTTTTAATAAAACGTTATAGTGATTTTTTTAAATCGTTAGCCGTGAGGCTGTAACCATCAATAATTACACCAATAAGTTTAGTCACTGTCAAGTGGACTATAATCTTTATACGAAATAACACACTCTAATAATTTACGATAAAGGTCGGCGTGATGCCGGCCTTTATTGTGGTCATGTCGATGCCCGCTTATATAATACTTCTGGTGAAGCTATTTACCTTATTAAAGATCGTTCTGGTGCTGGTACGGTTTCCTATGTCACTGGGCAATGCTCAGCAACTGGAACATTGAAAATCATGCAAGCTGGAAGCGGTTATTCCCTCAGGTACATTTTATTATATGCTGAAAGTGTTTAATTCAGAGCCGAGATAGCGATACCTCACATATATTTCAGACACTACGGCAGAGCTAAAAGCTTCTGCCCGACATACGCTTAACAACTTGAATACGTAAAACTTGTTGTCAGCAATAGATGCTAGATTGTAAATAGTGCAAAACGGATTCTAATTTTAACTTGCAGAAATAGTGTTTTTTTGTTTAGTAAAAGCGACCTTTAGTAATTTCATGGAAAATCCATAATATATATGATTTTATTCCGGATGGCAGAGTCAAAAAGCAAGTGCAACATTACAACAAATATTTGAAGAACTCATCTTTTGGCGTGGAAAAGTTCAATT
>CAKUTA010000005.1 GCA_934691625.1 uncultured Bacteroidales bacterium | reverse complement strand
AGCCTCTGACGAATCTTGTCCTTTGAATAGTCAGTCAGCAGTGAAATCAATGTCGCCATCTTTGTGTTGTCGGCATAGCTGGCAATGTTGGCTTTTCTCAGAAGTATCAGAATCAAGTCGGTGGCCACACCGAGACATAATGTCCTCTTTGTCCCGGTCTCGTTTGTCGAGCACACCGAAGACATCACCCGTTCCTCGTTTGCCTTGATCTTCTCAATCCAATTCTCGTCCTGCCCGGCAATCAACGACCTCAACATATTGAACATATGTATCTGCTCCGATGGTTGGTAATAGTTTATCTCAAACATAATGTCAGAAATCAATAGCGAGCGGCCATTTGAACGCCTGGACTTCAATTCGTAATTCTCAAATTCGAGAGCATCGATTCGAAGCTGCATCTCAGCAACCTGCTGATTCAGCCTTTCCTCATTCATTTTCAATGCTTCATTCTTCTGCATAGCCCTAATCCTCCTTTGCGTCTTTGATTCTCAATCTCTCGGCAGCCTTTCTCTTGCTTGAATCAACGATGTCTGCATAAATCTGCGTAGTCGAGACATTGGCGTGGCTCAGCATATGCTGCACCGTATAGATGTCCGTTCCGGAAGCCACCTGCAATGTGGCGAAAGTATGTCGGAAGCAATGGAACGTGATTCTTTTCCCTTCAATCCCTGCCTCCTTCAACCATGTCTGCAACTTGTGCTGCGTCATCTGACGTGTCAGTCCCTTGAAAACAACCCCTTCGTCAGGTTCTCCGCAAAGTTCAAACGCCTCATCGCTTATCGGCAATGTGCTCTCGACATCCGTCTTCTCTGAACGGAACCGGATACACCAGCCACCATCGACAGCCCTTTGGATATTCTCCCAACGAAGCCCAAGAATATCACTGATGCGCAACCCGGTGAGGCAACTGAACAACGATGCCGCCTTAAGCACCGGCACGCTGCAAGGAGTCTCAGCCAGAGCCTTCAGCTCGTCAAACGTCAGAAACTGCCGCCTGTTCTCGATAGTCTCAATCCTCTCCAACTCATCATTGACATTCTCCGGAATATACTTGTCCCGATAGGCTATTTTCAGCAAAGCCCGGAACGTGCTCCAATATCCGGCAGCCGAGTTCCGTGTCAATGTCTTATCTCCATTTCTTAGCTGACGAGCCTCCATAAGATATTTTCGGAAACCGTCGCAGAACGGCACCGTCAGCTCGCCCATAAGGCAATGCCCCTTGCAGTAAAGCAGGAAATGATCATACACCCTCATCCATTTCTGGTCGTGATCCGGAAGAAGGTTCCGAAAATATTCAAGAAAATCCATCCTGCGGATATTCTTGTCAAGGAAGCCATACTCTCCTCTCATAAGAGACAGCTCCCGTTCAGCACGGATAGCCTCCGCCTGCATAAGCTTCTCCTTGTTGGAACGCTTCTCATATCCCTCGCGGGGATTCTTCACAAGATAGATTCCCAGATAGTCGTGTCTTACATACTCGCGTGTCCGAAGGTCGCGCACAGGAGGGTAGTAGTCAAGATAAAGAGTTATCTTCCCGCTCTTCAACTCCCTCTGTCTTAGTGTTACTTTTGTTGCCATATCATCAGTAGTTAAAAATGAATAGTTTGCGCATCACCTTCCTTTCTTCCCGAAAATCCTGTCCAATTCCTCACGCCTGTACCACATAAAGCCCTTGAGCCTCATCTTCTCCACTCCGCACCTCGCCGTCTCCTCGCTGAACCTCTTCTGCCCAACGTGATACGCCTTCAACGCCTCCTTTGCGCAAATGTAATTCTTTATAATATCATCCGGCACTGACGGAACATTGTCCCCAAACAACTTATCCAGATCACTCTTCCTGAAATACACAAAAGCACCGTCCCGAAGCCGCTCAATCCCTGCCGTATTGACCGTCTCATAAAACCTCCCTTGTCCGATATGGTAAATCTTCTTCGCCTGATCCACTGTAAGAAATTCCTCCGCCAGCTGCCCCTTGGAGAACCGATTCCTATCCCATTCCTTTTTGTTTATCAGAATCCGTTGCCCGACCACAGTCTTCCCGATATTACGCTTCCTCACAAAATCGCGAATATACTTCCGTGTCAATCCCGTCTTTTCCATAATCTCATCCACGGAATACCATTCGTCACGCACATACTTCATCGGGGCAGGGAAGAGCGCATCCAAATCCGGCTTTGGAAAGAAATCCACGCCTTTAATCCTCCTTGCTCTGATGCCAGCCTTCTTGATGACAGCAAAAAACTTGCTTCTGGAAACTCCATAAAGCGACAACGCATCCTCCAGTTTTATAGGCACGGAAAAATCTCCACTGTTCTCGGCAATTCCAATTCCGCTATCAGAAAGCAGCTCCGCCACAGAAATCCTCACAGTCCTGCTAGACACCCGAATCGGATGCAGCTCTCCGGCAGCAATCCGTCTGTAGATCGTAGGTCTGCTAACCTCAAGCAAAAGAGCCGCATCCTTGATGGAGACATACTTCGCCCCTTTCTCAACATCAGAAACCGGGGCAATCCTCTCCGCAACAACAGCCTCCCCGGCAAGCCGACGGACAGCCCTCCGCCTTTCATTCATCTTCCCCCGCCGGCACTTCTCGCAGCAGAAAACCTGTCTTCCGAATGACCTCTCGAAGACCCTTCCGCAGTTTCGACAAACCGATGTTCCCAAAGTTCCCATAAACCCCATCTAACGCCACGCAAAATTTCCCAATCCACAGGAACGCACTTCTCAAGACCTCCGCACGGCACTGAAAGGCACTGATGCAGCCATTTTGTGTAAATCTACGTAAACCTATGTAAACTCGTCCAAGACAGCCGTACATTCCCGCCACTTGAACCACCGTGGTTCAAATGCGGTTCAAAAGTACCCGAAAAACCCCGAAATACAAAGAAACAAGCCGAAAAGTTATCCACACTCTCGGCTCTGAAACTCAACGATTTATCCCAAATAAGGAACTATTCTTCCGCTTGCTTTTACCCCGTTATTTCCCGACGCAGAAATTTCGAAAAATATTCCCAAGAACCTCGTCTGTGGTGACTTCACCTATGATTGAGCCGAGGTGATATAGGGCCTCGCGGAGGTCCTGCGCGACAAGGTCGGGAGGCAGTGGAGTGCCTGAGAAAGCGCTTCCAGTATTCGGGACGCCGAGCCCGTCACGCACTCGTTTCAGCGCTGTGGCTGCATTGACCAGCGCCTCGTAATGGCGAGCATTCGTTACTAGAGTCTCATCAGCATCCCCGGTGATCTCACGACCGATTTCTGCCAGTTTCGAGGTCAATGTTGAAAGTCCAAGGCCCTTTTTCGCTGAAATAGGAAGTATAGGAACACTAACGCCATTATTATTAAGTAGAGAAACAATATTATTATATATATTAACATTTTTGTTAGATGCTATGTATGAATCAATATCAGGCTTTTCTTCCGAGAAAATGCAACCATCCAGCACATCGCATTTGTTCACCAGAAGCACCAGCCTGCCACCGGCGGGGACCTTGCCAAGAATATACTCCGCATCTGCGACCACGGCATCCTCTCCACGCGTCAGGTCTGTCATTCCTAAGACTATGGCAGCCTCGCTCATTTTCCTGAATGTCCGCTCGATGCCGATTCTTTCGACCACCTCGTCGGTCTCCCTGATGCCGGCCGTGTCAATGAACCTGAACATCACACCGTCTATGTCCAGCGTCTCCTCAATGGTATCACGCGTAGTGCCTGCGATATCCGAGACGATTGCACGGTCCTCGCCCAAAAGGGCATTGAGCAGAGTGCTTTTCCCCGTATTCGTCGCCCCGATGATTGCCACTGGCACCCCATTCTTTATGGCATTGCCCCTGCTGAATGAATCGGCCAGATGGCCGATATGAGCCAATGCATTGTCCACTAGCGTGCTCAGCTCTTCACGGCTGGCAAACTCCACGTCCTCCTCGCTGAAATCTAGCTCCAATTCAAGAAGCGAGGTCATCTTCAGGAGCTGCTCCCGAAGCCCTTTCAGCTCCTTGGAAAAACCTCCTTTCAGCTGATTCATAGCCACATGATGCGACGCGGCACTTTGTGACGCTATAACATCCGCAACAGCCTCCGCCTGCGCGAGATCCATCTTCCCGTTCATGAAAGCACGGCGCGTGAACTCTCCCGGTGCTGCAACGCGGGCCCCAGCCGCAATCAGCTGAGCCATGATTGCATTGACAATATACCTCGACGCGTGGCACGAGATTTCGACTGAATTCTCGCTGGTGTAGGAGCGAGGGGCGCGGAATACGCTGACCACGACATTGTCGAGAACGCTCCCGTCAGATTCGAGGATCGTCCCGTAACGCAGCCGATAGCCTTCAGTCTCGGCAAGGGGTACGCCGTTGACTCGTATAATTTTGTCTGTCAATGTCAATGCCTCTTCCCCGCTGACTCTTATTATGGATATCGCACCTGTGCCTGGAATTGTGGCCGGTGCGCAGATTGTTCCTTCCGTAAACTGATAATTTACCATAAATCGTTATCCCAGAATCTGTTCTGCGTGATTCTTCGTGTTGACCTTGTCAATGATTTCTGCCAATGTCCCATTTTCGTCGAAGATGTATGTCTTGCGTATGATGCCCTCGTAGGCCCTGCCATACAGCTTTTTCTCGCCCCAGGCACCGAACTCCTTGATGATGACTGCATCAGGATCTGAAAGAAGAGGAAATGGCAATGCATATTTTACGCTGAAATTGTTTTGCGCCTTGACACTGTCGCGGCTTATGCCTATTACATTATATCCCAATGAAAGGAATCTTTCATAATTGTCCCTGATGCTGCAGGCCTCTGCCGTGCAACCGGGGGTACTGGCCTTCGGATAGAAATATATCACTGCCTTCTTGCCTGTCAGCGAGCTGGATGAAATGACGTTTCCATTCTGGTCCGGCGCCGAAAATTCAGGCATCTTATTACCAAGTTCAAGCATAATAAACTATGTTTAAGAAGCTGTTTTGAAATTATTGAAAAGTTGTTTGAGGTAAAATTTCTTCATCTTCATCCCGGGCTCCCATGTCAGATAGGCACCGCTATTTTCCCTGAATCCTCGGTCGAATCTGAAGGTTTTTCCTCTCAAACCTTCAGACAATAATTTCAAAACAGCTTCAAAGTCAAACAAAGATACTCTTTTTTACGCAAACAATCCTATCTTTGCACACCTGATTCAGAAACTATGCAGAGAGATTCAATAGACTTCGGCTCGGACAGCATTCCGAGGCTTTTCCGCAAGATACTGATGCCGACATTGCTCGGGATGCTGTGCATGTCGGTGATGACCACCATTGACGGCGTATTCGTTGGGCACGGTGTCGGCAGTGACGCGTTGGCTTCGGTGAACATATTTGCTCCTTTCTGGCTGCTGATGAGCGCGATAGGGCTGATGCTCGGTATCGGCTGCTCTGTCGTTGCATCCATCCATCTGTCGCAGGACAATGAGAAGGCGGCCAGGATCAATATGACACAGACACTCCTGTTCGGTTCAGCATTGGCCTTGGCCATCACTCTCCTGGTGGCAATCTTTCCCGTCCGCACTGCCTACTTGCTTGGCTCGTCCGACAGGCTGCTACCGTATGTGCTTGACTATCAGCGTTGGCTCGCATTGGCTTTTTGCGCGATTTTCCTTCAGTCCGTTGGCCTCCTCATAATCCGTCTTGATGGTTCGCCGAACTATGCGATGTTCTGCTCGGCAATTCCGTCTGTCGTCAATGTAGTGCTCGACTATGTGTTTCTCTTCGTTCTCCACAAAGGACTGGAAGGCGTTGCTATAGCCACATTCATAGGATGTTGGACGGGCGGCGTGATGGTGCTTTTCTACATTCTCTTTAAATCTAGGACAATGAAGCTGTACCGCCTGAAATGGACATTGACAAGCCTCAAGCTGTTTACCCGTAATATCGGATATCAGTTCCGTCTTGGATTGTCGGCTTTTCTCGGAGAATGCAGCATATCCGTACTTATGTTTACGGGGAACTATGTGTTTATGAGGTATCTGGGTGAGGAAGGCGTGGCTGCATTCTCCATAGCATGCTACATAATGCCGTTTATTTTCATGACGGGCAATGCCATTTCTCAGTCGGCCCAGCCTATCATCAGCTATAATTATGGCGCGGGAAACCGCAGCAGGGTAGTGGAGGCACGGAAAGTGGCATTGCTTACGGCTCTCGGAGCCGGGATTGTCCTTTCCGTGGCCCTGGCCTTCGGCGTCAAGTATGTCGCGGCCCTCTTCCTCAGTCCGGAAACCGGAGGCTATGAAATCGCATCCGCCGGAATACCTCTGATGGCTACGGGATTTGCTTTCTATGTGATCAATGTCACTGCAATAGGCTATTTCCAGAGTGTCGAGCGGACAATGCCTGCGACCGTCTATTCATTGGCAAGGGGCCTGGTTCTCCTGGTGCCGTCATTCATAATAATGCCACATCTGGCCGGAACGCCTGGTATCTGGCTAGCCCTGCCAGTCTCGGAAGCATTGACATTCATACTCATAGCCGTCAGCAGGATTATTATAAGAAAAACACGTTGATCATGGGGATTTTGCGAAAAGTCAGGCCTGAGGACATACATCAGATTACAGAAATATATAATGAATTTGTAAAAGGAAGCACGGCTACTTTCGAGACCGAGCCTCTGTACGAGGCAGAAATGGCGGAACGGATCAGGACCATCTCCGCAGTGTATCCATATTATGTGTTCGAGGTAAATGGAGATGTCGCCGGTTTCTGCTATCTGCACCGCTGGAAGGATCGTGCCGCCTACCGCAACACTCTGGAGGACACCATTTATATCGCGCCCCAGTACCATCGCCAGGGAATCGGCAGATCAATGCTGACCGCTCTTATAGCTGATGCGTCAGCCGAAGGCTATCGTGCCATAATAGCCTGCATAACAGCAGGCAACGAAGGCAGCATCGCCCTGCATCAGGAACTGGGCTTCCGTCAGGTCTCACATTTCATAGACGTAGGAGAGAAGTTCGGCCAGACACTGGGTGTAATAGACATGGAGCTGATACTTCCGAATTTGTCGCCTATGCGGTTTAACTCCGCCTCTCCGCAGTGTCCAGACATTGATTATTAATAAGTTATAATCTCCAAAGTCCACATGTTTATACTTTGAAATCTGTAAGTGGTTGATAATCAATTATTGTTAGGTGGCTAGATTTTCATTGCCGTTTTATGAGAACAACGCAAACCACCAGATTATTCCGACGATAATCCATAGCAGACAGCCAATTCCGCTAAAGTCCCTTGGACCTTGTTTCTCCTTATTTGCAGGAACAGGCTTAACTTTCGGTTCAGTTTTCGGTCTGACTGCCTGACGAGGCTTTTCATATAAAGTCTCATCCACGTCGAGGTCTCCACCTGTCGGGTCTTTGCCTGTGCTCAAGTATTCTTCCCAGGCCGGGTCTTCATAATCTGAATAATCTGACATTGTTATGATGGTGCTTATGGTTATCTTTTCACTTTCCAGCCGTTCACGGTGTGCGTCTCGGAGGAGAAGTTTATTCCGAGCATTATTATCTCCTTACCGCTTGCGAGGAACGGCCTGTCATAGCCCTTCTCCTCGATTTGCCTGAGCGCAACATCCGGGGACTGGTCCCGCTTCAGTTCAATGATATAGACGTACTTGTCGGTATCGAAGACGATGTCAATGCGGCCGCTGGATGTGTGGTACTCGGTCTTGACATACAGCCCCATCATCTTCAGCATCACGGACATCGTGTTCTGGAAGTACAGCTCGAGGTCGCCCTGGATCTCGTAGTCGTTCCCCGACAGGAACGCCGTGAAGCGGTCCATGAAGCTTTGCACGTCACCACGCTCGATGTCGCGCACGAACTGAGCCGCCGACAGCTCTCCTCCTGCGAGTGCAGGAGCGTACAGCTGGCTGAGGGAGTTAAGGAATCCCGCCTTCACCTCCTCGTTTGGATAGTCAAGGTAGTATGAGTTGAAACGCTCGTCATATCTCTTTATTGTCAGGTATCCAGTCTGATACATCAGAGTTATCGGTGCAGGGCTTACGTAGTTCGCGCCAGTGAGAGTCTCTACAGGCACATCGTTCTTGGAAATCTGGTCTAGATTATACATTCCCTGCTTGAGATATCGGACAAGGAAAGTGGGCGTCCCTGTCTCGAACCAGTACATGCGGAAACGATTTGCCTTGAACGTGTTGATAAGGCTGAAAGGATTATACACGCCTGGAGCATCCTCGCAGAAATGATACCCGTCATACATTGTCCTCAGCTTGCCGTAGCACTCCTCCTTGCTCATCTTGCAGGCCTTTGCCAGTTCCTCCACGCTCACGTCAAAATACTGCTTCAGCTCCGTCTCCGACACGCCGCAGATGTCCGAGAACTCCAGGTCCATGGAGATGTCGTTCAGGTTGTTCAGCCCGCTGAATATGCTCATCTTGCCGAGCTTGGTGACACCAGTGAGGAATGCGAAACGTATGCACTCGTCCTTTCCCTTGATGACGCTGTAGAACCCCTGCAGCTCCCTGCGGAACTTCTCCATCAGCTCCGGGGTGTCCATGTTGTCTATGATCGGCTTCTCGTACTCGTCAATGAGGATGACCACCTTCTGCCCTGTCTTCTGGTATGCGGCATCTATGACGGCTTTAAAGCGCGATGATGGATCCTCGAAATGAGAAGACACATCATAGAGCAGTTCCCATTTGGAAAGATGCTGTCCGAGACATTCCTCCAAATCGGCAACAGATGTGTACCTGCTGCCTGTCAGGTCCAGATGAAGCACCGGATGCTCTGTCCAGTCCTTCTCCAGGCTCTCCATCGCAAGCCCCAGGAACAGTTCCTTCCTTCCGCTGAAATACGCCTCCATGGTCGAGATGAGAAGACTCTTGCCGAACCGGCGAGGGCGGCTCAGAAAATAATACTGCCCTGTAGATGCAAGATTGTAAATCTGAGCTGTCTTGTCTACATAGACGAAGCCGCCTGTTCTTATTTTCTCGAAGTTCTGTATTCCGATAGGGTACAACATATAAAAAATCTTTGCAGACAAAGTTAGAAAAAATTTCAGTACTTTTGTAAGTGTTATTGATAGCAAAACTAATAATAGTATTCTCTGTGTTCTGTAATAACTTTTAATAATCATAATATCATTATGGATGGAAATAAATTACTGCAGGTGATTACCTTGCTTATTTGTTTCGGCTTAGGATATTGGATCTATAAGACCAATCAAGAGATGCACGAGCTTCTTGAAGAAAACAAGATTGTCTGGCAAAAGATTGACTCCTTAGCGGGAGGTGTAATCACAAAACCGGCTTCCTCTCGTGCATCATCTATATTTGATGAGATAATTTCAGATGATGAGATAATTTCAGAGGCGGAAAAAGAATACCGCAAAGCAAGAAAGCCGCATTGCAGACGGATTTCAATTATCTGCCAGAAGCTCCAGACTTCCAGAAAGGAACGATTACCTATACTTTCACCGCAAAGTAGGTGTCATCCGAATACGACATCCAGGATCATCATCAGGACAAAACCTGATGCGAATCCGATGGTGCCTAGGTTCGAGTGGCTGCCGGATGAGGCTTCCGGGATCAGTTCCTCGATCACGACATACAGCATTGCACCCGCGGCGAATGCGAGAAGGTAGGGAAGTATCGGTACTACAATTTCGGCCAGGAGTATGGTCAATGCAGCCCCTATGGGTTCTACGATTCCACTTAGAGCACCGATTGCAAACGATTTGCGCCTGGAGTTTCCTGCGCTCAGCAAAGGCATTGATATTATAGCTCCTTCCGGGAAGTTCTGGATTGCGATTCCGACCGCGAGAGCGATTGCGCCGGCAATAGACATTCCCGCATCTCCGCTCATTGCCCCCGCGAAGGCCACTCCGACAGCCATCCCCTCCGGGATATTGTGGAGAGTCACAGCCAAGGTCAACATTGCCGTCTTGGAAATATGGCTCCTGGGGCCTTCTGGGCCATCGCTGTTAAGGTGCAGATGCGGGATGATGGTGTCCATGGTCAATAGAAAGGCTATTCCGCAGAGAAATCCTACGGCAGCCGGAATAACCGCCATCTTCCCATCGGCGGCGTTCATATCAATGGCCGGAATCAGCAGTGACCATACAGAGGCTGCCACCATGACTCCTGATGCAAAACCGAGCAGAAGCTTCTGAATGTTGGAAGACAGATTTCTTCGCATCACGAAGACCATTGCGGCTCCAGTCGCGGTGCCGATGAACGGAATTGTCAATATTGCAAGCAATGCACTATTCATGACCTTCAGATTATCTTTAGTAAGGATTACTTAATTTCCAAGCCGTCCACAGTGTGCGTCTCGGAGGAGAAGTCATTATCTGCTTGACACTGGCCAGCCACTCAAGAATCAGCAAATACCATTTTGGTATCTTCGTTTGGATAATTGAGAAAGATAAGTGTCAAATCTGGGATTATATCCGCCATACTTCACTTTGAGTTTTGTGTGGCAATCATGAATACTAATCCAGCAAGATTGTGACAACGTGAGGACACTGTTGCTGAAGTAGCGCTCCAACTCGGCATCTGAAATACCGCAAATATCAGCATACCGCATATTTATAGATATATCACAGAGATTAAGTCCACTTGTAAAACTCATCTTGCCGAACCTCCGCGGCCGGCTCAGTAAATAATATTTTCCGGTGGATGCAAGGCTGTAGATGGCATTTGTCTTATCCATATACACATATCCGCCGTTACGGATTTCCGAAAAACTCTGTATTCCGATAGAGTACAACATAATACTCAACAATTTAACAAACAAAGATAGCAAACATTTTCTGTTTTCAGAAGAAGTGCTCCGGCCTAAGCCACTTTATCTGACAACCGATTGCTGATTATCATCGAGTTATAGGATTAAAATGTCAACAGTGCATACGCTTGTGAGTAGCAAATGCTTGGTAATCAATAACAAGGCAAACCAATCAAATGAAAGATCCAAATATCCTGCATTGATTCGTATATTTGCACTTATAACACAACAATCAGATCAGCTATGAAGAAAGTAATAGTAATTTCTACCAGCCTCAGAGCAGGGTCGAACAGCGACGCGCTCGCGGACAAATTCATTGAAGGAGCCGCAGCAGCAGGCAACGAAGTCGAAAAGATCTCGCTTATAGGGAAAAACATAAGTTTCTGCCGTGGGTGCCTTGCCTGCCAGAAGATAGGCAGATGCGTTATAGGCGACGATGTCAATGCAATCATGAGCAAGGTTCTTGAGGCAGATGTGGTATGCTGGGCGACACCGATCTATTACTATGAAATGAGTGGCCAGATGAAAGTGCTCATAGACAGGATGAATGCGATGTATGTCCTTGATTATAAGTTTCGTGATGTCTATATGCTTTCTGCTGCAGCAGATGACGATCCGAATGCGCCGAAGCGTGCGGAGGCCGGGTTGACTGGCTGGATTGACTGCTACCCGAAAAGCAGGCTGGCCGGCACTATCTTCTGCGGAGGCGTGGAAAAGCCGAATGACATACAGGGCAATGCCAGACTGCAGGAAGCCTATGAATTAGGAAGAAAGGCATAACGCTATGCCTTTCTTTTCCTGTCCCTGCGGAGTTTCCATGCATAGAATGCCGCCAAGGACAGGATAAAAGTAATGCTGCCGATAAGGGTATTCCATGAATCAGGCAGATTAAAACCTGTCTTGGCAATACATAGGTACGTCGTGCATACCGCAGTCATAAAGGCGGCAGGCAGCAATGTGAGAATATATGCCATAGAACCTGACGGCTTAGCTTTCACAAGATAGGCTGTCGCTGTCCAGAGCATGAATACGGCAAGAGTCTGGTTCGCCCATCCGAAATACCGCCATATCACATTGAACCCGTCCTCATTGGCAATGTAGTACCACAGGAGCAGGCCCGGTTATAATAAATGGTGGAATACTGATATACAGGCCATCAGCGGACTTTGCGTCGCGTGGAACCCGCTTACAGCTCTGCAGGCAATCGTGATGAAAAGGCAAGGGAAAATCGGCTGCCCCGTCAGAAGTCCGCGTGACTCACCCAGATTGCTCAGGCCTCTTCGCAATTCCGGCAACGAAGGCCATCTCACGAACAGGCATACCATCAGGGCCGCGGCCATGAATATTAGCGCGACTGAAGGTTCAAGGACACTGCCTTAAAATGCTATCCTTGGCTATCAATCAGTTATGAATTTCAAAGTCCGAAGCGGTGGACTTTGAAAATAGCAAATAGCTGATAGTCAATGTTTGGGGGCACGCCGTCTGCTTGTCGCGAACCGGCCTGCTGTCAAGCGGACGGACAGTAGTCATGAACGTGGCCTCTTCCGAAAACCTGTCAGATTATCCCTGCGAAAAGCGACGCGGCTACGACAGTGAGAATACCGCTGACTACAATGGAAAGGCTGCTCATCGCACCCTCCACGGCACCCATCTCCATTGCCTTGGTCGTTCCTATTGCGTGGGAAGACGAGCCTATGGCTATGCCTTTCGCCACGGGCTCGGTGATTTTCAGCAGCTTGAGAAATTTCTCCGCGAAGATGTTTCCTATGACACCGGTGATGATGATTACTACTACAGTCACGGCTACATATCCGCCCAGCTCCTCGGATACGCCGATGCCGATGGCTGTCGTGATGGACTTCGGCAGGAACGTGGCGTATGACGCATGGTCAAACCGGAACATGAATGCAAATACCAGTATGGACAGTATGCTGGACAGCACTCCGGCGACAATTCCAGCTAGCACGGCTTTCCAGTTCCGTTTCAGAAGCTCGAACTGCTGATAAAGCGGCACGGCAAGACATATAGTAGCAGGAGTAAGAAGGTAGCTTATGATGTCTGCGCCCTTCATATATTCCCCGTAGCCCGTCCCTGTCAGGGCAAGCACGGCTATTACAAGGATTACAGAAATCAGCAGAGGATTCATAAGCGCCCATCCTGTCTTGCGCTTCAGCCAGATGCCTATATAATATGATACCAGGCTCAGCAGCACCCCGAAAAACACAGAGCCTTCAAATAAGTCTTTCATTTCCGTTTACCTTTACGTATCACAGCCTGGGTGACTATCCCTGACACCGCCATTACAATGAATGTGCTGGCCACTGTTATTATGACATATTGCAGAAGCGAGCCGCGCACTATGTTCCACGATGTGACAAGCCCAGCCGCGGCTGGGATGAACATCACAGGCATTGCGGCGATAAGGAATGAGCTGACCTCGCGGATGTTATTGACCTTCACCAGCTTGAGCTCGAGGGCCAGGAACAGGAGGATGATTCCGTAGATTCCGGCGGGAATGGGGAGCGGTATGAAATAATGCAGCACCTCGCCCGCGAATGCGAATGCGATTATAATGAGAAACTGTATGACGAAATTCATAGCTTGCCGATATATTCTTCAATCATCTGGGCGGTCCTCTCCGCACCGATTCTGCAAAGGTCAATGCAGATGTCATAATCGGGGGCGTTGCCCCATGTCAGTCCGGTGTAGAACTTGTGATATGACACACGGCAGTCGTCGGTATGCCTGACGAAGTCCTCTGCCTCTCGCCTGCCAAGATGCTCCTCGCGCTCGATGTTCGAGATCCTCAGGGCAATGTCCCCATGCAGAAATACAGAAACTAGATCTTTCCTGCCCTTGAATATATAATTCCCGCATCGCCCGATGACGATGCAGTCCTGGTTCCCGATCATTCCTGAGAACGCCTTGCGAAACTTGTCCATGACCGTATTGCGCTCATAAGTGTAGTCAGTTATGGCCTCCATAAGGTCATCTACCGGCCGTTCCTCGAAGAAGCTGCCCATCTCCTCCTGCATCCCGTCCCGCTGAGCCATATCCATCAGGCTTTTCCTTGTATAAAGCGGTACGCCATAGCGCTTTGCCAGGATCTCACCGACATGCAGCGCGCCGCACCCGCATTGTCTGGCAATAGTTATTATCATCTTTTTATCCATTTTTGGAAGCCTCCGGCGCAGCCGCACCTTCCGCTTTCCGGGAAAGCAAAAATAGAAAAATTTCCCGGAATTGCTGCCGGCCCAGGCTAAAATGGAAAAAAACTTACTGCCCGAATACGGCATCCACGCATTTTTTTCATTATATTTGCTTGATAGCAAGACTGATTACCAATGGGCGACATCGCTTTTATCGACCTCGAAATAGACGGCCGCGGCAAAATATTGGACGCCGGAGCCATAAGAGATGGAAAGACAATCCATACATCACGCATTGCAGAACTTGTCAGATTCATCGGCGATGCGGAATATCTGTGCGGGCATAATATCATTGAACACGACAGCAAATATCTCAAGCCGTTTCTTGACAAGGAATACAAACTGATTGACACATTGTATCTTTCACCGCTGATGTTCCCGAAAAAGCCTTATCACAGGCTCCTGAAGGACGACAAGATCATTTCTGATGAACTCAATAATCCATTGAGCGATGCTGCCAAGGCGAAAGACCTGTTCGAGGACGAGATCAATGCCTTCAGACGCATGGACAAACGGATTCAGCAGCTATATTACGACCTGACATCTGACGACAAGCATTTCCGCTATTTCTTCGACGCAGCCTCCTATATCCCGGAATGGCGCCCGTTCTTTCTCCGCAGGTCAGCGGCTGACAATATCCGGGAGAATTTGTCTGGAATGATATGTGACAATGCAGATGTCTCAGGTATAATAAAAGAAAACAAGGTCGCAGCCGCCTATGCAGTCTCCCTTATCCTTACGGACGACAGAAGCTCCATAATTGCTCCATGGGTGCTCAAAAACTATCCTGGAACAGAACGTATCATGCGCCAGCTGCGGGAATGTAACTGCGGAAAATGTCCGTATTGCACGTCACGAAGGAATCCGGAAGCGGCGCTCAGGCGATGGTTCGGCTATGAGCATTTCAGAAAGTTCGGAGGCGAGCCGCTTCAGGAAAACGCCGTGAAAGCCGCGCTTGAGGGGATGTCGATACTGGCCATATTCCCGACAGGAGGCGGAAAATCATTGACTTTTCAAATTCCGGCCCTTATGGCTGGCGAGTCCGTGCGGGGACTGACCGTGGTTATCTCTCCACTCCAGTCGCTTATGAAAGACCAGGTCGAGAATCTGGAAAAGAAAGGAATCTCAGAGGCTGTGTTTATCAATGGACTTCTGTCTCCGGTTGAACGCAAGAATGCTCTTGACCGTATCATATCAGGTGAAGCTTCTCTTCTGTATATCGCCCCGGAATCATTGAGGTCCAAGACAATAGAAAAAGTCCTGCTTGGAAGGACTGTAGTCCGCATTGTCATAGACGAGGCACATTGCTTTTCTGCATGGGGGCAGGATTTCCGCATAGAATATATGCATATCGCTGATTTCATACAGCAGCTGCAGCGTAAGAAAGGACTGGACACGCCTATCCCGGTGTCATGCTTTACGGCGACAGCCAAGCCTAAGGTAATTAGCGACATAGCGGACTATTTCCGTGACAGGCTGCACCTGGAGCTGAAAAAATATACGACTGATGCGGCCAGGACAAATCTTCATTACACTGTCCTGTACCGCACGAATGATGAGAAATACCAGACACTTCGTAATCTTCTCTATGACACTGCCTGCCCGGCGATTGTATATGTGACAAGGACAAAAACCGCTGAGGAGATCGCTGCGCGTCTGTCGCGGGATGGCCTTGAGGCAAGAGCTTTTCATGGACAGATGGAAACACGCGTGAAAATCCAGGCTCAGGATGATTTCATGAACAACAGGGTCCGTATAGTCGTGGCGACTTCGGCGTTCGGAATGGGAGTGGACAAGAGCGATGTCGGGCTTGTGGTGCATTACGAGATTTCTGACTCCCTTGAAAATTATATCCAGGAGGCAGGACGTGCCGGGCGCGATGTGAGCTCAGAGGCGGACTGCTATGTCCTGTACAATGATGATGACCTGAACCGTCACTTTATATTGCTCAACCAGACGAAACTTACACTCAGCGAGATAAACCAGATATGGAGAGCGGTGAAAAATCTGACCTCCAAGCATGACAAGGTGAATATCTCGGCTCTGGAGATAGCACGTAAGGCGGGCTGGGATGAGATCCGTGACGTGGAAACTAAAGTGAAAAGCGCGATTGCCGCATTGGAGAATGCAGGATTCCTTCGGCGTGGGATGAACAGCCCGAGGATATTCGCCACCAGCATTGTCCCCAGGACAATGGATGAGGCGTCTGAAAAGATAGAGAAGTGCGCCGACTTTACGGAAGAGGACAAGGTCAATGCCCGCAGGATAATAAAGTCATTGATTTCTGAACGCAGCCGTGCCAAGGCCGGTACAGCGGAAGCCGAGTCCAGGATAGACTACTTGTCCGACATGCTTGGAATTGAAATCCGCAAGGTCATAGGCATCATTGAGAGATTGCGTGTCAATGGCATCCTGGCTCATGACAACGATATGACCGCATATCTGAGGATCTCCCAGGTGCGCAGGCTTGGATTCTATGCCAAGCTTGAGGAATGCCTGCTGGAAGCTGTCGTTGAAACAGATGGCAAGCTTAATATAAAAGAGCTGAATGAAAAGGCATTATCTGAAGGGATATCAGGCTCTTCTGTAAAGGATATCCGGACAGTCCTGTTTTTCTGGACAATACGGAATTATATGGAGAAGACCTCTCTTTCGGAGGAGCATATCGCAGTACGGCTTAAGCAGGATCCTGAAAAATTCCATGCCGCCGCTGTGCGGAGAAATTCAGTCGCACGCTATATATTGAACAAATTCAAGGCTCAGCCTCATGGCGACGAACAGGACATTAAGGTGAATTTCTCATTGGCGGAGATTGTCGAAGGTTATAATTCCGAGAGCCTTTTCCAGACAGAAGTCGCGGATATTGATGCCGTGGAGGAAGCATTGCTTTTCCTTGCCAAGACAGGCATTGTCAGCATCGAAGGCGGCTTCATGGTTCTGTACAACAAAATCGAACTGGAGCGCCTTAACAAGGACAACCGTAGCCGCTACAAGAAAGACGACTACCGTAACCTGGATGATTTCTACAGGCAGCGAATTCAGCAGATCCATATCGTGGGCAAATATGCGAACATGATGGTCTCGGATGAGAAGAAGGCTCTGGAGTATGTCCATGACTATTTTACTTTGGAATTCAAGACTTTTATTAAGAGATATTTCGACTCTTCCGAGGTGGAGGAGATAAGCCGGAATGTCAGCAGAAAGAAATACGCGGAGATTTTCGGAAGCTTGACAGGAGTACAGAGCAGCATCATTAGCGACAAGGATTCCAGATTCATTGTGGTCCCTGCAGGTCCAGGCAGTGGCAAGACTTACGTCCTGGTACGTAAGCTTGCCTCCCTTATACTCATGGAGGACGTGAAGTCGGAACAGCTGCTGATGCTGACATTCTCGCGTGCCGCCGCAATAGAATTCAAGACCAGGCTTGAAGCTCTGATCGGAGGTGCCGCCAGATTTGTGGAAATCAAGACGTTCCATTCATATTGCTTCGACCTTCTCGGCAAGATGGGAACTGTAGAGGATTCTGAACATGTGGTGCGTGATGCAGTTACGGCAATGTGCGAGGGAAAAGTGGAGCGCAGCCGCATCACAAAGTCGATACTCGTCATTGACGAGGCGCAAGATATGAGTGCCGATGAATTTGCGCTTGTCGAGATGCTGAGCCGGCTCAATGACGATATGCGCGTGATAGCTGTCGGGGATGACGACCAGAACATATACGAGTTCAGGGGCTCGGACTCCGGATATATGAAGTCGCTGATTTCCAGCTATGGTGCTACTGTCTACAATATGACAGACAATTTCCGCAGCTCGGAAACTGTCATAGAAATGGCAAATGCTTTTGTGCATGGAATCACGGACAGGCTGAAAGCTGTTCCGATACGGAGCGTGCGCAATATCAGAGGTTCTGTCAATGTCCATTTCCATCGCTCCGTGAATTACGAACAGGCCATTGTCAATGAAATTCTCTCGGACAGCTTAGGCGGTTCCACCTGTGTGCTGGCATTGACCAATGACGATGCCTTGATAATTTACGCATTGCTGAACCATAACGGCAGAAAAGCCAGGCTTATCCAGTCCAAAGAAAATTTTAACCTTCAGGATCTCGCAGAACTGCATTATTTCCTTTCACTAGTGAAGAAACCTGGAGCAGCCGGCATTGACCATACGGACTGGAACAGGGCGAAATCCGATATGCAGGAGAAGTATGCCGGCAGTCAATGCCTGGATATTGCAATGAACTGCATTGCCGGATTCGAGTCCGAAAAACACCATCTGATATATCTGTCTGACTTTGAGAACTACCTTCGCGAGTCCTGTCTGGAGACATTCATCCCGGGAGTCTCTTCTGAAATCATCGTATCCACGATTCACAAAGCCAAGGGCAAGGAATATGACAATGTATATATTTCTCTTAAAGGGCTATACAACATTTCCGACAGGGATCGTCGCGCCGTGTACGTCGGTATTACACGCGCCAAGAACAATCTGTCGATACATTACGACAACCCGTCATTGTTCGGGACGGAAGTTCCTGCAGCAGTGAAATGCTCTATTGACGACACTGATTATGGACAGCCTGCGGAGATACTGCTTCAGCTTGGACATAAGGATGTGGTGCTGAGCGTGTTTCAGAAGAAATGGGTGCCGTATGACGAGATTCATTCCGGCAGTGTTCTGACCGTGGAGGAAGATGGGCTATATGCGGATACGTGTAAAGGACGGATTCGTGTGGTAAAGTACTCAGGCGCATTTCAGGTCAGGCTCAATGATTTGAAATCAAAGGGATATGCCCCATCGGAGAGTTCTGTCCGTTTCCAGGTCTATTGGCATCATGAGGACAAGGGCGCAGAACCTTCGTGCTGGCGCGAAGACCTGATTCTTCTGCCGGATCTCATTCTCTCGAAGAAGAATCTGCTTTTGAATGATTGAACAGTTATTAGTGGTAAGATCCTTCTGATAATAATTTCAAAACAGCGCCCGAGGATTGCTCGATTTCCGTAACAATTTTGTAACTTGCGCGAAATATGGTTTATCAGATATATTATACGGAAAAAATGAAAACCTACATTAAACTTACAGCTGCGCAGATTGCTGCGCTGGAATCTCAGTCGTGCCGTTGCGATGACTGGGACAATGTTTCTGTCGATCCTGAATTCGACACAGAGTTCGTCCGCAACGTCAATTTCTCAGGGCATATACGGCTCGGGGCTTTCAAGAGAAGTTTCACACTCGCCGGAGGAATAAAAAAGCACAGCGGAGTTTTCTATGCCACGCTTCATAATGTGGTGGTCGGAAATGACTGCATGATAGAAAACATCCGGAACTACATCGCCAACTATGTTATAGGAGATGGTTCCTACATAGAAAATGTGACAGATCTTATAACATACGGTGAGACTTCTTTCGGAAATGGTCTGAAGGTGAAAGTCCTTAACGAGACAGGCGGCCGAGAAGTCTCCATTCATGATCATCTTTCGGCACATGAGGCTTATATTGCGGCATTGTATAGACATAAGCCGGAACTTACAGAAGCATTGGATGCGCTTGTATCCAGATACGTGAAAAGTGTGACATCCGAAGTCGGTGTGGTCGGAGAGAATACAGAGATTCTCGATGTGATGCATATTGTCAATGTCAGGATAGGGGAGTATTCCAGGATAAAGGGGGCCTCCAGACTCCGTAACGGTACAATCATCTCCTGCAAAGAAGATCCGGTGGAGATAGGAATGAATGTGATAGCTGACGATTTCATCATAGAAAGTGGCAGCAAGATTACTGACGGTGTGATGCTCTCCAGATGCTTTGTCGGTCAGGCCTGCATCCTGGGACACGGATACAGCGCATCCGAATCGCTGTTCTTCAGCAACTGCCAGGGAGAAAATGGTGAGGCCTGTTCATTGTTCGCCGGGCCATATACCGTCACACATCACAAATCCACACTGCTCATTGCTGGTATGTTCTCATTTATGAATGCCGGAAGCGGCTCAAACCAGAGCAATCACATGTATAAGCTAGGGCCTATTCATCAGGGAATCCTGGAGCGTGGCGCCAAGACCACATCGGATTCATATATTTTGTGGCCAGCAAAGATCGGCGCTTTTTCCCTGGTTATGGGACGCCATGTCAGCAATCCTGACACCACTGATCTTCCGTTTTCTTATCTTATTGAACAGCAGGGAGTGACATATATAGTGCCGGGAGTGAACCTGAAATCCGTCGGAACGATACGAGACGTGAAAAAATGGCCTGAAAGAGATCGCCGTAAAGATCCTGTCCGGCTGGACTATATCAATTTCAACCACCTCAGCCCGTTTACAGTGCAGAAGATGTTCGCCGGAATCGAAATATTGGAAAAATTGAAGGAGGCATCTGGTCACAAGGCGGATAACTATTACTATAAAAAAGGTATCATTCGGAATGCCGCCTTGTATAAGGGCATCAGATATTACCAGACGGCAATCACGAAATTCCTCGGGAATTCGCTTATTTCCAGAATTAATGATGTAGACATCAGCTCGGATGAAAGGCTGCGGTCAGCACTTCGTCCGGACTCTGCTGTCGGACAGGGACGGTGGGTCGATATATCAGGACTCATTGCGCCATCGTCAGAAATAGAAGGTATCTGCGCCGATGTTATAAGCGGAAAGATCAATGATATCGAGACATTGGCAGAAAGATTCGAAGCAGACTACAAGAACTATTATAGTTATGAATGGACATGGGCCTATTATGCGATTGAACGGTTTTGGAACATTGACCTGTCGGTAATTACACGAAAACAGGTCATCGATATCGTAAGACAATGGAAGAATGCTGTGGAATCATTGGACAGGCTGATCTACGATGACGCCAGCAAGGAGTTCGCATTGACTTCGATGACCGGATTCGGCATTGACGGGGACAAGACACGCCGTGATGAGGATTTCAATACTGTTCGAGGCGGCGGCTTCGATGAAAATCCGTTCGTGCAGGAAGTTCTGGAGCATATCCGGCATAAATCCGCCCTTGGAGACAGGATTATTGCGCGGCTTGCCATGAAACGATAATGTTTCCAAACAACTTCTTAGGCTTGCAGGTCAGACGTGCATAAGTCTGTAATGTTTTAACAAAAATGATATTAAAAATGAAACGAAAACTATTGGCAATGGCATTGCTGGCAGCTTCTGTCAGTGCCTATGCGCAAGCTCCGGAGTATCTTCCGGAATGGAAGGAAGGCTATCTGGACATCCACACCATCGCCACGGGAAGGGGAGATGCGGCATTGATAATCATGCCTGATGGCACGACAATGATGATCGATGCCGGCGACAATGCAAAGCCGAAGGATACCCAGCATCCTGATGCTACCAGGACTCCTGGGGAGTGGCAGGCTATCTACATCAGGCATTTCCTTTCCCAGCTCCCTGACAAGGAGAACCTTGACTATGCGATGGTTACACATCTTCATAACGATCATATAGGCACTATAAAGGATGCAGTCCCTGGAGAGCATGGGTATGCCCTTTCAGGAATAACAATGGTAGGGGAGAAGATTCATTTCAATAAATTTGTGGACAGGGGCTATCCGGACTATGATTTCCCGTCAAGGCAGAATGTCCTGAATGCAAACAAAGGATTCATCGAGGAATACCTGAAATTCGTGAACTGGTCGGCCCAGCATGGCACTGACGTGCAGAAATTCCAGAACGGCAGCAACAGGCAGTTCTCCATGGTGCATAATCCCAAGCCTTTCGCTAAAGAATTTGAAATCAGGAACCTGGCTTCCAATGGAGAAGTCTGGACTGGAAAAGGAACCAGGTCTGTAAAGATGTACAGCGGAGACCCAACTCTTTTCGACGAGAACATGAACTCATGCGCCATCCGTCTGCGCTATGGTAAGTTCGCTTATTACAATGGCGGAGACCTGTCAGGTGGAAACTGGCCGATTTTCAAGTCGCAGGAACGTGATTTCGAGACTCCTGTGGCAAAAGTCTGCGGAAAGGTGACAGCAATGAAGGCGAACCATCATGGGTATTTCGACACATGCAATGGCTTCTTCATGCAGACATTGTCCCCGCAGGTGATCATTATCGATGCCAGAAGCGAGAACCATCCAACAGCAGCCACAATGACAAGGATTTCAGACCCTCTGGTGTGGAGCGGGAACCGCGACTACTACATAACCGTAGATCGCCCGAGACAGAAGCTCGGCGAGGAATTATGGAGCAAGTTCAAGCCATGGGGCCACATCGTCATCAGGGTCTATCCTGGAGGCAACAGCTATCAGATGTTTGTCCTGGATGCTGATTCGACCGACTACAGGATCAAGTATAAGTCAGATGTAGTGAATCTTTAGGACTCTGTATTGTGCATTGTCAGCACAGGTATGAACCTGGTCAGGCAGTAGAAAGCTGCGATGGCAGCGATTGCGCCACCAACATAGCCTACTGTACTGACACCTGTATGGGAGCAGACGGTTCCTCCGACGAGGGCGCCTGCTCCTATTCCTACATTGTAGATGCCTGAATATATGGACATTGCGATAGCTGTGCCATGAGGTGCGGTCTGAATGATCTCTGACTGGAACGAAAGATTGTAGCTGTTGATGGCAAGCCCCCACAGCAGGCAGAGCAGGATTATCAATACAGGACTATATGCAGCCGGGCGGAGCAGAAGGATGAATACGCAGATGCCTAGCACCGCGAACCTTATGAATGCCAGGTTGTGCCTGTCGTAGTATCTGGAGAAGAACCAGCTGCCGATAATGCCGATTACGCCGAATGCAGACAGCACCATTGTTATCCATGTGCTGGAGAGTCCGGCAACCTGGCCAAGGAACGGCTCTATATAGCTATATGCCGTATAATGTCCGGTTATGGCAATGACCGTCAGGGCATAGATGCATCTCAATGCCGGGGTCTTCACAAGCCCTGGAAGAGATTTGAATGAAATGTCATTGTCACTCGGCGTCTTCGGCAGGACTGCGGCGAGAATGATGAATATGACTGCCGCAACTGCGGCAATGAGAAGGAATGTCGTCCTCCATCCTACCATGATTCCGATTGCACGTCCAAGAGGCAGCCCGACGATCATCGCGACCGAAGAACCGGTGACGATCAGGCTCAATGCCAGTGAGCGCTGTCCTTCAGGCGCCACACGTACAGCAAACGGTGTCACGATAGACCAGAATATCGCATGTGCACATGCCACCCCGATCCTGGAGAACATGAGCATATAGTATCCAGTGGAAACTCCTGAGACGATATGGCTGGCAGTGAACAGCGCCACAACAGAGAGCAGCAGCTTCTTGTTCTCAGTCCTGGAGAATGCCAGCATGAGTGGAAGAGAGGCTATAGCCACCACCCAGGCATAGACTGTGATCAGCAGCCCCGCCTTGGATTCGGTGATCGCGAAGTCTTCTGCAATGTCTGTCAGCAGTCCGATCGGAATGAACTCGGACGTGTTGAATATGAATGCGGAGAATGTCAGTCCAATGACAGGAATCCATCTGAAAAAAGCTCCTCCGGCTTTTTGTCCTATGTTAGCCATATCTATCTTTTCTTTAATACCAATAACCTTCAAAATAGGCACCGCTTTATTTCATCCTTGCCTGGCGGTGCAAAAATAAATGTTTTGCGAATTCGGGCAATGTATTAAGACGTTAAAATTTATATTGAAACGAAACAATGTTGGCCGACGGCTTTGTATTCGGAAAAAAATGTCTTAAATTCGCAATCTGAAATATAATATAGAATTTCAGGAAATGAAGACAGGAACATTATTCGGCATATCAATGTCTGGCATCGGCCAGTGGTGTCATTCCGTTATTTTTCATTGACTGATAAATGGTTGACCGTTTCCGAAAGGGATGGTCTTTTTTTTGACTATATAATAATTAACAGATAACAGAAGATGGAAAAAAGACTTCGCGCGACACTCCGGCTGCAGAACGGAATGGAACTGGAAGGATGGTCATTCGGGTATGACAAGCCTTGCGATGGAGAAGTGGTGTTCTCCACCGCGATGGTGGGCTATCCTGAAAGCCTGACGGATCCGTCCTACTCGGGACAGATTCTTTGTGTCACATATCCTCTTATCGGAAACTACGGAGTTCCTGACGAGGGCATTGACAAGTACGGTATCTCGAAAAATTTCGAGTCGGAGAAGATTTGGGTACGTGGGCTGGTAATTTCTGAATATTCGTTCAAATACAGCCACTGGGATGCTGTCAAGAGCCTGGACGCGTGGATGAAGGAGCAGAAGATTCCTGGAATCTATGGCGTGGATACGAGGGAGATCACGAAGATGCTCCGCGACAATGGCTCCATGCTCGGGCAGATTATTCCTGAGGGAGCGACAGCCACAGCAGAAGTCCATGACCCTAATACGGACAACCAGATAGACATTGTCAGCTGCAAGGAAGTAATACGCTATGGCTCAGGCGACAAGAAGGTCGTTCTGGTGGACTGCGGCGTGAAGCACAATATCCTCAGATGCTTTGTGGACAGGGGAGTGGAGCTTATCCGTGTGCCATGGGACTACGATTTCCTGTCACTTGACTATGACGGGCTGTTCATATCGAACGGTCCGGGAAACCCTGAATTCTGCCAGAAGACTGTGGAGAACCTCCGCAAGGCAATGCAGCAGGACAAGCCTATTTTCGGTATCTGCATGGGTAACCAGCTGATGGCACGCGCTGCAGGTGCGACTACCTATAAACTGAAATATGGACACAGAAGCCACAACCAGCCTGTCCGCATGATCGGTACCAACAGATGCTACATCACATCACAGAATCATGGATATGCAGTCGATCCGTCTGCTCTCGGCAGCGACTGGGAGCCTTGGTTTATAAATATGAATGACGGCACCAATGAGGGAATACGTCATAAGTCCAAGCCGTTCTGCTCCGTGCAGTTCCATCCTGAAGCATCCAGCGGCCCTACAGATACGGAATTCCTGTTCGACGAGTTCATCAGCAAAATCAGATAAGACATGAAAAATCCTAATATAAGAAAAGTCCTCATTCTCGGCTCCGGTGCATTGAAAATCGGACAGGCGGGAGAATTCGATTATTCCGGTTCACAGGCTCTCAAGGCATTGCGCGAAGAAGGCATTGAGACCGTCCTTATAAACCCGAATATTGCGACAGTTCAGACTTCAGAAGGAGTTGCAGACAAGATTTATTTCCTGCCTGTCACTCCGTTCTTTGTGGAGAAGGTCATCGCCAAGGAACGTCCGCAGGGTATCCTCCTGTCTTTCGGAGGCCAGACTGCGTTGAACTGCGGTGTGAATCTTTATGAGAACCATGTGCTCGAGAAATATGATGTCCAGGTGCTGGGTACTCCGGTTCAGGCCATCATGGACACCGAGGACAGGGAACTTTTCGTGAACAAGCTTGATGAGATCAATGTCAAGACCATCAAGTCGCATCCGGCAGAAAATATGGAAGAGGCCCGCAAGGCAGCTCACGAGCTTGGCTATCCGCTGATTGTACGTGCAGCATACGCCCTAGGTGGACTCGGTTCAGGCTTCTGCGACAATGATGAGCAGCTTGAGGAGCTGTGCAGCAAGGCATTCTCGTTCTCCCCGCAGGTACTTGTGGAGAAATCGCTGAAAGGCTGGAAGGAAATCGAATACGAGGTCGTGCGTGACAAATATGACAACTGCATAACAGTCTGCAATATGGAGAACTTCGACCCGCTGGGAATCCACACCGGAGAAAGCATCGTGGTCGCTCCGTCGCAGACCCTGTCCAACAAGGACTATTACTTCCTTCGTGAGCTTTCCATCAGGATTGTACGTCATATAGGCATTGTCGGAGAGTGTAACGTGCAGTATGCATACGACCCTAATGCAATGGACTACAGGGTTATAGAGGTAAATGCCCGTCTTTCACGCTCTTCCGCACTCGCGTCCAAGGCTACAGGATATCCTCTGGCATTCGTGGCAGCAAAACTTGGTCTGGGCTACGGGCTGTTTGACTTGAAAAACTCCGTGACCAAGACGACTCCGGCATTCTTCGAGCCTGCGCTTGACTATATCGTCTGCAAGATTCCGCGCTGGGATCTCTCCAAGTTCCATGGGGTCTCCAGGAAAATCGGCTCCAGCATGAAGAGTGTCGGCGAGGTAATGGCGATCGGCCGCTCGTTTGAGGAGGCAATCCAGAAAGGTCTCAGGATGATAGGTCAGGGGGCACACGGTTTCGTAGGCAACAAGGAACTGCAGGTGGCGAATGTGGATGAGGCGCTAAAAGAGCCTACTGACAGGCGTATATTCGTCATTTCCAAGGCAATGCGTGCCGGATACACTGTGGATCAGATCCATCAGCTGACCAAGATCGACAAGTGGTTCCTGGACAAGCTTGAGAATATCGTGTCCACCTATAACGAGATGAACACGTACAATGAGATCGAGTCAATGCCTTTGGACCTTCTGCGCCAGGCCAAATGCCAGGGCTTCTCGGATTTCCAGATTCAGAGGGCAATATTCAAGGACAATGGAGATTTCAAGGCAAACCAGGACGCTGTCCGTGCATGGAGGAAGGCTCACGGCATTGTCCCTGTCGTAAAGCAGATAGACACGCTGGCTGCGGAGTTCCCTGCCGCCACCAACTATCTGTATATGACGTACAACGGCACATTCAACGATATCAAGTATGAAAAAGACGGACGATCTGTCGTAGTGCTCGGCTCCGGAGCATACCGTATCGGAAGCTCTGTAGAGTTCGACTGGTGTTCGGTGAACTGCATCGAGACTATACGTAAGGAAGGGTACAGGGGAGTGCTCATCAACTATAACCCTGAGACCGTCTCCACAGATTATGACATGTGCGACAGGCTCTATTTCGATGAGCTCACCTTTGAGCGTGTAATGGATATCATCGAGCTTGAGACACCTCATGGAGTGGTAGTGTCAGTCGGCGGCCAGATTCCTAATAACCTGGCGCTCAGGCTTGACAAGAACGGTGTTCCGATTCTGGGAACCAAGGCGAAGGACATTGACAAGGCAGAGGACAGAAACAAGTTCTCAAGCATTGTCGATTCTCTCGGTGTGGATCAGCCGGAATGGAGCGAGCTTACCACAATGGATGACGTGGACAAGTTCATCGGCAAGGTCGGTTTCCCTGTGCTTGTCCGTCCCTCATACGTTCTTTCAGGTGCGGCGATGAATGTCTGCTATGATGAGGAGCAGCTGAAGCATTTCCTTTCTCTGGCATCAGAGGTGTCACAGGAGCATCCCGTCGTGATAAGCAAGTTCATGGATCGCTGCAAGGAGATCGAGTTCGATGCTGTTGCCGACGGGGGCGAGATCCTGGCTTATGCCATATCTGAGCATATAGAGTATGCAGGTGTGCATTCGGGTGATGCCACTATCCAGTTCCCTCCGCAGAAGCTGTATGTGGAGACAGTCCGCAGGATAAAGAAGATTGCCAGGAAGATTGCCGGTGCGTTACAGATTTCAGGTCCGTTCAATATCCAGTTCCTTGCGAAGGAGAACAAGATCAAGGTCATAGAGTGCAACCTCCGAGCTTCACGAAGCTTCCCGTTTGTCTCTAAGGTACTCAAGATAAACTTCATAGAGCTGGCTACGAAGGTGATGCTCAATATGCATCCTGCCGCTCCGCAGAAGAGCGCATTCGATCTGGACTATGTAGGTGTCAAGTCATCGCAGTTCTCGTTTGCCAGACTAGAGGAAGCAGACCCTATGCTAGGCGTCGATATGTCCTCCACGGGAGAGGTCGGCTGTATCGGGGACAATCTTGATGAGGCGCTGCTGAAGTCAATCCTTTCTGTCGGGAATACAATTCCAGCGAAACGCATCCTGCTCTCTACGGGTGATTCTCTCCAGAAGGCTGATATGCTTACCGGATGCCGCCTGCTTGCAGAACACGGATATGAACTGTACGCAACTAGCGGTACATATAAGTATTTCATCGAGAACAGCATACCTTGCCACCGCGTGCTTTGGCCTTCCGAGACCAAGAATCCTGCGATGAAGAGCCTGTTCCCGTCGGCCCTGGATATGATCCGCAACAAGGAAGTGGATATGGTTATCAATATTCCTAAGAATTTCAGCGAGGAAGAACTTTCAAACGGATATCATATCAGGCGAAATGCCATCGACTGCAATATCCCGCTCTTCACGAATGCGCGTCTTGCGACAGCGTTCATCAGGGCCTTCTGCTCAATGTCGATGGATGACATACAGATCAAGTCCTGGGATGAATACTAGCGCGTTTAACTTTCTGAAAAGCTCGGCCTTTCGGCCTTGTCCCGTCAGGCTCCGCCTGCCACCCGCTCATAAGGTCGCGGGCGACCACCTTTCAGGGCGTTAAACGCAAGTATTTGCGACTAGAAAATAAATAAATAAACGTTAATCTGCTAAATATCAGTATCTTAACGTTTTTAAAAATCGCCATATACCCTATTTTGAAAAACGCTAAATCATTACCGACCAGCAAGTTAAACAAAAAAAACGCCGAATACAAATGAAAAACCCTCAGAGCATCAAGATGATACCTGAGGGTTTTCCTTGTATTATATGTCTCTATACCAGCCTAGTAGTCGTAATTCTTGGCGTCCTTCGGAGAAACCTTGTTCATGTTGTCAAGCAGCTCCTCATTGGTCTGGTACTGGTCCATGATCTGAATCATGAAATTCATCGCCTCGGTCGGATTCATCTCGGCAAGCAGCTTGCGGAGAATCCAGATGCGCTGCGCCTGGTCAGGTGAATACAGGAGATCATCACGCCTGGTGCTGGAGAGAATCACATTGACAGCAGGGAAGATACGCCTGTTTGCAAGCGTCCTGTCCAGCTGAAGCTCCATGTTACCGGTACCCTTGAACTCCTCGAAAATCACATCATCCATCTTGGAGCCGGTATCAGTCAATGCAGTAGCCAGAATTGTCAGCGAGCCGCCGCCCTCGATATTACGTGCAGCACCGAAGAAACGTTTAGGCTTCTGAAGTGCGTTGGCATCCACGCCTCCTGTCAAAACCTTGCCTGATGCAGGCTGCACAGTATTGTATGCACGTGCAAGACGGGTTATTGAATCCAGAAGGATAACCACATCATGTCCACACTCCACCAGTCTGCGGGCTTTCTCCAGAACCATGTTAGCCACTTTCACATGCCGCTCTGCCGGCTCATCGAATGTAGAAGCCACCACTTCGGCCTTCACGCTGCGGCTCATGTCTGTGACCTCCTCGGGGCGCTCATCTATAAGGAGTACGATCTCATATACCTCAGGATGATTGTCTGCAATAGCATTTGCTATTGACTTCAGAAGGACTGTCTTACCTGTCTTTGGTTGCGCCACAATAAGGCCGCGCTGCCCCTTACCTATCGGGGTGAACATGTCCACAATCCGGCATGACAGGTCACGCTCATGGCCATGTCCCAGGAGATTGAACTTCTCATCAGGGAAAAGCGGTGTAAGGAAATCGAACGGAACCCTGTCACGGATGAATTCTGGAGTGCGCCCGTTGATGAAATCAATCTTCACGAGAGGGAAGTACTTGTCACCTTCCTTCGGAGGACGTATCTCGCCGGTAACCGTATCGCCGTTCTTGAGCGCATTGTTCTTTATCTGGCTCTGTGATACATAGATATCATCAGGGGAATTCAGATAGTTGTAGTCAGATGAGCGGAGGAAGCCGTATCCGTCAGGCATGATCTCAAGCACTCCTGTTGCGCGTACAGTCCCCTCGAACTCGATTTTCTGCCTTGGAGCAGGACGCTGCTGCTCCTGGTTCCCTCCATTCTGCGGCTTCTGTGCATTATTGTTCTGCACCTGCGCAGCATTGGTATTCTGACTGTTATTATTGTTGTTGAATTTCTTCTTCTTAGGTGGCAGCGGAGGAAGCACTATGCTATGCCTGTCAGCATATACGATTTCCTCCTTCGGCTGCTGGGCTGTATGCTGCGTCTGAACCTGAGCGGCAACGTTGGCCTGTACCGGAGCTGTCTGCTTGCTTTCTGTCCCCGCCGGCTCGGTCGTGGCTGCCGGTCGTGGCTGCTCTGGCTGAGGTGCCTGAACCTGGTTCTTCGGCTTTCTGCCCCGTTTCTTCTGTGTTGGCTGGGCCTGAACTGCTTCTGGAGCCTTACTATCTTCAGCTGGTTGTGCTGAAGGCTTCGTGTCTGCCGGTTTCACCTCGTTCTGCTGCTTCTTCGCAGGACGCCCAGGCTTTCCCTTAGGCTTGGCCTCCGCTGAGGCCTTTGGCTTCTCAATCTGTTTCTGCATATCTGCGGCAGCATTCGCCACTTCAGATTTGCGCGGACGGCCTCTTTTCCTTTTCTGAGGCGGTTCGGGATCCGGAATCTTGGACGCGATCTTCGCTTCTTCATCCAGAATGGCAAAGCCCAGATCCATAAGATCCATATCCTTAGCCTTCTTTATATTCAGTTCGTTGCCAAGAGCTCTAAGCTGCTCTTCCGACATTGATGTCAGCTCTTTAAGAGTGTGTGGCATATATGAAAAATGTGTTTTGTGTACGCAAGGTACAATAATAAATAATCTTTTTATTTTGTGATTCGAACCGCTTCCAGGATGATGCATCTGGGATAGAGTTCAGTAACAGATGGGAAATGGTATTATTTCCGTGTTGATTTCACAAATATACGATATATTTCCTTAAAAACAAGAGACATAGACGAAAATCTTCATCAGATTATCATCTATCCCAGTAGCTCGTGCTCTTCTTGAACTTGAGAAGATCTGAAAGCGCAGCCGCATTTGCTGCAATCCTGAAGCTCCATGACTGCCATGTTCCGGTCGGAACCCAGGAAACCTGGATGTTGAAGCAATGCAGGTCGTACGATGCGCTGAGCTGCGTCGTAGTCATCTTCATCGCCATCAGGTCAAATCCTGTTGTCGCATTCAGAGAAAGCTTCGGCGTTAATTTGACATTGCCGGAAAGTCCAAGCGTCTGAGTGTATCTGTTATTGGTAATAAGTTGACCATTAGTATATTGATACGACTTGCTGTACGAGAACGAGTAATTGATGTTCACCGACCATGGTACATTCGGATTCGTATAATACAGCCACCCTCCAGGAATATATTCCCCTGTTATAGGATGATAATATATTCTTCTGTAGTAGTCGGCACTGTTTTGCGGCGTGCCGTCACCACCTCCCGCCTCAGTCTTGGAGCCATCGTTTCCGTTTATGGCACCTTTGCCGGACAACGAGTAAGACAATGATGCACTGGCATTTGTCAGCCTCAGCGGCTTGTTCCAGCCCATTGTCTGCACATTGAACTTGTTTATCTTGCGCCCCCTCTCGTCAATGGCGTAAGGATCGAAGTTCGCATTCGCGCTTATTCCGATCTTTTCGAATACCGAAGTTGACATCGTGATTCCAATGTTGTTCAGGTTCAATGAATCTGCCAGGAAATTGTAGCCAGTGCTCAGGTTCAGCTGATCTATGAGCTTGACTTTCTTAACCCCGGCTCCGGTAGTGTCCCGCAGGTCACGAACCTTGGCTTCCAGGTTATTGCCGATGGACAGGCTCATCGTCGCTGACTTCCCTTTTCCTGGAGGAGAATACAGCTGCCCGCTATAGATGTTGTAGTCGTACGACTTGAGGTCGCCATTGCTGTCCGTATATGTCAATGTCCTGTATCCGTTGGCGTATGTACCTTTCTCCGGACTGAATGAGAAGGACATCGACGGCGAAACCACATGCCTGATTGCCTGTATCTTATGAGCCTTTCCGAAATTGAACATACCATACAGCCTCGTGCTCATGGACAGGCTTCCCGAATAAGTCTGGCTTATGCCGAAAGTGCTGAACTGTCCATTGTCATGAGACTCCACCTTGTCCGTCTCAGGATTATATTCATAATCGGTCTTCCTGAAGAACCAGTTCTGTCCATAGCTCACGCTTGGTGTGAAATTCAGATACTTGGCTAGTGTAAAATTCGGAAGCCCGATCTGGAAATTATGCGTCATGCCATTCTGGAACTTGTCCATAAAACCGTCCTTCATGAATTCGGACGACTTGAAGTTTATCTTGTTCTGCAGAGTCGTATTGTATCCGAGGGAGAACTTCTCATAGAATTTTTCCTTGCCGACACGGTTCTTTTTCTTGAACGGATAGAATCTCGTCACGGAGAAAGTGAGGTTCGGCAATGTGAACGAATAAGAGCTGTCTCTAGAGTTCTGGCTATGTAATGCGTTGATTGATAAGTTGAACTTGCCGTTCCAGTTCTTTGAGTAAGAAATGGATGATGACGCCTGGTTCTGCAGAGCGTCGGAAACAGAGGTGGAATTGTATCTGCTGTTTGACGGGCTGGAGAAGTTCACAGAAGCACTGAATGTCGTCCCCGGATGTGCCTTGGAATCCTGGGAGTGAGACCACTTGAGTCCGAAGTTCCTGGTCTGGAAGAAATCGGCGCTTCCACGTTCTCCGGTCTGGTCGTTGGACATGTTCATCGAGAAATTTCCGTTGCACTTATAGTTCACCTTGTACCTGGAATTCACATTCACTGCCCACGACCCTAGAGTGTATATGTCACCGGTAATCGAGAGGTCCAGATAGTTTCCGAACACGAAATACATTCCCAGATCCCTCAGATAGAAGCCTCGCGAATTCTCTTCACCGAATGTCGGCATGAGCAGTCCGGTAGCCCTGTCCGGCCTCTTAGGAATGAATCCGAAAGGGAGCCCGATCGGAAGCGGCACATCCTCGATTACAGGATACGCAGGGCCGAAGACAGTCTTCTGGGAAGGTTTAGTGATGACCTTTGCTGCAGTAAGGGCGAGATAATAATGCGGGTGCTCCAGATCGCAGACAGAATACCGTCCCTTAGTGATGTTGATGGATCTGTCCGGCATCATCTTGATGTTCTGCCCATGCAGAAGCCCCTCCTGCTGCTGGGTTATCATATTGGTGATGCGTGCTTTCCTGGTGTTGAAATTGTAGCGCAGCTCATCCATCGTGTACGTGGAGCCGCTCTCCTTCATCTCAGGCTGCCCCTTGATTTCTCCTGTCAGGGTATCTAATGTGCCTCTTGCATAGACAGTTCCGGTGTTCAGGTCATACTCCATATAGTCAGCACTCAACTCCATGTTTTCATACTTTACGGTCACGTCGCCATAATAGAATATCTTGCGCTGTCCGTCCGAGAACACCTCTATCACGGAATCCTTGGCTGTGGAGAACGCAGGTCTTGACAGGGAGCTTTTCTTCTGCAATGCCGCAGAATCTATCTTGAACAGAGAATCTGCACGGTGTATGGAGTCCATGACTGCACGTAGTGAGTCCGTCATCGGAGGTACACTATCCTTATTATATGCAACAGCCTGGCTGAAAGTCTGTTTTGGGATACGACGCTGACGCCTGCCATCTTGCGAGATGCCAGGAAACGCTATTGATATGAATAAAATCAGGAGGATGGCAGCCAGCCAGACCTGATCCGGAAAATGCTTACGTTTATTGTCAGAACGTATCAATTGTCTGAAATTATAAGTATTATCGCAAAATTTCTTATTTTTGCAGAATACAAATATAACGCCATTTTGAAATATACGCAAACACATATCGCATTTGCTGCCTTCTTGGGCGCTCTGCTGGCATTGCTTCTGTTTCCATGGAACGGCAGATGCGCAGACGGTGGCAAGCTGGGACTGAAGACGGTCTGCATTGACGCCGGTCATGGCGGCACAGACCCGGGCTGCGTCAGCAAGGACAGGAAAACATACGAGAGCCGCATCGCGCTGGATGTCGCCAGACGCCTGTCTGACAAGATAAAGGCCGCATATCCTGATGTCAAGGTGGTCATGACACGCTCCACCGACACGTTCATCACCCTTGGAGACAGGGCTGACATCGCCAACAGGAATAATGCGGATCTGTTCATCTCCATACATGTCAATACGGCATCATCCACGGCTGCAAATGGATACTCGATACATGTGCTCGGGCAGTCATCGAAAAAAAACAGGGATCTGTTTGCGTACAATATGGATGTCTGCAAGCGCGAGAACTCCGTGATAATGCTAGAGGACGACTACTCCACGAAATATCAGGGCTTCGACCCTTCAGATCCTGAGTCCTTCATATTCTTCAACCTGATGCAGAATGCACACCTCGAGCAGAGCCTTCTGTTCGCCCAGGATGTGGAGAAGGCAATGGCGGCCGGCCCTATGCGGACCAGCCGCGGAATATGGCAGGATCCGTTCTTCGTGCTGTGGAAGACTGCGATGCCTGCAGTTCTGATAGAGGTCGGCTTCATGTCCAATGCCACAGATCTCGTCGCCCTCAGATCTGAGGAGGGGAGGGAAAAGATAGCGGAGGACATCTTTAGTGCATTCGGAGTGTTCAAGAGGAGATATGACGGTAGCGTCAATGCCGGAGTCCAGGAAGAAACGCAGAAAACAGGCAAGGTATCACCTTCCGTACCTTCATCGGGTGCAGCCCGGGCGGCGTCAGATAAGAAAATCTATGGCACCCAGGTGCTAGCCTCGGGAAAGATAATGAAAGACAATGACCCGTTCTTCAAGGGGTACGTACCGTCGAGAGTGAAGTCCGGAAATATATATAAATATATTATAGGTGTATCCTCTACATCGGAAGCTGCCAGGGTGGAGTATAGCAAGCTCCGTAAATCTTTTCCTGGCTCCTTTCCTGTAGTAGTGGAAAATGGAGTCGTCAAGCAGATAAAATAAATTTAATGATATGAAAATCAGCAGAGAAACAAGAATAGGCATATTCGTGGTATCGGTTCTCATCGCATCGTTCTGTGTTCTGAACTACCTCCGGGGAGAGGACATATTCGGAAAGGAGATGGATATACACTCTCATTACAGCAATGTGGAGGGCCTTGTAGCATCAGACCCGGTCTATATCAGCGGATATAAAATCGGTACTGTCTCAGATGTGAAATACAACACATCCACCTGTGTCTTCGATGTGACATGCTCAATACAGAAGAAGATCCCCGTGCCTGCGGACACGAAGATGACAATATACAGCGTGGACCTGATGGGAGGCAAGGGTATCCGCCTGGATCTCGGCACATCTGATGTCATGGTGAAAGATGGCGATGAACTGGCACCGTCCTATGCTCCCGACATGGTCAGCTCGCTGACGAATCTGATAGGTCCGCTCATTGTCAAGGCATCAAGTGCACTTGATAGCTTGAGCGCAGCCAGTGCGGCTCTTGACCGGGTACTGACCGGCATTGATGAGAACACTTTGCGCTCCGCGATGAACCATATTGACAGGACGCTTGATAATGCCGAGCAGCTGACCGGTGTGCTTTCAGGGCATTCGGAGGATATCGAGTCCCTTGTCGTGAACCTGAAGAATGTCTCGGACAAGCTTGCCGTGATAAGTGAGAAAGCTGATTCGGCAATGACCGGTATAGGAAGCGCTGCCGCCCAGCTTGGGAATGCGGATATTGAGGGACTTATCAATTCGTTCAGGACATTGGCAGGAAATCTTAACGATCCGGACGGAACTATCGGGAAGCTCACAAATGACGGCAGAGTTTACGAGTCGCTTGACAGCGTCCTGAAAGATATTGACAGCCTTGTCAAGAAAATAGAGGAGAACCCGAAAAAATATGTGAGGATACGGCTTCTGTAGGATTTCCTGACATGATGCCCCTCTCCATAAGATATAGAAATTGTTCATTTTTAAGCTGTTCGGCATGTGCCGGACAGCTTATTTACTATTTTATAATCATTATAAATTATAAATGCGCCCAGGCGTGCTGCGAACGTGGATTTGATTTTGTAACGCATTGAATTATAGATAAATATAAAAATTCTGTTTGATGAAACGGTAAACGATAAAAAGTAAAATATATTTAATATACAATAGCGTCGGGATTTTTTTATAACTTTTTTTTCACCTACTTTTGCAAAGCATCAGAAGAAGAGGAGCATCCTGTTGTTCTGGTGCTATTTTCGACCTTACAGCTGAATGCATTATTTGATATGGAACAGATGACTCACATAGAGACTTGGAACAAATGCCTGGACATAATAGAGAATATTATAGGTTCTCAAATGTTTAACAGATGGTTCAAGCCTTTGAAGCCTGTTTCATTGACCGGATCGACCATCAAGATCGAGGTCCCGTCGCATTTTTATATCAAATATCTGGAAGAAGTATATCTTGATGTCCTGAAGAAGACATTGAAGAGGGTCATCGGGCCGGATGCGAAGCTTGAATATACTGTCAGCCCTGTCAGGGTGCAGCCGCCTATGACATTTCCGGCAGCCAACGGCACGGCTCCTGTCAACAAGCCTATTTCTGTGAACACGTATCCTACGGGCGGCAACCCTGGCCCGTTTGTGTTCCCTGGGCTGAGAAAAATCCAGGTGAACCCTAGGCTTAATCCTGTCTATTGCTTCGGAAACCTTGTTGTCGGAGAATGTAACAAGATGGGTATCACAGCCGGTGAGAGCATATCGTCTGCGCCGGGCAACACTCCGTTCAATCCTCTATTCCTGTTCGGCGGCCCAGGTCTCGGCAAGACTCATCTTTCGCAGGCCATCGGTATCGCCATCAAGGAGAAATATCCGGATCTGGTGGTGCTGTATGTGACTGGAAATGAGTTCAAGACCCAGTATATGGATGCCGTCAATGTCAGAAACAAGCTGACGGATTTCCTGGCATTCTACATGAAGATCGATGTCCTGATTGTCGATGACATCCAGGATCTCATGGGGCAGGGGTCTCAAAATGCGTTCTTCAATGTATTCAACCATCTTCATGAGAACGGGAAGCAGCTGATATTCACATCCGACCGTGCTCCTGCCGATCTGCAGAATTTCGAGGAAAGGCTTCTTTCTCGTCTGAAGTGGGGACTGTCAGTCGAACTGCAGCGTCCTTCGTATGCGACTAGGCTTGAGATGCTGAAGGCAAGAAGCTTCCGCGAGGGCGTGACCGTGAGTGAAGATGTGCTCGTATATCTGGCATCCAGGATCAAGTCGAATTTCCGTGAGCTGGAAGGCGCATTGATCTCGCTTATTGCACATGCGACCCTTGTTCACAAGGAGATGACCGTGGAACTTGCCGAGAAGATAACGGGCAAGATCGTCGGGGAGGACAAGTCTGAGGTCACGATAGGAAAAGTCCAGAAGACCGTCTGCGAATACTTTAACATAACCAAAGATACATTGCTGTCGAAATCCAGAAAGAGACAGATTGTCCAGGCGCGCCAGATAGCGATGTTCATGAGCCGCAGCCTGGTCGGATGCTCTTTGTCCACGATTGGCGCGGAACTTGGAGGAAAAGACCACGCGACAGTGCTGCATGCATGCAATACGGTATCAGATCTGATGTCCACGGACAAGCTTTTCAAGCAGTACGTTACCGATATAGAAAAGATGCTTGCGCCTGCGAGATAATTAAATAACAGATTCTAAACATGGATTCAAATTCAGTTCTAGAGATTTTCCGCGAAATCACCAGGATTCCGCGGGAGTCCGGTCATGAAGAGAAGATGACCGAGTTTCTTCAGCATTTTGCGGCAGAACATAATCTTGGATGCCGCACGGACGCCACCGGCAATGTAGTCATCACCCGTGAGGCATCGAAAAGCAAGGAAAATGTTCCGTCCATTGCCCTGCAGAGCCATCAGGATATGGTCTGCGAAAAGATTGCAGGCAGCAGCCATGATTTCGCGACCGAGCCGATAGACTATGTGATAGAGGACGGATGGATGATTGCCAAGGAAACCACACTCGGAGCTGATGACGGGATCGGCATCGCAGCCACACTGGCCCTGCTTGCAAGTGATCTTCCGATGGGAAAAGTTGAAGGCCTCTTCACGATTTCAGAGGAGACAGGAATGGACGGTGCCAATGATATTGAACCAGGGTTCATAGAGTCAAGGACATTGCTGAACCTTGATTCCGAAGACGAAGGTCAGATTTTCGTCGGATGTGCCGGCGGAATCGATACGACAGCGGTATTCAGATACTCTACAGAGCCTGTGAAGCCTGGATACAAGGCCATCTCCCTTAGAGTTTCCAATGCCTTAGGCGGTCACAGCGGAGATGACATCAATAAGGAAAGGGCAAATGCCGTCCAGATTATGGCCAGGTTCCTATATTCTGAACTTGGAAATTACCAGCTGCTCCGCCTCACCGGAGGGAATAAGCGCAATGCCATTTCCCGCGATGCAGAGGCTGTGGTCTATGTAAAGGAAAGCGAGCAGGATGCTTTCATCGCATGTTTCAGAGAATTTGGCGAGGCTGTCAGAAATGAATTCCATAATACGGACCCTGATATCCGTTTCGATGCTGAAAGGGCATCACATACGGAGAATGCAGTGGAGAACGATGTTGCAAGACGTCTTGTAATGTCGCTCGTTGCAGTGAACCATGGAGTCCTGGCGATGAGCCAGGATATTCCGGGACTGGTGGAGACGTCCACGAACCTGGCTGCTGTGAAGATGGACAAGCCGGGCGAGATCATAGTAACGACAAGCCAGAGAAGCTCCACCGAGTCGGAAAAGAAATTCATAGCGGACAAGGTAGAGGCTGCATTCCAGCTTGCTGGGGCGGAGGTATCCCACTCTGATCCTTATCCAGGCTGGGCTCCGAATATGAATTCCCCGATACTCAAGGAGACCGTGGCCTCATACAGGAAACTTTTCGGCACTGAGCCGGAAGTAAAGGCGATCCACGCCGGTCTTGAGTGCGGCCTGTTCCTGGAAAAGTTCCCATATCTGGATATGGTGTCTTTCGGACCGACACTGAGAGGGGTACATGCGCCCGGAGAGAAACTCGATCTTGCTTCCAACGAAAAATTCGTGAAGCTGCTTGTTGACGTAGTGACTAATTTCAAATGATACAGATAGCCCCTTCAATGCTTTCTGCGGACTTTCTGCATCTTGAAAAAGATGTGGAGATTGTCAACCGATATGCGGATGTCTTTCATCTCGATATCATGGATGGCGTACTGGTGCCGAACATATCCTATGGTTTCCCTGTGGTGGAAGCCATAGCAAGAAAGGCGGAAAAGCCCATGGATGCCCATCTGATGATAGTTCACCCGGAGAAATACTTTGAGCGGTTCGCAAAGACAGGTGTCAGAATGATGAGCTTCCACCTTGAGGCCGCGGAGCTGGCTGAGGAAAATCCTGGAACGCTGCTGGAGCAGATACGTTCCTACGGGATACGGGCAGGGCTTGCCATAAACCCCGACGTTGCGCCTGAACGTGTTTTCCCGTATATCGGTTCTGCCGACTACATCCTTGTCATGTCCGTATTCGCCGGGTTCGGCGGGCAGAAATTCATTGAGGATACGTATAGCAGAATAAGGGCTGTCCGTGAAGAGATAGCCAGAAGCGGCAGCAACTGTGTGATTGAAGTGGATGGGGGAGTCTCCCCGGCAAACGCTTCCGCCATCGCTGAGGCCGGTGCAGACATACTCGTCGCAGGCAGCGCGGTTTTCAAGTCGGAGTATCCAGGAGGAGTAATATCAGCTATGCGCAGCGCTAGATGATATAGCCTATCTCCTTGAATGAGAAAGAACGGATTGTCTTATCAGGCATCTCCACAAGAAGCATCCCTTCTTCGGAGATGCCTATAATTTTGCCATCGAAATAGATACCGCTCGCAGCATCGTAGTATTTTCTGACAGAACCAAGCCTGTACATCCGGGAAACATAGTTATTTCTTGCGTCTGTAGTACTTTCAGAATCAGATAATTGCATAAACATGTCCTGAAAGATGGAGATAAGCTCCTCAAGGGTTTCTTCAGGAGCATGCCGGACGCCTGAAGCGAGCAGGACAGACGTCGGATTCACAAGTTCCGGAGGAAATTCGCTCTGGTTCAGGTTCAGCCCTATGCCTATGATGGACGCCGTCACCATATCCTGTCCCAAAATATTCTCTATCAGCATTCCGCATACTTTCCTGTCCCTTATGTATATATCATTGGGCCATTTAATGTGGTTGTCGATTCCGTAGCGGCGGAGCAGGTCCGACACTGAAAGCGCCGCGACTATGCTGATATCGAACTGGTCACGAGCCTTGACTTGCGGCTGTCCGTCCGATGAAAGACGCGCAAGAATGGAAAATGTCAGATTCTCTCCGGACGCGCTGCTCCACCTGTTCCCGCGCTGCCCGCGGCCTGCTGTCTGGAACTTAGCTGCAAATACTGACATTTTGTCAAGCGTGCCGAGCTGTCTTCTGGCCTCGGAATTGGTGGAATCAATGCTCTCGAACCACGTTATGGGCGTTTGCGCTTTCATTGGACTGATTTTTGTTTTATCTTTGTGCGCAAATTTAAACAATCCTTAGAAAATGGAAAAAAATGTTCTCAAGGTCATAACAGATGCGATGCTCGAAAAGAAGGGGCAGCGCGTAGTGTCGCTTGACCTTAGCCCGATAGGTACAGCTATTTCTGACTATTTCGTGGTATGCAATGCAGATTCAACTACCGCGGTGGCAGCTATCGCTGACAATATTATTGTAAGAATGCAGAAGAAATGCGGACGTAAGGTGCTCCGGATGCAGGGACTGGAAAACGATTTCTGGATTATACTTGACTACGGGGATGTCGTCGTCCATGTGTTCCTGACAGAATATAGGGATTTCTACCGTCTGGAGGATCTCTGGGCTGATGCTGAAAGGACAGAATATACAGACGAACCTGTGGCAGCCACGCAGGAGGAGGAAAAGCGCGTGAAACCAAAGGCCGCATCCAAGGTCAGGGCATCGGCAAGGCGTGTAAGAAAATCAGAATCCGGTCCGGATTCGTTGTAATGGGATTTACGGATGTCTAAAAAGAATAATGGCGGCAAAAGGCCGCAGAAGAAGATCATCTCGGTCAATATAGGGCTGTCATGGCTCTATATCCTCATAATATCCGGAATCATCTGGATGCTCTTCAACAATACCGGTGCCAAGCCGCAGAAGGCAGAGTGGGCAGATGTCGAGGAGATGATAGAGGCAGGAGATGTGAAGTCTATCGTGTTTATCAGGAATGATTACAAGGGAGAAATAGCGATCCGTCCTGACAGATTGAGCAAGTACAGTGACCGGTTCGGCGGAAAGGTGCCGTCATCATCTCCGCATTTCTGGTTCTATGTATCCAGCAAGTTCGATCCGGAAACGGAGTTTGCGGCATTGAACGCGAACCTTGCTGAAGGCAACAGGTTCAAGGTCATAATGGAGAATGATGACAACCTGTGGGGGCACATGATGGACTGGTTCCTGTTCCCGGTGCTGCTTATCCTTATGTGGGTATTTATGTTCCGTGGTTTCAACCGGAACATGAACGGCGGTCCAGGAGGACAGGGCGGCATTTTCAATGTCGGCAAGGCGACAGGCAAGCTCGCTGACAAGAATCAGGTGAAAGTCACATTCAAGGATGTCGCCGGACTTTATGGCGCAAAGGATGAGGTGATGGAGATTGTGGATTTCCTCAAAAATCCGAAGAAATATACCGCTCTTGGAGGAAAAATCCCTAAGGGAGCGCTGCTCGTAGGCCCTCCTGGTACTGGCAAGACCTTGCTGGCCAAGGCTGTGGCAGGCGAGGCTAATGTGCCTTTTTTCTCCATCTCTGGTTCAGATTTTGTGGAGATGTTTGTAGGTGTCGGAGCATCACGAGTACGTGACCTGTTCCGTCAGGCCAAGGAAAAGGCACCATGTATCGTCTTCATTGATGAAATTGATGCTGTGGGACGGGCACGAGGCAAGAATGCCGGCTTCTCGTCGAATGACGAGCGTGAGAATACATTGAACCAGCTTCTTACGGAGATGGACGGTTTCGACACGAACTCCGGGGTTATTGTGCTTGCAGCCACGAACAGGGCGGACATTCTTGATAAGGCTCTCATGCGTGCCGGGCGTTTTGACAGGCAGATTCATGTGGATCTTCCGGAGCTGAAGGAGCGCGAGGAAATTTTCAAGGTGCACATAAAGAACCTGAAAGTCGCCGGCGATTTCGATGTAGAGTTTATGGCGAAGCATACTCCTGGATTCTCCGGTGCGGACATAGCCAATGTCTGCAATGAGGCTGCCCTTACAGCGGCGAGGAAAAACAAGAAAGCTGTCGACAAGCAGGATTTCCTGGACGCTGTGGACAGGATTGTCGGTGGACTGGAGCGCAAAGCTGCCATTATAACTCCTGCAGAGAAGCGCTCTATTGCTCATCACGAGGCAGGTCATGCGGCTGTGAGCTGGCTGCTGCCTTATGCAAATCCACTCTTTAAGGTCACACTCATACCACGTGGTCAGGCACTTGGAGCCGCATGGTATCTTCCTGAAGAACGCAAGCTGTGGACCAAGTCTCAGATGATTGACGAGATGTGCTCCCTTATCGGAGGGCGCGTTGCCGAGGAGATTGTGAACGGAGAGCCATCGACGGGAGCTCAGAATGATCTTGAGCGCCTGACGCAGATGGCCTATGGCATGGTGAAAGACTATGGAATGACAGACACCGTAGGTGCATTGTCCTTCTATGATTCCACTGGTGCAAGGGGATACGACCTCACAAAGCCATACAGCGAGAAGACCGCCGAGCTTATTGACCAGGAAGTCAAGAATCTGGTATCTATGATCCATGACAGGACAATGAAGATTCTTATGGACCATAAGGAAGGATTTCTCCAGATGGCGGCTCTGCTGCTGGAGAAGGAGGTGATCTTCGCCGATGACGTGGAAAAGATCCTGGGTCCTAAAGTTAAGCCAGAGCAGGATGATCTGACCCCGGAAGATACTGCGGACCAGACGGAGAAACCTTCAGTTTCTGAGAAACTTGAGTCTGAAAAATCCGAGGCATAGCCTCGGTTGTGTACCTGGAAGCGGTTTAATCTGATTAGACTGCTTCTGAAAAACCTGAACGAATGAACAACACTATTTTAAGGACTATATCGGGGGTCGGCTTCATCGTTGTGATGGTGGCCGGTCTTCTGTTAGACAAGCTTCTGTTTGCAGGGCTTGTAATGTTCATCATGGCCATCATGATGCATGAGTTCTATACGATAACGATGAATGACAGGTACAGATTCTCCAGGCTCCTGGCGATTCTGTCTGGTCTCATTCTGTTTTCGCTGATCTTCTGTGTCAGTGCCTACGGCCTGGAAGTCAAATATGTGGCAATAGCGATGCTCCCCATCATGGTAGTGATGGTGAATTCGCTGTATGTGAAGGACAAGACGGAATTCGGCAAGTTCTCCGATATCTACACAGGAATCCTGTATATTGCGGTTCCTCTTTCCTTGTCGAACCTTATCGTCTTTTTCGGGCAGCAGTTCAACGGCATTGTCCTGCTCTGCTTCTTCATCATAATATGGAGTTCCGATGTGGGAGGATATATTTTCGGCTCGACTCTTGGCAAGCGTTTCAGTAAGAAGCTGTTTCCTGATATATCCCCGAAGAAGACATGGGCGGGCTTCTGGGGCGGAATGTTCTGCTCAGTATTGTCGGCAATCGTGCTGAAATATGCTATGCACCTTCCTATATCACTGATTAACACTATAGTATTAGCGATAGTGATGGATATCGCCGGCGTTTACGGCGATCTTTTCGAGTCGCAGTGGAAGAGACATTATAACGTGAAGGATTCCGGGACTATCGTTCCAGGACATGGCGGAATGCTGGATAGGTTTGACAGTACACTTATGGCTATGCCTGCGGGGGCATTATACCTGATACTTATGAATATTTTTTAAAATGCAATTTTCTTCATATATTTGAAAAATAATTGTGTATTAAACCAGTCTTGCATAACCGGAAGCATGAAAATAGATAAAGACTCATACGGAACAATTGCCATTGCATGGCTGTTCAGCGCTCTTTTTATCTTCGCCTTACTGAAATTTCTAGGAGGCATTGCTGCATACATTCTTACAGGAGTGCTTGTCCTGTACGCGATTTTCGTGACATGGTTTCATCGGGTGCCGGTCAGACATACACCGGAAGGGGAGAAGCTTGTGACATCCGGGGCAGACGGAAAGGTCGTCATTATCCGCAGGACTTTCGAGAAAGAATATCTGAAGCGGGAATGTATCCAGGTCTCTGTCTATATGAACTTTTTCAATGTTCATGCTAATTTCTGGCCGGCAAGCGGCAAAGTCACCTACTATAAATATCATCCAGGGAAATACCTTCTTGCGTTTCTTCCGAAGGCTGCAGAAGAGAATGAACATGCCTCTACTGCCGTGGATACAGGTCATGGAGAGATTTTCTTCAAACAGATAGCAGGTACATTTGCAAGGCGCATTGTCAGCTATTCAAAGATCGGCTCCGATGAGATCCGCGGCTCACAGTGCGGCATCATAAAGTTCGGCTCCAGGCTGGATATCTTCCTCCCTCTGGATGCGGACGTCAAGGTTAAAATCGGTGACGAGACACGCGCAGGCGAGACTGTCATTGCCGAACTTAAGTAGGGAGGCCTCAATTCGCTAATATGGAAGCATTTATAATACTGCTGCTGATCATTGTCAATGGAATTTTCTCCATGGCGGAAATCGCCTGCATCTCTGCACGTAAATCACGACTTACGGTAGATGCACAGAAAGGGGACAAAGGGGCAAAATCTGCACTGAAACTCACATCGGATGCAGACAAGTTCCTGTCCACAGTTCAGATGGGAGTCACTCTCGTCGGCATCCTTACCGGTATTTTTTCAGGCGAGAGCCTGGCTCATAATTTCGCTCAGGTATTCATCAGCCTGGGGGTGGCTGCGGGTACGGCGGAATTTATCGCCAAGGCGATAATTGTATTCATCGTGATGTTCCTGTCGATTCTTCTTGGAGAGCTTGTCCCTAAGCGCATTGCGATGGCTGATCCGGAGAAAGTAGCCAAGAAGATTGCAGGCGTAATGCGCTTCGTCTCCTGGATTGCATCCCCTGTGATATGGGCGCTGGCAAAGTGCACTGCGCTCTCTGTCAAGATACTTGGCATCAAGGAACATGAGAATAAGGTAACGGAGGATGAGATTAAGTCCATCATCGAGGAAGGGAAGGATGAAGGTGAGGTCTCGCCTCTTGAGCAGGATATAGTCGAGCGTGTATTCACGTTGGGCGATCTCAGTGTCAGCACAATCATGACATTGCGCGACGATATTGTGTGGCTGGATCTGCAGATGACCGATGAGGAAATTATCCGCACTATAGAAAGCACCATATACGAGCAGTATCCTGTAGTTGACGGTGACCTGGATCATGTCGTAGGTGTTCTTTCCATCAAGGACTATGTGACAGAGATGCGTCAGAACAAGAAGATTGACCTGAAAAAGGCCATGAAGGAACCGCACTACGTGCATGAGAACATGAGCGTCTATGCAGTGCTTGGCTACATGAAAGAGAACAGGATAAAGAGGGCTTTGGTATGTGACGAATTCGGCGGTCTGGCAGGAGTCATATCCCTGAAGGACATATTTGACGGTCTCGTCGGGAACACCAATACCCAGGATCATAATTCAGAGCCGGATATCATAGAGCGCAGCGACCACAATGGGTGGTTCGTGGATGGGCAATGCTCCATCTATGACTTCCTTTCACATTTCGACCTCGATGATGCGATGGAGGATTATGATTTCTCGACTGTAGGCGGTCTGATGCTGGAGAAGCTGCAGCATGTGCCTAAATCCGGAGAAAAAATAGACTGGAACGGGTTTGAGTTTGAAGTTGCAGACATGGACGGGGCGCGTATTGACAAGCTGATAGTCAAGAAACTGCCAGAATCCGAACTGGTTTCATCTGAATCCGGACAAGATAAGGAGTCTGAAGACTAACCAGTCCATGTGTCTTGATTAGAAATCTGTGATCTGACTATATGCCCTTCGATTAGCTCCACAAGCTTGTCCACGGCTTCTGATTCCGGTACATGGCGCATTACAGGCTCATTCTTATGATATATGGACACTTTTCCATTGCCTTCACCCACATATCCCCAGTCTGCATCAGCCATCTCACCAGGCCCGTTCACGATACAGCCCATGACAGCGATGACCACATTCTTCAGATGCGCAGTCCGCTGCTTGACCTGCTCGAAAGTCTCCTGAAGATTATACATTGTGCGGCCGCATCCTGGGCATGCAATATACTCCGGCTTATAGAAACGCCGTCTTGCGGCCTGAAGCAGCTCATCCTCAAGATATTTGCCGAGACCAGAATCTTCAATGGAGATACGGTTCCCTGTATCATCATTATAGAAGCCTGATATATGGACTTCATCTATCTCCTTATCCAGCAGACGCTTTCCGAAATCGCATGCGAAATCCAGAAGGAGACGCTCGCGGGTAGGCGAGTCATAGACAGCTGAAGCATTACGGCCTTCAACTTTTACCGAAGTCATTGTCGAATTCAGCTTGCCATCATAGCGTAACGCCAGATAACGTCCGACAGGTATTTCATTGACAGGATCCTCTGTCAATGAAACCCTTATGGTATTTCCTATCCCTTCAGAAAGCAACGCCGAAATACCGACGCAGGACTTGATCCGTCCTGAGTCACCATTGCCTGCCTCCGTGACACCTACATGAAGAGGGAAGACAACGCCTTCCTCCTGCATCATCTTGGCCAGCAGCCTGTAAGCCTCTACCATAACAATAGTGTTACTTGACTTCAGGGAAACTACAACATTGTAGAAACTATTTTTCACACAAAGACGCAGCCATTCCATTGCGGCTTCAGCCATTGCCTTTGGCGTATTGCCATAAAGGTTCGTTATGCGCACACCAAGCGAACCATGGTTAAGCCCGATGCGGATGGCTGTGCCATGCTCCGAGCAGACTTTGACGAGCCGTGCAAGCTGACGTGAAGCCTCATCAAAGTCCTTGCTGAAGTTCCCGGGGTTGATACGCACCTTCTCGACATAGGGGGCAACCGCAATGGCAGTTTCCGACGAGAAATGGATATCAGCAACAATAGGGGTGTCAATGCCCATGCTCCTGAGCCTGTCATGGATTGCCCTGATATGCGGAACATCCTGCAGTCCAGGGACTGTGATACGTATGATGTCAGTTCCTGCAGCGTGCATCCTTTCACATTGTGCCACAGTCGCATCCTCGTCGAAAGTATGAGTGTTGCACATCGTCTGGACAGCGATAGGGGAGTCTGACCCTATATGCACCTTACCTGCTGTTGCTGTCAATGTCTTCATTACCTGTTTCATATATCAGACCTTTTGCTTCCTTCTTCAGCTGACTTCTTGTCTTTCCTGTCCGTCTGGTCAGCTGGAAATGCAGTCCGGCGGAAATGATGATATCGGATGGATAGGCAAACCTGTAATAATACTCGCTGTTATAGTCAGGCTTGTACAGACTGCCCATTGAATATCTATATGTCGCCTGGAAATGTATCTCTACAGGATCGAAGAAAAAGCCGAAACCCAGCCCGGCCTTGACTCCGTACTCAAATCTCTTGTCGTAATCATAGAACGACGTAAGGTATTTGTCATCAACATTTCCCTGACGCTCAACACTTTTCCTGTATGCTCCGAACAGACCTGCATTGACAATTAATTTCAGATGCCAGACATCCATGTGCAGATGGGCCAGGAGCGGGACCTCCAGATATGTATATCGTGCCTGGGTCGCCCCGTCCACATTCTCTGAATACTCGCCCGTTTTCTTGTCAATCTTGAACTTATATCCGTTCTGCCCATAGAATATACCTGTCTGGAATCCGAAATACGGCATGTAGCCAAACATCTTGCCGTAGCGTGTATAGACAATGCCTATATTCATAGGATTCATCAGCATTCCCTGCTTCTTGGAAGGGTTGAACATGACCTGGCTCAATGCCACTCCATATTGGATGCCTATCATTGAGTAGTCATTCACGACAAGCTTCCTCTTTATCTGCACTGTATCCAGGAACTCGTCAGAATACTTCAGCTCAGCCTTGACTACGGGACCTTTGCCGGGCAGCATTGCCGAATCCGGCTGCATCACAAGAGAATCCGGAGCCATAGCCAGGAGTGAATCCCTCACGGTATTCTGAGCCGACGCGGTACTGAATGCTAGCACCGATGCTGCCGCTATCATTATAAATCTTTTAATCATTTTCCGAATAGTTTACTGATGTCAATCTTCTGCTCCATTTCGGTAGATTCCTTGATTACCAGGACTTCCGAATCATCACGCAGCTTGTAGAACATAACCTTTTCAGGCTGCCTGTGCTCCAGAAGGTTTCCCGTGTCCACCATGCCATTCTTGTTCATATCCTCAGTTATGCGGACAGAATATTTGCCTGCCTTGAGATATGGGAACGGTAGTTTGCAGTCATTCTCGATAATGTAGCTCCGCAGAATCTTGTCACGCTTCTCGTTCAGCAGATCTACGATATACTTATGATGCACTCCTGTCATGTCAAGCGTCAATGTGCTGAGCTTGTCATCTTTAGGCAGCGAGACTTTCACCTCACTGCTGTCATTGTAGAAACCGTTGATGTCGCGGAATTTGCGGTATGGAACCTTGAGCTTGTATTCATATCCGGACATCAGCTTGCCTTCGGGCCGGAGCACATATTTCCTGAGGTTCAATGTGTCCCTCGTGACCGAGAATTTCATCCTGGACTCCTGCTGCCGCGGATTGACAGAAATCAGGGACAGCGAATCGAAGTTCTCGCTTATTATAGGATAAGCGAACTCTATCCCGAAGCCGTTCTGTTCTATAGTCTCAGGCTCGGCGGTGATTGTCATGACGCATGTCGTGTCCTCATGCTTGATGTCCCTCCTGGAACTCTTCGACTTGCCTCCGGACTTTTCCTGGGCGAGCCTGACATGCTCGGTGAATGGCTTGAGAACTCCTGCCGAATCTGTCTTCATGTAATCGACAAACAGATGCAGCGTATCCGGCTGGCGGCGTTTGTCATTGATCCATATCTCCAGACTGTCCCGCTGGATATTGAACTGGGCTATAAGACGGTTTGCAGGCAACCCGCGCACCCACATGGAATCTATCATGGCATCGGGTGCCATGAAGGTGATATATGCGGAACGTGGTTTTGTTCGTACCTTATTGACAATCATCTGCTTGCTCGGCCTCTCCCTGAACAGGACCATCTCGAACTGCGCCTTTCTGTCCATGCAGTGCAGCGTATCCTTCATGTCGTACTTCTTCAGTTCCGGAAGATCATCTGACACTACGATGGAAGGTCTGATGACATCATCATAGAATGCGATAAGGTCATTGTCCGGATCATATATGTTATTTGAACTTTCGTCCTTGACAGCATACAGCCGGTACAAAGTGTCGGCTATATTCCTGATAGAGAAGAATCCCCAGTCATCAGTCTTTACAGCGGCATCAGGGCGATGCTTGAACACAGCGGAGTCCGCAAGGTCCTTGTATAGCATTACAGTGGCGCCCTTGACAGGCTTAAGCGTGCTGCAGTCCCGTACAACACCTGTGATCGCCATGGAATCTATTGCATGGCCAGTGGAGAAAGCCAGCGTATATCCTGGATACATGTTGCCCTCATTGTTATCCGCGATGGCATTTGTAAGGTCAAGGGTGTATGTCGTGTTCGGCTCCAGGTCCGACTCGAAATATACGACCACAGACTTTCCCCGTATCTTGTACCGCGGAGACTTCTCCAGCGGTGGAGACAGGAATATGCCCTTGGCATCCTTTACTGTTACATATTCATTGAAAGTGATGACTATCTGAGTGTTATGCGTAGGCACACTGACTGTGCCAGGAAGAGGGTAGATATTCGTGATTACAGGCGGTATCGTGTCCTTGTCGCCACCGCTAGGTGGCGTGGTCGTGTTGGCGCATGAATGGGAGAACAGCATTGCCCCCATTACAAGTGCTACCGGAATAGCCGGAATCAGTTTTTCTATATATCCTTTCATTTTATCCAAAATTATATGTCTGTGCGGATAACGCTCTGTATTCCCTTGATTTTCTGAAGTTTGGATATCATTGTATCCAGTATGCCACGGTCATGGACATACATCTCTATATACCCGTCGAAAATGCCGCTCTCGGTGCTGAGGTTCAGTTTCCGCATGTTCACACCCATGACAAGCGAGATGTAGCCTGTGATATCATTGAGCAGTCCGACCCGGTCTATGCCCTTGAGCGAAATGCGTACAGGAAATGCCTGGCCGGAAGTCGATTTCCACTGCGTCTTCACGATCCAGTCACCATGCTTTGTCGCCAGATTCTCCGCCACGCTGCAGCTCTTCTTATGCACAGTGATCGTGCCGTCAGGGGAAAGGAAACCGATACACGGGTCTCCTGGTATCGGCTTGCAGCAGCTGGCTATCACATATTTATGGCCATCCTCCTCCGAGTCTATGATATAGTCACCGGTCTTCTTTTTCTTGCCGGACAGAACGCCTGCAATGTTGTTGAACTTCAGATAGCCAATTCCGTAGCGGAAAAGAAACTCATCAGAATTGTTAAGCTCCAGGGCGGCAGCTATCCTGCGGGTCGTCTGGGCATTCCCGATAATCCCTGCCGACTTAAGGTTCGCCTCCAGCTTCTTCTTCCCGGCTTCTATGAACTCGGCTCTCTGCGGACGGAAGTAGTCCATGACCAGGTTCCGCGCATGCCGTGTCTGCAGAAAGTCCAGCCATTCAGTCTTTGGATGCTCGTCTTCTGCGGAAATGATCTCCACCTGGTCACCGGTCTTCAGCACGTATGAAAGTGGGACCAGCCTCATATTGACCTTGGCGGCGATAGCCTTGCATCCGATTTCAGAATGGATCATGTATGCGAAATCCAGTGCGGTCGCCCCGTTCTGGATGGACTTCTGCTCACCTTTAGGTGTGAAAACCAGTATGGAAGTGGTGGTGAGATCATTATGTATGATATCCAGAAGCTCCAGGGCATTGACATCCGGGCTGACAAGTATTTCCTTGACCTTTGACAGCCACTTGTCCATCTCGTTGTCATTCTCGCTTATATAGCCGTCCTGCTTATACGCCCAGTGCGCGGCAATTCCTTTTTCGGCGATATCATCCATCCTTCTGGTGCGTATCTGGACCTCGATCCAGATACCTGTCTGGCTCATCAGCGTGCAGTGCAGCGCCTCGTATCCATTGCTCTTGGGATGCTTGACCCAGTCACGCACACGGTCTGCCTTATATCTGTATATGCCTGTGATTATGGAGAACACATGATAACACTGGTCTCGCTCGCTCTCCTTGTCGTTGTCCTTGGACGGGTTGAATACGATACGCACAGCATACAGGTCATAGACCTGCTCGAATGTTATCTGCTTCGTGACCATCTTGTGCCAGATGGAATACGGGGTCTTCACCCTCTTCCTTATCTCGAAGTCAAATCCTGCATTGTCCAGAGCATCCCTGATAGGTTTGATGAATTCGTCGATACTCTTCTCCTTGTCTGACATGTCGCGGTTGATTTTCGCGATTATGTCATTGTATGCATCCGGCTCCTTGTACCGCAGCCAGATATTCTCCATCTCGGACTTGACCTCATACAGGCCAAGCCTGTGAGCCAGCGGCACGAAAATGAACATTGTCTCGCTGAGGATCTTGTCCCGCTTATATTCAGGCATGAACTCTATGGTCCGGCAATTGTGCAGGCGGTCTGCCAGCTTGATGAGGACGACCCGCACGTCATCATTGAGTGTAAGGAGAATACGCTTGAAATTCTCGGCCTGCAGGCTTTCTGTATAGCCGTTATCCTTGTTCTTCTTGTCCTGGTTATCGAGCACATTCTTGATCTTCGTGAGACCATCGACAAGGGACGCGATCTTATCCCCGAACAGATTCCTGATATCGTCCACAGTATAGTCCGTATCCTCAACGACGTCATGCAGCAAAGCCGCAGCTATCGACTTGTACCCAAGACCGATATCATTCACCACGATCTTGGCCACGGCTATCGGGTGGAGAATATATGGCTCCCCGGAACGCCTCCTGACGTTCTTATGCGCCTCGTTGGCGAAATCGAAAGCCTTCTGTACGACAGCTAGCTCCTGCTCGCCGGAACATCTTTTCCTGGCGGCCTCCTTAAGTTCTGCATAGTTCCTGGCTATGACCTCATAATCCTTCTGCGTAAATTCTGAAAAGCTCATTTTGTGTCAAGATTATAGTTGTCAACGTTCTGGAACGCATAAGAGAATTCAGCACCGATGAGGATTATGAACCATCCGAAGTTCAGCCAGAACATAAAAAGCGGTATTGCAGCTACCGCACCGTATATTGTATTCAGCCTGGACACAAAGATCTGTGTCTCCAGGAAGAGATATTGCATTGCCGTAAAGACCGGTCCTGAGAAAAGGGCTGCCTTGAAGGCATTCCTGTAGTTGACAATATGGTTCGGGATGAACTTGTACATTGCCGAGAACGTGAATACGGACACGACAGCGAAGATCACCCATCCGAGGAACGTCTTTATACTGTCGGAAAATGCGATCCTGGTGGGAACCAGGATATCCAGGATATTTGAATATATGATGGAACCAGAGAAGAAAAGCAGGATGACGAAAGGGGAGAGCACCAGAATCACCATATAGAAAGACAGCCTCTTTATGATGTTCCTGGATTTGTTGACCCTCCATACGTTGTTGAACACGGATTCGACGCACATCATCATCCAGATTACAAGCCATGCGAACAGGATTGCACTGACAAGCCCGACCGGACTGGACTGTGCTGTGTTAATGATGTTTTCCGCAAATCCGAACAATGTGTCGATGGCCTGCTGGTTGGAGATATGCGCCGCGAGCACACCTTTCAGAGTGTCTTCCAGGCCGAGGCCTCCGGTTATGACGAAAGCGATGGCGATGAACGGCACGGCTGCCATTGTGCAGAAAAAACTGAGCGCAACTGCCTGGAACCCGATTTTCTGAGCGGAGAATGTCTTGATGGTGATAATAAGCACCTGGAGATCCTTTATCAGATGCGCACGCATCCTGGAAAGGTTCTCATAGTTCACACTCCAGATTCCGTCCGAAAGGAACAGCTTCAGCTTCTGTATTTTCTCTTTGATGCCCATCCTGATTCCGCTAGTTCTGTCTTATACCGAACCTCCGAAAAGATCAGGCTCAATGTCATCTTCAGCCTCTGGCATCGCCCCTTCCGGCAGCATTGTCCTGAATTCGTCTTCACTGATAACCTTTATTCCCAGCTGCTCCGCCTTTTTCAGCTTCTCAGGCCCCGGCTTGGAACCGGCAAGCAGATACGATGTCTTACCGCTGAGCGAGCCGCTGCTCTTGCCTCCATGCAGCTCTATCAGATGCTTCATGTCGTCCCTGGATATGCTGAAGTTCCCGGAAATGACGATAGTCTTCCCGGAGAGGGCTGCGGACAGATTCTCCGCAGGAGCTTCCACTGACATCTTGAGCCCATCGGCTTTCAGCCGCTGAATCTCGAATATGTGCCTCTCGTCCTGGAAGAATGCGTGAACGCTTTCAGCTATCACTGTACCGACATCGGGCACCTCCAGCAGCTGTTCCGCAGAAGCGGCGGCTATAGTATCTATATCCTTGAAATATCTGGCGATCTCCTTGGCTGTGGATTCACCGACATATCTGATTCCCAATGCGAACAGGACTCGCTCGAAAGGCACCTTCAGGCTGTCCTTCAGACTGTCCAGAAATCTCTGCGCCGACCGCTCCTTCCATCCGTCCAGACGCATAAGATCCTGCTTGTGCAGGTCATAGAAATCGGCAGGTGTACGGACCAGTCCCAGATTATACAGCTGCTCGATGGTGGCATCTCCAGCGATTACATTCATGGCTTTCCTGCTCAGGAAATGCACCAGCCTGCCCTTTATCTGGGTCGGGCATCCATCGACATTAGGACAGAACCATTTGGCCTCGTCATCTTCCTTCACAAGCGGAGTTCCGCAGTCCGGACACACCTTTGGAAAATCAGGCTTGCGCACATCTGCCCCTCTTTTGGACAGTTCCACGCCTGTTATCTTAGGTATGATCTCGCCGCCTTTCTCCACATAAACATAGTCTCCGATGCGTATATCCATCTGCTCCATCATGTCGGCATTGTTCAATGTCGCCCTTTTCACCACTGTTCCTGAGAGCTGCACCGGGTCAAGATTTGCGACAGGAGTCACGGCCCCTGTCCGCCCTACCTGGTAGTCAATGGATTTTATCTGTGTCAATGCCTGCTCGGCCTTGAACTTGTATGCGACTGCCCACCGTGGAAATTTAGCCGTATATCCAAGCTCTGTCTGGAATGCCAGCTCATTGATCTTTATCACGATCCCGTCGGTGGCGTAAGGAAGAAACTTGCGCTCCGTATCCCAATAATTGATATATGCCTCTATCTCGCTGATATTATGGCAGATCCTGCGCTTGTCCGAAACCGGAAGCCCCCATGAGGCGGCGGCGTTCAGCGCTTCGTCATGTGTCGCGAAAGTCACGCTAGGACTCGGAATATGGTACAATGTGCACCAGAGCCCCCTGAGTCCGACCTCCTTAGGGTCAAGAAGCTTCAACGAGCCGGAGGCGGCATTTCTCGGATTTGCAAACGGCTGCTCCTCATTGCGCATCTTCTCTTCATTCAGCCTGTCGAATGCCTTGTATGGCATCAGGATTTCTCCTCTTATCTCGAATTCTTCAGGATACCCGGAGCCTTTCAGCTCTTCAGGGATATTGGAAATATGGCGGACATTCTCGGTGACATCATCTCCGATGACCCCGTCTCCTCTAGTCAATGCCCTGAACAGTTTGCCGTTACGGTACGTAAGGCATATTGCCGTCCCGTCAAATTTAAGTTCGCAGGAATATGTGAACGGCTTGCTTATGGTCCTGGACGCCCGCGCCACGAAATCCTCTATTTCCCCGATATTGTACGTGTTTCCCAGGGACAGCATCGGATATTTATGCGGGTACTGGGCAAACTCCTTCCTCGCGGACACCAGTGTTCTGCCGCTTTCATCGCTGTTCTCCAGATCATTGCCCACCTTCTGGGTAGGGGAGTCAGGGGCCACAAGGTCAGGGTACTGCCTCTCCAGGTCAGACAGCTCGTACATGAGGTGGTCGTAATCATAGTCGCTGATTACCGGAGCATTCTCCACGTAATACTTGCGGCTGTTCTCCCAGAGAATTTTCCTGAGCTCCTGTATTCTTATTTCTGCCTGCTGGCGGTCCATCTTCTATCGTTTATAAAACATTCATCGAGAATATCCCCGATACCGGAAACACTCTCATAAAATACAAATTTAACCATTTTTTTGTGGAAAATCGGATGAAAAGTGATATTTTTGCAACCCGGAAAACGAATATAACTTCATAACATTTTATTAAGAATATGAAAGACGCAATCATTATCTTGTGCGGTGGCGGTCCTGCCCCGGGAATGAACTCAGTTTCAATGAGTGTAGCAAAGACTTTCCTTTCCAAGGGATACAGGGTTATCGGACTCCACGGCGGATATTCAGGCCTTTTCAGCAAGAATGCACGCACGGAGGAACTCGACTTCTTCAAGGCTGACCGTTACTTCAACCGTGGCGGCTCCTACCTCGAGATGAGCCGTTTCAAGCCGACAGACGAGGATTTCGAGAAGAACTTCAATCTCGTGCTCTTCAAGGACAACAATATCAAGCTTCTCGTGACCATCGGCGGTGACGATACTGCTTCGACAGCCAACAGAATCTCCAAGTTCCTGGCAGCTAAGAACTATCCTATCGCGAACATCCATTGCCCTAAGACCATTGACAATGACCTTCCTCTTCCTGCGAACACTCCGACATTCGGATACAATTCCGCAAAGAACGAGGGTGCGCATATCGCGAGAACCATCTACGAGGATGCTCGCACTTCTGGCAACTGGCTTGTAATCTCAGCAATGGGACGCACATGCGGCAGCCTTGCGCTCGGTATCGGCGAGGCGACACATTGCCCTATGACCATCATCCCTGAGATGTTCAACAAGACACAGATGACTCTGGACAAGATTATCCGTCTATCTATTTCTGCTATCCTCAAGAGAAAGATCATGGGCGTGAACTATGGTACCGTAGTTGCCGCTGAAGGCCTGTTCCACAACGAGGAAGTAGCCAAGGAAGCTGCAGAGGCCGGCGTTCACTTCACATACGATGAGCATGGCCATCCTGAGCTCGGAAAGATCTCCAAGGCAGTCCTCTTCAACGAGCTTCTCGAGAAGGAGTTCAAGAAGGTCGGCCTGAAGGTAAAGAGCCGTCCTGTGGAAATCGGCTACGATGTACGCTGCCAGGATCCTGTCGCTTATGACCTTACATACTGCACAGAGCTGGCAATGGGCGTATATCAGCTGTTCAGCGAGGGCAAGACCGGCTGCATGGTATATGTAGATTCCTATGGCAATGTCTCACCTCTCTATCTTGCAGACCTGCAGGATCCTGAGACCGGAAAGATCCCTCCTAGAGTTGTGGATATCAATGCCGGTACAGCACAGAACTACTACAAGTACATCGCTCACTATGTGACCCCTGAGGATTACGAGGCAGTCAAGGCTCTCGGCATCGCAGACCCTTCAGTTTACGATTTCAAGAAGATTCTTGAGTGGTAATCCCACACCGGGCAATACCTTAAACAGTGGGCAGTCCAGCTGACTGTCCACTGTTTTTTTATGCCAAAATCCGAGGAATGGGGAGAGATATCCTGAGCCGCCAGCCTTTAAGCATGGACGCGAAACATGAATCTGTCGGGACGGCGCCCCGGCAGAAAACGATATAACATTGACGTGCAGCGAGTTATAAAAAACAAAGAGTGAAATTGAAACCATTTTTTAGCCCGAAAGCCACACCAAGTATAAAACCACTGCTGATTGGAATTAATAAGTTGTTTTTACATATACCCCATGTTTTTCTTTTTTGAGATGAATAACAAATATACAACATCACTGCTGCTCATTGCAGCAGTGGCAATATGAAGCCAGATAGCACCTCCCGATATTCCGTCTCGGCATGACGATAATGTGATTTGGGCATGAATTGTGCAGATGGTATTGAACCTTAGAAGCTGTTTTGAAATTATTGAAAAGTTGTTTGAGGTAAAATTTCTTCATCTTCATTCCGAATTCTCAGGTCAGATAGGCACCGCTATCTTCCCTGAATCCTCGGTCGAATATGAAGGTTTTTCCTCTCAAACCTTCAGACAATAATTTCAAAACAGCTCCTTAAAAAGGACAACGTGTATGAGCAAACTTATCATATATCAGATACTCCCTCGCTTGTGGGGAAACACGGAGGGGAAGAACATAAAGAACGGAACCCTTGCAGAAAATGGGTGCGGAAAGTTCAGCAGCATTGACACCATTACTCTTGAATACATTAAGAGTCTAGGTGTTTCTCATGTCTGGTACACAGGGATCATACGCCACGCCACGGCAGAAGACACATGCGGCTGCATACCGTCTTCTAAAGACTGGGTCAAAGGACGTGCCGGATCTCCATACTCGATAACGGACTACTACGATGTGAATCCATACCTCGCTGAGATTCCGGAAAACCGGATGGACGAGTTCCGTCAGCTTGTAAGCCGGACGCATGAAGCAGGACTGAAAGTCATCATCGACTTCGTCCCGAATCATGTGGCACGTGACTACGGCAGATTTACCGCAATGCATCCTGCGCCTACAGGGATGGCTGCGCTGGGGGAGTCCGACGACAAGTCCGTCCACTGGAAAGAGAGCAACGACTTCTTCTACTACCCAGATTCCCCGCTTGTACTACCGATAGAGAGGCAGACCTATATGGAGATGCCAGCTATGGCATCAGGCAATGCATATTCACCGGCGCCAGGAGTCAACGACTGGTATGATACAGTCAAGCTTAACTATTGTGACAGCCATACAGAGACCTGGGAAAAGATGTATGATATCGTTAACTTCTGGACTGTGCAGGGTGTAGACGGCTTCCGCTGCGACATGGTCGAGCTTGTGCCTCCGGCATTCTTCAAATGGCTGATAGCCAAGATAAAGAAGGACAGACCGGACATGCTTTTCATTGCCGAAGTATATCAGAAAGCCCTCTATTCAAAATACATCCGTGAAGTGGGATTCGACCTTCTTTATGACAAGTCCGGAATGTATGACGCACTGCGTGCCATCGTCGAGAAGAATGTCAATGACAGCGGTGTCCCTGTGGAGGCCTGGCAGTCTGCCCGCCGCATAACATGGAACTGGCAGTCACTTGGGGATCTGCAGCCATACATGCTGAATTTTCTGGAGAACCATGATGAGCAGAGGTTTGCATCAAGCTTCTTTGGCGGCGATGCAAGAAAATCATACGCAGCTCTTTATGCATCCTTATATTTCAACAATGCGCCGTTTATGCTCTACGCCGGAGAAGAGGTGGGGGAGCACGGAATGGACAACGAGGGCTTCAGCGGAACAGACGGACGTACCAGCATTTTCGACTGGTGGGCACCAGAATCATTGACAAGACTTTACAGATATATCCATGGCGAGCAGGACGCCCTCACCAGAGAGGAATCCGCTGTCCTGGAGACATACAGAAAGGCTCTGCGGTTCGCCGCGAATGACAATGCTGTAAATCAGGGAACTGTCTATGACCTCTGCTACTGCAACTACTCTTCAGACGGATTCAATCCGGACAGGCATTTCGCTTTCCTGAGGGATTATGAGGAGGAGACACTTCTGATTGCCTGTAATTTCTCTCCAAACGATGCGGACATGAAAATCTCTATCCCGGAGCATGCGTTCAACTGGATGAATATGCCAGAGTCGGAGCACCTGAATCACAGCACCCCCATCAAGGTGCATGTGCCTGCTATGAATGGGGTCATTGTGACGCTTTGCCAGTAGCGCCGGCCACAGCGCGTCCGGAATCGCGATCTATATATGCCACTATTTCTTCGGGAGTCCGGAGGACGGTGGCATATTTCACTGACTTTTCACGTTCCAGCCATGATGCAGGGCCTTTACAAGCATGAGCTTCAGAATGAGTTCGGCTATGAATTCAGGGAAGATAGCGGTGCCTATCTGACCTGAGAACTCGGGAGGAAGATGAAGAAATTTTACATCAAACAACTTTTCAATAATTTCAAAACAACTTCTTAATCCTGCCAAATTCATTCTTTTTCCAAAATGTTCTCTCAATATTGAGAATAAATCACTACATTTGTAGTGAACCTTACTTCGCAACATGGCGTTAATGTGGGAGTTAACTACTTTAAAGTTACGAATTTTTAAGGTCTTTTGAAAAAAACACAATTGCTTAATAATTAATAAACTAGAAACTATATTTTAAAAATTGCCGTAATTAAAAAATGGGAATAAAATCGTCCTGGACAGCAAGTCCTCCATCCTTGATATATTAATTAATGCCAGGAAGGTGATTGAAAATCCAGGATTCTGCGGCTGCCTACAGATAGCATGCAGTGATCTAGTGAGACATTATGCCATGCTATGTCCATTCGGCGACAGCTTCATTGACAGGTCTTCTGCATGCTGATGGAAGTTGTAATCTTGAGGGAAGTTTCTCCTGGGGCCGTTTATGTTAAAGACTGCTTCCACATCCTTAATTCGAGCAAATATCCCGGGGTTCTGCATAATGCACATATCTCTAGGAACGATTCCATAGCATATCCGGTTTTCATGGTTGCTCCATACCATAGAAAATCCATTGAAAACAAATATAGTCACGAATAAATGAAAACACTAAGAAAGGCAATTATCGCACTATTATTTATTGCCACGCAGCACTTAAATGCCCAGGAAATCATCCGCCCTCTGCCACAGTCAATGATCTTTGAGAAATTCATTGATCAGGAAGTATCTGAATGCAGTGGAACACCTGAAATAACTATTCCCTTATTCGACATAGAACTTAAAGGAATGACTATTCCTGTGTTTCTGGCATACCATGCATCCGGAATAAAATTTAGACAATATGATGGTGAAGTTGGAGCAGGGTGGATGCTGAACATAGGTGGTTTCCGTATAATGCGCACTATATTCGGGAAAGCTGACGAAAAATGCAGCATGTATGATGACTCCATGTTCAAGACAATCTTGAATTATGATTTCTTCAGAATGAATGCATACCTAGGGCACCTGTTATTTCCGTTATGCAAGGAAGACTATCAGACAAATATCGTCGGATCATATTATTCAGGAATAGAGGATACGGGACCGGATTTGTTCACATTCAGCTTACCATCATCCAACGGTCACTTCGTAATATCAGACAGGAAGAAAATGACCGCAGATGTTCTGGAGGGGACACGGGAACTGATCACCATGAATGAGTCCGGGCAGAGCCTGGATATTATTGACGGACATGGGAATAAATTCGCTTTTGGGGGAGAACTGCAGTTCTTCGAATATGGTGATGATGGAGATATAACAGCATGGACGTTGAAAACACTGGAAACCACGTTTGGGGACAAGGCGGAATTTTCCTATGAAAAAACATATAAGGCCTACCAGCATGGAGGATTTCACCCGCATGTCCTCAATATTAAAGAAGCCGCCAGGTTCATGCCAGACTGCGGATCCCCCGAGGAGTTTGAGGATAAGGCTGAATTCAATCTTGAATTCGATGAGAGTACAGACCAGTATTATGAATCTTTACTGTCTCAAATTGAAACACGAAACATGATTGTGACTATAACAAGAGGTGATAATGAGATTAGAATGATTTCAGTAAAAGACAAGCTTTCCGGGCGAGTACTTCGGCAAGTTTCATTGAACTATTCACCTCGTACAGCAGAAGACGGACATCTCCTGCTGACAAAAGTTGTAATCAGCGGTGAATCTGGAAACGACAGAAAGGCTTATGATATGGAATACTATGGAGCACCTCTGCATCCAGCTCCAGACAGATGGGGATATTATACATCGGCAGAAAAATCAGGCATCGAATATAATGCGAACATTGATAAGGACCTCTTCCTAGACGACTCGTTCAAGAACAAGCACATTATAGGAGATGCCAATCTTGGGACACGACGCCAGATTAAGGATTATTTATATGGTACGTACAGGTGGTGGATACAGCGTGACACCCCTTCTAATGTTCCTAACTGGTTCTCGCTGAAAAGTATAACCAGCCCTACTGGGGAACGCTACCAGTATTTTTACGAGCCCAACCAGATTTTTGATATGGTCAGCGGCAGAGAGGTGAAATGCGGAGGGATTCGTATCGCTACGATTTATGATAATGAACGAGTCACAAGTTTCAGGTATAAAGGAGGAGTTGAAAACATAAGCATTGGAGTGCAGGACTATTTTGATGACTACCTGTGGTATACTATAGAACGGGCAAATACGCTAGCTAAAGACATCTCACGAGTAAACTGGCACCTTCGCCTGATGTCAAAGCCTCGTCTACCAGAAATGGCTGACTATTCAGTTAATTATCGTGAAGTGGAAAAAATCATAGAAGATGAAATCAACAGTGAGCCGTATGGATTCCATACATATTCATATTATGATATACCAGAACGATACATATTATCTGAACCTGAAAGTCTTGCGCTACCATGTAATGGAGATTATGACATATTATCTTATCCGGCTCAAGTTGCCAGCTATTACCCTGGAATGAAACCAGTCCTGGTGAAACGGGCATATATCGATGAAAACCGCGGTAATGATACAATCAAACTGGAATTGTATTCTTATGACACGAATTCGGAAAAGAAATATCCTGGAGTGAAGATCTCGCAGAGGATGTTCTTCAATAATTATTCAAAAGAAGCAAATAGCTACGTATATAATGCATCTACTTGCGTATATTGTTATTTTGATTATCTGCATTTCAGAATATATGGTGGAGCACGACGACTAAAAGCAGCTGTTGTAAGAGGCGAGATTATTGAAAAAGACGAGTCTTACGAATATGACTCGGATAACCACCTTGTGAAAGTAATCTCCCGTAAATCAGCAGATGGCTCAGACAAGGAAGAGGTGCGCTATGTGTATTCTGAAAATGAACAAGGAATGAAAGAGCGGAATATCGTAGATGAAATCTTGGAGACTGCAAAATACTCAAACGGAAAGATATTAGGCAGGAATAATGTGCGATACAATCTATTCCCCAATGGACTATACCTGCCGGAGACACATAACCAGTATAGTAGAGACCAATCTTGTCCAATCAATTATACCATATTCGATATATATGACCAATATGGAAATCCTTTACAGACACACACTCTTGACGGATGCAGCACTGTGTATCTCTGGGGATATGATGGACGCTATCCGATAGCCTGCATTCAGAATGCCAAACTCTCAGACATCTTGCCTGCAATACAGTCCGTATATTCAACAGCAGACATGGAAAGTCTATCGGCAAAACCTTTTTCTTCTTCTGACCGAGATTTCCTGATTAACTGCGCCAAACGGCTTCAATCTCATCCTTTGGTAGCAGAATCTCTAGTCACCGGATATACATACGAGCCTTTTATGGGTATAAGCTCTGTTACGGATGCATCCGGAAAAACTGTTTTGTATGATTACGATACTGTCGGCCGGATAATATGCGAATCTCTTGATTATACGGAAGGCGCAATTAAGATTAAAGAGTATAAGTACAACTATAAAAACCGATAGACAAATATGAGACAACTGGTCATCACAGCATTTGTCATGATAGGATTATATGACATGGCACACGCTCAAGTATATTCGAATGATCATAATTATGTAAGTGAAAGAATATACGCTTATGTAAACAAGCATTATGACAATGTGCAGTATTATGATTCCGGCGGACGGATGGAGCAGATGATATTGGTCAATCACACCCCGTCCGGAGCCAGTCTCGTAACACATTTCAATTATAATACCCTTGATAACCCTATTGGACATATTAATCCTATGCCCATAAGCGGGAACGGAACATATAGCTATAGCCACTTGCCTGAAAGTCCGGAAGACAATCCGTACTCCGATTCGGACTGCAATGTTCCGTCAACGTATATCGAATATGACTGGAGACCTGACCAGCGAATCATATACAGCACACGTGCCGGTGCAGATGGATATCAGTGGCAAGAATACGCAACGAACGGTAAAGCCTGTCCTATATTCAGATTCATAGCAGGAACAGATGCCGTCATTAAATCAGGGACATATCCTGACGGGGAGATTGCTGTTTCGACAGCCTGCGATGAGGACAAACACAAATCCATGTCATTCACAGACAAGCGAGGGCGCTGCATAATGACAAGAAGAATCAATGGCGATGAAAACCTTGATACATATTATGTATATGATGACTATAACAACCTCTGTTATGTTCTGACACCAGAATGCACAGCAGCATTCAACTATAGGCAGTCGGATACAGATGACATTTTGAAGAATTATGCATATATTTACAAATATGACAATGTGAACAGATGCATATACATGAAAAGACCTTCTTCGGAGCCTGTTTATTATGTATATGACAAAAGTGGACAACTGATATTCTGCCAGGATGGGAATCTGCGGCAGCAGGGGCTCTGGTGCTTTACTATTCCTGACAGGATCGGCAGGACAGCAATAAGCGGAATATGCTCCAACAGCATATCTTACCTCAATCCGGAAAGCATATCCAGCGCTATAATCCGTGCGGAGAAGGCATACGGTTCCGAAAAAAACTTAGGCTACGTCATTTCCGGTGTGGCACTTGACAGCAGTGAAGTTCTAAGTGCGAGTTATTATGACGACTATTCATTTATGGACATAAGCAGCTATTCCAGCCTGCGGAACATTTCACCAAAGACAGGCATGTCAAGAGGATTACTGACAGGAACGTATAATGCTGTATTAGGCCAAGGCATAAACGGGTATAAGATTACATCCATATACTATGATGCGATGTCCCGTCCAAACAGGACAATATCAATGACTGATAAAGGCATCAGCATGACTGTGACTGCCGAATATGATCTCGCCGGGGAACTATGCAGCAGAAAGTTTTCTTATGGAGGAAATATAGAGGCAACTATAAAAATAGAAGAATCATGTTCTTACGATAACGGAGGCAGAATTGTATCAGAGACGTCTATAGTAAATGACATGGCCAAGGCAAGTGTCAGATATCAGTACGATGAGGTGGACAGGCTGAGAAAAATACTCTTTGGTGAAGGAACCGGGGCCGTAATTACTGATTATCGATATAATTACGCAAGCGAATTAACGGCCAAGACCAGCCCTGTATTATCATACATCATATCATACAACAAGCCACAGATGCCTGGCAGCAAAGGTAAGAATAATGGCAATGTCTCCGAAGTAAGCTGGCTTCGAGGCATCAATGGGAAAAGACATTCATATTCTTTTTATTATGATGATATCGACAGACTAGCTGACGCTAGACACTGGATTGATGGGGAGGAATCTTCAGACCATCTTGAAAGGAGTATAAGATATGATAAAAACAGCAATATTAGAGGACTGTCGCGATATTATGATTCGAATTCAGACAGTCTGGACTATAAATATTCCGGTGAACAGATGACAAGTTTATCTGTGAATGGAATACAGCATGATTACGAGTATGACAATAATGGCAATATGATATACGACGGTCGCAACTGCTTCGATATCAAATATAATATAAACAATCAGATTTCGACCATTTCAAGACTAGGAAGAACTCTTGTATCTTATGAGTATCTGGCGGATGGTACAAAGATATCGGCAGAAGGGCCGGACAAAAACGGTCTGTATTATCTAGGGCCTGCGACGTTTCTTAAGTCAGGCAACAGTTATAAAGTGGAAAGCATTGCCTTCTCTGCAGGAAGATTTACTATATCCGGACATGAAATCATCCCTCAATACTTTATGACAGACCATGTTGGCAGTGTCCGTGACGTGGTTTCCATCAGTCAGCCGATGGCCGATAGCACATCTGTCGCATCTATAATAGAAGAGAATGATTATTTCCCCTTCGGAATGCGCTGGATAGAACAGCATTCCAGTGAGAACAGGTTCCACTATAACGGGCAGGAAGAACAGTCCGGATTTGGTGTTTCTTATCTGGACTATGGAATACGGATGTACGACCCATATATGGGACGATGGAATGCAAGCGATCCGATTCCCGACTATAGCTTTGGCAGCTATTCGTTCTGTAATGCTAATCCGCTGAATAAGGTGGACTTGCTAGGCCTTTCAACATATTACGTTGACGGCACAGCCCATATAATCAATGACGGAGATGACAAATTCGAAATGAATGTCACTCAAAAAGAGTTCGATAAATTACAGAAAGCGTTTGACAAGAACTCTGCCACTAATATCAGATATGGTCATTTACGTAATGGACTATCCAAGAAGCATGGTTATACGACACATGAGACAGAAACATCCTATGATCCGGGAAGCATTGATGGTGCGGTAGTCTGCTATCATTCCGGTAAGGAAAGCTATCTAGATTACCAACAAAATGGGAATTGGGCATCAGTTAGCAGCATATTAAGTTTCGCTGTGACCGTTCCAGGAAATAAGACTGTCACAGATCGGATTAATGTCGGAAGCAACAATACTTGGTATTTTCGAAAAATACTGACAGAGAAGATATTCAATGGAAATCAGCATGTCAAAGTTCAAAAAGCTAAGGTCAAGTATGCTAAAGGAATAGGAATATCTCAAATATTATCTAAGGCAGATATGGTATACCGTCTATACAACACTTGCAAATACGAGGGGACGATGGGCATAAACACACAACTCCTTCTTGTAGTTTTAGCCGGAGAAGCTGTCGGAAGTGAATCTGGACAGCTGATGCTTACCTCTTTGGGAATTAAAATTGGCGGTGCTGCAGGGGGACCTGTAGGGGCGGTTGTAGGTGGCGCAATACTAGGAGGGATTGGAAATTATTTAGGATCAAAGATAATGGATAGTGTAATTCTATAAAGTTCATGAAGAAACAAAATATTTTTATAAAAGTTTTTAAATATATGAGGTACAGATTTCTATTCTCATTTATATTATGGAACTTTCTATTGGATACCTATGTTAGGGACTTCTTCTCACGAATAGTTCATAGAGGGGAATCTGGCAAAAAAAAGAAACAACTATCTTTAATATGCTCGGGCAGTAAAATCGTAGCTTTTGATTATTTGACTTCCAGGCTTATTGCAATATATATACTCGGTCTTAATCTGTATATATTAGGCGACCTGCTTAAACTCTCGCACGCGTTTATTATTAGTCTATTGATTTATATTGCAATATCGATAATCGACGTGAAGTCATATAACTACCCTGAGGCAGAAATTTATTTCCGTCTTTTTTTAAGAAATCCAATCTCAAGTCAGACGTACTGGTTAATCATACCATTCATATTTTATTTTCCACTTTTATTAATCATAGTGGAACTTGTAATTCCAGGACTGATAGACATCATATGCAATGAATAACAAATATACAACACTACTCATTGCAGCAGTGGCAATATGGAGCCTGATAGCATCTCCCGAGGTTCCGCCTTGACAATATAATGTGATTTGTGCCTGCCATGAACGGGGTCATTGTGACGCTTTGCCAGTAGCGCCGGCCATAGCGCGGCCGGAATCGCGATCTATGTATGCCACTATTTCTTCGGGAGTCCGGAGGACGGTGGCATATTTCACTGACTTTTCACGTTCCAGCGACTCCAATGCCTGAAAATCAATGCTTCCATCTCCGGAAATCGTATCCACCGACAGATATCCGACCCCAAGCGATGTGATATTCTGGAAGAAATGAGTGCCCTGGCTCGGCTCCACTTGGAATCCCGGTATGCTGTACTCCACTATCATCCTGGCTTCAGATATGTCGCTCCATACCACAGGGATGCCCAGATTCGGGTCTGAAGACCCCCATCTCCCTGGACCGATCAGGATATAGCCCTCTCCACTGGTTCTGAAATCATTGTTTATCTCTGCCAGTTCATCAGCCATCTCCCTTGTCCTTGAAGAATCGAACCTCTCTGGAGAGATGTACACTATGTGCGACACTCCGTTTATGAAACCGTTGCCGAGAGCCTTTCCGGCGGTTACGTATCTGGTGTCAAGGGAATTCTGCAGATCATCGAAGTTCACCTCCGGCTCAGAGGAATATGAGCTTATTGGCCTTACCTGCAGCAGTTTAAGCGCCAATTTCCCAGTATGCGAAATATCTGCCGCAAATTCCATCTCCACCTCGCACAGAAGCTCCTTGCGGCAAATCTCCATAATCTCTGACAATGCCTGGGCAAGCGGGAACCTTCCATATTTCAGTATCGCATCGAAAGAGACAATACGAGGCCCCATTTCTTCGACACCTGGCACAATCCTGTTGTTCGCCATACTGAATGTAGAGAACACTATATCTGAATTCTGAAATCCTCCAATAGCGTCAGCTACAGGTATATGAGCCAGATTAACTCCTTCATTTCTTGAAATCTTGAATGCCCCCGGGCGCAGATCCAGTGCGAACATCATCTTCTGGCTGTCGCGCATTGCAAGCTCCGGCTGAGAAAGCTGAAGAATCTTCTTCGGATATCTGGGACTGAACCTCAATGTCTTTCCGCCTTCGACCACCGATTTCCCCAGCCCGAATACCATATTGACAATGCCGTCCTCCGCAGCCTCGCTGCCTATAGGATAGAAATTGACGCTGCGCCCGACACCTGAAAGCATAGGGTAGTAGAGGCCGTCATGCTCGGAACCGCAGATGTTCTGTATTATGATCGCCATCTTCTCCTCGCTCTGAAGATTTCCAGTGGTCTGGATATATGTACGGCTGCCGTTATAGAACACTGATGCATAAACACTTTTTATGGCCTTGTCCAGCATTCGCAGCATCTGGTCCCGGTTCTCCACAAGCGGAATCATATAAGTGGAATATACTCCGGCAAACGGCTGGTAGTTGCTGTCCTCAAGCTTGGAGCTGGAACGTATCGCCAGAGGCGTCTCCACAGTCTTGAGATATGCTTTCAGACCGGAAATGAGACTTTCTGGAAGCCTGGATGCCACGAACTCTGAAAGAATCTCATCATCAGACAATTCTGAATCTATGACATACTGAAGACCATTCTCCAGTATGAACTCTTCAAAATATTCCGTGGTTATGACAATGCTCCTTGGAATGGAGATGCTGATGTCCCTATATCTTTCTGTAAGCGAATGTTTTTCTATCAGCTTGTTAAGAAAGGCTATGCCCCTTGCCTTGCCGCCGAGCGAGCCTTCCCCCATACGCGCAAAAGAGATGTATCTGTCATAGTTCCCGCTGGAGAACTCTGCGATTATTCCGCGCCCCATCGCCTTGTGGTAAGCCTGAACCTCCTTGACCAGGAAACGCCTGGCTTCAGATGCATCATCATGATGCTCCAGGCGAAACTTGTTGGCAAGGGTGAACAGCCCCCTGGCGAAAAACCACTTCGAGAACATGTTCCTGGACGTATTGCTGACCAGGATATTGTCAGGCACGTGCCTGATTACATCCTCCAGTTCCTGAAGATTCGCGGCACGCCAATACTCTACCCCCTTCCTGTCCCTGAATACGAAATCACCGAACCCGAACTCCTCCTTTATATAGTCCGACAGCTGCAGGAACAATGTCCTGGAGTATTTCTTCAGGAAACCGACATTAAGTCTCTTTGCCACATCGCCTACGCTAGCCTGTGACGACTGGAGAAGGACAGGCATCATAGGATCATCGTGCCTGATATGGTTCACCAGGTCAATCCCCGCATCCAGCTTCTCGGTCTTCGGAGGATCGCCTTTATGCACGACCATTCCGACATCGGAGATTATGCCGAGGAAATGGTTCCTGTATTTTTCGTAAGTGGCAAGCGCCTCATCATAGCATGTCGCAAGCAGAATCTTCGGCCGTGAGCGCTTCCTGTTCCTCTGCTGGTCCTCATTCAATGTCTCTTTCAAGAATTCATTGCTCTGCGTCAGCACCAGCTTGTACAGCTCCGGCAGATATGTGGAATAGTACCGTATGGAGTCCTCCACCAGGAGGATAGCCTGGACACCGGTCGAAAGTATATCATTGTCAGCATTTTTCTTGTCCTCAAAAAGCTTGATTATAGCCAGTATCAGATCGGCATTTCCGTGCCAGCTGAACACGAAATCCACGCCCGAATCCGTCTGCGATGTCACTTTCTTGCGGATCTGCTTCGAATAGTGCATCAGAAGGACGAAAGGAGTCTGCCTGCCGTCAGCCTTCAGCTCTGAGGCCAGAGGAAAAATGTCCTTGTCAATCTCATTGTACATGCAGATTATCATGTCAATGTCAGGCTCAGCCGCCAGAGTCCGCCTCGCCGCTGCCGCAGACTCCACCCACACGAATGTAGGGGGATCCGACATGTTCAGCCCGATATATTCCTTATGGACCTGAGATTCGATCTGTCCGTCCTCTTCCATGATGAATGCATCATAATTGCTGCATATCATCAGTATCCTGTTGATTCTGAAGCGGATCAGAGAGCTGAAATCCGTATTTCCGAAAGTTCCCTGTTTTAGTGTTTCATGCATATTCGTGCCAGTTTCTTAATCCCCAAACTTACAAAAAAATCCCCAGATTTTTTCAGAAGCGGCTCAAAGAAGCTGCCTGAATTTGTTCGGCAGCGATTTTAGAGGCGGCGTCTGAATTCCGCTACGGTTATGGCTGTCGCAATGGCTGCGTTCAGGGATTCCGAGCCTGTGTCATCCTTAGGATACGGCGGGATATACAGCCGGTCCGACACAAGTCCGGCAACTTCATCCGAGATGCCGCTAGACTCATTTCCAATGACTATGACGGAAGAGGAGTCCTTGCCAGGATTAATATCCATTGTGTACATGTCTGTGCCGTCAAGAAATGTTCCATAGACATTGCCACCGGCAGCAAGCGCAGCCTGGCATAGCGAAGGGACATCGGCATAATGAAACCTGACACGGAAGATTGCTCCCATGGTGGCCTGCACGACCTTCGGATTGAACACATCGACAGTATCCGGCGCTGCAAATACGGCGCTGATGCCGAACCAGTCGGCAATCCTCAAAATGGTTCCGAGATTTCCCGGATCCCTTATCGTATCCAGAGCCAGGTACAACCCGGGCTTATCTATATAACTGCTTAAGTCTGTGCCTTTCTGTATATTGATGTCCACAGGCTTATGCAGTACCGCAAGCACCGGTGACGGAGACGACAGCATTGACATCCTTGCCATGGCTTGTTCTCCGATTTCATCACGGCGATAGACGGTGGAAACATTGAACCTGGAGTTCATGGCCTCATCCACCATCTTTTCGCCTTCAACACAGAAAAGTCCGAGCCTGTCCCGGAATTTTTTCTCCGAGAGCGACCGGACTTTCTTTATTTCATTTGCAGAGATAGACATTGCGCCAGCTAATATCCCAGAATCTTCAGCATTGACTCGTAGCTCTGCTCCGGGGCGAACAGCCTCGTCGTAACCTTGCCGTCCTTGTCCTTGTCGATCAGGATATGCTTCGGAGATGGCTGAAGGCAATGCTTGACTCCGCCGTAGCCGGAAATCGCCTCCTGGTATGCACCGGTATGGAAGAATCCGATATAGAGCGGATCCCTCCTGTTCCTGATAATAGGAAGGAATATCGCATTGGCATGAGCCTCAGAGTTGTAGTAGTCCTTGCTGTCGCAGGTCAGGCCTCCAAGGAACACACGGTGATACTCATCATTCCACTTGTTGATGGGGAAGAGAATAAAGCGCTGGTTAAGCCCCCATGTATCAGGCAGTGTCGTCATGAACGAATTGTCGATCATATACCAGCACTCGCGGTCGTTCTGCTGCTTGACATCCAGGACTTTGAATATAGTCGCTCCTGATTCCCCGACAGTGAAGTTGCCGAATTCCGAATATATATCAGGGACAGGGACGCCGTGCGCCTCGCATACAATCTTGACCTGGTTCACGATTTCCTCGATCATGTACTTGTAGTCGTAATCCCATGTCAATGATGTCTTTATCGGCAGTCCGCCACCAATATTCAGGGAGTCGAGATCCGGGCAAATCTGCCTGAGGTCACAATAGAGGTTAAGGCAGCGGGACAGCTCGTTCCAGTAGTAGGAGGTGTCGCGGATACCCGTGTTGATGAAGAAATGCAGCATCTTGAGCTTGAACTTAGGGTTCTTGCTGATGCCATTCTTATAGAAAGGTATGATGTCGCTGTAACGTATCCCTAGCCTGGATGTGTAGAAGTCGAATGACGGCTCCTCCTCCGCCGCAATACGGATACCGAGATTTGTCGGAACTTCAACTATATCGTCCAGGTCCTCAAGCTCGTTCTTGTTGTCCAGGACAGGGATAAGATTATGCCATCCCGAATTCAGGAAATTGGCCATATTCCTGACATACTGCGGTTTCTTGAAGCCGTTGCAGATGATTATCAGGTCCTTGTCCACCAGCCCCTTATCCTTAAGGCTCTGGATGAGGTTCAGGTCGTAGGCAGATGAAGTCTCTATATGGACACCGTTCTTCAGGACTTCCTCGAGCACGAACTCGAACTGCGAACTCTTCGTGCAGTAGCAGTAATGGTATTCTCCATCATAGCTGACTTTGGACATCGCATTACGGAACATACGCTTCGCGCGTTGAATCTGGCTGGATATCTTAGGAAGATATGTCAGTTTCAGAGGAGTGCCATACTCCTTTATTATTTCCATCATGTTGATGTCATTCACGAACAGGGTGCCGTCTTCAACTCGGAACTCGTCCTGCGGGAAATCGAAGGTCTGTCCGACCAGGTCGATGTACTTGTTCTTCATCCTTTGAACTACAGAAAAAGGGTTGCGTTAAACTAATCAGCTGTTTTGAAATGATTGCAAAGTCGTTTGGGGTAAAATTCTTTCATCTTCCTCACGGGGGGCTTCCGGTCAGATAGACACCGCTATCTTCTCCGAGACCTCAGTAGAACCTGAAGTTTTTCCTCTCAAACCGCCAGACAATCATTTTAAACATCTTCTAAAAACAACAAGATTCCGGACGTTTCGCCGAAATCGGATGCAAATATAAGTCTTCAGTTTTAATTTAGGTTCATTTTATAAGAGAATATCAGACAAAAAGCCTTAAATTTGTAAGAAGTTGTTTGAATTTTATTCGACAGAAATTTTATGAAGGATTTCCGAGGAGAGTTTTCTCCGGATTCCGAAAGGATAGAAGGAGCTATCTGACTGAGGAAGGTCGGGAAAACTATACCGGAAAGACTCCTGAAAAATTTTTCGACATGAACTTAGACAGCTTCTAAGAAGCTATCAGGAAAATTCATACTTTTAAAGGCTTGGCAACATTTAAGCATATATGGCGCTTTTTATCGGCTGTGCTCACACTGGCAATAGCCGCCATACTGCCGATGATGCAGTCCTGCAGTACGACGCGCGTTCTCCAGGACGGTGAATACCGCCTTGCCGGCACCGAGGTCAATGTCGTCAATGACAAGAAGTTCAATGTGAGCAAGGTGGAGCCGTATATCAAGCAGAAGCCGAACTCCAACCTCGTCTTCGGATGGAATCCGTTTATCAATGTATATAACTGGGGCGGGCATAGCAGTTCGTTCTTCGCCAGGCTCTTCAGAAAGATCGGCACAGCGCCTGTCGTTTATGAGCCTGACAAGGTCAATGCCTCAGTAGAGAACATATCACGCCATCTCGAGTATCTGGGATACTACGGCTCCACTGTGGAACCGGATATTGATGTCAAGCGGAAGAAAGTTAAAGTGTCGTATAATATAATGCTAGGCAAAATGTTCATCATTAATGATATACATTATCACCTACCGGATAATGACGAGTTCCGTGAAGCATTTTTTTCAGACACCGCCGGTGTGCTCGTGAAGCGCGGAGACTTCCTGGCCGAAGAAACACTCGAGGCAGAGAGCCAGCGTTCATCCGCCTCGCTGCGGAATGCAGGATATTACGGATTCACGAAAAATTATTTTTTCTTCCTGGCAGATACCCTGGGAACTCCGGGTTCAGCAATCCTGGATTACAGGATAAACGGATATACCAGGAACGAAAGTCCGAAGGACGCGGTCACATTCAGGAAGTTCCATTTCGGCGATGTCAATATCATCCATCCAGAAAGCTTCAGGATAAGAGAGAAAGTGCTACGGGATCTGAACACAATCCACCCGGGCGAGCTGTATAACGAGAACACCGTGAACAATACCTACAGCAGGCTGTCCTCGCTGAATGTATTGAGCGGTGTGAATATAGATATCCGTCAGATTGACACATCCTCAATAAACGCGGATATCTCGCTGACGACAGCGAAGCTGCAGGGACTGAAGTTCAATATCGAGGCTTCCTCTAACTCCAGCGGGCTGCTGGGAATCTCGCCAGGGCTGTCATTCTACCACAAGAATATCTTCCGTGGGGGAGAGGTGCTGAACCTGAGCTTCACCGGCAATTTCCAGTTCAAGCCGAACAGCAGCACCCGCTCGACCGAATTCGGAATTTCCACAGGAATCAAGTTCCCTAAATTCGTGTTCCTTCCGGTGAGCAGATTCCGCAAGTCCGTGCCGTCCACAGAAGTGAAGGCTTCATATAACTATCAGGACCGCCCCGAGTACAAACGAAACATCATCTCATATTCATTCGGCTATACCGGCTCATACAAGAAGCTTTATTTCCAGTTCTATCCGACACAGCTGAACATAGTGCGTATGTTCAAGATAGACAATGCTTTCCTTGAGAATGTCATGAAAAATACCATTGCCAGGAGCGCATACACCGACCACTTCGATTTCGGAGCCGGCGGAACGGTCTATTACACGACAAGCACGGATGTCAACCCGAAGCAGTCATACCATTATTTCAAGTTCCAAGCAAATGAGGCTGGCAATGTACTGTCGCTGTTCAACCCCTTGATGCACAAGGATAATGAACTCGGAGAGTATCAGATCTGGGGCACCAGCTATTCGCAATATATCCGCGGGGAATTCACAGCAGGTAAGACATGGGTATTCGGGAAGAATGACAGGCAGGCCATCGCGACCAGGTTCCTTGCAGGGGCAGGGCATGCCTATGGCAATTCGAAGACAATCCCTTTCGAGCAGCAGTTCTATAGCGGAGGAGCAAGCAGCCTGAGGGGCTGGCAGGCAAGAACTGTCGGGCCTGGCTGTGCGCAGCGTGATACAGTGTTCGTGATTCCAAACCAGACCGGAGATATGAAAATAGAGGTCAATGCAGAATATCGCTTCGGGCTTTTCTGGAAGTTCAACGGGGCGCTGTTCTTTGATGCAGGAAATGTCTGGTACCTGAGAAACAGCGGTTTAAGTTCCTTTGACGAGGGACGGTTCAATGCCAGGAATTTTATCAGGGGTATGGCTGCGGACTGGGGACTCGGCCTTCGTCTGGATCTTAATTTCATACTGGTCCGTCTGGATATGGGTATGGTAGTGCGTGATCCCGCACGTGCCCCAGGGCACCGCTGGGTAGGACCGTCAGGCTGGTTCCGCAATGACGGATACGCCGTGCATTTCGGAGTGGGGTATCCGTTCTAACCATTGGGACTCTGTCCCAAGCCCTGTCACTCCGTGCGCCCTATTGTCCTACACGTATTTGCTGCGCAAATACCCGGACCCGGGCGGGCGTCTCGTGACGCCTTGTTAAAATTCCCCCATCCGGTCACTATTTTTTTCATTAGGACTCCGTGCGCACCTGAGCGCCAGGCCTGCGCTTCGCTGTTCTACGCTCGGCGTCTGATGACGCCACCTACTTTCCTAATCAGCTCCATCACGCTAGAGGTGACCTACGGGCTTTCCATCGCCCTAAGCCATCTCTGCCTGCCAGCTCCGGCCGCGTCTCGTGACGCCTGATAAAATTCTACCAGGCACATGTTCTCATTTGAATCCAGCCACGGCACCTTGTTTCACGGAGCGCCACATCCGGCAGATTATGCCGTGGTACGTAATTATATGAATTACAGACAATTAACGATTTTTCTATTCCATGAAACGAGGAGTAGAAAATTAGCGATTTCGCTGAGAATCAACTTATTGCACTCCACAACCGTACCTGGGGCAGGGGGAGTGAGAAGAATTACTAGTAAGCACAGCCGCCCCCGCCTCACTGAGAATTGCTATTTCTTAGGATAGTATTTGGGCCAGCAGGATTCCAGATACGACTTCAGGACATCCTCATGGCGGTTCGGTGCCGGCTCATAGAAGACCTTGCCCTTCAGCCCCTCCGGCATAAACTCCTGATCCACGAAATGCCCGGGATAATCATGGGAATACTTATAGCCGTCACTGTAGCCCAGCTGCGCCATAAGAGCAGTAGGCGCGTTCCTGATATTCAGCGGAACAGCCTCCGCCTGTGTCTTTGAAGCCACCTGCATTGCCTCGTTGATGGCGAGATACGCAGAATTGCTTTTCGGGGAAGACGCCAGATAGATAGTCGCCTCTGCCATAGGAATCCGGCACTCAGGCATACCTATTACAGAAACAATCTGGAAACAAGCATTGGCAAGGAGCATTGCGTTAGGATTCGCAAGCCCTATATCTTCAGCTGCGGATATGCACAGCCTTCTGGCTATAAACTTCGGATCCTCACCTCCGTCCAGCATTCTTGCCAGATAATATATCGCGGCATTGGGATCCGAACCACGTATACTCTTTATGAATGCCGATATTATATCGTAATGCATCTCTCCGCCCTTGTCATACCGCGCGGTATCGGTCTGCAGGCATGACTCCACAGTCCTGTTGTCAATGACCACCTGCTTCTTCCCGGCAGCAGCATCCACGACAATCTCCAGGATATTCAGCAGCTTCCTGGCATCCCCGCCGGAATAACGGAACAATGCCCCTGTCTCATTGACCTTTATATCCTTTGACGAAAGGATCTCGTCTTCGCGCAATGCCCTGTCCAGCAATGCCTGCAGGTCCCCAGCATCCAAAGGCTTGAGCACAAACACCTGGCATCTGGACAGAAGCGGATTTATGACCTCAAACGACGGATTCTCCGTAGTAGCACCTATAAGAACGACGGTACCATCCTCCACCGCACCCAGAAGCGCGTCCTGCTGTGCCTTGTTGAAACGGTGGATCTCGTCAATGAAAAGTATCGGGGCTCCTTTCCCGCTTCCGAACATTGATGAAGCGCCTGCTTTAGCCCTGTCAATGACATCGCGAACATCCTTGACACCAGAATTGATTGCAGAGAGCGTATAGAACTCCCTGTCAAGCGAGCTTGCCACAATCCGCGCGAGGGACGTCTTGCCAACACCTGGAGGCCCCCACAATATGAAAGACGAAAGATTGCCCCCGTTAATCATGTTTCGCAGGACACATCCTTCTCCGACAAGGTGCCGCTGCCCTGCATATTCATCCAGATTTCTAGGCCGCATCCTTTCTGGAAGCGGAGGAAGCATTCTGCTATACATAGAATCCGAAGTGGACATAATTCAAACTAAAATACTATCCAACAATCAATAAAACAAAATAGTTAACCCACATAACAATACTGTTATCGAAGTTTTCACTTTCAAACCTCCCGGAATCACCCTCTGGAACCGCCATTTCTTTGCAAATATAACCAAAAACACAGTCTCTGCACTTGGGCTTTGGCCGAAAATTCTTAATTTTGCATAAGAAACAGTTTGAATCTTATACATCGGAAAAGCCCATAAAGCATTCCTATTAAAGATACGGACTGTCTCCAAGGAAAAACCAATTATTAATTGCTTCGAAAAGATGATCGATAAGAAGACCAAGATTATCTGCACCATAGCAGATAACCGCTGCGACGAGGATTTCATCAGACAGCTCTACGAGAACGGGATGAACGTGGTCAGAATAAATTCCGCACATGCTTCCATTGAAGGTGCCCAGATGGTTGTGGACAATGTCCGTAAGGTGTCGGACAAGATTGCGATCCTGATTGATACAAAGGGGCCTGAGGTCAGACTGACACAGATGGCCGACTCCGTAGGTTTTGTCGCACATACAGGCGAGACTATAGAGATTGTTGACGATCCGTCAGGCGCATGCCGGAAAGGGACATTGTACACGACATACCCGCACATGGCGGAAGATGTTCCGGTCGGCTCTGATATCCTCATTGATGACGGCTCCGTGGATCTCTCAGTGATCGGTAAGGAGGATGGAAAGCTTATCTGCAAGGTCATGAATGAAGGCATCATAAAAGGGCACAAGAGTGTCAATGTCCCGGATGTCCATATAAATCTGCCGGCTGTCACAGAAAAGGACAGGAAGTTCATACTCTGGGCGATAAAGGCGAATATTGACTTTATCGCGCATTCATTTGTACGTAGTGCCCGCGACCTCCAGGAGATACAGGAAATCCTGGATTCTGAGAACAGCCATCTGAAAATCATCTCCAAGATCGAGAACCAGCAGGGAGTAGATAATCTGGATGACATACTTACATATTGCTATGGTGTCATGGTAGCCAGGGGAGACCTCGGTGTAGAAATACCTGCAGAGCGCATTCCTTTGGTTCAGAGAGACATAGTGAAGGCATGCCGCGCCAGGAAGAAACCTGTAATCATCGCCACCCAGATGCTTCAGAGCATGATAGACAACCCTCGCCCTACCCGAGCTGAAGTGACAGATGTCGCAAATGCCATTTTCCAGAGCGCCGATGCGATAATGCTCAGCGGAGAAAGCGCATACGGGAAATACCCTGTCGATGCCGTCAAGACAATGACAAAGATCGCATTGCAGACAGAGCAGACCATTGACGTGAACCTGGACCTGGATCTTCGCAAGGTCGTGAAGCCCGTCGCAGTGGTGCTGGCACGCTCTCTCGTGGCCGCCACACAGGAGCTACCTGTAAAAGCCTTGATATTCGATACTTACACAGGTCGCGTCGGACGCTACCTTTCCACATTCCGTCCTTCAGTTCCGCTCTACGCAATGTGCTACAACGATTATACTATGCGCGAGCTTGCGCTTGTGTTCGGAGTCAAGACGTACCAGTTCAGCAAGGTCAAGGACAAGGAAGAATTCGCATCAAAATCCATAGAAATCCTTTCTGAGGAGGGATACCTGAAACAAGGCGACCTGGTAGGGTTTATCGGAGGTGTCTTCGGAGCCCAGTTAGGCGCTACATATATGGAGCTCCGATACGTATAGCATTGAAATCCAATATTCTCATAGCAGCACTCCTCTGTCTCGGCATTTTTTTATCAGTAAATTGCCGGGCGCAGAATGCTGAAATGGGAATTTTGTCATCCCCGAGACATGCAGGCCTGACTGCCAGGTTCTCATTCAGGAGCGGGACTCCGTCCATCCTAAGGGCCTATACTGATCTGTATGGAGTGCTTGACGGAAAATACAGTCAGCCTGGCTACAAGGTCGACTATTATATCATGTTTCCGTTCTTCTCCTCATCATTCAAAGATGGCACAGTCCTCGAGATTGCTGCCGGCCCGGGCGCCATGGCTGGTTACGCACGCGACCGAAGCGCATGCAGCGGTTCGGTTTTCGGGCTGTCGGCATTGCTTTCGGCTGAGTTCAGGTTCAATGTGCCAATCGTGATTTCCCTTGGCTTTTCCGCGTCCCTTGGTGGCCATGTCATATTCGACGACCGCTTCGGAGGGACAATGAAATTCTACAGGAACGGCATGTACGACGCCTGGATACCTGAATTAAGCATAAGATACAGGTTCTGATGAGAAAGGTTAAGCTCATATTGATCATTTTCAGCGCATTGATATCCGTCTGTCCGGATGCCGATGCCACAAGGCCTGTGAAATTCAGGTATGGTGCAGAGTGGGGGATAGGCGTGAACATGCTCTCAGCTATAAACGGCAGCTACATTACCGAGGAAGGCTACCTTGTGGAGTCTGATGAGCTAAAGTATTCAGTCCATGCAAGTGGCAGCATGTCTGCCTTTGCAGGAGTGGAAATCTCACGAAGCTTGGGCTTCCGCCTATATTCGGGCTATATGGGACTGACCCGGAAAGAACATGTCGTCCCTATATCAATGCGGATATTGTGGAATTTCAACGGAAATGCAGCACAGACATCCAGTTCCATATTTGCGGAAGCAGGTGCGGGATTCAGGAAAGGATTCCGGCCATCAGCTGTCGGAAAACTCGGATACAGCTACAGGTGCTGCCTGTCGGAGCATGTCGCACTTGAACTGAATGCCGGCTGGCAGGTGTCATATTCGCATCCATACCTTTATGACAAATATTCAGGGCACTATGTGACAGAGGACAAGCTGGGAATCAGCAAAAGCTTGAATGCGGGGATATTCATGACAATCGGACTGATATTTTAGAAGCTGTTTTGGAGAGCAATGTATTTTTCAGGCAGTATTTTATAAAGATTCTTCGTATTTTTGTCTAATTAAAGCGAAACAACATGAAATTGTCAGAACATGTAAGTTCAGTGGGGGTCAATGACTTCCGCGGAAAGTTATTCGAGAACCAATGGCCTGTTCCAGATGGCGTATCATACAACTCGTATCTGGTTGTAGGTGATAAGATTGCGCTGATAGATACTGCAGCGGCATCTTTTGGAGATGAATTCCTTGCCAACATTAAAGCTGAAATAGGGGAGCGCAGCATCGACTTCCTCGTGGTCAACCACATGGAGCCGGACCACTCGGCGCTCATGTCTGTAATACGCAAAGAATATCCTAATATTCAGATTGTTACCAATGCCAAAGCTGTACCGATGATTGATGGCTACCAGGGTATAACTGATAACATCAAAGTAGTTAAGGAAGGGGAGAAGCTGTCTCTTGGAAAGGTCAGCCTGGCTTTCTATATGATACCTATGGTTCACTGGCCGGAAACCATGGTGACATACCTTGAAGAAGAGCAGACACTTTTCTCAGGCGACGCATTCGGCTGCTTCGGAGCTGTAAACGATTCCAGCGCAGATGGTTTCGAGAGGTACCGCGATGACATGGTCAGATATTATGCCAGCATTGTCGGAAAATATGGACAGGCAGTCCAGGCTGCATTGAAGAAACTTTCAGGTCTGGCTTTGTCCAGAATCTGCAGCACTCATGGTCCTGTCTGGGAAAAGCAGATTTCGGAAGTCACTGGACTGTACGACCGCATGAGCCGCTATGAGGCCGAAAAAGGCGTATGCATAGTTTTCGGCTCAATGTACGGCAACACTGAAAAGGCTGCCAGAGCCATCTATAAAGAACTTGAGAACCATGGCGTGAAATGCGTGCTGCACAATGCAGTAGAAGAGAATGCATCGTATATCTACAAGGATGTTTTCGAATATAATACGCTTGTATTCGGTGCACCTACATATAATAATGATATATTTCCGGCAGTAAGGGATGTCCTTTACGGCGTCGGTGCACGTCTTGTAAAGAACCGCAGATTCGCGTCATTCGGATCTTTCACATGGGCGGGAGCCAGCGTCAGACTGATGAATGAAATGGCGTCAAACGCCGGAATGCAGGTTGTTTCAGAAGGAATGCCGTTCCGCCAGGCCTACACAGACACCCACGCGGACGTAAAGAAATTCGTGGACGAGATACTCGCGTAGTCACATTTCGCGGCTGCTGTTACAGGGATTCCGCATCACGATAAAATGGCCGTAAATTACGGAAGTCGTTAATCTACAGCCATTTAATATTTTTCAAAATAGCACACGTGGCTATTTTGGAAAATATCAACATATTGATAGTCAAACCAATATATTTTTGTGCGATGGCTGAGAGCCTTCAAGGCGAGCTCAGAACTATAGCCGCCGGAGAATATACCGCTGGCAGTGACGAGTGTTGCGGCACTAGCAATTGTGTCGGGACAGCGCCACGGCGTAAAATATCATTGCGTTAGTATTCAGTAAGTTATAAATGCATAGCGTGGATTTGAAGCCATTTTTCAGCTCGAAATCCACACCTCATGCAAAATCACCATTGATTATCAGATATTTAGAAATCGCCCCGTGGCACCGTCCCAACAAGGGTTCACCTGACTGACATTTAATCAATTAACGAAATAGGCTTGCACCTGATAAATGGTGCAAGCCTGAATTGTAAGAGCTCTGTGATTTAATATCGCCGCCGCGAGAACCAACGCAAAATCCAATACATAAGTGCGAATGAGCGCCTGTTGCGGCTGTTCTCATCCTGATAATCGTAAACGATACGCATATCCTTTAATGTTTTTCGCCAAGGGAAACATTATTTTTGTAAAAAAAACAAAGTTTTTACGCACGGCATTTTTATCTTTTGCAATCGCAGAAATTCATCTGCCCCAAATGGTAGCCGAGCAGATAAATTTCCAGTCGTCCCTCATATTTTATATATTTGTGGGTTAATAGTCACGTTGTTGTTACACAATTTTCAGATTATGTTAATATCGTCTACAAGTGAAATAAAGCTTGAGAAATAACAAATAATCTAAAACGTTCAGAATCTGTATAAGAACGCTTTTTTTTACGAAATCCAAACAATTTACGCAGCCACTTCATAATATTGATGTTCTCGGCAAATATAGTGTGTTTTTTTTTAAAACAACAGTTAGAGTAAATAAAATTGTCACCTATCCAACGCACACGACCGCGGCAACTACCAAAGCCGCGGCCTAGCGCTTAAGATTAAGGCCACTAGCTCGGTGCAGCGGCTAGTTGGCCTTTTGCGCTATCCATCAACGCCGCGCACGCGCACGTTATAATATCGCGCACGCGCGCGAGCATTACTGAACACCGTACAAGACATTACCGTCAGCACCAATGAGCACACGGGAACCAGGCTCGGCTGGTGCTTCGATTGGCTTTCTACTATTTCTAGAGAGCGCGGCAGTACCGGTGACAACTCCAACCGTTGTTTTTGCAATATCGCAAATATTGCCGATAACACAATCTGCAACGGCGCGCCGGCGGTCGGATTTCATACCTTTAACGCGTTCTTCATAGTAGCCAGAATCAATAATTTTTTGTTCTTTAGCGACATTCATAACGGCTTCACTAGCTTCTGCGAGCTTCTTTTGAGCTTCTGCCTTTTGCGCATCAGTTGTGGCATAAGTCAAAGCAAGTTCCGCCTGCTCCCGAGCTTCAACATACGGCATAAGCTTTGAAACTTTTTCGCGCTCCAAATCGGTGAGCATCTTTTGAGATGTAAGCAAAGCACATTCTTTCTCCGCCTTATTCGTCAAACCTCGGGCAAGGTCAATCTGTGCACCATTAAGACTAATAACAGAGTTATTAACGTCAATATCGGAAATAATCTTGCGCCCCTGCTTCTTAAGATTTTCAATACGTTCTTCTTGTTCCTTAATATCAAGGTCGTAAAATTGTTTCTTATACTGAAGCTCAATTTCTTTTAATTTGCCCTCAAGAATGTTATTATTAGTCTGAACGCGTGTACCTTCAGCCTGAGCGGCTTTCAAATCAGCGTCAGCACCTTTCAACACAACATCAGCATTAGTAGTCTTAGTATCATTTATAGCACTTTTAACAGAAGATGCAATCTGAGAGCCACCAATCATCATTTGCATAAACTGAGACATAACACCCATAACGCGTTCAAATCCGCTCTGGGGGTCTTCTCCGCCTTGAGCACCGGAAACGGAAGCAGCAGAACCGCCACTAGGGCCATTTATATCAATACCTCCATTATACATAAGAGCAGTATTTAAACCGGCGTTCTGGTATTGGCGCATCTGAGCTTCTGGCGACTGGTATTTCTGATACATTTGTTCATTCCAATCCCTATCAACTTGCGCTTCGTCATGGTTGTACTGCATTTCCGCAAGCTGAGTATTAGAGAATTGGTCACCACGGCCAATAGCTTGGCTATTACGATTACCATTTTCATCAGCACCAAGACTACCATATTTATCGAACATATCACCATAACCTTGGCCGACGACATTTTCCTGAATCTTACCATTACCTTGTCGGTGCTCATCACGAGCTTTTTTGCTCCATATTCTTTGCCAAACAGTAGACATGATCAAGCAATTGTTTGCCCGCGTTTAAGTCCACGGGTTATAAAATTATTTAATTTATTCTGTGTAGGCATAGCCCTATTAAAAATTCTATCAGCAGAGGGCAAGCCATCAGCAAACGAAAGCATCTGCGAAGCAAGGCCCGTAATGTCAGAAGCAATAGAAACACCTTTGCCGGAATCATCCTGCGTTGCCATTGCATTGACATTCTCTCGCGAATTCTTATTTGTAAGTGCTTTTCCGGTCATACCGCCAATAGTAGAAAGGAGCGCAAGAATACCGGAAATTATAGCTGTAGTTCCCATAACATTTTTATCTAATTAATTGATTTTTAATTGTGTGTCAATCCGCATATATTTCGCAAGTAAATGCGGACGCCTGTCAATATAACAGGCGCCCATAAAGGGTTGACTATTCTATTTTAGGTGCATCAGTAGTAGGCGTAGGCCCCTGACTAGAACCGATACCGGCATTAGCAGCCTTTACGCCTAACTGATTTTTAAGAATACGGAACATATCAAAATCTTCATTTACGCGAAACCCTATATCCTCTATACGCTGAAGCTCATTGCTCGAAACTTCCTGCGAATTGTCGGATATAGTATGATGCTCAATAATTTCATTTATATTCACGGCTAGGCCCTCAAACGCAGGGCCACGGTCAGAACCGCAAGGAATAGATTTGTGTAACATAACAGCATAAATTAAAGGTAACGCCCAGTATTAGGGACGGATTCGGTATGAGTATTCTTAGGCTCTCCAAGTGTGGGGATAGTATACTGAGACAACAAAGAGGTCTTTTTGACATCAAAATACATATTTACCCAAGATGCAAAACCGCTACTTTCCTGCTTGACAGCCAAAACCTGGTCTAAATAATCCAATGGAATTGTAATAAATGAACTATCAAGCTTTGCGGAGGATGCATCAAACGAGCGCTGCAAAGAGAATGATTCAAGACTTTCACCGTCGACCAAAAGACCGTGAACTTCGTCATTCATGTATTTCATCCATGCGTACTGATCAACATAACCAACAACAACATTATCAGCAGCGGCAGAAAATTCAACGGGGGCAAGTTCCGCAGTATGGATAGCTTCCTGTCCTAGACCCTCGAACATAGGATTAGGAATATCACCAAACTGAGACATAGCGAACATACGCGCCGTACCGGTAGAGTAAGTAGCATGGGGAACAATAGAGCCAATAACCATTATAATACCATGCTCGGTAGCTGTGAACTTGTCGATCAGGCTATCTTTACCAAATCCCGAAGTCTGGCCAGAATCAGAGCCAGCAGTACCACTATAAGGATTAGAACTAGAGCCTTTATCAGAGTTGACAGACTGGGCAATACTATTAGTATAAATACCAAATGAAGAACCACCAAGGAAAATAGCACGGTCGAGCATAGCATCAGACGGAAGCACACCAAATGTAGCGCGTATCTGGTCAGCATAGCGAGAGCCGGCAATATTATTACGCTCCAGCCATTTCTGAAGAATATTAGCCTGTCTTATCTGAGATATGGTAAAAGTAGTAACACCGTCGGGACCCTCGGAAGTATCAAGGGAAGATTTAATACCGGCACCGGAAGAAGTACCCGACTGCTGAGGATACAACGTTGCGGTAGTGAAATAATCTTTACTCCAATTACGCTGGCGAAGCGACCACAAAGAGACACCGTCAGCAAAAGTAGGCGCACCAATCATAACACCGGCAGGAGCCGTAGAAAAAGAAATAGAAGAAAGTGGTTCGTTAGTAGCGCCGTCAACATTAGATATTATAGGGTCAAGAGAGGAACCGCTAGAACCCCCTGCGGAGTTAGTATCAGCAGCAGTAAAAGTTGTAGAAACATAAGGCAAGCCGGACAACGAATTATCATAAGTATATGAATTATGACGGACAAATACCGGTTTCTGAATATTCGCGTTACGGTACCAATCATCATAAATTTTATGATAAGCTACAAAAGGTAAGATATTAGAAATCTTCGGAATATAAATAGTTGTACCGGTATCAGTACCTGGTTTAGTGCCTTTAATTCCGAGATAATCTGCAAGGGTACCACGACCAAAACGAGTTTTAATATTAGGCCCAGTGGTACGTCCGGAATAATTCGGCAAGAAATGCGGACGGTCTACAGCGGTGCCGTAAGGGTCGGCGATAGGCTGGGTATAGAAATTCTCCCAACCGCCCCAAAGTATACGGTAAGGTACAAAAAATGCTTCTAGGCGATAATCGACACGTCCATAAAAGCTGGTAGCCATTGGTGGCAACTTGATTTGAGACATAAAACCAAGGGAAACACTATCACCAGGCAACATAGGAATGGTGCAGACCGGTGTAAGAGTTCCGCATGTCTGAGTAAGAAAATTTGAGTGGGCCAAATCAAAGCCAGATTTATTTTTAATCTGAACTTTATGATTTGAAAACAAACTACTAGAATGTGACATATAAAAAAGTTTTAGGTTAGAATTTCAAGAATAGGGGATTAGTATCCGTTTAAGAACGATTTACCATAAAATTTGACAAAGCCCGATAGTTTACGCTTATAACGTTCTTTAAGGTTTTGTAAACGCTCAACTTCAGCTTTATGTATAATTTCCGAATCGGAAAGGGTAGGAAATTCCGCTTTAAGTGCTGAAAATTTGTCATTACATAGCTGTATATATCGGTCTTCCATGTAACGAGTATAAGCAAGATATATAAGCGACTCGCAATTCTTCCTACGAGTTTTACGAACCATAGGGGAATACGAGCCGGTTTTCTTATCAAGCTTGAATACGGTCGTGAAATGGTCTGATTGGGGGAAGCATCGATCAGTGTAGTATCGGGGTTGCTTGACGATGTGCCATTGTCCGCCCTTGTCCTGTGAGAAACGAGATAGGCGAACACGCAACCATTCAAGATAAGCAACACTATAGCCATAATAGCATTTATTACCGTCACGCTTAATTCCACGGTAGGATTGGGAAGCCTTGACAAGGGCCGCGCGCTCAGCAGAACCGATGCCTTTAGACATAAGACGGAAAGGTTTAGGGATAAGACCTGCAACAACATAGGGATTTTCAAATTCTGAGGGTTTACAACAATATTTAGCACAATAGGCGCAAGCGTCAGAGATACCGCCATTCCTCATTTCAAGCTCATGGAATTTTCTAATCGCACCAAGATTGTACGAGGAATAGACAAAAGGCGCAAACCGTTCCCAGCATACATCGGTAAAGAAAATAGCATGATAATGGGGGCGGAGAGTACAAGGACCATATTCCGAACAAATAAAGTACTTCATTTTAAGGGGTTCATGGTAGCGTCTCTCGAATTTGATACGGACACGCTTAATGAAACATTGTATATCATATTTAGATACATATGGAACCTTAAACGAAAGCTTTTTAAGGCTGGAGACGGTCAAGTAGTCCGAGAAGTCATCATTCCTCGCTCGGGCTTTAGAAAGCGATTCGCTCTGGGGGATTTTCGAAATAGCCATTGCGAGATATCCAAGCATATCCGGAACATCCGAAGGGCAAACATCAACATAGGGCAAACAGCTATTCGCATAAGTGAACGTACCAAAATAAGCATGTTTCCAACACTTGAATTCATCCGCCATACGGTTAGCCCAATCATTTTGCAATTGGCTTACACACTCCAGGCATTTTCCGCATGGATGTGTAACCATCTTAGTAATGCCGTAACTTTCAACTATGCGAGTAATTGGGCGCAAGCACATGATTATTTACGTTTAGAGCTTATACGTACAGGGATGCTATCAATTTGCGTGGAAACGTCAACGCTTGTAGGGTTGTTAGTAGTTACAGAGACGGTAGCATTGGTTGTGCCTTTACCGCTAGTACGAACCGTAGTACGTGTAATACCGCAAGACACAAAGCAGATAGCAACGGCAACACTAGCGACCGCGACGGCTACGATAGAAACTATTTTCTTTGTCCCAGTCAGGGTTTGCCATGTCTTCACGAGATACAAACAAATTTTCTGAATAATAGGAGCTGATTCTAAATTGGACATAATGTGCGAGGTGTTTATAAAGTTTTTCAACAGCTTCGAATTCATCCTCCGCAAGAATGTAATCCTGAAGCATTTTAATATCTATATGGAAATATTGCATGCTGGAAACACAATATAACCGTCTAGCGAAGCCATACGGACAAAGTCGTTATAACATTTGAGAAAATAATCGGCGCTATAGCTCGAATAATCGAAGCGTTGAAACTCGGTACAATGTCCCTTATAGATAGTACGCATAATTTCAGCAACTACAGCATCACCGGAAGAAGCATAAACGGCACGAATATAGCAAACGCCTTTCGCTTCAGAATTTTTATTTTTATAGATACACTTTTTCATAATGATATATGTATTGGTTGTAACCGGTTTCTACGAGAACGACCTTAGCGAGGATTATATTTTTATCCTTTACAGCGCGGTCTATCCAATATGCAAGACGCTTAGCCTCATGCCTTTCTATAACAAAGCGATTTTTCTGCGTCATAACCTTGTAGTAAATAAGCTGCGGTTTCATAGTCAATTACTTCTATAAGTTTAACATCTGTATCGAGATTATGGGAATAAAGCCGTATTTTAGTTGACGGCCGAAAAGCAGGAAACTTGCGCACAAGAAGCGAAAGCGGATAAAGAAAAGAATCTTTTAAGGTTGTGCATACAGGGCGTATGACGTGATGCCATACAGAAATAGGCTTTCCGGCATCATCTAGGACGGTAGCCGAGCAGATAAATTTCCAATCGTCTTTCATATTTTATATATTTGTGGGTTAATAGTCACGTTGTTGTTACACAATTTATATTATGTTAAGTTAGCATGCTGTTACAGTTACTTTCACTTCTAGGTGCAGCCGGGCTGTTCCTCTATGGGTTGAACCTTTTGAGCGGCGGGCTGCTGAAACTGTCTGGCGACAAATTCAAGACATTTTTGCCGTGGATGCGGAAAAATCCGGTGAACAGCATACTCGCAGGCTTCACCATCACTGCATTGGCAGAATCATCCAGTGCTGCCACTGTCATGGTCGTCGGATTTGTCAACGCCGGTGCCCTGGCATTGTCTCAGGCGATCCTCGTGATCATGGGCGCAAATATCGGTGCATCTTTCACGGCGTGGATCATTGCATGCTTCGGCTTCGGTCTGGAAATTACAGCCGTAACGTACCCCCTCTTCGCTCTAGGTTTCATAATGACAATGTCGAAGGGCCAGAAGCGCAAAATCAGCGGCGAAGTCATCGTCGGGTTTGCCCTGATGTTCCTCGGACTGTTCTATATGCAGAAATTCTTCCCTGCCACGGAAAGTCTTCCGGCATTCAAGGCCTATATTGACGCAGCATCCGCCAATGGAATCATGTCCGTAATTCTCTTTATGGCAATAGGTTGCGTTTTGGCTTTCGCGCTTCAGTCCACAGGTGCCGTCACCCTTTCGATGGTAATGCTGAGCGCAGGATGGATAGATTTCACGATGGCTGCGGCGATGGTTATGGGAGAAAATATCGGAACCACGATTTCGGCCAACATTGCCGCCTCCGAGGCGAATATACAGGCGAAGCGGGCTGCCCTGGTGCACACCCTGTTCAATATTTTTGGAGCTGTGCTGGCACTGATCTTCTTCCACCCTTTCATCAGACTCGTGGGCAGTATCGCAGGCGGCCTGAACTCAGCATGGTCATGCGTACTTGGCATCGCAATATTCCACACTTTGTTCAATCTGCTTGACACATGCATACTTGCCTGGTTTACTGGACCTATCGAGAAGCTGGTCAATATGCTGGTCAAGGCTTCCGGGGATAATCGAGACAATGATTCCCGACTCATATACATATCGGCACGCCATTTCGGGACCCCGGCGATTTCCATTACACAAGCATTCAAGGAGGTAGCGCACTTCGCCGCTGTGCTCCACGATGGATTTGCCAATGTCAGGCTGGCGGTCAACGAGAAGGATCCTGACAAATTCGAGAAATATAGGATGAATCTTGTGCAGCTGGAAGAAACCTCCGACAGGATGGAATACCAGATTGCAGCATTCCTGAACAATGTGTCCACCGAATCTATCAGTGAAGACGAGGCTGAAGAGATAAAAGTCCTCTACCGCATTATCGGCGAGCTTGAAAGCCTCGGGGACAGTGGAGAGAATATCAGCCGCATCCTGGAGCGCGAGCGTGTGCACAACAGGAAATTCGACAGCGGCACCATCTCCAAGATCAACCTCATGATAGATGTTACCGACAAGGCTTACAAGGTAATGTCCGACAATCTTGAGGCTGCGGTATCTGGAAATGTAAGGGACATTGCCAATGCCTATGCTGCCGAAGATGAAATAAACAACATGAGAAACACACTTCGGGAAGAATGCGTAAACCAGATTGAGCAGCATAGCGGGAACTATCAGTCACTCAACTACTTCCTAGATATTATCTCGGAACTGGAGGCAATGGGAGACTTTATGATCAATGTCTCGCAGGCGGTGGTTAGAAACGATGCATAAATAATTATGGCAAAGAAAAAGCAGGAAATAATACTGGAAAATGTCACCATTGAGGCTGTTGCGGCGGAAGGCCGTTCACTTGCCCATGTCGATGGCACAGTGGTGTTCGTGGAGTTCGCGGTGCCCGGTGACATTGTCAATGTGAAAGTCACAAAAAAGAAGAAGAACTATATGGAGGGATATATCCTGTCAATGGTCAAGCCCTCTGAACATCGGCTGCAGCCATTCTGTGAGCATTTCGGGATATGTGGCGGCTGCAAATGGCAGCCTCTCCCCTACGCGCTGCAGCTTCAGGCGAAGCAGCAGCAGGTGTATGACCAGCTGGTCAGGATAGGTCATCTGAATGTGCCTGAAATCATGCCGATACTGCCTTCCGAGAAGACGCAGTATTACCGTAACAAGCTGGAATTCACATTCTCCAGCAAACGCTGGATTTTTAATGAGGAGAACCCTGACGCCATTACGCCAGAAGAAAAGGTAGGGCTGGGATTCCATGTCGGACGATTTTTCGATAAGGTGCTGGATATCAAGCATTGTTGCCTTCAGCCGGAGCCATCGAACAAGATACGGCTCTTTATAAAGGACTATGCGCTGAAGCACGGCCTAGAATTCTATAATATAAGGGAGAATACAGGATTCCTCCGCAATATGATTATCCGCAACAACAAGGCTGGCAATGTGATGCTCACCATCAGCTTCGCATACGATGACGCTGCAATCGCACCTATGCTTGATGCTGTTGCAGCAGAATTTCCGGAAATCACATCCCTTTACTACGTGATAAACAGCAAGCTGAATGATTCGATCGCTGACCTGGACTGCGTACTATACAAAGGTGACGATGCGATATGGGAGACAATGGGCTGCCTGAAATTCAAGATCGGCCCAAAATCATTCTATCAGACGAACAGCGAACAGGCATACAGGCTTTATTCCGTAGCCAAGGAATTTGCAGGACTCACCGGCAGCGAAACAGTCTATGACCTGTACACCGGCACAGGAACCATCGCGCAGTTTGTCTCGGACAAGGCTTCAAAGGTTATCGGAATCGAATATGTCAAGGAGGCGATCGATGATGCAAATGTAAATGCGGCAGCCAACGGGATCAACAACTGCACATTTTTTGCAGGTGACATGAAAGATATACTGACCGCCGGATTCATCGAAAAGCACGGGAAGCCGGAAGTCATGATCATTGACCCGCCACGTGCCGGAATGCACCCCGATGTCGTGAATGTCATCCTGGATGCGGCACCTGAGAGAATCGTATATGTCAGCTGCAACCCAGCATCACAGGCTCGGGATCTAGCCATGATGTCGGGCAAATATGACATCACAGCAGTCCAGCCGGTGGACATGTTCCCTCACACAATGCACGTAGAGAATGTCTGCGCACTACGCAGGCTTTCCGAAGAAGAAATAAAGGCGCGTTCCGAAAAAGCGCAGGAAAGCATAACGGACAAAACAGAATAGACAATGATACTTCAGATTGTAATTTTCCTCATAGGCCTCGGCCTAGTAGTAAAAGGTGCCGACTGGCTTGTCGATGGTTCATCATCCATTGCCAGACGCCTTGGCATAAGTGATTTCGTGATTGGACTGACCATCGTTGGAATGGGGACATCAGCACCGGAAATGGTCGTGAGCTTCATCGGTGCCATAAAAGGCAATGCCGACATCGCTATAGGAAACATTATTGGCTCCAACATATTCAATGTTTTACTGATTCTCGGAATTACCGCGGTCCTCTGCCCGATGACAATAACAAAGCTGAACCGGCGCAAGGATATTCCTATCAATATCATAGTCACAATCCTGCTTCTAGGCCTCGGAATGTCCCATAGGCTCTTCGGATTCGGGACAGACACATTGACAAGATTTGACGGAGCCCTGTTCCTGGTACTGTTCGCCGTATATCTATATCTGTCGTTCCATTACGATTCTCCGGAAGATGATGCGGCGGAAGATGATACCAGGAAGGTTTCCATGGCATTGTCAATAACAATGATCGCTGGAGGGCTCGCAGGACTTATCGTCGGTGGACAGATGTTCGTGGATTCAGCGACAAAAATCGCCAAGATGATGGGAGTCAGCGACAAGTTCATCGCCATAACCATACTGGCAGGAGGTACTTCAATGCCGGAACTCGCGACATGCATCGTCGCCGCAGCGAAGAAGAAAGGGCAGCTGGCACTGGGCAATATCCTAGGTTCCAATGTCTTCAATATTCTGCTCATACTTGGAGGCTCTGCATTGATTCACCCACTTTCATTCGCCGCAATAAATCTTGTGGATGCCGGTGTGCTACTTCTCAGCGCCCTGGTGATCGCAATAAGCATATACACTTTCAAGAAAAATCAGCTCGACCGTGCAGACGGAATATTCCTTCTGCTGATGGAGGCATGCTACATGGCGTGGCTGATTATCACAAGTAAAATCTAAACCAAAACATAATTATGTTCAAGCCAACAAATTATAAATTGCTCAATGTCGGTTCCGGCAGAGTCTTCGATGACGAGGGCTGGACACTGGCAGATCCTGAAGCAACCTCACCTTCACTGGTGAGAGCCGTATATGAAAACACGAAATTCACTCCACGGGATGACATGAAAGGGCTCTACAGGTATGCTGACTGGCTGCCGATAAGAAAACCTCTGCGCCATTCACATGCGCCCGTCACCTACAAGAGCAAGGGTCTGGCATCCATTCTCGGGATGGAGAATCTATATATCACATTCTCCGGCTATTGCCCAAGGCTTGGTGCAAGAATGGAGACATGTTCATTCAAGGAGACGGAAGCTTTCTCTGTATGTGCAAGACTGCCTAAGAACAACAAGCGCATTCTCGTGGTCCAGTCTGCCGGAAACACGGCACGTGCTTTCGCCAAGGTTTGCTCCGACAATAATATTCCTATAGTCATCTGCGTCCCTCTGGACAATTTCAGCGACCTATGGTTCAGGAAAAAGCTTTCGCCATGCGTAAAGATCATCGCTTCGCCGGCAGGTTCGGATTATTATGATGCAATCGCACTTGGCGACAAGCTGTGCAAGGATTCACGCTATATGGCTGAAGGCGGAGCCAAGAACGTCGCAAGGCGTGACGGAATGGGAACCACTGTACTTTCTGCGGTAGAGGTGATCGGACGCATTCCTGATGCGTATTTCCAAGCTGTAGGAAGTGGCACAGGTGCTATTGCCGCATGGGAAAATGCCGAGAGGCTTGCCGCAGACGGACGTTTCGGGGAAAACAGGATGAGAATATATGCGAGCCAGAACGCTCCTTTCACCATCATGTATGATTCATGGAAGAAGCACAGCCGCGAACTTGTGCCTATGACTCCTGAAGAAGGAAGGCAGAAGGCTGAAGTGATTCTCGGCAAGGTTCTTTCGAATAGAAAACCGCCATATAGCCTTGCGGGAGGCTTGTTTGATGTGCTTGAGAAATCCGGCGGCGACATGTTCAAGGTTTCCAATGATGAAATCGTATCTTGGGTGGTACGCTATTTCAGTGCAGAAGGATATGACCTGTTTCCGGCTTCGGCATGTGCTGTAGCCAGCCTTAAGCAGGCTCTGGATGCAGGCATCGTGAAGCATGACGAGACGGTAATGCTGAACATCACCGGAGGCGGAATGCTGAACGCCACCAAGAAAGGTTTTGTGCTCAAGGAGCCTGACCTCATCATTGATCCGGACAGCCCAGCTGAGGAAATCATTACAGCCGTAGATAAACTGTTCTAAAAAACATCTGATATGCCAGTACCGAAAATGCCGATAGACTCCAGCGGATTCAATGCAGATACTGCAAGAGTCGCAATAGAGAACATAGCAAAGGAAATAGTCACGAACCCTGACCAGTTCCTTCAGGATCTTCTGCGGGATGCCATAGGTTTCGGTATCAAGGTGCTGGCAGCCATTGCCATATATGCCATCGGGGCATGGCTCATAAAGCGTGTAAAGCTGATTCTGCACCGTATTTTCGAGAGGAAGCATACGGAGAAGACATTGTCATCATTTGTAACAAGCCTGGTGACAATCACATTGACAATACTCCTAATCATTGTGACCATCGGCACTCTGGGTATAAATACCACCTCCATTGCAGCCCTGCTTGCTGCCGGAGGTATGGCCATCGGCATGGCGCTGAGCGGTACAGTCCAGAATTTCGCAGGTGGCATAATGATATTGCTGTTCAGACCTTTCAAGGCTGGAGACTACATCGATGCTTTAGGCTTTTCCGGAATTGTCAGTGAAGTAAATATTGTCAGCACGAAGCTGAGGACCTTCGACAACAAGACGATTATCCTACCGAACGGAGCCTTGTCCAACGGCAACATAAAGAACTATTTCGAGCGTAAAGTCAACCGCCTGGAATGGCTGGTGGATGTCGATTATAGTTCAGACAATGCCAAAGTGAAAGAAGTGCTGATGTCGCTGATGAAATCAGATCCACGGATACTTAATTCATCAACAGAAGGTGCGGCAGATCCGTTTGTTGCCCTCAATTCTCTGAAAGACAGCTCTGTGGAATACATAATGAAAGGCTGGGTACAGACAGTGGACTACTGGAACGTCATGTATGATATAAATGAGGCCATATTTACAGAACTGCCGAAGCAAGGCATCAGCTTCCCGTTCCCGCAGATGGATGTGCACATGAGATAAACAAAAAAAGGAGCAATTCAATCAATTGCTCCTTTTTTTGTTTCTATTGCTGCCTGGCGGCAAGTTCCTCCGCCAGCTTTTCCTTGCTCAATACAGGGTTTCCGTAGATTCGCAGGAAGATGTCCCTAAGATCTGCACGGCATAGCGATTTCTCGACCTTGTCAAGCTGATGCTCGACATAGCTTGTGAACTGCTCCACGTCTTCAGGCGTATATAGCTCACTATACTTGTAGCTATGGTTCGCCATGTCATAGCCGATATAGTTTGTCTTCCAAAGCTTATAGCCGTCAATGATCCTGACATCCACTGCATGGCGGATAGCCTGATAGCGGTCATTCTTGGTACAATATGATGCCGCAAGAATCTCATCGTGCGTCAGCGGCTCCCCGATATTCAGATGGATGTTGCCCTTCTGCTGCTCAATGCCGGTCATGATGCTTACAAGATCCTCCTTCGGGCCTTTCTCATATTTCTGTGTCCTGGAGATAAGAAGCTCACGCGCTTTCAGGATATCGCACGGTTCATACTCGTAGGAAATGCTCAATGGAACAATGTGCAGCTCCTCGAAGTTCGATGTGAAATCCTTCGTTCCGCTCATATCCAGCATCTTGAGAAGTCCCTGCTCCGTGGTGTCAATCCCATCCTTCGCCCTTCCTTCACGCTGAGCAATCCAGATGGAGCTCTTTCCCGACGTGATGCCGTCACGTATGTACTTCGACAGAACCTGTGATGACAGGTAAAGCTGACGGGCATTGATCCCGCGGATAACCTTGATCATCCTGTTGGAGCGGATAAGATACTCCACGTATTTGTTGGACAGGAGATTGCTTCCTACGGCAATTTCAGTCATCGGTATTCCGTTCCTGTACAGAACCACCTGTGTGATGGCAGGATCAAGGATAATGTCACGATGGTTTGACATCGCGAGGAATTTCCCGTCTATCTTCTTTATATTAGCAATGCCATCGTATGAAAAGTTATGGGCAGTCGTTGACAGCACCCATTCGATGGCCTTGTTCATCACCAGAATCTGGAACTCATCTATGCTCCTGACGCTTTTCAGCACTGTCCGGAGAAATTCCGGCTTCTCGTCAGGGAAAATAGCCTTGGACACTTCCAGCACAGCCGGATGGTCTGCAAGCTTTCCTAACGCTTCGACCGCCTCTTCATCTGTATAAGGGCTGATGTCGAATTCGTTGATTTCTTCACTCATAATCTAACGTATATTTCAATGCATCCCCGTTCAAAAAAAAACGGAAACTTGTCGCAAATCTAGTAAAAAAGGTGCTAATGTCCAAAACTCGGCACTATACCTTATTGCCGCCGGAACAGCAAGGAGCTGTCCCCATAGCTCAGGAAGCGGAAACCATGCGAAAGCGCATAGTCGTAGATGCGTCTCCAGTCGCCTCCGACAAACGCGGACACCAGCAATATCAAAGTACTCTCAGGCTGATGGAAATTTGTCACGAGCATATCTACAATCCTGAACTTGAATCCAGGGACGATTATGATACGTGTGCCTGCGCACAGGCTGTTCATGGAATATTCCTCCATATAGCTGATTATCGCATCCAGAGCATCTTCCGTGCTCCACTTGTACTCCCTGGCATAAGGAGCCCATTGATCCACATCCTCAGGTGCCCCCTTCTCGATGCATGATACACCTATATAATAAAGAGACTCCAATGTCCTTACAGATGTAGTGCCCACGGCAATCACCGTTTTACCCGAATGCCTGAGATCTTTAAGGAAATCCAATGTGACCACAAACGGCTCCCGGTGCATAGGATGCTTCGCAACCTCGGAATTCTTCACAGGAAGGAAGGTGCCGGCACCGACATGCAGGCAGACCGTCTCCATGTCAATGCCCTTGTTTTTAATTTCGTCCAGCACATGCTGAGTGAAATGCAGCCCCGCAGTAGGGGCAGCAACAGAACCGCGGAACCGTGCATAAAGTGTCTGATACCGCTCACTGTCAATCTCCTCGCTTTCCCTGTTAAGATATGGAGGAATAGGGATTGTCCCGCACAACTCCAGCACCCGTGAAAAAGGAAGCCCTCCCGACCACGAGAACTCTACAATCCCGGTCTCGCCATCACGCGAAAGCAGACGTGCCTTCATAGCCAGAGAGGATATTTCAGCATCCATTTCAGGGTTATACAGATCCAGGATGTCGCCTTTCCATTTCTTGGCATTCCCGATGACACATTTCCATGAGCAAGTCCCGTTAGAGGCGAATGACAAGTTGTATTCTTCAGGTGATACCGGCTGCAGACAGAATATCTCTATACGGGCACCTGTCGGGCGCACAAAATGCAGCCTTGCCGGAACAACTTTAGTATCGTTGAATACCATTACAGATTCAGAAGGCAGCAGTTCAGGAATCTGTCTGAAAACAAATTCATCGACCTTGCCGTCACGATATCTTAGAAGCTTGGAGGAATCACGCTCGGCAAGAGGGTATTTGGCTATCCGCTCATCTGGAAGATGGTAGTTATAATCTTCAATACGTATGTCAGGTATCATATTCCAATATCTTTTTTCTGATGCAAAATTACATTGTTAATGCGAGATATTGAAACTAATCTGTAGCTCACAAGATGTGTACACATGTAACATTGTTTTCTAATTACAAATGTCCACACTTGTACAATATTGTAAATTACACAAAAGTGAACACTGAAATCCGATTACTTTTATACACTGTAATAAATGTAAAATAAGAAAAAATTATAATACATATATAATGTAGCTAGTTGCCAAAAAATCAATTTATTATACACACTAATCTACATATTTTATACATAAGAAAGCTGTAAATTCAGAGTCTATACTGCCAGTACGTGCTAAAAACATGTTAACATCCTGCGCCATATATCTATATATTAATATTTTATATTATATGATATATAGTTAATTTTATATACCATTATTAAATTATCTACACTTCCCTATTCGGTGGTTACTTATGTAACAGTGACACATGTTTGCCTGTTTAAAATATTGTTACTACATTTGTAAAACCAATGTTTAGAAATATGAACACACGACTGGAACAATTTCTTGCTGCCGAAAATATTTCGCAGTCGCAGTTCGCCGACACCATAGATGTCGCGAGGGCGAGTGTCTCCCATATTCTAGCCGGGAGAAATAAGCCCGGCTGGGACTTTCTTAACAATATGCTGAAACACTACCCCAACCTGAACATCGAATGGCTTCTGAACGGTACCGGGAAAATGTACAAGAATGCAGTGCGCGAAGAAAGCCGTAAAGCGGAACAGCTTCCGGCAGATTTGTTCAGTGCTGTGGATTTGCCAGAGACCGGCAAACTGTCCGCACAGCAGACCGTGGAAACCCCGCGAGAATCGAATATTCAGCAACAGCCACGTACCGACCAGCGGAATACGCAAGCCACACAGCAGTCAAGCGTGGAGGACACAGCCACTCAAACGTCTGATAATCAAAGAAAAATAACTAAAATTGTAGTGTTTTACGATGATAATACTTTCATTGAAATAAAGTAGCAGTCTGTCCTAAAACAGCTTAAACGGCCTGCTGCTTTAAATATTTCAAGGCAGATTCCAGGATTTCACTATCTTTGTGTACATATTAGATTATATTTATGTACAAGACTTTCATCAGACCAATCCTGTTCAAGTTCAATGCTGAGACAGCCCACCAGATTACAATGAAAATGCTCAAGATCGCTGGGGCTGTTCCATTTGGCAGAAGCATTATCAGGCTGCTGTTCAAGCGAGACCACAAATGCCTGTCCAAAGAAGTGTTCGGCATCCGTTTTCCTAACCCTGTTGGACTGGCAGGTGGCCTGGACAAGAATGGCGAATGCTATAACGAATTGTCGGACTTCGGTTTCGGCTTTGTTGAAATAGGTTCCCTGACGGCAAAGCCTCAGCCTGGAAACCCTAAACCACGGCTATTCAGAGTCGTGAAGGACAATGCGATAATCAACAGGATGGGCATAAACAATAACGGCGTGTCCAGTGCCATAAAGAACCTGAACAAGGAGCATCCTGAAGTGATTGTGGCTGGCAACATTGCCCCGAATTCCTCATCGCACGGAGATCAGGTAGCAGAGGACTACAAGACAGCATTTTCCCTTCTATATGATTTTGTCGATATGTTCGTTGTAAACATATCATGCCCTAATGTAGAGGGGCTTACGAGCCTCCAGGCTGTCAGCAGCCTGTCGGACATAATGGACGGGATGCTGAACATGAGGACCGGTTTTGACGCATACAAGCCTATATTGCTGAAGCTTTCGCCGGATCTGGCACATGCCCAGATAGATGAGATTCTTGATTATGCCATGATTTCGGGCATAGACGGTGTCATAGCCGGCAATACAACCAGAACCAGGGACGGCCTGACGATTCCTCAGAGCAGGATCGATGAAATCGGCAAGGGAGGCATGTCAGGAGCCCCTCTATACAAGAAGAATCTGGAAATGGTGCGGTACATTCACGAAAAGACAGGAGGCAAGTTGCCTATTGTCGGCGTTGGAGGCATCATGACACCGGAGCAGGCAGCAGAAATGCTTGACGCCGGTGCATCCCTGATCGAGATCTACAGCGGATTCATATATGAGGGACCAGGATTTGTCGAGCAGATTCTCAAGCATCTGGAATATAAAGAAGCTGTTTTGAAATGATTAAAAAGTTGTTTGAGTGGAAAAAACTATCAGACAATCATTTCAAAACAGCTTCTAAGAACAATTAAATACAATAGTATGGTTAACGCAAGCATCTGTACCGTCGGAGATGAAATCCTGATCGGACAGATTATTGACACCAACTCCTCCGGAATAGCTAAAGCATTGAATGCCATAGGTGTAAAGGTGTCAGACATGAAATCTATCGGAGATGACCATCAGGCGATAGTCTCCACTCTTGACAACGGGCTAAAAAACAGCTGCATTGTGATCGCCACTGGCGGGCTGGGGCCAACAAAGGACGATATCACAAAGGCTGCCCTCGCCGAGCTGTCCGGCAGCAAGGGCTACATCATAAATGAGCCTCAATCATTGATAATGAAAGAGATACTGCATTCTCGCGGGCTTGATACACTCGCAGCGAATGTCGCCCAGGCAAGTGTCCCGGATAAATGCGAGGTCATCCCGAACCGGTTCGGAACAGCTCCAATAATGGTGTTCCGCTTTCCTGAAGAACGATATGGACATAAAGCTGTGCTGTATTCTATGCCAGGAGTGCCGTTCGAAACAATGAACATGCTTCCGGATGTTCTGGACGATATCTCCAGGCATTTTTCTTTGGAATCCATATATCACAGGAACATAATGACTTACGGCCTGGCAGAGTCGGCTCTGGCGAAAAAGATTGAAGCCTGGGAAGATGCACTGCCTGAAGATATGCATCTGGCATACCTCCCTAATCCGCTTACCGGCGTACGCCTTAGGCTATCCATATATGGAGAGAGGCAGGATACAGCCAAGATGCGCATAGACATTCAAATAGAGGCCCTTAAAGCCATTATCGGGGAATACATATACTCCTATGACGATGATACGCTTGAGCATGCACTGGGAGAGCTGCTAAAGAGTAACGGGAAGACCTTATGCGCTGCCGAATCCTGCACAGGAGGCGAGATTTCGCATCTTGTAACCACAGTTCCAGGCTCTTCTGCCTATTACCTAGGCTCCGTGACATCGTATGCGGTCCCAGTGAAGGAGAAAGTACTTGGTGTGCCGGCGAAGAGCATAGCCGATTATGGGGTTGTAAGCAGTGAAGTTGCGGCAGCAATGGCTACCGGAATAAGGGATCTGATGGGGGCGGACTATTCTGTCGCCACGACAGGGCTTGCGGGTCCTGGCGGCGGAGACGGTGTCAATCCTGATGGCACAGTATGGATAGGTGTCGCGTCGTCCACCGGACTTGTACGCACCAGGAAGTTCCAATATCACAATGACAGAAAGCGTAATATTGAACGTTTCGCTGCCTCGGCACTATGGTTTCTATTAACTATTGTAAAAGAAGAGGTAAATATCTGAGTTTTAACTCTTGAAACAAAAATGTTAAAAGCTCTAACATTTTTGTTATATTAAAATATGTAAACAATAAGGCCAGATTATCACTAGATAAACAACTGATAATTAGAGATATTTGAGAAAAATAACCAAGATTATCAAAAAAGATAGAAGGCAGCTGAAATTCAGCCGCCTTCTATCTTTTAGAACATATTCCAGGACTTCCCTATTCATCCGTCAACGATTCCGAGACAGCTCTTACACTGCGCATGACACGGATAAAATTGCCTCCAGCCACTTTTTCAATGTCACTTTCAGAATAGCCTCTGGCTCTCATTTCGTCAAATATGACAGGCATCTTCGATACATTCTCCAGCCCTTCCGGGGTGACATTTATCCCGTCAAAGTCCGAGCCGATTCCGACATGGTCTATACCGGCAATCTTCACAGCATGATCAATATGATCGACAACTCTACGGTATGACGGGCGCTTCAATGCTGCCAGTTCCATCTGCACATTGACCCAGTTACGGTACTTGTCCTGATCCCAAGGCTCCCTGATGAACGCATCCTCGATGGCATCGGCCTTGGCATCAAGCCCTGAGGCATCAAGCTCTGCAGCGAACTCATCGGACAGGAACACAGGATAGAAATTAATCTGGACCACTCCATCTACTGCAGCGATAGCCTTCAGCATATCGTCTGTCATATTGCGCCGGTGATGCGCAAGAGCACGGCAGCACGAGTGAGTAGAAACAACAGGGGCTTTAGAGCAGCGTATGCAGTCATAGAATGTATCATCAGAAGCATGTGCCAGATCGATTACCATGCCGATATGGTTCATCTCCGCCACGACCTGACGTCCGAACGGGCTCAATCCACCCCATCGCCTGCCTTCAGCGGCGGAATCACATATCTGATTATCAGCATTGTGGGTCAAAGTCACATATCTGACCCCCATACGGAAGAACTGCCGAAGAAGCGCCAGACTGTTCTGTATAGGAAGACCGTTTTCCATTCCGATCAGCACCGATGTCTTTCCCGCAGCCTTGTTCCTGAAAATATCTTCAGGCGAAAGCGCCAATGCAGCTGCCCCGGAGGCTGATTCTACGGCATCATTGACGCCTGCAAGCATCTCCAGGGCATACCTGGTAGCGGCATCCGGAGACATCGTGCCAGAGGTGTACAGGGCAAAAAACGAGGCATCTACTCCACCCTTACGCAGTTTCGGAAAATCGATATGAGCATAAGGATTATCGGCGCAAAGATTGCGCAGCCGCATAATCTGCGAGGGTGTATCGCAATGTGAATCAAGTACAATCATAGCCATCTAGCCAAGTTTTTCCGAGAGCTCCGCCCATTCTTCTGTTCTGGCATCCAGATCTCTCTTATTTTCCAGATATGCACGTGTCAGCTCCATGACGTCATCATCCTTGCCAGGATTCGCAAGCACAGCTTCTATCTTCTTCATCTTCGCCTCGATGGACGATATTTCATTTTCCAGGAAAGAGACCCGGTTACGCAGCTTGCGCTCCTCCTTTGACATGCTTTTCTTGGCAATGAACTCCTGTTTTCCGGCAGACATGACTGGTTCGGCAGGCTTTGCAGGCTCTTCCTGATGGAAACGGCGCTCCAATTCCTGAAGATTCTCTATCCTCCTTTCTTCCAGGAAGTCCTGGATTCCTCCAAGATGCTCCTTGACCTTTCCGTCACGGAACTCGTACATCTTGTCCACAAGCCCATCAAGAAAATCACGGTCATGGGATACGACGACCAAAGTCCCGTCAAAATTTTTAAGTGCCTGCTTCAGAACATCTTTAGAGCGTATATCCATGTGGTTCGTAGGTTCATCAAGAGCCAGCAGGTTATATGGCTGAAGCATCAGCTTGGCCATGCCAAGCCTTGCACGCTCACCACCGCTGAGGACTGCAACCTTCTTGTCAATGTCCTCGCCCTTGAAAAGGAATGCAGCCAGGATGTCGCGCAGCTTCGTGCGGACATCTCCTGATGCGATGCTCTCAAGAGTGCCCAGGACAGTCTCGTTCTTGTCAAGTATATCTTCCTGATTCTGGGCAAAATATCCTATATTCACATTGTGCCCTACCTTCGCCTCTCCGGAAATCGGAGCCAGCTGTCCCATTATCACACGCATCAATGTGGTCTTTCCTTCACCATTACGTCCGACAAGGGCCACTTTCTCCCCTCTCCGTATCTCGATTTCAGCATCCCGGAACACCACTTTCTGAGGATATCCCACCGTCAGCTCCGTTCCTTTGAACACAACATCTCCTGAACGTGGAGCAGGAGGGAATTTCACTACAAGTGTAGAATTGTCTGTCTCATCGATTTCTATCCTGTCCAGTTTCTCGAGCGCCTTGATCCTGGACTGTACCTGATTCGACTTTGTCGGCTTATATCTGAACTTGTTTATGAAATCCTCTGTCTTCTCTATCATCTTCTGCTGGTTCTCGTATGCCGCAATCTGCTGCTGCATACGTTCCTTGCGCAGTTCCAGATATTTCGTATAAGGGACCTTATAGTCATGGATATGCCCTACCATGATCTCTATCGTCCTGTTCGTGACATTATCCAGGAAACGCCTGTCGTGAGACACCAGCAGGATAGATCCCCTGTATGCTTTCAGATAACCCTCAAGCCATTCAATGGATTCAATATCAAGATGATTCGTAGGCTCGTCAAGCAAGAGCACGTCCGGTTTGGAAAGGAGGATCTTAGCCAGCTCTATACGCATGTTCCATCCCTGGCTGAATGTCTCGGTATTCCTCACGAAGTCCTCATCCTTGAAACCGAGTCCAAGCAATGTCTTTTCAGCCTGCACCATAGGCGGCTCCGAGTGCTCGATAGCCAGCCTGTCATTGACCTCGTTCATCCTGGTTATCAGCGCCATATACTCCTCGGACTCGTAGTCTGTCCTCTCGGAAAGCTGCCGTCCTATATTTTCGAGCTCCGATTCCAGATCATTCATTGCCGCGAAAGCAGTCATCGTCTCGTCAAGTACGGTCCTGCCCTTATGATGCTGCATTATCTGAGGCAGATATCCTATCTTTATATGGTTCGGAAGATCGATATGACCTGATGTCAGCGTCTGTTCACCGCATATCAGTTTCATTATGGTAGATTTCCCTGCACCATTCTTGCCCACAAGGCCGATCTTATCGCTCTCGCTTATATGGAAATTTATATTGTCCAGCAGCGTATAGCTTCCATACGCTACCGTTACGCCGTTAATTGAAATCATCTCTAATCTTTTTTGACACAGACCATTATACTCATTTCATAGAGCAGGTAAAGCGGGGCTGCCGCAATGAGCATCGAGAACGGGTCCGCAGGGGTGATTATCGCCGCGACTATCAGGATAGCGACAATCGCATGCTTCCTGTATTTCTTCAATGTCTCCCTGGTCACTATCCCCATCCGGTTCAGCACCGCTATCAGGACAGGGAATTCAAACACTATCCCGAACAGAAGGACCATGGATGTAAACATGGAGATATAAGACCCCAGAGTAATCGTATTCTCTACGGCGGAGCTTACAGTATAGCCCTGAAAAAAGTTCAATGTGATTGGCAAAATAAGGTAATACCCTATCAGAAGTCCCGCATAGAACAGGACAGCTGAGAACATGAATGCCTCCCGTACCGCAGACTTTTCACTAGGATACAACGCTGGCGCCACGAACATCCATATTTCGTAACACACATAAGGAAAGGATATTATAATCCCACAGATAAATGACACCTTAAGGTGCGTGAAGAACTGTGCGGAGATATCCGTATTGATCAGCGACATCGAGAACGGCAGATTCATCCAGCGGTAAAGCCAAAAGTCAGGCCGTGTCGGTGCCAGTATCACTCCATCAAAGAGAAACCCTTTGAAGAACAGAAGAATCACACCTGTACATACAACAGCCAATGCTGAGCGGAACAATGTCCCCCTCAGCACGTCAAGATGATCCCAGAATGTCATTTCTTCGCCACGGCCGCTCACTTCACAGGAATTTAGCTTTCGTTGTCCTTCTTCTTGCTGTCAAGCGTGGCATCAACATCCTTGATCTCCTTCTCCACCTCATTGATCCCATCCTTGAAGCTCTTCACACCTTTGCCGAGCCCCTTCATCAGTTCTGGAATCTTCTTGCCTCCGAAGAGAAGAAGGATAACCAATGCGATAATAACTATTTCCCATGGTCCCAGGACTCCAAGCGGATAAATCGTCATAACAATTATGTTTTAAATACTCATTTATTTATCGTTCATTCTTGAACGTATCATTTCAAGAAGTTTTTCCGGACATCCTACAGGCCTGCCGGTATCCTTGTTGAGAAATCCGAGGACAACCTGGCCGTCAGCGCATAATACGCCCTCCTGGTTATACACGGACTGCTTTATCACCAGCTTGGCCAGCGGAATCTTCTCTATGGATGCAGTACAGCGCACCACATCACCCATCTTTGCAGAATGCTTGTACTTGCATTCCACAGACACGATCGGGATTACCACCCCGTCGGCCTCGCATTGCTCTATAGGATAGCCTCCCTCACGGATCATGAGATTCCGCGCACACTCGAAATACCTTATATAGTTAGAGTGGTGCACGATTCCCATCTGATCTGTCTCATAATAACGGACTGGAAAGCTTGTCTCGAAATACATCATACCCGTCAGAGAGTTTTGAGTGCCTTAAGCTGAGACTCATAGCTTTCAATCTTTGAAATGGAGTCCGCTTCTTTCTTGCGCTCGATGGCGACTACTTTTTCCGGGGCGTGCGCCGTAAACTTCTCGTTAGAAAGTTTCCTGCGCACGGATTCGAGGAATTCCCGCTGATATTTCAGTTCTGCCTCAAGCTTTGCTATCTCCTCTTCGACATTGACCTTCCCGGTAAGAGGCACATACATCTCGACTGTTCCGACCATCTGTGAAACACCTTCAGATGTGGTTCCGAAGTCTTCTACGATTTCCGCAGATGAAACATTCGCAAGCTTTGTCACCACCGGCATCATCATGACAGGGAAATTGCCCTTGAATTTCACCTGAAGCACCTCTTTCGGTGAGATATTCTTCTGCTGACGGATGCCGCGGATAGCATTTACCGCATTCTCCGCAAGTTCGAAATCGGCAATGAAGCCAGCATTCACAGCACCGGCCTTCGGTGTAGGCTGGAACATTATCGTCTCGCCATCCTTGCGCTCCGCCATATCCTGCCAGAGTTCCTCCGTAATGAACGGCATCACCGGGTGGATCATCTTGAGCAGAGCCTCGAAGAAATCTAGAGTTTCAGTATAGGTAGCCTTATCAACAGGCTGTCCATAAGCGGGTTTAATAAGTTCCAGATACCATGAGCAGTAGTCATCCCAAAACAGCTTGTAGATACTCATGAGAGCATCTGAGATCCTGAATTTAGAGTAATGGTCTTCCACTGTGCTGATAGTCTGATTCAGCTTGTTCCTGAACCACTCGACAGCAATGGCGCATGCCTCCGGCTGCGCAGCCTCCACATCCACGTTCCATCCTTTCACAAGACGGTACGAGTTCCATATCTTTCCGCAGAAGTTACGCCCCTGCTCTATCTGCGACTCATCATAGAATATATCGTTTCCCGCAGATGCGCACAAAAGCATTCCGATACGCACTGCATCTGCCCCATATTTGGCGATCAGGTCTAGAGGGTCAGGAGAATTTCCAAGAGTCTTGGACATCTTGCGGCCAAGCTTGTCGCGCACAATACCGGTGAGGTAAACGTTATGGAACGGCTCCTTGCCCATGAACTCGTCTCCTGCCATAATCATTCTGGCGACCCAGAAGAAAAGGATATCAGGGCCGGTGACCAGATCATTTGTAGGATAGTAGTATGCAAGATCCTTATTAGGGATATGCTCCGGGTGTCCGGGACGCTCAGAATCAAACACAGATATAGGCCAAAGCCATGAGGAGAACCATGTGTCAAGAACATCATCATCCTGCCGCAGCTGCTCTGCCGTGATCGACGAATCTATCTTTTTAGCCGCCTCAAGCGCAGCTTCAGGTGTAGCCTCTACCACATACTGCCCGTCAGGAAGATAATAGGCGGGAATACGCTGTCCCCACCACAGCTGGCGGCTGATGCACCAGTCGCGGACAGTCTCCATCCAATGCTTGTATGTATTTCTGTACTTGTCCGGAATCAGCTTCACGTTTCCGCTTTCCACGGAATTCAATGCCATTTCGGCAAGATGCCCCATCTTAAGGAACCACTGTGTCGAAAGCCGAGGCTCGATAACGGCATTGGTTCTCTCGGAATATCCTATAGGAGAAATATATTCCTCCACCTTTTCCAGGCAGCCGGCTTCCGCAAGCATCTTCTCGATCTTCTTCCTTGCCACGAAACGGTCCTCGCCAACCAGGATCTGAGCCTTTTCATTCAGCTTGCCATGGTCATCGATGATGTCGATTACAGGCAGATTATGACGCAGACCTATCTCGTAGTCATTAACATCATGGGCAGGTGTCACCTTGAGACAGCCCGTGCCGAACCCGATTTCCACATAGGAATCCTCTATGATAGGAATTTCCTTATTAATCAGCGGGATAAGGACTTTCTTGCCCTTAAGCCAATGATACCGCTCATCGCCAGGGTTGATGCTGACAGCGGCGTCAGCCATGATTGTCTCCGGACGTGTGGTAGCCACGACAATGTATTTGTCTGTACGGTTGCCGTTGCCGTCGGAAATATAATATCTCAGGTGATAGAAATGGCTCTTGGTCTCCTTATGGATAACCTCCTCATCGCTGACAGCAGTATGTCCTTCAGGATCCCAGTTGACCATGCGAACACCCCTGTATATCAGTCCTTTCTTATAGAAATAGACAAATGTGCTGATGACAGATTCTGTAAGATCCGGATCCATTGTGAACTTGGTCCGGTCCCAGTCGCAGGAAGCGCCGAGCTTACGGAGCTGGCTGAGTATGATTCCGCCATGCTCCTCCTTCCATTCCCATGCATATTTCAGGAACTCCTCCCTGGTCAGGTCATCCTTGCTGATTCCCTTTGATTTAAGCCTTGCTACGACCTTGCTTTCAGTAGCGATCGAAGCATGATCCGTTCCAGGAATCCAGCATGCGTTCTTGCCATCCATCCTGGCCTTGCGGATAAGCACATCATTCAGTGTGTTGTTAAGCACATGCCCCATGTGAAGAATACCAGTCACATTAGGTGGCGGAATCACTATCGTATAAGGTTCCCTTTCATCCGGTTCTGAATGAAAGAACTTGTTCTTGAGCCAGTAGGCGTACCATTTGTCCTCTACCTGCGAGGGATCGTACTTAGCCGATATTTCCATTATCTATATCTTTTGTTATTATTCCAATAAATCATACAAAGATACAAATCTGTTTCGTAAAACAGGTAATAAGACAGTTAAAAATATGCCGACATGACAATTTTTTCATTATTTTTGTAGGACAGAACAAACTAAGAATACATTGATATGGAAAACGAGAAACAAGAACTGAGCATTGAACTTAAGCCGGAAATCGCGTCCGGGACATATTCAAACCTCGCCATCATAACCCATTCGCACAGCGAATTCGTGCTGGATTTCGCAAGGATGCTTCCTGGACTGCCGAAACCTGGCGTATGCAGCAGGATACTCATGACACCTGAGCATGCGAAGAGGCTGCTCCGTGCGCTGGAGGAGAACATCGACAAATATGAGAGCAATTTCGGTCCAATCGATATGGGCGACAGGCGTCCCGGACAGAAGGAGGCGACTTTCAACCTTGGTGACTTCACACCGTTCAATAACGGAGCCAAATCCTAGGGCATGGGCGACAGCAGCATTGACCAGATATGCAAAGAGCCTGATTTCAGCAAGATAAAGGCTTTCGCGTTCGATGTGGACGGTGTATTCACAGACGGCGGAATCCTGTGCGACCTTGCAGGAGAGCTGTACAGGACATTCGATTCCAAGGACGGTTTCGGCGTAAGGATGGCGACAATGAAAGGATACCCTTCCGCAGTAATAACCGGAGGACGTTCTGGCTCCATTGTTGCCAGGTTCAGGACCTGCGGTATCGGGGCGGAAGATGTATATCTCGGTTCAAGAGACAAGATTGCCGACTTCAATGACTTCTGCCGCAAGTATTCACTCGTGCCGGAGGATGTGCTGTATATCGGTGACGACATACCCGATCTGGATGTGATAGCCATGTGCGGCATAGGAGTATCTCCATCTGACGGCGTTCCTGAAGTCAAGGAGATCGCGGACTACATATCGCCTTATCCTGGCGGCCGGGGGTGCGTAAGGGAGGCCATCGAGAAAGTGCTGAAAGCGCGGGGCGACTGGGTATTCGATGTGGCAAGCTACAAGAAGAGGTTCTAGGAAGCTGCTTTGAAATGATTGAAAAGTTGTTTGAGGTACGCTCAGACCTTCAGATAATAAGTTCAAAACAGCTTCTAAAAAGATGCGGAGCACAATGATGAATCTCAATGGAAAGAAACTTATATTGTCCAGCGCTTCACCACGCAGGAAGGAGCTTCTTGCAGGACTGGGTGTGGACTTCACCATTGATACAGGCACCTCTTTCATAGAGCATTACGATGCCGGCACTCCTCTGGAGAATATCCCCGCGCTTATGGCGGAGGGAAAATCAAAAGGTTTCCATAGAGCATTGGAAGACAATGAGATACTGCTAACATCAGACACAATGGTATATTGTGACGGTAGGGTCATGGGCAAGCCTCACGACCTCGAGGAAGCGGCAGCAATGCTGCGTTTTCTTTCAGGGCGTGTGCACCACGTCACTACAGCAGTCACGTTCCGGGACAGCAGGCACCATGTGACGCTGTCCGATACAGCTTATGTCCATTTCAAGGAACTGAGCGAATCCGAAATCGGATATTATTTGAAGAATTTCAGTCCGCTTGACAAAGCTGGCGCATACGGCATCCAGGAATGGATAGGCTATATTGGAATCACAAAGATTGAAGGCTCGTTCTTCACTATCATGGGACTTCCGGTGCATCTTGTCTATCAGGAGCTTGAAAGATTCTGTAAGAATCTGTTTTGAAATGATTGAAAAGAGTTGTTTGAGGTAAAATTCCTTCATTTTCTTCAAAACAGCTTCTAAATCTTCTAATTAATCATATAACTATCTTTGTTATGAAAAGAATCATTGTACTCGCGGCAGCATTTGTATTCGGATGCACCGCAATGACAGCCCAGAACAGAGGCGACATGTCTGTCGGAGGAATACTCGGATTTTCCGCAGGATCCACCAAGACAAACATCACATCCCATTCCACAACGGTAAAGGGCGACAGCACGCCGTCAACATTCTCGTTCCAGATTTCCGGAGACTTCGGCTATTTCTTTGCCGACAACTGGAAGATAGGAGCCGAACTTGGATATAGCCTCGTAGCGGATCCGACAGAAAAAGATGACGATAAATGGCTCAAGGATAGGGTTAATCTCGTAGCAATCGGCCCTACAATTTCATATTATCTGAAAATAACGGACAAGTTCTATTACACTCCTGCATTCGGAATCTTCTGCACCATAGGAAACTATAAATCAGAACTGTCACATTCTGTCACACACAAGCAGGCATGCGCAGGATTCGCAATGGGGCTGCAGATCGGCGCCTTCGAATTCAAGCCAGCACCAAGATGGGGAATAGCTGTCAGCATGATAGATTTCAGCTTCTCCGACACCAAGGTCAAGGAAGATTCCGACAACTATGCCTGGAATATGGGAACATCCTTCTCGCTCGGTATAAAGCCAAGCGTTGGAATCAACTACTATTTCTAACAGCATCGGACATGTTCATAGCGAGGCGTGAGACGTAAAGCGCTGAGCTATAGTTTAATAAGCCTTTTCAAAGTTGCCGTATCGCATACTTTGAAAAGGCTTATCTATTTACAAATCATATAATTACGGTCCAGCAGGTAAACAATGGTCTTTTTAAGGGCGGAAAAGCATAAACGTTTTACAGAAACGGGAAAATAAAAAAGGCCTTAAAAATAAGGACCTTTTAAATCGTTGAGCAATGACGCGTCACGCGCAAAAGCTCACCTAACCACATAATTAATAACACTAAAACTAATAACCAACGAGTTGTATGTGGAAGAACTCCATCATCAACCCGATACAAAGGTACTGCTTTTAATATTAACTGCAAATTATTTTATATCAATAATTTGTAACAGCAGTTTCCTCGTTCCTGCAAACATTCTATATTCCAATGATATAAAACGTGCCATACTTTATGAAAAAAATTACAGCCTCCCGCCACGGAAGGCTGTAAAACGTTTACAATCAAAATCTTCTCGTCTCCGTACATACCTGATTCCTACTCCACATAGAGCAGGAGCCCCTTCAGATATTCACCTTCCGGATGGTATATGTTCACGGCATGATCAGCAGGCTGGTTAAGACGATCCAGGATTCTGACCTTACGTCCTGTCTGCGCAGCGGCAGAGAATACCGCCAGAGCAAATGCCTCCTTGCTGACCACCTGTGAACAGCTGAATGTAAAGACCAGTCCACCAGGTGCGACCTTTGAGATGGCGGCAGCATTCAACCGCTGATATGCGCGGATTGCATTGTTCAGCACTCCCCTATGCTTTGCAAATGCAGGAGGATCGACAATCATCAGATCGTATTTGCCATCTGGAACTTCACGAAGATAGTCCAGCGCATCTACGCACAGGCTTGTATGCCGCGAACTGTCAAAACCGCCAAGCTCGACATTCTTGTCCACAAGAGCCATAGCCTTTGCAGAGCTGTCAACCGAGTCCACGTGAACAGCGCCCACACCTAAAGCGTATATAGAGAACCCACCGGTATAGCAGAACAGATTCAGCACGTTACGCCCACGGGCATATCGTTCCACAAGAGCCCTATTCTCGCGCTGGTCCAGGAAGAAGCCGGTCTTCTGCCCTTCTGTCCAGTTGACGATGAACTTGTGGCCATTCTCCACCACTACCTGCTCATCATCATTGAACCCGTCTTTCTTATACAGGTAGCCATCAACAAGCTCGAGGCCAGCCTTGAACGGAGCTGTCCCGGAGCTCTTGTCATACACGGCCTTGAGCTTGTCGCCGTATATTTCGACCAGAGCCGCTGCAATCTGCTTTTTCGCCCTGAACATACCTGCAGAATGGGCCTGCATCACACATACACCGTCATACCAGTCTATTATAAGGCCTGGAAGGTTATCTCCCTCACCATGTACCAGCCGATAGCAGTTGGTCCGGTCATTGTCAGCAAGCCCCGTAGCCACTCTTACAGCCAGGGCTTTCGAGAGCATTGACCTCCAATAGTCTTCATTGATAACACCATTTTCAAAGCTGAGCACCCTGACCGCTATGGAGCCTATCTGATAATGACCTGCCGCCAGAAATTTACCATCCTGGCTATATACTTCCACGACATCACCTTCTGCCGGCTCGCCGACAATCTGGGCTATAGCCCCTGAGAACACCCATGGATGAAATCTCTTCAGAGAATCTTCCCTACCTTTTTTCAGTATCACCTTTGCCATTATCTCTAGTCTTGTTTTTTCTTCTGTTTCTGTAATAACGTTTTCTTCTCCCGCCGCGATGCCTCCGCTTACCCGAGGCCTCTTTCTTCCCGGTCTCCTTTTTTACCGAGTCCTTTTTCTCTGCATCATTATCCACGGATGCAGTATCCTGGGCTTTAGGATGAGGCGGAGCCGGGGCCATCTCTTCTGGCGTCAGAGGATGTTTCTCGGATTTCATCAGCAGCTTATACATCTCACGGCATATCCACGCATCCGTGGCCGCATAAAGTTGCTGTGATTCAGACAGTTCCGCAGCCTCCCAGTTTGACAGCTGCTGAGTCTTGGATATCTTTACACCAAGGATTATCGCAGACATCTTCTTGACACTCTTATCCTTGATGCCATACTCCCAGACAATCTTCTGAAGGTCAACAAAACCTTTAGCCTCGAAATCCCTGTATTTTTGCAGACCACGCACATCGTCATGAACAGCGGCCCCCACCTTTATAATCCTCTCGTCCGAGAGAATCCGGCAGAGTCTCTTGTCCATGCCAAGATGCTGGATACGGAACAGAAAGGCCTCTTTAGGGCCTGAAAGCTGAAGAAGCGCCACACCACTTTTAGGCTGCTGAGCCGTGAAGCATGGTCTGGACTCCGTATCGAAGCCGATAATCTTCTGGCGTCTCAGATATGCTATCGCCCTGTCGCATTCCGATCCGGGCTTGTCAATTATGGTGATCCTTCCGCCGAATGCGGCAAGTTCCAGCTTCTCTATATCCTCCGGAGTGACACTACTTTGAAACATATCCGTCGAGCGTTTTCTGGACAGCAATCCCTGCAACATGTTGATTTTTACCTTCCTGCGTAATAGATTTCTCCATCAGTATAAAAGTCGCGAAATCAGAGTTCTCTGCCCTGTTATACTTGAATTTGTCTGTAAAGCTGCAGTCGGCATTGTAATCCTGAGCTGCCATCCCGCTTACCGGCACTGTTGAGTAAGCCGTCATTGATGGATAGGCCACCTGATGGGTGAACAGGTTTTTCTCGCGCAGGAAAGCGATACAGTCAGAAACAACAGCATGTTCTGCATCAATGAACTCGAACTTGTCCGAAATCAGGTTCCTATAGGCTGCAAGACTGTCGTCCTGGCTGTCTATCATTGATTTCAATGCCGAATTCAGTTCATCTGCCCTCACCGGTTTGTCATCTACGATAGCAGCATCAAGCGCGTCATCATGTCCTGCCGCCTTGTACATTCTCAAGAATGCTATGATCCGGTCCCGCAGCGAACCTGCACCTGACGGGCAGAATGCATCATATACGAGTGATGGATAATCTTTTACAAGTTCTGACCATACCGTGGAATACACTCCTGCGCCAAGAATCTCACGAGTAGTCCATACAGCAAAGGTGCCCTTTTCCGTATGCCGCCTTATCGCATACCTGAACATTGAATGTACAGGAGATATGACAGCAACATCAGGCTTTGCGGAGTCAAGCAGCCTTATGATGTCGCTATACCCGAAAGCCGATGAATATGAAGAAGCCAGAATCACTATCTTGGAGCCGCTCTTATGGACAGAGGTTTTCCTGTCAAACGGATTCAAGGCGCAAGTCGTATCGATTGCGCTCAGGAAATTCCTGACTGTCAATTCCTTGAGATATCCTTCGTTTCCATTTTCAAGATATCCGTGATATGGTTCATTGGCATCGTCACAGAGCAGTGCAAGAGTCTCACCCGCAAAGTCAGGAAGCCCGTCAGGCTGCATGCGTCCATCGACATTGTCGAAATAGTCACATGACATTAGCTCGCCAGCGATGGTAAGCACCTCCTTTTCAGGTCCGGCTATGGCAATCGTGCCGTTTTTCCTGTCAGGACAGCCATCCCCGATTTTTCTGTACAGGACAGATGTCGTGTCAGAAAGTATGTCCCTGACGTATGGAATTGACAAAGAATCACCGGCCTCACGGTTCAGACATGATACCATGAAGGTCGGCGAGACTAATGATAATAGTATTAGTAACTTCTTCACAACAAACATTTTAGCCCACCTGCACCCAGGAGATGCCCCAAGTGCAGGCGACATCTGTTTTACTCTACTAGAAGAACAGCAGCTCCCTATATTTAGGCAGCGGCCACAGCTCATCGTCCACAAGCATCTCCAGGTGGTCGGCACTGTAGCGGATCTTGTCCATCTCGTCCTTCACTTCTGTAGAATAGAGGTATGCCCTTTCAGCCATATCCTCGACCTTGTTGGCTTTCTTCCTTGCCTCCACAAGAGTCTCCACATCCGATGAGAGATTGTTCACGAAACCTGATATCTTCTTATATGTATCCATGTCGGCTTTGCAAAGCGACTTGTACTCGTCCCCGAACACGTCCTTGCAGCCCTGGATGCTCTTCACCAGGATGTTCTGATAGCTGACGGCTGCTGGAACCACATGATTCAGACAGACATCGCCGATGAGCCGTGCCTCGATCTGGAGCTTCTTGACGTATGTCTCGTTCAAGACCTCGTAGCGGGCTTCAGACTCCGCAGGTGACAGAACACCGAGCTTTGCGAACATATCAATGCTGTCCTTTTCAAGGAACACCTTATATGCTTCAGGCACATTGCGTACGGCCTTGAGGCCACGGCGTGCGGACTCAACTTCCCACTCCTTGCTGTATCCATTGCCCTCGAACATGACATCCTTTGATTCCGCGATGAACTTTCTCACGACCGTGAGGACCGCGCTCTGACGGCTCTCCCCTTTCGCCTCAAGTTCTTCAGCCTCTTTTCTGAACTCGTTAAGGCTCTCTGCGACAATAGAGTTGAGTACATAAGTGGCACCTGCTGCATTTGCTGATGAACCGACAGCACGGAACTCGAAACGGTTTCCTGTGAAAGCAAACGGCGAGGTCCTGTTACGGTCAGTATTGTCCTGAACGATCTCCGGAATGGAGCTTACCATCTGGATAGATGCCTTGCTCGCCTCCGCGTCTGAAACATCCTTCATGTTCAGTATGCTGTCGAAAATCTTCGACAATGTCGAACCTGAGAAGATGGACATCACTGCTGGAGGTGCCTCATGTCCGCCAAGCCTATATGAATTGTTCAATGTGCATACAGATGTCATCAGCAGATAGTTATGACGATATACCGCACGTACTACTGAAGCATAGAATGCCAGGAACTGGAGATTCTTCGTAGGAGTCTTGCCAGGAGAGAGCAGGTTCACCCCTGTATCGGTCTGCATTGACCAGTTGCAGTGCTTTCCGCTTCCGTTGATGCCGTCAAACGGCTTCTCATGGAAAATCACTTTCAGATGATGCTTCTCAGCGACTTTCGGCATAAGAATCATCAGGAGCATATTCTGGTCGATAGCCTTGGTTGCCTCGCAGAATACAGGGGCGCACTCGAACTGGTTAGGAGCCACTTCATTGTGCCTTGTCTGGAGCTGGATGCCAAGCTTATATGCTTCGGTCTCGAAATCCTTCATGAATGCTGCCACACGGCTTGGAATAGCTCCGAAATAGTGGTCGGAAAGCTGCTGATCCTTTGCCGATGTATGTCCGATGACAGTCCTGTCGCAGAGCTTCAGGTCTGGACGTGCATTGTACAGCGACTCATCTACAAGGAAATACTCCTGTTCAAGTCCGATATTGACACTGACCGACTTTACAGACTTGTCGAAAAGGTTGGCGACAGAAGTAGCCGCGCTGCTGAGAGCCTGGATAGACCTCAGGTTCGGGACTTTCATATCAAGAGCCTCGCCTGTATATGATACAAATACGGACGGGATACAAAGTGTCTCGTCGAGAATGAATACCGGAGAGTTCGGATCCCATGCGGAATACCCTCTGGCTTCAAACGTGTTACGCAGCCCTCCGCTAGGAAAGCTGGATGCATCAGGCTCCTGCTGGACGAGTGCGCTTCCGCTGAATTTCTCGAATGCCTGACCGTCCTTCACTGTAACGAAGGCTTCATGTTTTTCAGCTGTTGTTCCGGTAAGAGGCTGGAACAGATGGGTGTAATGCGTAGCCCCCTTCTCTGTGGCCCAGGTCTTCATGGCAGATGCGATTTCATTCGCCACGGCCCTGTCGATCTTCTTGCCGAACTTCACAGCAGACAAAACAGCGTCATAAGCAGTCTGAGACATGTATTTCCTCATCTTCGCGAGGTCAAACACATTTTCTCCGAAGAAAGCCGAAACAGGCCTCTTCTCAACGAAATAGCGCTCGGTAGTATGAGCGGCAGCTTCGTCCAAAGCTCTTTGTCTGAAAGTTGACATAATTTTTTGATTTTGTTAAGTACGTCCACAAAGGTAAAAAAAATCACTATCTTTGCAGCATCTATTCAAGGTAATTTTCATATTAAAACGAAACATAATGGCTAAAATTTCCCACAAGTCTGAATCAATGCCTGCTTCTGCCATCAGGAAGCTGGTGCCGTTCGCAGATGCCGCCAAGGCGGAAGGAGTGAAGGTTTATCATCTCAATGTCGGCCAGCCTGACATAAAGTCTCCTGACTGTGCGCTTGAGGCGGTAAGGAAGAACACGCTTGACCATGTGTCCTATTCCAATTCGGCCGGACTTATCGAGCTGCGCAAGGGGCTCGTAGAGAAGTACTATAAGAAGATAGGCATTGACATCGAAGTGCCTGAACTCATCGTGACCGTAGCCGGCAGCGAGGGTGTAAACCTTTCTCTGCAGATCACATGCGATGAAGGGGACGAGGTCATTGTACTGGAGCCTTTCTACACGAACTACAACACGTTCGCCTACATGAACGGCATCACCATGAAGGCCGTGCCTACAGATATCCGCAACGGATTCAAGGTTCCGGACATGGCAGAGTTTGAGAAGCTTATAACTCCGAAGACCAAGGCCATACTCATCAGCAACCCTGGAAACCCTACCGGAACACTCTATACTAAGGAAAATATGCTTGCCCTCGGAGAGGTGGCCCGGAAACATGACCTCTTCCTGATTTCCGACGAGGTTTACCGCGAGTTCTGTTACACTGACGAGCCACACTTCTCGGCAATGAACATTCCAGGGCTGGAGCAGAATGTCATCCTCATTGATTCAGTGTCGAAGAGGTACAATCTCTGCGGCTGCCGCATCGGGTGCATAATCTCGCACAATGCCGATGTAATGAAGGCTGCCATGAAGTATGCCCAGGCTCGTCTCTGCCCTCCGATCTTCGGACAGATCGCTGCAACGGGGGCGCTTGACACTCCACAGTCATATTTCGATGCCGTAAGGGAGGAATACATAAGAAGGCGTGACTATATGGTAGGGCGCCTGAACAATATGCCAGGCGTATATTCTCCGCTTCCGATGGGTGCGTTCTATACAATCGCAGAGATCCCTGTGGACAATGCCGAATCTTTCGCCAAGTGGATGCTGACCGATTTCCGATATGAGGGCCAGACAACAATGGTTACGCCGGCAGCTTCGTTCTACAAGACCCCTGGCGTAGGTGTGAACCACATCAGAGTGGCATACGTTCTCGAGGTTCCGGAGCTGGAGAAGGCTCTCGATGTTCTGGAGCAAGGTCTCGCCGCATATCCTGGAAGGGTGAAGTAACGATGCTACGCCACCGCTGAAGTTAAATTTGTCCGGGGAAAGTCACTTTTTCCGGACAATGTTGTTAAAAATGATGTATTGTCCGAGAAAATGGCATTTTCCCGGACATATTCATTTTGAAACGAAGATTCAAGATAGAAGTGCAACACCGTAGGGCTAGCCCTACGGTGTTGTCAGGGTCAAAAAGCAATACAAA